>NZ_JBMKIP010000006.1:0-259341 GCF_049236825.1 Enterobacter cloacae complex sp. SHL001
AGGGAGAGGGGGCCGTCTGTGCAGGCATTATTTTGTGGGGAACCCTCTCCCACAGGGAGAGGGAATTCGATCGTAGGGCGGGTAAGCGCAGCGCCACCCGCCAGATTTTTACAGCCAGTTCTTCCGCTTGAAGTACAGATACGGCGCCAGCCCGGCGAGGATCATAAAGATAATCGCCCCCGGGTAGCCAAAGCTCCACTTCAGTTCCGGCATAAACTCAAAGTTCATCCCGTAGCTGGACGCCACCAGCGTCGGCGGCAGGAACACCACGGACACCACCGAGAAGATCTTGATGATGCGGTTCTGCTCGATGTTGATAAAGCCCATCGCCGCCTGCATCAGGAAGTTGACCTTCTGGAACAGGGATTCGTTGTGCGGCAGCAGGGATTCGATATCGCGTAAGATCTCACGCGCCTGCTCCAGCTGACCGCCCGGCAGACGCGCCTTGCGCACCAGGAAGTTCAGCGCGCGCTGGGTATCCATCAGACACAAACGCACCTTCCAGCCGATATCTTCCAGCTCAGCCAGCGTGGACAACGCTTCGTCGTACTCATCGCCCTGATGGCCTTCCATGATCACGCGGCTCAGCTTTTCCAGGTCGCTGTAGATGTTTTCGATTTCATCCGCCAGCTGTTCGATTTTGGTTTCGAACAGATCCAGCAGCAGCTCATAAGCGTTGCCGTCCATCATCGCCTGGCTGCGGGCACGCATACGGTAGAGACGAAACGCAGGCAGTTCGCGCTCGCGCAGGGTGAACAGGCGGCCATCGCGGATGGTAAACGCCACGGTGGAGTTCCCCGCGTGGTCTTCGGCATCTTCGAAAAAGAAGAAGGAGTGAATGTGCAGGCCGTCTTCGTCTTCAAAAAAACGTGCGGATGCTTCGATGTCTTCCAGTTCCGGGCGTGTCGCCAGGCTTTGCCCCAGTTCAGATTGTACGCGAAGGCGCTCATCGTCGTCCGGCTCGACCAGATCCACCCATACGGCATCAATGAGGGGCTGTGACTCTTCGGCTTCAAGCCGAGTCAGTCGGTTATTTTCGAGTTGAAATGCGCTCAACATGACCGGGACTCCCAATGCAAAAAATATCGGACAGTTCGGTGGGCACACAGAAACAAATTGGGTTTCAGACCATTAAACAGCCTGACTCAGCGCGACGGAAATGATGCAGTCGCTGACAACCACTAAGGCCATCAGCAAGAGGAGATAGCCTTAGGAGTTGTTCCTGGATGACAGGGAATTGAGCCAGTATCTACTGGGTGTGTCCAAGGCGAATGTCCTCTTAGCGTAATCGTGCGCGCATGTTACGCCAGCAATAACTGTGGCGTCAACACGCAACGGAACGCTGAAGGGCATTAATTGACCTTCAACGTATAAGGCTAGCAGATTATTACAAAATAGTGATATTTTTCTGAAAGTTACACACTTTCCAGCTTGGCATAGGCTGCCACCAGCCATTTGATCCCCTGCCCCTGGAACGCTACCTGCAAACGGCTGTGCTCGCCGCTGCCTTCCAGGTTGACGATGGTGCCTTCGCCAAACTTCGAGTGGCGCACGCGCTGGCCCAGCTTGTAACCGGTGTCGGTTTCAGAGATCGGCGAGCCCATACGCTGATGGCTGACCGGACGGCTGATGCTGGCGCGCAGGCGCACCTCTTCCACACACTCTTCCGGCAGTTCGCCGATAAAGCGCGACGGACGGTGATATACCTCTTTCCCGTACAGGCGGCGGGTTTCCGCGTAGGTCAGGGTCAGTTTCTGCATCGCACGGGTCACGCCCACGTAGGCCAGACGACGCTCCTCTTCCAGACGCCCGCCTTCATCCAGCGACATCTGGCTCGGGAACATCCCCTCTTCCATCCCGACGATGAACACCTGCGGGAACTCCAGACCTTTTGCGGAGTGCAGGGTCATCAGCTGAACCGCATCCTGCCAGGTATCGGCCTGCCCTTCACCCGCCTCCAGCGCGGCGTGAGAGAGGAATGCCTGCAACGGCATCAGGTCTTCGTCTTCTTCGTTGTAGCTGAACTGGCGCGTTGCCGTCACCAGTTCCTCTAAGTTCTCAATACGGGTCTGGCCCTTCTCGCCTTTTTCCTGCTCGTACATGGTGCGCAAGCCGGAATCTTTGATCACCCGGTCGGTCTGGACGTGCAGCGGCATGTCGGCCGTTTCCTGCGCCAGCGCGTCGATTAACTCCAGGAAGCGCTGCAATGCGCTGGCGGCGCGCCCGGCAAGGGCTTTTTCCTGTAACAGCTCGCGGCACGCCTGCCACAACGTGAGCTGACGATCGCGCGAGGCCTGACGCACCACGTCCAGCGTACGATCGCCGATGCCGCGCGTCGGCGTGTTCACCACGCGCTCAAACGCCGCATCGTCGTTACGGTTGGCAATCAGACGCAAATACGAGAGCGCATCTTTGATCTCCTGACGTTCGAAGAAGCGCATACCGCCATAAATGCGGTACGGCATGCTCACCTGCAACAGCGCCTCTTCCAGCACGCGCGACTGGGCGTTGCTGCGATAGAGAATGGCACACTGCTCCAGCGCGCCGCCGTTCTCCTGCCAGGTTTTAATGCGGTTCACCACGAAGCGGGCTTCGTCGAGCTCGTTGAAGGCGCAGTAAATCGAAATCGGTTCGCCGTCGACGCCATCGGTCCACAGCTTTTTACCCAGGCGCCCGTTGTTGTTCTCAATCAGGGCGTTGGCCGCGCTCAGAATGTTGCTGGTAGAACGGTAGTTCTGCTCCAGACGGATGGTTTGCGCGCCGGGGAAATCGTTGAGGAAGCGCTGGATGTTCTCCACCTGCGCGCCGCGCCAGCCGTAGATAGACTGGTCGTCATCGCCTACGATCATCACCTTGCCAGTATCCCCGGCCAGCAGGCGGATCCAGGCGTACTGGATGTTGTTGGTATCCTGGAATTCGTCCACCAGGATGTTGGTAAAGCGTTCACGGTAGTGTTGCAGGATATGCGGTTTGTTCAGCCACAGCTCGTGGGCGCGCAGCAGCAGCTCGGCGAAATCCACCAGACCGGCGCGATCGCACGCTTCCTGATAGGCCTTGTAGACGTTCTGCCAGGTCTGCTCGACCGGGTTACCGAAGCTCTGAATATGATGCGGACGCAGCCCTTCGTCTTTCTGACCGTTGATGTACCACATCGCCTGACGCGGCGGCCACTGCTTCTCGTCGAGGTTCATCGCCTTGATCAGGCGTTTCAGCAAGCGTAGCTGATCTTCGCTGTCGAGGATCTGGAAATCCTGCGGCAGGTTAGCGTCCATATGGTGCGCGCGCAGCAGACGGTGCGCCAGGCCGTGGAAGGTGCCAACCCACATGCCGCCCTGGCTGGTGCCCATCAGCTGCGCGATACGGTGGCGCATCTCCGCCGCCGCCTTGTTGGTGAACGTCACGGCCATAATCGAGTACGGCGAGCAGTTCTCCACGCTCTGTAGCCAGGCGATACGGTGAACCAGCACGCGCGTCTTACCACTGCCCGCTCCAGCCAGTACCAGCAGGTTTGTACGCGAGGCGGCAACCGCGTCACGCTGTTTATCATTAAGGCTGTCGAGCAGGTAAGAAACGTCCATTGGCACCGTCACGTCATGTCGGGCAGGCAAATGTTTCCATTCGCCAAAACCCTGTTAATTTATACAGAACAATTGATGATTATATCAGCGTCGTGAGGGATGCCAACCGTGAAATTTCCACGTGCGGCAGAAGACGGCTATCCGGGGTAGTCATCAGATCGGCATTTTCCGGCTTGATCCAGCAGGCCTGCATGCCGCAGCGGATCGCCCCGGCGACGTCCGTGGTCAGGTCGTCGCCCACGTGCAGGATCTCACCGAGCGGCAAATCCAGTTTTTCCGCTGCCAGATGATACATATCGTTGAACGGCTTCGAGCGTCCGTGCGGGCCCGCGCGCAGCACGAACTGAAAATAGTTCCCCAGACCAAACAGTTCAGGCTGAGCATTGCCGTTGGTGATGGCCACCAGCGGCCACTTTTCGGCGAGCTTCGCCAGCGTGTCGTGGGTCTCCTGCGGCACGTCGATCCGACTGCGCCATTTGGCGAAGTTTTCCATGGCCGCTTCGGCCCCCGTGGCCGCATCCTGCGCGCTCAGGCCGGCGTTGAGCATCGCCTGCTCAACCGCACGGCGGCGCCATTCGGTCACGTCGTGGTAAATCTCCGGTTCGGTTTCCCGCAGGGACTGACGCAGCTTCTGGAAGTCTTTGTTCTGCATCGCTTTCAGCGCAGGATGGTAGTTCTGCACAAACGCCAGCGACTCCTGCTCGGTACGCAGGATCACCGGACGATTGTCGTAAAGGGTGTCATCAAGATCAAACGTCAGGGCTGAGATCTGACCGAGTGGGCGGTAAAAACGCATTATTTCCCCCGTTTGGCGCGTGGATGCGCCGCGTCATACACCGAGGCAAGGTGTTGGAAGTCTAAGTGGGTATAGATTTGGGTGGTCGACAGATTCGCGTGACCAAGCAGCTCCTGTACGCCGCGCAGGTCGCCGCTTGATTCCAGCATGTGCGTCGCAAAGGAGTGGCGCAGCTTGTGGGGGTGAACGTGGCTGTTCAGCCCCTGCTTAATGCCCCACTCCGCAAAGCGCTTCTGCACGTTACGCGCCGAGATCCGCTTGCCGAGTTTCGACAGGAACAGCGCATCTTCGTCGGCGCCAAACAGCCCGCGAAGGTCCAGCCAGTGCTCAATCCAGGAGACCGCATTGCGGCCGATCGGCAGGCGGCGCTCTTTGCTGCCCTTGCCCATTACCCACACCTCGCCGGATTCCAGATCGAGGTGCTTTAAGTCGAGGTTCACCAGCTCAGAGAGACGCAGGCCCGCGCCGTACATCACCTCCAGCATCGCGCGGTCGCGCACGGCCAGCGGATCGTTAAGATCGATATCCAGCAGGCGGTTTACGTCGTCGACGTCGATATTTTTCGGCAGATGACGCGGGGCTTTCGGCGTGGCGATCCCTTTTGCCGGGTTGGCTTTCAGACCGCCCTGACTGACCAGCCAGTCGAAGAAACTGCGCAGGGCAGAGAGCCGGAGCGCCAGGCTCGCCGGGCTGAGATTTTTTTTACGGCTACGCACGACGAACCCGCGTACCGTGGCGGCGTCACATTGTTGCCAGCTTTTCAGGCCGATTTCATCGGCAAGCTGCATGATGGCATCAAGCTGACGCTGATAGTTGAGCAGCGTAATAGGGCTGAGCTGGCGTTCTACGCCCAGATAGCGCAGAAAGCGGTTGACGTCAGTGGCGAGCAATCCGTCCGTCATACGCGCTCAATCCAGCGCTCCAGCAGCTCAGGCAGCATCAGGGCGATCTCCTGCAACAGTTGCGTGCCCTGCCCCTGTTCATAATGATGCGCGTCGCGGCTGGTAAATAACATCACGCCCAGGTCACCATCGCGCCCCATCAGCGACATCGCCACCGAGCCGATAGCTTTGGCTTCCGGCAGCACCACCAGCAGTTCTGGCCCGTTAAGCGGCCCCAGATAGTGGTGCTCATGGCCCAGACGCTGAATACGCAGCGGCTCAAACGCCTGACGGCTCAGCGCCAGATGGGTAAACCCGGACGGCGCGCCAATGCGCCAGCGGTCAGGGAAGAGACGGATCGTCGCGCCTGCCAGCCCCAGCTCGCGCGCCCAGCGGTGGAAGCGGTTGAGGAACTCTTCTAGACTGTGCGCGGAAGCCAGACGCGCCTGAAGGTGCAGTAGACGGTAGAACAGGCTTTCGTTATTGCTGGCCTGCTCCATCAGCAGCGTCATGTTCTCTTCGAGCTGATTGATGTGGTTGCGCGAGCGCGCCATGTGCCATTCAACCAGCGACACGGTCTCGCGAACCGGATGCGGCACGCGCATCCGTTCGACGACGCGTGCATTGCGGATAAAAAACTCAGGATTGTGCAGCAGGTAATCCACAACAGCGCTGTCGTCCAGCTCCGTTACAGGTTCCCGCAGTTCTTCCCCTGGTTGCTTCATAGATGGATAAACCCGTCATAAACATGTGTCGCCGGGCCAGTCATGTACAGTGGATGACCCGCTCCTTTCCAGGCGATATCAAGACGTCCGCCCGGTAATTCCACGCGAACCTCTTCTGCCAGTAACCCCTGTGAGATACCGACGGCCACCGCCGCACAGGCACCGCTTCCGCAGGCCTGGGTTTCGCCCGCGCCGCGCTCGTAAACCCGCAGGCGAATGTGTTCACGCTTCACCACCTGCATGAAACCGATGTTCGCCCGCTCCGGGAAGCGCTCGTGGCTTTCCAGCACCGGGCCGAGCGTTTCAACCGCCGCGGTTTGCACATCATCCACCTGAATCACGCAGTGCGGGTTACCCATTGAGACGACGCCGCACAATACTGTCTGCTCGGCGGCACGCATAATATAGGTCTTTTCCGCTTTGTTGGCGCGAAACGGCACGGCAGAGGGTTCGAAGTTCGGCTCGCCCATGTTCACGCGCACCAGTTCGTCGTCGGTGACGCTGAGCACCATCCGGCCGTTGGCGGTGCTGACGCGGATATCGCGCTTGTTGGTCAGCCCTTTCAGCCGAACAAAGCGGGCAAAACAGCGCGCGCCGTTGCCGCACTGGGAAACTTCGCTGCCGTCGGCGTTAAAAATGCGGTAGTGAAAATCCAGGTCAGGATCGTAAGGCGGCTCCACCACCAGCAGCTGGTCAAACCCCACGCCCACGTGTCGATCCGCCAGGCGACGGATCAATTCCGGGGAGAAAAAGACATTCTGCGTTACCGCGTCGACGACCATAAAGTCGTTGCCAAGGCCATGCATTTTAGAGAACTGCATCATTTGCTCCATTGCGCGGGTACAGAACGTAATTGTCAGAGATTGACCTGAGTCGGGCCGCCGTTATTGCCGCGATCGTTGGTATCCGGCGTAGATGACTCGATACCACTTTGCACCGGTTTTGTCGGCGGTGGTGCGTTTTTATCCTCTGGCGGGAAGTACAGTGGTCCCTTCAGTCCACAGCCGGTCAGGCTAAACAGAGTGACAAGAACGACAAGCGTTCGGAAGACGTTTTTCATGTAGAGGTTGCCCGTAAGTTCAAATCTGTTTCTATCATCGCAGGAGAAGACACAAAAGCAAGAGTTTGCCGCTTTCCTGCAACGGGAATTATTTAGCGTTATACTGCCGCCATCACGAAAAACAGGAATAAAACCATGAACGACAGTGAATTTCATCGCCTTGCCGATACCCTGTGGATGACCATCGAAGAGCGTATCGACGACTGGGACGGCGACAGCGATATCGATTGTGAAATCAACGGCGGGATCCTGACCTTAAGCTTCGAAAACGGCAGCAAGATTATTATTAACCGTCAGGAGCCGCTTCACCAGGTGTGGCTGGCGGCGAAACAGGGCGGCTATCACTTTGATCTGAAAGGTGACGAGTGGGTCTGCGATCGCAGCGGCGAAACGTTCTGGGATCTGCTGGAGCAGGCGGCGACGGCGCAGGCGGGCGAGGACGTGAGTTTCAGGTAGTTGCGTTGCCCGGTGGCGGCTACGCCTTACCGGGCCTACAACGGCTCGAACCGTAGACCGGGTAAGCGATAGCGCCACCCGGCGAAAAGCCTCAGGAAAAATACTGCTGCAACAGCGGTGCAGTTTCCTGGTTAGCGGGCGCCGCAGGGGTAATCGCCTGCGTACGGAACGGGATCACCTGCGCTCGCCCATCCACATTCACAATCTGGTAGAACTGCGGCAGGTTGAAGTTGATAAAGCTTGAGCCGTAGGTAAAGCGATCGTGCGAGGACGAATAGAAGCGGCTGACGTCGCGCACCAGCTCCTCTTTGCTGCCTTCACAGTGGTGATACACCTCGGCACGGTTGGTTTCATCCAGAATGTAGATGTTAAACCCGGCGTTATCGCCCGACTCTTCGAAGAAGAACTGAATAATCCCTTCACTCGCAAAGCCATCCACCACCTGCGGCAGCTTAACGTGGTTGGTTTCCACCTGAACCGACAGGCCATGCAGTTTGTTGTGTGAAATCGCGCCGTAGAATTCAATGGCGTTCTCCAGCTTCTGCACCGACACGTTCAGGCGCTCAAAGAACAGCCCCCAGGTCTGGCCGGAGACGCGCAGCGCTTTAAAGCGCCCGGTTTCCTGTCGGGTGCTGGAGAGACGCAGTTCGATGCACTCAGACACCAGTTGCTGAACGCGGGTACGAATCAGGCCGCGCAGGTGCTGGCTGTAGCAGAACACCTCCACGCTGTCCGGCGGCGCGGCGTCCTGGTGCATCTTGCCGAGGATCGTTTTCAGCGCCTCGATCATCGCCTGCTCGCCGTTAAAGTGCAGGGTACGCACTTCGTTCCACGAGTTGCGGTACAGCAGATCCACGCTGCCCACCAGGCAGTTTTGCTGCTCGCCAAAGCTAAAGACGTCCAGCTTGCGGAAGTCAAAGTGAACGACCTGATTTCGGAAGGCCGCCGTCGGGTCGTATTCCAGGTTGACGATGATCGCCAGATGGCGAATCTCACACGGGCTGTAGAGCGCTTTTGGCGTCGGCGCAGGCAGACGCAGCGGGAAGTGGTGCGAGACATCCGCCACCATCTCCTGCAACTTGGCTAAATCGACCACCTCGTTGCCTTTGATAAACAACCGGGTGCGTGAGGTGAGAAGGCCGTTAAACCAGGCCCAGGCCACCAGCTTGTTCAGGTAGCGGTTATACTCCAGCGGCTGATGGCTGATGATCGAATCCATGCTTGGCGCACGGTTGTACAGATACCACCCGGTGCGGTTCGCGCGGCCCGGCGGTACGTAGATAAAGGTCAGATTCGGTTCAGACAGGTCAGGCGAAATCTGTGGGTTAACCAGCGTTACCTTGCCCGGCAACGCTTCAAACGCGGCGTACAGTTTGCGGGTCAGCACCCCGATATCCTGTGGGCTGGCAGAAACACTAAGGTTGTTACGGCGGGCAAAGCGGATCAGGTTGCGGTAGCTCTGCATCATCGCATCAAGCAGTTCGTTGTGCGCCTCACGCACCTGATCGATCTTCCAGTTGGCGCGGTTGTCGAGCATGGCGAGACGCTCTTCGTCCCATCCCCACTCTTTGACTAACTGGCTGACGACTTCACGACGCCAGCCCACGCAGGCGCGTTCGCGGCTCAGTTTTTCACAGACTTTGAGATAGAAACATCGACGCACCAGGTCAAGACGCGTGGCGTCCTCAATGGCTGTCAGGTATTCGGTGACGCGCTCCAGCATCATGCAGTAGGCATCAAGCCCGTAGGAGACGATCTCCCCGTCGTGCAGACGCTGTTTAATATCTTTCGCCAGCAGGCGCGGCGTGGGGTATTCCCAGGAGTAGGCTTCCAGCAGCAGGGTTTTCAGCACCGCTTTGTACGGTGAATCAATGCTCTTATAAAGCTGCCAGAGGCTTGCGCCAAAGTACTCTTCGGCGGACAGGGAGCTCAGGCCGCCCAGATCCAGCCACTCGTTTGGCGTCAGAACGCCCTGCGAGTAAAGCGACATGACGTAGTCGTCATAATTCTCTTCTTCATCGCACGGCACCATATTCCACAGAATACGTTTCCCGGCCAGGCGAACGGCAGTACGGTAAAACTCATCCAGCAACAGGATGTGCTGAGTCGAGCCGCAGTCTTCACCACCCAGACTGCCGCTTTCGTTATGGCGGAAACGGTTTTCATCAATCAGGAAGAAGCTCACTTCCACGCCGAGCGACGCCGCCCAGCTCTCCAGCAGGCTGCATTTACGCTGCAACAGCTGGCGCTCTTCATTGTCGAGCCAGGACTGATGGCAGACCCAGATATCCAGGTCAGAAGAGCAACTTTGCCCAACCGATGACGTGCTGCCCATGGAGTAAACCCCGGTAATCGGCAGCTCGCCTTTCGGCGAATCCTGCGGCGGCATACCACGGTAGAGTTCAAGTTCAGTCAGGTAATGCTGTTGGGTTTCATCAGGCGTGAAGAGGCAAATGCCCTGGGGAACGTTACCATCAAGGTAACCCGGCATCAGCGGATGGTGATAGTGCAACAATGTTGGCAGTAGACTGTATACCTGCTGGAAAGCAGGGCCCATGGCAGCAAGCGCGCGATCCACACGCAATTGATTGATGGCATCCAGTCTCTGTTTCAGAGTCTCAATATAGAGGTACAAGACGTATCGCCTGATGTTTCCGGGTGTCGCACGCCAGTCAGAACACAAAAAGCAGCGGACCCGCAGTATTTCAAAAAATAACCGTTACCCTTTTTTCGCCTTTTGCTTTTCTGGTGGTACAGACGAAAAAATGGTCTAAAACGTGATCAATTTAACACCTTGCCGGTTGACCGTAAAGAAAGATGCGCTACATACAAGTGTAGCACCGTTCTTGACGTGTAAATTCCTGAATACGGCGATGGCTGACGAGTACGCCGCCCTGTCCCTCTCACTCTTCATCAACCGTAAAACTGCCATCCGAGTGTCAACAATGTTAGGATGGTTAGCGATTGATAATGACGGTAACAAGCATGTTAGACAATGTTTTGAGAATTGCCACACGCCAAAGTCCTCTTGCACTCTGGCAGGCACATTATGTTAAGCAGCGCCTTGAAGCCTGCCACACCGGATTACGCGTTGAGCTGGTGCCAATGGTCACGCGTGGCGATGTCATTCTGGATACGCCGCTGGCCAAAGTGGGCGGAAAAGGTCTGTTTGTCAAAGAGCTGGAGCTGGCATTGCTTGAGAACCGCGCCGATATCGCCGTGCATTCGATGAAGGATGTGCCCGTTGAGTTCCCGGAAGGGCTGGGGCTGGTGACCATCTGCGAGCGCGAGGATCCGCGCGATGCGTTTGTCTCTAATCGCTATGACTCGCTCGATGCGTTGCCGGCAGGCAGCGTGGTCGGCACGTCAAGTTTACGCCGCCAGTGTCAGCTGGCTGAACGTCGCCCGGATCTGGTGATCCGTTCGCTGCGCGGGAACGTCGGCACACGCCTTGGCAAGCTGGATAACGGCGACTACGATGCCATTATTCTTGCGGTTGCGGGCCTGAAACGCCTGGGGCTGGAAGAACGCATTCGCGTCGCGTTGCCGCCGGAGCTGTCGCTGCCCGCCGTCGGCCAGGGTGCCGTCGGCATTGAGTGTCGTCTGGTTGATGCGCGCACTCAGGCACTGCTCGCGCCGCTGAATCATGACGATACCGCCGTTCGCGTAAAAGCCGAGCGCGCGATGAATACTCGCCTCGAAGGAGGCTGTCAGGTGCCAATTGGCAGCTATGCTGAATTAACTGACGGTGAGCTGTGGTTGCGTGCGCTGGTTGGCGCGCCGGACGGCTCACAGATGGTTCGCGGTGAACGTCGCGGCAAGCCGCAAGATGCCGAGGCGCTTGGCGTATCGCTGGCGGAAGAGCTGCTGAATAACGGCGCGCGTGAAATTCTGGCTGAGGTCTATAACGGAGAGCCCCCTGCATGAGCATACTTGTCACCCGCCCTTCTCCCGCAGGAGAGCAGTTAGTGAGCCGTCTGCGCGCACTGGGGCAGGTGGCCTGGAGTTTTCCGCTGATTGAATTCTCCCCCGGTCGCGAGCTGCCTGCGCTCGCTGACCAGATGCGTCTCTTGCAGGAAGGCGATCTGCTCTTTGCGCTGTCGCAGCATGCCGTGGAGTTTGCCCATGCGCAGCTGCAACAGCATGCCGTTAGCTGGCCTCACGCCCCCCGCTATTTCGCCATCGGGCGCACCACGGCGCTGGCCTTACATACCGCGAGCGGAATCGATGTTCGTTACCCGTTAGATCGGGAAATCAGCGAAGTCTTGCTACAATTACCTGAATTACAAACCATTGCCGGAAAGCGCGCGCTCATTTTGCGCGGCAACGGTGGCCGCGAACTGCTGGGCGAAACGCTGCGCGAACGCGGCGCAGACGTGACGTTTGTGGAGTGCTATCAGCGCTGTGCGAAACACTATGATGGCGCGGAAGAAGCAATGCGCTGGCACGCCCGCGGTATTAATACGCTGGTGGTCACCAGCGGTGAAATGTTACAACAGCTTTGGTCGCTGATTCCGCTTTGGTATCGCGAAAACTGGTTACTCCGCTGTCGGCTTCTGGTCGTCAGTGAGCGTCTGGCGAACCACGCCCGGGAACTGGGCTGGCAGGATATTCGGATCGCTGAAAACGCCGACAACGATGCGCTGCTGCGCGCATTACAATAACTCTCAAATGGGAAGCCATAATGACGGAACACGAAAAATCCTCCGCCGTGGTTGAAGAGACCAGGGAGACTGTGGACACCACGTCACAGCCAGAGACGACAGACACAACCGTTGAGAAGAAAAACGGCAGCAACAAAACCAGCCTAACGCTGAGCGTGATTGCCATCGCGATTGCGCTGGCCGCAGGCGTGGGACTCTACGGACTGGTGAAGAAACAAGGCACCAACCAGACGGCCACCAGCGACGCGCTGGTTAACCAAATCACTGCCCTACAGAAAGCGCAGGAGACGCAAAAAGCTGAGCTGGAAGGCGTGATCAAACAGCAGGCTGCCGCCCTCGCCGACGCGAACAGCAAACGTGAAGAGTTGACCAAACAGCTGAGCGAAGTGCAGGAAAAAGTCGCCACAATTTCGGGAACCGATGCCAAAACCTGGCTACTTTCACAGGCCGATTTTCTGGTGAAACTGGCCGGGCGCAAGCTCTGGAGCGATCAGGATGTCACCACCGCCGCCGCGCTGCTGAAAAGCGCCGACGCAAGCCTGGCGGACATGAACGATCCGAGCCTCATCAACGCTCGCCGCGCTATTACGGAAGATATCGCCAGCCTGTCCGCGGTTTCTCAGGTCGATTACGATGGTATCATCCTTAAGGTAAATCAGCTCTCCAACCAGATTGATAACCTTCAGCTGGCCGATAACAACGACGATGACTCCCCGATGGATTCTGACGGCACCGAGCTGTCCAGCTCCCTGAGCGAATGGCGTATCAACCTGCAAAAGAGCTGGCAGAACTTTATGGACAGCTTTATTACCATTCGCCGCCGCGATGAAACTGCCGTGCCGCTGCTGGCGCCGAACCAGGACGTCTATCTGCGCGAAAACATTCGTTCCCGCCTGCTGGTGGCTGCCCAGGCCGTACCACGTCACCAGGAAGAGACCTACAAACAGGCGCTGGACAACGTTTCAACCTGGGTACGTGCTTACTACGATACCAATGACGCAACCACGACCGCGTTCCTTGAGGATATCGACAAGCTGAGCCAGCAAAACATCACCATGAACGTGCCGGACAAGCTGGAAAGCCAGCCGATTCTGGAGAAGCTCATGCAGACGCGCGTGCGTAACCTGCTGGCCCAGCCGGGCGTTCCGACAGAGCGTCCGGCTGAAGCACCTGCCGCCGCGCCAGCGCCTGAAAGCGCGCCGCAAGGAGAGTAATGATGCTAAAAGTCTTCTTACTCTTCATCCTGCTGATCGCCGGGATTGTACTGGGGCCGATGCTCGCGGGTCACCAGGGTTATGTATTGATCCAGACCGATAACTACAATATCGAAACCAGCGTAACAGGGCTGGTGATTATCCTGATCCTGGGTGTGGTCGTTCTGCTGGCAGTGGAGTGGCTCCTGCGTCGTATTTTCCGTACCGGCGTACATACGCGCGGCTGGTTCGTTGGCCGTAAGCGCCGTCGCGCCCGCAAGCAGACCGAGCAAGCGTTGCTGAAGCTGGCCGAAGGCGACTATCAGCAGGTTGAAAAGCTGATGTCGAAAAATGCCGACCATGCAGAACAGCCGGTTGTTAACTATCTGCTGGCCGCTGAGGCGGCGCAACAGCGAGGCGATGAGGCCCGCGCCAATCAGCATCTTGAACGCGCGTCTGAGCTCTCTACTAAAGATCCGATTCCGGTTGAGATCACCCGCGTTCGTCTGCAACTGGCGCGCAATGAAAACCATGCCGCCCGTCACGGCGTTGACCGTCTGCTGGAAATTACCCCTCGTCACCCGGAAGTGCTGCGTCTGGCTGAGCAGGCATATATTCGGACCGGTGCCTGGGGCTCGCTGCTGGACATTATCCCTTCCATGGCGAAAGCCGACGTGGGCGATGATGAACATCGTGATGAACTTCAGCGTCTGGCCTGGATTGGCCTGATGGATCAGGCGCGCGCCGATCTCGGCAGCGACGGCCTGAAAACCTGGTGGAAAAACCAGAGCCGTAAAACGCGCCAGCAGGTTCCTCTTCAGGTGGCGATGGCAGAACATCTGATTGAGTGTGACGACCATGACACCGCGCAGGAGATCCTCCTCGACGGTCTCAAGCGACAGTATGATGACCGCCTGGTGATGGTCATCCCGCGTCTGAAAACCAACAATCCGGAACAAATTGAAAAAGCACTGCGCCAGCAGATCAAAACCGTGGGCGATCGTCCGCTGCTGTGGAGTACGCTGGGCCAGTCTCTGATGAAACACGGCGAGTGGCAGGAGGCGAGTCTCGCCTTCCGCGCCGCGTTGAAGCAACGTCCGGACGCATTTGATTACGCCTGGCTTGCTGATTCGCTGGACAAGCAGCATAAGCCGGAAGAGGCCG
Source organism: Enterobacter cloacae complex sp. SHL001 (assembly GCF_049236825.1). Classification (NCBI taxonomy): domain Bacteria; kingdom Pseudomonadati; phylum Pseudomonadota; class Gammaproteobacteria; order Enterobacterales; family Enterobacteriaceae; genus Enterobacter; species Enterobacter cloacae complex sp. SHL001. The sequence continues at coordinate 14,518 of NZ_JBMKIP010000006.1, forward strand.
CAGCTATGCGCCGTGATGGGCTGTTATTGACGTTGCAAAATAACGGAACGCAGCAGTAATTAACAGGAGGCCAGATGGCCTCCTTTTTTACGCCCATAAAAAAACGCCTGCTATAAAAGCAGGCGTTAAAACAGGTCTGTAAGACAACATATTTGGTGCTTCACTCAACGTTGTGTCCATGGTGTCTGATGAGGCCGAAGCGACATCTGTCAGTGGACGATAAGCACCGTAAACGGCTCTGCGTCATTCCTGAGTTTATGAGGCCTTAAGGCGAACATAAGAGATGGAATGAGCATCTACACGCATATTATTGCATGTAATGTGCCAGGTTTACACGCAGAACTTTTACATCGCGCAACATTTTAAGATAAAAGGAAATTATGCTGTTAAGAACCGCCTGAAGCCATACAACATCGCGCTGAAGGCGGCGATATGTCGTCACCAGGAGACAGGTTAAGAGGTAAAATAATAAATTCTTTAATATTAACGGGTTATATGTCGCTGAATCGCGACAAGGATATAGAGTGTTGTCGGGGAAAGGCTACAGGATAAAAAACGCAGAAAACAAAAAACCCCGCCGAAGCGGGGTTCAAAATTGGTCGGCGAGAGAGGATTCGAACCTCCGACCCACTGGTCCCAAACCAGTTGCGCTACCAAGCTGCGCTACTCGCCGATGTACTGCTTTTTTGAATTTTTAGTTCAACTCATTAAAAGTCGTGGTGCGAGGGGGGGGACTTGAACCCCCACGTCCGTAAGAACACTAACACCTGAAGCTAGCGCGTCTACCAATTCCGCCACCTTCGCAATTCACAACTCTTTCAATAATGGGGTGGCTAATGGGATTCGAACCCACGACAACTGGAATCACAATCCAGGGCTCTACCAACTGAGCTATAGCCACCACTGTATTCTTTCACGCGGTTCTGACTACTTCTCAGACCACCGCAGCTCTAGCGCCGGGACTAAAATGGCGCGCCCGACAGGATTCGAACCTGAGACCTCTGCCTCCGGAGGGCAGCGCTCTATCCAGCTGAGCTACGGGCGCTTAGCGCCGTTGCGGGGCTGGATATTACGTACCTCCGTCCCCGCTGTCTAGTGCTTTTTTGAAAAAAATGCGCGTTTGGTTATGGTTTGCACATTTTGCCGCTTATTCCTCCACTTTATGGGCGGAGCCACGGCGGCCCAGGCCAAAAAGTTTATATGCAGCTGTGACGGCAGCCAGGAAGATCATCCCAACAAACAGCGACATGCGGGTATCTTCATTAAAGTACATTCCAATTAATACGCAAATCAGGAACGCCATCGTCAAATAGTTCGCATACGGGAACAGAATGGAGCGGAACGGATGGCTGGCGATCGCTTTTTTGTGCGCCTGTCGGAAACGCAGCTGGCTAATCAAAATGACAAACCACGGTACCATTCCCGGCAGCACGCTGGCGCTATAGACGTAAACAAACACGCGCTGCGGATTCGGGATGATGTAGTTCAGGCAAGAGCCAATCAGCAGAATCACAATCGACACCGCTACGCCCGCCACCGGTACACCCACGCGGGAGACTTTACCCATCACCGCCGGCAGCTGTTTGTTTTGCGAGAGCGCGTAAAGCATACGCCCGCAGCTGTACATCCCGCTGTTACAGCCGGAGAGCGCCGCCGTCAGCACCACAAAGTTGATAATGGCGGCCGCCGCCGTGATGCCAATCTTAGCGAAGGTTAAGACAAACGGGCTGCCGGTGGTGCCGATCTCGTTCCATGGGAAAATGGTCACGATAACGAAGATCGCGCCCACATAGAAAATCAGGATACGCCACAGCACCTTGCCTACCGCGCTACGCAGCGTGACCTGCGGGTTTTTCGCCTCACCTGCGGTAATGCCGATCAGCTCAACGCCCTGATAAGAGGCGACAACGATACAGAGCGCGGTCAGGAAGCCTTTCCAGCCGCCGGCAAAGAAGCCGCCGTGTCCGGTCAGGTTACCGAAACCAATCGCGTGCCCGCCGTTACCGAAACCAAAGAAGATGACACCCAGACCCACAACAATCATCACGATAATGGTGGTGACTTTGATCATCGCAAACCAGAACTCGATTTCACCGTAAAGGCGAACGGCGGCAAGGTTCGCCAGCGCCACAAGCCCTACGGCGATGAGCGCGGGTATCCACTGGGCCATCTCCGGGAACCAGAACTGCACGTAGACCCCGATGGCGGTGATCTCCGAAATCCCGACGGCCATCCACATAAACCAGTACGACCAGGCCGTGAGATAGCCAAAGAACGGGCTCATATAACGGTGGGCGTAAACGGCGAAAGAGCCCGTTACCGGCTCCAGAAACAACATTTCGCCCATTGAGCGCATGATGAAGAAGACGAACAGCCCGGCAATAATATACGCCAGCAGGACGGAAGGCCCCGCCCATTTCAGCGTGCTTGCCGAGCCCATAAACAGGCCAACGCCGATAGTCCCGCCCAGCGCGATCAATTCAATATGTCGAGCTTCCAGCCCACGCTGAAGCTCCGGTTTTTTCTCTGCCATAAATCCTCGGTTGTGTTTGCTGTTTCCCGACTTATTGCCGGGTATTGTTTTGAGGGGTACTGAAATACGGAGCGAATGGTTTCTTAAATTCTGGCAAATGGCAAACAATGCATTAAAAAAATGAATGCATTGTACAGAAATCCAGCAGTTTTACAGGGGGGGTTGCAGCGCGAACAGCAGATCGCGCTGCATATTGATTACATTTTCCCGGTGTAGTGCCAGGCGAGGTAGCGCAGCAGACGAATCTGTCGTTTGATACGCGTCGGTTGAGAGAGCAGGCGGTAGAGCCACTCCAGCCCCAGGTTTTGCCAGACTTTGGGCGCCCGCTTAACGTGGCCGGTAAAGACGTCGTAGGTGCCGCCAACGCCCATATAGAGCGCATCCGGGCTGACCAGACGGCAATCGCGCATCAGAATTTCCTGCCGCGGCGACCCCATGGCGACAGTGACAATTTTCGCCCCGCTGTCGCGCACGCGCTCATATAACGCCTGGCGATCTTCCGGCCTGAAATAGCCATCCTGGCTGCCCACGATGTTAACATTCCACTGGCTACGCAGCTTTTGTTCGGTCTGCGCCAGCACCTCTGGTTTGCCGCCAATCAAAAATACCGGCGTGCCTTCAGCGCCTGCGCGTTCCATAAGTCGCTCCCAAAGGTCAGCACCCGCCACGCGAGACACATTAGCGTCAGGAAACTTTTTACGAATTGAACGCACCACGCTAATACCGTCCGCGTATTTAAACTCCGCGGCTTCAATCAGGCTTTTCACTTCCGCATTATCTTCAACCGCCAGCATTTTTTCTGCGTTGATGGCCACCAGCGTGCCCGATTTCATCTGCCCGTCCGCGAACAGGAAATCCAGCGCGTGTTGCATGTCACGCCAGCCAATAAGCTGTAGCCCACGCAGCGCATAACGCGGGGCTGAAGTTGTATCCGTCATGATAATCCCTACTCAGACTTGCGACAGCGTTGTGCTGCCCTGTGGCTCACGTCTGTGCACAAGCCCTGCACTGTCAAACAACCAGTACAGCAGTTTTGCCAGCAGCAGACAGAGACCGAAAACGACCATAAAAAACACCACGCGTGAGACGAACGAATCCAGCCCCTCGCGCGCCAGAACGATCATATTGAAAATGGCACCGAAACAGAAACTGTGCAAAACAGCGGCTTTGTAGCGGTTGGTCTCTTCATTACCCAGCGTATATAGCCAGTCGAACCATTTTATTATCAGCCCGACCGCGATCGCGCCCGGCAGGATAAACCACGTTCCGCCCATCACTACCAGCGAGCCAATCAGGGTTGGGGAAATCGCCAGGCCCGAATGGTTGTTCAGCACTTCCCAGGTAAAGTAGTTCGCCGTGTTCAGGACAATACCGGGACGGTCAGGCCACAGCCACGTCGGTATAAAGACATAGAAATCGCGAACAATCGGCGCCAGCCCCTGGAATTCGATTTTGTCGTAGTTTTGCAGCAGTAAAGCCAGGTTTTCCCACGGCGAGAAGGTGTCGCGCGTCAGATACAGGAAGGTATAAAACGCTTCGTCGCCCGCCACGTTCAGTCCGTAGCGCTTCAGCGCCAGCCAGAACATCCCCACAATGCCAAAGACGCCTGCCGCCGCCAGCATCCACAGCGAGATCCAGCCGCGAATAATGCCGATAAACAGGAAAATCGCGAAGGCGATAATGATGTTGGCGCGGGTGCCGCCGACGATCATGTAGGTCAGAATGCCAAATGCGACGGTGCTGACCAGGAAGAACAGCCAGGCTTTGCTGTCCTGACGCAGGAAAAAGACCACCAGCATCGCCGGAATGAAGAAATAGAAGAAACGCTTGAGCGCGACGCCGGAGACTTCGGCGGAGAAAATCTGGCTATAGGACTGCAACTTAAACAGTAAAAAGCCGTTATGCATGAAGAAAATCGCCACGCTGACGAGGGCGATGGTCATCAGCATAACCCACGTCAGATGGGTTTCTACCCGGTTCATTGTAAACAGCGGACGACGGGGTGTGGTGTCTTTCGCCGCGCGCAGGCGCGTTTTATAGGTGACGTAATACACCGCGTAGAAGCAGGTCGCAGAGAGCAGCGCCTGCAACAAGATTTCCGGCGGAGCGACGCCAACATCAAAGCGGAACACGAGGATGCTGGTCAGCGGGAAGCCAAAGAAAAAGGTCAGCAAAAACAGCAGCGAGAAGAATACGTTGAAGTTAAAACGTACGCGCCGGAACTCAAACCAGGTGAGCGTGGCGATAAACAGCGTGCTCAGCAGCCAGACCACCAGCAAGCCGCTAAATTGCAACTGGCTCATGCGTTGTCTCCTGAAGCAATACGCAGCGCGCGGTGCCACGGCGTGAGATAGTTCGGGCTGAAAAAGTCGATGCTATTTTTATCCACCAGCGTGAGCTGACGCTGCGCTTCCCGTACCACCTCGACATTAAGCGTGTCAGAGGTAAACAGCACCGGAATATGCTGTTCGGCCATGTCCTGCCAGAACGGGTTTTCGCGGTTGAGCACGCACGGTACGCCCGCCTGAATCAGCAGACACAGCGTACCAATCCCCTGCTGACGGGCAAAGATGAAATAGCCCAGATCGCATTTTCGCAGCAGCGCGAGATAGTCATCAAATTCCAGCTTATCGCTGAGAATGTGCAGATTTTCCGCGCTAAACAGCGCAAGCCCCTGCTGGCGAACTTCATCGATGTAGGCGTCGTTATTGGCGGGATAGCCCATCGGCACCACCACGTTCACCGTATCGCCAAACTGCTGATGCACCGCCCGCAGCGCCGCGACATGCTCGTTACTGCGATCGCCGGAATTTCCCACCAGAATGGTCAGTTTGCCCTCACGAACCGCGTCATTCGCCATGGTATTCAGTGCCGGATCCATACGGGTCGGAAAATAGAGCAGTTCCCCGCGAACCTTCGGGTGCTGTTTAGCAAAATAGTTGAGGTCGCCACGGGTAGCAAAAACGCAGCCCACGCGCGCCTGCGCCAGACGACGCAGCGGATAGAAAAGACGGAACTTCCAGCCGTGGGAGACTTCGTAGAGATCTGCTCCCCAGATATGCCAGCTGAACTGGGAAGGTTTTATCCCGCCGCTTAACAGCGCCAGCCACAGCCCGGTATTGAATTGTCCGTGGAAGAAGAAACGCTGGCTTCGGTCCGCTTTGGCTTTCGCGACAACGGCTTTGGTCAGGGCCGCTTTGTCTGGCCAGAAGGTGATGTGCAATGCCGGACACGCCGCGCTCAGGCCGTTATCGCGTCCAACGACCATAAACTCGCGCGCATCGGGCGTGCCGGATGCCAGTTCATCGTTGAAGAACCGCAGAACGGTCTGGTTATGATGCGGGATATCCGATCCCAGTATGTGTATCAGTGCAGTCATGCGCGTTTACGCCAAAGTAAAAATACGCCGCAACAGGCAGCGAAATAAACGATATAAGTTGCCATATAGGCCTGAGCCGCCCCCAGCGCACCGTGGGTGGGGATCAGCCAGTGAGAAAATGCCGTCAGCAGCGCAAACTGGCCGATCTCTGCCAGGATATACAACCGCAGCGAAGCCTTCGCAATCACCAGATAGCCGAAAACGTATGCCCCCACTTTCAGCACATCGCCGACCAGTTGCCAGGCAAACAGATCGCGCATGGCGGTAAACTTCGCCGAAAACAGCAGCCAGATGGCGAAATCACGCAGTAACCAGACGGTAAAGCTGGCGATCGCAACCGCCGGCAATACAAAACGCAGGGAGCGAAAAATCTCGCGGGTAATATCCTGCCTGGAAGTCAGGCGCGATAAGGTTGGCAGTAAATAGACGCTAAAGGAAGCCGTAATAAATTGGAGGTAAGCATCTGAAATGCTGCTCACGCCCTGCCAGATCCCCACTTCATCCCAGCTGTAATGCGCTGCCAGCAGGTTTCGCATCATCACGTAGGCAACGGGAAGCGTTACCGAAGTGATGAGCGCCATCAGGGTAAACTTTCCTAGCTGCCCCGCCAGCATCTTGTCCCACTGCGGTTTCAGGTAATTCAGCGGGACATTGCCTCTGCGCATCAGCATAAACGCTGCCGGAATGACAACGAGCGCAGGCACCAGCGCCAGCCCCAGCAGTGCGCCTTCATAGCCGCCCAGCCGATAGCAAAAGTAGTAGGCGATAACGCCGATGATGCTGCCGAGGATCAGCGCCAGCGCATTCCCGGCGGCATCACGGAAGCCTTTCATCAGCGCCAGCAGCAGGTTTGCCCAGGCGATCCCCATCTGAACGAGCGCCACCAGGCGCACCAGCCCCTGATAATGCGTGTGTCCGAACAGCCCCTGGCTGATGGGTGCCGCCGCCAGCAAAAAGACGACGGCCAGCAACGTAGAGAAGCCCAGCACCATAGCAGAGGAGGTGCCCACCACCGTGCGGAGCTTTTCGGCATCGTCATGATGCTGCGCGACGTATTTGGTGACGCCATTGAATATCCCGGCTCCCGCCAGCACGCCAAGCACCGTGACCAGCTGGCGGAAGTTCCCTGCCAGCCCAACGCCTGACGGACCAAATGAGACGGCCAGCAGCTTGACGACCAGTAACCCGGCGCCAATTTTTACAAGCGTGGACGCTGCCGTCCACACCGACGCTTTTGCCAGAGACATTTCAGGCGAAATAACTCAGAAGCGAATTGATCACCGTACGCTGGTTCACCGGCGCGAGGTTGTAGAACAGGGGCAGGCGGAGCAGACGTTCGCTCTCTTTGGTGGTGTAGCGGTCTTCACCGGCAAACATCCCGAAGGCTTCGCCCGCCGGGCTGGAGTGCAGCGGAATATAGTGGAATACCGCCATAATTTCCGCCTCTTTCAGCCAGGCAATCAGCTTGCTGCGATCGTCGTTATCGCGCAGCTTGATGTAGAACATGTGAGCGTTGTGGATGCAGTCTGCCGGAATAGTCGGCAGTTCAATACGTCCGGCTTTTGCCAGCGGCTCCAGCGCGTCGTAGTAGGTTTGCCACAGGGAGAGGCGTTGCAGATTGATTCGCTCTGCCGCTTCCAGCTGCGCCCAGAGATACGCGGCCTGCAAATCCGCCATCAGGTAGCTTGAGCCGATATCGCGCCAGGTGTACTTATCCACCTGACCGCGGAAGAACTGGCTGCGGTTGGTCCCTTTTTCACGGATCACTTCCGCACGCTCCACCAGGGCACGATCGTTAATCAGCGTCGCGCCGCCTTCTCCGCCTGCGGTGTAGTTTTTGGTTTCGTGGAAGCTAAAGCAGCCGATATGACCAATGGTGCCCAGCGCGCGCCCTTTGTAGGTGGACATCACGCCCTGCGCGGCGTCTTCCACCACAAACAGGTTGTGCTTTTTAGCGATGGCCATGATGGTGTCCATCTCACAGGCCACGCCCGCGTAATGCACCGGCACAATCGCCCGCGTTTTATCGGTGACCGCCGCTTCAATCAGCGTTTCGTCGATGTTCATAGTATCCGGACGGATATCCACAAACACGATTTTCGCCCCGCGCAGGACAAACGCGTTCGCCGTGGAGACGAAGGTGTAGCTCGGCATGATCACTTCATCGCCGGGCTGGATATCCAACAACAGCGCCGCCATCTCAAGCGATGCGGTACAGGACGGCGTCAGCAGTACCTTGGCACTGTGAAAACGTTGCTCCATCCACTGCTGGCAGCGGCGGGTAAAACCGCCATCGCCACAGAGCTTGCCGCTGCCCATAGCAGACTGCATGTAATCAAGTTCAGTGCCCACAACGGGAGGCGCGTTAAATGGAATCATCTTGTCACCTGTATAACCAGTAGGCGGTGGCGTCGATGCTGGCACCACTCGCAATATAACGTTTAAGCGCAGCGGTGTTGCCCATCTGGGTTGCGACCCGCAGCGTCGATACCTGTTGTTGCTCCGCCCAGTGCAGCGCCGCCTGCATGAGTTTCTCGCCCATGCCGCGCCCGGCTAACAAACCGATGCGCGCCTCGTGCTCGTTGAGCCTGCGAAGCGAAACAAAACCCTGAATCTGCCCCCCGGCAGTACGGAACACCAGACAGACGTGGTCAAACGTGCCTTTGACCGCATTCTCTATCCACTGGGCATAAAAGCGGCCGCTGTCATCGGGCGCATACCAGGGCGCCCGGAAACGGCTCTGAGCGAAGGCCAGCGCCGCCATCTTGCGCAGCGCGGGGATATCCTGCTCCGTTGCAATTTCCGCGCCCGGTGAGGCGTGGAGAGCCACGGTAACAGAGAGATCAACCTCACCCTCGACCAGCCGGAATCCGTGCTGCTGGAGGGCGTCCAGCAGATCGGCGCGGTCCGCCGGGATCTTAGCCTGTACGCGCTGCCAGGCGCTGAAGTCTGCTTCCTGCAACGCAGGGGCATTGTCGCGCAGACGCACTATCGCTGAGGGACGCGCAAAGAATGCGCTTTCCCACTCAAGGGCCTCCAGCACGCCGTTGAGGATACTCAACGCCACACGCCTTTGGTATCAACAACATACTGCTGACGTACGGCATCACCGGAAACCGCTTTGAACGCATTGTGATCCACCAGCAGCACCAGCACATCCGCCGTCGCCAGCGCGTCATCCAGGGCGGTAAGGGTGCAGTGACCGGCAAGTTTTGCCGGCAGCGCATGAATATTCGGCTCAACCACCAGCGTTTCACCGCTGTGCCAGGCAGCGATCATTTCGGCAATTTCCATCGCCGGGCTTTCGCGCAGATCGTCAATATTCGGTTTGAATGCCAGACCAAAGCAGGCAATTTTCAGCTCACTGGCGCGTTTGCCGCTGTCGGCCAGGCAATCCGCGACCGTGGCTTTGACCTGGTTGATGACCCAGTGCGGTTTGTGGTCGTTTACTTCGCGTGCGGTGCGAATCAGGCGTGCCTGTTCCGGGTTCTGCGCCACGATAAACCACGGATCGACCGCGATGCAGTGCCCACCCACGCCCGGCCCCGGCTGAAGGATGTTCACGCGGGGGTGACGGTTGGCAAGGCGAATAAGTTCCCAGACGTTAATCCCCTGATCGGCGCAAATCAACGACAGTTCATTCGCAAACGCGATGTTAACGTCGCGGAAGCTGTTTTCGGTCAGTTTGCACATCTCGGCGGTGCGGGAGTTAGTCACCACACATTCGCCTTCAAGGAAGATCTTATACAGCTCGCTGGCGCGCGCGGAGCAGACTGGCGTCATGCCGCCAATCACGCGGTCATTTTTGATCAGTTCCACCATCACCTGGCCTGGCAGTACGCGCTCAGGGCAGTAGGCGATATTGATATCGGCCTGGTCGCCCGCCTGCTGCGGGAAGCTGAGATCAGGACGCGCCTCGGCCAGCCACTGTGCCATCTGCTCGGTTGCCCCAACGGGTGAAGTGGACTCAAGGATAACCAGCGCCCCTTTCTTCAGCACAGGCGCAATGGATTTTGCCGCCGCCTCGACGTAAACCATGTCAGGCTCATGATCGCCTTTAAAGGGCGTAGGAACCGCAATCAGGTACGCATCGGCTTCTACCGGCGTGGTGCTGGCGCGCAGGAAGCCACCGTCCACCGCCTTTTTCACCACACGATCGAGATCGGGCTCCACGATATGAATTTCGCCACGGTTGATGGTTTCCACCGCGTGCGCGTTGATATCTACGCCAACGACCTGCTTTTGACGAGAGGCAAAGGCCGCCGCAGTAGGCAGCCCGATATAGCCAAGACCAACAACAGAGATGGTAGAAAAACTCATAGCGTTACCCGATTGTGTTTAAGTGCGTGCAAAATACGACCACAAGCCTGCCCGTCACCGTACGGATTGTGGGCCCGGCTCATCGCCTGATACTCTTCATCGTCATGCAGTAAGCGCGTGACCTCTTCGACAATACGACGCGGATCCGTTCCAACCAGACGCACGGTACCGGCAGTAACCGCTTCCGGGCGTTCGGTGGTTTCACGCATCACCAGTACCGGCTTACCGAGGGAGGGCGCCTCTTCCTGAATGCCGCCAGAATCGGTCAGGATCAGCCAGGCGTGGTTCATCAGCCAGACAAATGGCAAATAGTCCTGCGGCTCGATCAGGAGCACGTTTTCCACGTGGCCCAGGATACGGTTGACCGGTTCGCTGACGTTCGGGTTGAGGTGCACCGGATAGACAATCTGCACATCCTCGTTCTGCGCGGCGATTTCAGCGAGCGCGTGGCAAATTTGCTCAAAGCCACGGCCAAAGCTTTCGCGGCGGTGGCCCGTCACCAGAATCGTTTTCTTGCCGTTGTTCAGGAACGGATAGCGCGCAGCAAGTTCTGCCTGAAGCTCGCTGTTAGCCAGCACGCGGTCACGCACCCAAATCAGCGCATCAATGACCGTATTGCCGGTGACGAAGATCTTGCTGTCGCTGATATTTTCGCGCAGCAGGTTCTGACGTGAGTTCTCGGTTGGCGCAAAATGGTACATCGCCAGGTGACCGGTGAGCGTACGGTTGGCCTCTTCCGGCCACGGGGAATAGAGATTGCCGGTACGCAGACCCGCTTCAATATGACCAACGGGGATACGCTGATAGAACGCGGCCAGGCTGGTCGCCACGGTGGTGGTGGTGTCGCCGTGCACCAGCACCACATCCGGCTTGAACGACTCCAGAATAGGCTTTAATTCTTGCAGAATACGGCAGGTGATTTCCGTCAGTCCCTGTCCCGGTTTCATTATATTGAGATCGTAATCCGGGACGATAGAAAAGAGGGTTAAGACCTGATCGAGCATCTCACGGTGCTGGGCAGTCACGCACACTTTCGCTTCAATATCAGGATCTCTGGCCAGCGCATGAACCAGAGGCGCCATCTTGATGGCCTCCGGCCTGGTGCCAAATACGGTTAGTACTTTCACATCGATTCTCTTCGATTAGACGATGAAGGCCGCAGCCTTCATCGTAGACGGCGTTCTTAGTTTGTGCGGCGACGCAATAACGCTACGCCAGCGCCAGTCAGTGCGCCCACAATCCCCCACATGATCATCAGGAATGCGCGACGCGGACTATCGCGTTTTACAGGCTCTTCAGGCGTTCTTAAATAACGATAGGTCTGAAAACGCGGGTCCAGCGTTGGACCGACGTTGAGCGTATTGAGCATGGCGCGGTTTTGGTCGTAATCAAGGTCAAAGTCAGGGCCAACGGCCTGGATATTTTCCAGACGTGCCTGAAGCATTGGGCGACCAAGAAGGAACATTTCTGAATCCGGGAGTTCGTCAGCCGGAACATCCGTTTCGCTACGGGAAATATTGTGCTGTTCCGCAATCTTCAGCGCCTGCTCAATATTATGTACGCGACGGGCGAAGATAGCCTTAGCGACCTCTTCCTGACGTTTGACCTGCGCTTTCATCTGAATAGTACGCGCAGCCCAGGCGCCTTTCAGCTCGTCATTCAGATGACTGGCCGCGCGCTGGCTGGCAAAAGCAACGTACTGACGCAACAGGTTATTGGCGTCCGGCGCCGTTTCCGCAATCAGCTTCACGCTGTCGCTAACGTTACGGAGCACATCGCCAGGCATAAACTGAATGTTATTAATCAGGTCATCCAGCAGCGCGGCATCCGCTTTGCTGTTACCGACCATGCGCTGCTTGTAGTAGTCCGTCTGGGACCAGAAATCGCGACGTGTATCCCACGACGCCAGCTGCATCACAAACTCTTTGTAGGATTCATCCATCACCGAAGCCTGATCCGGGGTCGCCAGATTGGCCTTGATATCAAGATTACGCAGGAATTGCTGCTGGGAGTAGTAGCCTCCAAGCATATTCACCGTTGGTCGGTCTGTGATCGCCGTGGCGCTCCACTCTTGTTTTGCAAAGAAGGTGTAGGCAAGCGCTAACAGCGCGAACCCCAGGGCAATCCCCACAATCCACAGTTTGCCCTGCCATAACACGCGAAACAAACCACGAATATCCAGCTCGTTCTCAGTGCCCACTGATTTCGCTCCCGCCAACGGTTGAGTCATCATAGTCCCGGTTTTACTTAGTTAATGTTGTGTTTTTGCCACTGTTCCGACGCATCCTGCGTTTTAAACGTTTAATAAAACGCGCGACTTTCCATGCACGCTTGATGCAGTAACCGTACATGAAAAATGCTAGCAAGAATAATACCAACATTACCCATTCAGGAATGAAATGTGCGTATTCCGCGGCTACGCCAATCGCAGCCAGAATAGCAGCCGCAAGCGTAATCAACACAAATGCCTGACGAGACGTGAAGCCGGCGCGCATAATCAGGTGATGAATATGCTGCCGATCGGGAGAAAACGGGCTCATCCCTTTACGCAGACGGCGGTACATTATAGCGACCATGTCCATCAGCGGGATGGCGATAATCCAGAGAGCCGTTACCGGGCTGATAGGGTGCGTTTTACCCTGCGTGGTTTCCAGCAGGACCCAGATAACCGTAAAGCCAATCAGGGTACTGCCCGCATCGCCCATAAAGACTTTATAGCGACGCCCTAACACACCCAGATTCAGGCAGATGTAAGGCAGGATGGCGGCAATCATGGCAAAGCACCACATTGACAGGCTGTACTGGCCGTCAAACCATAAGATGATGCCGATAGCGCCAAACGAAACAGAGGACAGCCCACCGAGCAGACCGTCTATACCGTCAACCATGTTAAAGGCGTTGATAGCCGCCCACACGGCAAACAGCGTCAGGAAGAAGCCGAATGGCCCAAGCACCAGCTCCCAGGGACCAAACACGTAGCCCAGGCTTCTTAGATAGAGGCCGCCTACCACCATCATAATGATGCCAATGGCCGCCTGTACCGTCGCGCGGAACTTCACGCTGATATCAAAACGATCATCAAGGGCGCCGACCAGTACCAGCACACCGGCACATGCCAGGTAGAGTGCGGCATGGGGGATATAGTAATCCGCGATCCCGAATGTGAAACAGATGCCTGCGTATACCGAAATGCCGCCCACCAGCGGAATAAGCCCCTGATGACGTTTACGGAAGTTCGGTTTGTCCACTAACCCAATTCTTTTTGCTACCTTGCGCGCAATGAACAAAAAACAGGTTGTGAATAAAAAAATACTGATCAGCTCAGTTACAGCAGTGAGTAGATTCACAATGGATTGCTCTCAACAAATGTTAGTCCCGGAAGTATAACCATGAAGCCTCTGCCTCAGAAGGATTAAAGATGGCTCATCACAACTCCCTTTGTATGTTTTTCAATCAATTATTTCTTTGACTGTGCAAACCTTCTTATTTTCGCACCGACAGGTCTAAATTGGGAGTGTGTGGTAATAGCGTATAGTCCATAAATAAAAAACGCCACGTAAAAACGTGGCGTTTACTGGGATTATTTGCGTTACGAGCGTTTCATCATGTCGAAGAAATCGTCGTTCGTTTTGGTCATCGCCAGTTTGTTAATGAGGAATTCCATTGCGTCGATTTCGCCCATTGGATGGATGATTTTACGCAGGATCCACATTTTCTGAAGCTCTTCCTGAGTGGTAAGCAGCTCTTCTTTACGGGTACCGGAACGGTTGTAGTCGATCGCCGGGAAGACGCGTTTTTCTGCGATTTTACGAGAAAGGTGCAGTTCCATGTTGCCTGTACCTTTAAACTCTTCGTAGATAACTTCGTCCATTTTGGAGCCGGTATCGATCAGCGCCGTCGCGATAATGGTCAGGCTACCGCCCTCTTCCACGTTACGCGCCGCACCGAAGAAACGCTTCGGACGATGCAGGGCGTTAGCATCCACACCACCGGTCAGTACTTTACCGGAAGCCGGCACCACGGTGTTGTAGGCACGCGCCAGACGGGTAATGGAGTCGAGCAGGATGATCACGTCTTTCTTGTGCTCAACCAGGCGTTTCGCCTTCTCGATGACCATTTCCGCAACCTGAACGTGGCGAGAAGCAGGCTCGTCGAAGGTAGACGCAACCACTTCCCCTTTCACCAGACGCTGCATCTCGGTTACTTCTTCCGGACGTTCGTCAATCAGCAGCACCATCAGCACACAGTCTGGATGGTTGTAAGCAATGCTCTGCGCGATGTTTTGCAGCAGCATGGTTTTACCGGCTTTTGGCGGCGCCACAATCAGACCACGCTGGCCACGACCAATTGGCGATGCCAGATCCAGCACACGAGCGGTTAAGTCTTCAGTAGACCCGTTACCACGCTCCATGCGCAGACGAGAGTTAGCGTGCAGCGGCGTTAAGTTCTCGAACAGGATCTTATTGCGGGAGTTTTCCGGTTTGTCGTAGTTAACTTCGTTAACCTTCAACAGCGCAAAGTAGCGTTCACCCTCTTTTGGAGGACGAATCTTACCTGAAATGGTGTCACCAGTGCGGAGGTTGAAACGGCGGATTTGGCTAGGGGATACGTAGATGTCGTCAGGGCCGGCGAGGTAGGAGCTGTCTGCGGAGCGGAGGAAACCAAATCCGTCTTGCAGTATCTCCAGCACACCGTCGCCAAAGATATCTTCGCCACTCTTAGCGTGCTGCTTCAGGATGGCGAAAATGATGTCCTGCTTGCGCATACGAGCCTGGTTTTCCAGTCCCATATTTTCGCCGAGAGTGATCAGCTCAGAAACCGGCGTATTCTTTAATTCGGTAAGATTCATAATGGTGTGGGTTCTTAAACTCGGGGTGATTCTCGAACTTAATGTTGTGAATGGTATGGCAGGGTCATCCATGCCTGTTTAGCGGCCATCACCTCATGTCTGTTCGCTGTCTGGTCACAGGGAAAGAACGCAGAACTGAAACGACAAGACGGATTGAGTGACAAGCCCGGAATCTAGCAACTTCACGCACTGTTTAAGTTAACAACGGGAAGTATCGGGTAAAACAAGATTCAAACAACAAGATATGTTTAAAACGTAGTCATAGCTAACTTAGCACGACTAAAGCCGGGCGTCCAGAGCTCGCCGTTAATTAGGCGTTCTGGACGCTCGGCTGAGAAACCTTACGCCAGGTTAGCGTCCAGGAACTCTTTCAGTTGACCTTTGGACAGTGCGCCCACTTTGGTCGCCGCCACGTCACCGTTCTTGAACAGCAGCAGGGTCGGGATGCCACGGATACCGTATTTTGGCGCGGTGCCCGGGTTCTGGTCGATGTTCAGCTTGGCAACGGTCAGTTTGCCCTGATATTCGTCAGCGATTTCATCCAGAATCGGAGCGATCATTTTGCAAGGACCACACCATTCAGCCCAGAAATCAACGAGGATCAGCCCGTCAGCTTTAAGTACGTCCGTGTCAAAACTGTCGTCAGTCAGGTGAATAATTTTATCGCTCATATATAACTCCACAGGAATAAGCCTGGTACGTTGGTTTTGTCTCCACCAACGACGTGTTGATGTCGCATTAACCAACTAAAGGTTGACTTTATTTCACCGGATACGCTTTCGTAAAGCAATAGTAAGCTGATATTCTACCACACTATGAGCAAAACACATTTAACAGAACAGAAGTTTTCCGACTTCGCCCTGCACCCAAAGGTGATCGAAGCCCTTGAAACTAAAGGGTTTCATAACTGCACGCCCATTCAGGCTCTCGCCCTGCCGCTGACGCTGGCCGGTCGCGACGTTGCAGGGCAGGCGCAAACCGGTACTGGCAAAACGATGGCGTTTTTAACGTCAACGTTTCATTATTTACTTTCTCACCCGGCGATTGCAGACCGCAAAGTTAACCAGCCGCGCGCGCTAATTATGGCCCCGACGCGAGAACTGGCGGTACAGATCCACGCAGACGCTGAGCCCCTGGCGCAAGCCACCGGCCTGAAACTTGGCCTGGCCTATGGCGGCGACGGCTACGATAAACAGCTGAAAGTGCTGGAAAGCGGCGTCGATATCCTGATTGGGACCACCGGCCGTCTTATCGACTACGCCAAACAGAACCATATCAACCTCGGCGCAATCCAGGTCGTGGTACTTGATGAAGCAGACCGCATGTACGATCTGGGCTTCATTAAAGACATCCGCTGGCTGTTCCGCCGCATGCCTGCGGCAAACCAGCGTCTGAACATGCTGTTCTCCGCAACCCTGTCATACCGCGTACGTGAACTCGCATTCGAGCAGATGAACAATGCGGAATATGTGGAAGTAGAACCGGAGCAGAAAACCGGGCACCGCATTAAAGAAGAGCTATTCTATCCTTCTAATGAAGAGAAAATGCGCCTGCTGCAAACCCTGATCGAAGAAGAGTGGCCGGATCGCGCAATTATCTTCGCGAACACCAAACACCGCTGTGAAGATATCTGGGGTCACCTGGCGGCAGATGGGCACCGTGTGGGCCTGCTGACCGGCGACGTGGCGCAGAAAAAACGCCTGCGCATTCTCGACGAATTTACTCGTGGCGACCTTGATATTCTGGTCGCGACCGACGTGGCGGCCCGTGGCCTGCACATTCCAGCCGTGACGCACGTCTTTAACTATGACCTGCCAGATGACTGTGAAGACTATGTACACCGTATCGGTCGTACCGGTCGTGCCGGCGCAAGCGGTCACTCCATCAGCCTTGCGTGTGAAGAGTATGCGCTGAATCTTCCGGCCATTGAGACCTACATCGGTCACTCTATTCCACAGAGCAAATACAATCCGGACGCGCTGTTGAGCGAACTGCCGCCACCTAAGCGCCTTACCCGTCCACGCTCCGGCAATGGTCCGCGTCGTTCCGGCGGTGCACCGCGTAATCGTCGTCGTTCAGGTTAAAAAATATGCTCAGCTCCACCTCGCTTTATGCGGCAATTGATCTCGGTTCGAATAGTTTTCATATGCTGGTTGTGCGCGAGGTGGCGGGAAGCATACAAACGCTGACGCGCATTAAGCGCAAGGTCCGCCTCGCGGCGGGCCTGAGCAGCGATAATCACCTCTCCCCGGAAGCCATGGAACGTGGCTGGCAGTGTCTGCGTCTGTTTGCAGAACGTTTGCAGGATATCCCGCTCAGTCAAATTCGCGTTGTTGCCACGGCGACCCTTCGTCTGGCGGTTAACGCTGGCGATTTCATTGCCAGAGCACAGGAAATTCTGGGCTGTCCGGTGCAGGTCATCAGCGGTGAAGAAGAAGCGCGTCTGATTTATCAGGGTGTGGCGCATACGACCGGCGGCGACGATCGTCGTCTGGTGGTCGATATCGGTGGCGCCAGTACCGAACTGGTCACGGGCACAGGCGCGCAGGCGACGTCGCTCTTCAGCCTGTCGATGGGCTGTGTGACCTGGCTGGAACGCTACTTTACCGACCGAAACCTTGCCAAAGAGAATTTTGACGAGGCGGAAAACGCGGCGCGTGCGGTCCTGCGCCCGGTTATGGACGAACTGCGCTATCACGGCTGGAAAGTGTGTGTCGGCGCGTCCGGAACCGTTCAGGCGTTGCAGGAAATCATGATGGCACAGGGAATGGACGAGCGGATCACGCTTGCCAAACTCCAGCAGCTTAAACAGCGCGCCATCCAGTGTGGTCGTCTGGAAGAGCTTGAAATAGAAGGGCTGACGCTCGAACGCGCGCTGGTTTTCCCCAGTGGGCTCGCCATTCTGATCGCCATTTTTACTGAACTCAATATCCAGTGTATGACCCTGGCAGGCGGTGCGCTGCGCGAAGGTCTGGTCTACGGAATGCTGCACCAGTCGGTCGATCAGGACATCCGTAGCCGTACGCTGCGTAACGTTCAGCGCCGCTTTATTGTTGATATCGACCAGGCACACAGAGTGAGTCAACTGGCGTCACTGTTTGCCGATCAGGTGAAAAAAAGCTGGGATATTGAACCGTTAAGCCGCGATCTGCTGCTAAGCGCCTGTGCGCTACATGAAATTGGTCTCAGCGTGGAGTACAAGCAGGCACCGCTGCACGCGGCCTGGCTGGTGCGTAATCTCGATTTGCCGGGCTATACGCCCGCCCAGAAGAAGCTGCTGGCCACCCTGCTGCTAAATCAGACTAACGCCGTCGATCTCTCTTCCCTTCACCAGCAGAACGCTGTACCGCCGCGCGTGGCGGAGCATCTGTGTCGTCTGCTTCGCCTGGCGATCCTGTTTGCCAGCCGGCGTCGTGATGATTTGCTGCCAGCCATTACGCTGGCGGCAGACGATGAGAAACTGACGCTGACGCTACCGGAAAACTGGCTTGAGGATCATCCGCTTGGGGCGGAACTGATTGAGCAGGAGTACCAGTGGCAGAGCTATGTGCACTGGGCGCTTGATGTGAAGTGACCCTTTGAAGCGTGCCGGGTGGCGGCTTCGCCTTACCCGGCCTGCAAATAGTTATCCCTTCTCTTTGGCTTTTGCCAGCATCGCGCGAATGTTTGCCACGTTTGCCTGCCCTTTGTGCATACGCTCTTCAGCGGTAATGACTTTACGCTCCTGCTCCCAGATAAGATCGTCCTGAGGCAACTCCAGCAGAAAACGGCTCGGCTCCGGGCGCACCAGCTCACCATACTGACGGCGCTCTTTGCACAGCGTAAACGTCAGCTCCTTCTGCGCACGAGTGATCCCCACGTAGGCCAGACGGCGCTCTTCGTCAACGTTATCTTCATCAATGCTGCTCTGGTGCGGCAATAAGCCCTCTTCCATCCCCACCAGATAGACATAGGGGAACTCCAGCCCTTTCGAGGCATGTAACGTCATTAGCTGAACCTGATCTGCCTCTTCTTCGCTTTCGCCGCGCTCCATCATATCGCGCAGCGTGAAGCGGGTGACCACCTGCGTCAGGGTCATGGGCTCGTCAATCTCAGATCCTTCAAGCATTTCGGTCATCCAGCTGAAGAGCTGGTTAACGTTTTTCATCCGCATCTCGGCTGCTTTCGGGCTGGCAGAGGTTTCATACAACCAGGATTCGTAATCAATGCCGTGGATCAGATCGCGTACTGCCGCCACAGGCTCGCGCTCTGCCAGACGCTGTACCTCACCCAGCCAGTGGGTAAAGCGGGTTAAGGCGTCATAGCCGCGCCCGGTCAGGGTCTGGCTCAGCCCCATATCGAAGCTGGCGGTGAACAGGCTTTTGTTGCGGGTCATCGCCCATTCACCCAGTTTTTGCAGCGTCGCAGAGCCAATCTCGCGTTTCGGCGTATTCACGATGCGCAGGAAAGCGCTGTCGTCATCCGGGTTGGTCAGCACGCGCAGATAGGCCAGCAGATCCTTGATTTCGGGACGCGAAAAGAACGACGTACCGCCGGAGATTTTGTAGGGGATGCGGTTCTGCATCAGCATCTTTTCAAAGACGCGCGACTGGTGGTTTCCGCGATAGAGGATCGCGTAATCCTTGTATTCAGTTTTGTTGACGAAGTGATGGGCAATCAGCTCGCCCGTTACGCGCTCCGCTTCGTGCTCTTCGTTGTTGGCGCTGAGCACTTTCAGCTCGGTGCCGTAACCCAGTTCGGAGAACAGGCGCTTCTCAAAGACGTGCGGGTTATTGGCAATCAGGATGTTCGCCGCCTTCAGGATACGCCCGGAAGAACGGTAGTTCTGCTCCAGTTTAATCACCTGCAACGCCGGGAAGTCTTTGCTCAGTAGCACCAGGTTTTGCGGACGCGCGCCACGCCATGAGTAAATCGACTGATCGTCATCGCCTACGACGGTAAAGCGTGCACGCTGCCCTACCAGCAGCTTCACCAGCTCGTACTGGCTGGTGTTGGTATCCTGGTATTCATCCACCAGCAGGTAACGGATTTTGTTCTGCCAGCGCTCGCGTACCTCTTCATTCCGCTGAAGCAGCAGCGTCGGCAGCAGGATCAGATCGTCGAAATCCAGGACGTTGCAGGCTTTCATATGCGCGTCGTACAGTCCGTAGCAGTGGGCAAAGATGCGGTCGCGCTCGCCTTTGGCGCTTGCCGCTGCCTGGGCCGGCGTCATCAGATCGTTTTTCCAGTTCGAGATCGTCGAGATCAGCTGTTGCAACAGCACTTTGTCATCTTCTATCAGCCCTTCCGTCAGCTCTTTAAGCAGCGCCACCTGGTCGGTGTCATCGAAGAGAGAAAAGTTGGACTTCATGCCCAGCGCCGCGTATTCGCGCTTGATAATATCCAGACCCAGCGTGTGGAAGGTGGAGATCATCAGCCCGCGCGCCTCTTTACGGCCCAGCGTCTGGCCGACGCGCTCTTTCATCTCACGCGCCGCTTTGTTGGTAAAGGTGACCGCCGCGATATGGCGCGCCTGGTATCCACAACCCCGAATTAAGTGGGCGATTTTGTTGGTGATCACGCGTGTTTTACCGGATCCCGCTCCCGCCAGCACCAGGCAGGGTCCGGTGACGAATTCGACAGCTTGTTGTTGTCCGGGGTTTAAACGCATAAATGGTCACTCAATGAAAGTCGGGAGAGGAGGAAAAACGCGTGGTAGTATACCGACCGTAAACTAGTCGACTCAAGGCACGATCATGGCAAAAACAGCAGCAGCACTGCATATCCTTGTTAAAGAAGAGAAACTGGCACAGGATCTGCTCGAACAGATTAAAAACGGCGCCGACTTCGGCAAACTGGCGAAGAAACACTCGATTTGCCCGTCAGGCAAACGCGGTGGTGACTTAGGCGAGTTCCGCCAGGGCCAGATGGTCCCGGCGTTTGATAAAGTGGTCTTCTCCTGCCCGGTGCTGGAGCCAACTGGCCCACTGCACACACAATTCGGCTATCACATTATCAAAGTGTTATACCGCAACTAATCAAAAGCCCGGTGCATTGACTCACCGGGCTTTTTTATTTAGGTGTTCCGGCGTTCAGATACCGTCGCCGTATTCGAAGGTGTGATGAATACCGTTGAAGTGCTGATCCATATCCATCGACGGCTTATCGCTGTCTGGCTTACCGACGATGCGCGCCGGGACGCCAGCGGCGGTGGTGTGCGGCGGTACAGGCTGGAGCACAACCGACCCCGCGCCAATCTTCGCGCCGCGTCCGACTTCAATATTGCCGAGGATTTTAGCGCCCGCGCCAATCATCACCCCTTCACGGATTTTCGGATGGCGATCGCCGCTGGTTTTACCGGTACCGCCCAGCGTAACGGATTGCAGGATCGACACGTCATCTTCGATCACCGCCGTTTCCCCGACAACAATGCCGGTGGCGTGATCGAGCATGATCCCGCGGCCAATTTTCGCCGCCGGGTGAATATCGACCTGGAAGGTCACGGAAACCTGGTTTTGCAGGAAGATGGCCAGCGCGCGGCGTCCCTCATTCCATAACCAGTGGCCGATGCGGTACGCCTGTAAGGCGTGGAAGCCTTTGAGATACAGTAGCGGCGTGGAGTATTTATCCACCGCCGGGTCTCGCGTGCGCACAGCCTGGATGTCGCAGGCGGCAGAAGCAATCATCTCCGGATCTGCGGCGTAGGCCTCTTCCACCACCTCGCGAATCGCGATAGCAGGCATGATAGGGGAAGCCAATTTATTGGCGAGCATATAGCTCAGGGCGCTGCCGAGATTTTCGTGCTTAAGTAGCGTCGCGTGATAGAAACTGGCCAGCATGGGCTCACAGTCGGCCAACGCTCGGGCTTCGGCTTTAATATTATTCCAGACGATATCCAGTTCTTCACACGGCATTGCTTGCTCCAGACGATAGTTAATGACCAGCCAGTTCTGCGCTGGCTGGGTCATTCAGGTGACGATACTTCCCGGCTAATTGCTGCTGCGCTCGTCCTTGCGCGCACGACCTAATAAGGTCAATGCTGCCTCGCGCGCATTTTTTCCGCAATACAATACCTGATAAATTTCCTCGGTTATTGGCATTTCAACACCGAAACGGTGCGCCAGTTCGCGAACTTCTTTGGTATTGCGATAGCCTTCAACCACCTGACCAATCTTCTCCTGCGCGCTTTTTACATCGCTGCCCTGTCCGAGCATCATGCCAAAGCGGCGGTTACGCGACTGGTTATCGGTGCAGGTCAGCACCAGGTCGCCCAGCCCTGCCATTCCCATAAAGGTGGCCGGATCGGCACCCAGCGCTTCGCCCAGGCGGGACATTTCGGTCAGGCCACGGGTGATCAGCGCAGTACGCGCATTCGCGCCGAAACCGATGCCGTCAGACATCCCGGCCCCGATGGCAATGACGTTCTTCACCGCGCCGCCCAGCTGCACGCCGATAAAATCGGGGTTGCTGTACACGCGGAAGCTTTTGCCGCAGTGCAGCAGTTGCTGAAGATCGTCGGAAAATGCCTGGTCGGTGGACGCCAGCGA
This sequence comes from Enterobacter cloacae complex sp. SHL001, assembly GCF_049236825.1. NCBI lineage: Bacteria > Pseudomonadati > Pseudomonadota > Gammaproteobacteria > Enterobacterales > Enterobacteriaceae > Enterobacter > Enterobacter cloacae complex sp. SHL001. Next base: position 37,125 of record NZ_JBMKIP010000006.1, read on the forward strand.
AATCGCCGTCGGCAAGCCCGCAGCCAGCTCTTTGGCAAACGTCGGCCCGGAGATCACCGCCAGCGGGATCGCTGTTCCCAGCGCTTCGCGGGCAACGTCCTGCAACAGACGTCCGGTTTCCGCTTCCAGCCCCTTCGTCGCCCACACAATACGCGCATCCGCACGCATCAGCGGCTTAATCTGACGCAGGACTTCGCCAAACACATGGCTTGGCACCACAATCAAAATATTGCGGCTGGCCGCCAGCGCGGTCGCGAGGTCGCTTTCCAGATACAGGGAGTCAGGGAACGGAACGTCCGGGAGAAACGCCACATTGCAGCGGTCGTGTTGCAACGTCGCGATATGTTTTGGATCGTGGCCCCACAGGACCACGTCGTGACCATTTCTTGCCAGGGTGATGGCAAGAGCGGTGCCGTAAGAGCCGGCACCGATCACAGTCATTGACGCATTAACAGTGCTCATCAGGCATCCTGATGTTGTTCGGTACCTTCGCCAGCCTGCTGCTGTAGATAGTTCATGAACAGCGCATCAAAGTTTACTGGCGCAAGGTTCAGTTGCGGGAATGTACCGCGAGAAACCAGGCTGGTGATGCATTCACGGGCATACGGGAACAGGATGTTCGGGCAGTATGCACCCAGGCAATGCGCCATCTGGTTGCCTTCGATGCCGCCGATGGAGAAGATACCGCCCTGCTGAACTTCGCACAGGAATGCGGTTTCTTCGCCCAGAGAGGCGGTCACGGTGACACGCAGTACGACTTCATACACATCATCCGCCAGCTGGGTGGATGCGGTATCCAGATCAAGTTTAACCTCTGGCTGCCAGTCTTTCTGGAAAACGTGCGGCGCATTTGGCGCTTCGAAAGAGACATCCTTGGTGTAGATGCGCTGGATCTGGAAAGTCATCTCGGTGTTGTTTTGTTCTGACATGGAAAAACCCTTTTTAATTGTCCTAAAGTCTCTAGCTCAGCAGCGGATCGAGTCCGCCACGAGCGTCGAGCGCATACAAGTCATCACAGCCGCCAATGTGCTGCGCATCAATAAAAATCTGTGGAACCGTTGTGCGACCACTGCGTTGGATCATCTCTTCGCGTTTAATCGCGTCACCATCGATCGGCAGTTCCTTGAACGTTACGCCTTTGCTGGACAGCAGCGCTTTCGCTCGGTGGCAGAACGGGCACGTTGCTTTGGTGTAGATCTCAATATTGGCCATCACTTAACTCCTTATTTACCGCGCACTAAAGGAAGATTCTCCCCGCTCCAGCCGGAGATGCCTTCTTTCAGCACCGTTACGTTTTCAAAGCCTGCTTTATGCAGTGCGCTGGCAGATTCCTGCGCCTGCATGCCAGTGCCGTCAACAACAATAATCGGCTGGGCTTTATGCTTCTCCAGCTCACCAATGTTGTTCGCTTTAATTTCCGCTGGCAGCAGGTTGATAGCACCTGCGATGTGGCCCTTGCGGAAATCGTCGCGCTGACGCAGATCGACAACCACGGCGTCCTCTTTGTTGATCAGACGTGTCGCTTCACCGCGGGTGATCACCTTAATTTTAGACGTCAGTCCCTTAAATGTGGTGAACAGTACAGCGACCAGCAGGCCAATCCACGCGATGCTCAGAACCGGGTGGCGGCTAACGAATTGCATAATTTCTTGCATGGGGGGTAACAACTCCCGACTAAGTGATTAAAAAAACCAGGACAGGAGTATACCTGTGCGCTGTGGCAAATACAGCCAGCGACATAAAGCTAATCTATTTTCTGCGGCATGCCACGTAAAAAAAGCCTCAAAATGGCCTGAGAACAGCATTGCCCCCGCGCTTTCTTTGATCTTCTGCGGCTATTTTATCGATTCAGCTGTAGTAAAATTACGCAAATTTTTTGTCTCTTGAGCATGAGGTTGTCGCAATGTCGGTTTCTAAAAAACCTATGGTACTGGTGATTCTGGATGGCTATGGCTACCGTGAAGATCAACAGGATAACGCCATTTTCAACGCCAAAACCCCGGTTATGGATGCGCTATGGGCAAAACGTCCCCACACCCTGATTGATGCGTCTGGCCTGGAAGTGGGTCTGCCGGATCGTCAGATGGGCAACTCTGAAGTGGGTCACGTTAACCTGGGTGCGGGCCGTATCGTTTATCAGGACCTGACGCGCCTGGACGTTGAAATCAAAGAACGTACATTCTTTGCCAACCCAACGCTCACCGGAGCGGTTGATAAAGCCGTTGCCGCAGGCAAGGCCGTTCACATTATGGGTCTGCTCTCTGCGGGCGGCGTTCACAGCCACGAAGATCACATCATGGCGATGGTAGAACTGGCCGCCGAGCGCGGTGCGGAAAAAATCTATCTGCACGCCTTCCTGGATGGTCGCGATACGCCGCCACGCAGCGCAAAAGGTTCTCTTGAAGCGTTTGAAGATAAATTTGCCGCACTGGGCAAAGGCCGCGTGGCGTCCATCGTTGGCCGTTACTATGCCATGGACCGTGACAACCGCTGGGACCGCGTTGAGCAAGCCTATGATCTGCTGACCCTGGCAAAAGGCGAGTTCCAGTTCCCGACCGCCGTTGAAGGCCTGGAAGCGGCTTACGCGCGTGATGAAAACGACGAATTTGTGAAGGCAACCGTGATCCGCGCTGAAGGCCAGGCCGATGCCGCCATGGAAGATGGCGATGCGCTGATCTTCATGAACTTCCGTGCTGACCGCGCGCGCGAAATCACCCGCGCCTTCGTCAACAGCGATTTCGACGGTTTCGCCCGTAAGAAAGTGGCGAAGATCGATTTCATCCAGTTGACTGAGTATGCAGCAGATATCAAAGCCCCATGCGCGTATCCACCCGCTTCCCTGGAAAATACTTTCGGCGAGTGGATGGCGAAAAACGATAAAACGCAGCTGCGCATCTCCGAAACTGAGAAGTATGCGCACGTGACCTTCTTCTTTAACGGCGGCGTAGAAGAGCCGTTTAAAGGCGAAGACCGCATCCTGATTAACTCGCCGAAAGTCGCCACTTACGATCTCCAGCCAGAAATGAGCTCTGCGGAGCTGACCGAAAAACTGGTGGCCGCGATCGAAAGCGGTAAATACGACACCATCATCTGTAACTATCCGAATGGCGACATGGTGGGCCACACCGGCGTGATGGAAGCAGCCGTTAAAGCGGTTGAAGCGCTGGACCACTGCGTTGAGCAGGTCGCGAAAGCGGTTGAATCCGTGGGCGGCCAGCTGCTGATCACCGCTGACCACGGTAACGCAGAACAGATGCGTGATCCGGCAACCGGTCAGGCGCATACCGCCCATACCAACCTGCCTGTTCCACTGATTTATGTAGGTGATAAATCAGTGAAAGCTGTGGAAGGCGGCAAGCTTTCCGACATCGCGCCAACCATGTTGTCGCTGATGGGTATGGAAATCCCTGAAGAGATGACTGGCAAGCCGCTGTTCATCGTGGAATAATCGCTCCCCATGAGGGGAAAGGCGATTTTTTCAATCACATGGGTCGTGAAGCCGCTTCGGTTATCAGTCAGACCTCTGCTTTGCGCCAGCGCACTCAGCGCTGGCGTATTGCTGTGCGCCGCATCCGCCCACGCGGATGACCGCGATCAGCTTAAATCCATTCAGGCCGATATCGCCGCCAAAGAGCGTGCGGTACGTCAGCAGCAACAGCAGCGCGCCACCCTGCTCGCCCAGCTTAAAAAGCAGGAAGAGGCCATTTCCGCCGCCGCGCGTAAGCTGCGTGAAACACAAAACACCCTTGCCCAGCTCAATAAGCAAATCGATGAAATGAACGCGTCGATTGCGAAACTGGAGCGTCAGCGCGATGCCCAGGAGCGGAACCTTGCTGCACAGCTTGATGCTGCTTTCCGTCAGGGTGAGCACACAGGCCTTCAGCTTATCCTCAGCGGTGAAGAGAGCCAGCGTGGTCAGCGTTTACAGGCCTATTTCGGCTATCTAAACCAGGCGCGTCAGGAGACCATTGCGCAGCTGAAACAGACGCGCGAAGAAGTCACCACGCAAAAAGCCGAGCTGGAAGAGAAGCAGAGCCAGCAGCAAACGCTGCTCTACGATCAGCAGGCGCAGCAGGAGAAGCTTGAGCAGGCGCGCAATGAGCGTAAGAAGACGCTCGCCGGGCTGGAGTCCTCTATCCAGGCAGGACAAAGCCAGCTGAGCGAAATGCGCGCCAACGAATCCAGACTGCGTAACAGCATTGCCCGGGCAGAAGCCGCGGCCAAAGCGCGCGCCGAAAAAGAAGCGCGCGAAGCGCAGGCGGTGCGTAATAAGCAGCAGGAAGCCTCCCGGAAAGGCACCACCTACAAACCGACTGAAAATGAACGTTCCCTGATGTCGCGTACCGGCGGCCTCGGCTCCCCGCGTGGTCAGGCTTACTGGCCCGTTCGCGGTACGATCCTGCATCGCTATGGCGAACAGTTGCAGGGTGAGCTACGTTGGAAGGGGATCGTTATCGGTGCGTCTGAAGGTAGCGAAGTGAAAGCCATCGCCGATGGCCGCGTGATCCTGGCCGACTGGCTACAGGGTTATGGGCTCGTGGTGGTGGTTGAACACGGTAAAGGCGATATGAGTCTTTACGGCTACAACCAGAGCGCGCTGGTCAGCGTTGGCACCCAGGTGCGCGCGGGTCAACCCATTGCCCTTGTGGGCAGCAGTGGCGGTCAGGGCCGCCCGTCACTCTATTTCGAAATTCGTCGTCAGGGTCAGGCGGTCAATCCACAGCCGTGGTTGGGAAGATAGGTTTTGCTTCAATTTCGTCGAATTGTTGTTTCCGTAGTCAGCGCACTGGCGCTGGCTGCACCGGTTTATGCAGGCAAACTCGCGATTGTGATTGATGACTTCGGTTATCGACCACACTATGAAAATCAAGTGCTGGCGATGCCGCCAGCCATCTCTGTCGCCGTCCTGCCTAATGCGCCTCACGCGCATGAAATGGCGACCAAAGCGCACAATGGCGGCCATCAGGTCCTCATCCATCTGCCGATGGCCCCCCTCAGCAAGCAGCCGCTGGAAAAAGATACCCTGCGCCCGGACATGAGCAGCGACGAGATCGATCGCATCATCCGCGATGCGTACAATAAAGTGCCGTATGCCGTGGGTCTGAATAACCATATGGGCAGCGCGATGACCTCCAGCCTGTACGGTATGCTGAAAGTGATGCAGGCGCTGGAGCGTTACAATCTCTATTTCCTCGACAGCATGACCATCGGCAACAGCCAGGCGATGCGTGCCGCTCAGGGGACAGGTGTAAAAGTCATCAAGCGCAAAGTATTCCTGGACGACTCCCAGAACGAAGCGGATATCCGCGTGCAGTTCAACCGCGCGGTACAGCTGGCGCGCCGTAACGGTTCGGCGATTGCCATTGGGCATCCGCATCCGTCTACCGTTCGCGTTTTGCAGCAAATGTTGCCGGGCTTACCCGCCGATATTACGCTGGTGCGTCCGAGCGATCTGCTCAATGAACCTCAGGTGGATACTTCTCGTCCGGGTAGCGCGCAACCACCCGCAACGCAGCCGCGTAATCCATTCCGCGGCGTGAAGAACTGCACGCTGAAACAGCCACCTGAACCGGTCTATGCAACCCGCTTCTTCTCGGTGATTGGCGAAAGCATCAGCAGCAGTACACTGGTTAAATACGTCCAGCAACAGTGGCAGGGTTGGGGAAAAAAAGCCTGATCGGCTAACGCCTATTCTGCCAGATAAGAGTCCGACTGCTCTTTTGCAACGGACTCTCTCTTTTCCCGATCCTGATACCAGGCCTTGAAATATTTCATAAAACTGTACGCCGTGGCATAAAACCCTGTCACCACACCCACTTTTCCCTGACGCCACGCACCGCTAAACAGATACCATTTGAAAAATGCGCCAATAGCGCTGATCGCGCCGCGACCAAGAGAGGGACGTATCGTCTGATATTGAACCAGGCGAGTGGTATATCCGTTTAATTTATTAAAAAGTTCATGCAGCGAATGAAACGTATCATGTCTGACATAACCTGGAATACGTTCAGAACGGAGAAAACCTTCAACCTGATCGTCTACTGGCCGGTTATTAAATCGCGACTGCGTACGGTTAAAAAGACGCACCGGATAATCCGGTGATGAGACGGGATAAATCGTTCGGACATTTTCTCCCAAAACAAACCAGTGACGACATATCCGCCACGCCATATCCAGTTCGGGTTCATCGCCCATTTTTAATTCTAAAATAGCATCAACGGTTTCTTGATCGAGTATTTCGTCACTGTCCATGCACAGCACCCAGTCGTTATGCGCATGGGATACGGCATGGTTCATCTGCTCGCCGTGCCAGCTATATTTTTTGAATATGGGCGACAATCCATAACTCTGGCAAATATATATCGTCGAGTCTGTACTTCCGGAATCCACTATAACGAATTCATCTGCTATTTTTAAAAGAGGAGGAATAACATCGTGCAACGTTCTTTCGGAGTTAAACGTTAATAAGCAGACCGTTATTTTAAACATATTTTCACTCTCTCAATAACGACATAAAATTTTTGCACTCATACTATCGAATTGAGAAGAGGCGATTAAAGTCTTAAATCGCACTTTTAAAATAAGCGCGTTTAAAATGTTTTCTTGTAAAAAGACAAAGAAATACAAAAAATCTATTTTATTTCAGTAAATTCTTTATAATGCGGTCAGATGAAGGGTAGCATACGGATTCAGACATGCCGCAAAAACGTAAAATCCTCCTCCTGGACACGGGCAAAGAATGGGGGGGAGGTACCAACAGTATGCTTGAGCTTCTGAAGCGAATCAACCGCGACAAATTCGACATTACCTGTTGTTTTTACAGTGATTATAGTCGTGCTGAAGGTCAAACGATTGGCCAGGTGCTCAATAGCATTGGGATCCCGCTACTCGTTATCCCTCAACGTAAGCAACCGGCATGGGCAAAACTACTGAAAGAAGCGGGACGTGGTCTGCTGTTTTTTTCGCGTTCAGCGCGCAAAGCATTTACGCGGCATATCGATACCCTGTGGCGCATTCGCCCCAACGTCAGCAAGATCGAGACCATTTTCAGAGAAGGTGGTTTCGATACGCTGTATATGAACAACCAGCCAGGCTCTAACGAAGAAGGGTATCTGGCGGGCGCAAACCTGCATGCGCGGATAATCCAGCACTGCCGGATTGAACCGGTGCTGACCCCGCCGCTGGTGAAGCTGGTGAATACCCATGCCACAAAAATTATCGCCGTCTCGCACGGCGTTGAACGCGTGCTACTTCAGCATGGCGTCCGGCCCGAGCTGTGTACCACGGTCAACAATGCTATCGACATCCACCAGCCTTTGCCCGACCGACGCGCGATGCGCCAGCGCCTGAACATTGATGACGACACGTTTGTGTTCGGCAGCATTGGCTCGCTAATCCCTCGCAAAGCCAACCACCATACGCTGGAGGCGCTGGCACAGTTCAGCCAGAGGCACCCGCAGGCAAAATGGAAGATGGTGCTGGTCGGTGAAGGGGCGGAGCGCGGCGCACTGGCGGCACAGGCTGACGCGCTGGGTATTGCTGAGCACGTCATTTTTACCGGTTTCCAGAACACGCCTTTTGACTATCTCGCCACCTTTGACGCATTTATTCTGGCCTCGAAGAGCGAAGGCCTGCCGCGCGTCGTGCTGGAGGCAATGCTGCTGAATATTCCCGTGATTGGTTCAAAGGTGACCGGCACGGCAGAATTGATCGATCATGAGTCGACCGGCCTGCTGTTTCCCTGGAGCGACGTGTCGCAACTTGCTCAACATCTGGATAATATCTGGCAGGATCCTGCTCTGCGCGCCCGGCTCGCCGCTGCCGCACACCAGAATGTCTGCAACATGTATGCCATTGAAAGCTATGTTAACGGTGTCGAGGCCGTTCTTGGCGCGCAATAACCAAACGAGAAGAACATGTTTAAATTCCTGAATGCTCGCTACCGCCACATTACCGGGCGTCATAACATTCCTTACGCTTCCCTTCCGGTCACGCGCGATCTCGTTGCGGTGGATTCCATTGTGATCCCGTGTACGGGCGCGGATTTCGTCGAAGAGGCGTTATTGTCAGCGACCTTTGCAGAGCGTTATGCCACCGACGTCAGCGAGATTGTTATCGTCAGCGATCAGCCTGAATCCGCTTTCGGCGAGCTGCCGCCAAAAACCCGCGTTGTTACCCTCACGCTTCCAAAACGTGAAGAAGGTTACCGCTATAAGCAGATCTACCTCAGTCGTCTGGTGAAGCTTAACGCTCCGTTGCAGGCGCGCGGTGAAGGTGTGCTGATGATCGACTCCGATCTCAACCTGCTTAAAATGCCAGAGATCAACATGGCGGATATGCACATCTACTCCAGCTTCCGTCAGGGCAAAATGATTGCCAAGCTGGACGGCGCGCCAGCGGAGAAAGTGCCGGCATATTACAAAGAAACGGTGCGTCCGTATCTGGTCGATCACGTTAACGGCGCGTTTCTTGCCGCCACCAAAAAGACCTGGCGCCGTATCTGCCCGCTGTGGCTGACGCTGTTCCAGGATACCTGGGAGCTGATGGACGACACGCAGCCGCCGACCGATCAGCTGCCGCTCGCTGCGCTGCTGGACATGCTGGATGTAACAACGGTTAACCTCGGTGACTGGATGAACTGGCCGGTCTCCAAGAAGATCGGCGGTCAGGAAGCCGTTGTGCCGAAAGAGGTGATTGGCGCGCACGGTGGTTTCCCGCTTTCCGAATGGCAGAAGTATCTGGAATCGCCGGATAACAAACTGCTGTTCAAAGGCCAGGATTACACCCGCAAGGTGCGCTACCTGACGGACGAAGAGAAAAAAAATCAGTAAAAAAAGGGGCCGCTGGCCCCTTTTTAATTACTTATCCCAGCTCAGGATCACTTTCCCTGACTGGCCGGACCGCATTGCGTCAAAGCCCTGCTGGAACTCATCGATGGAGAAACGGTGAGTGATAATCGGGGACAGATCCAGACCGGACTGGATCAGCGCGGCCATCTTGTACCAGGTTTCGAACATCTCACGGCCATAGATGCCCTTAATGAACAGCCCCTTGAAGATGACTTTGTTCCAGTCAATGGACATATCTGACGGCGGAATACCCAGCATCGCGATACGGCCACCGTGGTTCATGGTGTCGAGCATGGTGCGGAACGCCGGTGGCGCGCCGGACATCTCCAGACCCACGTCAAAGCCTTCGGTCATGCCCAGCTCTTCCATCACATCGGTCAGGCTCTCTTTCGAGACATCCACCGCGCGGGTGACGCCCATTTTGCGCGCCAGCGACAGGCGGTATTCGTTCACGTCGGTGATCACCACGTTGCGCGCACCCACATGCTTCGCCACGGCTGCCGCCATAATGCCGATGGGGCCCGCGCCGGAAACCAGCACGTCTTCACCCACCAGGTCGAAGGAGAGCGCCGTGTGTACCGCGTTGCCGAACGGGTCGAAGATGGAGGCCAGATCGTCAGAGATATTGTCCGGGATTTTGAACGCGTTAAACGCCGGGATCACCAGGTATTCCGCGAAGCAGCCCGGACGGTTCACGCCCACGCCGACGGTGTTGCGGCACAGGTGGGTACGCCCACCGCGACAGTTACGGCAGTGACCGCAGGTAATGTGGCCTTCACCGGAGACGCGATCGCCAATGTTGAAGCCTTTTACTTCCTGGCCGATACCCACCACTTCGCCGACATATTCGTGACCGACAACCATCGGTACCGGAATGGTTTTCTGCGACCACTGGTCCCAGTTGTAGATGTGAACGTCAGTACCGCAGATGGCGGTTTTACGAATTTTGATCAGCAGATCGTTATGACCGACTTCCGGCTCCGGCACGTCGGTCATCCAAATCCCTTCTTCCGCTTTCAGTTTGGATAACGCTTTCATCATACGTCCTCAGGCAATGACGCCCAGCTGTTTGCCGATGCGGGTAAAGGCTTCCACCGCACGTTCAATTTGTTCAGGCGAGTGCGCCGCAGACATCTGGGTGCGGATACGCGCCTGACCTTTTGGTACCACCGGGAAGAAGAACCCGGTCACGTAAATCCCTTCTTTCTGAAGCTCACGAGCAAATTTCTGCGCGACAACCGCGTCGCCCAGCATCACCGGAATGATCGCGTGATCGGCACCGGCCAGGGTGAATCCTGCGGCACTCATTTTTTCACGGAACAGGCGGGCGTTAGCCCACAGGCGGTCGCGCAGCTCAGCCCCGGATTCCACCATCTCCAGCACTTTAATGGAGGCAGCCACAATCGCCGGCGCCAGGGAGTTGGAGAACAGATACGGGCGGGAGCGCTGGCGCAGCCACTCGACCACCTCTTTACGCGCGGCGGTGTAGCCGCCAGACGCGCCGCCGAGCGCTTTGCCCAGCGTACCGGTGATGATATCCACGCGGCCCATTACGTCGCAGTATTCGTGGGAGCCACGACCGTTTTCGCCGACAAAACCGACCGCGTGAGAGTCATCCACCATCACCAGCGCGTCGTATTTATCCGCCAGATCGCACACGCCCTTCAGGTTGGCGATCACACCGTCCATGGAGAACACGCCGTCGGTGGCGATCAGGACGTGGCGAGCCCCCGCTTCACGGGCCTCTTTCAGGCGCGCTTCCAGCTCCACCATGTCGTTGTTGGCGTAGCGGAAACGCTTCGCTTTGCACAGGCGTACGCCGTCGATGATGGAGGCGTGGTTCAGGGCGTCGGAGATAATCGCGTCTTCTGCGCCGAGCAGGGTCTCAAACAGACCGCCGTTGGCGTCGAAGCAGGAGGAGTACAGAATCGCGTCTTCCATTCCGAGGAAGTTCGCCAGCTTTTGCTCAAGCTGCTTGTGGCTGTCCTGCGTACCGCAGATAAAGCGAACGGAGGCCATACCGAAACCGTGGGTGTCCATGCCGTTTTTCGCCGCGGCAATTAGCTCAGGGTGATTCGCAAGACCTAAATAGTTGTTCGCGCAAAAGTTGATCACATGGCTGCCGTCGGCAACGGTGATGTCCGCCTGCTGGGCAGACGTGATAATACGCTCTTCTTTGAACAACCCTTCCGCACGTGCGGTGTCGAGGTCGCTGTTTAACTGTTTGTAAAAATCACCACGCATTGCAATTCTCCAGACTCGGCAAATTTTGGCACATATTACCCAAACCAATAGTTCATGACGAGATGACGCAGTATCTCTTCTCGTTTTTGCAGCATAAATCACGCGTACCCCTGCTGCATATCGGTGAATGGCTGAAGCCTGAGCGTTGTGATGATATGATAAAGAGATTAGCGTTCGGGATATTCCCCGACTCATACTTCAAAGGTTACAGTTATGATCATCGTTACTGGCGGCGCGGGCTTTATCGGCAGCAATATTGTTAAGGCCCTCAATGACAAAGGCATCACCGACATTCTGGTGGTGGACAACCTGAAAGACGGCACCAAGTTCGTGAACCTGGTGGATCTGAACATCGCTGACTACATGGATAAAGAAGACTTCCTTATCCAGATTATGGCGGGTGAAGAGTTCGGCGAGATCGAAGCCATCTTCCACGAAGGTGCTTGCTCCTCCACCACCGAGTGGGACGGCAAGTACATGATGGATAACAACTATCAGTACTCCAAAGAGCTCCTGCACTACTGCCTGGAGCGCGAAATTCCGTTCCTGTACGCCTCTTCCGCGGCAACCTACGGTGGGCGCACTTCAGATTTCATCGAATCCCGCGAATATGAGCAGCCGCTGAACGTTTACGGTTACTCCAAGTTCCTGTTTGATGAGTACGTACGTCAGATCCTGCCAGAAGCGAACTCGCAGATTGTCGGCTTCCGCTACTTCAACGTCTACGGGCCGCGCGAAGGCCACAAAGGCAGCATGGCGAGCGTGGCGTTCCACCTGAACACCCAATTAAATAACGGCGAAAGCCCGAAACTGTTCGAAGGCAGCGACGGCTTCAAGCGTGACTTCGTCTACGTGGGCGATGTGGCGGCAGTAAACCTGTGGTTCCTGGAAAATGGCGTGTCCGGCATTTTCAACCTGGGCACCGGCCGCGCGGAATCCTTCCAGGCGGTGGCAGACGCGACGCTGGCGTACCATAAGAAAGGCAGCATTGAGTACATTCCGTTCCCGGATAAGCTGAAAGGCCGCTACCAGGCATTCACCCAGGCGGACCTGACTAACCTGCGCGCCGCAGGCTACGACAAGCCGTTCAAGACCGTTGCCGAAGGCGTAACGGAATATATGGCCTGGCTGAACCGCGACGCATAAGCATGAAAATTCTGGTGATCGGCCCGTCATGGGTGGGCGACATGATGATGTCGCAAAGTCTCTATCGCACGCTCAAGGCGCGTTATCCCCAGGCGATAATCGACGTGATGGCACCCGCATGGTGCCGTCCGCTGTTATCGCGTATGCCGGAAGTGAACGAGGCGATCCCGATGCCGCTCGGACACGGGGCGCTGGAAATCGGTGAACGCCGCAAACTCGGCCACAGCCTGCGCGAGAAACGCTATGACCGCGCGTACGTGCTGCCTAACTCCTTCAAATCCGCCCTTGTGCCCTTCTTTGCGGGCATCCCGCACCGTACCGGCTGGCGCGGTGAAATGCGCTACGGCCTGCTGAACGACGCCCGGGTGCTGGATAAAGAGGCCTGGCCGCTGATGGTGGAGCGCTACGTGGCGCTGGCCTACGACAAAGGCGTGATGCGCAGCGCGAAAGATCTGCCGCAGCCGCTGCTGTGGCCGCAGCTCCAGGTAAGCGATGGGGAGAAATCCCACACCTGCAACGCATTTGGCATTTCGTCCGAACGCCCGATGATTGGGTTCTGCCCTGGCGCAGAATTCGGTCCGGCAAAACGCTGGCCGCACTATCACTATGCAGAGCTGGCGAAACAGCTTATCGATGAAGGCTATCAGATTGTGCTGTTTGGCTCGGCGAAAGATCATGAGGCGGGCAATGAAATTCTCGCCACGCTGAGCACCGAGCAACAGGCATGGTGCCGCAACCTGGCCGGGGAAACGCAGCTCGAGCAGGCGGTTATCCTGATTGCCGCCTGTAAGGCCGTGGTCAGTAACGACTCTGGCCTGATGCACGTCGCCGCCGCGCTGGACCGCCCGCTGGTCGCGCTGTATGGCCCAAGCAGCCCGGACTTTACGCCGCCACTGTCGCATAAGGCGCGCGTGATCCGTTTGATCACCGGCTACCACAAGGTGCGCAAAGGCGATGCCGCAGAAGGTTACCATCAGAGCCTGATCGACATTACCCCGCAGCGTGTTCTCGAAGAACTCAACGCACTGCTGTTGAGCGAAGAAGGATAACGGATGCGGGTATTGATCGTTAAAACCTCCTCAATGGGTGATGTTCTGCATACGCTGCCGTCGCTGACGGACGCCATGCGGGCCATTCCCGGCATCCGTTTTGACTGGGTGGTGGAAGAAGGCTTCGCGCAGATCCCCACCTGGCATGAAGCGGTTGATCGCGTGATCCCGGTGGCCATTCGCCGCTGGCGCAAAGCATGGTTCTCCGCACAGATTAAAGCCGAACGCAAAGCCTTCCGCGAAGCGGTGCAGGCCCGGCGTTACGACGCGATCGTCGACGCCCAGGGGCTGGTGAAAAGCGCCGCGCTGGTCACGCGTCTGGCGCACGGCGTAAAGCACGGCATGGACTGGCAAACCGCCCGCGAACCGCTGGCGAGCCTGTTCTATAATCGTCGCCACCATATTGCGAAGCAGCAGCACGCCGTGGAACGTACCCGCGAGCTGTTCGCTAAGAGTCTCGGCTATGCAAAACCCGACCTCCAGGGTGACTACGCCATCGCACAGCATTTTCTGCGCGAAACGGACAAGGATATCGCGCCCTATCTGGTTTTCCTGCATGCCACAACGCGCGACGATAAGCACTGGCCGGAAACGCACTGGAGAAGGCTGATTGAACTAATGCAACCTTGCGGTATCCATATTAAACTCCCGTGGGGCGCTGAACATGAGCGGCAGCGAGCGGAACGTCTGGCAGCAGGTTTTTCCCACGTCGAGGTGTTACCCAAACTCACGCTGGCGCAGGTTGCCGCACAGCTGGCGGGCGCTAACGCCGTCGTTTCTGTGGATACAGGGTTAAGCCATTTAACCGCCGCACTGGATCGTCCTAATATCACGATTTTCGGCCCGACCGATCCGGGGTTGATCGGGGGTTACGGTAAAAACCAGCATCAGATGGTCAGCCCTACGCAACAAACGAAGGATATTAGCGCAGATGCTATTTTTTCATTTTTACAGGGCAGCCATCGGCTTTCCAACATGGATATTTAACCCATGAGTTATGTATTTCTGCTGATTTTACTCTTTCCGGTGAAACTCATCCGGAAGCTGTTTCGAAAGGACACGGGCAAGAACCTTGTCATTCAGACAGCCAAAATCGGTGACTTTATTAATGCGACGCCTCTTCTGGCATATCTGCAAAAAAGCGATGTGTTGATCAGTCGCAGCGTTGGCGCGCTGGCGAAGCATGATGAGACTATTGAGCAGATCTATTTTATTGAGCAGCATAAGCGCAACCTGTGGCGTAAACTGTGCTTCGCGTGCAGGATCATGAACCGCTACGACAACGTCTACCTGCTACAGCCCAACAGCGTGAACCTCTTTTTTGCCGCCGTCTGCAATGCCAAAAACAAACAATTTTTAAGCATTTACACGCGCAGGTGGTATCACGGGATTTTCTATCTCGCAGCCGACGGCACCGTTGAGCATGGCAAAAAAACGCTTTCGGTGACGAACTACCTGAAACTGGCCGACCGCTCGCTCACGTGGCAAGACTCTCCCAAGCACGCCACAAAGCCACTCTTCAAGCCGACGACCTGGCCGGCCATTCTTGATAAACCTGGCGTTATCCGCATCGGCATCAGTATTGCGGCGGGCAATAAAGCCAAAACCGTCCCTCCGGTTATCTGGAAGCGGATTGTTGATCAACTTGCTGATTTACCCTGCGAGTTTTATGTCTTCGGCGCGCCAAACGAACAGTCGTGGATGGACGATATCACCCGTCTTTACGGTGACATCCCCAATTTTATCAATCTTATTGGCAAAATTTCGCTGAAAGAGCTTCCCTGGGCCATTTCTAAGATGGACTGCTATATCGCGTCTGACTCGGGGAATGTCTACATCGCAGACGCCGTCGGCGTGCCGGTGGTCCTGCTGTTTGGACCGTGTTGTCACTATGAACAGCGTCCGCTTGGCAATGTGATGCTGATCGGGAATGACGATAACATTTGTTCTTATGTGTTTGAAACGCGCTATTACTTCCCGCAAGAACGGGAAGCGCTATTCTCTGTCACTGACTCCGCGTTACACGATCTTCAGCAGTTTATCCGTACACTACCAAAAGCCCGCTCACTGGCTAGCGCTACCGACGCTCAAGGAAACTAATTTTTATGGCTTTTTTAAGCGTCATTATTGCTGCGCATAACGCTGAAGCTACGCTGCACGCCACGCTTTCAAGCCTGCTGGCAGCAACCGATCAGGACACTGAAATTATTATTTTCAATGACAGTTCTGAGGATGCCACGCAGGCAATAATTGATGAGTGGTCGCCGAAATTTCCTCAGATCATAACGCGCACCGTGAACTTTCGTAACGTAGGCCGGGTAAGAAACAGCGCTGTCGCGCTGGCATCGGGTGAGTATATTACGATGCTCGACAGTGACGATTGCTTAAAGCCGGGCAGCCTCAGGGACGCAATAGCCTTCCTGAAAGCGCAACGTCCGGACATGTTACTGACTCGTTTGCTTGAGATTCGCGATCCCCGGAAAATAACGTCAGACTGGCAGGGATTTAATCCTGTGCCATTGTCACAACATGAAGCAATTACTCGTTTCTTACGTCATAAAGACTTTCAGGCACATCTCATTGGCCAGTTTATTCATCGTAGTCTTTACGAGAAAAATCCCATACCTCCGATGTTATGTTATGAGGATTTCGCTGTCTTCCCGGGAATGTTGATGCAATCGAGTAAAATAGCCTATCAGCGCCAGGGGCATTATTATTACATCAAGCGTCGCGACAGTTTGTCGAGCAGTCTGGACGCCAGCAAAATTTCAACGCTTGTCGAATGCACGTTACAGATGGAAAGAACATTTCCGTCACGCTACAAACATCTCGTCAATTGCCACTGGTTTGATATTTACAGCAACCATCGGTCCTGTCTTACAGACCAACAATTGCAGCTCGTGAAACAACGCGTAAAGACCATGTATACATTGTCTTTTTTCCTGTCCACCGATGTTCGTTTTAGCTACAAAAAAAGGGTTATTGAGGCGTTATGGAAAAAATAAAACCACGGCCCGCCTGGCGGGCATAACTATTTTTTGTACTGGTAAAACTCCGCCAGCGTCATCCCCACGGTCTTATCTGATAACCAGGTAAAGAGCTGCTCCAGATCCTGATACAGCCCCTCAATCGCGGCCTCGTCTTTAAAAGTAGGGCTCCCGCCAGGCATAAATTCCGACGAATGCAGCATGAATTCCACGTAGTCATTCCCCTGAGCCAGGCACTGCTGCGCAACCTTAATCATCTCCGCCGCATTTCCTCCGGACGGACGTAACCAGTTAACTGACGGAGAACGGTATTTACCGCGCAGACGATCATAACCCTGCTTCAGGGAATTCAGCCATGCCGGGTGTTTATACTGGATGCTCATCGGTACTTCGAGGAGAGGGCTGTTTCCCGGCCGGGAAATGTCGTCTACGTCCAAAAAGTAGGCACGATCGGGAAAATGCTGGTAATTCGTTCCGCCATTACCCTGCGGAGCGCCTTTCGCGTTGCGCCAGTTCACGCGCGGCGTAACGGAACAATCTACCTGATACCCCAGCTCAATCAGCAACTGGGCGTAACGGCTGTCGAATGCCCAGCGCCCGGCGCGATGGCTGAGCATTTTTGTCTGGAAAGTCTCTTCCAGTAAGCGGGTCATGAAGAGCACTTTCTCACGCATGACCTCGTCTGAAAACTCAATCAGATAAGGCTGCCAGCGCCAGTCATCACCGGTCAGATCGTGCTCCGGAGGGCTATTCCAGGCATGGAGATGCATTCCCACCTCAGCCTGGCCGCGGGCTATGACCTCTTTCGCGA
Source organism: Enterobacter cloacae complex sp. SHL001 (assembly GCF_049236825.1). Lineage (NCBI taxonomy): Bacteria > Pseudomonadati > Pseudomonadota > Gammaproteobacteria > Enterobacterales > Enterobacteriaceae > Enterobacter > Enterobacter cloacae complex sp. SHL001. The sequence goes on from NZ_JBMKIP010000006.1 coordinate 54,211, forward strand.
ACTCAATGAATACCGGTTCGACTGCCATCTCGTAGTTGGTCAGCCAGACGGGCTTAAAGCCGAAGCGTTCACAAAGCGCCTGAAACCGCGCCAGGTAGCGCGCGTTTTCCGTTTTGATCACCCGGTGGTTCTGCCAGAGATTATCCCCTTCGGTATCGATCGTGATGATAAACGCTGGTTTTTTCATAATGAGCCCGCAAGACAAAATAGTTAGCGCTATGTTACGCACGCCCGAAAGCAGGAGTAAACCCTTCCAGGGAAATTCCTGACATTATGGAGAAAGAGTGCAAGTCGTTACCAGGTCTATTAGAATTGCCAATAGTACAACGCCGATAAGATGATGATGAATAACTTACCTGACACGCCTGATTTGCGCATTTTACTGATCAAACTTCGCCATCATGGTGACATGTTACTCACCACCCCCGTCATCAATTCATTACGCCAGAAATGGCCTGACGCCCAAATCGACGTGCTTCTCTATGAAGAGACGCGAGACATGCTCGCCGCGCACCCGGCAATCGGGACGATCTATGGTATCGATCGTAAATGGAAGCAGCTGGGGACGCTGAAGCACCTGCAAAAAGAGTGGCAGTTGCTTCGTGCTTTACGTGCTCAGCATTATCATCTGGTGATCAATCTTGCCGATCAGTGGCGCAGCGCGATTGTTACCCGCTTCACCGGTGCACCGGTTCGGCTCGGGTTCGCTTTTAACAAGCGCAATAATGCCTTCTGGCGTTTTTGTCACAGTGAACTGGTCTCGGTCGCCAGCCATCAGTCGTTGCACACCGTTGAACAAAATCTCTCCATACTGTCAGCGCTGCCGGTAATGGCCAACCCTACCGTGACCATGGCTTACAGCGCGGATGACTGGCGCCATGCTCACCAAAAGCTGTCGCAAAAGGGCGTGGGAGACCGCTACATCGTTATTCAACCCACTTCACGCTGGTTCTTTAAGTGCTGGGATGAAGGCAAAATGGCGCAAACTATCGCCGCGTTGCAGCAGGACGGCCACACTATCGTCCTCACGGCGGGACCGGATAAGAAAGAGCTGGCGATGATTGACCGCATTCTTGCCGCCTCCCCGCAGACGGGTGTTGTATCGCTGGCAGGGCAGTTAACCCTGCGCCAGCTGGCCTCGCTAATCGATCACGCGATCCTGTTCATTGGCGTTGACTCCGTACCCATGCACATGGCCGCCGCCCTTCAGACGCCCTGCGTGGCGCTGTTTGGCCCGTCAAAATTGACGTTCTGGTCGCCATGGCAGGTTAAAGGAGAGGTCATCTGGGCAGGTAACTACGGCCCGCTTCCCAACCCTGACGCCATTGATACAAAAACGACGGAACGTTATCTCGACGCCATCCCCGTTGATGCTGTCGTCTCCGCCGCAAGGAGATACCTGCAATGAAGCTTCATCGTCTGGCCATTGTGCGCCAAAAATATCGTCCGGATGGGGGAGCAGAACGTTTTGTCTCCAGGGCACTTACCGCGCTGAGCAATCAAAATCTTGAGCTCAACGTCATCACCCGCGAGTGGCAGGGCGAAAAGCAGGACGACTGGCATATTCATATTTGCGATCCCCGGAAGTGGGGCCGCATCAGCCGTGAGCGCGGCTTTGCACACGCCGCACGCGCGCTGTGGCAGCAACAGCAGTTTGATATTGTCCAGAGCCACGAACGTATTCCGGGCTGCGATATTTACCGCGCCGGGGATGGTGTACATCGACGCTGGCTGCTACAGCGTACGCGTATTCTTCCCGCCTGGCGCGCGAAGCTGCTTATGCACGATCGCTATCACCGCTACGTGATGCACGCAGAACGTGAAATGTACCAGGCTCCCGAGTTGAAAGCCGTTATCTGTAATGCGGAGATGATCAAGCGCGAAATCGTCGAAGACTTTGATATTGACGCAAAAAAGATACATGTGATTTATAATTCAATAGATTCCAGCCGCTTCGTTCCGGCAGAAGAGAGGCAACGCGCTGTACTGCGTCAGCAATTTGGCTTACCCGCTGATGCCGTCATTTTCTGCTTCGTGGGTTCAGGGTTTGAACGCAAGGGGCTGGCAAGCGCTATTCGGGCTATAGCAGGAACCTCGGCGTGGCTGGTTGTGGTCGGTCAGGATAAAGCGGAAAGCCGTTATCGCGACCTCGCCCGTTCATTAGGCTGTGAGGGGCAAATCCGTTTCCTGGGGATGCAAAAAGAGACGCTGCCATTTTATCAGCTTTCTGATGGTTTACTGCTGCCGACGCTGTATGATCCTTTCCCTAACGTCATACTTGAAGCAATGGCCTGTGGATTGCCCGTCATTACGTCAGAGAGTTGCGGTGGTTCAGAATTTATTGAGCAAGGCCAGAACGGGTTTTACTGTGATGCACTTGATATCCACACATTGAAGGAGGCCGTCATGTCCATCCCTTCACTGGAAAAAAATAACAATATGGGGCTTGCGGCGCGTGAACGCGTCAGAGAAGCAACCCCTGAAAAACTATCAAGTCAGCTTATTTCGCTTTATCAAAAATTACTGGATTAATAATGCGCATCCTAATGATTATTGATGGTTTACCCGGTGGAGGAGCCGAAAAGACGGTTCTTACCCTCTCCAGCGGACTGACAGAACTGGGGCATCAGGTCACCCTTTTCTCCTTACGGAAGGTGTGCGACTACGCCATTCCGGAAGGCATCGATTTTCAGGTTGTGCAGGATACCTGTAAAAAACCCTGGCGGAAGCTGACCGAGATCCCGCGTCGCGCCCGTTTGCTGGATCGCGCCATCGAGCAGGCAGAACGCAGCGGTAAATTTGACGTCGTGTTCTCGCATCTGCATAAAACCGACCGTATCGTAGCACACAGCCGCGTGCTGGATCGGGATAAGGTCTGGTTCTGCGTACACGGGATGTTCTCCTTCTCCTATTTGCGCCATCGCAGCGGGCTTTCTCGCTGGTTTAAGCATTATAAAATTCGTCATACCTATGAAAACCGCAACGTGGTGGCGGTTTCCGGCGCCGTGCTGCACGATCTCTCTGAGGTACTCGCGATCCCCCTGCGGCGCAAAGCGGTTATCCATAACCCCTTTGATATCCCTGAAATTCAGCGTCTGGCGGAAGCGCCCTTTGAGATGCAGGGGCAGGATTACATTATCCACGTTGGCCGTTTTCATGAACACAAACGTCACGACCGGCTGCTGCGGGCGTTCGCGCTGAGCAAGATCGACGCATCGCTGGTGTTGATGGGTAAAGGTTCTGACGCGAAAATAAACCAGCTCAAACAGCTTGCCGCTAAGCTGGGAATTGAAAACAAGATCGTCTTCCGCCCATTCGAAACTAACCCCTACCCGTGGATCAAAGGGGCACGCCTTTTAGTGTTAAGTTCCGACTGCGAAGGTTTTGGTAATGTACTGGTAGAGTCCATTATCTGTCAGACCCCACCGGTGAGTACAAACTGCCCTGGCGGCCCTGCTGAGATCCTTACTGGCCCCCTGGCGCGTGGTCTGACAGCGTTAACCGACGAATCACTGGCGAAAACACTGGCAGAACTGTATGCCTCTCCGCCGGTTGTTGATCGCGAAACGATCGCATCGTTCGGTATCAACGCCATTTGCCAGCAATACATTGCTTTGGTCGACAACCAAAAATAATCAGGTTTCATATGCAAAATTCAGCGCCTTTATTAAGCGTGGTGGTTGCCGTTTATAACGGTGAAGCTTTTCTCGATCAGTTCTTTACCTGCCTTGTAGATCAACACATCGACAGTATGGAAGTCATCATCGTGAATGACGGTTCCACTGACCGCTCGATGCAGATTGTCGAAAAATGGCGCGAAAAGCTGCCACAGATGCAGGTTATTGAACAACCTAATCAGGGCGTGTCCATCGCGCGTAATACTGGCCTGGCCGTTGCGACCGGGCAGTATCTCTCTTTCCCGGATATTGATGATGTCTTCAAACCCGGCATGTACCAGCGTCTGCTGGATATGGCCGTCACGCAGAACCTGGATGTCGCCACCTGCAATGGTAACTACGTCTGGGAAAATAACAAAAAACCGTCTCGCCCTATCTTCCCTGAAGATAAGCTCGCCTCAACGGGCGTCATGAATGGCGCGGCATGGTTAAAAAAGGCGCTGGATTCACGTAAGTTCCTGCATGTGACCTGGCTGAATATCTATCGTCACGATTTTATTCGTCAGCACGGCTTCCGTTTCGAGCCAGGCCTGCGCCATCAGGATATCCCGTGGACGACTGAGGTGCTGCTTGCCGCGGAACGCGTTCAATACACCAGCGAACGCTTTTACGACTACTACATTCACTCCGCCTCGGTATCGCACACCCCGGATAATGACGACACGCTGATTCGCTCTGCGCGCCATTATATGAAGATCCTGAAGATGCTTGATGCCATTAACCAGCGCTACCCGGATAAAGTGAAAAATATCCCGGCCTGTTACTGGCAAATCGCTAAAGAGGGTCTGGGAATTATTCATACCTTCGACAACATGAAGGATGAGGCGAAGAAATCAATGATAATCAATGAGTTCTTCGACACCGGGATCTGGAAGCTCATCTGGAAAAGTGCCAAAAGCCCGCGTTTGCGCTGGCGCCTGGGCCGGCGCTACTTCCGTTTAAAACGGTATCTGGCATAAGAGATAGCTTTAGCACGCTTAAATGCTTAGAATTTCCCGGCCGAAACTAAAAAAACGGATAATCGCTTGGAATTGTTGTATACCGCCCTGCTCTACATCATTCAGCCACTGGTGTGGCTGCGACTGTTGCTTCGTAGCCGTAAAGCGCCTGCGTACCGTAAACGCTGGGCCGAACGTTATGGCTACTGCCGCAATAAAGTGGCGCCGGACGGTATTCTGCTGCATTCCGTGTCAGTCGGGGAAACGCTGGCCGCCATTCCACTGGTGCGTGCCCTGCGCCACCGTTATCCGTCACTGCCCATCACCGTCACCACGATGACGCCAACCGGCTCAGAGCGCGTGATGTCTGCCTTCGGTAAAGACGTGCATCACGTCTACCTGCCGTACGATCTCCCCTGCGCCATGAACCGTTTCCTGAATACCGTGCGCCCTAAACTGGTGATCGTCATGGAAACCGAACTGTGGCCGAATATGATTTCCGCCCTGCATGCCCGTAAAATTCCTTTGGTTATCGCCAACGCGCGTCTGTCGGAACGCTCGGCGAAAGGGTACGGCAAGCTGGGTAAATTTATGCGTCGCCTGCTCAGCAAAATCACGCTGATCGCCGCGCAGAACGAAGAAGATGCCGCGCGCTTTATCGCCCTCGGCCTGAAGCGCAACCAGCTTGCGGTCACGGGTAGCCTGAAGTTCGATATTTCCGTCACCCCTGAACTCGCCGCCCGTGCGGTAACACTGCGTCGTCAGTGGGCGCCGCGTCGCCAGGTCTGGATTGCCACCAGCACCCATGACGGCGAAGAAGCCATTATTCTTCAGGCTCACCGCCAGCTGCTGGAAAAATTCCCTGATTTACTGCTGATTCTGGTTCCTCGCCATCCTGAGCGTTTTAAAGATGCCCGCGAGATGGTGCAAAAAGGCGGTTTCAGCTTCACCCTGCGCAGCAGCGGCGAAATCCCCTCTGGCAGCACGCAGGTGGTGATTGGCGATACGATGGGCGAACTGATGCTGCTGTACGGGATCGCCGATCTTGCTTTCGTTGGCGGAAGCCTGGTGGAGCGCGGTGGTCATAACCCGCTGGAGCCAGCAGCCCACGCCATTCCCGTGCTGATGGGGCCACACACGTTTAACTTCAAAGATATCTGCGCGAAATTGCAGCAAGCCGATGGCTTAATCACCGTGACCGACGCGGATTCGGTGGTCAAAGAGGTCTCTACCCTTCTGACTGACGAAGATTACCGCCTGTGGTACGGTCGTCACGCCGTTGAAGTCCTGCATCAGAACCAGGGGGCGCTGACCCGTCTGCTGCAACTTCTGCAACCTTACCTGCCGCAGCGGAGCCACTAATGTCAACGCGTCTGTCGGTCGTGATGATCGCCAAAAACGCCGCCGACCTGCTTTCGGATTGCCTGGCCTCTGTTGCCTGGGCTGACGAAATCGTCATTCTCGACTCCGGAAGTACGGACAACACGGCGGACGTTGCCCGTGCAGCCGGGGCAAAAGTCTTTACCGACACCGACTGGCAGGGCTACGGTATTCAGCGCCAGCGTGCGCAGGGTTACGCCACGGGCGATTACGTGTTGATGATCGATACCGATGAGCGCGTCACCCCGGAACTCCGACAGGCCATTCAAACGGTGCTTGCCGCGCCACAGCCCGGCGCGGTCTACAGTATCGCGCGTCGTAACTATTTCCTGGGCCGCTTTATGCGCCACAGCGGCTGGTACCCCGACCGCGTGATGCGCCTCTATGCGCGCGAGCGTTATCAGTACAACGACAACCTGGTCCATGAATCTCTGGCCTGCGATGGCGCTCAGGTCATCCCCCTGACGGGCGATCTGCTTCATCTGACCTGCCGCGATTTCGCCAGCTTCCAGCGTAAACAGCTGAACTATGCCACCGCCTGGGCGCAGGAGCGGCATACGCGCGGCAAGAAGGCCACGCTGACCGGCATCTTCACCCACACGCTGGGCGCGTTTCTGAAAACGCTGCTGCTGCGTGGCGGCGTGCTGGACGGCAAACAGGGCTGGTTACTGGCCGTAGTGAATGCCCAGTATACTTTCAACAAATACACCGAGCTGTGGGCGCTGAACCGCGGCTACTCAGAGAAAACGTGAGCCATGAGCACAAAAGCGATTTATCCGGGTACCTTCGATCCGATCACTAACGGTCATCTTGATATCATCACCCGTGCGGCGTGTATGTTCGACAAGGTAATTCTGGCCATTGCCGCCAGCCCGAGCAAAAAGCCGATGTTCGACCTGAACGAACGCGTGCAGCTTGCCACCGATGCGATTTCGCATCTGTCGAATGTTGAGGTCGTCGGATTCAGCGACTTGATGGCAAACTTTGCCCGTGACCGGCAGGCCAATATCCTGATCCGCGGTCTTCGCGCGGTAGCAGACTTCGAATATGAGATGCAGCTGGCACACATGAACCGCCATCTGATGCCGGAGCTGGAGAGCGTATTCCTGATGCCCTCCAAAGAGTGGTCCTTCATCTCTTCCTCACTGGTGAAAGAGGTGGCGCGCCATCACGGGGACGTTACCCACTTCCTGCCGGTTAACGTCCACCAGGCGTTGATGGAAAAGCTAAAGTAACCCTACTTCTGGCACTGACGGCAGTAAAACGTGGCGCGCTGAGCGTGCTTCGTGGCAATAATCGGCGTCCCGCAGGCTCTGCACGGCTCACCCTTACGGCCATAAACCTGCAACTCCTGCGCAAAATAGCCTGGCTTCCCGTCGCTTTGCAGGAAATCCTTCAGCGTCGTCCCGCCCTGCTCAATTGAGCGCAGCAGTACCGCTTTAATTACTCTGACCAGCAGCTCGCACTCCTGCGCCGACAGCGAGGAGGCCAGCCGATCGGGATGGATCCCGGCGGCAAACAACGATTCGCTGGCATAGATATTTCCCACGCCCACCACCAGCTTGTTATCCATCAGCCAGGGTTTAATCGGGGTTTTCTTTTTCGCGCACTTCTCTTTGAGATAATCCGCGTTAAACGCCTCTGACAGCGGCTCAGGTCCGAGATGCGCCAGCACGTTGTGTCCTTCCAGCTCTTTGGTCCACAGCCATGCGCCAAAGCGACGCGGGTCGGTGTAACGCAGCACTTTGCCGTTACTCATCACCAGATCAACGTGGTCGTGCTTTTCCGCAGGCAACTCTTCGGTGAGGATGCGCAAGCTTCCCGACATGCCCAGATGGATAATGATCCAGCCGTCAGGCAGCTCCAGCAGCAGGTATTTCGCGCGGCGCTGCACGCTCAGGACGGGTTTGTCGCTTAACGCGTGGATCTCATCGGACACCGGCCAGCGCAGACGCCCGTTGCGAACGACAGCATGAAGAATAGTCGCGCCAACCAGATGGGGCTCAATGCCGCGGCGGCTGGTCTCTACCTCTGGTAATTCAGGCATGGTTCCTCCGTTGAGATGCAGAATGCAAAAAACCCCGCAGTTGCGGGGTTTTTCAATACAAGGAGACTAAAATTATTTGATTTTAGCTTCTTTGTACAGTACGTGCTGGCGTACAACTGGATCGAATTTTTTCAGTTCCAGTTTTTCCGGCTTAGTACGTTTGTTCTTCGTGGTGGTGTAGAAGTGACCTGTACCAGCAGAAGAAACCAGCTTGATTTTCTCGCGAATACCTTTAGCCATGATTTATTTCCTCTTTAAGTACTTAGTACTTTTCGCCACGGGCACGCAGTTCGGACAGAACTGTATCGATGCCTTTCTTATCGATTACACGCATACCTTTAGCAGATACGCGCAGGGTGACAAAACGCTTCTCGCTCTCAACCCAGAAACGGTGAGAGTGCAGGTTCGGCAGGAAACGGCGTTTAGTCGCGTTCAGTGCGTGGGAACGGTTGTTACCGGTCACCGGACGCTTGCCAGTAACTTGGCAGACTCGGGACATGTCTATTCTCCAAAAATCAAATTAGCTCGAGCTTCGTATGGGGTATCGGCGCCTCGTCAGGCTTTACAGCCCGGTCATCGCATAGTTCTATTGAACTCTCGATTGCCAGGCCCAAATGCCAAACCCGAGATTCTCAAAGGTGGCGTAGTATACGCTGACTCGGCGGTGTGCTCAAGTCCCGAACAGACAAAGATCCCGATGGATCGCGAGAAAAGGCCTAAATCCAGCCACGTTCGGCAAAAGAAATGTACTCTCCGCGGCCAATTATCAGATGGTCCAGCACACGAATGTCCATGAATTGACAGCATTTGATAATACGTTCGGTAATTGCTTTGTCAGCTCTGCTTGGTTCTGCACAGCCAGAGGGGTGATTATGCGCGAGGATCACGCCGGCTGCATTCACTTTTATCGCTTCCCGCACAATTTCACGCGGATGCACCTCAACGTGGCTCAATGTTCCCGAAAAAAGGCGGGTATGTTTCAGTACCCGGTTTTTGTTGTCGAGAAAGATCACCATAAAGATCTCCCGCTCCAGATCGGAGAGCTGGCTTTGCAGAAATTCGCGGGTCATGTCGGGGGTGAGGATCGGGTCTTCTTCCTCCATACGCACGTTGTAAAATCGCCGGGCCAGCTCGGCAATGCCCCGTAACTGGGCATATTTCGCCACGCCAATGCCCTCAACGTGCGTAAACGCCTCCAGCTCAGCGGTCAGCAATCCATACAGTGAACCGAAATGGTCTATCAGTTCTTTCGCCAGCGTAAATACCGTTTTCCCCGCCGTGCCTGTGCGTAAAAAGAGCGCCAGCAGCTCGTCGTCCTTTAACAACGTGACGCCATGACGCAGCATTTTTTCACGCGGTAGCAGCAGTTCAGTCTCTTCCATGCCCGGCCTCCTTCTGTTTGCCATTATGCTGCCACAGGCAAATTCGGGGTTCGACGCTGGCATTTCGTTCTTGCGTAACGCCTCGCAAAGTGAATTAAGGACATCATCACCCCGTTTTAGGGATTGTGATAAAATGCCCGCTCTCTGGTGAAACCCAACAGGAAAGAATCATGATGAGCCTGGCCGGTAAAAAAATCGTTCTTGGCGTCAGCGGCGGTATTGCTGCCTATAAAACGCCAGACCTGGTGCGCCGTTTGCGCGAGCGCGGGGCCGACGTACGGGTCGCGATCACCGAAGGCGGCAAAGCCTTTATCACCCCGCTGAGCCTGCAAGCCGTCTCGGGATACCCGGTATCCGACAGCCTGCTCGACCCGGCAGCCGAAGCCGCAATGGGCCACATTGAGCTGGGGAAATGGGCCGATCTGGTTATCCTTGCCCCCGCCACGGCAGATTTAATTGCCCGCGTGGCAGCCGGTATGGCGAACGATCTGGTAACGACCATTTGCCTCGCCACGCCTGCGCCCGTCGCGGTTGTGCCCGCAATGAACCAGCAGATGTACCGCAACGCCGCTACCCAGCATAATCTGGACACGCTGGCCTCGCGCGGCCTGCTGATTTGGGGACCGGACAGTGGCAGCCAGGCCTGCGGCGACGTTGGGCCAGGGCGTATGCTCGACCCATTGACGATTGTTGATATGGCCGCCGCCCATTTCTCGCCTGTCAACGATCTGCAACATCTCAACATCATGATTACCGCGGGCCCCACGCGCGAGCCGCTGGATCCGGTGCGTTACATCACCAACCACAGCTCCGGCAAAATGGGCTTTGCGATTGCTGCCGCGGCAGCCAAACGCGGCGCGAACGTCACGCTGGTGAGCGGCCCGGTGTCGCTTACCACCCCTGCGTTTGTGCAGCGTATTGATGTAACGACCGCGCTGGAAATGGAAGCCGCCGTACAGGCACATGCTCAACAGCAGCATATTTTTATCGGCTGTGCGGCCGTCGCTGATTACCGCGCCGAAACCATTGCCGACGCCAAAATTAAAAAGCAAGGTGATGAATTAACAATAAAAATGGTGAAGAATCCGGATATCGTTGCCGGTGTCGCCGCATTGAAAACTCATCGACCTTACGTTGTTGGGTTTGCCGCAGAAACGAATAATGTGGAAGAATATGCCCGGCAAAAACGTACCCGCAAAAACCTCGATTTGATTTGCGCGAACGACGTATCGCTGTCCACGCAAGGATTTAACAGCGACAGCAACGCATTGCACCTTTTCTGGCAGGATGGAGATAAAGTCTTACCGCTTGAGCGCAAAGAACTCCTGGGCCAACACTTACTGGACGAGATCGTTACCCGTTATGATGAAAAAAATCGACGTTAAGATTCTGGACCCGCGCGTTGGCGAGCAATTTCCGCTGCCAACGTATGCCACCTCCGGCTCTGCCGGTCTTGACCTGCGCGCCTGTCTTGATGACGCCGTAGAACTGGCGCCGGGTGCAACGACCCTGATCCCGACCGGGCTGGCGATTCACATTGCTGACTCGTCACTGGCAGCGGTGATCCTGCCGCGCTCTGGCCTGGGCCACAAGCATGGCGTCGTGCTGGGTAATCTGGTCGGCCTGATCGATTCTGACTATCAGGGTCAGCTGATGGTATCCGTCTGGAACCGTGGCCAGGACAGCTTCACCATTGAGCCGGGCGAGCGTATCGCGCAGATGGTGTTTGTACCGGTGGTGCAGGCAGAATTTAACCTGGTGGCAGACTTCGACGCTACCGACCGTGGCGAAGGCGGCTTCGGCCATTCCGGGCGCAAATAACCGCCCGACAAACACGCATCTCACAGCGCCATAATGCAATAACAAACCGCAAACGTCAGTTTGCGGGTCGCTGTGTGGTTGCCAGCCTGACAAGTGCTTATTTTCAGGGGTATTTTGTAACATGGCAGAAAAACAAACCGCGAAAAGGAATCGTCGCGAAGAAATACTTCAATCTCTGGCTCTGATGCTTGAATCCAGCGACGGCAGTCAACGCATCACCACCGCAAAACTGGCGGCCTCTGTGGGCGTGTCAGAGGCGGCGCTGTATCGTCATTTCCCGAGCAAAACCCGGATGTTTGACAGCCTGATCGAGTTTATCGAAGACAGCCTGATCACGCGCATCAACCTGATTCTGAAGGATGAAAAAGACACCAGCACGCGTCTGCGTCTGATTGTGCTGCTGATTCTGGGGTTTGGTGAACGTAACCCGGGTCTGACCCGTATTCTGACCGGCCACGCGCTGATGTTTGAACAGGATCGTCTGCAAGGCCGTATAAACCAGCTTTTTGAGCGTATCGAAGCCCAGCTGCGTCAGGTTCTGCGCGAGAAGAAAATGCGGGAGGGCGAGGGATATAATACGGATGAAACCCTGCTGGCAAGCCAGATCCTGGCATTTTGCGAAGGGATGCTCTCCCGGTTTGTGCGCAGCGAGTTTAAATATCGACCAACGGACGATTTTGACGCCCGCTGGCCGTTAGTGGCTGCTCAGTTACAGTAACGCCATCGCCGGATGGCGGCTTCGCCTTATCCGGCCTACGAACGGGTAGGCCCGGTAAGCGTAGCGCCACCGGGCAATTGAATTATACGCCAAACTCTTCGCGGTATTGACGCACCGCCGCCAGATGATCAGCCATCTCAGGCTTCTCTTCCAGATACGCAATCAGGTCTTTCAGCGTGATAATCGACGTGACCTTGCAGCCATAATCGCGCTCCACTTCCTGAATAGCAGAGATGTCGCCGCGCCCGCGCTCCTGACGATCGAGCGAAATCAGCACACCCGCAAGCGTTGCGCCGTTAGCCTGGATAATCTCCATCGATTCACGGATCGCGGTACCTGCGGTGATCACGTCATCCACCAGCATCACGCGCCCCTGCAACGCACTGCCTACCAGATTGCCGCCTTCACCGTGGGTTTTGGCCTCTTTACGGTTAAAGCAGTACGGTACGTCGCGGTCATGGTGCTCCGCCAGCGCTACCGCCGTGGTGGTTGCGATTGGAATGCCTTTGTACGCGGGGCCAAACAGCAGGTCGAAATCAATCCCGGAATCCACCAGCGCTTCGGCATAGAAGCGGCCTAACAGTGCCAGGTCGCGCCCGGTATTAAACAGTCCGGCGTTGAAGAAATACGGGCTTTTACGCCCGGATTTCAGCGTGAACTCGCCAAACTTAAGTACCTGCTTGTTAAGCGCAAACTCAATAAACTGGCGCTGATACGATTTCATGGATTTGCTCCTTTGTCTTTTCAGTCTTACAGGCAAAAAAAAGGCGACTCATTGGTCGCCTTAAAATCAATTTTCTAACGCCGCTTTCTGCGTCGCTACAATAGATTCGATTCCCCCTCGGGCCAACGCCAGCAAGGTGAGCAGTTCTTCGTGGGTGAATGGCTCGCCTTCTGCCGTACCCTGCACTTCAATGATGCGACCATCTTCGGTCATCACCACGTTCATGTCGGTTTCTGCGGCAAAATCTTCAACGTATTCCAGATCGCAAAGCGCCTCGCCGTTAACGATACCAACGGAGACAGCAGCAACCATCCCTTTCATTGGGTTGGTTTTCAGCTTACCGGCGGCAACCAGCTTGTTCAGGGCATCTGCCAGCGCCACACAGGCACCGGTAATAGAGGCCGTACGCGTGCCACCATCGGCCTGGATCACGTCGCAGTCCAGCGTGATGGTGAACTCACCCAGCGTTTTCAGGTCAACCGCGGCGCGGAGCGCACGCGCGATCAGGCGCTGGATCTCCATAGTACGGCCGCCCTGCTTACCTTTTGCCGCTTCACGGGCATTACGGGTATGGGTTGCGCGCGGCAACATACCGTATTCGGCGGTGATCCACCCCTGGCCCTGACCTTTCAGGAAGCGAGGCACGCCCTCTTCAATGGACGCGGTGCAAAGCACCTTGGTGTCACCAAACTCAACCAGCACGGAGCCTTCAGCGTGTTTTGTATAGTTACGGGTCAGGGTGACGGGACGCACCTGGTTGGCGCTACGACCTGCTGGACGCATGATGGATTCTCCGGCTTGAAACGAATGTGGCTGCGCATTATACGGATAAAGGACGCTTATTCCTATCCTGAGAAGCCCCTGAAAGCTATAATCCCCCCATCTCTCCTTTAAAAACGGGAATGTCTATGATCCGCAGTATGACCGCCTACGCCCGGCGTGAAATCAAGGGTAGCTGGGGTAGCGCTACCTGGGAAATGCGCTCGGTAAACCAGCGCTATCTGGAAACGTATTTCCGTATGCCGGAACAGTTCCGCAGCCTGGAGCCTGTGGTGCGTGAGCGTATCCGTACGCGTCTGACCCGCGGGAAAGTGGAATGTAATTTGCGTTTTGAGCCCGATGCCAGTGCACAGGGCGAACTGATCCTGAACGAAAAGCTGGCAAAACAGCTGGTTAATGCGGCGAACTGGGTCAAAATGCAGAGCGATGAAGGCGAGATCAACCCGGTTGATATTCTGCGCTGGCCTGGCGTGATGGCCGCCGGAGAGCAGGATCTGGACGCGATTACCGCTGAAATCCTGGCTGCACTCGACGGCACGCTGGACGACTTTATCGTTGCCCGCGAAACCGAAGGCCAGGCGCTGAAAGCGATGATTGAGCAACGCCTTGAAGGCGTGAGCGCCGAAGTCGCTAAAGTGCGCGCTCATATGCCAGAAGTGCTGCAATGGCAGCGTGAGCGTCTTGTCGCCAAACTGGAAGAGGCGGAAGTTCAGCTGGAAAACAACCGTCTGGAACAAGAGCTGGTGCTGATGGCGCAGCGTGTGGACGTGGCTGAAGAGCTGGATCGTCTGGAAGCGCACGTTAAAGAGACCTACAACATTCTGAAGAAGAAAGAAGCTGTAGGCCGCCGTCTCGACTTTATGATGCAGGAGTTCAACCGCGAGTCGAACACGCTGGCGTCTAAGTCAATCAATGCAGAGGTAACCAATTCAGCGATTGAGCTGAAGGTGCTGATTGAGCAGATGCGCGAGCAGATCCAGAATATCGAGTAATTCCTTTCAGGGTGGTGTTGCCTCGCACACCACCCATTACTTTTTCTAATCCTTATTTAGCCTTACTTTCTTTTCCTCCCGCCTTATCACAAGCCCGCCAGGCATGCGTTGATAAATTTCTGTAGGGCAAACCCCCTCGCCTTAGAAAATCTCAATCGTGATCTTCCGCACAAATCGCTAATCTCCTCCTCTTCATTCCGGAGGGTTTATGCTGCTTCACATTCTCTATCTTATTGGCATTACCGCAGAAGCCATGACCGGCGCGCTCGCTGCCGGACGTCGCCGTATGGACACCTTCGGCGTGATTATTATTGCCACGGCCACCGCGCTCGGCGGCGGGTCCGTGCGCGATATCCTGCTTGGCCATTATCCGCTCGGCTGGGTAAAAAACCCTGAGTACGTCATTATCGTGGCAACGGCAGCCGTGCTAACCACGATTGTGGCCCCGGTGATGCCTCATCTGCGCCGCGTGTTCCTGGTGCTGGATGCGCTTGGGCTGATTGTTTTTTCCATCATTGGCGCACAAATCGCTCTCGATATGGGTGAAGGCCCGGTTATCGCCACCATTGCTGCCGTGATCACGGGCGTGTTTGGCGGGGTGCTGCGGGATATGTTCTGCAAACGTATCCCGCTGGTTTTCCAGAAGGAACTGTATGCCGGCATCTCCTTTGCCGCGGCAGTGCTTTATGTCGCCTTGCAGCACTATGTCACCAGCCACGATGTGGTGGTTATCTCCACCCTGCTGTTTGGCTTCACCGCGCGTATGCTGGCATTGCGCCTTAAGCTGGGCCTGCCCGTTTTTCATTACAAACACAATGCGCATTAATGTCAGAACGGGCAGGCGCCGGATAATCAGTTACTCGAGTAGTTGTAACCGTAGTGATGATAGCCGTAGCCGTAAGCGTTGCTTGCCCGCTTAACGACGCCGTTGAGAATCACCCCTTTGGTATTGACGCCACTCTGCTCCAGACGCTGTACACAGACCAGCATCTCCTTCACGCTGTTCATCCCGAAGCGGGCGACCAGCAGCGTGGTGCCTGCGCGACGACCGACAACAGCCGCGTCGGTGACCGCCAGGATCGGTGGCGTATCGATAATCACCAGATCGTAGCGTTCATTCGCCCAGTCCAGCAGCTGCTGGAAACGCGTATGCATCAGAAGCTCCGCCGGATTAGGGGGGATCTGCCCGCGCACGATGGTATCGAACCCGCCTTTATCGAAGGTCTGAACGCCCTGGGTATACTCCGCCTTACCGGACAACATCTCCGATAAGCCGCAGGTATTGTCGAGCTTAAACAGATCATGGGCATACCCGCGACGCATATCCGCATCAATATAGAGCACTTTCTGGCCCGCCTGCGCCACGACGGCCGCCAGGGTACTGCTGACAAAGGTTTTACCGCTGTCAGGCGTGGCGCCAGAGATCATCAGTATATTGTTCGCTGACTCCATCATCGCAAAATGCAGACTGGTGCGCAGGCCGCGAATCGCCTCCACGGAGAGATCGACCGGGTTATCCGCCGCCAGGAAGGGGATATGTTTGGTCTTATGGCGCAGCCCTGAGGACATAAAGTCTTTTTTGCGCAAACGCATCTTTTTAGCCAGCCATTCCGACAGCGGTACGGTGGCATAGACGTTAATCCCATGCTCCTCCAGCTGCTCCGGCGTTTCAATGCCCATACGCAGCATACTGCGCGCCAGGATCCAGCCCACAGAGACGAACAGACCCAGGAGAACCCCCAGAACGACGACCAGCGCTTTTTTCGGCTTGACTGGCTGCGGCCGGGTCACGGCCGGATCGATAATGCGGACGTTACCAATTGCGCTCGACCGGGCGATGCTCAGCTCCTGTTCGCGGTTAAGCAGCTGCTGGTAGATAACGCGTCCCGACTCCACATCACGGCTCAGGCGCAACACCTCCTGCTGGGTTGACGGCATGGACGATACCCGTTTATTCAGGCGGTTTTTTTCCTGCTCCAGCGTCTGGCGTTTCTCAATCAGCGCCCGGTAGGTGGGGTGATCTTTTTTGTAGAGCTGCGAAATTTCCGCTTCCCGGAAGGTCAGTTCATTGAGCTGATTGTCCGCATTTACAATCTGCTCCAGCACCGCTTTTGCCTCCAGGTTCAGGTCAACGGAGTCATTTTGCTGGCGATAGCGGTTGAGCTTCTCCTCGGCCTGGTCCAGCTCGCTGCGCACCTGCGGAAGCTGCTGCTTCAAAAATTGCAGGCTTTTCGCATCCTGCGCCGCCTGGCGAGCCACGTTCTGTTGTAAATAGTTATCGGCGATGCAGTTAAGCACGCGCGCCATCTCATCGGGATCTTCCCCCGTGATGGTCAGGCCAAGCATCCCACTGTCCTTGCTGCGCTCGCTCACGGAAAAACGCAGCTGTAGCGCGTCAATGGCCTCCAGCTCGCTCAGCTGTGTAATCGTAAATTGCGTACCCGGCTTCGCCTGGATAGCGGCAATGGTAATGGCGATATTCGCCGCGCTCAGCGGCTGTCCCACGACGCCCTGTAACGTCACGTTATCGCCTTCCAGCTGATAGTGGCCGTTCTCGCCGACGGTCAGCGTCAGCTTTTGCGCCCGACCCGCGACAGGGGGAAGATTGAGCATACGGATATCGACGATGCCAGGCTGTTGGCCGGTGAGCCGCGCCCAGCCGCGTCCGACAAGGGGAAAATGGTTTTCACTTACCTGCGTGCGCAGGTTCAGGTCATCAATCGTTTTACCGAGGATCATGCGCGACTGGAGAAGCTGAAGCTCCGGCGCCGACTCAGGCGAGGAGTCAGGGATGAACTCGCTAAGGTTACTGAGTAGCGCGTTGCCCTGCTTCTGTTCCACCTGTATCAGCGCATCGGCCTGATAAACTGGTGTGGCAAAGAGCGCATAAAGCAGTGCCGCCAGCGTGAACAGCGCGGTAAGGATGAGAATAAATTTTCGGTGGTCGAGCAACTCACCCAACAGGCGCACCAGATCGATCTCGTTATTCGCGGCAGACGCATCATGGGCGTGAAGGTTATTTGTTGACATAAAACGTAACTATCCCGTGTGATTAACTGAGCCGTTTCGCCCATTCCAGACTGGCCTGCTCCAGCAGCCCATAAACATATTCAAATGCGTCCCGGTTTTTACGGTAGGGGTCCGGGATCTCTTTTCTGCCCGTCCAGTGACCAAAGAGCATCATTTTGCCGCGCGCCTCCGGTGCGATAGCCGTGACCTGCTCGATATGTTCCAGCTCCATCGCCAGAATCAGATCGTAGTCGCGCACCATGGCGGGGGTGAGCCTGCGCGCCACATGGCCCTCAAGCAGGGTGCCGCGTTCGGCGGCGATCTCTGTCGCCTGTGAATCGGCGGTGCGCCCTTCCAGGCCACACGTTCCCGCTGAATCGACCCGGGCGGCGGGAAGCAGCCGGCGTAGCAGCCGTTCCCCAATGGGAGAGCGGCAGATATTGCCGGTACAGATCACCAGGATGGCGTTAAACGTTAGTTTGGCCATGTTCTGATATATCTCCCTGTTTCAGTCAGGTCATGTACGCCGGTAATGGTCGGCACAAGCTGAGAGATCACGCGGTTCCAGCGCACCAGCGGCGCGGTGGTGACATAGACGATGTCGTAAGGCTCAAGCTGAAATTCGGTGCTCAACACCATCGCGGTGGCATCCCGGGCGTTAAGCTGGTAGACGTTGGCGATTTTGCCGTTCTGCTTGCCCTGCAACGGACGAATCACAAAGATCCCCGTGGCGTCGGCCATATCCTGATTCACGCCCTGCGCATTACCCAGCGCTTCCGCCAGCGTCATGCCGCTACGGTCCATCTTCAGGGTGCTCTGTTTACCCACCTCGCCCATGACAAACACTTTCAGGTCGTCATTACGGGGAATGAAGAGAATATCGCCCGGATAGAGGAGTTTGTTCTGGGTGAGATCGCCGCGCTGCATCAGCGCGTAGAGAGAAATGTGCGTGTCCTGGCCGTTATGGGTCAGCACCACGTGGCGCCAGTCCGCCTCCGACGTCAGGCCGCCTGCCGCATTGATCGCATCCATTATGGTCAGCGGAATGTTGGTGATGGGCTGCTGGCCAGACTTGGCCACTTCGCCCGTCACGTAGGCTTTTTGCGAGCGGAACGCCGCGACGCTGACATCCACCTGCGGGCTCTCAATCACCGAGTCCAGCCGGGCGGCGATCTCATCGCGCACCTGGGCCAGAGTTTTGCCGACGACGCGGATTTTGCCGATATAGGGGTAGAAGATCGTGCCATCGGCATTCACCCAGTTGCCCGTATCGCTGGCGCTACGGTACTGACCTGCGGGGGTGGTCAGCTCCGGGTGGTCCCATACGGTAACCATCAGCACGTCGCCGACGCCGATGCGATATTGGTAGTTCTGAAGCTGGCGATCCAGTTCAGGATTCGCGCAGGAGTCGACTTTGCCAGGCAGCAACTGCTCCACCAGCCCCGGCGTGAGCGGATAGACGTTGACCATCTTATTCAGATCGTAATTGCTGTCAGGCAGATCGATAATATCTTTGCCCTGGGTGCTAAGTCCCTGGCCCGGTACGATAGTACAACCGCTTAACGCCATCATAGCCAACGCAAGCACGGAAAATTTAACGTTTTTCATTCAGGAAAATCATCTGGTTAAGTAATGCCTGTTTCATCCGGTACTACTGCCCTACCGGGGTTTCGCGTTCTGACGTCATGTCATAGAGCTGATATTTACGGCCTAACATCTGGCCGCCATCACGCGTGAGAGGCGTCCACGAGACCACCGCCCGGTTGCGATTTGGGCCGATCGTCATCAGATCAAGCGGGATCGAGATGTAGAAGCCTTTGCTAAAGCCACCTTCGCCATAATCCTCTTTCGAGACGTTGGTCAGCGCCGCCCAGACGCCTACCGTCACGCCGCTGTCGAATCGCTTCGCGACGTCGAGGGTGGCGCCTTTATCCTTCGCCAGGTACTGCCCGACGCTCAGCTTCATCAGCACGCTGTTGAGCTTCGCCGGGTTCCAGTAGGCGGTGATAAATCCGGTTGGCGCGCTGTAGTCGGTGAAGCGCATCATGTCGTCCCAGTCGCGCTGCTTGACGTAGTTCGCATCCACGCCCAGCGCCCAGTCGCTATCCAGCGGGCGCCAGAGCGCCTCTGCTCCCACGCCGCCGTACATGGTTTCGAGGTAGCCGCCATAAATCTGGGCATAGAAGCCGTGCCCCAGCGCATCGACATAGTTGGCCTGTAAGTTGTTGATGTAGAAGTCATTGCTGACATAATCGCGAATATGGGTTCTGACGCGCGGCAGGCTGGAGTCAGCGGGAAGCAGCGAGGATTTGAACTTGTCGTAGTTGTTATAGAGGTTGGCGAACACGCCGCCGTCGAGCAGCAGACGATCGGTCAGCCAGTAGCTGGCGCTGGCCATCACCCCCACTTGGAACATATAGAAATCTTCCGGACCGCCCAGCGACTGCGCCAGCGTCGGTTTGACGCTGTAGCTGAAGCGATCGGCGCGAATACGGTAGCCGCGCCCGAACGCTGTAGTATCCACAGGCTCGACGCGCTGCTGCCTGAGCGCCTCCTCCTGGCCGAGCGGCTCTCCCGCCAGCTGTTTGCGCAGGCTGGCGACGTCGGTTTGCGTCGTGACCAGCGGCAAATGGTCACGCCGCTGGGTGATAGCGATCGTGTCGACCCCGTCGGGCAGGTTATTGATCAGAATACGGTTGGCGCGATCCACCGCTTCGCGCGGATCGCGATAGCGATACTGTTCGCCGGTCATGTATAAGGTATTGCCGTGCTGAAGGATCTCCGGCGCATCGAAGCCTGCGTTGTACTTAAGCGCGGTGAGCTGGTTTGCCGCCGAGGTATAGTCCAGCGTCTCGCCTGCCGGTGCCGGTTGCCAGGCCGGTTTCGGGTTATCACGCAGCGCGGGGCGCAGATCGTTAAAATTGGTCCGCAGGGTGAAGCCAAACATCAGCGTATTGCCGCGCTCGTAGCTGAGGTTGAGATCGGCCCAGTCGGCAACGCGATAGACCGCCCCCACGTTAATATGGCTCGACTGCTTAATGGAGCCGGCAAAATCATCGGCATAATTGTTGCCGTCATACTCGAGCTTCAGGCGCAGGGGCTGCCAGGGTGTCTGATACTGGAGTCCGCCAAACAGCGACGCCGGACCACGAAACATATCGCTAAAGCTGATATCCCCGGCATCATGTGATTCGCCGCGGGTGCAATACTTATTGTTGTCGTGGCACAGCGGGTTACCCACGTTGTCGCTATTACCGGGATATCCCCAGGCTATTCCAAAGGTAAAATCGACCGGTCCGGCCATTTTACTGGCAACCAGATATTCACCGTCGAACAGGCCGGTGCCCGCAATATCGCGCTTGCCGAGCGCCACCTGCGGCAGGCTATAGTCCTCTTCCCACAGACGAACCTTAAAATCGAACGACTTATCCTTGTAGCTTTGATCGCCGCTGAAATCCTCGTCGCTGCTGTATTTGCGGGTGCGGACGTCGGTATAACGAATCGTCCCTTCCAGCCACGGAAAGAGCACGACCGAAGAGGAGTAAAAACGATACTGGTTGTTATCGCGGTAGTTGACGCTGAATTCCCCTTCCCGGCCAAAGCGCGCGTCGGGCATTTGCATCAGGCCGGTGCCGCCAAAGTCGGACTGTGAAGGTCCGGTCGGATCGGGCCAGGTACGCAGTTCCGCGTGGCAGGCAGAAGAGATCGCCAGAGCAAGGCCGCTCAGTAAAAAAAGTTTGTTCATCAGTCAGGTATCCGCCGCGTCAGGAGCGCAACGATTTGCTCATTCAGACCGGTAAAATCGTCCGGCACCGCCCGGGGATCAAACCCCACCCACAGAACAGCGCCCGGCTCTGCTTCAATATGGCGTGCGTTCCAGTACGCCACCGGCGCAACAACCCTACTGCCGTCAGGATCGATAACGGTCACGTTATTCCTGTCGGCGCCAGCCAGCCGCAGCTGCCCCTGTAAGTAATCCCTGATGCTTGCGCCCGGTCGCCAGGCCAGTTTCCCCGGTGTGGCGACCGCCCCCATCAGCGTGACGGTGCGGGGCGCAGGCGAGAGCCACAGATCGTAACGGCCCTCAAGGGAACGATCGCCGCGGGCGTCGGTACGCACGGCGTCTGGATCGAGGCTGACAAACTGCCGCCCGACGATCCGCAGGGAGCGGATCTGTGCAGCGACAGCGCGAATGGTCGCGATCTGCTCGTCATCGGCACGATTCTGCCAGGCTGAAAGCGACGCCAGCACCTGCTGTTGCGTCTGTTGCGCTCGCCGCGTGGCGGAAGGGGTTGCGATGACAGCGCCCTGCCACCAGACGTTGTTCAGCTGCGGCTGGGTGACCAGCCGGGAGAGCGTATCGGCCTGTCCAGCAGACCACGTTTTGCCCGGCTGATGCACGGTAACGACACTTGCGCATAAGGCGGGCAGGCTGAAGAGAGATAGCCCTACGCCAGGTAACCATTTTCTGAGTCTGTTCATGGGGCGGGCTTCAACATCGTCATGGTGACAGGGAATACGCCCGCGCCGAGCATCTGTTCGCTCTGGCGTACCTGGCCGGTGGCGGAATCAATCCAGAAGGTGTTATGCCAGCGACGATCGAGGCCGTCGGCCTGCACCGTCTCCTGCCAGACCTGACAACGTAGCGTGTTTCCGGCAAGGGTCAGGTTTTCCGTCCCGCTCAGGGAGAAGCGCGAGGTCAGGTGTACGGAGCGATACCGCCCCTCTTCCTGCCAGCGCACATCGCGCGACCACTGGCTGCCGTCGCGGAGCTGCGGCGTGTGGCGCAGCGGATCGTGCTCAAGGTTGGTTACCTCAAGCAGGTTATAAGGGAGCTTGAGCGTGTGGATAAGGCGACCGTTATGCGTGACGATCATCGCATTATCCTGCGATAACCACTTACTGTTTCCCTGTTCGATGTATCCGAGAACCACCAGGATCCTCGGGCCATTATCCAGACGCAGGTACATGGTTGAGTATGGGAGCACCTGAATCTGCCCGTCCGTTACCGTCACATCCTGGCGCCCGTCCAGGCTGGCGTTAAAGGTCTCAATAATGCTCTGCTGGCTCGGCGTACATCCCTGGATCAGCAGAGTCATGATGAGCAGAATAAACAGTCTCACCAGAAATCCTTGATTAAATAACATTGAAATCAATTAAATACCCGGCTTTGATATCGCCACCGGGTCAAGTCGTTGCGCAGTTCAGCGCAAGGCTATATCGCCTTGCGCACCAGCCTTAGCGGGTAACTGTCGTCGTGGAAGTACCATTGCCTGAGTCATCGCCACTGTCGCTTGCCGCGACAACGGCTAACGTCGCTACGCCGGCAATCGCAGCGGTGGTGACAACAGCGGTTGTCCCAATCGCGCCTGCCGCCAGTCCCCCCGTAGTGCCAGCGGTAGTTCCCACCGTTGCTCCGGTTGTTGTACCGGTTGTTGCTGCGCTGGTACTACCTGCTTCGGTGGTAGCGCCTATAGCAGGCAGGGCAGTCGCCAGCGTGAGTGCCATCAGCACTGTACAAAGCGTCCTTTTCATTTTTGGTCCTCATTCAAATGAAGGAAAATATGAGCACCTGGAAACCAGGTCCCGGTTAACGGGCATAAAGCCCGGGGCTGAATTCCGGCCCGACAGGGACGGAAAATCATCCATGTAAAAGCCCTGGGCTCTGAACACCAGCGCATATAAACTGCCAGGATATATTTCGGTACCCTTAATTGCTTCAATTGGAGTTCAGATAGTTAACCCCCTCACGGGGCGCAAAAAGAAAGGAAAACGCAGAGTGATGCGAAATGCACCCCAGCGGTAACTACCTTAAAAATTTTGGATAAGATAATTCTTATAATAATTTGACGCAATGATTTCCGGCAGAATAAATATGACTAATTGTTAACCAGAAAACACTCAACATATTATTAATAAAATAGTTAAACAACTGAAATTAAAAGCAAAAATACGAACAATACTCAGGCTGCATTGCCTATAACTCCTTCATTCCCGGCTATTACTCTCGATTAATAGTGATTGAGATCAATTAAGCCGTTCTCTCAAAGAAAATAAAAACGCAAGCAGAGCAAATTCTGAAATTGGGTTCAGGGATAATATTTCCTAAAAATATATTTACCATGAATAATTCATTTATATTCATAATTATTGCGTATATAAACCGCGTCTCATAAATACGCTATTCACGGCAGCGGAAGTGTGCCCCCTCGCCAGTCTGTTCAGGAGCGCACGCAGATTAAAATCCACCGATGTGCTCTGCGGCCAGCCATTTTGCCAGGGCATCAATCTGAGGCTGATGCAGCCAGTTTACGATCTGGCGGGCCTTCTCCTGCCCGACACCCGGCAGCATCCGCCACTCCGCTTCGCTTCGCTGAATCAGCGCCTGCCAGGTGCGATCCCCTGCCGCCTTGAGCGTCGACCGGGCCAGCGGTATTCCCATCGCGGTGATCCAGCGGATAAAAGGTCGCTCCCGCGCCAGGTTAAACTGATGCCACAGCGCAGCGCCATGCGATGCCGATATCCCCGGCGTCGCGGTGAGCTGCGCCTGCGTGAGCTGTAGCCAGGAGAAGAGGTGCTCAAACCGATGCGCCTGATAGAGGGTCCGCCATCCTGATTCGCCCATTCCTTCGATATCTAACGCCTGCCTGGAACTTAGCCACGTCAGCCGGGCAAAAAATTGCTCCATGCACTCCGGGGAGGCATAGAAACAGGTTAAACCGTTATAGCGCGATGAGGGCGGCTGCGGTTTACGGCGATCCACATTGCGCCACACCACGTTATCCAGCCGGGGAATACCTTGTCCCGCCAGGCTTACCAGCACCTGATCGCCGGGGGCAATATCCAGCCTCTGCCAGCGGTTAACCGACCCTAAGCTGACGCGCTGTACGCGTTTATCGTCGAGCATCAGCGGCTCAAGCTGCGCAATCGCGGTGATCCGCCCGGTACGGCCAACGGTAAAGTGAATCGCTTTGACTTCCGTCACCTGGGCCACAGGAAGGTATTTCCATGCGACGACCCAACTCCCTTCCCCCGGCAGCCATCGCTCGCCCGGCGGCTCTGCCGAGGCGCGAACCACAATGCCATCCGTGGCGAAGGGCAACGAAGCCTTAAACCAGGCCGTCCGCTGCGCCTCCACATCAGCCGCGTTTTTAACCGGCACGGTATAGCGGGCCGTCAGGGTAAAACCTGCCTCCGCCAGCGTGGAAAGGCGTGCTTTCATCGCTTTTGGGCCGTTCGGCCAGGCCCAGATAAAAATGCCTGTCTGCTTCAGCGCTGCGCGATCGGTCGCGCGCATCATCGCTCCCGCTACCTTCGCACGCGCGTTCATCCCTCCCATCCGCTGCTGGATATGCCCCTCGCGCAGCAGAAAAAGTTCACCCTGCAACACGCTGTTGGCAAGCGGCCCGGCCAGCGTTTGCGGAATAGCGGGGATCATTCGCGCCTGTGCCGTCCACTCTTCCCCCTGTAAGCCGTCGCCCCGGCTAATCGCTTGCACCAGCTTGCCGTTTTTGTAGACCAGGGTGACCGCAACACCATCCACCTTTGGCTGTACCCAGAGATCCTGCTTCGTCGCCATCCAGCGGCTAAGCGCCTGCTTGCTTTCTACTTTATGCACGCCGGTATGGGCGAAGGGATGTTTCACCGTCCCACTGGCGGCTGGAAGATCGTCGTGCAGCGGTTCATCGTGAAAACAGCGCTGCCACTGTTTTAAGCGGGCGTTAAGCCTGTCGTAAACGTCGTCGCTCACCTCGCTGCGGCCCTGCTTCCAGTAATCATCATTCCAGCGGGTCAGCTGCGCCTTCAGGGCCGCGATCTCCTGCCCGGCTTTAGCCGGTGACCAGACCGGGCAGATAGCCATCGCCTCGCTGCTTAAGAAGATCATCAGTATGCTTATCCATTTCACCATTATTACCCCTCCCTGTTTTGCGAAGGGTATACCCTGCCCGGGAGCCGCAGACCAGCTGCAAAATTGCATTTTACGAGCGCGCTTCAGCGCATTGTTTTTATTGCAGCAAAAAGAAGGTAAAAGCTGAAAACGGCACGCAAAATTTAATCATCCAGGGGAAAAAGTGTGACAAAGGCTACGTCACACAGCGGCGACGTGTATAATAAGCCCGTATGTAGGACTTCTTCGTTAACACATACAAAAGACTCTCATGGCTCAAGGCACGCTTTATATTGTTTCTGCCCCTAGTGGCGCGGGTAAATCCAGCCTTATTCAGGCACTGTTAAAAACCCAACCGTTGTACGATACGCAGGTTTCTGTTTCTCACACCACGCGAGCACCGCGTCCGGGTGAAGTGCACGGTGAACACTATTTCTTTGTGAATCACGACGAATTCAGAGCGATGATTGGCAGAGACGCGTTTCTTGAACATGCAGAAGTTTTCGGTAACTACTACGGTACTTCGCGTGAAACCATTGAGCAGGTTCTGGCGACCGGCGTTAACGTGTTCCTGGATATCGACTGGCAGGGCGCGCAGCAAATTCGTAAGAAAATGCCTGATTCGCGCAGTATCTTTATTTTACCGCCATCGAAAGATGAACTGGATCGCCGCCTGCGTGGTCGCGGCCAGGACAGCGAAGAAGTTATCGCGAAGCGTATGGCGCAGGCAGTTGCAGAAATGAGCCATTACGCGGAATATGATTACCTTATTGTGAATGATGATTTTGATGCCGCGCTAAGCGATCTCAAAACTATCCTTCGCGCAGAACGTCTGCGTATGAGCCGCCAGAAGCAGCGACATGACGCATTAATCACCAAACTGTTGGCAGACTGAACCCACTTTCAGTATCATGCCCAGTCATTTCTTCACCTGTGGAGCATTTTAAGTATGGCACGCGTAACTGTTCAGGACGCTGTAGAGAAAATTGGTAACCGTTTTGACCTGGTGCTGGTCGCCGCGCGTCGCGCTCGTCAGATGCAGGTAGGCGGTAAAGATCCGCTGGTACCGGAAGAAAACGATAAAACCACCGTTATTGCACTTCGCGAAATCGAAGAAGGTCTGATCAACAACCAGATCCTCGACGTGCGTGAGCGCCAGGAGCAGCAAGAGCAGGAAGCCGCTGAATTACAAGCTGTTACCGCTATTGCTGAAGGTCGTCGTTAATTAAACCTGCGGGTCGCCCTTGTATCTGTTTGAAAGCCTGAATCAACTGATTCAAACCTACCTGCCTGAAGACCAGATTAAGCGTCTTCAGCAGGCGTATCTCGTTGCACGTGACGCTCACGAGGGCCAGACACGTTCAAGCGGTGAACCCTATATCACGCACCCGGTAGCGGTGGCCTGTATTCTGGCCGAGATGAAACTCGACTACGAAACGCTGATGGCCGCCCTGCTGCATGACGTGATTGAAGATACCCCTGCCACCTACCAGGACATGGAACAGCTGTTTGGCAAAAGCGTTGCCGAGCTGGTGGAAGGGGTCTCTAAGCTTGATAAGCTGAAATTCCGCGACAAGAAAGAGGCGCAGGCCGAAAACTTCCGCAAGATGATCATGGCGATGGTGCAGGATATCCGCGTCATTCTCATCAAACTGGCTGACCGCACCCACAATATGCGCACGCTGGGCTCACTTCGCCCGGATAAACGTCGCCGCATCGCCCGTGAAACCCTCGAAATTTACAGTCCGCTGGCGCACCGTTTAGGTATTCATCACATTAAAACCGAGCTGGAAGAGCTGGGTTTTGAGGCGTTGTACCCGAACCGCTATCGCGTGATTAAAGAGGTGGTGAAAGCCGCTCGCGGTAACCGTAAAGAGATGATTCAAAAGATCCTCTCTGAAATCGAAGGGCGTTTGCAGGAAGCGGGCATTCCGTGCCGCGTGAGCGGTCGCGAAAAGCATTTGTACTCTATCTACTGCAAAATGGTGCTCAAAGAGCAGCGTTTTCACTCGATCATGGATATCTACGCGTTCCGCGTCATCGTCCACGATTCAGACACCTGTTATCGCGTGCTGGGGCAGATGCACAGCCTGTACAAGCCGCGTCCGGGGCGCGTCAAAGATTACATCGCCATTCCAAAAGCGAACGGATACCAGTCTTTGCACACCTCCATGATTGGCCCGCACGGTGTCCCTGTTGAGGTGCAGATTCGTACCGAAGATATGGATCAGATGGCGGAGATGGGTGTCGCGGCGCACTGGGCTTATAAAGAGCACGGCGGCGAAAGCAGCACCACCGCGCAAATCCGCGCCCAGCGCTGGATGCAGAGCCTGCTGGAGCTGCAACAGAGCGCAGGTAGCTCGTTTGAATTTATCGAGAGCGTTAAATCCGATCTCTTCCCGGATGAAATTTACGTTTTCACGCCGGAAGGGCGCATTGTCGAACTGCCTGCGGGCGCGACACCGGTCGACTTCGCTTACGCCGTGCATACCGATATCGGCCATGCCTGCGTAGGTGCCCGCGTCGACAGGCAGCCTTATCCGCTGTCGCAGCCGCTTTTCAGCGGACAGACGGTGGAGATCATTACCGCGCCGGGGGCACGTCCTAACGCCGCCTGGCTGAACTTTGTCGTGAGCTCAAAAGCGCGCGCAAAAATCCGCCAGCTGCTGAAAAACCTCAAGCGCGACGACTCCGTTAGCCTTGGGCGTCGTTTGCTCAATCACGCGCTGGGTGGCAGCCGCAAACTGGCAGAGATCCCACCAGAAAACATTCAGCATGAGCTGGAGCGTATGAAGCTCGCCTCGCTGGATGACCTGCTGGCAGAGATTGGTCTCGGCAACGCCATGAGCGTGGTCGTGGCGAAGAATCTGCAACAAGGCGAAACGACAGCCGTTCCTGCCACCACGCAAAATCATGGTCACCTGCCGATCAAAGGCGCTGACGGGGTGCTCATCACCTTCGCCAAATGCTGCCGTCCTATCCCGGGCGACCCGATTATTGCGCACGTCAGCCCAGGTAAAGGGCTGGTGATCCACCATGAATCCTGCCGTAACATCCGTGGCTATCAGAAAGAGCCAGAGAAGTTCATGGCGGTCGAGTGGGATAAAGAGACGGCGCAGGAATTTATCACTGAAATCAAGGTGGATATGTTCAACCACCAGGGTGCACTGGCGAACCTGACGGCAGCGATCAACACGGCCTCGTCCAACATTCAAAGCCTGAATACGGAAGAAAAAGATGGCCGCGTTTACAGCGCCTTTATTCGCCTGACCGCCCGTGACCGCGTGCATCTGGCCAATATTATGCGCAAGATCCGCGTGATGCCGGATGTCATTAAAGTCACCCGTAACCGAAACTAGCATTATGAATTCAAAACGTTACGAGCGAATCTGCGAAATGCTCGCCAGGCGTCAGCCTGATCTGACGGTCTGCATGGAGCAGGTCCATAAACCTCATAACGTCTCTGCTATCGTCCGCACCGCAGATGCCGTCGGCGTGCATGAAGTCCACGCCGTCTGGCCAGGCACACGTATGCGTACCATGGCCTCCACCGCCGCAGGCAGCAACAGCTGGGTATCCGTGAAAACTCACCAGACTATTGGTGAAGCGGTCTCGCACCTGAAAGGGCGTGGCATGCAGGTTCTGGCAACCAACCTCTCTGCTAAAGCCGTGGATTTCCGTGAGATCGACTACACCCGTCCGACCTGCATTTTAATGGGCCAGGAGAAAACGGGGATCACGCAGGAAGCACTGGATTTGGCCGATCGGGACATCATCATTCCAATGATCGGCATGGTCCAGTCACTCAACGTGTCGGTCGCCTCAGCGCTGATCCTATATGAAGCGCAGCGCCAGCGTCAGAATGCCGGAATGTACGAGCGCAGCAACAGCATGCTGCCGGAAGAGGAGCAGCAGCGCCTGCTGTTTGAAGGTGGCTATCCGGTGCTGGCTCGCGTTGCGAAGCAGAAGAAATTGCCTTACCCCCACGTCAACGCGCAGGGCGAAATTGAAGCCGATGCCGAGTGGTGGTCCACCATGCAGTACGCGGGGTAAATCATGAAAGGCCGCCTGCTGGACGCCATACCGCTCAACAGCCTGACGGGCGTGGGCGCGGCACAAAGCAGTAAACTGGCGAAGATAGGCCTGCACACCGTGCAGGATCTCCTGCTCCACCTCCCCCTGCGCTACGAAGACCGTACTCAGCTTTATAAGATTGGCGATCTGCTGCCCGCTATTTACGCCACCGTTGAAGGGGAAGTGCTGAACTGCAACATCACCTTTGGCGGACGCAGGATGATGACCTGCCAGATCAGCGACGGCACCGGCATTCTCACCATGCGCTTTTTCAACTTCAATGCGGCAATGAAAAACAGCCTTGCCACTGGACGACGCGTACTTGCGTACGGTGAAGCCAAACGGGGCAAATACGGCGCGGAGATGATCCACCCGGAATACCGCGTGCAGGGCGATCTCAGCTCACCTGAGCTACAGGAGACGCTCACGCCGGTCTATCCAACCACTGAAGGCATTAAGCAGGCTACGCTGCGCAAGCTCACCGACCAGGCGCTGGAGCTGCTTGATACCTGCGCCATTAACGAGCTGCTGCCGCCGGAGCTGGCGCAGGGCATGATGAGCCTGCCGGAGGCGTTGCGCACCCTGCACCGTCCACCGCCAACGCTTCAGCTTGTTGATTTTGAGAGCGGTAAACACCCCGCCCAACGGCGTCTTATCCTTGAGGAATTACTGGCTCACAACCTGAGCATGCTGGCCCTGCGCGCAGGTGCGCAGCGTTTCCACGCGCAGCCATTAAGCCAGCGTGATGAGCTCAAAGATAAGCTGCTGGCCTCACTGCCGTTTAAACCCACCGGCGCCCAGGCGCGGGTGACTGCCGAGATCGAACGCGATATGGCGCTGGATGTGCCAATGATGCGCCTGGTGCAGGGCGACGTGGGTTCCGGTAAAACGCTGGTCGCCGCGCTGGCCGCTTTGCGCGCCATCGCCCACGGTAAGCAGGTGGCGCTGATGGCACCGACGGAACTGCTGGCCGAGCAGCACGCCAACAATTTCCGGAACTGGTTTGCCCCGCTGGGAATTGAAGTGGGCTGGCTGGCCGGGAAGCAGAAGGGCAAAGCGCGCCTTGCGCAGCAGGAAGCCATTGCCAGCGGGCAGGTGCAGATGATTGTCGGCACGCACGCCATTTTCCAGGAACAGGTGCAGTTTAACGGCCTGGCGCTGGTCATTATCGACGAACAGCACCGCTTTGGTGTTCATCAGCGTCTGGCGCTGTGGGAGAAAGGTCTGCAACAGGGCTTCCACCCGCATCAGCTGATCATGACCGCCACGCCAATTCCGCGCACCCTGGCGATGACGGCCTATGCCGATCTGGATACCTCCACCATCGACGAACTCCCCCCGGGCCGTACGCCGGTGACAACGGTCGCCATTCCGGACACGCGCCGCAGCGACATCATTGACCGCGTGCGCAACGCCTGCACCCAGGAAGGGCGTCAGGCTTACTGGGTCTGTACCCTGATTGAAGAGTCTGAGCTGCTGGAAGCGCAGGCTGCCGAAGCCACATGGGAAGAGTTAAAGCTCGCCCTGCCGGAGCTGAACGTCGGTCTGGTTCACGGGCGCATGAAGCCTGCCGAGAAGCAGGCGGTGATGCAGTCGTTCAAACAGGGCGAACTGCATTTACTCGTTGCGACCACGGTCATCGAAGTGGGCGTGGACGTGCCGAACTCCAGCCTGATGATTATTGAGAACCCGGAGCGCCTGGGCCTGGCGCAGCTCCACCAGCTACGAGGCCGCGTGGGCCGTGGTGCGATCGCCTCTCACTGCGTGCTGCTCTACAAAGCCCCTCTGTCGAAAACCGCGCAGATGCGTTTGCAGGTATTACGCGACAGCAATGACGGCTTCGTCATTGCGCAAAAAGATCTGGAGATCCGCGGCCCGGGCGAACTGCTGGGCACGCGTCAGACGGGTAACGCCGAATTTAAAGTGGCGGATTTGTTGCGCGATCAGGCCATGATCCCCGAAGTACAACGCCTTGCGCGTCATATTCATGAACGCTACCCCGAACAGGCGGCAGCGTTAATTGAACGCTGGATGCCGGAAACCGAGCGGTATTCCAACGCCTGACGGTCAGCCAAACATCGGCAGCATCAGGTAGAGCTTAATGACCAGCGCGTTGACGATATCAATGAAGAATGCGCCCACCATCGGCACCACCAGAAACGCCATGTGCGACGGGCCGAACCGTTCGGTGATCGCCTGCATATTCGCGATGGCCGTTGGCGTCGCTCCCAGACCAAATCCACAGTGACCCGCAGCCAGTACCGCCGCATCATAGTTTTTGCCCATCATGCGCCAGGTAACAAAGATGGCATACAGCGCCATGAACACGGCCTGCACCGCCAGGATCGCCACCATCGGCAGCGCCAGCGAGGCCAGTTCCCACAGCTTGAGGCTCATCAGCGCCATCGCCAGGAACAGCGACAGGCTGACGTTCCCCAGCACGGACACTGCGCGCTCAAAGACGCGGTAGAAGCCCATCTGCGCCAGACCGTTGCTCAGGATCACCCCGATAAACAGCACGCAGACAAAGGTTGGCAGTTCGAAAGCCGTTCCCGCCAGCCATTGCGCAACGATTTTGCCCACGGTAAGGCAGATGGCAATCATGGCGATGGT
This sequence comes from Enterobacter cloacae complex sp. SHL001, assembly GCF_049236825.1. Taxonomy (NCBI): domain Bacteria; kingdom Pseudomonadati; phylum Pseudomonadota; class Gammaproteobacteria; order Enterobacterales; family Enterobacteriaceae; genus Enterobacter; species Enterobacter cloacae complex sp. SHL001. Next base: position 86,254 of record NZ_JBMKIP010000006.1, read on the forward strand.
TTCAATCATTACCAGCGAGGTGATACTACGGCCAACGTCCGGTTTTTCAAATGCGGTCGGCACCATTTCATCGTCTGGCCTGCCTTCCGGCGTGGTGGAGTGTTTCACCAGATAGCGCGCCACCGGGCCGCCAATCAGCCCGCCAAGCACCAGGCCAAAGGTCGCACAGGCCATTGCCACTTCCGTTGCGTTTTCAAAGCCATAGCGTTCGATGAACAGCTTGCTCCACGCCGCGCCCGTTCCGTGGCCGCCTGACAGGGTAATCGACCCCGCCAGCAGACCCATCAGCGGATCCAGCCCCAGCAGCGACGCCATACCGATGCCGATGGCGTTTTGCATCAGCAGCAGGCCCACCACAACAATCAGAAACACGCCCAGCACCTTGCCGCCCGAACGCAGGCTTGCGAGGTTAGCGTTCAGGCCGATAGTGGCAAAGAAGGCCAGCATCAACGGATCTTTCAGGGACATATCAAAATCGATTTCCCAGCCCATGCTTTTTTTCAGTACCAGCAGGGCCAGCGCCACCAGCAATCCACCGGCGACAGGTTCAGGAATGGTGTACTTTTTCAGAAAGGAAACACTGTGTACCAGCTTGCGACCAAGCAGAAGAACCAGCGTTGCGGCAACAAGGGTCGACAACGTATCGAGATGAATCATAAAAGGCTCCTGTTATGCGCGTGTTCCATACACACGCGGCGTTATCCTGGGCCGGGTGATGCTCGTCATGAGCCGCCGGCGCGAAAAGTGTAATTTTTTTTTCCTGTTCGTTGTAGAAAACCTGCTCACATCGGCAGATTTTCTCTCTTATTTTTGCTGGCAATCGTTTGCTTTTACCAGGTGGTCAGCTAAAATGCCCGCTTTTCCACCGTGGGATAGCCGCCGATGTCTGTTAACACTCTGGAGTCTGCTGATGCGCAACCGATTGCGCAGAAGCAAAACAGCGAACTGATTTACCGCCTTGAAGATCGTCCCCCGCTGCCTCAAACCCTGTTTGCCGCCTGCCAGCACCTGCTGGCGATGTTCGTTGCGGTCATCACGCCGGCTCTGCTGATTTGCCAGGCGCTGGGGTTACCGGCGCAGGATACGCAACACATCATCAGTATGTCTCTGTTCGCTTCCGGCGTGGCCTCCATCATTCAAATTAAAGCCTGGGGTCCGGTGGGCTCGGGTTTGCTGTCGATTCAGGGCACCAGCTTTAACTTTGTGGCGCCGCTGATCATGGGCGGTACGGCACTGAAAACCGGCGGCGCAGATGTCCCGACGATGATGGCGGCGCTTTTCGGCACCCTGATGCTGGCAAGCTGCACAGAGATGATCATTTCCCGCGTTCTGCACCTGGCGCGCCGGGTGATCACCCCGCTGGTCTCCGGCGTGGTGGTGATGATTATCGGCCTGTCACTGATCCAGGTGGGTCTGACCTCCATCGGGGGCGGCTACGCGGCAATGAGCGACCATACCTTCGGCGCGCCGAAAAACCTGCTGCTGGCAGGCGTGGTGCTGGCGATCATTATTCTGCTTAACCGCCAGCGTAACCCGTACCTGCGCGTGGCATCGCTGGTGATCGCCATGGCGGCCGGTTACCTGCTGGCGTGGGCGCTGGGCATGCTGCCGGAAAACACCACCCCAACCAACAGCGCGTTGATTACCGTGCCAACGCCGCTCTACTACGGCCTGGGCATTGACTGGAGTCTGCTCCTGCCGCTGATGCTGGTCTTTATGATCACTTCGCTGGAAACCATTGGCGATATCACCGCCACCTCCGACGTGTCCGAGCAGCCGGTCTCCGGCCCACTGTACATGAAACGTCTGAAAGGCGGCGTGCTGGCGAACGGACTGAACTCGTTTGTCTCGGCGGTGTTCAACACCTTCCCGAACTCCTGCTTTGGCCAGAACAACGGCGTGATCCAGCTGACCGGCGTGGCCAGCCGCTACGTGGGCTTCGTGGTAGCGCTGATGCTGGTGGTCCTCGGCCTGTTCCCGGCGGTGAGCGGGTTTGTGCAGCACATCCCTGAGCCGGTGCTGGGCGGCGCGACGCTGGTCATGTTCGGTACCATCGCGGCCTCTGGCGTGCGTATCGTCTCCCGCGAGCCGCTGAACCGCCGCGCAATCATGATTATTGCGCTGTCTCTCGCCGTAGGGCTTGGCGTCTCCCAGCAGCCGATGATTTTGCAGTTTGCCCCGGACTGGGTGAAAAACCTGCTCTCTTCCGGCATCGCCGCGGGCGGTATTACCGCTATTGTGCTGAATCTCATTTTCCCGCCTGAAAAGAACTGATCCCCACACGGCAGGCTGTCAATGCCTGCCGTGACATCTCTTTACACCATTCCCGCCTTGAGCATTGCGCATAAATCGTGCATAACACCCTTATGTGCGTTTCGCGGGAAGGAAGACCATGAAATTTATTGGAAAGCTGCTTATCTATCTTCTGGTAGCCCTGCTCATTGTAGTGCTCGCCTTTTATTTTCTGCTCCAGACCCGCTGGGGCGCATCGCAGGTCAGCAGCTGGATCACGGTGAATACCGATTACGAGCTCAACTTTGACCTGATGGATCACCGCTTTTCATCCCCTTCTCACATCCTTCTGGAAAACGTTACCTTCGGACGAGATGGCAAACCGGCCACGCTGGTCGCTAAAAAAGTGGATATTGGCTTAAGCAGCCGCCAGATCACCGACCCGCTGCATATGGATGCCATCACCCTGTTCGATGGCACGCTGAATTTATCGCCGCAGACGGCGCCGCTGCCGTTCCAGGCCGACCGTCTGCAACTGAATAACATGGCCTTTAACAGCCCGAATACCGAGTGGGATCTCAGTGCGCAAAAGGTGACCGGCGGCGTCAGCCCGTGGCAGCCCGAGGCGGGGAACGTACTGGGAAAAAATGCGCAAATCCAGATGAGCGCCGGGTCGCTCACGCTCAACGGCATACCGGCCAACAACGTGCTGATTCAGGGACAACTCAACGGCAAAGAGGTGGTGCTCAATACCATCGGTGCCGATATGGCGCGCGGCTCGCTGACGGGCTCGGCTCTGCGTAATGCCGACGGTGGCTGGGTTATCAACACCCTGCGTCTGAATGAGATCCGCCTGCAAAGCGACAAATCGCTGCTGGATTTCTTCGCCCCTCTCTCCACCCTGCCTTCGTTACAGATTGGGCGGCTGGAAGTGACCGATGCCCGTCTACAGGGGCCAGACTGGGCGGTAACCGACCTCGATCTCAGCCTGCGTAACCTCACCCTGAGTAAAGGTGACTGGCAAAGCCAGGAGGGACGGTTATCCATGAACGCCAGCGAATTTATCTACGGCTCGCTGCATCTGTTTGACCCTATCCTGAATGCGGAATTCTCCCCGCAGGGCATTGCGCTGCGTCAGTTCACCTCCCGCTGGGAAGGGGGCATGGTGCGTACCTCTGGCAACTGGCTGCGCGAGGGTCAGGCGCTGGTGCTGGACGACGTTGCCATTGCCGGGCTGGAATATACGCTTCCGGAAAACTGGAAAACGCTGTGGATGGACCCGCTCCCGGTATGGCTGAACAGCGTAACACTGAAAAAATTCGGACTGAGCCGCAACCTGGTGATCGACATCGATCCGGCGTTCCCGTGGCAGATCACCTCCCTCGACGGTTATGGCGCTAATCTGCGGCTGGCGCAGGATCACAAGTGGGGCGTGTGGGGCGGTAACGCAACCCTCAACGGGGCGGCAGCAACCTTTAACCGCGTCGACGTGCGTCGCCCGTCGCTGGCGCTGAATGCCAACGCCGCAACGGTAAATATTACCGATCTGAGCGCCTTTACCGAGAAAGGGATCCTGGAAGCGACCGCCACCGTGTCACAGCTGCCACAGCGACAAACCACCGTGAGCCTGAACGGGCGCGGTGTACCACTCAACGTTATGCAGCAGTGGGGCTGGCCAGCGCTGCCGATTGCGGGCGACGGCAATATTCAGCTCACCGCCAGCGGAAGCGTGCAGGCCAATGCGCCGCTGAAGCCGACGGTGAATGGGAAGCTGAGCGCAGTGAATATGGATAAACGGCAGGTGCAACAGACGATGACCGGCGGGATGGTGTCTACGGTGGCTCCGGCACAGTAAAAAGCCGGGTGGCGGCTTCGCCTTACCCGGCCTACGAGGTTTTGGTTCCTTCTACCGTGGGTGAGGGCATCAGACCGCATAATTACCGTAGGCCCGGTAAGCGAAGCGCCACCGGGCATTTTTCCAGCTCAGAGGTGAACCACCACCTCATCCCCCTCGGCTTTCACCACCACACCCCATTCGCTGCCCGCATGTGAACCGCCTTTTACGCCGCCGACCTTCTGCACGTTGCGCAAGCACACCGACCAGTTTTGCGCATCTCCCGCGCCGGTAAAGGTCACGACGTCGCCCTGACGTGACGCCTTCAGCGCAAACACTACAGAACCGTCCGCCGCAGGCACTTCACTCACCGCCGTTGCGCCATCGCTCAGGTTAAAGAGCTGGAAGGCCGTCCCCTCGTGCCACGCATAGTCCGGCTTCTGGTTATTATTGCCGAGCGCCAGCAGTGTGTTGTCGCGCACATAGACCGGCAGGCTCTGGAAATCGTGCTGCTGCTTATGCCAGCGGCTACCCTCGATTTCATCGTTGTGCCACAGGTGCGTCCAGCGCCCTTCCGGCAGGTAGAACTGCACGTCGCCCGCCTCGGAGAACACCGGCGCCACCATCATTGAATCCCCCAACATGTACTGGCGGTCGAGGTAATCGCACGCCGGATCGTCCGGGAACTCCAGCATCATCGCCCGCAGCATCGGCGTGCCGAACTCGCGGGCCAGCGCCGCCTGACGATACAGGTACGGCATCAGCTGACATTTCAGCTGCGTGAAGTGGCGCACCACATCGCAGGACTCGTCATCGTACGCCCACGGCACGCGGTAGGATTTGCTGCCGTGCAGGCGGCTGTGGCTGGAGAACAGCCCGAACGCGCACCAGCGTTTGTAGACGTGCGCCGGAGCGGTGTTTTCGAACCCGCCGATATCGTGGCTCCAGAACCCGAAGCCGGACAGGCCAATCGACAGCCCGCCGCGCAGGCTTTCGGCCATCGACTCATAGTTGGCGTAGCAGTCGCCACCCCAGTGTACCGGGAACTGTTGCGCACCCACGGAGGCAGAACGGGCAAACAGCACCGCCTCTTCTTCTCCCACCGTCTCTTTCAGCACGTTCCACACCAGTTCGTTGTAGATGTAGGCGTAATGGTTGTGCATCTTCTGCGGATCGGAACCGTCAAACCACTGGACCTCCGTCGGGATACGCTCGCCGAAGTCGGTCTTGAAGCAGTCGACGCCGATCTCCACCAGGCCTTTCAGTTTGTCCGCATACCACCTGCACGCGTCCGGGTTGGTGAAGTCGTAGATCGCCAGCCCCGGCTGCCATTTGTCCCACTGCCACAGGGAGCCGTCCGGGCGCTTGAGCAGGTAGCCCTTCTCTTTCAGCTCCCGGAAGATCGGCGATTTCTGGCCGATGTACGGGTTGATCCACACGCAGACCTTCAGCCCTTTCTCTTTCAGGCGGCGGATCATGCCTTCCGGATCCGGGAAGGTCACCGGGTCCCACTCGAAGTCGCACCACTGGAAGGCCTTCATCCAGAAGCAGTCGAAGTGGAACACGTGCAGCGGCAGGTCGCGCTCGGCCATGCCGTCGATAAAGCTGTTAACCGTCGCTTCGTCGTAGTTGGTGGTGAAGGAGGTGGTCAGCCACAGGCCGAACGACCACGCAGGCGGCAGCGCCGGACGGCCGGTGAAGCGGGTATAGCGGTTCAGCACTTCTTTCGGCGTCGGGCCGTCGATCACGAAGTACTCCAGATACTCCCCTTCCACGCTGAACTGCACTTTGGAGACCTTCTCGGAGCCGACTTCAAACGAGACATTTTCCGGATGATTCACCAGCACGCCGTAGCCGCGGTTGGTCAGGTAGAACGGGATGTTTTTGTAGGACTGCTCGGTGCTGGTGCCCCCGTCGCGGTTCCAGGTTTCGACCGTCTGGCCGTTACGTACCAGCGCGGTAAAGCGCTCGCCCAGGCCGTAGACCGTTTCCCCCACGCCCAGATCCAGACGTTCAAACACATAGTTGCGATCGGTATTGCTGTCCTGCACGTAGCCGTTGTTTTTCAGCTGGCTGCCGGTAATGCGCTGGCCGTTGCGCAGGAAATCCAGCGCCCAGAACTCGCCTTTGGTAACGCGCACGCTAACGCTGCCGCTTTTCAGCTCGGCAAATTCGGCGTTGTTTTCAATCTCTACTTTTACATCCTTCAGAACGTTCAGCGGATAGTGCGGACCGTTGTTCAGCGCGCCCTGGAAGTGCTCAATGCGCACCCCGACAATCCCTTCCTGCGGGGCAAACAGGCGCACCGTGAACATCAACGTGTCGAGCTGCCAGGTGCGTTCGCGCACGTCGCGCGGCGCCACATACACCACCAGGTCATTGCCCTGCTGCTCCACGTCGAACACCTGCACCGGGTAGGTCACGTTCAGGCCCGGTTGAATAAGCCAGTTTCCATCACTGATTTTCATACTCTCGTCCTCTTAGTTCTGTAATTCTTTGCTGATCGGCAGGTTTTCAAACTCCTGCTTATTGCGGCGCGCACCCTGCGCCAGCTCGCGCAGGATTTTGGTCAGGAAGGGTGTTTTCAGCGTGTAGTAGCGTTTGGCGATGATGGCGCTCAGCACGTAACAGATCGCCGGTGCCAGGGTAAACAGGCCGATGATGATGCTGATGGTCGCGCTGTTCTGGGTTTTGGCTGCCGCGTCGTAGCCGCCGCCTGCCAGCATCCAGCCTATCATCGCCCCGCCCAGCGCCAGGCCGAGCTTCAGCACGAACAGCGTGCCCGCAAAGCTGATGCCGGTCAGACGTTTGCCGTTGGTCCATTCGCCGTAGTCGACGGTATCGGACATCATTACCCACTGAATCGGCGTCACCAGCTGGTGCAGCACGCCGATAACGAAGATGAAGCCGAACATCAGGACGGTGGCATGCATCGGCACGAAGAACATCGCCACGCTGACCACCGCCAGCGCGGCGTTGGTCCACCAGAAGATGCTGACCTTGCACTTCCAGTCGGTGAGCGGTTTCGCCAGCGCGGAGCCAATCAGATTGCCGACGCAGTAGGTGGTGAGGAAGGCGACGAACACCTCCGGCGAGCCCATGATCCAGGTGCAGTAGTACATCATCGCGCCCCCGCGCACGCAGACGGCGAGTATGTTGAGGATGGTCAGCACGCCAACGATGCGCCACTGGTCGTTTTGCCAGATATCACGCAGATCTTCACGCATGGAGGTGGTGCTCGGCGGCACCTGGATGCGCTCTTTGGTGGTGAAGAAGCAGAACGCCAGCATCAGGAACGCGACCACCGACAGCACGGCGATCCCGCCCTGAAAGCCGAATGCTTTGTCATCACCGCCAATCAGGTTCACCAGCGGCATCATCAGCACCGTAGAGAGCATACCGCCCGCCGTCGCCAGCACAAAGCGCCAGGACTGGAGGGAGATACGCTGCGTCGGGTCGTTGGTGATCACGCCGCCCAGCGCGCAGTACGGGATGTTGACCACGGTATAGAGCAGGGTCAGCAGGGTGTAGGTAACGGCGGCGTAAACCATTTTACCGTTGAGGCTGAGGTCCGGCGTGGTATACGCCAGCACGCAGACGATGCCGAACGGGATCGCGCCGAACAAAATCCACGGACGGAACTTGCCCCAGCGGCTGCGGGTGCGGTCGGCAATCAACCCCATGCACGGGTCGGAGATCGCATCCAGCGCGCGGGCCAGCAGGAACATGGTGCCGACAAACCCGGCGGGAATACCAAAAATATCGGTGTAGAAAAACATCATATAAAGCATGACGTTATCAAAAATGATATGGCTGGCGGCGTCTCCCATGCCGTAGCCAATCTTCTCTTTTACTGACAGGACTTCGCTCATATTTTTATCCTTCACGCTGTAGGGGGCGCTGAGACCGGTTACCGTTTTTTAAACCATTGTTTCAGGAGCGGGTATTGCGTTTTCTGGTTAAGAGATTACGTTTCTTGTTTTTTGTGATCGGGATAAAAGTTGGTGAGCACGAAATGCTAACCTGAGGATTTTCTTAAGAATTAGCTGAAACAGGGGGGTTAAGGTCAAAAGAGAGGTGAAAAAAGTGGTGTGGGGTATGTGGTAAATGCCTGAAAGTAGCTATAATGCGCCCCGCCTCCATGTAGCAATGCAGGCGCGGAAGATCGTCATCTCCGGTGAGGTGGCTGGACTTCAAATCCAGTTGGGGGCGCCAGCGTTCCCGGGCAGGTTCGACTCCTGTGATCTTCCGCCAAAATTCATATAATTAATTTTTTCAAATATCCGTTCTTAAAGCATATAATATCTTTATAACTATCACTCAGGAAGTGTTATATGAATATATTATTTGGCATGGAAACAAAAGATATAATTATGACAGCAGCAGTTATTGTTGGCCCTGTTCTTGCTGTTCAAATACAAAAAACATTAGAGCAATTCAGAGAAAGAAAACAAAGCCGCTTATCGATATTCAGAACTTTAATGTCTACTAGAGCTCAAAGATTGCATAGAGAACATGTGCAAGCATTAAATATGATCGATCTAGAGTTTTATGGAAGAAAACTCCCAATAATAAGAATCAGATACCAAACCAAGAAAGAACAAACTGTTACTCATGCCTGGAAAAGTTATAATAGCCATCTAAATAAAATTAATGACTACCCAGATATTAATATTTGGATATCCAAATCCGATGATCTTTTTACTGACTTGCTCTACGCTCTTTCGCAAGCAATGAATTACGATTTTGATAAAGTACAATTACAAAGAGACTGCTATAGGCCAATTGCTCATGGCGATTTAGAAACAACACAAGCAAATATCTTAAAAGGGTTAGAAAAAGTTTTCTCTGGCGATACAGCCTTACCGATGTTCATCACTAATGCTCCCATGAATAATTCAAATCAGAATGATGAAGTCATGCCTGAAACAACAACTGATTTCGATACAGAAACACGCTGACATATTCATGCTTTCGGTGAAATACCCTTAGCTCGTAACGCCTCTCTCGCCAACTCCTTTAACCAGCTAGCGAGGCTCACCCCTTCCTCAGCCGCTACCGCATCCAACTGTTCCTTCAATGCCGGATCAATACGCATCTTAAACTGCGGAGATTGTCCGCCGCCTTTTGGTTTTTTTTCGCGCGATATGATTGACATGAGGCCACCTATCCATCTACTCTGACACATATAGGAGGCCACCTAATCCTCCTGTATTAGCAACGCTCCGAAGTGCGGGAACACAACCGGAGCGTCTAACCTCACCAACTATCAAGGAGTTGATTATGGCTGATTCGCATTCTACCCCAGACACTGACCAATCCGGAACCGAGCGTTCATTAATTGTGGGATACCGCCCGAATGTTTACGACAAATCCACGCCTAAAATCATCCTTTCCGGCAAGTGGCTGCGCGCGGCGGGGTTTGATACCGGGCAGCAGGTCACGGTAAAGGTCATGAAAGGATGCATCGTTCTGGTGGCGTATAACGAGCAGGAGCAGCGTTTGCAGGACGATTATAAACGGACGAAAGCAAAGCTTATTGAGATAGAGGACGCGCTTGCAGCGATCCAAATTCCACATGCTGGAAAGCGCCTCGCAAAATCAAATACAAACCACCTGGCTTAGCGGCTGTTTCTGGCATACTACGAGCTTACAGGCATCAACCTTATGAAGCGGAGGCAGCATGACATATGAGGAATTAATAAATTCTCCAGCCGGTGAGTTCGTCATGTTTGCCAGCAAGGATGGAAAAGTTCGCATTGAATGCCGCTTCGAAAGCGATACGTTGTGGCTCTCACAGGCCACGATCTGTGAGTTATACGGCAAAGCCAAAGCTACGATCAGCGGGCATATCAAGAATATTTTTGATGAGGGTGAGCTGGTCGAAAATTCAGTTGTTCGGTTTTACCGAACAACTGCCAGCGATGGTAAAGTATATAACGTTCAATACTTTAGCCTGCCCGTCATTCTCGCCATCGGCTATCGCGTCCGATCCACGCGAGGTACGCAGTTCCGCCAGTGGGCCACCCAAACGCTCCAGGAATACCTGGTTAAAGGCTTCGTTATGGACGACGAGCGCCTGAAAAATCCGCCTGTGGGATCTTCCGCCGTCCCTGACTATTTCGATGAAATGCTGGAACGCATTCGCGATATACGTGCCAGCGAACGCCGGGTCTACCTTCGCGTGAGGGAGATTTTCGCATTAGCTGCTGACTATCAGCCGTCGCTCAAAGAAACCACGCAATTCTTTCAGACCATCCAGAATAAACTGCATTTTGCCTGCACTGGGCACACCGCTGCTGAGTTGATTCACCAACGTGCGGACGCCACTCAACCGCATATGGGGCTGACCAGCTATAAAGGCGAAGAAGTCCGTAAAAGCGATGTCACCACCGCAAAAAATTATCTGTCTCAGGATGAGGTGAGCGAGCTTAATCGCGTCGTTAATATGTGGCTCGATTTTGCCGAAGATCAGGCCAAACGCCGCAAGCAGGTATTTTTACGAGACTGGCAAACCAAGCTCGATCAGTTTCTGCAATTTAATGACCGGGACATTTTAGAAGGAGCAGGCAAAATCAGCAAGAAAACGGCTGATGAAAAGGCGTGCTCAGAATACCTCGAGTTTGAAAAAAAGCAGCGCCTGCTGAAAGAAGCTGAAGGTAAGAAAGATATCGCCGGCTTATTAAAATGGGATAAGCAGGCTAAGCGCTAATCCCGGCATAGGTTCATTATTTAATGATATTCATCATTTCAATATTTGATGCTTTTTTTAGTGACTATTATTCTTGCGATGGAAGAATAGTCATAAATCAACCTTATAAATTTTTAAACGTCAATTGATACCATCCATATCTCGCAACTACAACTTTCTATTAAACCAACCAAAATTCTTTAACACTCCTGTTTTGAAATGAAAGTCACAATTTAAATCCATAATGAAGAGTAGTTTCCCTCAGTCTATAAAAGGAGATTGAGATGGCTATACCTGTTTACTTATGGCTCGAGGATGATTCAGGCCGGAGGATTAATGGTTCTGTCGATATAAAATATCGCGAAGGTTCAATAGAAGTGATTGAATTTATGCATTCTATAGAACAACCTATAGATAAATTCTCCGGTAAAATCACTGCAAAACGCATTTGTAGTACCTATGCATTCATGAAAGAGATTGATTCATCATCCTCTTATCTATACAAAGCCTTATGCACTGGGCAAACACTTAAAAAAGCAGAGTTCATATTTTACAGAATCAACTATAACGGACTTGAAGAGGCTTACTTTAAGACAACTTTAGAAAACGCAAGAGTTGTTCAAATTGAACCTGTCATGTTTGATATTAAACATCCGCAAAACGAACACTATACACACCATGAATATGTAGATATGACATATGAAAAAATCACATGGCACTACATTGATAGAAACATCATTCACTCTGATACCTGGAAAGAACGCGCTTAAGGAGAAAGTATGTCCTGGGAATATGATGTAAAAGAGCATAAATTTTATCTGGATGGTGTCTACCAATTTGATGCAGATTACGCAGGTGCTAGTGGTTACAAAAACGATCCGTCACAAGAATGTGTAAAAAACAGCGGACCGCTGCCACGAGGTACCTACACTATTGGGTCCCCTCATAATTCAGCCCACACCGGGAAATATACTCTCAGCCTCACGCCCTACTCGACAAATGAGATGTGTGGTAGAGACTCATTTAAAATACATGGTAAAAGCAGTTTGCACCCTGACGACTCTTCAGAGGGCTGCATCATTGCTCCTCTGAGTGCCAGAAGGAGTATCTGGAAAAGCAACGATACGGTATTGATAGTCAAATGAAGCGTTTATTTTGTTTATTGCCATTACTCGTTGCAGTCAGTTCGCACGTCTCAGCAACGGAAATGACCGGCTTCGCGACCGAGTATTACGATGAAGACGGATCATTGACGGAAATTTCTACAACAGTGCCCCTTTCACCGACCATCGCTATAGGCAAGCAAGCCGTACGAATGGAGGTTACTCACCTGTCAGATATCACCAGCACACCAGTTAACAAAGACAGCTCAGCACGCTGGGTCTGCCTTCATGACGACGATGGCACGAATTACTGGTTCATTTCTGATAACGAAATGGGTGCAGGATTGTTAACTGCGCTAGTTATTGCCAAAGATGGCATCCATAAAGAGTGTGCTAAAACAACGGAACCTGTCAGCGTCTCAGTCGCGAATGTTCCATTGTTGAATGCTACTCACAGGAATCTAATTGAAATGTTCGGCAAGAAAGGGATCGCCAAAAAGAAAGCGATACTTTTTTATCAGGAGACGCCAGTACAGAATGGATTCATCCAGAGTAATACGGTCTCGTATTACTTCGATGGCGAAAAAGTGCGTGGTGTAATCATCGGGCAAATTACCAGTAACTAGCTTGCAGACGCCCTCTCCAGAGGGAGAGGGCGTTAAGCCTGTCCACTCAACCGCATATGCAACAGCGGAAACGGATTCCCCTGCCCGTCCAGCTCCGAGCGCCCGACCGGCTCAAACCCCATATAACGATAAAACGCCACCCCCTGCGGATTCTGCTCGTTCACATCCACTTCATTTACGCCGAATTCTGCGATGGCATATTGCAGCAGCATTTTCCCGATACCCTTCCCCCGGCTCGCATCATCCACAAACAGCATTTCAATGCGATTTTTATCCACGCCCAAAAAGCCGTGAATAATACCCACGTCATCCCGGGCAATCACAACCCTGAGATTAGGCAAATATGCGTTGAGCAATAACGGACGCAGCGCCGCGATATCGCTTTCCTGCAAAAAGCGGTGCGTGGCGCGAACGGACGACTCCCAGACTGCGACGAGGCGTTCAAATTGTGAGGGGTGTGCGGCTTCTATTTTCATGATGATATTCCGGTTGAGTAAAGTTTCAGGGCAGCAATGTAATGATATTCAGCTCTGCGAAGTGCGCCACACGCCAGGCGTACAACCATACTCCGTCTGAAAATGACGAATAAAGTGCGCGCAGTCGCTGAACCCCATCCGCTGCGCAATATCCGTCACGCTTTGCTGTGAGTTCTTCAGCAGCCAGCAAGCATAGCGCAGTCTGGCGCTGCGGATAAATTCGCGGGCCGTTTTGCCGAATTCTGCGTGGAACAGTCGGTTGAGCTGGCGTTCACTCAATGCCACTTCTCGCGCAAGCCCGGCGGTGGTGAGCGGCCGGGTCAGGAACTGTTCTATCAGCATGACGGCGCGGCGCAACCGCGAGTCAGGGATAAGCGCAAAATTCGCCGGACGCGGGGTGGCAATTTCATGCGGAACGAGCGACAAACGCTGACAGGTGGTGCTGGCGATATCATCCCCGGCATGGGCGCGGATAAGCTCAGTTGCCAGCGTCAGGGTGGAAATACCGCCCGGGCAGGTCAGCACATCGCCATCGTCGATGAAATCATACCCTTGCTCAGCATAAACCAGCGGGAAAGCCTGCCGAAATGCATCAAGGTGGAAAGGATGGATGGACGCTCGTCGTTCATTCAGCAATCCTTCCTGTGCGAGGACAAAACTGCCGGTGCCAATGCCAATGAGCGGAACCCCGGCATGGTGGGCATGTGCCAGATATGCTTTATCCCCCTGATACCCTAAGTCCAGATACTGCAATTCACCGCCGATAACAGCAAGATAGTTAAAACTGTCCGGCGGCGCATGGGGGGAATCCGGTCTCATGATAATCCCCGCATTGCTGATAATCGGGATATCAGGAAATTCACTTATCAGGCTGATTTTAAATGCTAATTTATCCTGAGCTTTCGCTGCATAACGCAGCGCCTCCAGCAACCCGGAGACGGCCAGGAGTGAATAACGGGGCCATAATATCAACCCAATATGCAGACACTTTTCCGGTACTGATTTCCCCCCATCGGAGGAGTCAAATACACTTTTCATTTACTTGCCAAATTTAAAATTAATTACATTATCGCAACATGATCTGTCGCACTTTTTATTACTAAGGTAATCCTGATATTTTAAATCAAGCATAAATGAGACGGGAGGAAAATATAATGTTTTTCTCGTTTATATCATTCTTTTTTTGAACCACGACACACATATGTCGGTAATGTTCCTAAGGTAAAGATATAGTTACCATTATGTTGTTCATTGATCCGCATATAAATACTCTTGCCCGGATAGACAAAGAATTGCGGTTCATATTTTTCCAGCCAGCTGTCGTCGACATTATCGTCCGGGAACGTCATATTTTTTTCTGACGTCAGCAAATAGAGATGATCCTGTCTATCCACCCGAAAGGAAATTTTCCTGTCGATGGTTTTACCCGGATCGCTCTTTGCCCGGCCATTCATGCTCAGGGTGCCGAATTTCCCGTCGAAGGTGTAATTCAGCCAGACCGTCAGCGTCTCATCCGGATGGTGCTGTACCAGATTAGCCTGACATGAAAAAGGCTGAACGTAAGTTCGGTGCCACAGGTAATAGCCCGTCAGCACGCCTGCGGTGACGAGGCCCGTCACGATGATATACAGCATCTGCCGAAAACGAGTCATGCTAGCTATCCTTCAGGAAATAATCAGATATACAGCGGTTCGGCTCTTTCATTGGCCGGTCGCAGCGAATAACCGACGCACGAGGAAGCAGAGCGTACCAGCTGATGTAAACCCAGGGATATTGCGCGCATTCAGCCTTGAATTGTTCCACATAGGTCAGCGCGGAAGCGCGTTCAGCGTGAGTCTGAATGTCATTCGCAAGATAAACGCGACAGGCTCCGACGGATGCCGCAAAACGGTAATCCTCAACAAAACGGTTTTCTGTGGCGTTCATATATCCCGTCACACCTGCCCCGGCCAGGACGATCAATAGACCCATGACAACAGCCAGCCAGCGCGTGGGCTTCCTGGCAACGGGTGTTGCTGGCTCGGAGGGTGCAGAGACCTCCTCGATCGCTGGCGCCTCCCCACATTGTTCCTCTGCGGGTTGAGGCGCGACGGGTGAAGACTCTCTGACGGTTATTTGCGTGTCGCTTGCCAGCGTCAACCCAATCCGCGGAATGGTAACGATAGGGTCAGTTTCAAAACCAATCTTTTTGAGCCCTTTGCGCAGGATGGAGATGTTCTGGTAATAGGTATTGGAGGAGACAAGCATGCCGCGGCTTTGCCAGACAATATCAAGGAACTCTTGCTGAGTGACAATCGACCCCGCTCTGTCGATTAATAACAACAGGCATCGGCCTGCTGGCGAATTTAACACAACCACACGGTCAGGATTGTTGATATCACGTAACGTGCTGGCCGCAGGATGAAATTCGACGATATTATTTATAATGTAATGCTTATGCATAGGGGCAGTATGAATTCTCCGGTTAACAGATGTTGAACCTGGGTCACCGCATGTATGGGATGACATTCACGTCGGGATTAATGTGACTGATTAACGTCATGCTGTATATCTTCGCCATTGGCGAAAAATCTTAATTTATATTTCATCCCTTAAGCTTCACTGAACCTGCATAAGAACTCAACCCTTGTAGAATGCGGCTTGCAGAGCCGCTTCATCCACGATCATCCTCATTATGATGTTTTGTGAAGTGAATTTCCGCTCCACAGAAGTATCTGACTACCGGCAGCATCTCATTTATCAGGGCCTCATCTTTTGGCGCACTCCTCGCCTCTTGACATTGACAAATATCTACATAAAAAAACATTGTACGCCACGGACATGCGTGTCTAAAATATTCAGCACCCTTAAGCCTTAAGTTTTCTCAACCTGACCAGTATCAATAACTTACATGGTTTTTGTATGCTTTTAAGCCACCTTTCTATCAGTTTTTATCGATGATAACATTCGTAAATTGTTATTCCCCGTCAGCAACTTCACACCCGCACTGACACCAGACGACAAACTCCTTACAAAACATTTATCAAAGCTAAATTTTCATTAAAAATAGCGGCTATCATAATTTACAGAAAGCGAAGCGGAATAAGACCAATCAGAGGGAAGCGTCGTAACCGGTCTCGATCTTAGTAATTAATACAATTTTAGATTAATTCAGATTACCTCTTTATTGGCCGACGTATAGTAGGCCTACAGTATGCAATACGTCATTGCTTCGAGAATACTGGCGATAACCTTATAAATAATTCGCCTGATTACTATTATAAATCGAGGAATAACATGACGAACAATAGCCAAATAACACAGCATATAACTGTTGCACTGATGGGCGGCGATCATTATGCAAGAAACGGCATTAAAACATTATTAAGCAGCATCCGCGACGACCTTCACATCATTATCATCGAAGGAGGTTATCAGGAACTGGATAAGGCGCTGTCGTCGATTCGTATCGATATCTTATTTATATCCGGCGCAGAGAAATACCATACAGGGTATGACTCACTGAAATATTTAAAAAAAATCAAAGTCACGCAGCCTGAAGTGATTATCTGCCTGTACTCAACCTCTGCCCATTCCCTGTTATGGGTCCGGGAAGATATTGATGCCTATATCTCGCTACAGAACACGGTTTATCAGTGGCGGATAAAGCTAGCAAAAATGGTCGATAGCCATTATCGGCCCCAAAAGCAGCCAGCGGCGTTATCGCTGACGCCAGGAGAAAGGAGGGTATTAAAGGAACTCAGGAACGGACTAGATATACGTTACATCGCAGAACTGGAGAAACTTTCTTATCGCCGCGTGAGCGCCTTAAAAAGCTCAGCGATAAGGAAACTCGGGCTCAGGAATAAGACAGATTTGCTGGTCTTTTTAACCAGTTAGACCTGCCGCTTTCAGAGCAAATCTCGTAATAAAAAAATCAAGGAACTATGAAATGAAAGCACGCCTTACTTGCCATTCTCTGCTGGCATTAAGCATTGCCGCCCTGCTGCCAGCGGGCTCAGCACTGGCCGCCACCACCAGCGGCGGCACGGTTAACTTCAGCGGTAAAGTGGTGACCTCCGCCTGTGCCATCAGCGCCGGTAGCGCCAATATCGACGTCGACATGGGTGAAGTGCGTACCGCCACGCTGGCTGCCGCAGGCAGTGAAGCCAGTACCGCAAAAGCCTTCTCCATCACCCTGGAAGATTGCGAAATCGCCGATACCTCGGCGTCCACGGAAGATAACCCTATTGCCGCAACGACCGTGGCTATCACCTTCACCGGTACACCGGACAGTACCGATGTGAATAGCCTGGCCGCGGGAGTAAACGGCGGCGCGGGCTCGGCGCAGCATGTCGCTATCCGTCTTTATGACGAACAGGGCAACGTCGTCAGGCTGGGTGAGCCGGCAGCAGCGATCCCCCTGCGTGCGGGGGCGAACATCCTGAACTTCAGCGCGAAATATTACTCCCCACTGGGCAACGCCACGGCGGGTGATGCCAGCGCGGTCGCCACCTACACCGTGACCTATTCGTAATCTTCAGGCCCGGTCTGCTGGCCGGGTCTGACTCAGCTTTCAGGAGACGCACTATGCGCGTAAACACATGGATTTGTCTGGCTGGCACGTTATGTTCATCCGCCGTGTACGCAGGCGGCGTGGGGTTAGGCGCAACGCGGCTGATCTACACCGGCGCGGCTACGCAGACGATGATGCAGGTAAGAAATACCCACCCTGATGCCACGTTTCTGATCCAGTCCTGGATGGAAGACGAGAAAGGGAGCCGTACCAACGACTTCGTCATCACGCCGCCGCTGTACGTCATGAAGCCCGCCAGCGAAAGCGCGGTGAAAATCATGTTCAGCGGCGACGCCCTGCCAGCCGATCGCGAGACGCTGTACTGGATGACGGTCAAAGCTATCCCACAGCAGGTTAAAAACGGTTCCGGCAATTCGCTGCAATTCGCCTCTGCCAACCGCATCAAGGTCTTTTATCGCCCGGAGCGGCTCAGGGAAGGTGCAGGGGAGGCATGGAAAAACCTTGCCGGCGCCTACCGCGCGGGCAAGGTCACGCTGACCAACCCAACGCCGTATTACCTCACCACCATTAACGTGAAAATTGATGGCAGGCCGGTGTCGCCCGTCATGGTGCCGCCGAAATCCAGCGTGACGCTGGCAGACACCTTCAGCCATGCGAGCAGCATGAGCTACCAGACGATTAACGATTATGGGGCCTGGACGCCCGTTACCCGCACGTCATTGTCCCAATAATAAAAACAGTAAGGCGTGACCACATGAAAATTAAAATCCTGTGCGCCACGGCGATCGCCCTGGTGATTCGGCAAGCCGTGGCTGCCGAAAGCGAGCTGCAATTTAATCCTGCGTTTCTCAACGGCGAGCGCGCCAACAGCGCCGATCTCGCCTGGGTCAACGCCGGGAGCGCGTTGCCGCCGGGCGAGTACAATCTTAACGTGTATATCAACACCCAGTTCGCGTTCACAGGTAACGTCACGTTTCGCGTCGCTGAAAACACCGCCGGTGAAGCCCTGCCGTGCCTTACGCCTGCGCAATTCGCCGCACTTGGCATCGACAGCCGTCAGGCTAAAGGGGGTGAGCTGCCGCCTGCGCAGCGCTGCATTTTTTTAACCCAGTCATTCGCCGATACCCGGTTTGATTTTGACCAGAGGACGCTTACCCTCAACTTCACCGTACCGCAAAGCGCGATGCGCGCTCTGCCGCGCGGGTACGTCAGCCCGGAGAGCTGGGAGTCCGGCATCCCTGCCGCGTGGCTGAACTATGTGGTCAATGGCGCGAATAATGACTACCGGGGCGAGACGCGCACGCGGGAACAACAGCTGTTTGTGAGCCTCAACAGCGGCGCCAACCTGGGCGCATGGCGGCTGCGTGATTTCACCACGTGGACCAAAGAGAGTAACGAGCTCACCCACGTCCAGACCTGGCTACAGCGGGATATCCGCGCCCTGCGTGCCCAGGTTTATGCCGGTGAAACGTTCACCTCATCGCAGGTGTTTGACGCCGTTGGCCTGCGTGGGGTTGCCCTGAAGACCGATGACAATATGTTGCCCGCCAGCCTGAGCGGTTACGCGCCCGAAGTGCGCGGCATCGCGCGCGGCAATGCCACGGTGACGGTTCGCCAGAACGGTAACGTCATCTATCAAACCTCCGTTCCGCCGGGGGCGTTTGTGCTGAAAGATCTCTATCCGACCTCTTCCGGCGGCGATCTCGCGGTCACCATTCAGGAGAGCGACGGTAGCCAGACGCAATACACCCTGCCCTTTGCCAGCGTGCCGAATCTGGTGCGTAACGGTCAGGTCAAATATGCTCTGGGTGCGGGGAAATACCGCCCTGCGGGCAATCAGATCTCGCCCTCCTTCGCGCAGGGCGAGCTGTTCCTGGGCTGGCGATACGGCCTCACGTTTTATGGCGGGGCGCAGTTTTCCGATCGCTACAACGGCCTGGCCTTCGGTATCGGGCAGAATCTCGGCCGCTTTGGCGCCTACTCCCTCGACCTCACCCATGCCCGCAGCCAGCTGGCTGATAACCAGCACTACACCGGTGATTCGGTGCGCCTGCGGTACAGCAAGCTGCTGAACGATATCGGTACGCGAGTCAATTTCTTCTCGCTGCGTTACTCAACGGCAGGGTTTTATACCCTCAGCGATACCACTTACAAAGGCATGGCGGGCGGAGCGCCAAAACAGACCGTGGAAGACGATGGCACCGTCACCACTCACTACGACACGGTTTACAACCTGCATATGTCGCGTAAGGCAAAAAATCAGCTGCTGTTGTCGCAGCCGATGGGCGAATACGGCGCGCTGTCGCTGTCCTGGGATCAACAAACCTACTGGAATACGTCAAAAACCACGCAAAGTTTGCAGTTCGCGTGGAACGCGACGTTTCGTAACCTGTCGCTTGGCATCAGCGCCCAGCGTAGCTCTGGCCTGTACGACAACAAGAAAGACAATATCCTCGCGTTGTCCCTGTCGGTGCCGCTGGGTAACCCGGCGCTGTCGACCCGTCTCCGTTTTACCGCTACCCATGCGGATCCCGCTGGCACCACCGCCAGTACCGGTGTCAGTGGTTATCTGCCGGGGCAGGAGAATCTTTTCTATAGCGTCAACCAGCGCTACAGCGCGCAGCAGCACTACGGCGGCGATGCCGCGCTGCAATACGAGGGCGCGTGGGGAGACTATAACCTGGGCTACAGCTACGCCGGTGACTCCCGCAACCTCAGTTACGGGATGAGCGGCGGTGCGGTGCTGCATGAGGATGGTCTGACGCTGAGCCAGCCGCTCGGGAACACCAATATTCTGGTGAAAGCCCCGGGCGCCAGCCATGTCGCCGTGCTCAACCACAAGGGCATCAAAACCGACAGCCGGGGCTATGCGGTGATCCCGTACGCCACGCCGTATCGCGTTAATCAGGTTGCGCTGGATGTCACCACCGTGGGCAATGACGTGGAACTTGAGAACGCCATCGCCAATAAAATCCCCACCGACGGGGCACTGGTTCGCGCCACCCTCACCACGCGTCAGGGGGCAAAAGCGATGTTTATCGTACGTCACGCTAAAGACGTGCTCCCCTTCGGCACGCTGGTCTCGTCAGAGGATGACAAAGCCAGCGGTATCGTCGGCGACGGCGGCAGCGTGTATCTGACCGGCCTGTCAGCGGAGGGAACCTTGCATGCCGTATGGGGGCGCGACAGCGCCCAGCGCTGCACGATCCGCTATGCGCTGAACCCGCAGAATTATCACGCCCGCACCGGGCTTTATTCCCAGGAGGTCATATGTCAGTAACCATCCGGTTCCTCCCCCTGATCCTGCTGATGTTCATCACCGTTCCCGCGCGCGGCTATGACGTGCTGGTTTCCGTGACCGGCAACGTGATCGGCAATACCTGCATTGTCTCGGAAGATTCGAAGGAGCAAAACGTGCCGCTGGGCACCCTCGGCGTGAAGCAATTTAGCGAGGCGGGCGCGGTCAGCAATATCAAAACGCCCTTCACGCTCACCCTTGAAGCGTGCGGCCCCACCTTTGCTGGCGTGAAAATCCGCTTCAGCGGTACGCCGGATGACGAGAACCCGCAGCTTCTGAAAGTCGCTGACGGCGGCGCGACCGGCGTGGCGGTGCAGATTCTGGATAAAGACAGCGTACTTATCCCGCTGGACACCCAAACCGCTGCTTACGGCGCGGCGGGGGATGACAGCGTAAAAATGACCTTCTATGCGCGACTGGCCGCCACGGGTGCGCCGGTCAATGCCGGAGACGTTTCGGCAGTGGCGACCTGGACGACGGAGTATCAATAATGCGTTTACTGTTTTTAGCCCTGTTTTTCATGTCCTCTCAGGCACTTGCCCTCTCCTGGACATCGGATATCACCCTTTCGCCAACGCCTATGTCGTGGTCCGGCCCGGCAGACTCCATCGTGCCTGGAAAGACGATCGGCTCTGAATGGAGCGCCTCTGCGAGCGTCTCGGAAGTGTTCTGGTGCGGCCTGGTATTTACCTGCTCCAAAGGGACGCTGGAGCCGAGCAGCAGTATAACCGCCACCGGCATCACGGTTATTCTTGATGGCGCAAATTACATGGTATTTGAAACGGGCGTGCCCGGCATCGGCTTCATTCTTGGGCTTAAAGATTATAACGGCACCACCTATGTCCCGATGCAGACGGGCATTACGCAGAGCTATCCGGCCGATGGGACTAACGGTTACGCCACCGCACTGGGCTGGTCGGCAAAAGTGACGTTTATCAAGACCGGCGTTCCGCTGAAATCCGGCGTATACCAGACCCCGACCATTAACGCGGCGATCCTGACGGCCTATAACAACGAAGTGAAAACCGCGCAGGTGATCATCAACCCCACCACCATCACGGTGACGGCAAGCGGCTGCACGGTAGGCACGAAAAGCGCCAACGTCGACCTGGGCACCATTGATATTCACACGCTGCCCAGCGTAGGCAGCACCTCGCCGTCGGGGGAGTTTAACGTCAGCCTGACCTGCGATGAGAACGTGGCGGTTAACGCAGTGATGACCGATCAGACCACACCGTCAAATACCTCGTCGGTCGTGACGCTGACCGGGGACTCCACGGCCTCCGGCATTGGCGTACAGTTTTTCTATAACGGTACCGGGCCGCTTATGATGGGGCCGGACAGCTCGTCCGCAGGTACGACAGGACAGTTTTTCATCCAGACCACCAGCTCGGCACAAACGCTGTCCCTGCCGTTCCAGGCGCAGTACATCCGAACCGGTGAACTGGTCCCCGGCTCGGCCAACGCCCTGGCAAGCATCACCTTTTCGTATCAGTAGGTTAGTGCTTCACCCACACCAGCTGATCGACCCGGAAGCCCAGCTCGCGTGCGGTGTTCAGGTAGTCCTGTTTTACCACATCCGGAATGGTCGGGGTGCGCGATAAAATCCACAGATAGTCGCGGTTCGGGCCGCTGACCAGCGCGTACTGGTACTTATCATCCAGCTTGATCACGTTATAGCCGCCGTAGAACGGGCCGAAGAACGATACCTTCAGCGCAGCCGTGGTCGGTTCGCCGGTAAAGTACGCCTTTCCTTCGCTCTCATTCCATTTTTTCTTCACCGGATCGTAGCCGCGGTTCAGTACGCTGATACCGCCATCGCTGCGATTGCCGTACGTCGCGGTGACCTGTTCCAGACCGCGCTCGAAGCGATTTTCCAGTCGGGCGACTTCATACCATTTGCCGAGATAGCGGCTGGCATCAAAGCCGGTAATGGGCTGCACGCCTTTCGGCGGCGTGGGAGATTTACAGGCAACCAGCGTCAGCGCAATGGCGACACCGGTAACGACAGGCCATAGCCTCATGAGAACTCCTTTCATTTACGCGGTTGGACGTTAAGTGTAGCGCACCCGTGCGGCGCTTCATCCCGTCGTGGAATATTCGTAGTATATTGAGACAACTCCTTCTCTTCGGATGCAGACATGGCTTACTCCATCGGCGAATTCGCCAGACTCAGCGGCATCACCGCCACCACGCTGCGGGCGTGGCAGCGACGCTATGGCTTGCTCAAACCCGAGCGTACGGACGGCGGTCACCGCCTGTACAGCGATGAGGACGTTCAGCAGGCGCTGAAAATCCTCGACTGGGTAAAAAAAGGCGTACCCATCGGTCAGGTAAAATCACTGCTGGAACGCCCTGCGCCGCGCCGCGCCAATAACTGGCAAACCCTGCAACAGGCCATGCTGCAAAAGTTGCAGGAGGGGAAAATTGAGTCCCTGCGTCAGATGATTTACGACGCCGGACGCGAATACCCAAGGCCAGAGCTGGTCACTAACGTGCTGCGTCCGTTGCGCAGCCAGATATCGGCCAACGTCGCCGCCGCCATGACGCTGCGTGAGATCCTCGACGGCATCCTCATCGCCTATACCTCGTTTTGCCTTGAGGGCGATAAAAAAGCGCCGGGCGATAACATCCTCATCAGCGGCTGGCATCTGAACGACCCCTGTGAGATCTGGCTTGAAGCTCTGACGCGCACCGGCCAGGGCCACCGCATCGACATACTGCCGGTTCCCCCTGCCGCGCTGGCCCCGGAAATTTTCCCGGACCGCAAATGGCTGCTGGTCACCAGCGGTAAACTTACCGCCGTGCGGAAAAAGCAGGTTGCGCAGTGGCAGCAGCAGGTTTCCCTTGAGGTGATTATCCTCTGATTATTTTCTGCTGAGGCAATCTTCACGAAAAGTTGAATATTTTTTCGCACAGCGAGTGCTAACGTTTTCCTGTCACCGACAACTCAACAGGAAAACACGATGAAAAAGACACTCCCTCTGATGATGCTGGCTACAATGGCTTTCGCGCCTGCCGCGTTCAGCGCCCCGGCAGGCACCCTGAGCGTCCACGTTCTGGACCAGCAAACCGGTATGCCGCCAGCGGATGTGGCCGTCACGCTGGAGAAGCAGGAGCAGGACAAGTGGACCCCGATTGCCAGCGGTAAAACCGACCACGACGGGCGCATCAAATCGCTCTATCCGCAGGATCAGGATATGGCGCCTGGCGTGTATAAAGTGACCTTCAAAACCGCCGATTACTTCCACGGTAAAAAGCTGGACTCCTTCTTCCCGGAAGTGCCGGTGCTGTTCACCGTCACCCGCACCAATGAAAAACTGCACATCCCGCTTCTGCTCAGCCAGTACGGTTACTCAACCTACAAGGGCAGCTGATTGCTCTTGATTTTAAAGACGATTTAAAAATAATCCCGCCAATACTTGGACAAATACGCATTGTTGTGTAACTTTTAGGTATGAGATCGGGAGGTGCACACCATGACAACAAAACCTGTGCTGGGTATTAGCGGATGTTTGACCGGTTCCGCCGTTCGCTTTGACGGCGGGCATAAGCGTATGGGCTTTGTGATGGATGAGCTGGCGCAGTGGGTCGCTTTCCGTCCGGTATGCCCTGAAATGGCTATCGGCCTGCCCACGCCTCGTCCGGCGCTGCGTCTGGTGATGACCACCGGCGGCGAGACAGAAATGCGGTTCAGCAAAGCGCCGCACGATGACGTCATGCAGAAGATGGCCGCATTTACGGCAGATTATCTGCCGAAAATCGGCGATCTGGCGGGTTTTATCGTCTGTGCAAAATCCCCCAGCTGCGGCATGGAGCGCGTGCGGCTGTACGACGAAAACGGCAACCGGGGCCGCAAGGAGGGTGTCGGGCTGTTCACCGCCGCCCTCCTTGAAACTTTCCCCTGGCTGCCCGTCGAAGAAGACGGTCGCCTGCACGATCCGGTACTACGGGAAAACTTTGTTGAGCGCGTTTTCGCTCTCCACGAACTGAACGTAATGCGTAAAAATGGCCTGACGCGCCGTGCCCTGCTGGACTTTCACAGCCGCTATAAGCTTCAGCTTCTGGCGCACCATCAGGCAGGCTACCGTGAAATTGGCCCGTTCGTGGCATCACTGCACGAGTGGGACGATCTGGACGCGTTTTTCGTGGCCTATCGCGACAAGCTGATGACCATTCTGAAAAAACCCGCTTCGCGGAAGAATCACACTAACGTGCTGATGCACATTCAGGGCTATTTCCGTAACCAGCTGAACAGCCGCCAGCGTGGAGAACTGCGTGATGTGATCCTGCATTACCGGGACGGGCTGCTGCCGATCCTCGCGCCGCTGACGCTGCTGAAGCATTATCTGGCTGAATACCCTGACCGGTATCTGATGACGCAAAACTACTTTGATCCCTATCCTGATGATTTGGGTCTGCGTCTGGCCGTTACCTGATAAGAAAGAAGCGAAGGCCCTGTTGACCCACAGAGGCCCAAAGCAGTACCCCGTTTAGACGACACCCTCACTGTCGTCTTTTTTTTGCGCTCAGCGTAAAATACTGTAATTCTGTACAGGTTAAGCGTGCACAGCGGAGTACCCCGATGATCAAAAATTTGCATATTCAGAACTACCGCTCAATTCGCGATATGTCGCTTGAGCTGGAACAGCTCAATATCGTGTTCGGCCCCAACGGCACCGGAAAATCCAATATTTATAAAGCGATTTACCTGATGCACAGCGCGGCGCAGGGGCAATTCTCCCAGGCGCTGGCGAACGAGGGGGGAATTTTGAAAGTGTTCTGGGCGGGAAAAACCCGCAGCGACCAGCTGCGACGCATGAACCTGGCGGTGGAAACGGAAACCTATGAATATGAGCTTCAGGTCGGGTTCGTGGAAAAGCTGCCCTACCCCTCACAGTTTCAGCTCGATCCGGTGATCAAGGAGGAATCTATCTGGCTCGGCGGACAGCACCGTCGCCCGTCGTCACAGCTGATGAAGCGTAAGAATCAGGCGGTATTCCTGAACAACGTGCATCACGAAAAAGTGACCCACAGCGGTACGCTGTATGAGAACGAGTCGGTGTTCGGTCAGCTCGGTGAACCGCACCTCTACCCCGAAGTGTCGCAGATGCGCGAGTCCCTGCGTAACTGGCGATTTTATCACGAGTTTTCCGTCTCATCCGGCTCGGCGATCCGTGCCCCGCAGGTGGGCTTTCGTTCCCCGGTGCTGGCCAGCGACGGCGCGAACCTGGCCGCCGCGTTTCAAACCATTGTCGAAATTGGCGACGAGCTGCTGCTGATGCGCATTCTCGACCAGGCCTTCCCCGGCTGCGTGTTTTACAGCGACAACACCGGCGGGCGCTTCCGCATGATGATGCAGCGCGAGGGGCTGAGCAGACCGCTGGAACCGGCAGAGTTCTCCGACGGCACGCTGCGTTTTTTGTGCCTGGCGGTGGCGCTGTTAAGCCCGCGCCCTCCCGCATTCATCGCCCTCAACGAACCGGAAAACAGCCTGCATCCGCAGATGCTGCCCGCCCTGGCAAGCCTCATTGCCGAGGCCAGCCGCTATTCGCAGATCTGGCTCACCAGCCATTCGCCGGAGCTGGCGCATTTGATTGAGAAGCACCGATCGTTTTCGCTGTATCAGCTGTCGATGGCGGAGGGGGAGACGAGGATGGAGAGGCTGGGGTAATTGCCATCCTCACCGGTAGTGCTGAGAGAACCGCTTTTTATCTTTTCTGGAAGCGTTATAAGTTAACTCCTTATTTTGGTTAAAATTTGCCTGGTCAATGTCTTAAAAGGACATCGATTGGGTGTAAACATGATCTGGTTTCACCTTTCCATGCGTATAGCGGACATACGCTGGAGCGTATTGACATACTTGATGGAAAGGATAGGTATGGGGTTTTAAAGCACAATAATGACGTTATTCAACAAAATAAGGAAATAGAGAAATGTCTATACCAGCATACTTATGGCTTAAGGACGACGGCGGAGCATTAATCAAAGGCGGAGTTGATGTTCAGCACAGAGAGTGCAGCATTGAGGTAAAAGGGTTCCACCACAACCTCATGATCCCAACAGATAACGCAACCGGCAAAATAACCGGTACACGTATGCATTCCCCTATGCTGATCATTAAAGAATTCGACTGCTCTAGCCCATATCTTTATAAAGCAGTTGCGACAGGTCAAAGCCTGGTGTCAGCAGAAATAAAATGGTATCGGATCAACTACTCTGGACAGGAAGAGGAATACTTCAACATGCTGCTTGAAGGCGTGCGAATAGTTTCGATTTCACCAGCAATGGCACCAGGGGATAACCCTAACGAAAACCATATGGAAACGGTCGAACTGCGTTACGAGAAGATTACCTGGAAGCATAACGACGGGAACATTATCTTCAGCGATGCATGGAACGAACGCCAGTCAGCATAGAACGCACAAGGGGCGCTTAGCCCCTTAATCATACAACCAGCGCCCCGCTTTGGCAGACTCAATAATCATTTCGAGCGTTAGCGGCTTGTACTGACGATCTCGAAACTTCTTTCTAAGCCCAAACTGGTACCAAAAAAGCTCGGGCTCAAAGTAGTTATCCATGACAAAGTTGCTGTGCTCAATTTCATACCGGTTGAATAGGTCGAGCAGCATCTCCTCCAGATCTTCAGGGACGAGGTTAAAATGCTCCTGGAAGGTCCATTCCTTAAGGGCAGGACGCTTACGTTCACTGTAATTTTCAGTGATGTAATCTAAAAACTCTTGCTCATCCGGCAACAACATTAGAAATAAGTCCAGGCAATCCGATCTTTCGGTCGGGCAATGAGGTTGTACTTGTTTCTGGTTTCTCTGGCAACTAGGGCAAAGATAATTACCGCCTGGGCATAGCCAACAAAGGGAACTGCTCTTCCCACGACGGCCCCAACCTTATTTGTCTGTCTGGTTTTACCCATACCGATGATCGTCTCCACTCTCATGCCTTCAGGAAAGTGGCCCCCCTTTAAAATGCGACGCGCTACCTTAGACGCGATACTTGTACGCGAACCGGACGCACCCAATACCTTACGCTTGGGTAATATAGGCTGCCCCGCCAGGATTGTTGCAGCAGTCTCCACAGTTACGCCCAGATGGTTCGCCAGACCCTCAGCGAATATCAGCAAAAATAGCTCCTGTGGGGTTACGTTCGCATTCCCGTGATAGAAATACGTCCCGCCAGATTCCTCTACTGTGTCCATAGCATAATCCATTAATTAAAGAGATAAAGGTTAAACCCTTATCTTTATTAAGGATAACAAGGCAATACCACTTTGATTAAATTCAGAAAAGTGCCTGCATAAATGCTTTAAAATGAAATCGGGTCAATCGATAAACCGCTTGCGCACCCTTTCCAGCGGCGCAATCAGCAGATTGATGAGCGGCTTACGATCGATAACGATATCGGCGTTCACCGTCATTCCGCCCATCAGCATGCGCTTTTTCTTGTCCGGGTCGGTAAACCAGGAGGGGACGCGCACTTTAGCCAGGTAGTAGTTCTGCCCTTCCTGGAGCGGGATCAGCGCCGAATGGGCATCAATGTTTACCTCATAGAAATCGGACAGCGTTGCCTCCACGGAACCGTACTTGTCCACGGGCCACGAGTCGAAGCGCAGCTTGACCTTATCGCCTTTCGCCACGCGCCCCACCCCCGTTGCCGGAACATACAGGTACCCCTCCATCGTCGCCGCGGTATTTTTACGGATCACCACCACCACCTCGCTATTTTGCGTAATGGCCCGGCCAGGCGGGAAGTTAATCGCCACCACGTAACCGTCGGAAGGGGCCAGCATCGCCATGGTGGAACTTCCCCGGCTGGACAGGTTGCGGTCAATTTCGCTGATGCGGTTTTTCACATACAGCTGCTCTTCGCTCAGAGAGTCAATTTGCGACTGGGTGCTGTCGGTCAGGCTGGTTTTTCGTGCCTCAAGCTCAAGAATAGTGCTCTCCTCCAGCGTCAGGTTG
This sequence comes from Enterobacter cloacae complex sp. SHL001, assembly GCF_049236825.1. Lineage (NCBI taxonomy): Bacteria > Pseudomonadati > Pseudomonadota > Gammaproteobacteria > Enterobacterales > Enterobacteriaceae > Enterobacter > Enterobacter cloacae complex sp. SHL001. Next base: position 115,006 of record NZ_JBMKIP010000006.1, read on the forward strand.
AGCTGCGCATTGAGCACATCGTTGTGGCTTTTATCGAGATCCACTTTGGAGACATAGCCCTTCCCGGAGACGGATTTCCACGCCTCGTAGGTGTCGGTGCTGTTTTTTAACAGCGCGCGCAGCTTCTTCACCTTATCGCGGGAAACGGCGATCTGCTTGTCGGTGAGAGCCAGCTGCTGCGCCAGATTTTTGCGATACGACGCAATCGAGTCCTCAATGGCCTGGATGCGCTGCTCGCTGCGCTTCTTCTCCGCTTCCATCTGCTGGCGGTCAAACTGCACCACCGAGCCCTGCTTGCCGCCATAGTCCTGCGACACGGTGAACAGCGGATCGTTTTCCTTCACGTACTGGCCCGGCCGTACGGCAAAATCCACAAGCGTACCGGACTCCCGGGCGCGCACTTCGACATCGCCCTGCGCCGGGATCAGCACCCCGCGTGCCAGCGTGGTTTCCGAAAAGTTAAAGACAATCGCAAAGACCAGCAGGCAGAGAAAAAAGGTGATGAACAAGGTCAGCACGGCTTTCAGCCGTGGCGCGTTGATGTGATAGCTTTTTGAGAAATGATGCGGGATCAGCGCCCGCCGCTGTCGGCTTCGGTTTTTTAATTTCACGATATGTCATCCATGATAAATCACTGAAAGATCGTCCCATGCACTCCAGAGCGTGGGGGTTTTGCGCAGCGCGTTCAGCGTGTCGGCGGCGGCCTGACGGTAATCCTCTGGCGCATACGCCTGACTCTCCAGCCCAAACTCCGCCGTGTGCAGCGAACAGATCGGCAGCAGCGTTAGGACGCTGTAGCCATAGCGCGATAAAAACCGCGTTGAGACGTCCGTTAACCACGCCTTTTGATCCCCAGCCTGGGTGGAGAACAGCGGCGCATCCGGCAGGCGTTCGTCCATCAGCAGCACCGTCACCAGGCGGTGAGGGGCGAAAAACGAGCTGGCGCGTCGGCCTTCGTGCGCGGCCATTAGCTTATGCAGCGCAGTGTGACGGGTAATAAACTGAAAGCGCACATCGGCTGGCGCGGTGGCGAGCAGCGCATCCACGATCAGACCAAAGCCCGCCCAGCGCATTCCCAGAAGCAGGGTGCGAGATGAACTGTAAAACGCCTGCTCCTGCGTCCACTGCGCCACGTACGCGTGCAGATCGAAGCGGACGTTGCGCGCCCAAAGCGCGGGCGGGAAGATCTGCTCCACGAAGTTAAACCCGCTCAGCTCATGGGCGTTCTGATGCAGAAAATCAGCCGGGACATCGGCCTCCGGGCAGCGCATAAACTGGCTGTAGTTTTGCGTGATCCGGTTTGCCAGCAGCGTGCGCCCGGCCTGGCGCGCGCAGAGGCGCGCATAGAGACGCGGCAGAAACATCATTGCTCATTCTCCCGCAGGGTGCCATTTTCCATGGTATAGAGACGCCCCTGACAGCCCACCACGTCCGGCGAGTGGGTAACAAACACCAGGCCAATCCCCAGGCTACGCAGGTTCGCCAGCACTTTCTGCGCGGTCGTTTTATCCAGGTTCGCCGTCACTTCGTCACAGAGCAGAAGCTTAGGCTGGCTGTACAGGGCGCGCGCCAGAACCAGACGCTGCATCTCCCCGGCAGAGAAAAAGGTGTTCCCCGGCAGCATCTCCGTTTCGTAGCCGTGCGGCAGCCTGGCGACGACGTGGTCCACCTCCGCCAGCCGACACGCGGCAATGACCTGCTCTTTATCCGGTGCGCTGTCAAAGCAGGCGATGTTGTCCAGAATCGAGCCGGTGAAGAGAATATCGTCCGCATGGACGATGCGGATGTGCTGACGCAGCGAGGAAAGATCGCACTCCTCAATGGGGATCTTATTGATCCGCAGCGTGCCAGACGATGACAGCAACATGCCGGAGATCAGACGCAGCAGCGTGGTTTTTCCCGACCCGCTCTGGCCCACAATCACCGCTTCTTCGCCCTGCTTCAGGGTCATATTGATATGCTGTAGCGTGGCCTCCCGGCCAGGATAGGCAAATGAGACATCCTCAAATTGCAGACAGACCGGCGAGGTGACAATCCGCTTCCCAAACTGGCTGGTTTCAGAGGGGGCAAACAGCAGGTCGCCCACGCGATCCAGCGGCCCCTTGAGGGCATTTTTGTCCAGCAGCTTCTGCGCCACCTGCACCATGGCATCGGAAAAATAGCGCTTATAGCTGATATAGGCGTAAAGCATCCCGATGCTCATCTGCCCTTCCAGGATCAGCCACGCGCCAAAGCAGACCACCAGCAGCTGCTCGGCATTGATCACCAGCAGCGAAGCCACGTCAAAGCGGGCCAGCAGCCGCTCTTTACGCATCAGCCCGGCGATGTGTTCGCGCTGGGATTTATCCATCACCGCATCCCGGGCCTGCTCCATATTGTTCGCTTTGAGCGTAATGATCCCTTTCTGCGTCTCCACCAGCAGGGATTCATACTGGGCGGTGCGCTCGATGGAGTCATCCACCGCGCGTTGATAGGGGCCGATCAGCGAAAAGCGGATCAGGAAAAACACGCCCATCAGCAGCATCGTCAGCAGCGCAATTTTGACGTTATACAGCAGCATAAACAGCAGGCTGGTGACGGCGATCAGGCTGGAAAAGAGAATTTGCACGTAACCATTGCTGATGAACTCCGCGCAGGCGTGGAGCGATTTTTCAATGGCCAGCACGATGCCCGGCGGGCGCGAGCGGAACCAGCTGGTCTGGGTGCGCAGCATGTAGTGGCGCACGGACTGGCTTAAATCGTCATAGGCAATGTTACGCATCAGGATCTCAAGCAGCTGCTTGAGGAATTTACCGATGACTTCAAAGATAAAGACGATAGCGAAGATCGCGGTGAGCAGGATCACCAGATCGCTGTCGCTGCGGGAAATGGCCTCATCCATAATCAGCTGCACGTAGGTGGGGCTTGCCAGCATGGTGATGAGGGTAAAAATACAGAGCACAAACAGCAGCAGCTGGCGCTGGAACAGGCTCGGGGATTTATTGGCTAACCGGCCAAGCGTGAGCTTTTCATCCGGGGATTTCTTTTTGAAGCACGGCGTGGGCTTAAGCTCAAGAACATAGCCGGAAAAGAGTTTTTCCGCCTCTTTCAGACGGTAACGACGCACGCCGCTGGCGGGGTCGTGAACGGTCACGCTGCGGCTGTCGATCTTCACGATGACCACGAAATGGTTGCCGCGCCAGAAGGCGATGAGCGGCAGCTCAGACGTTTCTATTTCAGTGATTTCGCCTTTAAGCACCCGGCCAGACATATTTTTATCGCTGGCAAGGGTCATCAATTCCGCCATTGAGGTTCCCGCATCGGCGGAAACGGAAATCTCCCGGCGCAGCTGGCTGACGGAGACATGGTGGTCGTAGTGCCCCAACACCATCGCCAGGCAGGCCAGTCCACATTCGGTAAATTCATGCTGGCGAATAACAGGGGTCTTACCCTGTTTTTTATACTGAAAGAGCGAAAACATAATGATCCGTGGCTGAAATAAAAAAATGGCCCGGCAATGCGGGCCATGCGTACAACGTGCTTCTCGCTTAGGCGCTGAAGAAACCGCCGATGAAGCCGCCCACCAGGCCGAACACGCCGCCGATGGTGCCGCCCAGCGCGCCTAACATCTGGCTGCCCGCGTTATAGCCCGCGCTTGCGCCCTGAATAGCGGCAGCAAACGGATCCCAACCACCGATGATGGCCTGTGCTTTTTTGAAATCGATAACTTGCATGAGTCTTTTCCTGTTAACGTGAATTAGTTGTAGCTACCAACCAGCGCACCCAGGAAGCCCATTGCGCCACCCAGAATTCCGCCAACCACACCGCCAACCATGCCCATGATGCTTGCGCCGGTGTCGTAACCCAGCTGTGCACCTTTAACCAGACCAGCGAACGGGTTTAACGCGCCACCGATAATGTCTTTCGCTTCTACGAATGAAATCGCTTTCATTTTTATCTCCTGTAGTGATGGATCTTTAGCATGATGCTAAAGGCTAATTTCCTTTTATGAAGGAAAGCGGTTGCTACGGGCAGGTGGTAAGCGGAATGATTTTATTGCCATAAATAATCATCCGCCTTGCAGCCTGCCCGGCATTATCTATTTCCAGCCGTTGCCCCGGCGGAATATATTTTGAATTGTTGTATTGCGTACTGCACCCGACCGAGGAAACATATTTAAAATAGGTATTCCCGGTATTACTCACCACCCCGTTGCTAAACGCATAATCAAAATGTCGTGTCCATGGACGGACAATCAAAATAGCCTCAAGCGAGACCACCACATCCGACTGGATGCGCTGGCCTTTGCGCGTGATAACCTTTGCCTGGAGCGGCGTCTCGGTGAATTTTACGCGATAGTATCGCTCTTTGTTGTCATGCGGGCCGGTATAATAAAATTTAAAACCCGCGCGTTCACCGCTCCCCAGCGTTAATTGCTTAGGCGAATACATGACTTCGCCATCTTTTATTTCGGTTTCTTTTCCCTTCTCTTTAGGAACGTCTACCTGAATAAGCGAAACGGTATAATTCTGACGCTCGCTGGTATCGTTTTTTATCGGCTGAAAAACAACTTCTCTTTCGGGAAGAAAATCAATATTCAGACTTTCGATAATTAAAGCATTTGCCCCTGTGGAAATGAAGCAATTTATTGCAAAAATAGCCAGGAATTTTCCAGTCATGGTTGATTAATTCCAGGATGCGCTAACATCTATTCTTCCCTGCGCGGTCACTTCGCCAAACCAGCTATTTCCGTCATAGGTGGTTTTCGATACCGGATTATCCATAACGAACTGGAGGATCAGCGGTGTTTTCCAGAGCCACATATCGGTCACGCCGGAACTCATTTTGTCCCACTCTTCCGCATGGGTGGCCGGCGCCGGGATCGACAGTACTTCGCCTTTACAGTTGTGCGCCATCAGCGTCTGGCTTTTCCCCACCAGCACGTTGCCCGGAATGGGAACCGTGAAGCCGTTGCCGCTAAAGGCGCAGTAGTCCACCCCATTCAGGCTTTGGGTAGGCCCGGTTACTTTTACCGTGACCGCAATCGCCGCATCTTTTTGCGCCCCGCTGTAGGTGATGGTGTAGGGGATCTCAATGGGCGCTTCGCCGATAATACCTTTCCCGGAGCCGCCCAGACCGTCAGGATCGAGGGTGTAATCCGGGTTGTCTGGCACAATCTCCAGCCCGGGCTCGATAGGGTTAATCACCAGGCCGCCCCCCGGCTGGAAGCAGAAATCCGCTGCCAGCGAGCTGTTGCCGGGCGTCAGACACAGGCTGACGATATTGCCAATGTTGCTGCCGTCCCCCGCCTGCGCCACGCTCAGAATTAACGCTTTCGGCAAAAAGATTTTAAGGGACGCTTTGCCGCCGTTTTTCTGCGGCGCTGCAAGGAAGGTGTTCGCCAGGACACGCGTATCGCTCAGGATACCGCCGGAGATACTGTACCAGGTGTTTTCATCGAAGGTCAGCTCGGCGGCAAGCCCGGTGCCGCCGCTCATGTGCGATTGCAGCACGCTGTTGACGCGGGAAGAGGTGAGCGCCAGCCCCCCGTTGTAACCGGAGATATCCTCCCCAACAAACGTGTATTCGAGCAGGTCGCACAGGACGCCAGAGACCGTGTTGCGGGTGTATTTGGTGCAGGTGGCCCCCGTTGATCCATCGACAATCGTCACCTCACCGCTGATCGGGTCAATCCCCAGGTTAAGCGCCCTGGCGTTGGTCATGGTCAGCGTGCCCACCTTGTGAAGCGTATTGGTGGTGGTCACTTTGTTGATGGAGCTGATTTGCGGCGTGGAGGTGATGGTCACTTCATCCCCTGGCGCGGCGTTGAGCAGATAGTTAAAGAACGGATCGCCCAGTACCCAGCGCCCGTATGACGTGCCGGGCTCCATCACCGGCGGCTTAACCACCATCGACGTGTCGGTATAGCTGGTCGTCGGGGTGTACCCCGTGTTGCCGCAGGACGAGGAACACGCCGTCCCTTTGAAGAACGGAGAGGCGCTGGAACCGGTCACCGAAAAGTCGATGGTCAGCGCGCTGCCTGCCGGACCGCTGTAGCTGTTGTCCGGGATGTAAGTGGCAATACCGTTATTCGTTTTCGCACTCAGGGTCGGCCACTCGCGCGAACCGTGTAAAAACGCGGTCGACGTGCTGTTCAGACTAAACAGCCCCGCGCTGTTTCCCGTACCGTTATTGTCCGGGTTATTAATGGCTAAATAGGGCAGCTCCTGCGCCTGGGCCGCCGCGCTCATCAGCAGTAAATTAAGAGCGAATATCTTTTTCATCGTCACGTTCCTGCGTTCCTTTTGCTTCCTGCCAGACGAAATCGCCTTTGTCGCAGGAGATGTCCCCGAGCCACAGCGCACCGCGGTTAGACTCGATGTCCAGGCGCACTTCGCAGACGCTGTCGTCCGGCGTGGCGATACTCAGGACAGGGTTGTTCTTATCAACGTCGATCACGAAGCGTCCGTCGTTTTCCGTCCGGGTCAGCCCGACGTGGTTTTTGATCTGCATGGCGCCAACCGGGGCCCCGTTTGCATCCACAAGACGACCAAACAGGGTGACGATTTTCTTCACCTGCGGCTTCATCACCACGGTATTACCCGGATAAACCGTGATATGGCGACGCGCATTCGCGCCAATCTCATAGCTTTCCGTACCGGTTTCACTGTTCATCACTTCCAGGTCATAAGCCTGGTATGCCGGCAGCGACAGCCAGGTCTTATCCCCTTTGATGCGTTCTGCCCGGCCGTTAAGCTTCAGGGTCAGCGCTTCATCAGATTTGAGACCGGTACTGACAATCACCCCTGCGCTTTCGGTGCCTTTCCCGGCGGCGATGGCCTCTTTGGACCAGCCCACGCTGCCGTCACTGGTCAGCGTGGAGTTCCAGCCTTTACTCATGCCGCTCTGGACGCTGAGGATGTTGCTGTTCCACGGCGTGTCGAAGTTCACGCTGCCGCCGCCGCTTACGCTGCGATCCTGGCGGCTGTTAAAGGCTTTCGAGACGTTGGCGGTGGCCGATTTCAGGTAATCGCCCTCAAACTGGCGGCTGGCGCTGACGTTCAGCGCTGTGCCGGTATCGCGATTGTGGGAAACGCCAACCGACACGGTATTGCCGAGCGGTATGGCGAAATCGAGCATCACGTAACGATCTTTCTCTTCGTAATACCCGTCGTATTTGTTGCGCGACATCCCCACCCGCAGGCGCGCCGTACCGTAGCGACCGGCGTATAACCCCTGGGAGTAGTCCAGCTGATAGCGTTTATAGCGATAGAGGTCGTCCTCCTGGCGCATCAGGCTCAGGTTGCCTGCCGAGGGCAGGCCGAATGACGGCAGGCTAAAGGAGGCACCCCAGGTGTTGCCCTTGCTCTCATAGATATCCAGGAACTTGCCGCTGGAGAGCTGTTCATGGGAGTACCACACCGAGCCGATCTGCCACGGCAGGCTGAGATTCGCCCCATAGTTGGCGCGATACGTTCCGTCGGAGGCGGCCATGGTCTGGGTATTCACCGAGAAATAGCCCGTCAGGTTCAGGGAGGCCCACAGCTCGCTGACGATGTGTTCCCGCATCATGTAGGTAGAGGCGTTCCAGTCGACCATCCCGCTGCGCTTGCTGAACGAGGCTCCCACCAGCGACATGGTGTCTTTATGTTTGGTGTCGTAATCGTAGTAGTAGGTGTTATCCTGCTCGTTTTTGCGTTTCGCGTATTTTTTATAATTGACGACGGATTTATCGCGGCTATACATCCCGCCCCACATCTGCCAGCGCAGCGTTTCCGACACGTTGCTGGAGAACGGTTTATTTACGGTGTACATGCTGCGCGACACGGTGCGGCTTCCGCTCACCACTTCAACTTCGACGCTGTAGATCCCGTAGGGCAGGCTGCTGGTGTCAATTTCATGGTTGCCGACGTCAAAGCGCTGAATGCCGATAAGCTGCCCGTCACGACGAATACGGGCCTCGCCCGCCGTGGGAAAATAGACCACCACCGGCGTCAGAGAGAGCGTGTTATCGCGCTTGCGGGAGTTGGCCTGGTTGCCCATGGAAACGCCGTAGACTTCACCGCCGGAAATCCCGCTGACGCTCGCCAGAGACTGCATCGCCCAGCCGTTCAGCATGCCCGCGGCGTAGCGCATCCCCTGATAGTCGCGCTCCCACATAACCGCGTTCATCTGGGTATCGCTGCTGTTCTCGTTGACGTAGCCAGAGCCGTCGATCAGGACATGATCGACGCCCATTGAGATCCAGTTTCTCGCGTTCAGATAGCCCGACGACCAGCTGTCACCGTAGCCGCTCTCGGTGTGATACGCTCCGAGGTTGTAGGAGAAAGTGCCGCTCAGGTCGTCAGACTCCGGCGCATCAATGTCCACCTCACGCGGGCGAATATTCACCCCGTAGTCGCTCTGCGACAGATTCAGCAACAGGCGCATTTTTTTCTGATCCAGTTCGAACGCCGAACCCGCGCTAACCGGAATACGCATCTGGTCATCAAACTGCTTATCGTTAATGCTTTGCAGTAACGCCCGCATCTCTTTTGACAGACGAATGCCGTTATCAGACTCCTGGACCTGAACATCCCTCAGCCCCAGCTTCAGATCTTTTGCAAAGAGCGTCACGTCACCGATACGAACATATTCGCTCGCCGTGCCTTCGTGGTTCCCTTGTTGTGCTGAGTGTGGACGCGTATTCACCAGATAGACGGGAATTTTGATCCCCTGCTCCAGCAGTGCATAAAGCGAGTCGGGAAAACGGTAATTAGCGATAACCACGGAGCTTGAGGCTGCATGCGCAAGCGCAAGCGCGGGCAGCGTGCCGGATGCGCAAGCCATCATCACCGGCAACACTAATTTATTTTTCACCATGCATCCTTACTTAACAGGAATGAACTGTTTCAGGTCCCATATTCCGAGATGAAAATGGTTATCCGTAACGTTGATATCCTCGATAGCGCGCGAGGTCTCTGGCATCAGGTAGAAGTTTTTGCTACACGGCGTGCCGGGGGATTCCGGATTAGGCTTCAGGCAGGTCCCGGTCGCATTGACGCGAAACGAGGTGTTCCCTTTATTGGTTATTTTTCCCGCCACATAGACGAAATCAATCTTCTTATCCCGGGGCTGAACCACCAGAATGGTGCTCACCACCGCACGCGTCATCCCGGTGCCGTTTTTTGGCGAACCGCTGTCCACCTCTTCGCTTACCCCTTCATCCGTGAAGGTAATGCGGTAGTAACGCTCTTTGTTATCGGCGTTCCCGTGATAGTAAAATTTGACGATATTGCTGGTACCGGCGGGCATCACCATGCGCGTGGGCGTCAGCAACAGTTCGTCCACTTTCTCCGGATTAATGACGATCCCTTCATCCATTGGGCTGCTGATCCGCTGTGCGCGAACAGAAACAATACGCACGCTGTCTGCTTCGTTTTTTATTTCCTTGGCGGTGGAGTCAGCATCCGCAGAAATAATGGTGGTGACTTTTCCCACATTAATGGCCAGCGCGGAGGAAGAGATAAATAATAAAAATAAGAAGGTGGATTTGAGGTTAAACATGCTATTTCCCTAAACAGGGGCTTGCGCCCCTGGATCGATCAGGCCTTAGCCCCAGGTTGCGCGGAACGCAACAGACACGGTCCCTTCCCACAGGCTGTTGGTCAGGTCTTTGAACTCTTTCGCAGTACCCGCGTTGTCCTGAGCGGAGTCAACGTAGAAGACGAATTTGTCCTGGCCGGTAATTTCGGTATCTGCCGCCGCGCCTGCGCTGGTGGTCAGGTTCCACAGGCCAGAAGAGACGCCGGTGTTAGAAGAAGAATCAACCAGCGTGGTCCATGCGGTCGATTTCGCCCCCACGGTGCCACCGATAGAGCCCAGGTCGTTACCGCCCCAACGCGCACCCACTTTCAGCTTGGTCGCTTCACCACCCACGCTGAACAGCGTGTTGTTTGAATCGTCGAGGATAGCTTCGAGTTTGAAGCTGGTCGCCGTAGAGTGATCGCCACGGATAGCCACATCAAACAGACCGGTATCGGTGTTGAAAGATTTGGTATTGGCGCTGTAAACGAAGTTCAAAGCACGCGTTGGCGTAACAACCAGATCGGATTCGCTGTCTTTGGTCGCGGTTGCCTGCCAGGTGGCAGAAGCCGTCGTTTCAGCTGCATTAACTGCGCTCAGGGCAGAAACAGACAGCAGGGAGCCCAGAACGATAGCGTTCAGTTTGTTCATTTATTTAGTCCTTCAAAAAAGAATCCACGTGTATAAAAAGGGGAGCCCCTTTTTCGAGGCGGAGTATAGACAGCCGCAAAATAACGAGGCAATACAGAAAAATTCACTCGACGGAGAGTAACAATAAAAATATAAATAAATTTCTCGTATCTTATTGTTACGTATTGAGTAAATTACTCAATTTCCCGAGTAATAGATAAATATCGATTTTTCAATAAAGAGAAATATCAGGACGTCGGGACAGCTACACACATCATTACAGGCAACACCAGCCCCTTAATTAACCACGCATGTTTTTTTACGCTGGTAATATAGAAGAAGTTGATATTATCAAGTAACATTTCGTTTACAACGCCATCCGGCGCCGCATCATCTTCAGATTTATTCAGCTTTTTATCCTTAATATAAAAGATATTGCTGCCGTCGACCTTTTCCACGCTGAGCGTGTAATTTCTGTCAATCAGGTAGCTTTTGCCCTCTTTCTTGAGTACGCCTTTATGAATAACCGTCACAACATCTTTGTTGTTAAACAGGAAAAGCGTGGTTAGCGACATATCGGTTGACTCACCCGTGGAATAGGTTTTCCAGGAAATGGTATCTGACTGGCAGCCAAACCCCTCATCCTGCGTTCTGATAAAATAGACCCATAACAACGCGATGACAGACAGCGCCAGTACGATACTGAACAGTACACTCATTTTAGTCCTTGACATATTTTAACTCCCGGTCAGGCTTCTGTAAGAAATGCAGTTCTTATAATCGTCGATACTGTCCTGCTGATAACAGATGGCCAGGAAATAATTTTCTATCTGCGACTTTTTAAACCTGGAATAGTAAGCATCTGCAACCTGATGTTGACAGTCGATATGTTGACTGGCGATGACCTCTTTTACGTGATTAAAGTAGTGCTGTCGCGGCTGATACATATTCTTATCGATCAGGTATATCGTACACCTGTCCACTTTACCGAGCAGATGCATATCAGAATCTTTCAGGCTCTCGGCATAGGAATCCCGCTGGTGCAACAGTAAAACAGCGGTGCCGGTAACAATAATTAGTAATAACGTGCAGAGAGAAATAAAGAGTCTGTGCAGCGATATTATTTGTTTAGGCGGATCGGCATCTTTCTTATGCGCTAGCGTATCGAATGCTTCAGAAGCAGATTCTTCGCTAAGCGTTGAAATAACCGGCGGCCTGACCGTGTGGTGTTCAATATGCGCGGCAAGGCTAAATCCCTTGCCACGTATCGTTTTTATCAGTAAAGGGTCGCAGCCTAATGTACGAAATGCTTTTCTGATTTCACTTATGGCAACATTCAGACTCACCGAAGAACCAGAGAAACCATGATCCTCCCAGACCTTCTTTATCAGGTCGTCTCTGTCGAGTGTTTTACCATTATTGATGATAAGTTCATAAAGCAGACGACCCGCCTGGTTAGATAACTTAATGGATGACTCTTCCTCTCCATTAATCATGATCATACCGGTGTCGACTTCATAAAGCATTGTAAGATCAATGAGATACTTCATATTATTATTACGCCATTGTTAAATTTTTGTGCATTTGCCAGGCAATAATAAGTCTAAAGTTTGTGTGGTCAAGTCGCGTGATATTAATTGAGAGATGAATTCATAAAGCTTCATTAATTAACGATTATTAAAGCATTAATAAAAATCTTCGAACCAACGCATTTAGGTTAAAACATTAAAAAAAACATACTGACAAGATTATAATCTTAAACTTTAGAATTTTTTGGAATAATGTTTTGTTATGTACTTTTTTAGTGCAACATAATATCGTCAAAGCATTCTCCCGAGTCGCCATGCGTCTAGCCGGTACATCAGGGACATGTGTAGCCGATTAACATTCATTTTAAATAACACAAATCTTCATGGAGTTTATCATGTTCAAATCGATCATGACCGTATCACTGCTGGCCGCCGCTATTGCCTCTACCAGCGCAGTGGCCGCAGACAATTCGGCGGGTGGTATCATTAACTTTACCGGCGCTATTACCGATACAACCTGTACCATTAACGGCGGTAAAAGCGCGGACTTTACCGTTGCGCTTTCCCCTATTTCGGTAAAAGATGCGGGCACCACGGTTGGCCTGATCACCCGAAATAAAAAATCTATTGCGCTGACATTCTCTGGTTGCTCACCAGCAGCCGGAACGACCGGTACCCCTCTGAAAGTTTATTTCTCCAGCGCGGATAATATTTCCACTGACGGTAAATACCTGCTGAATAACAGCGTGAACGAAAGCGATGCCAGCGTGGCACGTAATGTCGGCTTTGCGTTAGTGGAGCCAGGTTCGTCTACGCCTATTACCCTGAACCAGCCTTACACGACAAATATTATGGGTACAGCGACCGCGCCAGATTCCGAAACGCTGACGCTGGACGTTTATTACTATAAAACAAACGCCGCTGCCGCCACCGTGGGCGAGTTAAGCTCCAACGTAACGTATACCATTTCCTACCTGTAATAGTGATTATTCAGGCTCTGTTTTCGCAGAGCCTGTATTTAAGGTTGCAATCATGCGCAAGGCAATTTTGCTGGCAGGCTTACTGCTAAGCACGGGTCACTCATGGGCCAATATTGTCATTAATGGCACCCGTGTCCTTTATCCTGAAAATAACAAAGAGGTGATCGTCCAGTTAATGAATACGGGCGATGCGCCGGCTCTGGTACAATCCTGGATAGATGACGGTGATATTAATTCCACGCCGGAAACAGCCAATGTGCCGTTTCTGTTGTCGCCGCCGGTGATAAAGGTTAACGAACATAATGGTCAACAGCTTCGTATTAAAAAGCTGCCGTCCAGCTTGCCTGCGGATCGCGAATCCGTCTTTTTCCTGAATGTCCTCGACATTCCGCCCAGACCTGAAAATCTGCAAAACCAGAATACCGTTCAGCTGGCGATTAAATCCCGTATCAAACTTTTTTATCGGCCCGCTGCGCTGAAAGGCACGCTGGATGACGCGGTGGCGAAACTGACGCTCGCCGCCGACGGCGATCGCTTTCGCATTACAAATAACAGTCCGTTCCATATTACGGTCGCCAATATTTCGCTGGGTAAAACGAAATTGCTCCAGGAGTCCCCGATGGTTTCCCCGTTTGGGCAGCTGACGGTCGCCGCCAAAAATACGGTTAAGCGCGGACAGACCTTCCAGCTGATGTATGTGGACGATCTTGGCGCGTATAAAACCCGGACTTTCACCAGTCAGTGATCGGAAAGACTCACCATGAAAATGAAACAAAACAGACTCTGTCTGCTGGCAGTCTGCACGCTTCTGCTTTCGCATAAATCAGGGGCCGTCTCGTTTGATCCCTCCCTGCTTGCTGGCGCATCCGGTGAGTCCGATCTGTCTCGCTTTTCCGAAAACAACGCCATGCCTGCCGGCAGTCAGGAGATGGATATCTACGTAAACGGCAGCTGGAAGGGACGTTATACCGTCATCTACGGCGAGCAGCGTGACGACATCCGCCTTGCCTGGAAAGATGCCCGGTCGCTGGGCATCAACACCACGTCCGTGCCTGCGCCCGCCATTGCGCACGGGCAGGTCCAGCTGCGCGATCTGGTTCAGGGCGGTGAAGTCAAAACCGATACCAGCACCCTGAGTCTGGCGCTTACCGTTCCGCAGGCGGCCGTGCAGCGTACTGAAGAAGGTTACATTGCCCCCCAGTTCTGGGACGAGGGGATCCCGGCGCTGATGCTCTCGTGGAACACGACCTGGTACAACACCCGCGCGAAAGGCACTGCGAAAGACACAAATGATGATTTTTATGCCGGGCTGGATTCCGGCGCCAACCTGTTCGGCTGGCAGTTTCGCGACAGCAGCGCCTGGCGGAAAACCGCCAGCGGAGAGAGTAGCTGGCAGAATAATACCCGCTACCTGCGCCGTCCCCTGGCCTCGCTGAAATCCAACCTGACGCTGGGTGACTTTTATATTCCTGGCGATCTGTTTGATTCCCTGCGCGTGCGCGGCGTGTCGCTGGCGTCGGATATGAAGATGCGCCCAAATTCACAGCAGGGTTTTTCACCGGTGGTTCACGGCGTGGCACGGACGAACGCCCTGGTGAAAGTTATCCAGAATGGCAACGTGATCTATCAGGAGAACGTGCCGCCGGGCCAGTTTACCCTCGACAGCATTCAACCTACCGGGTCCGCGGGCGATTTGCTGGTGGTGGTGCGTGAAGCGGACGGTTCACAGCAGTCCTTCACGGTGCCGTTTTCCGCCGTGCCCGGGATGCTAAAAGAAGGGGTGAGCCAGTACAGCGTAGTGGCGGGTAAAGTGCATCAGAACACGCTCGATGCCGAACCCGCATTCATGCAGGCCACGCTGCGCTACGGGTTTAATAACCTCATCACCGGGTATACCGGGACGATTATTAGCGATAACTACCAGGCCGGGCTTGTCGGTACCGGGTGGAACCTTCCGTTTGGCGCGGTTTCGTTTGATGTCACCCACGCCAAAACCACCCTACAGGATCGCACCAGCAGCGGTCAGAGTTATCGCGTGTCGTACAGCAAATTTATCGATACCACCGCCACCAACTTCACCCTGGCGGCCTATCGCTATTCCACTAAAGGCTATTACAGCTTCAGCGACGCGCTCTATTCGCGCGAAGGGTATCAGCGCCTGAGAGCGCAGTACGACGACTATGAAGATCGGTTTGGCGTTGCGCCCGACATGTCGCTAAGCACCTGGGACGCCCTGCGCGCGGCGCAGCCCAAGAATACCTTTACGCTTAACCTTAATCAGCGCCTGCTCAATAACTGGGGCACGGTGTTTGTCTCCGGCACACAGCGCGATTACTGGAACTCACAGCAAACCACGCGCGAATATCAGATGGGCTATTCCAACGCCATCGGCCGCGCCAGCTATACCCTGTCGGCCAGCCGGGTACGGAACAGGGACAGTGAAGAAGAGACGCGCCTTTACCTCTCCCTCAGCCTGCCGTTCTCGCTGTTTGATAATAATGCGTGGATCACCTCCAGCCTGACGGCCAGCGATTCGCATTACGAACAGAGCAATATCAGCATGAGCGGGAACGCGCTGGCGTCGAACCGCCTGAGCTATACCCTCTCCGGCAGTAATGCGCGTGGGGGTAAAAATGCGGCAAGCGTTAACGCCGCGTACCGTTCGAACTTCGCGACACTCGGTGGCTCTTACAGCGAATCCTCCGACTACCGCCAGACCGGGCTCAGCGGGCGCGGAAGCCTGGTGGCCTACCCGTGGCACGTTCTCGCCTCAAACGAAACCGGCACAACCATGACTATCGTCGATGCGCCAAAGGCGGAGGGACTGATGGTGAACGGCGATGAAAGCATTATGACGAACCGCGATGGCGTGGCGCTGGTCCCTTACGCCACCCCGTATCGCAAAAACGCCATTACGTTAACTGAAACGGAAAACAGCGCTGGCGCGGAGGTGATCGGCAATATGGCTAACGTGGCTCCTTACGACGGGGCGGTGAGTTATATCCGCTTCGACACCGATAAGCGCCAGTCATGGGTACTTCATGCGACGCGCACCGACGGCAAACCGCTGCCCTTTGGCACTGAAGTGCTGGATGAACACGGTGGATCTGTCGGGTATGTCGGCCAGGCCAGCGTACTGTATATCCGTGCTGAACAGCCGCCACGCGCGCTCAACGTGCATCTCCGCAGCGGAAAGTGCGAAATCTCCTCCCCGACCTGGGGGCTGAACAGCCCCTCATCGGTTTGCCATTAATTACGGATTATCAAAATGTTACGATCATTCATGTTCCTGCTCCTCACCAGCATTAGCGGGATGAGCTATGCCACCTGCTCCGGCAGCAGCATCGTTTATGGCACACCGATTACCATTGATTTATCGGATAAGCTGAGCCCGGCCACGCCCACATGGACCGGCAGCTTCAGCACCCAGTACAGCGGTTCGTTCAACTGTACGACGGGTAACAGTGAATTTTCTTACACGCCGATCCTCTCGACCGACAGCAAATACGCGACCATCCTCGGGTTCAGCAATAACAAGTATATGGTGCGGGCGGAGATCACCAATCCCCCGGCCAATAAAACCCTGTCAGCCAGCGGTAGCCATACGGCGTCTGAGCTGAACACTCCGTTTACGGTTCGCTTCACCCTCGTTAACCAGAGCGGTACCACCCTGACGGGGGATACGGCGAACATGAGCGACGTTCTGTTCGTCAGCGACATGAGCGGGTTATCCATCTGGGAAATCATCACCTGGCCAATCAATCAGGTCATCAAGATAGCGCAGTGGTTATTCAGCGGGTTCAAGTGGCCTTACGACAACCGAGATATGTTTGGTCAACCGATGATCATCAAATACGCGCCGAAACTGACTACCTGTTCCTTTGATAATGCGGGGCTGACCGTGGCGCTGCCGACGCTCGGCATTCCCCAGCTCAGTGCATCCTCACAGCCGGGGCTGACGCCTTTTTCACTGAACATGAGCTGTCAGAACGTCGGGGTTAATGGCAATTCCGATCGGGCAATTGAGATGTTTCTGTCCAGCACGCAGCTGCTCTCAACCGACAGCTCGGTGCTGATCGACAGCAGCAGTAGCGCGGCGCAGGGCGTGGGGCTCCGCCTGATAAAACGTGACGCCCCGCAAACGCCGGTGACCTTCTCTACCTCAACCACCAGCCGTGGCAACGCCACGATGATTTTCAGCGTGGCGGCTGGCGCGGCGCTGGACGAACATTTCACCCTTCCGATGGCGGCGTACTATTACGTGTGGGCGCCCGCCCAGGTGAGCCAGGGTAAGATCAATACATCGGCTACGCTGAATATTATCTATCCCTGATGTGAACTATTCCTCCATCTTTCCAACCGCTTGCACATACTTAATCAGTTCGCTGTGGTTGGAAAGATTCAGCTTTTTCATTGCATTGTGTTTCTGTGTCGCAATGGTACTGACCGAACGGTTTCGATGACGGGCAATCTCCGTCGTTGAAAATCCTTCCACGATAAGATGAAGCACCTCCCACTCTCTGGCCGAGAGGATGGAACGCGCCCGGGAGCCGGACCGCATTACCCGCCTGAGCCACGAAGAGATCGACGGTTTTTGCCCGTCCGCCATGAGCAACGCGGGTAATTCCTTTTTCAGTTCAGTCAATTCATCCTGCTGACTGATGGTTAATTCAAATTTCATCTCCAGAACTTTTTTTAACAGCCCGTAAGGCAGCTCGGGCACCAACAGAACACGCCTGACGTGATGGGTTTTACATAAAGATGTAAAACGGCTGCTGACCTCCGCACTCCACTCTTTATGATTAAGCAGATAATTAAATTCAGTGAAGAAAACATCCACGTTATTATCCGCCACCGCCGCCAGCGCCTGTTCTGTGGAATCGACCTGAGTAATGTTCAGTACGTAATCGGGTAAAAGATCCTGGAGCGCCCGGAATATTATCTCTTTAAATATATTTATTTTGTAAAACACCATTACCCTTACGATACGTTCAGTATTATTCATGTCTTTTCTAAATTCTCGTGACCGGAGGAAAATGATAATAGTTTATGTACTCACCACTCACAACCTCTTCGCGCCAGGATTTTATCCTTCTCAGGCTTAAAAATCTGAACAAGGACATTAAATTCATAGAAAAAATTCTATTTTATTCTGCACGCCGTTTCCCCTCGCAGATAAAGCCCTGTCGATAATCCTGCCACGATCACAATTTTTCTTACAGGAACAGCAGTAAATCACTGAAAAAACGGTGGATTAACCCCATTAATCAACCTTCTGATGCTTATTATCCGCTCATTTACAGAATAAAAATCTGGCATGAATATTATTAGAAGATTAAAACAATTGCATATACCATTAAAACCATTTTTCAATTTTATCTTCCGCTAATAATTGGCTTCAGCTTTACTCGACGGTTTGTATTGGCTTACATTGATGCCATCGCATCGCGTTATTTAAAAAGTGCTCGCTATTCTTTTAATAAGAGAGTGCGAACCGCCATTTTCTCTTATATGGACTGTTTACTCAGCGAAAGGAGAATGCCAATGCAAAATAAAAAAACAATTCACGTTGCCGTTGTTGACAGCTGCGAATTCACGATGATTGGCCTGCAATCGCTTGGAAAGCGTGAGCCTGATGAAAAACACGACGTTATTTTCCATGGATTTACCCATATCGAAGAACTTGCTATGAGTGAACAACTCTTTGATATCATCATTTATGATCCGTTGAATACGCGTCATTTCCGGGTGACGACGAATGACGACATTCTCTGTATTAAACAGAAACAAGTGACGGCGAAGATCTATATCTATTCGTTATCCGCCGGCTATTTGAAATTCAAACATGTTGATGGAGTCATCAGCAAAAGAGTCTCCCTGGGGGATATCAAAGCGCTGTGGCAAATACTGATGAGCCAGACGCCGCAAGAGTCTGGCCGTTACAACGTAGGCATGACGACCCGCTTACGCACCCCGGCGAGGTTGTCCAGCGAGGAGGCCAGCGTATTGCGCGGCTATTCCTGTAATCTCAAAACCAAGCAAATCGCCCGTCAGCTGGGGTGTAACGTCAGGCTGGTTTACTTTTATAAGAACAACGCCATGAACAAGCTTAAGGCCGTGCGTGGCCCCTCGTTTTACCAGAGCATTCGCTGGATCCTGAATTAAGAATTTGACCGTGTGTCGTTTGCCTTTTGTTCCCGTGTCCGCGGGAACCTTTTTTCATTTCCTGAAGGCTGTTCCATGTATACCGTTCTTCCCTCTCCCCTGTTGCAACGTATCTCAGGGCTGCGATTCCAGCCTCTTGTCGATCTTCATTCGGGCCAGGTGTTCGCGCATGAAGTTCTCGTGGAGATCCATAACGTCAATCTTGAGGTGCTGTTTGCCTCGCTGCCCTCGCGCAGCGCGCTGCAAATCTTCTTCTGGCAGGCCAACACCCTGTTACAGATACCCGCCCGGGACGCTTACTGGCTAAACCTTCCGGCAGAACACCTTCTCAACGAACGCGCTATCCGGTTGTTGCTGGCGTTACGCCATCAGCAGCGGTTAACGATTGAAATTCAGGATCCCCTCACCATCACACGGCTGGGCGAGGATGAGCAACGTCGTCTTCATGCCACGCTTGTTCGTTTAAAAGAGGCGGGATGGCAAATCTGGCTGGACGATTTAACCCGGGAGTTGGCGGAGGCGTTCGCGCGGCTTGCGCTGCCGCTGGATGGGGTGAAAATTGACCGCTCAGCGCTGCGCGAGCGCGCGCCGCTTGCCCCGTTTGTACAGGAGGTCAGGGCAGGTATCGCGCAATCAATTCTTATAGAAGGCATCGAAAACTCGCGGGATCTGGCGCGCGCCCGCGCGTCCGGCGCACAGTCTGGTCAGGGTTTTCTGTGGCCCGAAAGCCGAACCGATGCCCGCGTAACGCTTTGACGGCCAGCGGAGCGCTGGCCTTTTTACCGGGGCTTACCAGCCCGGCACCGCGCCACCGTTAAAAAGGGTCTCCGCCGCTTTCGCCACTTCCGGCGACTGATAGGACTGGATAAATTCCTTCACGTTTTCGGCGTCTTTGTTCTCTTCACGCGTGACCACAATATTCACGTAGGGTGAGTTTTTGTCTTCGATAAAGACGCTGTCGTGTACCGGAGAAAGCCCCGTTTGCTGGAGATAGGTGGTACTGATGATGGCCACATCCACTTTCGGATCGTCCAGCACGCGCGGCAGCTGCGCCCCTTCCAGCTCCATAATCTGTAAGTTTTTCGGGTTCGCGGTAATATCCAGCGCCGTTGGCAGCAGCCCAACATCCGGTTTAAGGGTAATCAGCTTCTCTTTTTGCAGCAGCAACAGCGCGCGGCCAAGGTTGGTGGGATCGTTTGGAATCGCAATGGTTGCGCCGTCCTTCAGCTCAGAGACCGATTTAATCTTTCGGGAGTAACCCGCCATCGGGAAGACGAAGGTATTGGCCACGGCGACCAGCTTGTAATTGTGCGCCTTGTTATCTTCTGCGAGGAACGGGCGATGCTGGAAGACGTTGGCGTCCAGTTCGCCCTGGTTGGTGGCATCGTTGGGTAGCAGCGAGCCGCTAAAGCCCACCAGCTCAACATCCAGACCGTATTTCTCCTTTGCCACCTTTTTGGCGACTTCCGCCACGTCCTGCTCAGCGCCATTGATCACGCCGACTTTAATGTGTCTGGCATCATTGACGCCCTGATCACAACCCGCGAGCAGCAGGCCAGTCAGGAGAAGCGCACCCAATCGAAGTTTCACGAGACAGTTCCTTTTGATAGACGTTTTGAAGACTATATCGACAACGAGACGGCAGGCTAAAAAACGAAAAGGAATCAGTAAGACGGTTAAGTTATATGCGGCCTGTTGCCGGGTGGCGCTGCGCTTACCCGGCCTACGTAACGGGCGAAGTGTAGGCCCGGTAAGCGTAGCGCCACGGGCGATGGGCATCAGGCTACGGTAGTCCAGGCGCAAGCAGAACCGCTTCCCTCACGCCTGCCGACGCAGCGGCGCTTCGCGCAAAAACCACGACAGCACAAACGCCAGCACCATAATCCCCGCCGCCAGCATGAATACCGCATGGATCGCCGAGCCGAACGCATCCAGATAGTCCAGACGCAGGGCATCAGGCAGATGGTGTATGGCAACGGGATTAAGTTCGCGCGGCAGTTCCGCCCCTTCCGGCAGCCTGTCGATCAGGCCTGATTGCAGAATATGGGTGAACACCGCGCCAAACAGCGCAACGCCAATCGCCCCGCCAATGGAACGGAACAGCGTCACCCCAGACGTCGCGACGCCGTATTGATCGGCTGACACGCTGTTCTGCACCGCTAGCACCAGCACCTGCATCACCAGTCCCAGCCCCATGCCCAGCACGCCGGTAAACAGGTACAGCTGCCAGGTTGGGGAGGTGATTGAAATGCGCGTCAGTAACACCATCCCCACCACCCCGACCAGCGTGCCGAGGATCGGGAACAGACGATATTTCCCGGTACGGCTGATGATGCGCCCGCTGATAATGGAGGTGAGCAACAGCCCACCCATCAGGGGGATCAGCTGCAAACCGGCCTGCGTCGGCGTGGCGTCTTTTACCACCTGTAAATAGAGCGGCAGGAAAGTGACGGAGCCAAACAGCGACATGCCGATAATAAAACCGATCAGGCTACAGAGCAGGAAGCTGCGGTCGCGGAAGAGCGACAGCGGGATAATCGGCTCCCACGCCAGCCGCTCTTCGTAGATAAACCCGGCGATCCCCGTCAGGCCGAAGGCCAGAATGCACCACAGCTGCGGGTCGCTCCATTGGCGGATAGTCCCACCCTCGGTGGTAAACAGAATGATGCACAGCAACGCCATGCTGAGGTAAATCGCCCCCAGGTAGTCAATCTCATGCTTGCTGCGCCGCGCGCTGCCGTGGAAAACCGCGCCAATCACCAGCAGGGCAAACAGCCCCAGCGGCAGGTTGATGTAGAAAATCCAGCGCCAGGATGCGTGCTGAACGATAAACCCGCCGATCAGCGGCCCTATCACCGTCGCCAGGCCAAACACGCCGCCAAACAACCCCTGATAGCGACCCCGATCGGCAGGCGGGATCACGTCCGCCACGGCAGCCATGCTGATCACCATCAGACCGCCGCCCCCCAGCCCTTGCAGGGCGCGCATCAGCACCAGCTGGGTCATGTTCTGCGCCAGACCGCACAGCGCGGACCCTACAAGAAACAGCACAATCGCGATTTGCAGAACGATTTTTCGGCCAAACAGATCGCCGAATTTGCCGTACAGCGGCACCACGATGGTCGAACTGAGGATATAGGCCGTTACCACCCACGAGAGCTTATCCAGCCCGCCCAGCTCACCGACGATGGTCGGCAGCGCGGTGGAGACAATGGTCTGATCCAGCGCCGAGAGCAGCATCACCAGCAGGAGTGCGCTGAACAGCAGCTTAATCGACGGCGCCTTTTTCGCAGGTTGAGTCATTACGTCGGACTCCATAAGACATCACTTGAAATTAATTAATCGTATAATTAATATTTGTGGAAGTGATGAATAAGATCAAGAGATACGGTGACCATGCCAGCACAAAAGGACAATTCTGAACCCCGCCGCCCCGGTCGGCCACGCGGCGGCAAGCGCGTTACCGCCAGCCGTGAACAGCTGCTGGACATCGCCCTGAACCTCTTTTCCCGCCAGGGGATCGCCAATACGTCGTTGAACGCTATTGCACGCGAAGCAGGCGTGACGCCCGCCATGCTGCACTACTACTTCAACTCCAGAGAACAGTTACTGGATGCGATGATTGAGGAGCGCTTCCTGCCGTTACGCGAGCGGATCGGGGCGATTTTCGCCGACAACCGGGATTCGCCGGTGGATGCCCTGACGGAAATGGTCAGGGTGCTGGCCGAACTGGCGGAAAAGTATCGCTGGTTTGCCCCGCTGTGGATGCAGGAGGTGATTGGCGAGATGCCGGTACTGCGCACCCATTTGCAGGCACGCTTTGGCGATGAGAAATATCACACCACGCTGGCAACCATCAAAGGCTGGCAGCAGGAAGGAAAGCTGAATCCGGCGCTGGCCCCCGAACTGCTGTTCACTACGCTGCTGAGCCTGGTGCTGGTGCCGTTCTCCCGCATGCGCAATGACGAGAGGCTTAACGCCCTCTCGCCGGAGATCGTGGTGCGCCACGTGTTAGCCGTGACAGGCACCGGGATCGGCGGTTAAAGATTTTTGGACAGATAGTGTCTCTGCATTCCCTGATAAGGGTAATCCTGCAAGGACATCTGCACCTGATAACCCTGTTTTTCATAGAACGGACGCGCCTGGAAGCTGACCGTATCCACCAGCGCGTGACGACAGCCTTTGCGACGGGCCTCCTCTTCAGCCGTTTTGATAAGCTGGCTTCCCACGCCCGTTCCCCGCACGCTGTCGCTGACCCACAGATAGTCGATGTTCAGCCAGTCGCCTTTCCGTACGCCGATTAACCCGCCCAGCATGACGCCATTGTCGTCTCGCATATATACGCCAATATCGCCGCCAAACGTCGACAGATCTAAAAACTGCGCGTTATAGGCTCTTAGCCCCGTTAATAATTCTTCTTTTTCTTCGGCTGTGACATTATCTGTAATGCTCAGATGCATAATTCTCTCCTTATTTTCAGCGCAATCTGAATATCTCACAGCTTAACCTTCATAAAAACTCCTTATTTTCTCCATTGTTTATAGCTGGAAATATTCATTCAATATGTAAATAAAAAAAGCCTTTCCAATAGTCTCCGAAAACGTATAATGAGAACGATCATTCTCACTTTTTACGGTAGCCGACAATGAGTACAAAGCTGGAAGAACGACAAAAACTGCGGCAGGACGAAATCATTACCGCCGCGCGCCGCTGCTTTCGCGCCAGTGGATTTCACGCTGCCAGCATGTCGCAGATCGCCAGCGAAGCCAGGCTCAGCGTCGGACAAATCTATCGCTATTTCAGTAACAAAGACGCGATTATTGAAGAGATGATCCGGCGCATTATCGACTCACGTATTGAAGAGATGCAGGGCAAAACCCTGGTTGAAGGGATGCCGCAGGCGCTTGCCTGGCGCCAGACGCTTAACGAAGACGATGACGCGCTGATGCTCGAAATGTCCGCAGAGGCCACGCGCAATCCGCTGGTGGCAAACATGCTGATCGAAGCCGAAGCACGCATGTTCGCCAATGCCTGTGAGCACCTGAAAAAGCAGTTCCCTCACCTGAGCGATGAGCATATTCGCTGCTGCGTGGAGATTACCGCCGTGATGATCGAAGGCACGATTTACCGTCGACTCACGCCTTTAAAAGTACCATCAGAACAATTAGAGCCTATATACCAGAATATTTTAAATATGATTTTCTCTGCGAAGTAATCGCATGTGAATAATTAGCGGAAATAAGTAATTTCCCTTTTTCATTTCTGGCTCAGCCAGAGATGCGGGATCGCTGTGCTTTTAATTAGCCCTCCTCCCTGTTAAGCGATTAACAGGGCAGGCTTCGTTCACCCTGGAAAAAGATTATGAAAACCATAACAACCTCCATCGCGGCATTACTCCTCCTGACAGGGTGCGATAATGCGCAAACATCTGCTCCTCAACGTCCTCTTCCGGAAGTGGGGATTGTCACCCTCATGAGCCAGCCGGTGTCCGTCGTCAGCGAGCTGACCGGCCGCACCGCCGCCGCAATGAGCGCCGAAGTGCGCCCCCAGGTAGGTGGCATTATCCAGAAGCGCCTGTTCACCGAAGGCGATACGGTCAAGGCCGGGCAGGCGCTGTATCAGATCGATCCTTCCAGCTACCGCGCCGCGTATGATGAAGCCGCCGCCGCACTGAAACAGGCACAGGCGCTGGTGCAGGCCGACTGCCAGAAAGCCCGGCGTTATGCGCAGCTGGTGAAGGACGACGGCGTATCACGTCAGGATGCGGAAGACGCGAAGTCCACCTGCGCGCAGGACAAGGCCAGCGTCGAGTCAAAGAAAGCCGCGCTGGAAAGCGCCCGCATTAACCTCAACTGGACCACCGTCACCGCGCCGATTGCCGGACGTATCGGCATCTCCTCTGTGACCCCCGGCGCGCTGGTGACCGCCCAGCAGGATACCGCGCTGGCCACCATTCGCGGGCTGGACAGTATGTACGTCGATTTAACCCGTTCCAGCGCCGATCTGCTGCGTTTACGCAAGCAAACCCTCGCCAGCAACAGCGATACGCTGAACGTGTCGTTGATTCTCGAAGACGGCAGCAGCTACAGCGAAAAAGGCCGCCTGGCGCTGACCGAAGTGGCGGTGGATGAGTCTACCGGCTCAGTCACCCTGCGCGCCGTCTTCCCGAACCCGCAGCATCAGCTTCTGCCGGGCATGTTCGTCCGCGCCAGAGTGGATGAAGGCATCATGAATGACGCGATCCTCGCCCCGCAGCAGGGCATCACCCGCGACGCCAAAGGCACCGCCACCGCGCTGGTGGTGAACGCCAGCAACAAGGTCGAACAGCGTCAGCTGGAGACGGGCGACACCTACGGCGACAAATGGCTGGTGCTGAGCGGTTTGAAGGCGGGCGATAAGCTGATTGTGGAAGGCACCGATAAAGTCACCGCCGGGCAGGAAGTGAAAGCTGAAGAGATGAAAACCAACGGAGGAAACGCCTGATGTTTTCCCGTTTCTTCGTGCGTCGCCCGGTCTTTGCCTGGGTTATCGCCATTCTCATCATGCTCGCCGGAATGCTGGCGATCCGCACGCTGCCCGTTGCGCAGTACCCGGACGTGGCTCCGCCGTCGATCAAAATCTCCGCCACCTATACCGGTGCCTCCGCACAGACGCTGGAAAACAGCGTGACGCAGGTGATCGAGCAGCAGCTCACCGGGCTGGATAACCTGCTCTACTTCACCTCCACCAGCAGCTCGGACGGGTCGGTGAGTATTAACGTCACGTTTGAACAGGGAACCGATCCGGACACCGCTCAGGTACAGGTGCAGAACAAAGTCCAGCAGGCGGAATCGCGCCTGCCGACCGAGGTGCAGCAGTCCGGGATCACCGTCGAAAAATCCCAGAGCAACTTCCTGCTGATCATGGGCGTATATGACAAAACCGACACCGCCAGCAGCTCGGATATCGCCGACTGGCTGGTGAGTAATATGCAGGATCCGCTGGCGCGCGTGGATGGCGTCGGTAGCCTACAGGTGTTCGGTGCAGAATACGCGATGCGCATCTGGCTCGACCCGGCGAAGCTGGCGTCGTACTCGCTGATGCCCTCCGACGTGCAGAGCGCGATTGAAGCGCAGAACGTGCAGGTTTCCGCCGGTAAAATCGGCGCGCTGCCCTCGTCGAACGCCCAACAGCTGACCGCCACCGTCCGCGCTCAGTCGCGTCTGCAAACGGTCGATGAGTTCAAAAAGATCATCGTCAAGAGCCAGTCCAACGGTGCGGTGGTGCGCATCAGCGACGTCGCGCGCGTGGAGATGGGCAGCGAAGATTACACCGCCACCGCGAAGCTGAACGGCCACCCGGCGGCGGGTATGGCAGTGATGCTCTCACCGGGCGCCAACGCGCTTAACACCGCCACGGCGGTAAAAGATAAGATCGCCGAGTTCAAAAAGTCGATGCCGGAAGGCTACGACGTGGCCTATCCGAAAGACAGCACCGAGTTCATCAAGATCTCCGTTGAGGACGTGATTCAGACCCTGTTCGAAGCCATTATCCTCGTGGTGGTGGTGATGTACCTGTTCCTGCAAAACATCCGCGCGACGCTGATCCCGGCGCTGGCGGTGCCGGTGGTGCTGCTGGGCACCTTCGGCGTGCTGGCGCTGTTCGGTTACTCCATCAACACCCTGACGCTGTTTGCGATGGTGCTGGCTATAGGGCTTTTGGTGGATGACGCCATCGTGGTGGTGGAAAACGTCGAGCGTATTATGCGCGACGAAGGGCTGCCCGCCCGGGAAGCGACCGAAAAATCGATGGGCGAAATTTCCGGCGCGCTGATCGCCATTGCGCTGGTGCTCTCTGCGGTATTCCTGCCGATGGCCTTCTTCGGCGGCTCTACCGGGGTCATTTACCGCCAGTTCTCGGTCACCATTATTTCGGCGATGTTCCTCTCCGTGGTGGTGGCGCTGACCCTGACGCCCGCGCTGTGCGGCTCGATCCTGAATCACACCGCTCCGCACAAAAAGGGCTTCTTCGGCGCGTTTAACCGCTTCTACAGTAAGACCGAGCACGGCTATCAGAACAAGGTGCTGCGCGCCCTGCGCCGTTCCGGTGGCATGCTGGTGATCTACGCCCTGCTCTGCGGCGCGATGGGGTTCGCCATGCTAAAACTGCCGGGCAGCTTCCTGCCAACCGAAGACCAGGGTGAAATCATGGTGCAGTACACCCTGCCCGCCGGCGCAACCGCGGTGCGTACCGCCGAGGTAAGCCGCCAGGTACGCGAGTGGTTCCTCACCAAAGAGAAAGCCAATACCGACGTGATCTTCACCATTGAAGGCTTCAGCTTCAGCGGCAGCGGCCAGAACGCCGGGATGGCGTTCGTCTCCCTGAAAAACTGGTCAGAGCGCAAAGGCGATGAGAATACCGCCCAGGCCATTGCCCTGCGCGCCACGCAGGAGCTGAGCACCATTCGGGATGCCACAATTTTCGCCATGACCCCCCCGGCGGTGGATGGTTTAGGCCAGAGCAACGGCTTTACCTTTGAGCTGATGGCCAGCGGCGGCACCGACCGCGACGCGCTGCTGAAACTGCGTAACCAGCTGATTGGTGAAGCCAACCAGGACAACTCGCTGCACGCCGTGCGCGCCAACGATCTGCCGCAGATGCCGCAGCTTCAGGTGGATATCGATAACAACAAAGCCGTGTCGCTGGGGCTCTCCCTGAGCGATGTTACCGACACCCTCTCCAGCGCCTGGGGCGGCACCTACGTTAACGACTTCATTGACCGTGGCCGCGTGAAAAAGGTCTACATCCAGGGCGACAGCGACTATCGCGCGGTGCCATCGGATCTTAACAAATGGTATGTGCGCGGCAGCGACAGCACCATGACCCCGTTCTCCGCCTTCGCCACCACCCGCTGGGAGTATGGCCCGGAAAGCCTGGTGCGCTACAACGGCTCGGCGGCGTATGAGATTCAGGGCGAAAACGCCAGCGGCGCCAGCTCCGGTACGGCGATGAGCAAAATGGAGCAGCTGGCGAATAACCTGCCGTCCGGCAGCACCTGGGCATGGAGCGGTTTGTCGTTGCAGGAAAAACTGGCGAGCGGTCAGGCAATGAGCCTCTATGCCCTCTCGATCCTGGTAGTGTTCCTGTGCCTGGCGGCGCTGTATGAGAGCTGGTCGGTGCCCATTTCGGTGATCCTCGTGATCCCGCTTGGGGTGCTTGGCGCAGCGGTTGCCGCCTCCCTGCGCGGCCTGAACAACGACGTCTATTTCCAGGTGGCGCTGCTGACCACCATCGGTCTGTCGTCGAAGAACGCCATTCTGATTGTCGAGTTTGCCGAAGCCAAAGTGGCCGAAGGCTACTCCCTGACGCGCGCCGCCCTGCGGGCCGCCCAGACGCGTCTGCGTCCGATCATCATGACCTCGCTGGCGTTTATCGCAGGCGTGACGCCGCTGGCGATTGCCACCGGCGCCGGGGCCAACAGCCGCGTGGCGATCGGTACCGGTATTATCGGCGGGACGCTGGCCGCGACGCTGCTGGCCATCTTCTTTGTTCCTTTATTCTTTGTACTGGTGAAACGTCTGTTCTCCGGTAAGCACGCAAACCGGAGGTCATAATGTTTCGTGTAACCGTATTAACGTTAGCGCTGCTGAGCGCGGGCTGTGTGTCATTAGATCCCACGTATCAGCGCCCGGACGCCCCCGTCCCGGCGACGTTGCCGGGCGCCCATGGCGAAGCCAACGCCGTGGTGAGCCAGTGGCAGCAGGTGATGAATGATGCGCGGTTGAAAAGCGTGGTGACGATGGCGCTCAACAGCAACCGCGACGTGCAAAAAGCGATTGCGGATATCGACGCCGCCCGTGCCCAGTATGGCGAAACGCGCTCGTCCCTGTTCCCGACGGTGGACGCGGAACTGAGCCACACCCGCAGCCGCACGCTGGCGAGCGGCGTCGCGACAAGTGACGAAGCCAACGGCGCGGTCTCCAGCTTCGAACTGGATCTGTTTGGCCGCAACCAGAGCCTGTCGCGTGCCGCGCGTGAAACCTGGCTTGCCAGCGAATTCACCGCGCAGAACACGCGCCTGACGATGGTCAGCGAGCTGACCACGGCCTGGGTGACGCTGGCGGCGGATAACAGCAATCTGGCGCTGGCGAAGTCCACCCTGGAGAGCGCCGCAAACTCACTCAAGATTGTGAAGCGCCAGCAGGAAGTGGGTGTGGCAGCGGCAACGGACGTCAGTGAAGCGATGGCGGTTTACCAGCAGGCGCGCGCCAGCGTGGCGAGCTACCAGACGCTGGTGATGCAGGACAAAAACGCTCTCAACCTGCTGGCGGGCGATACGGTGCCCGAGAACCTGCTGCCCGGCACGCTGGAGAGCCTGAGCGACAACGCCATCACGCTGATCCCGGCGGGCGTCAGCTCCAGCGCGCTGCTGCGTCGTCCGGACATTCAGGAGGCCGAGCATAACCTGCTGAGCGCCAACGCCAACATCGGCGCGGCGCGCGCCAACTTCTTCCCGACCATCTCGCTCACCGCCAGCGCGGGCGTCGGCAGCGATTCGCTGTCGTCCCTGTTCAGCCACGGGATGAAGGTCT
The DNA here is from genome assembly GCF_049236825.1 of Enterobacter cloacae complex sp. SHL001. Classification (NCBI taxonomy): domain Bacteria; kingdom Pseudomonadati; phylum Pseudomonadota; class Gammaproteobacteria; order Enterobacterales; family Enterobacteriaceae; genus Enterobacter; species Enterobacter cloacae complex sp. SHL001. The sequence continues at coordinate 144,424 of NZ_JBMKIP010000006.1, forward strand.
GGTCGTTTGCACCTTCCATCACCCTGCCGCTGTTCAGCGGCGGCAACAATATGGCGCAGCTGCGCTATGCGGAAGCCGAGAAAAAAGGGTTAATTGCGACCTATGAGAAAACCATCCAGAGCGCGTTCAAGGACGTGGCCGACGCGCTGGCCCGGCGCGAAACGTTGAGTGAACAGCTTGATGCCCAGCGTGAATACGTGGCGGCGGAGCAAAAAACGCTGGATGTGGCGACGCGCAGTTACAAGGCTGGCGCGGGCGATTATCTGACGGTGCTCACCGCGCAGCGGTCGCTGTGGTCGGCGCAGGAATCACTGATTGCCTTGCAGCAAACCGACCTGGAAAACCGCATCACGCTGTGGCAGTCGCTGGGCGGCGGGATCCAGTAACATCACTGCCGGGCGGCGCAACGTTGCCCGGCCATCAGAGTAAATACCTATGGCAAAACTCTCTTTTTCTTTCGCGGCCATCCTTGGCCTGCTGACGGCGATCGGGCCGCTGTGTTCCGATTTTTATCTTCCGGCGCTGCCGGAGATCGCCACCCAGCTCAACACCTCCACAACGCTGACGCAGCTTTCTCTTACCTCGGCGCTGATTGGCCTGGGGCTGGGACAACTTTTTTTCGGCCCGCTAAGCGATCGCATCGGACGTAAAACGCCGCTGCTGTTCTCACTTTTGCTGTTTGTACTGGCTTCAGTGCTTTGTGCCAGCACGCAGAATATTTACGCCCTGATCGGCTGGCGATTTGTGCAGGGCGTTGCCGGGGCGGGCGGCTCCGTACTTGCCCGCTCTATCGCCCGTGATAACTATCATGGCACGATGCTAACGCAGTTTTTTGCCCTACTGATGACGGTCAACGGCATCGCGCCCGTGGTGTCCCCGGTACTCGGTGGCTATATCGCGTCGCATTTCGACTGGCGGATGCTGTTCTGGGTAATGGCAGGGGCGGGTCTGGCGCTGCTGATCGCCAGCCAGCTTTTTATCCGCGAGTCCCTCACAGAGAAACAGGGCGGGGGATCGCTGACGCAAACCGCCAGGACGGTACTTAAAAATCGTCGCTTTATGCGCTACTGCCTGATCCAGGCCTTCATGCTGGCGGGGCTGTTCGCCTATATCGGGGCATCCTCCTTTGTGATGCAAAACGAGTATGGCCTGAGCGCCATGCAGTTCAGCCTGCTGTTCGGTGTGAACGGTATCGGCCTGATCGTCTCAGCGCTGATTTTCTCCCGTCTGGTACGCCGACACCCGGCGGAAGGGTTAATGCAAATAGGTCTGGTGTTGGCCGTAACCTGCGCGGGGCTGACGTTGCTCTTTGCGTGGATGCAGCTTTCCGTTCCGGCACTGATTGCACTCTTTTTCACCGTCGCATTTAACAGCGGGATCAGCACCATTGCGGGTTCAGAAGCGATGAGCGCAGTCGACGCGAAGGAGTCCGGCACAGCGTCAGCCATTCTGGGCATGCTGATGTTTTTATTCGGCGGGATCGCAGCGCCTCTTGCCGGTATCGGCGGAGAAACGATGCTGAAAATGAGTCTCGCGGTGTTAGTAAGCTATGGCATTGCACTGGCGATCGGATCCCGCACGCAGAATGCGTAAATTCATACTTTTGGCTTGAATCGCGTTGATGAATGTAACGATATATTTCAGGGGAAGAATGTGACTTTCAAAGGAGGTTTCGATGAAATCTGCACACCTGGTTTGCCTGCTCGTTTGCCTGATTTTCGCTGCGTTTGTTCACGCGCAGGAGAAGAGCGCTCCGGAGAAAGAGGCGCAAATAAAACAGCAGGTCCTGAAAGATGTGAAGAAAACCTGTACCCCGCAGAAAAAGCAGAGCGATAAGGCCTGGCAGGCGATGATTTTGTCGTCTGAGGCCAATCAGCTGCTGATCAAAAACGCCATCACCGCCGTGAAGCGTGACAACCTGGACGCCTACTGGGATGCAGTAAGTCAGGTGGATTGTATGGAAGATTACTGAGGGTTGAGCGCCGGGTGGCGCTGCGCTTACCCGGCCTACATCACACGTTTAACGCTTCCGCACATCCGGAATAATCAAATCCCCGCGCAGAACGTAGGACCCGAGCATCTGCGTTTTCTCTGTCAGCCAGCTCACGATGCGCGCCGCCATGGCGTCCATGGAATACTCAATGGCCGGGATCACCGGAATACCCGGCAGATGCAGCGAACCGCCGAGGCTGAAAACCATGATGTCTTCCGGTACCGATTTATTAAACGCCTGTAACTGCGGGATCACCCGCTGGGCTTCCTGCTCATCCGCCACCAGCAGCGCGTTGAAGTTCAGCGTGGACGCGTTGTTGAGTAATTCCTGAAGCGCAACGGACGATGAAGTCGCGTCCATAAACACGAGGTTGCGATTAAAGGGCAGGAAGTTTTTCTCCAGCGCGTGTTTGTAGCCCAGCAGCACCTGATCGGCAAAGCCGCTGCCTTGCGGGTGGATCAGCGCTATCTGGCGACGCCCCTGGCTGGTGAGATAGTTACAGGCCGTTTCGGCCGCGAACGCGTGATCGAACTGAATGCTGTTGGCGTTATCGGCTTCCATACAGTCGACCAGAATCACGTTGTCCATGTCCACGTCCAGCGGGAAACGCGCGCCAATCACCAGAATGTCATCACATAAGCCGCAGGAGAGTTCTTCAAGGGCGTTCATCACTTCTGTTTTTGTGTGTGCAAAACGCAGCAGCAGATGTTTTTGATGCTGGCTGAGGTGTTTTTCCAGCGCGTACAGGTAACCGGTGGTCTGGTTAATGTTTTCCTGCGCGCAAATCACCCCAATGCAGCCCGTCGACTGGCTGAGCAGCGACTGGGCGATCACGTTGGGACGATAGTTCAGCTCATCCACCGCTTTCAGAACAGCCTGGCGGCTGGCTTCTTTAACGCCACGCGACCCGCTCAACACCCGTGATACCGTGGCTTTGGACACCCCGGCCAGACGCGATACATCGTTGATTGTAGACATCTCTCTCCCCTGTCAGACGCAACTGGCGTCTGTAATTTCCATCACCGCTACGGCTCACATTATAGCCAGAACGGAGTATATCCGTTTCCGTTTTCCATGGAAACCGATTTTCCGTTTCCACTCAATTTGATGCCAAAACAGCCAAATTATGTGACCCACATCCGGTTAATTAGCCTCATAAGTAAGGGATCTTGATGGTTGTCACACTTCTGTCTTTTATAAATGGAAACCGGTTTCCGTATCATGTCCAATCATCCTCGCAATAACTTTTTACATTTTGAGGATGGTTGTCGATGTTCAAGATTATGCTGTGCTGCTCTGCCGGGATGTCCACCAGCCTGCTGGTCAGCAAAATGATCGATGTTGCAAAAGAACGGGGCTTGCCCGTGAAGATAGATGCGTATGGCGTATCCGAATTTGATACGCAGTTTCCGTACTATCAGGTGGTGCTTCTCGGACCGCAAGTGAAATACATGTTAAAGACGCTCTCAGACAAGGCAGCGACGCAAGGCATTCCGGTACAGCCCATCGACATGATGGATTACGGCATGCAGCGTGGCGATAAAGTACTGGACTATGCTCTGTCGCTCATCGAAGCGGCACACTAAAAGGTGTTCACATGAGTTCGTTATATCAATCCATGGTCGCGGTGATTGAGCAGTCAATTACGCCGCTGGCCGCGAAGCTCGGTCAGCAAAAGTATGTGATTGCCATCCGCGACGGCTTTACCGCTGCGCTGCCGTTTATGATCATCGGCTCGTTTATGCTGGTGTTTATCTTCCCGCCGTTTTCGGCGGATACCACCAACAGCTTCGCCCGCGGCTGGCTGGATTTCTCCGAGGCCTACCGCGAACAGCTGATGCTGCCGTTTAACCTCAGCATGGGCGTGATGACCTTCTTCATCTCGGTGGGGATTGGGGCGAGCCTGGGGCGTCAGTTTAACCTCGATCCGGTGATGTCCGGCCTGCTGGCCTTTATGGCCTTCCTGCTGGTCGCCGCGCCCTATGCCGATGGCAAAATTTCGACCCAGTATCTCTCCGGTCAGGGGATCTTCACTGCGCTTATCACCGCGATCTACTCCACTCGCGTCTATGCGTGGCTGAAACAGAACAACGTCACCATCCGCCTGCCGAAGGAAGTGCCGACCGGCGTGGCGCGTTCGTTTGAGATCCTGATCCCGGTGATGGTGGTGATCGGAACGCTGCACCCGCTGAACCTGTTCATTGAAGCGCAGACCGGGATGATCATCCCGCAGGCGATTATGCACCTGCTGGAGCCGCTGGTGTCGGCGTCTGACTCGCTGCCCGCCATTCTGCTCTCCGTCCTGCTGTGCCAGATCTTCTGGTTCGCTGGTATCCACGGGTCGCTGATTGTCACCGGCATCATGAACCCGTTCTGGATGGCGAACCTCTCTGCAAACCAGGCGGCGCTGGCGGCGGGCGCGGCGCTGCCGCACGTTTATCTGCAAGGTTTCTGGGATCACTACCTGCTGATTGGCGGCGTAGGCTCCACCCTGCCGCTGGCGTTCCTGCTGCTGCGTAGCCGCGTTACCCACCTGCGCACCATCGGCAAAATGGGCGTGGTGCCAAGCTTCTTTAACATCAACGAACCGATTTTGTTCGGCGCACCGATCATCATGAACCCGATGCTGTTTATCCCGTTCGTGTTTGTTCCGCTGGTCAACGCCTGCCTGGCGTACGGCGCAACCAAACTCGGCTGGCTGGCTCAGGTGGTTTCGTTAACCCCGTGGACCACCCCCGCGCCGATTGGTGCGTCGTGGGCGGCGAACTGGGCGCTCAGCCCGGTGGTGATGTGCCTGGTCTGTATGGTGATGTCCGCGCTGATGTACCTGCCGTTCCTGCGTGCCTATGAGCGTACGCTCATCAAAAACGAAGAGCAGAAAGCTCAGGCGACCGTCGGTAACGCTGAAGCCGCCAGCAATTAAGTCAAAGAGGAAGAGTCATGAAATACGCATTTCCCGATAACTTCTGGTGGGGCAGCGCAAGCTCCGCTCTCCAGACGGAAGGGACACGAGAGGGTGAAACCACGTGGGATTACTGGTTTGCCCGCGAGCCGAACCGTTTTCACAACGGCGTGGGGCCGCAGCACACCTCCACGTTTTATCAGCACTGGAAAACGGACATTCAGCTGTTAAAGCAGCTGAACCACAACAGCTTTCGTACCTCGATTAGCTGGGCGCGCCTGATCCCTGACGGTATCGGTGAAGTGAACCCGGACGCGGTCGATTTTTACAATCAGGTCATTGATGAGCTAAACGAGCAGGGCATCACGCCGTTTATCACCCTGTTCCATTTCGACATGCCGATGGCGATGCAGGAGATTGGCGGCTGGGAAAACCGTGACGTGGTGGACGCGTACGCCCGCTATGCGCAGATTTGCTTCGAGCTGTTCGGCGACCGCGTGCTGCACTGGTTTACCTTCAACGAGCCGATTGTTCCGGTGGAAGGCGGTTATCTGTACGACTTCCACTACCCGAACGTGGTGGATTTTCGTCGGGCAGCCACCGTGGCGTATCACGCCGTGCTGGCCCATGCGAAGGCCGTTCAGGCTTACCGCGCCGGACACTACGCGGGTGAGATCGGCATCGTGCTCAACCTGACGCCGTCGTACCCGCGCTCCCGGAACCCGGCGGACGTGAAGGCGGCGCACATAGCGGACCTGATGTTTAACCGCAGCTTCCTCGACCCGGTGCTGCGCGGGGAGTATCCGGCGGACCTGGTGGCATTGCTGAAATCTTACGATCAGCTGCCCGCCTGCAAGCCGGAAGACGGTTTCCTGATTGCGGAAGGGAAAATCGACCTGCTCGGCGTTAACTACTATCAGCCGCGTCGCGTGAAGTGTCGCGACAGCGCGGTGAACCCGCAGGCGCCGTTTATGCCGGAGTGGTTCTTTGATAATTACGAGATGCCGGGCCGTAAGATGAACCCGTACCGCGGCTGGGAAATCTACGCGCCGGGTATTTACGATATTCTGGTTAACCTGCGCGATAATTACGGTAACCCTCGCTGCTTTATTTCGGAAAACGGCATGGGCGTCGAAAACGAGCAGCGCTTTATTGAAAATGGCCAGATTAACGATCAATACCGCATCGATTTTATTTCTGAGCATTTATCGTGGCTGCACAAAGGTATTAGCGAAGGCTGCAATTGCCTTGGCTATCATATGTGGACGTTTATTGATAACTGGTCGTGGTGTAATGCGTATAAAAACCGCTACGGTTTTATTCAGCTCGATGTAGAGACGCAGCAGCGCACCATTAAAAAAAGCGGAGAGTGGTTTGCCGCCACCGCCTTAAATAATAGTTTTGATAAAGAGTAATGATGATGATCGCACTAGAAGAAGCCGTAATGGAAATTATCGTCAACGCCGGCCAGTCCCGCAGCTTGTGCTTTGAAGCCCTGCACGCGGCGCGTCAGGGCAACCTTGATGAGGCCAAAAGCCTGCTGCGCGAAGCCGACGGCTACGCGCGCCAGGCGCACAAGATGCAGACCAAACTGATCGAGCAGGATGCGGGCGAAGCCCGCCAGCCGATGACCTTAATTATGGTGCACGCCCAGGATCATTTAATGAATTCCTTATTAGCGCGCGAGTTATCCGAAGAAATTATTCATTTATATCAGAGATAGTCTATGGCGAAATAATTACTGTAATACCTCTGTACCCTAAATAGAGATCCACTTGTTCTGATGATAGCGACATACTCTGTCAGATCGGAGCGGGATGGTTATTGTCTGAATAAAATTAAACTATATTGAGATAACCATGAATACGATTAAAAAACTTCCATTAACCATGGCGGTTATCGCCGCGCTTTGCCCAATTTCCGTTCTCGCTCAGGAATTCACTCAGGAGCAAATCGACGCCATTGTGGCAAAAGCGGTGGATAAAGCCCTGGCCGAGCGTCAGGCCAAAATGGACGCGGCGGTCGCGAAAAAAGCGGACGTGGTGACCGAGCCGCAGAGCGCGGCGCAATCTCCGGATATGGCGATCCCGTTCGGGGTTAAATTTACCGGCTACGCCCGCTACGGCGCGCACTTCCAGGCTGCCGATCAGAAATACGTGGCGGTGGACGGCTCCTACAACGGCGCGTCCGCCATTGGTCGTCTGGGTAACGAAGGCAACGGCGGCGAGTTCCAGCTCTCTAAAGCCTTCAAGGGCGAAAACGGCGCCATCTGGGACATCAACGTGATGATCGACCACTGGGGCGACGAAGTTAACCTCAAGAAAGCCTACGCCGGCGTGACCAACATTATGGCCTCCAACCCGAACGCCTACTTCTGGGCGGGTCGCGACTTCCACCAGCGTCCGCAGCAGGGCATCAACGATTACTTCTGGATGAACCACGACGGTCAGGGCGCCGGGGTGAAGAACTTCGACATCGGCGGCGTGCAGTTTGACGTGGCCGCCGTGGCAGCGGTGGAATCCTGTAGCCCGGAAGTGATGGAGGACGAAGCGAACCCGTCGCGCATCACCTGTACCGGCGGGTCCGGCACGGGCGACAAAGGCAACTACGCCGCGACGTCTAAAATCCACGGTGTGAAGCTCGGTCCGCTGGATCTGGAGCTGTACGCCAACTACGGCTTTGACTCGAAAGCGGTGGAGAGCGACGAACGTCTGAACGCCTGGCAGGGCGGCGTGGTGCTGAGCCACACCAACGACAGCGGCGTGAACAAGGTGATTGCCCGCTACTCCGATAACGCGGACAACAGCGTGTTCAACAAAACCGAGGATCTGACCACGGTCTACGCCAGCTTCGAAGGGCTGTACAAATTCACCCAGGCGACGCAGGTGGAGTACCTCCTCGCCTTCCATGACTACGACAACAGCCGCGATAAGACCGACAACCGCAAGAACTACAACGCCATCGTGCGCCCGATGCACTGGTGGAACGACGTTCACTCCACCTGGCTGGAAGCGGGCTGGCAGCACGTGGATTACGACAACGGCGGCGACAACAAGGGCTGGAAGCTGACCCTGTCGCAGAACATGTCTATCGCCATGGGGCCGGAGTTCCGTCCGATGCTGCGCTTCTACGTGACCGGCGGCAAGGTGGATAACGAACGTACCGCGCGCGTGAACAACACCAAAGATGAAACGCTGGACGACTTCAACGTCGGCGCGATGTGGGAGGCGTGGTTCTAAGGTCAACAACATGCCGGGTGGCGCTACGCTTACCCGGCCTACGGTTTTCCCCCTCTCCCCGTGGGAGAGGGTCGGGGTGAGGGCATCAGGCAGCACACAACCATGCTATGCTGTTGGCCAATTAACGACAACATAACAGGGGAGAACATGGGTTCCACACGCAAAGGGATGCTCAACGTCCTGATCGCCGCCGTTTTATGGGGCAGTTCCGGGGTTTGCGCGCAGTACATCATGGAGAAAAGCCACATCTCTTCGCCTTACCTGACCATGGTTCGTCTGCTGTTTACCGGCGTGATCCTGCTGACGCTCTCCTTCGTTCACGGCGACAAGATTTTCTCGGTCATCAAAAACCGCAAAGACGCCCTCAGCCTGCTGTTTTTCTCGCTGGCTGGCGCGCTTACCGTGCAGCTCACCTTCCTGCTGACAATTGAAAAATCCAACGCCGCGACGGCCACCGTGCTCCAGTTTCTGTCGCCGACCATTATCGTGGCATGGTTTGCGCTGGCGCGGAAAACGCGTCCCGGCATATTTGTCTTATCCGCGATTTTCACGTCGCTTGTGGGTACCTTCCTGCTGGTAACCCACGGCGACCCGACGTCGCTCTCCATCTCGCCGGCCGCGCTGTTCTTCGGTATCGCCTCGGCGTTTGCCGCGGCGTTTTATACGACGTACCCGTCGACGCTTATCGCCCGCTACGGCACGCTGCCGATTGTCGGCTGGAGTATGTTGATTGCGGGACTAATGCTGACGCCGTTCTACGCCGGACGCGGCACCACCTTCGTGATCGACGGGGGCCTGCTGCTGGCGTTTTTCTACCTGGTGGTGATAGGTACCGCGCTGACGTTCAGCCTGTATCTGAAAGGCGCACAGATGATCGGCGGGCCGAAGGCGAGCATTCTGAGCTGCGCCGAGCCGCTGAGCAGCGCGCTGCTGTCGGTGATGTTGCTGGGGGTGGCATTCACCCTGCCGGACTGGCTGGGGACGCTGCTGATTGTGTCGTCGGTGGTGTTGATTTCGATGGATTCGAGAAGACGGGTTCAGACATCGGCGTAGCCTGATGCCCTCACCCCAACCCTCTCCCACGGGAGAGGGAGAAAAGCACTACTTCGCCTTAACCTTCCCCGCCACCAGCAGCGCGGTCAGCAGCATCAGCGTGCCGGAAATTACCAGCGGCGAGGTCAGCCCCAGGTGGTCGAGCGCTACGCCGCCCACCGCCGCGCCGCAGGTATTCGCCAGCTGGATCACCGCCACCTGAATCGACCCGGCTTTTTCCGCCTGATCGGCAAGCGAGCGGGTGATCCACGTCGACCAGCCCACCGGCACCAGCGCAAAGGCAAAGCCCCAGATAATCGCGATCGCCGAAGCCACCCACTTATCGCTGCCCCACAACACCAGCGCCGCGGCGCTGATCGCCAGCACCAGCGGGGCACCCGCCAGCGCCACCTTCAGGGAGCGCTTCAGGAACTGGGACGACAGCGAGGTGCCGACAAAACTGGCGATCCCGAAGCTCAGGAGCACCAGCGTCAGGCCGTCCACGTCAAAGCCCGCCATGGTCATATACACCGGGCGGATATAGGTGAAGAAAGCAAACTGCCCGGCAAAGGCCATGAAGATGGCGGTCATCCCCGCCAGCACGCCGGGGCGCTTCAGCAGCGCGAACATGTTCTGTTTGTGGTGCGCCGCTTCCCCCGGAAGGGACGGCAGCGCCTTCCACACCCAGATAATGCACAGCACGCCCATCACCGCCGCCGCGTTAAAGACGTTGCGCCAGCCGATAATTCCACCGAGGAAACTGCCCAGCGGCGCGGCGATCACCAGCGCGATCGAGACCGCACCGAAGATAACGGACAAGGCTTTTGGCACCGTACGCGCGGGCACCAGGCGCATGGTCAGCGAGGCGGACATCGCCCAGAAGCCGCCTAATCCCAGCCCCAGACAGGCACGGCCGAGCAGCAGCAGGGTGAAGCTTTCAGCGAAAGAGACCAGCAGGCAGGAGAGCGTCAGCAGCACGCTGAACAGAATGACCACCTTGCGGCGGTCGATGGTGCCGATCGCCTGGGTGATAAACAGGCTGGCGAACATCGCCACAAACGCGGTGACGGTCACGGACTGCCCCGCCACGCCCTCGGAAATGCCCAGATCCTGCGCCATCGGCGTCAGCAGGCTGACCGGCAGGAACTCGACGGTGATCAGGCAGGCGACGCAAAATGCCACGGAGAAAACCGCCGACCAGTTGGGGCGTGAAACCTCTTTGGCCTGCGGTGTAGTCGTGGGCTGGGTATGTTCTGTCATGGCATCACCTGAAGATAAAAACGTGCGGAAAAGTCGCGCAGTTTATCATCAAAAGTGTGACGAATTTAACGTTTCGACAACTTTTGTCGTTTTTTAATGCCGGGCGGCGCTTTGCTTACCGGGCAAAATTACCCGCGAGCCTTAAGAGCGGCATTCGCCAACCCGACAATCCACTCCTGATGCCCGTTAATCATTGGGTTCGGCACGGTGCGCGCTAATTCCTGCGCCGGCACGCCTTTCTGCGACTCCTGAGTCAGAATGCGCACGCGGTTTCCCGGCAGGTCTTCAAACAGCCAGGCGTGGATCACGTCCAGACGCGAATTTGCATCCCCTTCTACCCAGCCGTGCCACGCGATACGCGCGGCTTCGCCCTCCACGGGCGGAACATACTCCGTCACCTGCGCCTCAACCGGGAAGCCAAAGGTGGTGAAGCGGAAGCGGGCGTTGGCGCTCAGCGCCGGGCCGCTGCCGTCGTGAAAACGGATATCTTCGGCGTTGCTGTAGTAGTTCGGCCACAGGGTGGTGTCGTTGAGCTGCGCCCAAATCTCTTTTGCGCTCAGCCCGGCGACGATGATTTCGTTGGAGGCAAAGTTATCGGTGGTGCCGGGCAGGTAGTCGTTCGGCCAGATAATGGCGGATTGTTTCATGGTTCACCTCATCGGTTAGTTGATAAGGTGATGGTGCGCCTGCGGGTGATATAAATCTAATGACGATGCTTTATACTCTTCATCACGTTTTGTGATATCAGTGCAGGTAAAACACGCCCTCTTCCGGCAGGAAAAGTTGGTTGTAGCGCAGCTGGAAGGCGTTGAACTCCTGCGGGTCTGGCTCTATCTCGCGCATAAAGCCGAGCGCGAGGCGGATTTGCGCGTCGGTGATCGGCGCGGCCAGACGGGCTTTACGCAGCATGCGGTGCCAGGTATGCAGATTCTCTTCGCTGGCGTCGACGATGCAGACCTGCCAGATCAGCAGCACCTGGGCGGCATTTTGCAGATGCGCCTCGTCGGGGCGTTCAAGATAGCGGATAAACTCATTGCCCGGCGTTTTACCGAACTGGTCAATCATCGACTCGACCGGCATCGGGGTGATCCCCAGCCGCTCGCTTAAACGTTTGATGGCGCGGCGGGAGTCTGAGGTCAGGACACGAAATCCAACCACAAACACCACGGCAAGCGTTGCCAGCATTATCCAGACCATGCGTTCTCCTTAGACTAGCCGCCCATCATAGCGGGAAACGCAGCGCGTCAACAGCGGGCAGCGCCATAATAGTAAACGGAAAAGAGGTGGAAAAACGTCATGAAAGCGGATCTGCGCACGCTGGATCTTAACCTGCTGAAAACGCTGGATGCCCTGCTGGACGAACGCAGCGTCACCCGCGCGGCGGCGCGTCTTGCCCTGACCCAGCCAGCGGTAAGCGGCATGCTTAACCGCCTGCGGGATTACTTTGAAGACCCGCTGTTTATCCGCGCGCCGCACGGCATCGTGCCTACCACCCGGGCGGAAGCAATGGCGGCTCCCGTCAAACGCATTCTGGCAGATATCGACGAGCTGCTTCAGCCGATCGCCTTTGATCCGCTCACCGCAACGTTCACCTTCACGCTTGCCGCGACCGACTACGCCCTGCGCGCGGTCGTCGTGCCGTTTATCGCTGCGCTTAAGGTACAGGCGCCGGGTATTCGCGTGCGCGTGGTGCCTGTGGAATCTGACCGTCTGGTCAGCCAGCTCGAACAAGGCTCTGTCGACGTGGCGCTGATCACCCCGCACACCACGCCAGATGAGCTTCACAGCCGGGCGCTTTATGATGAACGGTACGTTTGCATGATGCGTGCCGACCATCCGGATGCCGGACAGCCCATGACGTTAGACCGGTTTTGCGCCCTGGAGCATGTGCTGGTCTCTTACGAGGGCGACGGTTTTCGCGGCGTAACGGATGGCGCGCTGGAGAAAACTGGCCGAACGCGGCATGTTGGCTTATCGGTGAGTAACTTTTTAGTCCTGCCGGACGTGCTGGCCCTCAGCGATATGATTGCCGTTGTGCCATCACGCATAGCGGAAAAGCAGACGGGGATGTTCGTCTGCGAGACGCCGGTTCCCGTGCCCGGTTTTACCAAAAGCATGGCCTGGCACGGCAGAACGCACCGCAACCTCGCGCAGGCGTGGCTGCGCGGGCTGTTGCTGGAGACCAGTCAGCGCGCCTGAAGCCCTTTCAGCAGCGCCTCGTGGAAGCGGGCAGGATCCTGCATCTGCGGCGCGTGGCCCATGTCGTTAAATTCAACCAGCGTCGCGTGTGGAATGCGCTTCGCCGTCTCTTTGCCCAGCACCGCGTAGTTACCGAGCGTCTTGCGGATCTCCGGTGGGGCGAGATCTTTCCCGATGGCGGTGTTGTCCTTCGTGCCGATCATCAATAATACTGGCATCTTCAGCTCGTTAAATTCATAGACGACCGGCTGGGTATAAATCATGTCGTAGAGCAGCGCCGAGTTCCACGCCACGCGCGCTTTGCCCGGCCCGTTGTTCAGCCCGGCAAGCATGGTGACCCAGCGCTCGTACTCCGGCTTCCACTCCCCGGCGTAGTAGGTGTTTTTCTCGTACTGACGAATACCGTCGGCGCTGACTTTCAGCTCGCGCTGGTACCACTGGTCGACCGTAATATGCGGCACGCCGCGCGCTTTCCAGTCTTCAAGCCCTATTGGGTTCACCATCACCAGCTGCTCCACCTGCTGCGGCCACATCAGCGCGTAGCGGGTCGCCAGCATGCCGCCGGTCGAGTGGCCGATGACCGTCACGCGATCAACGCCGAGCGTTTTCAGCAGCGCGTGGGTGTTATCCGCCAGCTGCTGGAAGGTGTACTGATAATGCTCCGGCTTGGTGGATTTGCAGAAGCCGATCTGGTCGGGTGCGATCACGCGATACCCGCTGGCTGAAAGCGCGCGGATCGTGCCGTCCCAGGTGCCAGCGCAGAAGTTTTTGCCGTGCATCAGCACCACGGTGCGGCCGTTGGGTTTTTCCGGCTTCACGTCCAGGTAAGCCATATCCAGAGGCTGGTTCTGCGAGGTAAAGGCAAAGTGTTTTACCGGCCAGCCGTAGTCAAAACCTTCCAGCTTCTCGCCGTAGGTGGGGGCATCCGCGGCCATTGCGGGGGAGGCCAGCGCCATCAACAGCGCCAGGCAGGACAATCGTCGGGTCAACATGCAAGCTCTCCGTTAGCAAAAAGGGCTAAGGCTGCACGAAAGGCGGCAGCAAAAAAACTGTAGAGCATGGAGAGGGGCGGGTGTGTAAAGCGGGGTAAAGGTAAAAGGCAGGCCGTGAAAAATAAAAAAGCCCGGCATCACACACCGGGCAAAGAAGTTACCTGCACACTCAGGCTACTTTTAATTTCTGCGCACGATTCTCGCGGCGGATCTTACGCTCTTCCAGCACCGCAACCATCGCCATCAGGACGATACAGCCAATCGCTGCCGCATCCAGCGCGGCAAAGGTGCCCGCCCAGCCGGTGAGGCCGAAAATTGGCGTGCCGTCGGCGATCATGCCCAGACCGAGCTTGGCGAAGCTGTCGCCGATCAGGTAAGCGAAGGTGCCCTTAATCCCATCGGCTGCGCCGATCGCTTTTTTCGGCACAAAGCCAACCGCCGCCACGCCGATCAGCAGCTGCGGACCGAACACCAGGAAGCCGAGCGCAAACAGCGACGCCAGGTAAACGTACTGGTTGCTGGCGTGCTGGTAAACGCCGAGCGTGGCGATAATCAGCGCCAGCGCGACGCAGGCCACCAGCGCGCGACGACCGTTGGCGAGGTCCGAGAGCCAGCCCCACAGCAGGGTACCGACCAGCGCGCCTACTTCGAACAGGGTGAAGCCCTGAATCGCCACCTCTTTCGAGAGCTTCAGCTCCTGGAAGGCATACACGGTGGACCACTGGTCGATACCGATACGCACCACGTACAGGAAGATGTTCGAGAAGCAGAGCAGCCAGATCACTTTGTTTTTCAGCACGTACTCAACAAAGATCTGCCATTTGGACATCTCGTTTTCTTCGGTCTCTTTGTCCTCCTCGCTGATCTCCTCCCCGAACAGCTCTTCAGCTTTGCCGAGGCCGTACGATTCCGGTGAGTCGCTGCCGAAGCGCAGGCCGATGAAGCCGACAATCAGGGCGATAATCGACGGGAAGATAAACATGCCGATCACGTGACCGTCGAACAGGTAGTTCGCGCCGAACAGCGCCACGCCTGCCGCACCCGCTCCGCCGAGGTTGTGTGAGATGTTCCACATGCCGAGGTAGGAACCCCGCTTGCGGCGCGGGGTCCATTTGGTGATGGTGGAGTAGCTGCACGACCCGCCGGTACTCTGGAAGAATCCGCTCAGGGCGTAGAAGGCGATCATCAGGAACAGGCTGACGGAGCCCGCGCCCATGCTGGCGCTAAAGCCGAGCATACAGATGGCGGAGAGGATCAGCATAAACGGCAGGAACTGCTTGGTGTTTTTGCCGTCCGCGTAGTAGGACACAACCGTTTTCCCCACGCCGTAGGTGATGGAAAAGCCCAGGCCAATCATCCCCAGCTGCGTCATGCTCAGCCCGTAGGTTGAGATCATGTCGTTCTGCGCGATGTTAAAGTTTTTGCGGATCAGGTACATGGTCAGGTAGCCGATGAAGACCACCAGATAGGACTGCATGAACGGTTTGAACCACATCTTGCGCCGCACGTCGAGCGGCAGATCCAGGGTCGGCTTGCGCACCTGATTTAAGAAGGCCAGCATGACTGAGTTACTCCTGAGCTGATTTTTGCAGCATTGTAAAAACCAGCCAGGAGAGATGCCTGAGACAGCGTCCAGGTGAAACCGGGAAAATTTCTTAGTTTTGCGCGTCTCGGCAGCAAAAGGTGAGGCGCGTCACGCTTCGCGCGGTGCCTGCGCGTGCAAAAACGGCAGCAGCAGCAGGGCGGAGATGCCCGCCGCGATGGCGATCACCGCGAAGAACCCGCTCCAGTGCCAGATGTCGATCACCCGCGCCAGCGGCCAGCCGGAGAGCGATGCGCCGAGGTAGGCAAACAGCCCGACAAAGCCCGTCGCCGCACCTGCCGCCTCTTTGTGGGAACACTCCGCCGCCGCCATGCCGATCAGCATCTGCGGGCCAAAGACGAAGAAGCCGATGGTGAAGAAGCACGCCGCCTGCATCACGTAGCTGGCGAACGGCATCAACCACAGCGACCCGACGGAGAGCAAAATCCCGGCGGCAAAAATCAGGTTCATCGGACCGCGGTTACCGTTGAACAGCTTATCCGAGCCCCAGCCCGCCACCAGCGCGCCGATAAACCCGCCCAGTTCAAACATGGTCACCGCCGAGTTGGCGGTCACCAGGTCCACGCCGAGCGTTTCGGACATGTACAGGTTGCCCCAGTCGTTGATGGCCGCGCGCACCACGTAGACCAGCACGTAGCAGAGCGACAGCAGCCAGATGTACGGGTTTTTCAGCACGTATTTGGTGAGGATCTCCTGGCGGGACATCCCGGCCCCTTCCTGCTGCTGGGCGATCTCCATCTCGTCGTGCCGCCAGTCGCCCACCGGTGGAAGGCCGACGGTTTGCGGCCTGTCGCGCAGGCGCCAGCAGAGGAACAGCCCGGCGACAATCGCGAGGCCACCGGCAATCATCATCCCCGCGCGCCAGCCGTAGTGCAGCGCCGCCGCGCCGACCACCATCGGGATCAGCGCCCCGCCGACGTTATGCGCGGTATTCCATATCGCCCACCAGCCGCCGCGCTCGTTGCGTGAGTACCAGGCGGTGAGCAGGCGGGCGCAGACCGGCGCGCCCCAGCCCTGGAAAAAGGCGTTCAGCGCCCACAGCAGGGCGAAGGCCCACAGCGAGGTGGAGAAGCCAAACAGGATGTTCACCACGCCGGTGGCGATCAGCCCAACGCCCATAAAATAGCGCGCGTTGGAACGGTCGCTGACGATGCCGGAGAAGAACTTCGACAGGCCGTAGGTGATGTAAAACAGCGTCGCCAGCAGGCCGATATCGGTGCGCGTCATCACGCCGCTGGCGAGGATTTCCGGCGCGGCGGCGTTGAAGCTTTTGCGGGTGAAATAGAACAGCGCATAGCCGAGCCAGATGGTAATCAGGATATGGCGACGCCAGTAGCGGTAGCGGGCATCGATTTCCGCTTTGTTGCTTAGCGGGGCGGCGCTGGCGGGGGTTTTAAACATGGTGCGTCCTTAACGGCAAACTGACGCTGACGCGCGTCCCGTGGGTGCAGGAGATCGTCAGCGTGCCGCCCAGCGCCTTTACGCGCTCGCGCATGCCCGCCAGGCCAAACCCCTGCTGGCCGGAGCCCGGCGGCAGGCCGCAGCCGTCGTCTTCAATCACCAGCATCAGGCGCTCGTCCTGCTGCCAGCCCTGGATCGTTACCGCGCTGGCGCTGGCGTGTTTGACGATGTTGTTCAGCCCTTCCTGGCAGACGCGGAAAAGGGTCACGCGCTGGCCTTCGCTCAGGGTAGCTTCATTGATGCGCCAGTCGAGATGGCTGACAATCCCGCGGCTCTCCAGCTCCATCTCGCGCATCAGAGAGCGTATTGCCTGCTCGAGCGAGAGATCGTCAAGCTGGCGCGGGCGCAGCCGCCCTAACAGGCGACGAACGGAATCATAGACGCCCAGCGAAAGCTGTTCGATATGCGCCCCGCCCTGCTTCACGCCCGCGTTTTCTGCCGCCAGGCGCTGAACAATGCCCGCTTGGGTGCGGATGGCGGTGATGGTCTGGCCGATGTCATCGTGCAGCTCGCGAGCAACCTCCTGGCGCACGCTCTCTTCCGTCTCCAGCAGACGCTCCGCCAGACGGCGGTTGCGCGCCAGCTCGGCTTGCAGAGACTGGTTCAGCTCGCGCAGGCGCTGTATGCCCGCGCCGAGCAGCAGCCCGGTCAGGCTCTGGGCCAGCAGCGAGAGCAGCAGATCTACCGGGTGATCGTGCCAGGTCTGGCTGGCAATCAGCGCGATGGCGTTCATCAGCGTGGCGATCAATGCGCCCTGCCAGCCGTAATGCCAGGCAAGGGCGATGATCGGCAGCGCCAGACAAAACGGCGTGAAGCGTGATAATTCAGCGGGCAGACCAAGCTGCAACCACAGGCTCACCACAAACAGCAGCAGATACCAGATCAGGTGCCGGGCGCGCCAGTTCACCGGCTGGGAGACCAGCGCCGGGCCGAGCGGCTGCCAGACAGTGCTGGTAAGGTAATGCCAGAAAACAAGGCAGGTCGGGGCCAGCGTCAGGCCGCCGGTGAGGGTCAGCAGCAGGGCGTTGAGCCCCTCCTTTTCACCCACCCACGGCAGGGACTGCAACAGCGCGGCGGCAATCAGCGCCGCACCCTGACGCAGCAGCGTGCGCCAGTCGCGCTGGTGACGGTAGCGGGAAATCAGGGCGACCGGGATAAGCGTGAGCAGGCTTCCGGTCATCAATAAAGGCAGATGCGCCAACGCCACTTCCTGCG
Source organism: Enterobacter cloacae complex sp. SHL001 (assembly GCF_049236825.1). Taxonomy (NCBI): domain Bacteria; kingdom Pseudomonadati; phylum Pseudomonadota; class Gammaproteobacteria; order Enterobacterales; family Enterobacteriaceae; genus Enterobacter; species Enterobacter cloacae complex sp. SHL001. Next base: position 162,320 of record NZ_JBMKIP010000006.1, read on the forward strand.
CCAGCCAGATCAGCATCAGCCACTCTGCGCCCAGCAGCACCGGCCAGTAGCCGCGCGGACATTGCAGCATTAGCCCCAGCCGCAGGCCAAAGGGGAACAGCAGCACCGCCAGCTCCGGGCGCTCGACAAGATGCAGGCTGATACTCCACAGACAGAACCACGCGGCGGAGAAGATGAAAAAGCTGGCAACAACGGCGATCAGCCGCGAAAACAGGGAGTTCATTGCCAGCTGTCAAACATACGGCGCGCCAGCTCGACATCGTTACTGACGTTGAGTTTTTCCATCAGGTTGGCGCGATGAACGTGAACGGTCTTTGGCGACAGCCCCAGCTCTACGGCAATCTCTTTCACCGACATGCCCTGGGCAAGTTTCTCTGCCACCTGGCGCTCGCGTCTGGTGAGCGGATCCTGCCGTCCCGCCGCCAGCTTGATGGCAATATCCGGCGTCAGGTAGCAGCCGCCGGTGGAGACGGTGCGCACGGCGGCAATCAGCTCGTCCGGGCTACAGCGTTTAGAGAGAAACCCGCGCGCCCCCGCGTTGAGCGCCTGCTCGACCAGCGCCGGGCTGTCGTGGACCGAGAGCATAATCGTCGCCATCCCTTTCGGCAGCTGGCTTAACAGCTCCAGCCCGGAGAGGTCCGGCATTGAGATATCGCAGATACAGACCTGCACCCCGCGTCCCGGCAGGCCCGCCAGCGCCTCGCGTCCTGAGCCAAACTCGGCCACGACCTGAAAATCCGGTTCGAGGTTTAAAAGCTGGGCAAAGCCGGAGCGAACGATAAGGTGGTCGTCGATAAGGGCGATGGTGGTCATGGTTTGATCCTGATGCGTGAACGCGCCGGATGGCGGCGCAAACGCCTTATCCGGCCTACGTGTAACGTCCTTGCAGGCCGGATAAGCGCAGCGCCATCCGGCAAAAGCCTCTTACCTTAAGTGATTTACTCAAAAAACACCGCAATTTTGTTAAACATGGTGGGATCGGACTGGTTGCGTGCCACTTTGGTGACGTCCTCCAGCTTGTCGATCTGCGCCATCATCTGCTCCAGACGCTGGTCGTCGTTCACCAGTAGCCAGATGCGGCTGTGCTCGCTGCCCTGAATCGGCAGGCACAGAATGCCTTCCACGTTAAACGCCCGACGGGCAAAGAGCCCACAGACGTGGGTCATGACGCCTGGGTGGTTGCGGACGGTGAGTTCCAGAATGACGTTATCACATTGTTTCTGCATGGCTTATTCCCCCACCATCTCAGTATTTGCCGCACCCGGCGGCACCATCGGATACACTTTTTGTTCAGGGTCGATACGCACGTGGATCAGCGCCGGGCCAGGGCGAGAAATCGCATCCTGCAACGCCGCGTGGGCATCTTCTTCGGCGTTCAGATCGCAGGTGTGAAGGCCAAAACCAGCGGCAATCTGCATAAAGTTGATCATCCCCGGATAGGTCGCCGCAAACACGCCCTGCTTGTAGAACAGGCTCTGCTGCTGGTGTACCAGACCCAGCGCTTCGTTGTTCATCAGAATGATTTTAACGTCTAACTGGTTTTCGGCCGCCGTCGCCATCTCCTGAATATTCATCATCAGGCTGCCGTCACCGGAGAAGCAGATCACCTTGCGGTCCGGGTTGGCGAGCGCCGCGCCAACCGCTGCTGGCAGGCCGAAGCCCATGGTGCCAAGGCCGCCGGAGGTCAGCCACTGGCGCGGACGGTTCAGCGGATATGCCTGGGCGGTCCACATCTGATGCTGGCCGACGTCGGTGGTGATAATCGCGCTGTCATCCACGCAGGCGGCGACGGCGTTGATAAGACCATAGTGGCTCAGCGGGTCGCCCTCGGTTGGGATAGCGCCCGGGAACTCACGTTGCAGATCGGCCACCAGCTGGCGCCAGTCGGCGCGGTCGGTTGCCTCCGTCTGCGGGATCAGCTGCGCCAGCACCTCGGCCACGTCGCCCTGGATCGCCACGTGCGGCTGCTTGATTTTACCCAGCTCGGCGCGGTCGATATCCACGTGAATGATTTTGGCGTTCGGGCAGAACTGCTCGGTTTTGCCAATCGCCCGGTCATCAAAACGCGCCCCCATAACTATCAGCAAATCCGCCTCTTGCAGGATGTAGTTGGTGCTGCGCGCGCCGTGCATGCCCAGCATGCCGAGAGAGAGCGGGTGCGCTTTTGGCAGCATACCCAGCGCCATCAGGGTCATGGTGGTGGGCAAATTAGCTTTTTCAGCGAACTGGCGGATTTCATCCGCGGCGTTGATCGTCCCGCCGCCCAGATAGAGCACCGGGCGTTTGGCGGCGTTGATCATCGCCGCCGCATCGCGCACGCTCTCAGCGCTGAATTCCGGCGCGGGGGCACGGTCACCCGGCTCCGGCAGAACGTCGATCTCAATTTCTGCGGTCTGGACATCCTTAGGAATGTCTATCCACACCGGACCCGGGCGGCCAGACTGGGCAATGCGAAACGCATCGCTGATAACCTGAGGCAGCTCGCTGATATCGCGAACTAAATAGTTATGTTTGGTGATGGGGATAGAGATGCCGTAGGTGTCGACTTCCTGGAACGCATCGGTGCCGATCATCGAGGACGGCACCTGGCCGGTAATGCAGATCAGCGGAATGGAGTCGAGACGCGCGTCGGCGATGGCGGTCACCAGGTTAGTGGCGCCCGGCCCGCTACAGGCCATACAGACCGCCGGTTTACCCTGGGTACGCGCCATGCCCTGGGCGATAAAGCCTGCGCCCTGCTCGTGGCGCGCCAGCACGTGGCGGATCTGTGTGCTTTGGCTTAACGCATCATACAGCGGCAGTACGGTCCCACCCGGGATGCCCGCAACGGTGGTGATGCCCTGTCGTTCCAGTAAATGAACAATCAGCTGCGCGCCTGTAAAACGCGTCTTGGTGGATGTTGTGCCCGAACTTGCCATGCTCCAGTCCTTTTCTTCTGAGCCAGCCTTCCGGGGAGGGTCCTAAACGAAAAACCCCGCCCGGTTTGCGCCGGCGGGGTTTTGGATTCGTGTGTTGATCCAGTCCCTACGGCGCATTGCCGACGACCACCACCACACGCACGACGACCACTGCGGCAGGTTGCGCAGTTTTTAGTAGGGTCGAAGTGAAGATGGATGAAGTCATTGGGGACCTGTGTTTGGAATCATTGATTGAATTTATACAAACACAGGTTTTCGGATGTGACAATGGAAATATTTTCATCTGCGCAAAAATGCGTCAGGGATCACGTTTCAGTACGTTGCTCGCTCATTCCAGGTGTCACTATAGATGACATTGCCGTCGCAATGCTTCCAGGTGATTTTCTCGTAGCGTATGAGAACCGTTTCAAGGTGGGTTCCGGTGTTTGCGCCGGGATACAGGTCTGGTGTGATTGAGGTTATTTTCACATTCTCCAGGAAGATATTAAAATACTCCTGTTCAAAACCCGCCTCATTAATCTGATACATCTTAATAGTGGCTGACTTGAGCGTTCTTCCCGTACTCAATGCGCGAAAGAGAAGCGGGGTTACACGATCAAATTCTTTTTGAAACATGATGGGCATGTGTATACGCGTACCCGTCAATTTCCCGGTATTCCCGTCGACCGGGACGTTGACATTATGAGTGAACGTTTTAAGTTCAATTGCACCTTCACGCCCTGACACAAGGCAAGGGCCAACCATGGGAGAACCATTTTCATCTTTTAAAAACAAATAAGCTGGGTTTGACATAAAAATCCTTTTAATAACATTTAATCGTATTTATCAAAGTGGCCAAAAATCATCGGGTGAACAATAATAAACACAACGATAGCAATGAATGTTAGTAAGACCCAGTGGTCAGGTACCAACCACAGGAACAAAGAGGCGCACGCAAAAATATAAACAGGGAATAAAATATCCGTAAATAGAATTGATAACAGACTTTTAAACATGCTCCTTGCCCTTTAAGTCTTTATAAATTGCATCGAAATCCTTATAGAATCCCAACTGCACCTTCTTAATGAGTTCAGACAGGAAAGGCTCAAAAAAGTAGTAAAGCATCTCCAGTTGTGCGGCATAGAGGGTGGCGTAATACTTAGGGTCCAATGTTTTCAGGCGACGAGCAGCAAGAGCGCACTTCTGTTCCGTTCCAATCAATTGAAGCGCCATGACAACGTTAGGTACGCGGCGTGCAAGCCGTTCGACGACGATTTCAGACAGCAGGCCAGATTCGGAAAGGGATTTGGCCAGACCCCATGCTATCGCTAAACGCGCGGCCTTGCTGGTCGGTATGTTATTAACAAGCCCGGTTACTTTTGAATCCGTCTTACGAACGCGATTGTGTTCATTTCCATTTTCAGAATCGGAAATAACACTTTCAAAATAAAGATATAGCATGTGGGCTATTACATCGCGATAACGGTAAAGCGAGAGAATTGAGAGGTACATTCTCTTTTCTTCTGAGAGAAGCTCGTCACACACATCGTGATAGCTGGGGATTAAGCATGATGAGTACCAACTTACACGCTCAATTCCTGAGTAAATATCAGAGCCGATCCCCTGTAATGCTTTCCACGTCCCTGCAACGCCCTGCTGCCCATAAATAGCCAACTGCCTGTCGCTTTGGAACTTCATCTTTAAATAATCAGATGCCTGCATAATGTATCCATACTGTACGTGTGGTTATAGATAGTACAATGAAAAATCGAATAATTCAAATTAAGGAGGGTTAACCCCGCAAATATTTAAGAAAAATATAAATTAGTTCATTATTATTTACTGCAATTATAGTCGATACCATTTTTTCACTTTCAGAAGAGTATTGATGTCTGGAATGAGTTTATGTATTGAGAGACGTAAACTTGTATAAGTGGCCTAGAACCAGAACCACTGCTTATTAGAACTTATTAAATTAATCATTGAATCATACTGCATGCCAGCCGCACCCATTGCCAATAAGTCAACAAGCACCTTTTCTGGGCTGCCCTGAAAACAAAAAACCCCGCCTAAGCGAGGTTTTTATCAGGGTTTTGCGGTTGGTTGCCGCAGAACACACTGTGTTACGTCAACGCGAAAAGTATACGCGATCGAAGACGAACGCGCAATTCCGGCACGGATTTTGACGTTTTTGAGTATGGATCGCCTTCCAAATTTTGTCCATAAAATACTGTTCATGCATACAGTATTTATCTATACTGAGGGTGTTCGCAGTGAGCGAGGGGGCCGCAGTTTACCGGCGCAACAAAGTCCTGGCTGAAACGGGTGGTGCCGTCAGTGCCTTAACCCCTGAAGTGAGCACACTGTGTTACGTCAATCCAGGTGCTGGCCACAGGCGGCGGAAAGGTACGCCAGCATCGTGCTCCTTTTAACCAAAAGGAGACGCGTATGAGCGTCGTGGATATGGTCATACTTGTCCTCAAACTCATTGTTGCTGTATTGCAACTGCTTGATGCTGTCCTGAAATACGTTCGGTGATTCAGGTTCAAGTCGCACCTGAGAGGGGCGGGCAACCGCCCCTCTTTAATAACGAGGGAATGCTATGTCGCGTCTGTTAATTGAGCCCGTCACGCCCGATGAACCCGGGTATATCGCCCTGAAGGCGGAGAGTATCGCGTTGAATTTCAATATGCTGCGCAGGCTGGAAGAGAACTGGCAGCGGGGTGAAAACCGCTTTAACGCGCCGGGTGAAAAACTGCTGGGGGCGTTTCTTAACGGCAGGCTGGTGGGCGTGTGCGGCCTTAATCGCGATCCGTTCAGCCAGCAGCCGCGCGCCGGACGTATTCGTCATCTCTACGTCAGCGAAAAGTGCCGTGGGCAGGGCATAGGCAAACAGCTTTTGACCGTGGTGATGGCGGATGCCAGCATCTGGTTTGATTTTCTTAATACCCATGCGCCGGAAACCGCGTACGGATTTTACCATCGGGCGGGCTTCAGGCTGGTGTCAGACGAACCCCGGGTGACGCACCGCCTTTTTTGCGCAGTGTAAGCGGCTGGCAGCATCGACGGGTGAATGTTACAGTTGGATGACATTTCACCAACCGATACGCCATGACCATCACCGTTTTCTGCATTTTACTGTTCGCCGCACTGCTGCATGCCAGCTGGAACGCCATCGTTAAAGCCGGAACGGATAAACTCTACTCGGCGATCGGAGTCAGCGGTTCAGCCGCGCTTATTGCCCTGATTTTAATGCCCTTCTCTCCTCAGCCAACTGCCGCAAGCTGGTCATATTTGTTCGTCTCCTGTGCGTTACAGGTGGTGTACACCGTGCTGGTAGCGAAGACCTATCAGGTCTCCGACATGAGCCAGACCTACCCCCTTATGCGCGGGACGGCCCCTCTGCTGGTGGCGCTGATCAGCGTATTGGTGCTCGGGGATCATCTCTCCTGGCTTGCCTGGTCCGGCATTGGGGTCATTTGTCTGTCGATTCTGGCCATGGCGATGAACGGCCGCATGCAGTCACGCAAGGGAATCTGGCTGGCGCTGCTGAACGCCTGTTTTATCGCCGGGTATACCCTGGTGGACGGCACCGGTGTGCGACTCTCGGACACTGCGCTGGGCTATACGCTCTGGACCTTCTTCATGAACGGTTTCTGCCTGCTGAGCTGGGCAATGGTGGCGCGGCGTCGCGAAGCGTCCAGCTACCTGCGCCTGCACTGGAAAAAAGGGCTGCTCGGCGGTGTCGGGACGATGGGATCTTACGGTCTGGCACTCTGGGCGATGACCCAGGCACCGCTGGCTGTGGTCGCGGCACTGCGTGAAACCTCTATTCTCTTCGGCGCATTAATCGCATTTGTGCTTTTAAAAGAGAAGGTTGCCGGCCTGCGCATCGCGGCGGCACTGGGTATTGCTGCCGGTGCGGTCCTGCTGCGCCTGGCGTAATTCGCTGGCAACATTAGTTGCCGATCTTGTTTACAAATCCTGCCTTCACGCCTTCTGTCATTCATCACAGTAATGCTTAAATTGTCATCTCTCTGTGGTAGATTCCTCGCGCATTTATGGGAATGCGTAGTCACTTATTCTTTATTTATCTCTTTTGGCAAAAGTATTCAGCGACATGAAAAAGCAACGGAACGTGAACTTATTGTTGATGCTGGTGTTACTGGTGGCCGTCGGGCAGATGGCACAAACCATCTACATTCCGGCGATTGCCGATATGGCAAAAGATCTGAGCGTCCGCGAAGGTGCAGTCCAGAGCGTGATGGCAGCCTATCTGCTGACCTATGGCGTTTCACAGCTGGTTTATGGTCCCCTGTCCGATCGCGTCGGGCGTCGTCCGGTTATTCTGGTGGGCATGAGCATTTTCATGGTAGCGACGGTGATTGCCATTACCACTCACAGCCTGACCGTCCTGATTGCCGCCAGCGCCCTTCAGGGCGTGGGCACCGGCGTTGGCGGGGTTATGGCGCGTACCCTGCCGCGTGATATGTACCAGGGCACACAGCTTCGTCACGCCAACAGTCTGTTAAATATGGGTATTCTGGTCAGCCCGCTGCTGGCCCCGCTGATTGGGGGTCTGCTGGACACCGTCTGGTCCTGGCGCGCCTGTTACGCCTTCCTGCTGGTGCTGTGCATTATTGTCACCTTCAGCATGGCGCGCTGGATGCCGGAAACCCGCCCAAAAGACGCGCCGCGCACGAAGCTCATCGCCAGCTACAAAACGCTGTTCGGTAATGGGTCCTTTACCTGTTATCTGTTGATGCTAATCGGCGGCCTGGCGGGCATTGCGGTGTTTGAAGCCTGTTCCGGCGTGCTGCTGGGCGCAGGCCTTGGCCTGAGCAGCATGGTGGTGAGTATTCTGTTTATTCTGCCGATCCCGGCGGCGTTCTTCGGCGCATGGTTCGCCGGACGTCCGAACAAGCGTTTCTCCACGCTGATGTGGCAGTCGGTGATCAGCTGTCTGCTGGCCGGGCTGATGATGTGGATCCCGGGGCTGTTTGACGTGATGTCGGTCTGGACGTTGCTCATCCCGGCGGCGCTGTTCTTCTTCGGCGCGGGCATGCTGTTTCCCCTCGCCACCAGCGGCGCGATGGAGCCGTTCCCGTTCCTCGCAGGCACGGCAGGCGCGCTGGTGGGCGGTTTGCAGAACATCGGTTCCGGCGCGCTGGCCTGGCTTTCGGCTATGATGCCGCAGACCGGGCAGGCGAGTTTAGGCTTGCTGATGACCCTGATGGGGCTGCTGATTTTGCTGTGCTGGCTGCCGCTGGCGTCGCGTGTCTCGCATCACGAACAGCCGGTTTAACCGCATGATGGCCCGGCTTCTCGCCGGGCTTTTCACAGACGGGCGCAATCATCGCCTGCAATAGCCGCTCTGGGGCAGGCCGCCACGCCCCCTCTTCCCCGTCATAAAACTGAACATCGGCGTTTATCGCATACGGGATGTTGGCCTGTTGCAGCTCGCACGCCATAAACGTGGCAAACGCCATCTGCGAGGCGGTTGGCGTCAGGCTTTTCGATTCGCCCACCCCCCAGCCGCCAACCCAGCTCACATGCCCGGTTTTTTGTTGCCAGTGCAGCGCGGCGTTGATTCGGTTACGGATAGCCGCTTTCTCAGCCGCAGTTCCGGACGTCCACGGGTATTTACCGTTCGTTTTCAGCGGGCCCCAGGGGAAAATATGCCACTCCGCCAGCAGGTAATTCTGGCTGTGCGCGGGCAGCTTCAGGCTGGATAAATCCTCCGGCGCGGCGCGCAGACGAGGGGCGATAAAAATCATGCGGCTGGCATCAATGGCGTGAATGTCTTTGATCGCTTTCTCATACACCCGGTTGAGCGAAGCAACGTTGTGGTTGAGCTTGTCCGCCGGTTCGTAGATCAGGTCGAAGCCCAGCAATGGCGAGCGCTGACCAAAATAGTGCGCCACGGCAATCCACCAGTTAATCACCTCTTTTTCGGTATCCGCTTTCGGGTCGTTTTTATATTCATCGGCCTGATAAGCGATGATGGGGATGACGCCGTATTGCTCGCAGGCCTCCACCAGCTTACGCAGGTGAATCAGCCGCGCTTCCGTCGGTTCGCCCGCCACCCGAATACGGACATGGTGTATGCCTTTCGCCTGAAAATCACGGACCACCAGCGGGTCGAACTCGCGGATACCGCGCTCGGTGAGTGCCCAGTCGACATCCATTCCGACGCCCAGCATCTGCGCGTAACGGGCAGCCGTCAGCGGCGGCTCAGCGGCAATCGCCCAGCCGGAAGAGAGTAAGATCGCAGTGGCAATAAAAGGCTTTAACACGGTTTACCCTGGATAAATCAAAAGCATTACCTGTATTTAGCACGCTTTTTCACATTTGGTGTAGAGCGAAAGCGTAATAATTCTTCAACCCGCCAGCTCTCTTAGCCAGCCGATAAAGGCGTCAATTTTCGGCCACTGACGGCCGGGAAGCGTTGAGACGTAATAATGCTGATGGCACTTGAGAGTTTTCCCATCAAAGGGTGCGATCAACTCCCCTCGTTCGAGACGTTTTTGCACCAGCCGCTTTCTCCCCATCGCCACCCCCACATTATTCATGGCCGCGATAATGGCTAAATCAGAGCGATCGAAGCCAATACCCGATGATAACGGCATATTCGCCGCGTAATGCTGCGCCCAGCTCAGCCACTCATCCGTACCGGAATCATTGCTCCAGGCCTGACGGTCGTGCAGTAACGTGCAGTGGCTGAGGTTATGGGGGTTTTTCAGCAGTTCATGCTCCCGGGCATACGCCGGCGAGCAGACGGGCAAAATCTCTTCATCCATCAAAAAGTGATGAGAAAGGTGGTTTGGCGGCGTATCGTCGAAATAGAGCGCCAGATCGATGCCGGTTCGCTGCATGTTGACGTAATCATTACCAGTCAGAATAGTAAGTGAAATCGACGGGTAGCGGCGGGTAAAATCCCCCAGCATCGGCACCAGCCAGCACTGGGCGATCGACGGCCGGGAGTACACCGTTAGCGTACCTGACAGCGCCTGGTTTTTAATATCCAGGATCTCCTGATTCAGGGTGTCGAGGGACGATTTCAGCGTCCAGTAAACGCGCTTGCCTTCCTGCGTCAGCTCCACTTTACGGTGTGAGCGGACAAACAGCTGAATGCCCAGCTCCTCTTCCAGCAGGTTTATGCGGTGGCTCACCGCGCTGGGGCTGAGCGACAGCTCCGCCGCCGCCAGCGCGAAGGACTCATGCCGGGCGGCCACTTCAAAGGTGTACATTTTCGACAGCTGCCAGCCGTTTAACAGCCGGTTTCTGCCTTCATTCGCATCGGTCATCACAATTCCCACACGTAATTTCTGCGTTCAGCATACCGCTCAAGAATGAATTTATGTGAACCTAATACGAGTTAAGTGCGCTTTTTAGAACACAGTCACTCAGTTGATCCAATCTGGCTCATCTGAACGCCAATTTATATCGTTTGTCAGCCCACGCCGTTTTTTCGTCCAATACCCCCAGATGACATAAGGGTGAGGTGAGATATGGGATCTCAGGTCTGGGTTGTGGCAACGCTGCTTGTCAGCATCGTATTGATTGTTTTAACCATCGTAAAACTGAAGTTTCACCCGTTCCTCGCGCTGCTGCTGGCAAGCTTTTTCGTCGGCGCGATGATGGGGATGAGCCCGCTGGATATGGTGAACGCCATTGAGAGCGGGATTGGCGGTACGCTGGGCTTCCTGGCGGCGGTTATCGGTCTTGGCACTATTCTCGGCAAAATGATGGAAGTCTCCGGCGCGGCAGAGCGCATCGGGATTACGTTGCAGCGCTGCCGCTGGTTGTCGGCGGACGTGATTATGGTCCTGGTCGGCCTGATCTGCGGCATTACGCTGTTTGTGGAAGTGGGCGTGGTACTGCTGATCCCGCTGGCGTTTTCCATCGCCAAAAAGACCAACACGTCGCTGCTCAAGCTGGCCATTCCGCTCTGTACCGCACTAATGGCAGTGCACTGCGTGGTGCCTCCGCATCCGGCCGCGCTGTTTGTCACCAATAAATTAGGGGCGGACGTCGGGACGGTGATTGTCTACGGTCTGATGGTGGGCCTGATGGCGTCTCTGGTTGGCGGCCCGCTGTTCCTGAAGCTGCTCGGCGATCGTCTGCCCTATAAGCCGGTTCCAGCGGAATTTTCAGACCTGAAGGTACGGGAAGAACACACGCTGCCGTCGCTGGGCGCCACGCTGTTCACCGTGCTGCTGCCGATTGCCCTGATGCTGGTGAAAACCATTGCCGAGCTGAACATGGCAAAAGAAGGCTCGCTGTATACCCTGCTGGAGTTTATCGGCAACCCCATCACCGCGATGTTTATCGCCGTGTTTGTCGCCTACTACCTGCTGGGGATCCGCCAGCACATGGGCATGGGCGCAATGCTGACCCATACGGAGCACGGCTTTGGCTCTATCGCCAACATTTTGCTGATTATCGGCGCGGGCGGCGCGTTCAACGCCATCCTTAAAACCAGCGGTCTGGCGGAGACGCTGGCGCATATTCTCTCGAACCTGCATATGCACCCTATCCTTCTCGCCTGGCTGGTGGCACTGGTGCTGCACGCCGCCGTCGGTTCGGCAACGGTAGCGATGATGGGTGCCACGGCGATAGTGGCGCCGATGCTGCCGCTCTACCCGAACGTAAGCCCAGAGATCATCACCATTGCCATCGGGTCCGGCGCTATTGGCTGCACGATTGTGACCGATTCTCTCTTCTGGCTGGTGAAGCAGTATTGCGGCGCGACCCTGAACGAGACCTTCAAATACTATACGACGGCGACGTTTATCGCCTCGGTGCTTGCACTTGGCGGCACATTCCTGCTTTCTTTCATTATCTGAGCGCGAAGAGACGTATTATGGAAAACGCAACTATCACTACTTTAACAGCACAGTTTCCTCTGGTTGAGGAGCTGATTGCCCTGAAAGAAACCACCTGGCTTAACCCGCGCACCACGACGCTGGCGGAAGGATTGCCGTATGTCGGGCTGACCAAAGCCGACGTGGACGACGCGCACGCGCGCCTGAAACGCTTCGCGCCGTATCTGGCGAAAGCGTTCCCGGAAACGGCGGCAACGGGCGGGATTATCGAATCCGACCTGGTCGCGATCCCGGCGATGCAGGCGCGGCTGGAGAAAGAGTCTGGCAAATCCGTTCCCGGCACGCTGCTGCTGAAAAAAGACAGCCATCTGCCGATCTCCGGCTCGATCAAAGCGCGCGGCGGCATCTATGAGGTGCTGACTCATGCGGAGAAACTGGCGCTGGACGCCGGGTTGCTGAGCCTTGAAGACGACTACAGCGTTCTGCTGGAGCCGCGCTTTAAGAACTTCTTCAGCCAGTACAGCATCGCGGTGGGCTCAACCGGCAACCTGGGGATGTCCATCGGCATTATGAGCGCCCGCATTGGCTTTAAGGTGACGGTGCATATGTCCGCCGACGCCCGCGAGTGGAAGAAAGCCAAACTGCGCAGCCACGGCGTGATCGTCGTGGAATATGAGCAGGATTACGGCGTGGCGGTGGAGCAGGGACGCAAAGCGGCGGAAAGCGATCCGAACTGCTTCTTCATTGACGATGAAAACTCCCGTACGCTGTTCCTGGGCTATGCGGTTGCTGGCGAGCGCCTGAAGGCGCAGTTTGCCGAGCAGGGCCGCGTGGTGGATGCCGATCATCCCCTGTACGTCTACCTGCCGTGCGGCGTCGGCGGTGGCCCCGGCGGCGTGGCGTTTGGCCTGAAGCTGGCCTTTGGCGATAACGTCCACTGCTTCTTCGCGGAGCCAACGCACTCACCGTGCATGCTGCTGGGCGTTTACACCGGGCTGCACGATGAGATTGCGGTGCAGGATCTGGGCATTGATAACGTGACGGCGGCGGACGGTCTGGCGGTAGGACGTGCCTCCGGCTTCGTGGGCCGCGCGATGGAACGCCTGCTTGACGGGTTCTACACCCTTTCCGACCAGAGCATGTACGACATGCTCGGCTGGCTGGCTCAGGAGGAAGGGATTCGCCTGGAGCCGTCGGCGCTGGCGGGGATGGCCGGGCCGCTGCGCGTCGATGCCGATGAGAACGTTACCCACCTGGTGTGGGCGACCGGCGGCGGCATGGTGCCGGAGGATGAGATGGCGAAGTACCTGGCGAAGGGAAACGCCTGATCGTCAGCCGCTCTGCCGCAGCTGTTTCATCAGTTCAGCGGGCGAACGTTGATGCCTGATGAGGTCGCGCATGGCCCGCATGTACGGCGCGCTGTGAAAAAAGAAATCACGGTAGCCCTCGCACAGCACGCTTTTACCGTTCAGGCGATGGCGGGGGCAGTCGCCATTGCACAGGGGAAGAACAGAACACTGCCTACACTCATCCGTGAGCGAATCGTGCTTAATTTCGCCAAATGCACGCGCCGCGGCGGTTTGGTTAAGAACAGATATCGGCATTTGATGAATATTTCCCAGACAGTATTCAGGATAAACATAGTGGTCACATTGATAGAGATCGCCATTGGCCTCTAGTGCAAAGGCATGCCCGCAGCGTTCGGCCAGTGAGCACATCTGTGCGGGATAGCCACTCCAGACGCCCAGCATTGAGTCAAAGAGCTGCACAAAAACGCGCCCCACATCTTCTCTTACCCAGAGGTCGAAGATTGCCTTCAGGAATGTCCCCCACTCCCTGTCACTCACTGATGACGGATTACCCTGCTCTACCAACGGAATAAACTGCAAAAATGGGGTGCCGAGCGCGCGAAGAAAACGGTACACCCGCTCCGGCTGTTGGCTGTTTTGTTGATTGACCACCGTCAGAAGATTGAAAGAAACCTGATGAATACATAGCTTTTCAATGGCTGCGAGAACTTTTTGGTGAGTCGAATTGCCGCGACGGTTAACGCGATAGGCATCGTGCAATTCGGCAGGACCATCGACAGAGATACCTACCAGCCAGTCGTTTTCGCGAAAAAAACGGCACCATTCATCGTTGAGCAGTACGCCGTTAGTCTGAAAAGCGTTCATGATGCGCTTTCCTTTCCCGTGGCGTTGCTGCAACGCCACCACGTTACGAAAAAAATTGATGCCGCACAGCGTGGGTTCACCTCCCTGCCAGGCAAAGTGAACGTCATCATCCGGCTGGGCAGCAATCTGTTGGCAAATAAACGCCTCCAGAGTGGCCTCGCTCATTTGGGGTTGTTCGGGTTTATCGATATAAAAACAGTAACGGCAGTTCAGGTTACAGCGAGAGCTGGCCGGTTTGGCCATCACATGACATCCTGTCATTATTTTTCCTCTATAAAAGAGATAATCTGATGTAAGTGCGTAATAGCAAACAATATAGAGAGGGAGAGAACAGCGACAGCGATCAAAAATTTGTCACGTACGGCTTTAGGTTGTGCGAAATCACCATGCTCAACGTCCATCAGATTACGACTGCGCGTGTAGCGCCAGAGGATAACCGCCACCAGCGCAAGTACCACAAGTGAAATCCAGAATGGAAGCCCCGTGTGGTGCCAGTTGTGTTTAATCGCCAGCGCGATAAGCGCACCGTAGCCCAGTAACGTGCGCAGCCAGGCCAGCGACGTTCGCTCCGGCTGTAGACCTGGGTCGGCCTCACGGCGCGCTTTGCGGCTACCCGACATAGAGCACCAACCCCATCACCACTACGGCAACCACCAGTAATATAGTGCTAATCACAAGCAGGCCGCGGGTGTAGGGTAAATCCTCTTTAAGTCGCATCGCTTTTTCGTTTCGCAGCCAGCGCTGGTAGCCGTAAACCGCCAGCACCCCTGCGAAAAGGCACAGCAGTAATGCCAGCAATTCACGGATCAGTGGCGTAGCGAAATCGGGTGCAAGCTGATCAAGACCCACGCCTGCGGCCAGAAAACCTAGCGCGGTGCGGATCCACGCCAGATATGTGCGTTCATTGGCCAGCGAGAAGCGGTAATCCGGCGCTTCACCGACGCGGGAAATTTTCATCTTGTCTCCTTAAAACTTCTGCTTTTTCTCTTCCACTTTTACCCCCTGCGTGGGCAGTCCGGTGTCGTAATCACGCACCACCGGAGAATAGCCATCTCCCGGCCGCGGACGGAAAGCCCCCATCCAACGAGGGATAGCGTCCGCTCTCCACGGTCGACACGCCCATTGATAGGTACGGAACGGGTCGCGGATTTTATCCATATAATCCAGCAGCGCATCATGCAGCTGATTGCGCTGCTCAGCATAGCGCGGCGAGTCAATCAGATTATGCATCTCGTTTGGATCGTTGCGGCGGTCGTAGAGTTCATCAGTTGTGAACAAGTTCAGCACCAACTTGAATGCATCCGTTACCCAACAGCGTACCGGAATAAATCCGCCAAAGCTGTCATGTTCTATCTCGTAGCGGTTAAATTCCACCATCACTCCGCGCTCTGGCTCTGTCGCCAGAATATTGTCACCCGGCAGGATGTCAGGTTTAGGTATCCCCGCCAGCGCCATCATGGTCGGCAGTAAATCGATATGGCTGACCGGCGTGTCGACTTGCTTCGGTGTGCCCTGTGGGGGGCGTATAATCAACGGGATGCGGGTAATATCGTCGTACATAGCCGCACCTTTGCTGATAAGCCGATGTGCTCCCATCATCTCGCCATGGTCAGAGGTATATATGACCCATGTGTTCTCGCATTGTTCGGGGGTGAGTGCGTTAACCACACGACCAATCTGATCGTCCACAAAGTCATTACAGGCGAAATAAAGCGGGTGATGGTAATACCGGCTGCCATCTTCAACTGGTGACGGCATGGCCTGCGACCAGAGGCGATGATGTACGGGCTTATCCACCAGCGTATCCTGAGCCTTTTCCCCTAAATCGTAGTAAAAGTCCTGATATTTCTCGAGATACTGAACCGGGCATGTGAAGGGATGATGAGGTTCGTCGTAAGAGACCACCATCAAAAAGGGTTCGTCCTCCGGGTGAGGGCGCTGTAAAAAATCGATCGCGCGATTGCTGATGCGGTACGCCCAGGTAAAGGTCTCATCGATATTATTAGCCTGCAATTCCTCTACGCTATTAAGGCCGTTGCGCCACAGATTAATCTGCTCTTCGGTAAGTTCTGCCAGATAGTTAGCGCCGTCAAACCAAAACTCGTCATTCCATTCGGGAGGACAAACGCCGGTGCCAAAATAGTCATGACCATCAAGATGCCATTTACCGATGTAGCAGGTTTGATAGCCCGCATCCTTGAAGTAGCGCCCCATCGTTGAGATGTTCTTGCCTGGTGCAACATTGTTGGTCCACGGTCCGGACTGATTAGCGTAGATCCCGGTGAACAGCCCCGCACGCGCGGGGGTGCAAACAGGGGAGCAGGTATAAGCAGCATTGAAGCGAATCCCCTCTTCCGCAAGCTGATCAATATGGTGGGTGTTCAGGGGTTTACCACTATAACAGCCCACCATATTCGTGGCCTGAGTGTCGGTCATGATGAACAGAAAATTCGGGCGTTTCATGGCTTTTCCTTGACGTCGGAAACATAAACAAGCGAAGGGTTACGGCGCTGACGGATGGCATCGATAATGAGATAAATCACGACCCCTGCGGTGATGAAGTAGCTGACGATGGCAAGCCATTGAGTGGAATACCCCCCAAATTGGGCCAGCCCGGCGTAGACGCCAATCATGGCGAAGAGAATGCCCACCGAGGCAATTTTCGCGTTACGCCAGGGTGACATGTCCACGGCAAACGCGTCATGGAAGGTAAACGGCGTGTCGCGCGGTTTGAGCCAGCCGATAATCAACATTACCGCCACGTTGATGCAGAACGTGCAGGCCAGAACATAGAGAAAGTGAAAATCGAATTTCACCAGATAATTAATTACGATGTAGCTGCAAATGCCGATAAACAGCGCCACTTTCGCGGCGAGGGCTGGAATGCGCGGGAAGAAAAAGCCCATAATGATGATAGTCACCAGTGGAACGTTATAGATGCCGTTTAGCTGTTTCATCCATGAATAAAGCCCCTCCGGCGCATTGGCAATCCACGGCGCAACTATTACAGATACCACTGCGATAAACAGGCCAAACCGGCGTCCTACCTGCACCAGTCCGTCCGGCGTCGCATCAGGCTTCAGGATGCGACGATAAATTCCCATACTAAAGAGCGTACTGGCACTATTCAGGAACCCGTTGAACGTACTGATAACTGCACCAAATAAAACGGCACCAAAAAAACCCACCAACGGTGTCGGCAGGACTTTGTTGACCAGAGCAGGATAGGCCATGTCCGCACTCGGCAGATCGCTGTACAGGTGGAACGCAATCAGGCCAGGAAGCACCAGAATTAGCGGGTCGAGCATTTTTAACACGGCGGTTAACAAGGCCCCTTTTTGTCCCTCAGCGAGACTTTTCGAGGCCAGCGTTCGCTGCACAATTCCCTGATTCGTACACCAGTAAAAGGTATTCACCAGGATCAGGCCCGTAAACGCCGCGCCGATAGGCAACGGATCGGTGCTTACGCCAATGGAATTTAACTTCTCGGCGTGTACGGTGGTCAGACGCTCAACTCCCTGTAAAAAACTGCCATCCCCCATCACAATCAGACCAAACACGGGTACCAGCAGACCACCGATCACCAGACCAATGCCGTTAATGGAGTCCGCAATCGCCATGGCGCGCATTCCGCCTATAACGGCATACACAATTCCGGCCAGCCCCAGCAGAATGACCAGCAACCAGATGGCTGCGGCCTGCGAAAGTCCAAGCGCATCGCTGACGTGAAACAGGCTATTCAACGCCAGCGCGCCGGAGTAGAGCACAATCGGCAGGAAGCAGACGCCCGTCGCGATAAGAAAACAGAAATCAATAATGATGCGTGTCGTTTTGTCGTAACGCTCTTCCAGAAAATCGGGAATAGTGGCAATACCGCGTTGCAGATACTTCGGCAGGAAGATCAGCGCCAGAAAAATCAACGTAACCGCTGACGTGACCTCCCAGCCCATCACCGACATGCCGCTTTTATAGGCCTGGCCAGACAGACCCACCAGTTGCTCTGTGGACAGGTTGGTCAGCATCAGTGAAGCAGCAATCACTGGCGCTTTCAGCGACCGGCCCGCCAGAAAGTATCCCTGCTGCGAAGCGGTATCCACTTTACGTATCTTCCACCAGGTGATAAACGCCACCAGCAGCGTAAAGGCAATAAAGCTCACAATTTGCTGAATATTCATCTTGTTGCCCTTAATTATGATTATGACCCGGTAGTTCGCTGTACAGAGGAATTTAACGCACCGGACCCAGGCTATTCGATATCTTAAAATACAAGACTGGTTTCCCCATCACGGTAATTTTCTGATAAATTCCGCTACAGGTTGTGGGCATAATTTGCTGACGGGAAATTAAAATGAATGGAAAAATTCAAATTTCGCATGTAAAAAACGAAACAACGTACAATATTCCCTTAGTTCTTGATGAAAGTGTGATCTCAAGCGGAATTTCACTGATCTCACTCTGGCATACGCTAGCCGACGAGAGCTACCGCGTTATCTGGCCTCAGGATAAGAAAAAACCGCTGATTGCTAACTCCTGGGTGGCGGTTTATACCGTGCAAGGGTGCGGGAAAATCAGGCTCAAAGATAATTCTGAAATTATGCTTAATGGAAATAACGTTATATTCTTAAAACCTACCGATATAACGTCGTACTACTGCGACGGTCTTATCTGGGAACAATACTGGATGGAATTCATCCCCACAAACATGATGGAAATCCCTATATTACAAACTGGCATAATTTATAATGGCGACGAGTTTAATAAAGAACTTTCAGAAGTTGCTGAATTACTCGCTTTGCGGTCCCCCATAAAAAATAATTTAGCCGTCGCGTTTCTCACAAAAATTATCTATCAGTGGATTTGTCTTATTTCCGAAAATGGTAGGAAAGATCGGGAACTGCTGCGTCTGGAAAATCTGTTGGCCGAGTTGCACGCCAGTGTGCAAAAGCGCTGGAGCGTCACAGAAATGGCACAGCGGATGCAGTGCAGCGAGCCCTGGCTGCGGCGGATCTTTTTACGATACACGGGTAAAACGCCGAAAGAATATTATCTTGACGCACGCCTCGAACTGGCGCAATCGCTGCTGCGCCAGGAGGGAAATACGGTAAACAAGGTGGCTGACATGCTCAACTTTTTTGATTCGTTTCACTTCAGCAAAGCGTTTAAGAATAAGTTTGGCTATGCGCCGTCGGCGGTCAGCAAGTTTAAGGACCGGCACCTCAATGATGCCGGTCAGGAAAATTAATGCAGTTCCGGCCAGTACTCTTTGTTGGCTTCAATCAGATCGTCCAGAATCGCCTTCGCCACCGATGCGCTCGGTACGGTTTTCGACAGGGTAATCGCCTGCCATAGTTTCTGATACGAGCGCTGCTCCCAGGCGTCCACCACCAGTTTTTCCACTGCCACCTGCTGGCTCATGAGCCCTTTCTGGAAGTGCGGAATATCACCAACGGTCAGCGGCTCCGGTCCGTTGTGGCCGACCAGACAAGGGATTTCTACCATCGCGTCGGCGTCAAAATTATGGATAGCCCCATTGTTAGGCACAATCAGCAGCATGCGTTCCTGGGTATTAAAGGCGATCGCGGTCGCCAGATCGACGATGTACGACGCATGTTCGTCGATTTCCAGTTCACCGGCAGAAGAATGACCGGCTTCGATAATCGCCCGGCATGAACTGAATACATGCTTCTCACGGTGATCCATCACTTCATTGGCGCGGGTACGCTCCGGGTTGGAATGGGCGACCACATAGTCCGGGAACAGGTAATACTTCAGGTAGGTGTTCGGCATGGTGTCCGGATCCAGCGCCTGTACGTCTTTAGCCTTGGCGAAAGTATCATTCCAGCTCGCTTCAGTATGCGCATCTTCCGAAGGCGGAACATAACCGTTTTTCGCCACGTATTCGCGCAGTTTCGGCATCAGATCGTTGCCGTTCAGATCTTCAATCGACGTCCACCAGCCGAAGTGGTTCAGACCGTAGTAGCGCACGCGCATCTCTTTGCGGTCTTTCAGACCGACGATTTGCGCCATACGTCCTTCAATGCCGATCGGCATGTCGCAGATGTTGAGAATTTTCGCGTTCGGACGCAGGCGGCGCGTGGCTTCCGCGACAATCGCCGCCGGGTTGGAGTAGTTCAGCATCCACGCGTTCGGGGAGTACTGCTCCATGTAATCCACCAGCTCCAGCACGCCGCCGATGGAGCGCATGCCGTAGGAGATGCCGCCCGGCCCGCACGTTTCCTGGCCCAACACGCCGTGGCGCAGCGGGATTTTTTCATCTTTTTCACGCATGGGGTATTTGCCCACGCGAATATGCGCCATCACGAAATCCACATCGGTAAAGGCCGCTTCAGGATCGGTGGTGTAACTAAATTCAATCTCCGGCGCCTGCTCCTTAAGGATGATTTTGCACGCCTCGGCGATGATCTCCTGACGTGCTCCGTCATTGTCATAGAACTTCAGCGCACGCAGCGGGAAACGGTCACGGTTGGCTAACAGCATCAGGACGATACCAGGCGTGAATGTACTGCCGCCGCCTGCAATAACAACTGAGAATTTTTTCATGATATAGCCTCTGTCAGAGTGGTTTGTTCGTTTGTTAAAGGGGTTTTCATCAGCGATTCCAGCTGGTCGCGCACCTGAGGAACGTGCAGACCGACAATCACCTGTATGCCGTTGCCGCGCCGCACCACACCGTGTGCGCCCAGGGCCTTGAAGACGTCATCGCTTTGGGTTTTCGTCATATCCACCAGGGCGATACGCAAGCGGGTGGCGCAGTTATTGATACTTTCGATGTTTGCTGCGCCGCCGAGCGCCTGTAAGAACCCAGCAGCCTGCCCGACCTGCTGGCTGGCTGCCGCCGGGGCGGTGGTTTGCCCGCGCGCGGCCTTATAGTCGGCTTTGTTGTAGAGTTTGATTTCGCTCTCTTCCCGGCCCGGCGTTTTGAGATTCAGACGTTCGATAAGCGTTCTGAAGACCACGAAGTAGATCCCGGTGAAGCAGAGGCCGATGCCAATCTGGGTGAATACCGTCGAGGCGTGGTTATGGAACATCGGGATCCAGTTTTGCGGCAGGAACTGGTCCAGCAGACCGCCCCCCATGTTCCCCACCACCCCGAAGGTATACATCACCGTCGCCATCGTTGCGGCCAGCACGGCGTGGATGGCAAACAGCAACGGCGAGATAAACAGGAAGGTGAACTCCAGCGGTTCGGTAATGCCCACCAGCACGGCGGTAAGCGTGGCCGGGATCAGCAGACCTGCCACTTTGACGCGGTTCTCCGGCGACGCGGTATACCAGATAGCCAGCGCAATACCGACTGAGCCAAACACCTTAGAGTTGCCGTGCAGCGCGAATCCGCCCTCCGGAAACAGCGTTTTCAGCGGCACAGTGCTCTGGCTGAATTCCTGAAGGTGCTGTGCCCAGTAGACCTGAATGCCGCCTTCTACCGCAGCCGGGCCGAAGATAAACGGGCCGTAGACAAAGTGGTGTAATCCGGTTGGGATCAGAATGCGTTCCAGGAAGGTATAAACCCATACGCCCAGCGCGCCAGCGGTACGTAGAAAGGCCTGCAACGACTCAATGCCCATCTGCACTTTCGGCCATCCCAGCAGCGTCAGCCAGGCGCAGGGGATCATGACGAAGAACGCGAGGATAACGACAAACGAGGTGCCCTGGAAAATCCCCAGAAAGACCGGCAACGGCTTGTCGAAAAATCGGTTGTGGATGGCGGTGACGAGCCCGGAAATGATAATCGCCCCGATGATGCTGGTATCAAGCGTTTTGATTCCGGCAATCATCGCCAGCCCGCTGCCGGCAGTGGGTTCAGCAGAGAAGTCGACGCCAAAGAAGTGACCCCAGGTCATCCCCATCGCATTGATAAAGTAGTTCCAGGTCAGGAAGCTAATCAGCACCGCCAGACAGGCGCGGCCCTGCGCCTGCTTTGCCAGGCCAATCGGTAAGCCGACAGCAAAAATCAGCGGCATATTTCGGAACACCGCCCAGCCGCCCTCTTCGATGATGTGAACAATTTGCGCGAACAGATTATCCGGCGCGGTTAAGGCCTCACCGACAAACAGCGGATTGCGAAGCATGATGGCGATCCCAACCACGATCCCGGCAAAGGGAAACAGCAAAACCGGGGTGAACATGGCGCCGCCAAAACGTTGTATTTGACTGAGCATTTTTAAATCCTCATGAAACAACCTGTAGGGGATAGAGGCCTTTATGGTTTTTTACTGGCCTGAGGTGAGCATAAGAACTTACTGATGCAGCAACATGGTATGCCGCTGCGATTCGTGATCGCATTCATGGTTTTAATTTGACCAATCAGGTCTACTTTTTAAAATAAAAATAGACAAGTTAAGACGTAATCCACGCCATGATGTGTGCAGAGAGGTCTACTGGTGATCTACAAATCAATTGCCGATCGGCTGCGGCTGCGGCTGAATTCCTCGGACTACAACATTGGTAGTCCGTTACCCGGAGAAAAAGCGCTGGCAAAGGAGTTTGGCGTAGCCCGGATGACCATCCGCAAGGCGCTGGATCTGCTGGTAAGCTGGGGGCTGGTTGAACGTCGACACGGCAGCGGGACATTCGTGGCGCGCAAAGACGTTCATCATGAAACGACTAATCTGACCGGGCTGGTGGAGGTGCTGCGCCAGCAGGGGAAAGAAGTGCAGAGCAAGGTGTTGCAGTTTGAAGTGATGCCCGCGCCGCCCGCCATCGCCAGCCAGCTGCGGATTCAGGTTGATGAGCGGATCTATTTTTCAAGGCGGGTGCGTTACGTGGACGGAAAACCGCTGATGCTGGAGGACAGCTTTATGCCGGTGAAGCTGTTCCGCAATCTTTCCCTGGCGCATCTCGAAGGATCTAAGTTTGATTACATCGAGAAGGAATGCGGGATCACCATCAGCGGCAACTACGAGAGCCTGACGCCGGTGCTGGCAGATAAACAGCTGGCCGGTTATATGAATGTGCCGGAACAGACGCCGCTGCTGCGCATCACCTCCCTTTCCTACAGCGACAGCGGCGAGTTCCTCAATTATTCCGTGATGTTCCGGAACACCAGCGATTACCAGGTGGACTACCATCTGCGGCGCATCCACCCGGAAGACTTGTTAGCCCATCCCCCAGAACAGCACCGATAAAGACTGACAGCAACGGGAACGCGCCAGAGCAGATTTATATCAGCGTGCGCAGTTCATCGAAGGAAAAAATACGGCCACGATAGCCCAACCCGGAATCAATATTGTATATCGACACCCCAATATTATTGTTGGTATCGAAGACGAAGAAGGACTGCTCGGCGCCAAAATAGACGTTGAAATTATCATCTCCCACGTCAAATACCGATGAAGTAAGCTCGCTTCGCTGACCAGGAATGTGGAACTGATCCAGCCGCTGAACCGTCCTGGCGGTTAAATCAACGGCCAGCACGGTGGGTAAAGAATCCAGTGCCGCCGCAGTATAAGCGACTGGCGGCGATTCAATAACACGCACCAGTTCATTCCCCTTTTCATCGGCACAGGAATTGTTGTTAAACAGAGAAATGACGATTTTATTATCACCTCGCCAGGCATCATATTGACTATTTTTGGTAATAAACACGGCGTGCTCACCGTTGGGATAGGTGAAATTATCGGCATCGACCACGCTCAGATTGAGCGCGCTATTGAGGGTGGGGAAAGCGGGATTATCAATAATCCACTCCGGATCGCCCGAGTCAATATTGAGGCCAATAATGGTACAGCTTGAGCGGGAATTGATCATGAGCTGATTGGTTTCCGCTATATACTCCAGGCTGTTGAAATGCACGTCATTGGTATCGGTATTATCCAGCACCGTGGCCCCCATATACTCGGCGGTGTAGTCACGCTGCCAGAGCAGGGTTCCGCTGGCGATATCGTACCGGTAGAGCATGCACTCCAGCTTCTGCTGGTCGCTCCAGCCGTCCAGCAGCGAGCCTAATACCCACACGTTGCCCTTGCCGTCGGTTGTCAGGTCGTGGTGAAAGCCATAGCCCGCCGGTGCGGCGAGGGTTTGCGTTACCTTTCCGGCAAGGTTAAAGCGGTAGAGCGTGGGGGCAAAGGCATGTTTATCGGGATCGTAGGTTTCACTGGCCAGTGCTGACCACAGCGAATTGTCGATAATTTTTAAATTACCGTACATCCACGGGAACAGACCCGTAATGCGTAAATCGCCGTTAATATCGTAGCCATTCCACTCGCTGGTCACAAACCAGCCCTGACCCAGCGTATTATCCGCCATGTCCCGATCGTCAATATTGATGGCTAACGTTAAGGCCACATCGCCATAATCCTGGCCCTCAGTGGAGATCGTGAAAACAGAGGTTTGTACCTCTCCTTGTTCCGTGTAAAGCGTCAGCGTCACGGTATTGGCATAATTCGCATAGAGGCCGACAACGGTGACTTCGGGATTAACAGCGTAACGATCGTTGGCATAATAAAAATCCACATTATTAGACTTACCATGAACGGTATAGTTAAATCTTACCGGCTGATAATAATCTATTTTAATAAGCGCACTGAGCTTATTCTTATCATAAGGGTTAACAATTACCGTAGAGGTTGCTTTCATTACAGAGTCCTTAGTTTGTGCTTAACATCGCTGGTGTATTGACGCTTTCACCCACAAACCTATACCTCGTTTTAATTGTATTTTGTGGAATAGCACACAAATAAACCGATTTTTGCAAATTCATACTAATTAATCAGCAGTGAAAACACCAAAATAAATCATTACACATCAATATATTCATCAATGAAATATAACCCTGGTAAATACACATTGCGCCTGTCATTCACATCCATAGATTATATATAAATAATTAATTAAAAAATCACAAAAATCACTGGGATTTATAGCTTGCTATTTTTGCAAAGACACTCACAAAAAATCATTTTTAATCTTCTAATGACTAATTTTGATTACTAGTATTCATCCCGTCATCAACAGCAGTGAACGGGATGTAATTATCTGGATAAAAATATCACGGAGGTTAAGTCAAACATGTTTTCTGAATTTATCGCCATAATACAGTCTTTTTTGACCGAGCCTGCAATCTTAATAGGCTTGCTGGTCGGTCTGGGGTACGCACTCGATAAAAAATCACCGATAAAAATTATTACCGGCATGGTAAGCGCCATGGTGGGATTAATGATGGTGTTATTCGGTGGTTTTCAATTCTCGGCAACGTTTAAACCTGTGGCTGATGCTGTTAGCCAGTCTTACGGTATTCATGGCTACCTGATGGATTCCTATGCCATGAAAGCGGCGACCCAAATTGCGCTCGGCGATAATTTCGGTTTTGTCGGCTATGTGTTTGTACTGGCCTTTTTTACCAACCTGCTGCTGGTGCTGCTGGGCCGTTATACGCGGGTCAAAGGCATCTTTCTGACCGGTAATACCGGCGTATCCCACTCTCAGGCTGTGCTGTGGCTAATCGTCTTCTGGCTGGGCTTAGGCTGGGTCCCCTCAATTATTATCGCCGGGATATTAACCGGGTTGTTCTGGGCTTTCGCCACGACGCTGATCGCGAAACCCGTCGCCAAAATTACCAATAATGCGGGCTTTACCATCGCCCATAATCAGATGCTGGGGATCTGGTTTTTTTCTAAATTCGCCCATTTGTTTGGCGATGCGGAAAAACAGGATGCCGAGAATATGAAACTGCCCGGATGGCTGGCAATTTTTAACCATAACGTCACCTCTATCGCAATCGTGATGACGCTGTTTGTCGGCGGTTTTTTACTGACAACCGGGATTGATAACGTCCAGGCGATGGCGAAAGGAAAGCCCTGGTATATCTATATTATTAACCTCGGACTGCAATTCTCCATGTATATGGTGATTTTGCTTCAGGGCGTGCGCATGATGGTCGGCGAAATTAATGCCTCTTTTAAAGGCTGGCAAGACCGTCTTATTCCTGACGCCATTCCGGCTGTTGACGTCGCGGCGCTGCTCCCCTTCTCACCAAATGCCGCTACGCTGGGATTTATCTTCTGTACCTTCGGCACCATATTTTCGATGGTTATTCTGCTTATCACCAAAAGTCCCATTATGGTGTTGCCGGGTTTTGTGCCGCTCTTTTTCTCCGGCGGTCCTATTGGCGTATTAGCCAACCGATTAGGCGGTTACCGCTCCGTTATTATTTGCACCTTTCTGCTGGGAATGATTCAAACCTTCGGCACGATCTGGGCCATTCCGCTTACCGGCCTTGCTGCCGAGGGAGTGGGCTGGACCGGTATTTTTGACTGGGCGACATTATGGCCCGCCATTTGTGAAATCCTTAAGTTTATTGCAGCCACATTCCACCTTGGGCCTTACGCGGGCTAAATCCCTTCACCTTTAAAAGGAACGTGTGATGAAAGAAAAAATTAATATTCTGTTTGTTTGCGGCTATGGCGTTGGTAGTAGCGTAATGTTACAGACGGTCGTGAAAAAAGCGTTAGCAAAATACAATATTGCTTTTGAGATGGAGCATACCGCCGCGGGCGAGGTGGGCGGGTTTACCGACTGGGCCGATATCTATGCAATTTCTAAAAAACTCATTGATGTGGTCAGTCTCGATCCGCGTCACGGGCAATATCTCATCCCGATCGAAAATATTATGGACGGCGAAACGATCGGTAAACAGATCTACGCGGTGGTAGAAGAACATTTTCCGCATCTGATCCCGTCTCGCTAAGGAGCGCAGATGAAAGCCATTATTCTGCTCTTTGATAGTCTGAATAAACATTATCTGCCGCCCTACGGAGACGTTATTACCCAGGCGCCAAATTTCCAGCGTCTGGCGGCGCACGCGGTAACGTTTAATAACAGCTATGTCGGCAGTATGCCGTGTATGCCCGCCCGCCGTGAATTACACACCGGGCGGTACAACTTCCTACATCGCGAATGGGGGCCGCTGGAGCCGTTTGACGACTCCATGCCGGAGTTGCTGAAAAAAGCGGGCGTGTATACGCACCTTATCAGCGATCATCTGCATTACTGGGAGGATGGCGGAGGTAATTACCACAATCGTTACAACTCGTGGGAGATCGTGCGCGGTCAGGAGGGCGATAGCTGGAAAGGGAGCGTTGCCGATCCGGTTATCCCGGAGGTGCTGCGCGTACCGCAGAAGCAGACCGGCGGCGGCGTGTCCGGGCTCTGGCGTCAGGACTGGGTAAATCGCGATTATATCCGTGAGGAGGCCGATTTTCCGCAAACTCGCGTCTTTGCTGCCGGCTGCGAGTTTATCGAAAAAAACCATTCGCAAGATAACTGGCTGTTGCAGGTCGAAACCTTCGATCCGCACGAACCGTTTTACACCACCGAAGAATACCTCTCGCTGTATGAAGATCCGTGGGACGGGCCTCACTACGACTGGCCGCGCGGCAAGGTGGAGGAGAGCGCGGAGGCGGTAGAACATATTCGCTGCCGCTATCGTGCCCTGGTGTCCATGTGCGATCGCAATCTGGGCCGCATCCTTGACCTGATGGACATTCTCGATCTCTGGCGCGATACGATGCTGATCGTCGGTACCGACCATGGTTTTCTGCTGGGAGAACATGGCTGGTGGGCGAAAAATCAAATGCCGTACTACAACGAAGTGGCGAATAACCCGTTATTTATCTGGGATCCGCGCCACGCCAGGCGCGCAGAGCAGCGTGATTCGCTGGTGCAGATGATTGACTGGGCGCCGACTCTGCTGGAGTTCTTCAGGCAGCCCATTCCCGCAGACGTACAGGGGCAACCGCTAACGCCGGTTCTGCAAGATGACACGCCGGTGCGTGACGCCGCGCTGTTCGGCGTTTTCAGCGGCCACGTCAACGTCACGGACGGTCGCTACGTCTATATGCGCGCCGCGCTTCCCGGGCGTGAAAATGACATCGCGAATTACACCCTGATGCCGATTAAGATGAACACCCGCTTTGATGTGGCCGAGCTGCACGCCTTAACGCTGGCGCCTCCCTTCCGTTTTACCAAGGGCGTCAGTACATTGCGCATTCCGGCCAAAGAGAAATATCAGGGGATTAATCGCACTGGCCATCTGCTGTTTGATTTATACACCGATCCGCAGCAGCTGAGCCCGATAAAGGATGACGCGATCGAAGCGCGTATGATTGCCCTGCTGGTGCGCCTGTTGCACGAGAGTGACGCGCCGGCAGAGCAGTTTGTCAGGCTGGGCTTAACCGGCTAGCCCATCCCCCAGAACAGCACCGCCAGTAGCTGCGGGGTGATGATGCGCAGAAACATCACCAGCGGATAAACCGTGGCGTAGGACAACGCCGCCGCGCCGCTGGTGGCGTGCAGGTTGTTGGCGAACGCCAGCGCGGGCGGATCGGTCATGGAACCGGCCAGCATGCCGCACAGCGTGAGATAGTTCATTTTAGCGAAGATACGTGCCAGTAATCCGACCGTTATCAGTGGGATAGCGGTAATAAATATGCCGTATCCTACCCAGCTCATCCCTTCGCCGTTGACCAGAGTATCGACAAAATCGCCGCCGGATTTCAGCCCCACCACCGCCAGAAACAGCACGATGCCTAACTCCCGCAGCGCCAGGTTAGCACTCGGCGGCATAAACCAGTAGAGCTTACCGATGGAGCCGATACGCCCGAGGATCAGCGCCATAATGAGCGGCCCGCCTGCCAGACCCAGCTTCAGTGCTACCGGGAAGCCGGGCACGTACAGGGGGATGGAGCCAAGCATGACGCCAAGCCCGACGCCGATAAAGACCGGCAGCATCTGCACCTGCTGGAGTTTTTGCTGGGCGTTGCCTACCATGTCCGCTACGGCATCAATGGATGAGGGACGCCCGACGAGGTTGAGAATATCACCGAATTGCAGGCTGGCATCCTGGCTGGCTACCAGCTCGACACCGGCGCGGTTAAGCCGGGAGATCACCACGTCATAACGCTCTTTAACCTGCAAATCGCGTATTTTCTTGCCCAAAACCTTCTCATTGGTCACTACCACGCGCTCCACGCGCATGTCCGTTCCACGGGTTGAGAGTGAGGTATCCACCTCCTGACCAATCACCAGCCGGGCATTGTTTAAATCCGCCGGTTGCCCTACCAGATGCAGGAGATCGCCGTGCTGAATAAGGGTATCCGGTGAAGGTACCATCAGCGTTTCATCACGTTTCAGGCGGGAACAGATAATGGTCGCGCTGTTCAGAATGGGAACATCCTGTATCGCCATATTGTTCAGGTTGGGGTTTTCGACGCGAATGTTGATGGTTTTAATGAGCGCATGGCCGTTGGTCAGCGTGCTTTCATGCTCTTTTGCCTCCTGCTCGACGTTAACACGGAACAGCACGCGCACCAGCCACATCGAGAGCAAAATACCGCAAATGCCAAACGGATAGGCCATGGCGTAGCTCATCCCCATCTGATCGACGACATCAGCAGGGATACCCAGATCGCGCAGAATTTGCTGGCCCGCCCCGAGCGCGGGCGTATTCGTGACGGCGCCGGAGAAGATGCCCAGCACAACGGGCAGCGGAATCGCGAAGAGTTTATGCAGAATGGCGGTAACCAGCCCACCCATCACGACGATGCCGAAGGCAAAGAGATTAAGGCGTAAACCGGAGACGCGCAGGGAAGCGAAGAAGCCCGGCCCCACCTGAATACCGATGGTATACACAAAGAGGATCAGGCCGAACTCCTGGATGAAATGCAGCATATCGGCGCTGAGCACCCACCCAAGCTGGTCGGCAAAATGGCCGACAAAAATCCCGCCGAACAGCACCCCGCCGATGCCAAATCCGACGCCGCGGATTTTGATATTCCCCAGCCATAGCCCCACTACCGCGACAAGGGCCAACACGCTAACGGTTAACGCGATATCACTCATGATCCACATCCTGTGTATAACCATAGTTATGCTAAGGATTCTCTCAGAGCTGACGGCGGTTGTATGGGCGATGGCGCACAAAAAAGCCCTGCCGGGGCAGGGCTTCATGGCATCTGTGAGCGAGTCGGGTGGCGGCTGCGCCTTACCCGACCTACAGGATCGGCAGGTTTGCCTCGCGGCAAAAATGTGTATTAGCTGTTCAACGCCGGGCGTTCGCTAATGGCGATGCGCTGAGGCGCAATGGCTTCCGGCACGTTACGGGTGAGGTCAATGTTCAGCAGCCCGTTAGTGAACGTCGCGCCAGAAACTTCCATATGGTCTGCCAGGGTAAAGCTCAGGCTAAACGGCTGAGTGACAAGCCCCTGATGCAGCCATTTGGTCTCGGTGTCTGGTTTTTCCGGTGACCCTTTCACGGTCAGGCGCGTACCCTCAAGCTGGATGTCGAGATCTTCCTGGCGGAACCCGGCCAGCGCAAGCGTGATGCGGTAGTGGTTATCATCGCTTTTTTCGATGTTGTACGGCGGAAAGGTCTGCTGTTCGGTTGCGCTTTGCAGCGCGTTAGCCAGTTTGTCAAAACCGATCCACTGACGCAGCAGGGGGGATAAATCGTAGTTACGCATACTAAATCTCCTTCTGAGAAGCGAGTGCGGCACAGTTTAATTTTGTGCACAGTTGTACCTGCAAACCCTTGCGGATTCGCATATGCTCCCGTTACGGCAAGCAAGTTCGGGTGGGCCGCTCACGCGACCCGCGTAATTAGTTGATTTCGATACGACGCGGTTTTTTCTCTTCCGGAATCACACGTTCCAGTTCGATAAACAGCAGGCCGTTCACCAGGTTCGCGCCCTTGACGTGGATGTTCTCAGCCAGCTGGAACTTGCGCTCAAAGTTGCGCTCTGCGATGCCCTGGTAGAGGTAGGTTCGTTCTTTCTGCTCGGCCGTATGGGAGCCTTTCACCACCAGCAGATTGTCCTGCGCGGTGATCTCCAGTTCGCTCTCTGCGAAACCGGCAACAGCAATCGCAATGCGATAGTGGTTTTCGTCAACCAGTTCAACGTTGTAAGGAGGATAGCCGTTGCTCTGGCTCTGGTTGTTTTCTAAGTGGTTGAACAGACGATCGAAACCAATGGCAGAACGGTATAGCGGAGAGAGATCGAAATTACGCATGGATAAATGCTCCTGAAATCAGCGAGAAAATGTAGCCTTCCACCATGGACAGGCTTCTGCTTCCCCGAACACCCATCAGGCGTGTCCGTTATCGGGTTACATTCTTAAAATGGGTCTGGATACGGCCTTTTCAAGACTGTTGATGTGAGATTTTTTTGCACTTTGCTGGTTGTCGCATAGACTCAGGGGCACAGCACAAAGGGTTAAATTGCGATGACGACCACAGTGCGGGAGTTTTGAGCTATCCATTTTGGACGCGCCTCGCTATAACCCTGAGTTGCAGGTCAATGCCGTGCTACTAAAGATGACTGAGTGATGATGAGAAATGTTCTGATTAAGCTGGCGTCGTTCAGCGGGGTTGTTTTACTTTGCGGGTGTTCGAGCGTGATGTCGCACACCGGCGGTAAAGAAGGAACATATCCGGGGACGCGCGCCAGTGCCGCAATGATCTCTGATGATGAGACAAACTGGGGTACCAAATCTCTGGCGATTCTTGATATGCCGTTTACGGC
Organism: Enterobacter cloacae complex sp. SHL001; assembly: GCF_049236825.1. Classification (NCBI taxonomy): domain Bacteria; kingdom Pseudomonadati; phylum Pseudomonadota; class Gammaproteobacteria; order Enterobacterales; family Enterobacteriaceae; genus Enterobacter; species Enterobacter cloacae complex sp. SHL001. The sequence goes on from NZ_JBMKIP010000006.1 coordinate 193,756, forward strand.
GGTTGCCGATACGCTTCTGCTGCCGTGGGATATGTTCCGCACCGACAGCTCAGTGCGTTCGCGCGTTGAGAAAAGCGAGCAGGAAAAGCTGGCGACCAATTCCGTCATCCCGCCCGCAGAGATGCCTCCACGCTAATTCTGTGCGGTTTCCGTTAGCCACAGCTGGCGGAAACCGTCCTTCTCTTCCATCCATGCAATAAATCGTCCGTCCGGGGAAAACACCACAGCGTCAGCAGACGGCGGATTGCCGTGATCGGACGTCAAAAACGTCACCTCTCCGGTCTGCGCATCGCAGCAGGCAATACGGCCTGCAAGCACAAATCCCAGCCCGTTGCCGGAAGGATGCCAGTTAAAGGCCGACTGAATATCACGCTCAGTGTGGGTCAGCTGACGCGGCTCGCCGCCCTCAGGGGAGATAAGCCACAGCTGCACAACGCCGTTATCGTCCCGCATTAAAAACGCAATCTGCGTCCCCTGCGGATTGCTGCGCACCCAGTGGCGCGGCACGTTCACCAGCCCCGGATACGCCTTCTGATGGGTGAAGGTTAAGCGACGTTGTGTTACGCCCGCAGGCGGCGCGGGCATTGTATCAGGCGTTCCCTGCAACGGCGCATCGCCCGCCCGTTTCCAGCCCTGCTCGTCTTTGGGGAGATCGACAATAAACAGTTCGGGCACTTTCTCGCCTTTCGCAGACACCGTATCGCCGATAAACGCCAGCCTGTCGTTGCCCACCCAGCCCTCTTCATAGGCGCGGTTTACCTCATCGCTGCCCGGTTTCGGGTTCGGCGTTGTACGGCTTACCAGTACGCTCCAGAAGGTGCCGGCATATTCCCGCGGATGGTTCCCCTGTGGGTTTACTGGGCCAAAAGGCGCCGCCACCCCGACGTTACGCAAATCCAGCTGCGGATCGCGCGCGTGCAGCACATGGTCGTTGTAGGTAAAGCTGACGAACTGCCCGTTCGGGCTAAAAACGTGGACGTGGCTGCCGCCACGCAGCGCGCCTGCGGTGTAAGGCGCGGTGATATCCATCGCATCAAGATTGCTCACCTGACCATTGTGCGCAATCACCCCCTGACGATGGTGAAAATCATACTGCCAGTCTGCATCCGGGTTTTTCGGGCCGTGGATAAAAACATATTTGTCCTGCGCCGGATGAACGGTTACCACGCCGACATGCGCGCCGTCAGTCGCACGGTAGATCGCCTCAACCTCGCCCGTACTAACATTGACCCGCTCAATGGTTTCACCGGTAAACGACGCGCCGGACGGGCGGACATCATAGACAAGCCACTGGCTGTCTGGCGTCCAGGTGTTGATGTTGGTGAGCTGGTGGTTGCGGGAAGCGGAGGTGATTTGTTTCATGAAAATACCCTGATGCGCGGTTATCGCATCAGGGTAAAACATCCGAAGGGATTAGCCTACTCGTTTAACGTCGCCGACCAGCAGGATGTAGGAGAGCGCCCCGATCAGCGCCACGGCAGAGATATACACCAGAGCCGGACCAAAGCCGTAGTCCTGCGCAAGGTAACCGATGACCAGCGGTACGGTGATCCCGCCCAGGCCGCCAACGAAGTTAAACACGCCACCAGTCAGGCCGATCAGACGCATCGGCGCCAGGGACGACACCAGCGACCAGGTGATGGAGGCAAAACCGTTTCCGAAGAACGCTACCGCCATCAGGGTCATGATCCACACAGGATCGTTGGTGTAGTTCGCTCCCATGATGCAGGTAGAGATCAGCAGTCCGCAGATAATCGGCGTTTTACGCGCAACGCCCAGCGAGAAACCTTTTTTCACCAGCTTATCCGCCAGCCAGCCCGAGAGCAGGACGCCGAAAAACGCCGCAAGGAAGGGTACGGTGGTCATAAAGCCTGCCTTCAGCGCGGTAATACCTTTTTCCTGGGTCAGATAGTTCGGGAACCAGGTGAGGAAGAACCACAGCGTGGAGGTCACCGCGAACTGTCCCAGATACACGCCCACCAGCTTACGGTGGAAGACCAGCTTCCAGTCCGCTCTGGTCAGCGGCTGGCGCGCCTCTTTTTTCACGGGCGCATCGCCATCCACCAGGCCACCGCCGTCGCGGATGTAGTCCAGTTCGGCTTTGGTGATGCTTTTGGTCAGGCGCGGCGGCTGATAAACCTTAAACCATATGAGCGACCAGATAATGCCGATCCCGCCGGTGACGATAAACACCCAGTGCCAGCTCAGCAGCTCCTGGATCCAGATTAACAGCGGCGTCAGAAACGCCAGACCAACAAACTGCCCGGAGGTGTAAAAACCAACAGCGGAAGCGCGTTCGTGTTCCGGGAACCAGCTGGTCACCATGCGGTTGTTGGTCGGAAACGCCGGCGCTTCAAACACCCCGGTGATGGCGCGCAGGCCAATCAGCGACATCAGCCCGGTCGCGAAGCCCTGGAACAGGGTCGCCACGGACCAGCCAAAAATAGCGATAAAGTAGGTCAGACGTGAACCCACGCGGTCAAGGAACCAGCCACCGGGGATCTGACAGAGCGTATATAGCCAGGCAAACGCCGAGAAGACGTAGCCCATTTCCGCTTTGGTGATGCCAAACTCTTCCTGAATATGAGCCGATGCCACGGCAAGGTTGGCGCGGTCGACATAACAGATGACCACGGTAATAAAGATCATGATCAGCGTCAGGTAACGACGACGCCCGGTTTTTGCAGCAGTAACTGGAATATCCATCGCAATCTGTCTCCAGATTTTGGGCATAGCGAAGCCGCTCACCATGCCCTGTAATTTACAGAGGGTTATATTTTTTCTATGTACGTTTTTTTTGCCCGGTGGCGCTTCGCTTGCCGGGCCTACGAGAGAGTAGGCCGGATAAGCGTAGCGCCATCCGGCGATTTACCACTCGGCTACGGAACCGTCTTCAAGACGCCACAGTGGGTTACGCCAGTCCGGCGCACTTTTACTCAGCTCAATGACTTTGGCTTCGTCGATCTCCACGCCAAGGCCCGGCTTCGTTAACGGTTTAAAGAAACCACCTTCCATGCTGAAGTCTTCTTTGTTTTTCACAAAGTCGAGCAGCTCCGCGCCCTTGTTATAGTGAATGCCCATGCTTTGTTCCTGGAACACCGCATTGCGGGAGACGAAGTCGACGTGCAGGCAGGCCGCCAGCGCAATCGGCCCAAGCGGACAGTGCGGCGCCAGCGCCACATCGTAGGCTTCTGCCATTCCGGCAATTTTGTAGCATTCGGTGATGCCGCCCGCGTGGGAGAGGTCCGGTTGCAGGATCGCAATGCCGCCCGCCTCCAGCACGCGTTTAAACTCGAAGCGCGAGAACATGCGTTCCCCAGCCGCGATGGGAATGTGCGTCTGTTCAGCCAGTTTCGGATAGTATTCCGCCTGCTCGGCCAGCACCGGCTCTTCGATAAACAGCGGGCGATACGGCTCCAGCTCTTTAATCAGCACTTTGGCCATTGGCGCGCTGACGCGGCCGTGGAAATCCAGACCAAACTCAATCTCGTTGCCGAAGGCTTCACGGATTTGCGCCACGGTATTCACCGCCCGGTCTACCGCGCGCGAGTTGTCGATAACGCCCATTTCTTCGCAGCCGTTGAGTTTGAAGGTGTCAAAACCGATGTTGCGCAGTTGCCGGATACCGTCGATCACTTCCGCAGGGCGGTCACCGCCCACCCAGCTGTAGGCTTTGATTTTGTCGCGCACCAGGCCGCCCATTAATTGCCAGACCGGGGCATTCAGCACTTTGCCTTTGATATCCCACAGCGCCTGATCAATACCGGCGATGGCGCTCATCAGAATCGGCCCCCCGCGGTAGAAGCCCGCCCGGTACATGACCTGCCACAGGTCGTTGATGCGCGCCGGATCCTGGCCAATCAGGTATTCGCCCAGCTCGTGAACCGCGGCTTCAACGGTGCGCGCACGGCCTTCAATCACCGGCTCGCCCCAGCCAACCACGCCTTCGTCGGTTTCGATTTTCAGGAACATCCAACGCGGGGGTAAACGGTACGTGGTGAGTTTGGTTATTTTCATTGCACTGCCTCTCGATACGCTTTCACAAATGCTGCCGCCTGCTGTGCGGTACGCTCAACGGGCTGACCGGCACGATAGAGATCGCTGCCCAGCCCCGCGCCCACACAGCCCGCGCTCATCCACTGGCCCAGGTTTTCCGGCGTGACGCCGCCCACGGCAAAGACCGGCACGCTGGCGGGTAAGACCGCTTTCAGCGCTTTGATGTAATCCGGACCAAAGGCCGACGACGGGAAAATTTTGAGAGACTGTGCGCCCGCATCGAGGGCGGCAAAGGCTTCTGTGGCCGTGGCGCAACCCGGGCAGACGGTCATGCCGTAATCCACCGCCCGGCGGATCACCTCGGGGTTGATATTCGGTGTGACGATAAGCTTGCAGCCCATCTTCGCCAGTTCATCCACCTGCTCCGGCTGTAATACGGTGCCAGCGCCAATCAGCGCCTTCTCACCAAACGCCTTCACAATTGCCGGAATGCTTTTTTCCCACTCCGGGGAGTTGAGCGGGATTTCCACTGCGTCGAACCCGGCGTCGATCACCGCGCCAACGTGCGCTAAGGCCTCACCGGGCGTGATACCGCGCAAAATCGCGATCAGGGGAAGTTCAGTTTGCCACTGCATGAGCGATGCTCCTTATGCCTGCCTGAAATGCCGTGTCGCCTTCCACCGCAGCAACATCCCGTCCGATAGCGTGGAACGCCTGGCGGTAACGAGACGTCAGCGATGAACCCGCGACGAGCGTGATGGCCTGCTGCCCGGCGAACGCGTCGCTCAGAGTGGCGACTTCTGCGCCAATCAGCAGGCCGGACAGAAATTCGCTGACCTGTTCGCGCGGAAGATTTCCCAGCACGTGCGAGGCGCGAACCTCAAAAAGTTGCGGCAAAACGGCAGGGGATGCGATCCCGCGCTCAAGCCCGGCGGCAAACGCTTCCGGCGAAGGGGTCTGCTCCGGCAAACCGGCCCCCACCAGCGAATGCTTAAGCAGCAAGTGGTGCAGTTCGCCGGTCATCACGGTGCGGAAATCATGAATTTGCTCAGCATCCGCCTGGACCCATTTGCAGTGCGTCCCGGGCATGACGTAGACAGAAGAAGGAGAAAGGTTGCGCGCCCCGAGCAGCTGCGTCTCTTCGCCGCGCATCACATTATGGTTATCGTCGCGAGAGACGCATAAACCGGGAATAATCCAGACATTGTCGCCAACGGACGTTAACTGCTCGCCAACGGCGGTGAAATGCACCGGAACTGACAGGTAAGGCGCGACCTTCCACCCCACGTTACTGCCGACCATTCCGGCCATCACCACTGGCGTAGTACCGTCGCGCCAGTTTTGTGTCACTTCTGCTAGCACCGCTGCGGGGGATTTACCGTTCAGGCGCGTCACACCTGCTTCTGATTGCCTGCTTTCCAGGCACTGCTCACCCTGGTAGAGCCAGGCGCGCAGATTGGTCGATCCCCAGTCAATTGCGATGTAGCGTGATGTCATGTGATTTCCTTCAGCCTTCGTGTCGAGCTGGCGATCATGGTCAGCGCCGCCTGCTCTGCCGCATCGCCGTCCTGATGCCGTATCGCATCGAACAGCGCTTTATGTTCCTGAAGCGTTTTCGGCATGTTGGCCTCATCGCCCATCCAGGTACGTTCAAATACTGCTCGCTGTAGCGAGCTGATCGCCACGCTAAGCTGCTGTAAAACCGGGTTATGCACCGACTGCAATACCGCTTCGTGGTAACGAATGTCCGCTTCGTTGAACGCCTCCCGATTCTGGTTATTGGCGATCATGTCGTTTAAAGCCGACTCAATCTGTGCCAGGTCACCTGACGTTGCGCGCTCTGCCGCCCAGCGGGCGATGGCCGGTTCCACCAGATTTCGGACTTCGCTCATCGCGCCGATGAGCCGTGGGTCGTAGTCGTTTTCCAGCACCCATTGCAGAACATCGGTATCGAGGTAGTTCCACTGGTTACGCGGCGCCACAAACGCGCCGCGATAGCGCTTCATTTCAATCAGCCGCTTCGCCATCAGTGAGCGGAACACTTCCCGAATGATGTTGCGCGAGGTTTCAAACTCCTCGCACAGTTCCGCCTCTGCTGGCAGCGGCGAACCGGGAACGTATTTGCCACCCACAATCTGAGTGCCCAGCGTGATGACAATGCGATCGGTTTTATTGAGTGTCATGGAGAGTCCTTGTGCTCTGTAAGTCCATCACTACTTTACCGCGACCGCTGAATTTCGCCTCACTTTTGCAGTACAAACGTGAGGCCTTTCGTCTTTGCCGTGGTGACAATGTAGTACAATCAGTTAATGTTGTACTACAATCCAGATCACAAAAAGAACAATTTGATAAATTCAGGGCCAAAAAAAGCCCCGGTTAATAACCGGGGCTAATCTTTCAAAGCACTTGTTACGACAGAACGAATTTCTCGATCGCCCAGGCAACGCCGTCTTCCAGGTTAGATTTAGTCACGAAGTTCGCCACTTCTTTTACCGACGGGATGGCGTTATCCATCGCCACGCCCATGCCCGCATATTCGATCATCGCAATATCGTTTTCCTGGTCGCCCAGCGCCATGATCTCCTCAGGCTTGATGCCCAGCGCATCGGCAAGCGATTTGACGCCCGTGCCTTTATTGACGCGTTTATCAAGGATTTCGAGGAAGTACGGCGCACTTTTCAGCACGGTGTATTTCTCTTTTACCTCAGCCGGAATGCGTGAGATGGCTTTGTCGAGAACCGCAGGTTCATCAATCATCATCACTTTCAGGAACTGGGTCGCCGGGTCCATTTTCTCCGCTTCGCAGAACACCAGTGGAATGGTTGCAACGTAGGACTCGTGCACCGTGTAGTAGCTGATATCGCGGTTGGCGGTGTAAAGCGTATTGCGATCGAGCGCGTGGAAGTGAGAGCCCACGTCGCGGGAGAGTTTTTCCAGGAAACGGTAGTCATCATAGCTCAGTGCAGTTTGCGCCACCGTGCTGCCATCGGCTGCCTTTTGCACCAGCGCGCCGTTATAGGTGATGCAGTAATCGCCAGGCTGGTTCATGTGCAGCTCTTTCAGGTAACTGTGCACCCCGGCATACGGGCGTCCGGTGGTGAGCACCACGTTCACGCCTTTTTCGCGTGCGGCGGCGATCGCATTTTTAACGGCAGGAGAGATAGTGTGGTCTGGCAGCAGCAGCGTGCCGTCCATATCGATTGCAATGAGTTTGATAGCCATGAGGTCCCCGGGATAAATGAGTGCTACCTCATGCTAACGCGATTAAGCACACAAAAATAGAGCTACCTTGCGCAACAAAAAGCCCCTTTTACGTTTATCCCGGGAACGCGAACTCACTCGCGGGTGAGAACGATTTTGCCAAACGCACCGCGATCCAGATGTTCAAGCGCCTGTTCCAGCTCGTCAAAGCGGTAGCGATGCTCAATCACCGGTTTTAACTCCGTGATATCAACAGCACGGACAAAATCTTCCAGCGCCCGGCGATGTCCAACCCCAATCCCCTGAATGACGGGAGATTTCAGCAACAGCTCGCTTGCAGGCAGAGAAATTTCTGTCCCGGCCAGCACGCCAATGACCGATATCCGCCCATGAACGGCAACGGCGCGCAGGGAATGTCTCAGGTTCTCCCCACCCACCGTTTCGATAATATGGTCGATGCCGCGATCCTGCGTCAGTGCCAGCGTATTTTCAGCCCAGTCGCCTTTCAGTCGGTTGATGCCCTGGCTGGCCCCCAGTTTTTTGGCCTGCGCCAGTTTTTCATTGCTTCCCGAAGTGACAAACACCTCTGCGCCGCGCGCTTTTGCGATTTGCAAAGCAAAGAGCGCCACGCCGCCCGTGCCCTGTACCAGCACCGATTGCCCGGCGCGCAGCTGACCACGTTCCACCAGCGCAAACCAGGCGGTGAGCCCCGCGCAAGGAAGCGTGCTGGCCTCAGCGTCATCCAGGCTTTCCGGGGACGCCACCAGCGCGTTTTCACTCACAATCACATATTCGGCCAGCATGCCCTGGAAGTATCCACCGGACGTTTTATAGGGCAAATCGCGCGCGTCTGCCTGCGGCTTGCCGTCGATCCATTCCGGGAAGAAGGTTGAGATGACGCGTGCGCCGGGCTTGAAACGCGTAACGCCTTCGCCGATGCTGTCCACCACGCCTGCCATGTCAGATGCTGGGGTAAACGGGAAGGAAAGCGGAATCGGCATCGTGCCTTCAATCACCATTTTATCCCGGTAGTTGAGCGCAACGGCATTAACCCTTACGCGAACCTCCCCCGGGCCTGGCTGTGGAACAGGCTCCTGAACGAGCCTGAGGCTTTCACGACCAAGGGCATCCATTGACCAGCGTTGCATTGTTTCAGTCATTTTTTTCTCCTGTCATCAGATGATTTTCAGTTCTGACAGTCTACCGTTGACTCAGCGTCGCCAGTGGCGATAAGTTTTCCCTTCATTGATGACCAAATTGACACAATCCGTCCATGACCGATACGCTGAAAGATATTCCCGTTTTCGTTGCCTCCGTTGAGGCAGGAAGTTTTGCCCAGGCCGCCGTCCGTCTGCATTTGTCGCGCTCGGCGGTAGGAAAAAGCATTGCTCGTCTTGAAGAGAGGCTGGGGGTTCGTCTGTTTCATCGGACCACCCGCAGTCAGAGGCTGACCGATAACGGCGCGCTTTTTTATGAACGCTGCCTGCGCGCGCTGGAGGAGATCCGTGGCGCTGAATCGCAGCTTGAAACCGGAAAACATCAGGTCAACGGTCGGCTGCGTGTTGCCGTGCCGGTGCTGTTTGGTCGCCAGTGTATCGCCCCGCTGCTAATAGAGCTGGCGCAGGAGCATCCCGGGCTTGAGCTTGAAATGTCCTTCAGCGACCGCGTCGTGGATCTCGTGGAAGAAGGGTTTGATATGGCGGTGCGCAATGGCGCTCTGGCTGACAGCAGCGTGCTGGTCGCCAGAAGGCTGGGGGAGCACCGGATGGTTCTGTGTGCCGCGCCGGATTATCTGCTTAAGAATGGCCAGCCGCAAACCGTTGATGATTTACGCCAGCATACGGCCATTAACTACACACGTGCGGGCAGAGTCCTACCCTGGCAGCTGATGGATTACGATGGCACGTCGCGCACGTTTATTCCCCGCTCATCGCTCAATATGGATGATTTGCAGGCGATCTGCGACGCGGCGCTGGCCGGCCACGGCCTTGCATGGTTACCCTGCTGGATGGTCATTAAAGAAATTCAGCAGGGAGATCTTGTCCCGCTCTTAAAGCAGGCCCCGGATGTACGCTTCGACGTTCATGCCGTCTGGCAGCAGACGCCACACCTGCCGCTAAGGGTAAGAATTGCCATAGATATGCTGGTCATACGTTTACCGGCAGTGATGTCGCTGGAGTTTCCTGCGTCCATAAAAAAGCCGCGCTGAAGCGCGGCCAGTTATGCTGTCGTAAAGCGACGATTAAATATCGATATTCGCCGCCTTCAGGGCGTTCTCTTCGATGAAGGCGCGACGTGGTTCAACCGCATCGCCCATCAGGGTCGTGAACAGCTGATCCGCTGCGATTGCGTCTTTAACGGTGACGCGCAACATGCGACGGCTTTCCGGATCCATGGTGGTTTCCCACAGCTGATCCGGGTTCATTTCGCCCAGGCCTTTATAACGCTGAATAGAGAGACCACGACGGGACTCTTTTACCAGCCACTCCAGCGCCTGTTCGAAGCTGGCTACCGGCTGACGACGTTCGCCACGTTCGATAAACGCATCGTCTTCGATCAGACCGCGCAGCTTCTCGCCGAGGGTGCAGATACGGCGGTATTCCGGACCGGTCACAAATTCGTGCTCCAGCGGGTAGTCGGTATCGACGCCGTGGGTACGCACGCGGACGATCGGCTCGAACTGCTGCTCAGCGTTCTGCTGGACGTCGAACTTCCACTGGCTGCCATGCTGCTCTTTCTCGTTCAGCTCGCTCACCAGGGTGTTCACCCAGCGGGTGACGGTCTGCTCGTTGCTCAGATCGGCTTCGGTCAGGGTCGGCTGGTAAATCAGCTCTTTCAGCAGCGCTTTCGGATAGCGACGCTCCATACGGCCAATCATTTTCTGCGTGGCGTTGAACTCGGAGACCAGACGCTCCAGCGGCTCACCGGCCAGCGCTGGCGCGCTGGAATTTGCGTGCAGGGTCGCACCATCAAGGGCGATCGCGATTTGGTACTGATCCATCGCGTCGTCATCTTTAATGTACTGTTCCTGCTTGCCTTTCTTCACTTTGTACAGTGGCGGCTGGGCAATGTAGACGTGGCCGCGCTCAACGATTTCCGGCATCTGACGATAGAAGAAGGTCAACAGCAGCGTACGAATGTGCGAGCCGTCGACGTCCGCATCGGTCATGATGATGATGCTGTGATAGCGCAGTTTGTCCGGGTTGTACTCGTCGCGACCAATGCCGCAGCCGAGCGCGGTGATGAGCGTCGCCACTTCCTGAGAAGAGAGCATCTTGTCGAAGCGCGCTTTCTCAACGTTAAGGATTTTACCCTTCAGCGGCAGAATCGCCTGGTTCTTGCGGTTACGGCCCTGCTTCGCAGAACCGCCCGCGGAGTCCCCTTCCACAAGGTACAGTTCAGACAGCGCCGGGTCGCGTTCCTGACAGTCAGCCAGTTTGCCCGGCAGGCCTGCCAGGTCCAGCGCGCCTTTACGACGGGTCATTTCACGCGCTTTACGCGCCGCTTCACGGGCACGCGCCGCATCGATAATTTTACCCACCACGATTTTCGCGTCGGACGGGTTTTCCAGCAGGTATTCGCTCAGCAGTTCGTTCATCTGCTGTTCAACCGCCGATTTCACCTCAGAAGAGACCAGCTTGTCTTTGGTCTGTGAGGAGAACTTCGGATCCGGCACCTTCACGGAGACCACGGCAATCAGGCCTTCACGTGCATCGTCACCGGTGGCGCTGACTTTCGCTTTTTTGCTGTAGCCTTCTTTGTCCATGTAGGCGTTCAGGGTTCGGGTCATCGCCGCGCGGAAGCCCGCCAGGTGCGTACCGCCATCGCGTTGTGGAATGTTGTTGGTGAAGCAGTAGATGTTTTCCTGGAAACCGTCGTTCCACTGCAAGGCCACTTCCACGCCGATACCGTCTTTTTCAGTAGAGAAGTAGAAGATATTCGGGTGAATTGGCGTTTTGTTCTTGTTCAGATACTCAACGAACGCCTTGATACCACCTTCGTAATGGAAGTGGTCTTCTTTGTTGTCGCGTTTGTCGCGCAGACGAATCGACACGCCGGAGTTCAGGAACGACAGTTCACGCAGGCGTTTCGCCAGAATGTCGTACTCGAATTCGGTGACGTTGGTGAAGGTTTCGAGGCTCGGCCAGAAACGCACCATGGTACCGGTTTTATCGGTATCACCCGTGACGGCCAACGGAGCGTCAGGCACGCCGTGCTGATAGATCTGACGGTGAATTTTGCCTTCGCGCTGGATAACCAGCTCCAGCTTTTGCGACAGGGCATTTACTACGGATACGCCTACGCCGTGCAGACCGCCGGAAACTTTATAGGAGTTATCATCGAACTTACCGCCTGCGTGCAGAACGGTCATGATGACTTCCGCAGCAGATACGCCCTCTTCCGGGTGAATACCGGTTGGGATACCACGACCGTCATCGGTAACGGACACGGAGTTGTCCGCATGGATCGTGACCACGATGTCTTTACAGTGACCCGCGAGCGCTTCGTCGATAGCGTTATCTACCACCTCGAATACCATGTGGTGCAGACCGGTGCCGTCATCCGTGTCGCCGATATACATACCCGGGCGCTTACGCACCGCATCCAGCCCTTTCAGGACTTTGATACTGGAGGAGTCATAAGAATTCGACATCAACGTTTCTCGCTCATTTCAACTTGGGTTAATCCGTTATTTTACCCTTTTCCACGGTAAACATCTTCGAATTTTCGTCCGACATGTCTATAACGTGTTCAGCGCTAATGGCGCTGACGAAAACCTGCGACTGCGTGGCTTTTAAGCGGCTGGCAAGCAGCCCGCGCCGCGCGTCGTCAAGTTCCGAGGCAAAATCATCTATCAGGTACAGGCAGCGTCGCCCGCTCTCTCGAGTGAGGAACTCCCCCTGCGCCAGGCGCAGCGCGCACATCAGGAGCTTCAGCTGCCCGCGCGACAGCGTGTCTTCCACCGGCGCACCGTCGGCACGAATGCGGAAATCCGCCTTGTGCGGGCCGTGCGCGGTGTAGGTCAACATGCGATCGCGCTCGAAGCTTCTCTCTAACACCTCGGCATAATCCGTCTCTTTTTCCCAGCCACGCTGGAAAGAGAAGGTGAGAGAGAACTCGGGTAAAAACTGTTTGCAGGTGTCGGCCATGTCTTCGGCGATACCTGCGCTGTATTCGGCACGCCAGCGGCTGATTTGTTCCGCAAGAGGGATGAGTTCCATGTCCCACGGACGCAGCTGAGCGTAGCGCGTGACCTGGCGCAATGCGGCGTTACGCTGTTTAAGCAGACGCTTCAGGTTGCTCCAGGCGTTAAAGAAACCGGCTTCATTGTGAAAGCATCCCCAGTCGAGGAACGCTCTTCTGTATTTGGGGCCGCCGTTGAGTAAAGTAAACCCCTCGGGCGTAATCAGCTGCATCGGCATCAGCAGCGCCAGCTCCGCCACTTTGTGGCCATCGGTGCCGTCGATGCGCACCTTGCTGTCGCCCTGCTTGTCTTTGGTCAGGCCGATGGCGGTTTCCCGCTCTGCGCCCTGCAAACGCCCGTGCAGAACAAAAGATTCCTGCTCGTGGCGAATCACGCGACCAATCTGCAAACTGCGAAACGCCCGGCCGTGGCCGAGCGTATAGATGGCTTCCAGCACGCTGGTTTTGCCGCTGCCGTTCGCGCCAACCAGGAAGTTAAAGCCAGGGGATAAAGCGAGATCCGCGCTTTCGATATTGCGAAAGTCGCGGATCAACAGACGGGTGAGCGACATTACAGTCTCATTGGCATGACAACATAAGCAGCCGACTGTGATGCGGCATCTTCAATCTGTACGCTCGAAACGGAGTCAGTCAGCAGGATGCGAACGTTCTCGCATTTCAGTGCATTCAGCACATCCAGCACATAGCTGACGTTGAAGCCGATTTCCATCTCAGCCCCGGCGTAGGTGACGTCCAGAATCTCTTCTGCCTCTTCCTGCTCCGGGTTGTTGGCGGTGATTTTGATCTGGTTTTCACTCACGTACAGACGTACGCCGCGGAATTTCTCGTTGGAGAGAATAGCGGCACGCGCGAACGCCTGCTTGAGGATGTCGCAACCCGCCTCCAGCGTTTTATCCGGGTTCTTCGGCAATACGCGGCGATAATCCGGGAAACGACCGTCTACCAGCTTCGATGTGAAGACAAAATCGCCCACGTGGGCACGAATATTGTTGCTGCCGATCTGCACGCGCAGCGGCGTTTCACCGCCGTCGAGCATACGCATCAGTTCAATTACGCCTTTACGCGGTACGATCACCGAATGGTTTGGCAGTGAATCGCCAATCGGCATGGAACAAACCGCCAGACGGTGACCGTCGGTCGCCACGGTACGCAGCTCTTCACCTTCGGTTTCGAACAGCATGCCGTTTAAGTAGTAACGAACGTCCTGATGCGCCATGGAGAACTGCGTGGCTTCAATCAGACGCTTCATCGTCGCCTGCGGCAGGGTAAATTCAACTTCGCTCTGCCAGTCATCCAGGTTCGGGAAATCCGCAGCGGGCAGCGTGGAGAGGGAGAAACGGCTGCGGCCAGAGCGCACCAGCATGCGGTCGCCCTCCAGCTGCACGGCGATTTCAGCGCCTTCCGGCAGCCCACGGCAAATATCAAAGAATTTACGTGCCGGAACCGTGGTCGCGCCCGCGTCGTGCGGCTGAGTCAGCGTAACGCGCGCGATCATTTCCATTTCCAGATCTGTGCCGGTCAGCGACAGCGTACCGTCCGCGACCTGAAGCAGCAGGTTTCCAAGAATAGGCAGCGTAGGGCGGCCGCCTAATGGGCCACTCACCTGTTGCAGCGGTTTTAATAAATGTTCACGTTCAACGGTAAATTTCATAGCGTCACGATGATAATGTTCTGATTAAATTGGAAAAATCTTCTTTTATGTCGTGGCTTTCTTCGCGTAACTGCTCGATCTTGCGACAGGCGTGCAGCACGGTCGTATGGTCACGGCCACCAAACGCATCACCGATTTCCGGCAGGCTGTGGTTGGTTAGCTCTTTTGCCAGCGCCATCGCCATCTGACGCGGACGCGCCACCGAGCGGGAACGACGTTTAGACAGTAAATCTGCCACTTTGATCTTGTAGTACTCAGCCACCGTCTTCTGAATATTGTCGATAGTGACCAGTTTTTCCTGCAAAGCCAATAAATCGCGCAGCGCTTCACGCACAAAATCGATGGTGATCGCCCGACCGGTGAAGTTGGCGTTGGCGATAACGCGGTTCAGCGCCCCTTCCAGCTCACGCACGTTGGAACGCAGGCGCTTGGCAATGAAGAACGCCACTTCACCCGGCAGGCGAATGTCGTTCTCGTCGGCTTTTTTCATCAGGATCGCGACGCGGGTTTCCAGCTCCGGCGGCTCGATCGCCACGGTCAGGCCCCAGCCGAAGCGGGATTTGAGACGATCTTCAACGCCGTTGATCTCTTTTGGATAACGATCCGAGGTCAGAATGATCTGCTGATTGCCTTCCAGCAGGGCGTTAAAGGTATGGAAAAACTCTTCCTGCGATCGTTCTTTATTGGCAAAGAACTGAATGTCATCGATCAGCAGCGCATCAACGGAACGGTAGTAGCGTTTAAACTCTTCGATCGCATTGTTTTGCAGGGCTTTTACCATGTCCTGAACGAAGCGTTCGGAGTGCATATACACCACTTTGGCATTGGGCTTACGCGCCATAATGCCGTTGCCCACCGCATGCAGCAGGTGCGTTTTACCGAGACCCGTGCCGCCATACAGGAACAGCGGGTTGTAAGCGCCACCGGGGTTATCGGCAACCTGACGAGCCGCCGCACGTGCCAGCTGGTTCGACTTACCTTCAACGAAGTTATCGAACGTGTGTTTCACGTTAACGTTAGAGCGGTAGGTAGGCTCAGCGGGGGCCGGAACGTTATCCCAGCCCTGACGAACCGGTGCAACGCGAGGCGCTGGAGCGGGCGCCGCCTGTGCAGGGGCTGCCACATTGACAACTTCACGAACGGTTTGGGTGACCGGCTTTGTGCCCACTTCAAAACGCAGCTGTGGGGCATCTGACCCGCAGAAATCGTTCAGCAGTCCATTGATGTTATTAAGGTATTTATCCCTTACCCAATCGAGCACGAAACGGTTTGGCGCATACAAAGCCAGCGTGTTATCGCTCAGTTCCGCCTGCAACGGGCGGATCCACATACTGAATTCTGTGGCTGGTAACTCATCCTGCAATCGGGCAAGACACTGCTGCCAAAGCGAAAGTGACACGGCGGACTCCACTCGAACAATAAAAGAAAACTATTGAATATTCATGATTGTTGGCGCACATCGACATGACCCCATCAGGGTGATGTGCGAACCGCTATCTGCGGTTATACACGCTATCGTTGATACAACCTGAACGATGTTGTGTTTATGCCCGACCAGGATCGCTGGATCCCGATCGGGACCGCGGATCATAGCCTAAACTGAGCCAGAGATCTTCTGTTTCTCACAGATTCTTCCCGATTTATCCACAGGAAGATCCGGAATCGGGTAAGTGTAAACGATCCTGACGCGAGTGCCTCGCGATTTAGGCCGCATATTGGAAAATTTAATGAGCACAGACAATTTTTGGCTTAAATGATCTAACGAAGATCCGGGACGATCCTTGCGCTTTATCGTTGAGCCCGTATAATCCTCGACCCGGCGCGTGATGCTCATCTTCCTGCGTCGTCCGCTGCTCATTTTCCACGCGAAAACGTGAGGAAATACACAGGGATTTAAGGAAAGAGAATTGACTCCGGAGTGTACAATTATTACAATCCGGCCTCTTTAATCACCCACGGCTTCGGCGTCCGTCATTCGAAACTCGGTCGGGCATCCGCAAAAGTCATGAATTTTTTCAAGTTTAGGTAGAAATCGCCATGAAACGCACTTTTCAACCGTCTGTACTGAAGCGCAACCGTTCTCACGGCTTCCGTGCTCGTATGGCTACTAAAAATGGTCGTCAGGTTCTGGCACGTCGTCGTGCTAAAGGCCGCGCTCGTCTGACCGTTTCCAAGTAATAAAGCTAACCCCTGAGTGGTTAAGCTCGCATTTCCCAGGGAGTTACGTTTGTTAACTCCCACTCATTTCACTTTCGTCTTCCAGCAGCCATTACGGGCTGGCACGCCGCAAATCACCATCCTCGGCCGCCAAAATTCGCTGGGGCATCCCCGCATCGGTCTCACAGTCGCCAAGAAAAACGTTAAGCGTGCGCATGAACGCAACCGGATTAAACGTCTGACGCGTGAAAGCTTCCGTTTACGTCAGCACGAACTGCCTTCAATGGATTTCGTGGTGGTGGCTAAAAAAGGGGTTGCCGACCTCGATAACCGTGCTCTCTCGGAAGCGTTGGAAAAATTATGGCGCCGCCACTGTCGCCTGGCTCGCGGGTCCTGATAGCCCTCATTCGGGTCTATCAACGCCTGATTAGTCCGCTACTCGGGCCACACTGCCGTTTCACGCCAACATGCTCAAGCTACGGAATTGAGGCATTGCGCAGGTTTGGAGTGATAAAAGGCAGTTGGTTGACGGTGAAACGCGTATTAAAATGCCACCCTTTACACCCAGGTGGAGACGACCCCGTCCCTCCAGGACCTTTTGATACCAGAGAACACTAACGATGGATTCGCAACGCAATCTTCTTATCATCGCTTTGTTGTTCGTGTCTTTCATGATCTGGCAGGCATGGGAGCAGGATAAAAATCCTCAACCCCAGCAGCAGACCACGCAGACCACGACCACCGCAGCGGGTAGCGCCGCCGACCAGGGCGTACCGGCCAGTGGCCAGGGGAAACAGATTACGGTTAAGACCGATGTGCTTGAGCTGACTATCAACACCCGTGGTGGTGATGTTGAGCAGGCGCTGCTGTTGACCTACCCGAAAGAGCTGAAGTCTACCGAACCGTTCCAGTTACTGGAAACTACGCCTGAATTTATCTACCAGGCGCAGAGCGGCCTGACCGGTCGTGATGGCCCGGATAACCCGGCTAACGGTGCGCGTCCACTGTATAACGTCGAGAATGACACGTTTGTGCTGGCTGATGGTCAGAACGAACTGGTTATCCCGATGACCTACACCGACGCGGCAGGCAACACCTTCACCAAAACCTTCACCCTGAAACGCGGTGAGTATGCGGTGAACGTGGGCTACAGCGTACAGAACGCCGGTGCGAAACCACTGGAAATCTCTACCTTTGGTCAGTTGAAGCAGTCCATCAATCTGCCGTCTCACCGTGACACCGGAAGCAGCAACTTTGCGCTGCATACCTTCCGTGGCGCGGCTTACTCCACGCCAGATACCAAGTACGAGAAATACAAATTCGACACCATTGCCGATAACGAAAACCTGAACGTCAGCTCTAAAGGCGGTTGGGTCGCAATGCTGCAACAGTATTTCGCGACGGCGTGGGTACCGAATAACGACGGTACGAACAACTTCTACACCGCGAACCTCGGCAACGGTATTGCAGCCATCGGCTACAAATCTCAGCCGGTTCTGGTGCAGCCGGGTCAAACCGGTAAACTGGCAAGCACCCTGTGGGTCGGCCCGGAAATCCAGGACAAAATGGCTGCCGTTGCGCCGCACCTGGATCTGACCGTCGATTACGGTTGGTTGTGGTTCATCTCTCAGCCGCTGTTTAAGCTGCTGAAGTTCATCCACAGCTTCCTGGGTAACTGGGGCTTCTCCATCATCGTTATCACCTTTATCGTTCGTGGCATCATGTACCCGCTGACTAAAGCGCAGTACACCTCCATGGCGAAGATGCGTATGCTACAGCCGAAGATTCAGGCTATGCGTGAGCGTCTGGGCGATGACAAACAGCGTCAGAGCCAGGAGATGATGGCCCTGTATAAAGCAGAGAAAGTGAACCCACTGGGTGGTTGCTTCCCGCTGCTGATTCAGATGCCAATCTTCCTTGCGCTGTACTACATGCTGATGGGTTCCGTTGAGCTGCGCCACGCGCCGTTCGCTCTGTGGATCCATGACCTGTCCGCACAGGACCCGTACTACATCCTGCCGATCCTGATGGGCGTGACGATGTTCTTCATTCAGAAGATGTCTCCGACCACCGTGACCGACCCGATGCAGCAGAAGATCATGACCTTTATGCCGGTCATCTTCACCGTGTTCTTCCTGTGGTTCCCGTCAGGTCTGGTGCTGTACTATATCGTCAGCAACCTGGTGACCATCATCCAGCAGCAGCTGATTTACCGTGGTCTGGAAAAACGTGGTCTGCATAGCCGCGAAAAGAAAAAGTCCTGATTCGGTAACTTAACGCTAAAATAAGGGCGGTCGATTGACCGCCTTTTTTATTTGTATTGAACGAGAGCAACCATGAGCCATAACGACACTATCGTCGCCCAGGCAACCCCACCGGGACGCGGTGGTGTAGGCATTCTGCGCATCTCCGGCCTGAAGGCGCGTGAGGTGGCCGAAGCGGTGCTGGGTAAACTGCCAAAGCCGCGCTACGCTGATTATCTGCCGTTTAAGGATGCCGACGGCACACCGCTGGACCAGGGCATCGCGCTGTGGTTCCCCGGCCCAAACTCCTTCACCGGCGAAGATGTGCTGGAGCTTCAGGGTCACGGCGGCCCGGTGATCCTCGACCTGCTGTTAAAACGTATTCTGACCCTGCCTGGCCTGCGCATTGCAAAGCCGGGTGAGTTCTCCGAGCGTGCTTTCCTCAACGATAAGCTCGACCTGGCGCAGGCCGAGGCGATTGCCGACCTGATCGACGCCAGTTCCGAACAGGCAGCCCGCTCCGCGCTGAACTCGTTGCAGGGAGCATTTTCCGCACGCGTGAATCACCTTGTGGAAGCACTTACTCACCTGCGAATCTATGTCGAAGCGGCTATCGACTTCCCGGACGAGGAGATCGACTTCCTCTCAGACGGTAAAATTGAAGCTCAGCTCAACCAGGTGATGAACGATCTCGATGCCGTTCGCGCCGAAGCGCGCCAGGGCAGCCTGCTACGTGAAGGAATGAAGGTGGTGATTGCTGGTCGCCCCAATGCCGGAAAATCGAGCCTGCTGAACGCCCTGGCGGGCCGTGAAGCGGCGATCGTGACCGACATAGCCGGCACCACCCGCGATGTCCTGCGCGAGCATATCCATATCGACGGCATGCCGCTGCACATCATCGACACCGCTGGCCTGCGCGATGCGAGCGATGAAGTCGAGCGTATCGGTATCGAACGCGCCTGGCAGGAGATCGAGCAGGCCGACCGCGTGCTGTTTATGGTGGACGGCACGACAACCGACGCCGTTGACCCGGCTGAAATCTGGCCAGACTTTATCGCCCGTCTCCCGGCTAAACTGCCGATCACCGTGGTGCGCAACAAGGCCGACGTTACCGGCGAAACGCTGGGCATCAGCGATGTGAATGGTCACTCACTTATTCGCCTGTCGGCCCGTACCGGTGAAGGCGTGGAAGCCCTGCGTAGCCATCTCAAACAGAGCATGGGCTTCGACACCAGTATGGAGGGCGGCTTCCTGGCACGTCGTCGTCACTTGCAGGCGCTGGAAGAGGCGGCTCGCCACCTTGAGCAGGGTAAAGCCCAGCTGATCGGCGCGTGGGCCGGTGAACTGCTGGCGGAAGAGCTGCGTCTGGCGCAGCAGAACCTGAGCGAGATCACCGGGGAGTTTACGTCGGACGATCTGCTGGGACGGATTTTCTCGAGCTTCTGCATTGGTAAGTAATTCCCATTAATACAGGGTGATTTCCTCCAGGGAAATCACCATTGTCCAAATGGCAACTCGCTTAATCCCTCCACGCCCCCTATCCTGCTTGCCTGCATCTATGGGGGATTTATGGCTCGTTTTCTGTTCTGTAGTTTTGCGCTGGTTCTGCTGTATCCGTCCGGCATTGATATGTATCTGGTGGGACTACCGCATATTGCCCGCGATCTGGGCGCCAGCGAGGCGCAGCTGCACATCGCGTTTTCGGCCTACCTCGCGGGAATGGCGTCGTCGATGGTATTTGCCGGGAAAATCGCGGATAAAGCAGGCCGTCAGCCCGTCGCCATTACGGGTGCAGTTATCTTTGCGCTGGCATCAGTACTGTCTTCAGTAGCTCAGGAAAGCACAATGTTCCTGTCAGGCCGTTTTATCCAGGGCATTGGCGCGGGTGGCTGTTACGTGGTGGCGTTTGCTATTCTTCGCGATACCTTAAGCGCCCAGCGCCGCGCTAAAGTGCTGTCGATGCTGAACGGCATTACCTGCATCATCCCGGTGCTGGCACCGGTTGTAGGCTACCTGATTATGCTTAAATTTCCGTGGCAGAGTCTTTTCTGGACCATGGCCGCAATGGGCGCCATCGTCTTTATCCTGTCCGTGACGGTGCTGAAAGAGACCCATCCCGGTTCGCAACAGCCATATCACACCGCAACCCTCCATCCGGCTGAAAAGCTGATGAATCGCTTTTTCCTGAGTCGGCTGACAATCACCACGCTTAGCGTGGCGGTGATCCTCACCTATGTAAACGTTTCCCCGGTGTTGCTGATGGAGACGATGGGCTTCGATCGCGGTGAGTATTCGACGGTGATGGCGCTAACCGCGATGGTGAGCATGGCGGTTTCATTCTCCACGCCCTTTGCGCTCAACATCTTCCGCCAGCGCACGCTGATGCTCACCTCACAGACGCTGTTCCTCGCCGCAGGCGTGATCCTGGCGACCGCCACCTCACACGCTGTAATGCTGGTGGGCATTACTCTGATCTGCGCCGGATTCTCCGTCGGCTTTGGTGTGGCGATGAGTCAGGCACTTGGCCCGTTTTCATTGCGGGCAGGCGTGGCAAGCTCGGTGCTGGGCATTGCGCAGGTCTGCGGTTCGTCACTATGGATTTGGCTGGCGGCGGTGATCGGCCTTAACGCGCTGAATATGCTGATCGGGGTTCTGATTGGCTGTAGCATACTCTGCATTACCTTACTTATGGTCATCCAGCCCGCGGCGCACTATGAAGAAGCCCATCAGCAGTCTCGATCTTAATCTTTTACTTTGCCTGCAACTTTTGTTGCAGGAGCGCAGCGTCACCAAAGCCGCGAAGCGGATGAACGTGACGCCGTCCGCGGTGAGTAAATCGCTGGCGAAGCTGCGCGACTGGTTCGACGATCCGCTGTTTGTGAAAACGCCTTTAGGGCTATTGCCCACACCGCTGACGGTGAGTCTGGAACAGGATTTGGCCGACTGGATGCAGATTGGCAACCAGATCCTCGATAAATTCCACCATAGCTCTCCTGGCGGGCTTAAGTTTGTGCTCGCCGCCGAAACACCGCTGATGCTGATCCGCTTTAATACCCTGCTGGAGCAGGTGAATGAACGCTACCCACAGGCGACGGTGAAGCTGCGCCAATGGGATTACGATTCGCTGGACGCCATTACGCGCGGAGAAGTGGATCTAGGCTTCACCGGGCGTGAAACGCACCCTCGCTCGCGCGAACTGCTAAAGCTGATGCCGTGGTTTATCGACTACGAAATCCTGTTCAGTGACCGTCCGTGCGTGTATTTGCGCGAGGATCATCCCGCGCTCCAGGAAGCGTGGGATCTGGAGACGTTTCTGCGCTACCCGCATATCAGCATCTTCTGGGAACGCAGCGACACCTGGGCGCTCGATGAGGTGCTAAGAGAGATGGGTCGGGAGCGTAACATCGCCATGAGTTTGCCCGGTTTTGAACAGTCGATGTTTATGGCGGCCCAGCCGGATCACAACTACATTGCCACTGCGCCGCACTACTGCCATCACTACAATCAACTCCACCAGCGTAATCTGGTCTGTCTGCCCATTCCCATCGATGAGGCGCAGGCAGAAAAGCTCACCGTCCCCTTCACGCTGATCTGGCATAAACGGAACAGCCATAATCCGAAAATCCTCTGGCTGCGCGAGACGATCAAAGCGCTGTATACCGCACCAGGTCAGGTTTTTGCCTAAGATAATGTAAAGTTCGGTGCTCAGGCTTCTCTTATTTCCATTTACTGATTAAAACAGAAGCTGAGTTAAGCGATAATCATGTAACCGTTTAACCGACTACGACCATTATCAAGGAGCGAAAAATGGCTACGCACTTTGCACGAGGAACATTAACGGAAGGGCATCTCGTATCGGCCAGACTTTCTTCAGCCTGTCACAATGAGGCGCTCAAACTACCTGAACACCGCAGGACGCGGTTTTTAGCTTCCAGAGCGCTCCTCGCAGAACTGCTTTTTATGCTCTACGGCACCAGCGAATTACCGGACATACTCACCCAGCCAGAAGGTCGTCCGGTTTTTGCGGACCCGGCACTCCCCCATTTTTCCATTGCGTACACCGGCAACATTGTTGGCGTCGCGCTGACGACGGAAGGTGATTGCGGCCTGGATATGGAGCTACAACGCGTCACGCGCAGCTTCCATGGTGCTAACGCGCTCGATGAATACCCGCTCTCCAGCAATGAAAAGCTGTGGATACGTAACCAGAACGACCCCGTTGAAGCCAGAGCGCAGCTCATCACCCTTCGCCAGAGCATCCGCAAACTGAGCGGCGCGGCGTCAGACGACGCCAGCCTGTTGCAGCTGCTCCCCGGCTCCGGACGCCTGCGCGCGACAAAAGCCTCGCTGGTAGAGGCGCTCTGCGACGCTGAGGACGTACTGATCTGGTCCGTTGCGGTGACCCCCGCCATCGAACGGCTGAAAATCTGGGAGTTTGACAGCACTCGCGGTTGGAGTAGTCTTCCGGATGTACCTGAGCGCGCCAACGAGCCCGCCGCGCGCCTGATGCGATTAACCAGTTTACCGGCAGAAAAAGCATACACCCATAGCTGATCCGTCCAGGATCATCATGATGAAACAGGAGTAATCATGTCTGATACGTTGAAAGTTGTTACGTTACTGGGAAGCCTGCGCAAAGGTTCTTTTAACGGGATGGTTGCCCGTACGCTGCCGCAGCTGGCGCCTGCGGGAATGGAGATCAGTGCCCTGCCGTCCATTGGCGACATCCCGCTTTATGATGCTGACGTTCAGCAGGAAGAAGGGTTCCCGCAGAGTGTGGAAGCGATAGCCGAGCAAATCCGTCAGGCTGACGGCGTGGTGATTGTGACGCCTGAGTATAACTACTCGGTGCCGGGTGGTTTGAAGAACGCCATTGACTGGCTGTCCCGTTTACCGGAGCAGCCGCTGTCTGGTAAACCTGTGCTGATCCAGACCAGCTCAATGGGCGCCATCGGCGGCGCGCGCTGCCAGTATCACCTGCGTCAGATCCTGGTGTTCCTGGATGCGATGGTGATGAACAAGCCGGAATTTATGGGCGGCGTGATTCAGAACAAGGTCGACCCGCAGACGGGTGAAGTGGTGGATCAGAGTACGCGTGACCATCTCTCTGGCCAGCTGACCGCGTTTGGGGATTATATTAAGCGGGTGAAGGCCTGATAAAAAAGCCCGGTGGCGCTAGCGCTTACCGGGCCTACACTCGTCAGTAGGTCAGGTAAGCGAAGCGCCACCTGACACCACCAGCATCTTAGTGTGCATCAATAAACACAATCTTCAGCACAAACAGCAGCGCCACAATAATCACGCACGGGCTAAGTTCGCGGAAGCGGCCGGTACCGATCTTCATCACGCAGTAAGAGATAAAGCCCAGCGCGATACCTTCGGTGATCGAGAAGCTGAACGGCATCATCACCGCGGTAATAAATGCCGGAACGGCTTCCGTCAGATCTTCCCACTTCACGCGCGCCAGGCTTGAGGTCATCAGCACGCCGACGTAGATCAGCGCGCCGGCTGCCGCGTATGGTGGCACCATCCCCGCCAGCGGAGAGAGGAAGATCACCAGCAGGAACAGCAGACCCACAACTACCGCCGTCAGGCCGGTACGACCGCCCACGGACACACCGGAAGAGGATTCAATGTAAGCGGTAACAGACGAGGTACCGATGAAAGAGCCTGCAACGGAAGAGATGCTATCCACATACAGCGCCTGCTTCATGCGCGGGAATTTGCCTTTTTCATCTGCCAGACCCGCTTTGTCGGTCACGCCAATCAGCGTACCGGAGGAGTCAAACAGGTTGACCAGCATGAAGGAGAAAATCACCCCGGCCAGTCCCAGGTTCAGCGAGCCCGCCAGATCAACGTGGCCAATCACGGTAGAGACGCTCGGTGGCGCAGAGACGATACCGTTGTAATGCACGTCACCCAGCATCCAGCCCAGCAGCGTGGTCACAATGATAGAGACCAGCACCGCAGCATGGATGTTGCGCGATGCCAGGATCGCGATGATAAAGAAGCCCAGCACGCCCAGCAGCACGCTGTGAGAGGTCAGGTTACCAATGCTCACCAGCGTTTCCGGGTTCGCCACGATAACGCCAGCGTTTTTCAGCCCCATCATGCCGATGAACAGACCGATACCGCTGGTGATGCCCACGCGCAGGCTCACGGGAATGTTCGCAATCATCCAGTAGCGCACGCGGAAGATGGTTAGCAGCAGCAGGCCGACCGCGCCCCAGAAAATAGCGCCCATCCCAACCTGCCACGGCAAGCCCATCGCCTGAACCACCACGAACGCAAAGAACGCATTCAGACCCATTGCCGGGGCCAGCGCCACGGGCAGATTAGCGAAAACGCCCATCAGGATGCTGCCAAGGGCCGCGATCAGACAGGTGGTTACAAAGACGGCGCTGGTGTCCATGCCAGCTACGCCCAGAATTTGCGGGTTAACGAAAACGATATAGACCATCGTCAGGAAGGTAGTAAAACCGGCGATCACTTCGGTGCGTGCCGTTGTGCCGTGCTCGCGCAGTTTGAACACGCGCTCAAGCAGCCCCTGACCAGATGTCTGGGTAGTGTGTTGTTGACTCATCATCAATTTCCGAACAAGGAGGGAAAATTCGTCGCTATCCTATACCAAAATGCGACAATAGTGGCGGTTACGGGATACTTTTTTCATTGATTTTGCTTATACGGCAACGATTGCGTCCCGGTGAACTGCCGTACGAAAACGTTAAACTTGTTAAAAGGGAAAGGCATGTCCGGAATTGAAGCGGTATTTTTCGACTGTGACGGTACGCTGGTCGACAGTGAGGTCATTTGTTCCCGCGCGTATGTCGCCATGTTCCATGAATTTGGTATTACGCTCGATCTCGAAGAGGTGTTCAAACGCTTTAAGGGCGTGAAGCTGTACGAGATCATCGACATCATTAACGAAGAGCACGGGGTGGATCTGGTGAAAGCGGATCTGGAACCGGTGTACCGCGCCGAGGTCGCACGCCTCTTCGACGCCGAGCTGGAAGTTATCGCCGGCGCTAACGCGCTGCTGGATGCGATGACGGTGCCGATCTGCGTGGTCTCTAACGGACCGGTCAGCAAAATGCAGCACTCGCTCGGCAAGCTGGAGATGTTGCACCACTTCCCGGAAAAACTGTTCAGCGGCTACGATATCCAGCGCTGGAAGCCCGATCCGGCGCTGATGTTCCACGCGGCGAAGGCGATGAACGTCAACGTGGAGAACTGCATTCTGGTGGATGACTCATCTGCCGGCGCGCAGTCAGGGATTGATGCGGGGATGGAGGTGTTTTACTTCTGCGCCGATCCGCACAACAAGCCGATCGACCATCCAAAAGTGACAACCTTTACCGATCTGGCGCAACTGCCAGCGTTGTGGAAGGCGCGCGGGTGGGATATTACGCGTTGAATTAACGTAGGGCGGGTAAGCGTTAGCGCCACCCGCCACACATATCACTCTTTCGGATCTTTACCCGCCAGCAGCTTGTCCAGCTCGTCGCCGCCCACGTGTCGGAAATCCTGCCCCTTCACGAAATAGAAAATGTATTCGCAAATGTTCTGGCAACGGTCACCGATACGCTCGATGGAGCGCGCACAGAACAGCGCGGTCAGTACGCTTGGAATGGTACGAGAATCTTCCATCATGTAGGTCATCAGCTGACGCACAATGCCTTCGTATTCCTGGTCAACTTTCTTGTCTTCACGGTAGATACGGACCGCTTCGTCCAGATCCATGCGCGCGAAAGCGTCCAGCACGTCGTGCAGCATCTGCACGGTGTGGCGCCCGAGAGACTCCAGGCTCACCAGCAGCGGCTGGTGCTGCTGGGAGAATTTCTCCAGCGCGGTACGGCAGATTTTATCCGCCACGTCACCGATACGCTCCAGCTCGGCGATGGTTTTGATGATCGCCATCACCAGACGCAGGTCGCTCGCCGTCGGCTGACGCTTCGCAATGATGCGCACGCAGGCTTCGTCGATGGCGACTTCCATCATATTGACGTTGTGGTCGCCTTCAATAACGCGCTTCGCCAGCTCGCTGTCCTGGTTGTGCATCGCCGTGATCGCATCAGAAAGCTGCTGCTCGACCATGCCGCCCATGGTCATCACCTGGGTGCGAATGCTTTCCAGCTCTGCGTTAAACTGGCCGGAAATGTGTTTATTAAGATTGAGGTTGTCCATGGTTTCTCCACATGCACTAAGGCAAATCAACCGTAGCGGCCAGTAATATAATCTTCGGTTTGTTTCTTCGCCGGACGAGTGAACAGCGCGTCCGTATCGCTGAACTCAATCAACTCGCCCAGATACATAAACGCCGTGTGGTCAGAACAACGTGCAGCCTGCTGCATGTTGTGGGTCACGATCACCACGGTGTAATCCTGCTTCAGCTCGGTGATCAGCTCTTCGATACGCCCGGTTGAGATCGGGTCCAGGGCTGAGCACGGCTCATCCAGCAGCAAGACTTCCGGGCGAATGGCGATACCGCGCGCAATGCACAGACGCTGCTGCTGACCACCGGAGAGAGAGTACCCACTCTGGTGAAGTTTATCTTTGGTTTCGTTCCATAATGCGGCCTTGGTCAATGCCCACTGCACGCGCTCGTCCATATCCGCACGGGAGAGCTTCTCAAACAGACGCACACCAAAGGCGATGTTGTCATAGATCGACATCGGGAACGGCGTGGGTTTCTGGAATACCATCCCCACTTTCGCACGCAGCAGGGCGATATCCTGGGTATTGGTCAGGATGTTGTCACCGTCCAGCAGAATTTCACCTTCTGCGCGCTGCTCCGGATAGAGCGAATACATTTTGTTAAAGGTGCGCAGCAGCGTGGATTTGCCACAGCCGGACGGACCGATGAATGCCGTTACCTGGTTCTTTGCGATATCCAGGTTGATATTCTTCAGGGCATGGAATTTGCCGTAGTAGAAGTTCAAATCACGAACCTGAATCTTACCCGGGGCAGTATCAACCATACTCATTGACTCATTTCCTCATTCGGCGCCACGGTGTGCCGCGCCGTAAAAATTTAACCGTGTTTCTTCTTCGCGAAAATGACGCGCGCCAGAATGTTCAGCAACAGTACGCAAAGGGTGATGATCAGCACCCCGGCCCAGGCCAGCTGCTGCCATTCCGCGAATGGGCTCATCGCAAATTTAAAGATCGTCACCGGCAGGTTGGCGATCGGCTGCATCATGTCCGTGCTCCAGAACTGATTGGAGAGGGCGGTAAACAGCAGCGGTGCGGTTTCACCGGCGATACGGGCGATAGCCAGCAGGATACCGGTCATGATCCCCGAGACGGACGCTTTCAGGGTGATAGCCGAAATCATCTTCCATTTAGGCGTACCCAGCGCGTAAGCCGCTTCACGCAGGCTGTCCGGCACCAGTTTCAGCATGTTTTCAGTGGTACGAATAACGATAGGCACCTGCAACAGCGCCAGCGCAATCACACCCGCCCAGCCGGAGAAGTGTTCCATTTGCGCCACCACGATGGTGTAAACAAACAGACCCACGACAATCGACGGGGCAGAAAGCAGAATGTCGTTAATGAAGCGGATGACTTCAGCGATCCAGGACTTGCGGCCATATTCCGCCAGATAGATACCCGCCATGATGCCCAACGGCGTACCGAAAACGGTCGCCCACAGGATCAACAGGCCGCTGCCCGCCAGAGCGTTTGCCAGACCACCACCCGCCGTGTTCGGCGGCGGCGTCATCTCGGTGAACAGCGCCAGGGACATTCCATCAATACCCCGGGTGATGGTGGACATCAGGATCCAGATCAGCCAGAACAGGCCGAACGCCATCGTTGCCATGGAAAGCGTCAACGCAATGCGGTTTTTAATCCGGCGCTTTGACTGCATTTTGCGACGGGATTCCGCAAGCTGAGCGGTGTTTTGCATGTCGAGAGTCGCCATTAGCGTGCCCCCTCGTTTTTAGCCAGACGCATAATCATCAGCTTGGAGATAGCCAGCACAATAAAGGTGATAACAAACAGGATCAGACCCAGTTCCATCAGCGCGGCGACGTGCAGCCCGGATTCCGCTTCGGCAAATTCGTTCGCCAGCGCAGAGGTAATACTGTTCCCCGGCATATAAAGCGAGGCGCTGTCGAGCTGGTAGGTGTTGCCGATGATAAAGGTGACCGCCATGGTTTCACCGAGCGCGCGACCTAAGCCCAGCATAATGCCGCCAATCACCCCATTTTTGGTGAACGGAAGGACGATGCGCCAGATAACTTCCCAGGTGGTGCAGCCGATGCCGTAGGCGGACTCTTTCATCATCACCGGGGTTTGTTCGAAGACATCGCGCATGACCGCCGCAATGTACGGAATAATCATGATGGCGAGGATCACACCTGCCGCCAGAATGCCGATACCGAATGCCGGGCCGGAGAACAGCGCCCCCACAAACGGAATGGCAGAGAGAACGTTACCGACCGGCTCCTGGAAGTACGTCGCAAACAGCGGCGCGAAGATAAACAGGCCCCACATGCCGTAAACGATACTTGGGATGGCCGCCAGCAGTTCAATGGCGATACCCAGCGGACGTCGCAGCCAGCCTGGCGCCAGTTCCGTCAGGAACAGGGCAATACCAAAGCTCACCGGAACCGCAATCAGCAGGGCGATAAAAGAGGTCACCAGCGTGCCGTAAATCGGCACCAGCGCACCGTAAATATCGTTCGGCGCATCCCACTCTTTGGTCCACAGGAAGGCGAAACCAAATTTTTGAATGCTCGGCCAGGAGGAGAAAATCAGGGACACGATAATGCCGCCCAGCAGCAATAGCACAATCAGCGCAGCCAGTTTCACCAGCGCGCTGAAAATCATGTCACCTTTTTTACCCGGAGGGTTAAATGCAGGCTTGGTTGCAGCCATAAATTACTCTTCTGTTTGAGACGTTTTTACGAATATGCCCGGCGGCGCTGACGCTTACCGGGCCTACAGAGTAACCGTAGGGCGGGTAAGCGCAGCGCCACCCGCCATCTTCGTTAAATATATCCTGTTAGTACAGCGCTTTACCGCTGCTGTCTTTCACGTTGGTTTTCCATGCAGCACGGATCTGCTCAACCACGCTGTCTGGCAGGCTGGCGTAATCCAGATCGTTAGCCTGTTTGCCGCCATTTTTATATGCCCAGTCGAAGAACTTCAGCACTTCAGCACCCTGCTCAGGCTTCTTCTGCTCTTTGTGGACCAGAATGAAGGTGGTAGACGTGATAGGCCATGCATCGTCGCCTTTCTGGTTGGTCAGGTCCTGCGCGAAGGATTTGCTCCAGTCAGCGCCTTTCGCGGCGTTGGCGAAGTTCTCTTCGGTCGGGCTAACCGGTTTGCCGTCGGCAGAAACCAGTTTGGTGTAAGCCAGGTTGTTCTGCTTAGCGTAAGCGTATTCTACGTAACCGATGGAGCCTGGCAGACGCTGTACGAAGGCTGCGATACCGTCGTTGCCTTTACCGCCCAGACCGGTTGGCCAGTTAACAGTAGAGCCGGAACCGACTTTAGATTTCCACTCTTCGTTCACTTTCGCCAGGTAGCTGGTGAACACGAAAGAGGTACCAGAGCCGTCAGCACGACGAACCACCGCGATATTCTGCGAAGGCAGCTTAACGCCCGGGTTCAGCTTAGTGATGGCTTCGTCATCCCATTTTTTGATTTTGCCCAGGTAGATGTCACCCAGGGTTTTGCCGTCCAGCACCAGCTCGCCTGATTTCAGGCCAGGGATGTTAACAGCCAGCACAACGCCGCCGATCACGGTCGGGAACTGGAACAGGCCTTCCTGATTCAGTTTCTCATCAGACAGCGGAGCGTCGGATGCGCCGAAATCAACGGTATTCGCGGTAATTTGTTTTACGCCACCGGAGGAGCCGATACCCTGATAGTTGACCTTGTTACCGGTCTCTTTCTGGTAGGTATCCGCCCATTTGGCATACACCGGCGCAGGGAAGGTTGCACCAGCGCCAGTCAGGCTTGCTGCTGCAAAGGCAGAGAAAGCGCTCATTGATAAGGTCGCGGCGACAACAGTTGCGACAGTGGTACGCATAACTTTCATAATGTCTCCTGCAAGGATTTCGTAAATCATTGTTTAAGTGGCTACGATGAGCAAAATAGGACAAACAGGTGACAGATAAATGTACGAAATATGACAGTTTTATGACAAAGCCAGCGATGGATGTAACCACATGAAAAATAAAGCCATTAATTCACAGCATGGTCATATTTTTGTCATCTTTTTTGCAATGAATCAGTTTTAGCGTAGCTGATATGACAACGGCTGTCATAAACAGCCGTTGTCATTTTAATGAGCGATTTCAATCGTCAGAGTTGCCGTTGCATTGAACTGGCCTGGTTTGGGCCTCGCTCCTGTCGCGCTGGCAGGCGCGCTTGAAAATGTCAGCGTGCCCAGCGTATCCCCCATGATGTCGGGAATTTTAGTCGTTTCCGCTTCAAGGGCACCGCCATTCGTATTCACTTCCCGATTATATTTATCGTAGACTTTAATTCCTACGTCTTCGTTGTCCGTCGCAATCATCGAATTATCAGAAGCCACGGCTGAGGCATGCAGGGTTGCGTCGAGCTTGTCGTAGAACATCATATTGGTGCATTTGATGTTCACGGTACGAGTGATTTTGCGATCGGTCAGCGCTTTCCCTTTCGTCGACGAAAACTCTGACGCCAGGATTTTATTGAAATCAAAAACAATGGCCTGCCCCTCGTCAATCTCACAAGATTGAGGAACCGTCACTGTTCCCTGAACAATCACATCAGAAATAATCTCATTCGAAACAGTACGCGGGTCGATCGTGGCATAGATATTCGCCACCAGCGTCGCCGGGATCGTCATCACCCCGGTAAAGGCTTTTTTTACGTACAAATAGACCAGCCCCGAGCCGCCACTATAAAACGAGGTGGCAGAACTCACGCCGTTATGACATTGATAGGGAGTACCGGTTTTATTCGGCAGATGATCAAAAGGCACGGCCGTATAACCGACACCGAGTATGTAAACAAGCAAGCCAATATCAACGTTTTCATTCAGGTTAAAATAGGCGACATTGTTCCTGCTTCCCGCTGGCTCCAGCGCCGGATTAACGACGCTGGTTATATAGGTGTGATCGTAACTCTGATTCGGCCCGGTCAGACAATAGCAAGTACCTTTAAACGAGGTATTGTTGTTATTCACATCAATAAGCGTTGTCGTCCCGGCTATATTGTCCGTAATGGAAAACTGCTCTGTAAAATTGAGGTAGTTATGATATTTGCCATTGTCTGGCACACAATAACCGGTTGGGGCCGCATGCGCATAAAAGACGCAGGTCAGTAAGGCTAAAAGCCAGTATTGCAGTTTCATTTTAATCCTTTATCGACACGTGACGGGCATCTGCACCAGTCCAGCGTCAGGCTGTTGTTGAAGCGTGTATTCCGCCCGACAGGTTGCGCCGTCGTTTAGCGTCAACGTAAATTGCCCCTTTTCCGGCAGGCCTGAGAGATAGAGTTCGCCCTCTTCTCCGACAATGCCCGTAACGCTTCCGGTGTCCAGCGTTGCCGATCCCGTTGCCCCAAAAGGCGCAGGTTTGCCATTGCTGAGATGAACGTTGAAAAGGATGCGGTAGCCGATATGCGTAACGAATTCCGCTTTTACTACCGCTCCACGGGTGGGAACCAGATTCTGGACGCTTTTTTCCAGTTCAACATTGCCAGAGGCAAAGTCGCTGTCGCCAATTGCGATACGATTTTCATCATAGGGTGACAGCTGCGTTTTTACGGTGTAGCCGCGCCAGTCCGTCGCGACACCGCTGCTGTTTTCCACCGCCAGGCCCGCCGCTCCTGGAGCTTTCACCAGCGCGACGGTTTCTCCCATTTCCTGTGAGAAGGTGACACCTTCTGAATGCAGTAGAATGCCGCCGCTGACGCCATAATTGAGACTTCGGGTTTCGTTGCTCCAGGCATAGTTACCTTTCATGGAGCCATAAGCCGCGTCCCATGCCAGTCCCGCATTCCCCCCCGTACTGCCGCCACTTTCATCAACGGATTGCTGTATGTTCCAGTTCAAGTTGTTGTTCTGAAGCAGCCTTCCGTTCAGGCCTACCTGATGGGAGACGCTGTTTTTATTGTTGCCAGTAACGTTATAGTTGGCGTAGGTGTTCGGTAACCACTGGGAGAGCGGAAGCGAGAGTGACAGCATGAAAACGTGTTCGTTTTCGCCATCCTTTTCCCAGTCCCCATCGTGATGATTCGCAGTATCGGTATAGTTCCATGACGCATTCCACGTCATCTGTTTCCAGCTGTTGCTGTAACCAATCTGGATCAGCCGTTCAACGTTATCCGTTCGCCAGTACTGTTCACGGCTCAGCGTCAGGTAAATATTTCCATACCCCTGCGCAAAAGGTTGTGTCCACGTTCCCTCCAGACGGCTTCTGCGGTTACCCGTTTGCCAGAACGTCTCGCTATCGCTCCTGCGGGAAGCCCACTCATCCAGGGTATAAAATCCTTCCGTTGAATAGCGATAGCCTACTATTCGCAGGCTGGTATTACTTACATCGAACGTCTTGGAATAGAGAAAACGCCAGGATTGCCCCTGCTCCGTATCATCGACAAAACGAGACGCCGCATGGGTGACATCCATCGATATCGCCCCGATCTCGCCGAGATCCTGACCAATACCAGCCGCTATGGCAGTGTAATTCTCAGCTAACTGTGTGCCGCCATACAGCGTCATTCCCCCTTGCATGCCGCGTAAAAGCTGAGCCTGCAATAAATCAGGTGAATAGCGATCGCTGTTGTTCAGTTCGCCAATGCTGATATCAAAGTCCGTCTGGCCTTCCCGTCGCAATATCGCCAGGGAAGCATAAGGCTGCGTAAAATGCTGCTCACTACCATCTTCTTCTTTGATCGTAACGTCGAGATCGCCCCCACTGCTGGTGGTGTTGAGATCGGTCAGGGCAAACGGCCCCTGAGGAACAGCAGATTGATAGATAATGTAGCCATTCTGACGAATGGTGACGACGGCATTACTTTTAGCAATGCCCCGGACGACGGGTGCGAAGCCGTTCAGACTATCCGGCAGCATGTCATTATCGGTATACAGGCGCACGCCGCGCACCTGGCTGCTATCGAATAGATCATTTGCCGTCCAGGTATCCCCCATCATTATCTGGCTTCGCAGGCTGGCAATATCACGTTGTAAATACGTACTCGCAGAATGATAACTGCCGTTGCTGTTTACCGCATTGAGGGTGCTGTAGTTGCGAAGTCGCCAGCTGCCAAGGTTAATACCGCTACGCATGTTCAGATAATACAGATCGTCACTGTCATAGTCTGATTTCAACGTCTGGGTGGTTGAAAAATCATAATTCACCATCAGGGCATTAATACCCTGATCCCAGCGTGAAGGCGGAATGGCGTCACGCGCTGAAGAATCCATATAAATCTGCGGGATAGAGACCCGTAACGCGAGCTTTTCGTCATCCAGAACCCATGTAGCTCCCGTAAGCGGGGGAACGGGCTCGCAGCGGCTGGTGTTAATCGTAGCCAGTGCTTTTATGGCATCCACTTTTATGCCAAACGTAGCCAGCGTATTTTTTAAGTCGCGGAAACAGGGCTGGAGTGCGCTCTCGTTGTTTGTTCGAAAAAAATGGATTTCACGGCGCTCAAAAAAGCGCTCGTTGATATAAATATCAACCTGATAATCCCCTTCAGGGAGATTATCGGGCCGGCTAAACTGACTGATATCAATGTCGACCGGATGTTCAAGTTCTAACAATCGTGAGTTAAAGGTTTCACCAGCAGCGTGCCCGGAATACGTGCCGCTGACCCACAGCGACACCAGGGATAACATAAAATAGATGCGCTTCAACGTTAACCATCTCGCCTGAGTCAAAGGGGGTGTTTGATGGCGTCGCTTATCGCGCCATAATCATTGATGCTATGCCAGATGAGTGTCTTACTCGCGACACCAGCGGGTAAGGGAATGTTGAGCGTCTCAAAGGGCTTAATCATCGCCAAATCCAGCGGTTTGCCGTCTACAGCAACATCAATAACGTTGATATGGATAGCCGTAGGATTATTAACCACCAGGGTATTGCCTTGTTTGCGCCAGATGACTTTTAGGCTGGCGGTTTCAGGCTTTTCAGTAATGCTGGCAGGGCGCCAGAATAACTTAATGCGTGTTTTAATCGCGATTTCCAGCTTGCTGTTCTGTTTGTCCGGCGTTGGAGGGATATTCTTAACATTCAGCCAAAAGACAGATTCCCGCTCGGTGGGTAAATCGCCTTTTGTTTTAATAATGCGCAATACGCGCTCCTGTTTTGGCTCCAGCCTTGAAACAGGAGGAATAACGGTAAACGGTGGTTTCGTTTTCTCTGTGGCTAAAAAAGGATCAATCCATGCCTGAATCAGATAGGGTAAGGAAGTATCATTATTTATTACAGAAATAGTGGTATCTGTTTTATTGCTGGGGAAAATAATCCGCGTACCACCGATAATAATCCCACCCCATGAGGGAGAGGCACACACGACTAAAAAGAGAATAATAAAAATATCGATAAAACGCCTGCGCATATCATATCCTGTGACAGGCCTGCGAGGTTTCGCTGTCCATTAGACGTAAAGAAACCTGCCTTGCCAGGCCTGATTTTATTTCGGAAAGCTAGAGGTTAATTACTGTAAGTGATAGTAAATTCAGAATCCGCATTTGCCACACCTGGCGTTACGGTTGCGGAGGTAGCCATATAGCGAGCCATGAACGGCAGTGTCGCCTTGCCATCAGCGTCGATATCTGCACTGACTGACTGGTTGTAAAGCTTCAGCAAGCTGTTGTCAGCACGGTTGTAGATGGCAACGGCAACCCCTGTAGCTCCACCAGCGTTCAGTTTAAGGTAACCGTCTCCATCTTCTGTACCATCAAAGCGAGCGGTGGCTTTTTTATATGTATCAGGGCAATTTTCAAGATCGATCTGGAAAGCCTGTACGGAAGCCGTCGAGCCTGCACCAGAAAAGGCGGATTTATTGACTTTACCAAGGTCAACGGTTTGAGTTTGTGTTGGCGCAGTAACCTCACAGGTGCTGTCAATAATTTCGCCTGTAAAGTGTACAGTACCATTGCCGTTCCCCGCGTGCGCCTGCCAACCTAAAATCAAAGATGAGCAAACTAATGCGCTTTTAAAAAGTTTTCCATTCATTATGACATTATCCTGAAGTTATGAATAATCATGTTTCATTATTAAAACAAATATTGCCGAACCATCCCGGCCAGGAAATAGTAAACTGAAAAATGAAAATAACAAGGAGAAATAATATTGTATTAATTATTACTGATGGAATAAGAGAATAAATATAAGCGTTTTATTACTTAATATAATTTTATATCACACAGAAAAGTCGACACACTGTAATTAGTTTTTATTTAATAAGAAGTGGGAAACTTTATTTTTCAGAAAATATTTATGTTTTGATATAAAAATAACCCCGTAATCATAAATTAACGGGGTTATTCCTAAGTGATATATAATATTATTCTACGGTAACAGACTTCGCCAGATTTCGCGGCTGATCAACGTCGGTGCCTTTGATCAGCGCGACGTGATAAGCCAGCAGTTGCAGCGGAACAGTGTAGAAGATCGGCGCAATCACCTCTTCCACATGCGGCATCTCGATGATGTGCATGTTGTCGCTGCTGGCGAAACCGGCATCTTTATCCGCAAAGACGTACAGAACACCACCACGGGCGCGCACTTCTTCGATGTTAGATTTCAGTTTTTCCAGCAGTTCGTTGTTCGGTGCCACCACGATAACCGGCATATCCGCGTCGATCAGCGCCAGCGGGCCATGTTTCAGTTCACCTGCCGCGTAAGCTTCAGCGTGAATGTAAGAGATCTCTTTCAGCTTCAGTGCGCCTTCCAGCGCAATCGGATACTGATCGCCACGCCCCAGGAACAGGGAGTGATGTTTGTCAGAGAAATCTTCCGCCAGCGCCTCAATGCGTTTGTCCTGAGACAGCATCTGCTCGATACGGCTCGGCAGCGCCTGAAGGCCATGCACAATGTCGTGTTCAACGGAGGCATCCAGACCTTTCAGACGCGCCAGTTTCGCCACCAGCATCAGCAGAACGGTCAACTGAGTGGTGAACGCCTTGGTGGAAGCCACGCCA
The DNA here is from genome assembly GCF_049236825.1 of Enterobacter cloacae complex sp. SHL001. Taxonomy (NCBI): domain Bacteria; kingdom Pseudomonadati; phylum Pseudomonadota; class Gammaproteobacteria; order Enterobacterales; family Enterobacteriaceae; genus Enterobacter; species Enterobacter cloacae complex sp. SHL001. The sequence goes on from NZ_JBMKIP010000006.1 coordinate 230,354, forward strand.
ATTTCAGTACCGGCTTTGGTCATCAGCGCCAGATCGGATTCACGTACCAGCGAAGAGCCCGGCACGTTACAGATGGCCAGCGAGCCCAGGTAACCCAACTCTTTAGACAGACGCAGCGCCGCCAGGGTATCAGCCGTTTCGCCAGACTGAGAAAGGGTGATCATCAGGCTGTTACGACGCACCGCAGATTTGCGATAGCGGAACTCAGACGCGATTTCCACATCACACGGCACGCCCGCCAGGGATTCAAACCAGTAGCGCGAGACCATACCGGAGTTATAAGAGGTACCGCAGGCCACGATCTGAATGTGCTCGACTTTGCCCAGCAGTTCGTTGGCATTGGCGCCCAGCTCACTCAGATCCACTTCGCCGTGGCTGATGCGCCCGGTCAGGGTGTTTTTAATGGCGTTTGGCTGTTCGTAGATCTCTTTCTGCATGTAGTGACGGTAAGCACCTTTGTCGCCCGCGTCGTATTGCAGGTTTGATTCGATCTCCTGACGCTTAACCTGCTCGCCTTTCGTGTCGAATACGGTCACGCTGCGACGTGTCACCTCGGCAATGTCTCCCTCTTCCAGGAAGATAAAGCGACGGGTAACCGGCAACAGCGCCAGCTGGTCGGAAGCGATAAAGTTTTCACCCATGCCCAGACCAATCACCATCGGACTACCGGAACGCGCGGCCAGCAGCGTGGACGGGTCGCGGGAATCCATGATCACCGTACCGTAAGCACCACGCAGCTGAGGGATAGCGCGCAGCACCGCATCACGCAGTGTACCGCCCTTTGCCAGCTCCCAGTGCACCAGGTGAGCAATCACTTCGGTGTCGGTTTCAGAGACGAAGGTATAGCCGCGCGCTTTCAGTTCTTCACGCAGCGGTTCGTGGTTTTCGATAATGCCGTTATGCACCACCACGATGTGTTCAGACACATGCGGGTGTGCGTTGCCTTCAGATGGCTCACCGTGGGTCGCCCAGCGGGTATGTGCAATACCGGTGCCACCGTGCAGCGGATGTTCTTCCGCAGCCTGGGCCAGCATCTGCACTTTACCGAGACGACGCAGACGGGTCATATGACCTTCTGCATCGACCACAGCCAGACCGGCTGAGTCGTAACCACGGTATTCCAGACGACGTAAACCTTCGAGAAGGATTTCAGCAATATCACGCTGCGCAACTGCGCCAACAATTCCACACATAGTTAGATTTCCTGATTATGGCGTTATGCCATGCGTTGTCGCTGACCTGTATTTGCCCTTTCCGGGCGCCCCGAGCCTTGTAGAGAGTGGGGTTATTTTTATGGGTACTGCTTGTGGGGGGAGATATATATTTATCTCCTCTCCCGGGTTTGCCTGATGTCGGCTACGCCTTATCAGGCCTACTCAATCGTAGGGCGGGTAAGCATAGCGCCACCCGCCTTGTTGTTACTTCTTCTTCACCGGGCGTTTCCAGCCCTGCTTGCTGACCTGCGGCACACGGCTTAACACCAGCTCGTTCTCGGCCACATCGCGCGTAACGGTTGTCCCGGCGGCAATGGTCACGCCTTTGCCCACGGTGACAGGCGCCACCAGCTGGGTATCGGAGCCTACAAACACATCATCACCGATGATGGTTTTAAACTTATTGGCACCGTCATAGTTACAGGTGATGGTTCCAGCACCGATGTTTACGTTGTCGCCAATTTCCGCATCGCCCAGATAGGTCAGATGACCGGCTTTCGAGCCCTTACCCAGACGCGCTTTTTTCATTTCCACAAAGTTACCTACGTGAGCGCCTTCCAGCAGCTCAGCGCCCGGGCGCAGACGCGCAAACGGGCCGATGGTACATGCCGCCTCAAGATGGGCATCTTCCACCACGCTGTACGGGCTGATTTCGCAGTCGTCACCGATCACGCTGTTTTTAATCACGCAGCCAGTGCCGATTTTGACGCGGTTGCCCAGCGTGACGTTACCTTCCAGGATAACGTTAGTATCTATTTCAACGTCGCGCCCGTGGGTCAGCGTGCCACGCAGATCGAAACGCGCCGGATCGCGCAGCATAACGCCCGCGAGCAACAGCTTTTCTGCCTGCTCGGACTGGTAAATACGCTCCAGGCGAGAAAGCTGGAGACGGTTGTTTACCCCGTCCGTTTCGCTGATGCGAGCCGGGTGAACGGCGGCAATCTCACGCCCTTCCTGGTACGCCATCGCAATGATGTCGGTGATGTAGTATTCACCCTGCGCGTTGTTATTGTTGAGTCTGGACAGCCAGCGCTTCATATCCGCACCGTTCGCAATCAGAATGCCGGTGTTGATCTCCTGAATCTGGCGCTGTTCGTCAGTGGCATCTTTATGCTCAACAATCCCGGTCACGTTGCCGTTTTCACGCGTGATGCGGCCATAGCCGGTTGGATCGTCCAGCACGACGGTCAACAAACCGATGCCGCCCTGCGGTTTGGCTTCACGTAGGCGAGTGAGGGTTTCAACGGAGATCAGCGGGACGTCGCCGTAGAGCATCAGGATATCTTCATCATCAGCGAAGAAGGGTGCAGCCTGCTGCATCGCATGGCCTGTACCCAACTGTTCTGCCTGTAGCACCCAGTTGAGATTGTCGTCATGCAGCGTTTTTTTCAGCAGATCGCCGCCATGTCCATAAACCAGATGCACCTGGCTGGCGCCTAATTCATTCGCTGCATCAATAACATGCTGAACCATTGGCTTTCCTGCCAGCGTGTGGAGCACCTTAGGCAGATCGGAATACATGCGGGTACCTTTGCCTGCGGCAAGGATCACCACGCTCATCGCACTGTTTAACATACGCATCCTGACGGTAGTTTGTGTGAGAAGTAAAAACGTTTGATGCTTAAAATTCTACATCTTTTTCATCATGAATTAAGGCCGAAAAAAAAAGCCAGCCTGGGATCCAGACTGGCTTTTGTGCTTTTCAAGCCGGTGTTACATCGCTTTTTTGGTCAACTCGATAACGCGCAGTTTCGCGATCGCTTTGGCCAGCTCCGCAGACGCCTGAGCGTAATCCACGTCACCATGAGAGCTGCTAATGTGCTCTTCAGCCTTACGCTTCGATTCCAGGGCTCGCGCTTCGTCGAGATCCTGGCCACGAATAGCTGTATCGGCCAGAACGGTCACACTGCCTGGCTGCACTTCAAGAATGCCGCCGGACAGATAGATAAACTCTTCATGACCGAACTGTTTAACGATGCGGATCATACCAGGCTTAATGGCGGTGAGCAGTGGTGCGTGACCCGGGAAAATACCCAGTTCACCTTCACTACCCGTTACCTGGATTTTCTCGACCAGACCAGAGAACATTTGTTGCTCTGCGCTGACGACGTCCAGGTGGTAAGTCATTGCCATATCACCCTCCGATTAAGGCGTTAAAGTTTTTTGGCTTTTTCCACGGCTTCTTCGATGGAACCAACCATGTAGAACGCCTGCTCTGGCAGGTGATCGTATTCGCCTTCCATGATGCCTTTAAAGCCACGGATGGTGTCTTTCAGGGAAACGTATTTACCCGGAGCACCGGTGAATACTTCCGCAACGAAGAACGGCTGGGACAGGAAGCGCTGGATCTTACGCGCACGTGCTACCACCAGTTTGTCTTCTTCAGACAGTTCATCCATACCCAGGATGGCGATGATGTCTTTCAGTTCCTGATAACGTTGCAGCAGGGACTGTACGCCACGCGCGGTGTCGTAGTGCTCCTGGCCAACAACCAGTGGATCCAGCTGACGGCTGGTGGAGTCCAGCGGGTCAACGGCCGGGTAGATACCCAGAGACGCGATCTGACGGCTCAGTACCACGGTTGCATCTAAGTGAGCAAAGGTGGTGGCTGGGGATGGGTCAGTCAAGTCATCCGCAGGTACGTATACCGCCTGAACGGAGGTGATAGAACCGGTTTTGGTAGAGGTGATACGTTCCTGAAGAACACCCATCTCTTCCGCAAGCGTAGGCTGATAACCTACCGCTGAAGGCATACGACCCAGCAGTGCAGATACTTCAGTACCGGCCAGGGTGTAACGGTAGATGTTATCAACGAACAGCAGAACGTCACGACCTTCGTCACGGAACTTCTCAGCCATGGTCAGGCCGGTCAGCGCAACGCGCAGACGGTTTCCTGGTGGCTCGTTCATCTGGCCGTAAACCAGGGATACTTTATCCAGAACGTTGGAGTCGGTCATTTCGTGGTAGAAGTCGTTACCCTCACGAGTACGTTCACCCACGCCCGCAAACACGGAGTAACCGGAGTGCTCGATCGCGATGTTACGGATCAGCTCCATCATGTTTACGGTTTTACCTACACCCGCACCACCGAACAGACCGACTTTACCGCCCTTCGCGAACGGACACATCAGGTCGATAACTTTGATGCCGGTTTCCAGCAGTTCCTGAGAGCTGGACAGCTCTTCGTAGGAAGGTGCCGCGCGGTGGATAGCCCAACGCTCTTCTTCACCGATGTCGCCTTTCATGTCGATTGGCTGACCCAATACGTTCATGATACGACCCAGTGTTGCTTTACCTACCGGGACTTCGATCGGGTGCTCAAGGTCTTTTACTTCCAGACCACGACGCAGACCGTCGGAAGAACCCATGGCGATGGTACGCACGATACCGCCGCCGAGCTGCTGCTGAACTTCCAGCACCAGGCTCTCGTTACCATTCTGTACCTCAAGCGCGTCGTACACGCGTGGTACGGCGTCCTGAGGGAACTCGACGTCCACCACGGCGCCGATTACCTGGACAATCTTTCCAGTAGCCATCTTGAATCCTCTACGTAATTCGTAAACCTGGTTAAACCGCGGCGGCCCCCGAGACGATCTCGGTGAGTTCCTGAGTAATGCTGGCCTGACGAGCTTTGTTGTAAACCAACTGCAGCTCTTTAATCAGGCTGCCGCCATTATCGGTCGCGGCTTTCATCGCCACCATTCGTGCGGCCTGCTCGCTGGCCAGGTTTTCTACAACGCCCTGATAAACCTGAGATTCAACGTAACGACGCAGCAGGGTATCCAGCAGCGGTTTCGGATCGGGTTCATACAGGTAATCCCAGGCTTTCTGTTTCAGCTCGTCATCTTCTGATGCCGGTAACGGCAGCATCTGAGTGAGCGTAGGCACCTGAGACATGGTGTTAATAAATTTGTTGCTGACAACGTACAGTCTGTCCAGACGGCCTTCATCGTAGGCCTGCAACATCACTTTAACCGGGCCGATCAGTTCGGACAGGGACGGGTTATCACCCATACCGGTCACCTGAGCGACAATGTTGCCGCCAACGGAGTTAAAGAAAGAGACGCCTTTAGAGCCAATCAGTGCCAGATCGCACTGAACGCCTTTATCGGACCAGCCTTTCATATCCGCCAACAGTTTTTTGAACAGGTTAATGTTCAAGCCGCCACACAGACCACGGTCAGTCGACACCACCAGGTAGCCCACGCGCTTAACGTCGCGTTCTTCCAGGTAAGGGTGCTTATATTCCAGATTACCGTTCGCAAGGTGACCAATCACTTTGCGCATGGTCTCTGCATAAGGACGGCTGGCCGCCATGCGATCCTGCGATTTACGCATTTTGGAAGCGGCGACCATCTCCATCGCTTTAGTGATCTTTTGCGTGTTCTGGACGCTTGCGATCTTACTACGTATCTCTTTTGCGCCGGCCATGAGCTTCTCCTCAATGCCAGACGGCTTGTCCTGAGACAAGCCGCCGGACGATTACCAGGATTGGGTTGCTTTGAAGGAATCGAGGATAGCTTTCAGCTTGCCTTCGATTTCGTCGTTATAGCCACCGGTCTGGTTGATCTCTTGCATCAGCGGAGCGTGATCACGGTCGACGTAAGCCAGCAGAGCGGCTTCGAAGCTACCGATTTTCGCCAGTTCCACATCTTCGAGGTAACCGCGTTCAGCCGCGAACAGTACCAGGCCCTGCTGAGCAACAGACATTGGCGCGTACTGTTTCTGCTTCAGCAGCTCGGTCACTTTCTGACCGTGGCTCAGCTGTTTACGGGTTGCTTCGTCCAGATCGGATGCGAACTGAGAGAACGCAGCCAGTTCACGATACTGTGCCAGCGCGGTACGGATACCACCGGACAGTTTCTTGATGATCTTGGTCTGAGCAGCACCACCCACACGGGATACGGAGATACCCGGGTTAACCGCCGGACGAATACCGGAGTTAAACAGGTTGGTTTCCAGGAAGATCTGACCATCGGTAATGGAGATTACGTTGGTCGGAACGAACGCAGAAACGTCACCCGCCTGGGTTTCAATGATCGGCAGAGCGGTGAGAGAACCTGTTTTACCCTTCACTTCACCTTTGGTGAAGTTCTCGACGTATTCCGCGTTAACGCGGGAAGCACGCTCCAGCAGACGAGAGTGGAGGTAGAATACGTCGCCCGGGAATGCTTCACGTCCTGGTGGACGACGGAGCAGCAGGGAAACCTGACGATAAGCAACGGCCTGTTTAGACAGGTCATCGTATACGATCAGCGCATCTTCACCGCGGTCACGGAAGTATTCGCCCATTGCGCAACCGGCGTATGGCGCCAGGTATTGCAGTGCAGCAGATTCAGACGCGGTTGCTACCACAACGATGGTGTTAGACAGTGCGCCGTGCTCTTCCAGTTTACGAACCACGTTGGAAATGGTGGACGCTTTCTGGCCGATAGCCACGTACACACATTTGATGCCGGAATCACGCTGGTTGATGATGGCGTCGATTGCCATCGCGGTTTTACCGGTCTGACGGTCACCGATGATCAGTTCACGCTGACCACGACCGATTGGGATCATGGCGTCAACGGACTTATAACCCGTCTGCACTGGCTGATCAACGGACTGACGGTCGATAACGCCTGGTGCGATAACTTCGATTGGGGAGAAGCCATCGTGCTCAACCGGACCTTTACCGTCGATTGGCGCACCCAGGGTGTTAACAACGCGACCCAGCAGGCCACGGCCAACCGGTACTTCCAGAATACGGCCAGTACACTTAACCTTCATGCCTTCGGCAAGGTCAGCGTATGGACCCATCACAACGGCACCTACGGAGTCGCGCTCCAGGTTCAGTGCGATAGCGTAACGGTTACCCGGCAGGGAAATCATCTCACCCTGCATACAATCGGCCAGGCCGTGGATGCGGATAACACCGTCACTTACAGAAACAATAGTACCTTCGTTGTGAGCTTCACTCACAACATTGAACTGAGCAATGCGCTGCTTGATCAGTTCGCTGATTTCGGTGGAATTCAGTTGCATGCTCCAGTCCCCTTAAGACTGCAAGACGTCTGCAAGGCGCTCAAGACGGCCGCGTACGCTGCCATCAATGACCATATCACCCGAGCGGATGATTACGCCTGCCATTACAGACTTATCGATTTTGCAATTCAGCTTAACTTTGCGTGACAGACGTTTTTCCATCGCGGCGGTGATTTTCGCAAGCTGTTCGTTACTCAGTTCAGTCGCAGAAGTTACTTCAACTTCAGCGGTAGCTTCACTAAGGGCACGTAAGTGCTCAAACTGCTCGAGAACATCCGGGAGCACACGGAGACGACCATTTTCCGCCATCACCTTAATCAGGTTCTGGCCGTTGGCATCCAGTTGCTCTCCGCACACGGCGATAAACGACGCGGCGAGGGTTTCAGGCGCTAACGCACCAGAAAGCAACTCGGCCATTTGTTCGTTTTTCGTCACCTCAGCGGCAAACGCCAGCATATTCTGCCAGCGATCGACATTTTGGTGTTCGACAGCAAAGTCAAAAGCTGCTTTGGCGTAGGGGCGAGCTACCGTAACAAATTCAGACATCAGCCCCTCCCTCCTTACAGTTCAGCGACAAGTTTGTCCACGATGTCGCTGTTAGCAGCTTCATCCACGGAACGTTCGATGATCTTCTCGGCGCCAGCAACAGCCAGAATCGCAACCTGCTTACGCAGTTCTTCACGAGCACGTTTACGCTCAGCTTCAATTTCAGCCTGAGCCTGTGTCACGATCTTAGTACGTTCCTGTTCTGCTTCAGCTTTGGCTTCGTCCAGGATCTGAGAACGGCGTTTGTTAGCCTGTTCAATGATTACCTGAGCTTCAGCTTTCGCTTTTTTCAGCTGGTCTGTCGCGTTGGCCTGTGCAAGGTCCAAATCTTTCTTAGCGCGTTCTGCGGAAGCCAGACCGTCAGCAATTTCTTTCTGACGTTTTTCGATGGCAGCCATTAAAGGCGGCCATACATACTTCATGCAGAACCAGACAAAGAGAATAAACGCGATGGCCTGGCCGAGGATTGTTGCGTTCATGTTCACAGCACAATACCTCTTAAATTTCTGTGGCTTGGGGTTTTAAAACAACTACTACGCGACAGCAAACATCACGTACAGACCCAGACCTACAGCGATCATTGGGATTGCATCCACCAGACCCATAACGATAAAGAACTGAGTACGCAGCAGAGGAATCAGATCAGGTTGACGCGCTGCGCCTTCCAGGAATTTGCCCCCGAGGATGCCGATACCGATCGCAGCACCGATAGCCGCCAGACCCATCATCACAGCGGCAGCCATGTACAGCAGATCCATATTCAGGTTTTCCATGACAGTCTCCAGTTTGTTTCAATTAAAACGTAGTAGTGTTGGTAAAAAATCAGTGCTCTTCAGACGCCATCGATAGATAGACGATCGTCAGAACCATGAAGATAAAGGCTTGCAGCGTAATGATCAGGATGTGGAAAATGGCCCATGGCACATTCAGAATCCACTGTGACCACCACGGCAGAAGACCCGCGATCAGAATGAAAATCAGCTCACCCGCATACATGTTGCCGAACAGTCGCAGACCCAGTGAAACAGGTTTGGACAGCAGGCTAACGCCTTCCAGGATCAGGTTGACCGGAATAAACGCCCAGTGGTTGAACGGCTGCAAGGTAAGCTCTTTCACAAAGCCGCTTACGCCTTTCATTTTGATGCTGTAGAACAGAATGAGGATAAATACGCCCAGCGCCATCGACAGGGTGATGTTCACGTCGGCAGACGGAACCACGCGCAGTGCAGGCAGGCCGAGTACGTGCTCACCGATCCAAGGTAAGAAATCGATAGGCAGGAGGTCCATCAGGTTCATCAGGAAGACCCAAACGAACACGGTCAGGGCCAGCGGAGCAATCAGTTTGCTCTTACCATGGTACATGTCTTTCACGCTGCCATGGACGAAGCCGATGATCATCTCGATGAACGTCTGGAATTTCCCTGGAACACCGCTGGTCGCCTTTTTAGCAACGCTGCGGAACATGGCCAGGAACAGAAGACCCAAAACCACCGAGAAGAACATGGAGTCGATGTTGATCGTCCAGAAGGTGGCCGGGGGGTTATGTGGATCCACCAGCGAGAATGTACGCAGGTCCAGCTGAAGGTTATTCAGATGGTGACCTATGTAATCCTGCGGCGTCATATTTTCTGAAGCCATGATGCCTTTTACCCTTTGTTATTGATTACAGCTGGAGCCAGAACTTGTACCACCAGCACCAAAACCCACGTTGCTATCAGCGGCATGAATACCACTTTCAAAACCGCCAGCGCCATCACCAGTAGAGCAAAGGTCAGCAACACCTTACACACTTCGCCGAGAGCGAAGGACCAGGCCACGCGGCCTTTGGCGGGTGTATGCGCCTGATGACGCCAGGCAAAAATCATAAACAACACGTTTGGCAGAACCACCGCCAAACCTCCGCACGCGGCGGAGATGCCCCAGAAGGGGTCTTTGAGGCTAAACAGCAGTCCACTTGCTATCACAGCCAGAAACTGAATGAACAGAAGCTTACGAGCAACGTTTCTACTCAAGAGCGACACAGACATCACGTTTTTACTCCTGCTCCCTTCGAGGTATGCCGCGTGTCGTATAAAACGTCCTTTAAGGCTCAGAGTCAAGCATCAAAAAGCGGTCAAATTATACGGTGCGTCCCCGTGATTTCAAACATTAAGTAGCGAAAAGGTGAATAAATGTTTAAATATTTTTCCCCAGTCCTATTTTTCAACTTTTGACCTAAGTGCCGACCTTCAGGCAAAACTGCAAACAGCGCGGAAACGTTGGTGATAAAGCGTGCACGAGATCACAAAATACACATTTGCGATAAAGTGGTATTTATCAAAGACGTAAAACGATTTATTTCATCTGTATGAAATTAAAGCAAAAAAATCGCAACTATTTTTAAAACAGAGCCGTATACAACAAAAACCTTTTATTGACATTCTTAATAAATATTTAACATTCCATTCTTGTTGCCTTTACCCACTTTTAGCAGGCTGATATTTTCATGGTTGATTATCCTCAGAGTGAACAACTCACTTCAGGTTAACCATAAGAAAACCCATGGTAACAACAAGGTTAAATTAACAACGGACAAAACAGACGGGATGTGCTGCTTTTTAACACGATCAGAACAGCACAAATTCCACATTTTTTATTAATTTTTAAAAAGTGTTTGGCTTAATTATCACCAGATGACGCTCACCTTCGAGCTGAGGGATCTGAAGTTTCTCAATGGATTCGACAGCAAAACCGTCCGGAAGCTGCTCGATTTCGTCCCCCGGAAGTTGCCCTTTCAGCGCATAAAAACGCCCCTTCTCCGCCGGCAGGTGTTTGCACCAGCTCACCATGTCATTGAGTGACGCAAATGCGCGGCTGATAACGCCGTCAAACGGTGGCTCAGCCGGGAACTCCTCTACCCTGCTCTGCACGGGCGTGATGTTTTCCAGCTTCAGCTCATGCTGGACCTGGCGTAAAAAGCGTACGCGCTTACCCAGGCTGTCCAGCAGCGTGAATTGACTCTCCGGTCGAACAATAGACAACGGAACGCCCGGCAAGCCCGGGCCGGTGCCCACGTCGATAAAACGTTCCCCGTTCAGATATGGCGCCACGACGATGCTATCGAGAATATGGCGAATCAGCATCTCGTTGGGATCGCGTACGGAGGTGAGGTTGTACGCTTTATTCCATTTGTTCAGCATATCGACATAGGCCACCAGCTGATTTTTCTGGTGATCGGTGAGCGAAATACCTGCCTGTTCCAGCAGACGAGAGAGTTTATTGAGCACGGTGGATACCTGTTGAGAAACTTAAGTGGCGGGTGGCGCTTCGCTAACCCGCCCTACGGGTTCAGTAGGCCCGGTAAGCGCAGCGCCACCGGGCAATTTTCAGAGCATTACGCGCTGCGGCGCAGCATACCCTGCTTTTTCAGCCACACCAGCAGAATCGAAATCGCGGCAGGTGTGACGCCGGAGATACGTGAGGCCTGGCCAATCGACACAGGTTTGTGATCGTTCAGCTTAGCGATCACTTCGTTGGAAAGGCCCGTCACCTGACGATAGTCCAGCATTTCCGGCAGCAGCGTGTTTTCGTTGCGCTGCTGTTTTTCGATCTCATCCTGCTGACGCGCGATGTAGCCTTCGTATTTCACCTGGATCTCGACCTGTTCAGCCGCTTCCGCGTCTTCAAGGCCCGGCGCGAACGCGGTCAGTTTGACCAGATTCTCGTAAGTGACTTCAGGACGACGCAGCAGATCTTCCCCGCTGGCTTCGCGCGACAGCGGTGCTGTTAAGTGAGCGTTTACTTCGGCAGCGGTTTCCGCCTGCGGATTCACCCAGGTGGTTTTCAGGCGCTGACGTTCCTGTTCGATACGCTCCAGCTTCTCGTTGAAGCGCGCCCAGCGTTCGTCATCCACCAGACCCAATTCACGGCCCACCTCAGTCAGGCGCAGATCGGCATTGTCTTCGCGCAGCATCAGGCGATATTCCGCACGAGAAGTAAACATGCGGTACGGTTCTTTGGTCCCCAGCGTGCAGAGATCGTCGACCAGAACGCCCAGGTAAGCCTGAGAACGCGCCGGTGCCCAGCCCTCTTTCTCGGCAGAGAAGCGAGCGGCGTTCAGACCGGCCAGCAACCCTTGTGCGGCAGCTTCTTCGTACCCGGTGGTACCGTTAATCTGGCCTGCGAAGAACAGACCCTGGATGAATTTGCTTTCCAGCGTCGGCTTCAGGTCGCGCGGATCGAAGAAATCGTACTCAATAGCGTAGCCAGGGCGAACGATTCTTGCGTTCTCCATGCCCTGCATTGAGCGAACAATTTGCATCTGTACATCGAACGGCAGGCTGGTGGAGATGCCGTTCGGGTAAATTTCATTTGAGGTCAGCCCTTCCGGCTCCAGGAAGATCTGGTGCTGGTTACGATCGGCAAAGCGCATCACCTTGTCTTCGATCGACGGGCAGTAGCGCGGGCCGATCCCTTCGATCACGCCAGCATACATTGGGCTGCGATCGAGGTTATTGCGGATCACGTCATGGGTTTTCTCGTTGGTATGCGTGATGTAGCACGGTACCTGCTGCGGATGCTGAGCCGCATTGCCCATGAACGAGAACACCGGCATCGGGTTATCGCCGTGCTGTTGCGCCAGCACGCTGAAATCAATGGTGCGCGCGTCAATACGCGGCGGTGTACCGGTTTTCAGGCGGCTGACGCGCAGCGGCAGTTCACGCAGACGACGTGAAAGTGGGATAGACGGCGGATCGCCAGCACGGCCACCGCTGTAGTTATCCAGGCCGATATGAATTTTTCCGTCCAGGAATGTCCCGACGGTCAGCACAACCGCTTTTGCGCGGAACTTGAGCCCCATCTGGGTTACGGCACCCACGACGCGATCGTTCTCGACGATAAGATCTTCAACTGCCTGCTGGAAGATCATCAGGTTCGGCTGGTTCTCCAGCGCGGTGCGCACAGCCTGACGGTAAAGCACGCGGTCTGCCTGTGCGCGGGTCGCACGAACAGCAGGCCCTTTACTCGCGTTTAGTATCCTAAACTGGATGCCTGCATGATCGATCGCTTTCGCCATCAGGCCGCCAAGTGCATCCACTTCTTTTACCAGGTGTCCTTTCCCAATGCCGCCAATCGCCGGATTACAGGACATTTGTCCCAGCGTGTCGATATTGTGTGTCAAAAGCAGGGTCTGCTGACCCATTCGCGCTGCGGCCATTGCGGCCTCAGTGCCTGCGTGACCCCCGCCAATGATGATGACGTCAAAAGGATCCTGATAAAACATGGTGGTCTGCCTCGCGTAAAGCGGTATGAAAATGGATTGAAGCCCGGGCCGTGGATTCTACTCAACTTTAGTCTTTCGAGAAAGCATTGGGATCCTGGGCTATTAAAAAGAAGATCTTTTTATTTAGAGATCTGTTCTATTGTGATCTCTTATTAGGATCGCAGACCTCTGTGGATAAGTCCGATCCCATAAATAAGATCATGCAGTTAGGAAGGATCGTTTGCTGTGAATGATCGGTGATCCTGGACCGTATAAGCTGGGATCAGATCGCCACTTTATACACAGGTCAAAAACTAAACCAACGTTGTTCTTTGGATAACTACGGCTTAATACGAGCTTTTAACCAGAGTTATCCACATCTGATCGCACGATCTTTAATCGTTTTTGAGTAATTTTTTCCATTCCGCGAGCCAGATCTCGGCTGGATCTTCGGGAATGTCATGATCGAGGATGTTGATCTTCAGCGTTTCACCCAGCTGTTTTGCTCCGCAGGCGGTCACCGCAGCTTCTACTTTCTCTATGGCGCCACAGAAAGTGTCATATTCACGGCTGCCGATCCCCACAGCGCCAAACCGGACGTTTGACAGATCGGGCTGTTGTTCCAGCAGTTCGTCATATAAAGGTTGCAGGTTATCCGGCAGATCGCCCGCGCCGTGCGTGGAGGTGATCAGCAGCCAGACCCCGTCAGTCGGGAGATCTTCCAGCAGCGGTCCGTGCAGCGTTTGTGTAGAAAAGCCCGCATCTTCCAGCTTCTCAGCCAGATGTTCCGCTACATATTCAGCACCGCCCAGGGTGCTGCCGCTGATAAGAGTAATGTCCGCCATTGATCGCTCGCTCAGATAAAGAGGCGGCCATTGTACGCTGTGAACGAGCTGGGATCTACCTGTGGAAAATGTGGGAATGAAATTGCCCGATCACGGGCGGATAGTACGCATGATCGGGTTTTGCAGGGAGATCAGGGTTTCGGTGGACTGAATTTCATCGATTGTTTGGATCTTGTTGATAAGTACCTGCTGGAGGGCGTCAATGGATCGGCACATCACCTTTATAAAGATGCTGTAGTGCCCGGTGGTGTAGTACGCCTCGGTGACTTCATCCAGCGCGTTCAGTTTCTCCAGCGCGGAGGGGTAATCTTTGGCGCTTTTCAGAATAATGCCAATGAAGCAGCAGACGTCGTAGCCAAGTTGCTTCGGGCTGACATCAATGCGTGCGCCGGTGATGATCCCGGCCTGCTTCATTTTCTCGACGCGAACGTGAATGGTCCCCGGGCTGACGCCAAATTGTTTCGCCAGTTCGGCATACGCGGTGCGTGCGTTGGCCATTAGCGCTTCCAGAATGCCGCGGTCCAGATTGTCGATCTGATAATTTTCCATAGGTTTTTCTTATGAAGATTAATGATTCCCTCTATTCTAGCGTCTTATTTTAACGAATCAAAAGTGAAGGCGGCTTTTTGTTGATGGGTTATTGAATTAAGCGCCTGTTCTGTTGCTTAATCAGTATCAACAGGACGCAGGAGTATAAATAATGAAAACCGCTTACATCGCAAAACAACGCCAGATCAGTTTCGTAAAATCCCATTTTTCCCGCCAGCTGGAAGAGAAGCTTGGCCTTATTGAAGTTCAGGCGCCGATTCTGAGCCGCGTGGGTGACGGGACGCAGGATAACTTGTCTGGTTGCGAAAAAGCGGTACAGGTAAAAGTGAAAACACTGCCAGACGCCCAGTTCGAAGTGGTTCATTCCCTGGCGAAGTGGAAGCGTCAAACCCTGGGACAACACGACTTCAGCGCGGGCGAAGGGCTTTACACGCACATGAAAGCCCTTCGCCCCGATGAAGACCGCCTTTCCCCGATTCACTCTGTCTACGTTGACCAGTGGGACTGGGAGCGCGTAATGGGAGATGGCGAGCGTCACGTCGGTACGCTGAAATCCACTGTTGAGGCGATCTACGCCGGGATCAAAGCAACCGAAGCGGCCGTGAGCAAAGAGTTTGGTCTGGCACCGTTCCTGCCGGAAACGATCCACTTTGTTCACAGTCAGGAATTGCTGAGCCGTTTCCCGGATCTGGATGCCAAAGGCCGTGAACGCGCGATCGCCAAAGAGCTGGGCGCGGTATTCCTTATCGGCATTGGCGGGAAATTGTCTGATGGTAAACGTCACGACGTCCGTGCGCCGGATTACGATGACTGGAGCACCGTGGGCGAAAGCGAATATGCCGGTCTGAACGGCGATATTCTGGTCTGGAACCCGGTTCTGGAAGATGCGTTTGAACTCTCTTCGATGGGGATCCGCGTGGATGCTGAAGCACTGAAGCGTCAGCTGGCCGTGACCGGTGATGAAGATCGTCTGCAACTGGAGTGGCACCAGGCACTGCTGCGCGGTGAAATGCCGCAGACCATCGGCGGTGGGATTGGCCAGTCTCGTCTGACCATGCTGCTGCTGCAACTCTCTCACATTGGTCAGGTACAGTGTGGGGTCTGGCCGCAGCAGGTACGTGAGAGCGTCGGTTCTCTTCTTTAATTAACGTCGCCAGCGTCTGAGCAGGCGGCTACGCAACCCGGTATCAAAGCGCCAGATGTGATCGAAGATGCGCATGATGCCGGGTTTTCCATGTGCAGACATCGCCACGGCATGGAAACGGTGCTGGTGCACGCGCTGCATCTCCTTCACTTTATTCACGACGTCGTCCGGCAGCCGCTGGGCGATAAAATCGGAAATCACCACCGCATCCGCGTCGTACCAGTCTCCGCCCTGCATGCGCTCAATGATGCTGCGAAAACAGCTGGCCAGATCGGTGCCGCCGCGAAAGCGCTGGCTTAAAAAGCGGATCGCCTGCTCCAGCCCCTGTGGGCTGGTCAGTTCATACCCAACAACTTCGCTGGAAAAGAGCATGATGTAGCAGCGACGACGATCGGCAAGCGCCACGCGCATCAGAGCCAGGCAGAACGCTTTTGCACACTGTTCATTAAAGCCCCCCATCGATCCAGACGTATCGACGCAAACAATGAATGGGCCGCGCGGTTGCTCATCAAAATCCTGGTGTACCACCGGACGCTGGCTGATCTTCTCGCGCCAGGCTTCGCCATGCAGTCGATAGGTAATGAGCTGTTTTTCCACCAGCCGACGATAAAACTCATACTCCAGTTCGGTCATGCCCAGCGTGCTGAGTTCCGTAGGCAGCAGGCGCAGGATGTCATCGCTTTGCTGTAGCCCGTCCACCTGCTCCGGTACGGTGGAGGGTTCGCGTACCAGCGTACGGAAGGTCTCCATCGGCGCATCTTTCTTTGGGACCGACCGGGCCTCCCGGGAGCGGCCGAGCTGTTCTGCAAGCTTCATCAGCTCCGGCTGTTGCGCCAGAAAGTCGCCGTACTTCACGATCAGCTGATAATCGCCCCGCTTTAACTGGCCGGCACTCATATCCCAGAGTCGACCGGCGGCGTTTTCATTCTCCACCAGCACCTGTTCTAACTGGCCGCTCAGGGTCATTCGCTCCTGGACTTCACTGAGCAACTGTTCGCGCTCTTCGTCCAGCAACTGCTGATTAAGGGCCGTGGCCTGGACCACAAGGCTCAGACGCCAGCGCTGTAAAAACAGCGTATGCAGGGCGGGAGTAAAGCTGGGGTTGTCCGTGACCAGCGCTCTGGCCTGGCTGGCAAACGGGGAGTGAACGTTATCAAGCAGCGTCAGGGTTTGCTGTAGCTGGGCAATAAACTGCGGCGTTGAAAGCCGCTGGCACTGCTGGTAACCAGCCACTTCCTCTGTCAGTTCCGGCGGGACTTCCGTCTCCTTAAACCGCTGTCGCAGGTTATCGCGCCAGCGGGGCAGATCGTCCGTCATTGCTTTTCGGAGCTTCGGGAATTTTTCAAAGAAGGCCGCCAGCTGCGGTGAAGCGAGCAGGGTAATGACGACCTCTTCGATCAACCCTTCCTCGCTAACCGCCAGCATGACGTTGAGCGTGTCCAGCGTTAGCATTGACGCGCCTGTTTGATCTGCGCGCTGACATCCTGCAAGCTGGCTTCAATGCGACCTAACCAGTCGCTATGGATAAAGAGGCATTTCTGCTGCTCGCTGAAGCGCGTGTGCTGCTGATGCCATTCGTTATCCAGCGCGTCGAGCTGCTGTTTAATCTCCTCCGGAACAGTATCGGAGGCCGTGCCCGGCAGCGCCAGGCGCGATCCCTGAAGGCTGACGTCACGGATCACAAGGTGCTGGCTGCTGTCGACTTCCATCGACAGCGGCTGTGCAAAGCCTATACCGTTGAGTTTACCGCGGATCTCACCGCCTTTATCCAGCCACTGAACCAGCGCAACGCGTTCGATCGTCACGTGCACAACCTGCATATCATGAAGCTTCAGCGGTTGCTGAAGAAGAAGCGTGAGCGAGGCGTCAGTCAGCCCGGCGGGCAGTTCATAGTGCGGTTTACGGGCAAACATCCCGCCAAGACGGTTCACCTTCAGCGCGGTTTTGTCACTTTGCTGCTGCTGGAGCTGAAGGCGACGTTGGGCAATCGCCCCCAGCTGATTGAGCATCGACTGCTGACCCCACGCGTGTCCGGTCATCAAAACGTCCAGCTGCTGCTGCATCAGGTTCATCCCTTCTGCGTCATGCCACAGACAATCTTTCAGCAGGATCAGATCGATTGGAGCGACAGCATCGCGGCCGCTAAACAGCGCGCTTGCCTGGAGCAGGCGAATGGCTTTTTTCCAGCGACGATCGGAGACGTACGGCGCGGAGGGCAGTAAATCAAGCTGCTGGCGCAGCATAAAGATCAGCTCAAAAACGGGATCGGGCAATTTTATCTTGCCGATCTCCTCCTGCCACTGGTGGTATTCCTCGTCCGTGACCTGCAATGACGCTGCCACCGGGTTTTCGTTTTCATCCTGCTGGCTTACCAGCATGGAACGGAAGTTTGATTTATCCTGGACTTTATCCAGCCACAGACGGATCAGCATACGGTCATACAGCGCTTCCAGGCTGCTGTCGGCTTCGGGCAGTTCGTTAGATGCGGCCACCAGCAGGCGCATGGGGATCTTCTCTTCGCTGGCGCCGTTGCGGAAGCGGCGTTCGTTAATTGCCGTCAGCAGGGTATTCAGAATGGCCGGGCCGGCTTTCCAGATCTCATCAAGAAAGACAATTTCCGCTTCCGGAAGATAGCCCGCCGTCAGACGTTCATAGCGTCCCTCATCTTTTAACGCCTGAATGGAGAGTGGGCCGAAAACTTCTTCCGGCGTGGAGAAGCGCGTCATCAAATACTCGAATGCGCGCGCGTTCTGGAAAGCGAATTTGAGGCGGCGTGCGATCAGACTTTTGGCAATGCCCGGCGGGCCCAGCAGAAATACGCTTTCCCCACTCAGCGCCGCCAGTAAACAGAGGCGAATGGCGTGGCTACGCTCGTAAAGGCCTTTCTCCAGCGCACTGCTGAGGCGGGAAATTCTTTCTGCTAATAAATGTGAGTGAGCCATAATAGTTTTGCATCCTTTCGCCGTCGTGGCGGCTAATTGAAGCGAGTATAGACGTTTCGGTCTGGCCTGGTAATAGGCTGAAGTGCGGCGCTATTTTCTTTGCGCTACATTAATGCGGCTGCATTTAGGGGTACGATTTTGCATTGAATCGTGCATACTGTGCGCTTTTTGTGGGCCAAGGGACTAAGCACACATTTGTTATTCAAACGAAAAGACTAGTCTATGAGCACTGATAATAAGCAATCATTACCCGCTGTAACGCTTGCGGCGATCGGGGTTGTCTACGGTGATATCGGCACCAGCCCGCTTTATACGCTTCGTGAATGTCTGTCCGGTCAGTTTGGTTTTGGTGTAGAGCGTGACGCCGTATTTGGTTTCCTCTCGCTCATCTTCTGGCTGCTGATCCTGGTGGTCTCCCTTAAGTATCTCTCTTTCGTAATGCGGGCTGATAACGCGGGCGAGGGCGGTATTCTGACCCTGATGTCCCTTGCCGGGCGCAATACGTCTGCAAGAATGACCTCCGTGCTGGTCATCATCGGCCTGATTGGCGGCAGCTTCTTCTATGGAGAAGTCGTGATTACGCCGGCGATTTCTGTAATGTCGGCCATAGAGGGGCTGGAGATTGTCGCGCCACAGCTTGATACGTGGGTGGTGCCACTCGCTATTATCGTGCTGACATTGCTGTTTGCCATACAAAAACACGGTACCGGGCTGGTGGGTAAGCTGTTCGCGCCTATTATGCTGGCCTGGTTCCTGATCCTGGCGGCGCTGGGCTTACGCAGTATTATCGCCAACCCGGATGTCCTGCACGCGCTGAACCCAATGTGGGCGGTGCATTTCTTCCTTGAATATAAAGTGGTGTCGTTTGTGGCGCTGGGCGCGGTGGTGCTGTCCATTACCGGTGTTGAAGCGCTGTATGCGGATATGGGCCACTTCGGGAAACTCCCTATTCGCGTCGCCTGGTTTAGCGTGGTCTTGCCTTCACTGGTGCTGAATTACTTCGGTCAGGGCGCGCTGCTGCTTGCACACCCTGAAGCGATTAAAAACCCGTTCTTCCTGCTGGCGCCGGACTGGGCGCTGGTTCCGATGCTGATCCTGGCGACGCTGGCGACGGTCATTGCCTCTCAGGCTGTCATTTCCGGCGTATTCTCCCTGACGCGTCAGGCCGTGCGTCTGGGATATCTCTCCCCAATGCGCATTATCCATACCTCGGAGATGGAGTCTGGCCAGATCTACATTCCCTTCGTCAACTGGCTGCTCTATTTCGCGGTGGTGATTGTTATCGTCAGCTTTGAGCACTCCAGTAATCTGGCGGCGGCGTACGGTATCGCGGTAACCGGAACGATGGTGTTGACCTCTATTCTCTCCACCACCGTGGCGTACCGTAACTGGCACTGGAATAAGTTCCTCGTGGGGCTGATCCTGGTTGGCTTCCTCTGCATCGACGTGCCGCTGTTCTCTGCGAACCTCGACAAGATTGTCTCCGGCGGCTGGCTGCCGCTGACGCTGGGTCTGGTGATGTTTATTGTGATGACGACGTGGAAGAGCGAACGTTTCCGCCTGCTGCGTCGTATGCACGAGCACGGTAACTCTCTTGAGGCGATGATCGCCTCGCTGGAGAAGTCCCCACCGGTGCGCGTGCCGGGCACGGCGGTGTATATGTCTCGCGCGCTGAACGTGATCCCGTTTGCGCTGATGCATAACCTCAAGCACAACAAAGTGCTGCACGAGCGCGTGATCCTGCTGACGCTGCGTACCGAAGATGCGCCGTACGTTCACAACGTGCGTCGCGTACAGATTGAACAGCTGTCCCCAACCTTCTGGCGCGTGGTGGCAAGCTACGGCTGGCGCGAAACGCCGAACGTGGAAGAGGTGTTCCACCGCTGCGGTCTGGAAGGCCTGAGTTGCCGCATGATGGAGACGTCGTTCTTTATGTCCCATGAGTCGCTGATCATCGGCAAGCGCCCATGGTATCTGCGCCTGCGCGGCAAGCTGTATCTCATTCTGCAACGTAACGCCCTGCGTGCGCCTGACCAGTTTGAGATCCCGCCTAACCGCGTGATTGAGCTGGGGACGCAGGTCGAGATTTAACCCTTCTGAATATGCCGGGTGGCGCTGCGCTTACCCGGCCTACCAGACCCGTAGGCCCGCGCAAGCGTAGCGCCGCCGGGCAATTTTCCTCTATTGCATTTCACTTAGCGAAACGTTTCGACGTTGATCACAAATCCGTTACGTCATGATGGTTTTCTGAACACTTCTGCGGCTACACTGTTTTTAGCGAAACGTTTCGCTAGTGGAGCAAAAAATGAAGAAAGGCACAGTACTCAACTCAGAAATCTCATCGGTGATTTCCCGTCTTGGGCATACCGATACGCTGGTGGTTTGCGATGCAGGCTTACCGGTTCCGCGCAGCACAACCCGTATCGATATGGCGTTAACGCAGGGCGTACCCTCGTTCATGCAGGTACTGGAAGTGGTCACCGCGGAGATGCAGGTTGAGGCGGCCATTCTCGCGGCGGAAATCAAACAACATAATCCGCAACTCCACGAAACGTTGCTCAGCCACATTGAGCAACTGCAACAGCACCAGGGAAACACCATAGAAATTCGTTACACAACGCACGAGCAGTTCAAACAACAAACCGCAGACAGTCAGGCGGTGATTCGCAGCGGGGAGTGCTCCCCGTATGCGAATATCATTCTCTGTGCTGGCGTCACCTTCTGAGGCCATCATGGACGCATTACTGCAACTCAAAGGGATCGATAAGTCGTTCCCGGGCGTAAAAGCCCTCTCCGGTGCGGCGCTGAACGTCTATTCCGGGCGCGTCATGGCGCTGGTGGGCGAAAACGGCGCCGGCAAATCCACCATGATGAAAGTGCTGACCGGTATCTACCAACGCGATGCCGGTTCGCTGCTGTGGCTGGGTAAAGAGACCACCTTTAACGGCCCGAAATCCTCTCAGGAAGCGGGCATCGGCATCATCCACCAGGAGTTGAACCTGATCCCGCAGCTCACCATTGCGGAGAACATCTTCCTCGGCCGTGAGTTCGTGAACCGGTTTGGCAAAATCGACTGGAAAACCATGTATGCCGAAGCTGACAAACTGCTGGCGAAGCTGAATCTGCGCTTTAAGAGCGACCGACTGGTGGGCGACCTTTCCATCGGCGATCAGCAGATGGTGGAAATCGCGAAGGTGCTGAGCTTCGAGTCGAAGGTCATCATTATGGATGAACCGACCGACGCCCTGACCGATACCGAAACCGAATCCCTGTTCCGCGTGATCCGTGAGCTGAAATCCCAGGGCCGCGGCATTGTCTATATCTCACACCGCATGAAAGAGATCTTCGAGATCTGCGACGACGTCACCGTCTTTCGCGACGGGCAGTTTATTGCCGAGCGCGAAGTGGCAACCCTGACCGAAGATACCCTGATTGAAATGATGGTGGGACGTAAGCTCGAAGATCAGTATCCGCATCTGGAGAAAGCGCCGGGAGAAATCCGCCTGAAGGTGGATAACCTCTGCGGGCCGGGCGTGAATGACGTCTCCTTTACTCTGCGCAAGGGCGAGATCCTTGGCGTCGCGGGCCTGATGGGCGCGGGGCGCACCGAACTGATGAAAGTGCTCTATGGCGCACTGCCGCGCACCAGCGGCTACGTTACCCTTGACGGCCATGAGGTGGTCACCCGCTCGCCGCAGGATGGCCTGGCGAACGGCATTGTCTATATTTCCGAAGACCGTAAGCGCGACGGCTTAGTGCTGGGCATGTCGGTGAAAGAGAACATGTCCCTGACGGCGCTAGGCTATTTCAGCCGCAGCGGCGGCAGCCTGAAACACAAAGATGAGCAGCAGGCGGTCAGCGATTTTATCCGTCTCTTTAACGTTAAAACCCCATCGATGGAGCAGGCGATTGGCCTGTTGTCCGGCGGGAATCAGCAGAAAGTGGCGATTGCCCGCGGGCTGATGACGCGCCCAAAAGTGTTGATCCTTGATGAACCTACCCGCGGCGTGGACGTGGGCGCGAAGAAAGAGATCTATCAGCTGATTAACCAGTTCAAGGCCGACGGTCTGAGCATCATTCTGGTCTCTTCCGAGATGCCAGAGGTATTAGGCATGAGCGATCGCATTATCGTCATGCATGAAGGGCATCTCGGCGGTGAATTCACTCGCGAGCAGGCCACCCAGGAAGTTCTGATGGCTGCCGCTGTGGGCAAGCTTAATCGCGTGAATCAGGAGTAAGAAGATGACTACCCAGGCTGTTTCTGGTCGCCGCTATTTCACAAAGGCATGGCTGATGGAACAAAAATCGCTGATTGCCCTGCTGGTGCTGATCGCGATTGTCTCGACCATGAGCCCCAACTTTTTTACCGTCAATAACCTGTTCAACATTCTTCAGCAGACCTCCGTCAACGCCATTATGGCGGTGGGGATGACGCTGGTGATTTTGACCTCGGGTATCGATCTGTCCGTCGGTTCCCTGCTGGCCCTCACCGGCGCGATCGCCGCGTCGATTGTTGGTATTGAGGTCAACGCGCTGGTGGCCGTTGCCGCTGCCCTGGCGGCAGGTGCGGCAATTGGCGCCGTAACCGGCGTGATTGTGGCGAAAGGTCGCGTTCAGGCATTCATCGCCACGCTGGTGATGATGCTGCTGCTGCGCGGTGTGACCATGGTGTACACCAACGGTAGCCCGATTAATACCGGTTTTACCGATAACGCCGATCTGTTTGGCTGGTTCGGTATCGGTCGCCCGCTGGGTGTCCCGACCCCGGTCTGGATCATGGCTATCGTCTTCCTGGCGGCATGGTACATGCTGCACCATACCCGTCTGGGTCGTTATATCTATGCGCTGGGCGGTAACGAAGCGGCAACGCGCCTGTCCGGTATCAGCGTTAATAAAGTCAAAATTATCGTTTACTCCCTGTGCGGCCTGCTGGCGTCTCTGGCGGGCATCATCGAAGTGGCGCGCCTCTCTTCCGCGCAGCCAACGGCGGGTACGGGCTATGAGCTGGATGCCATCGCGGCAGTGGTTCTGGGCGGTACGAGCCTTGCGGGTGGTAAAGGTCGCATTGTTGGGACATTGATCGGCGCACTGATCCTCGGTTTCCTGAATAATGGTTTGAATTTGTTAGGTGTTTCCTCCTATTACCAGATGATCGTTAAGGCAGTGGTGATTTTGCTGGCGGTACTGGTAGACAACAAAAAACAGTAACTGACGACACTACAGGACATCTTAGATATGAACATGAAAAAACTGGCTACCCTGGTTTCTGCTGTCGCGCTGAGCGCAACCGTAAGTGCTAACGCCATGGCGAAGGACACCATCGCGCTGGTTGTCTCTACCCTGAACAACCCGTTCTTCGTCTCCCTGAAGGATGGCGCGCAGAAAGAAGCAGATAAACTGGGCTACAACCTGGTGGTGCTGGATTCTCAGAACAACCCGGCGAAAGAGCTGGCTAACGTTCAGGACTTAACCGTTCGTGGTACCAAAATCCTGCTGATCAACCCAACCGATTCCGACGCGGTCGGTAATGCCGTGAAGATGGCAAACCAGGCTAAGATCCCGGTCATCACCCTTGACCGTCAGGCAACGAAAGGGGATGTGGTCAGCCACATTGCGTCTGATAACGTACTGGGCGGTAAAATCGCCGGTGACTACATCGCGAAGAAAGCAGGTGAAGGCGCGAAAGTGATCGAGTTGCAGGGTATCGCCGGGACTTCCGCAGCCCGTGAACGTGGTGAAGGCTTCCAGCAGGCTGTAGCGGCGCACAAATTCAACGTGCTGGCGAGCCAGCCGGCAGACTTCGACCGTACAAAGGGCCTGAACGTCATGCAGAACCTGCTGACCGCGCATCCTGATGTGCAGGTGGTATTCGCACAGAACGACGAAATGGCGCTCGGTGCGCTGCGTGCGCTCCAGACTGCGGGTAAATCAGATGTGATGGTTGTCGGATTTGACGGCACGCCGGATGGTGAAAAAGCAGTAAATGATGGCAAACTGGCTGCGACCATCGCTCAGCTGCCTGAGCAGATTGGCGCGACTGGCGTGCAAACTGCCGATAAAGTGCTGAAGGGCGAAAAAGTTCAGGCCAAATATCCTGTTGACCTGAAACTGGTCATTAAGCAGTAAAGGCGATTCAGGCAGTCGCTGGCTGCCTGAGGGACACCAAATAAAAGAAAAGTGTGGCATACGCCACCGGGTAAGACCGGTGGCGCTCTCAGATGGACACCTCAATACATGAAAACCGCAGGCAACCTCGTCGTCCTTGGCAGTATCAATGCCGATCACATTCTTAACCTTGAAACGTTCCCCACTCCGGGCGAAACCGTCACTGGCAATCAGTATCAGGTGGCGTTCGGCGGTAAGGGCGCAAACCAGGCGGTTGCCGCCGGACGCAGCGGGGCGAATATCGCGTTTATCGCCTGTACAGGTGATGACGATACCGGCGAGCGCGTACGCAAACAGCTGGCAAGCGACAACATCGACATTGCACCCGTCAGCGTGGTTGCAGGGGAATCTACCGGCGTGGCGCTGATTTTCGTCAATGCGGAAGGTGAGAATGTCATCGGTATTCATGCGGGGGCTAATGCCGCGTTAACGACTGAACGCGTCGAAGCGCAGCGTGGAATCATCGCCGGAGCGGAAGCCCTGCTGATGCAGCTGGAGTCACCGGTTGAAAGCGTGCTGGCCGCCGCGAAAATTGCGCATGAAAATCATACGTCTGTCGTACTTAACCCTGCGCCTGCCCGTGTATTATCAGATGAGCTGCTGGCGCTGGTGGATATCATCACCCCGAACGAAACCGAAGCGGAAAAGCTGACGGGTATCCGTGTCGAAAATGATGACGATGCAGCGCGTGCCGCGCTTGCACTGCATGAAAAAGGCATCGGCACCGTAATCATCACCCTCGGCAGCCGTGGGGTGTGGGCTAGCGTCAATGGCGAAGGCCGTCGCGTACCGGGCTTTAAGGTCAAAGCCATTGATACCATCGCCGCAGGAGACACCTTCAACGGTGCACTGGTAACGGCGCTGCTGGAAGGAAAAGCAATGGATGACGCGATCCGCTTCGCGCATGCCGCCGCTGCGATTGCGGTGACGCGTAAAGGCGCTCAGCCTTCTGTTCCATGGCGTAAAGAGATTGATGAATTCTTAAGTCAGCAGGGGTAACGCTTGGCCACAATGAAAGATGTCGCCCGTATGGCGGGCGTTTCTACCTCGACTGTCTCCCACGTAATCAATAACGATCGCTTCGTCAGCGAGGCGATTCGGGAGAAAGTTGACGCTGCAATTAAAGAACTCAACTATGCGCCGTCTGCGCTGGCCCGCAGCCTGAAGCTCAACCAGACGCGCACCATCGGCATGCTGATCACGGCCAGTACCAACCCTTTTTATTCTGAACTGGTGCGCGGCGTGGAGCGCAGCTGCTTCGAGCGCGGCTACAGCCTGGTGCTGTGCAATACCGAAGGCGATGAGCAGCGCATGAACCGTAACCTGGAAACGCTGATGCAAAAACGCGTCGACGGGCTGCTGCTGCTCTGTACCGAAACGCATCAACCCTCGAAAGAGATCATCCAGCGTTATCCTTCTATTCCCACGGTGATGATGGACTGGGCGCCGTTCGACGGCACCAGCGATCTGATCCAGGATAACTCGCTGCTGGGCGGCGATATGGCGACTCAGCATCTGATCGATAAAGGTCATACCCGCATTGCCTGTATTACCGGCCCGCTGGATAAAACCCCGGCGCGCCTGCGTCTGGAAGGCTATCTTTCGGCCATGGAACGGGCGGGGCTTGCCATTCCTGATGGCTATCGCATCACCGGCGATTTCGAATTTAACGGTGGATTTGAAGCAATGCAGAAACTGCTGGCGCAAGAGCTGCGCCCGCAGGCGGTGTTTATCGGTAACGATGCGATGGCATTCGGAGCTTATCAGGCGCTGTATCAGGCGGGATTACGTGTTCCGGACGACATGGCGATCGTCGGTTACGATGATATCGAACTGGCGCGCTACATGACGCCGCCGCTGACCACCATCCATCAGCCGAAAGATGAACTGGGCGAGCTGGCCATCGATGTGTTGATCCACCGCATGGCCCAGCCCACGCTGCAACAGCAACGTTTGCAGCTTACTCCTGTTCTGATGGAACGCGGTTCGGTTTAGCCTTCTCTTTGTGACGCTCTTTAATCAGGTTCCGGCCGTCTTTTGGTTTTAACAACATAAAGACCACCGCCGATACCACGGTAAGCGCGCCCATAGTGATAAAGGTATAGTGGAACTGCTCAACGGTATTAGTTCCCTCGAACCCTTCATAAAACCGCAGTACCGCCGCGCTCACGGCAACCCCGAGGCTGATCGACAGCTGTTGAGTGACCGCCAGTACGCTGTTGCCGCTGCTGGCATTCTCGTCGGTGAGGTCCGCAAGGGTGATGGTGTTCATCGACGTAAACTGCGTCGACATGGCCATACCCAGCACAAACAGCGGCAGGATCAGCATCCAGATTGGTAACGCCGCAGATTGCAGGGAGAACTGCGCAATCATCAATCCGATAAAGATCGTCACGCCAACCAGCGTCTTACGATAGCCAAACCAGCGCAGCACCTGCGTGACCGTCGATTTTGCCAGAATTGAGCCCATCGCCGTGGGTGCCATCATGCAGCCAGCAATCAGGGCCGGATAGCCGAAACCGACCTGGAGCATCAGCGGCATCAGGAACGGTACGCAGCCCGTGCCCAGACGCGAGGCAATATTGCCCGCGATCCCGACGGAGAACGTTCGGGTGTTAAACAGAGATAAAGAGATAAGCGGTGTCGGATGGCGACGCGCATGACGTATATATAGAAGGAACAGCAGAATACCGCTGAGGATGACGGCCAGCGCCAGCCACGTCGCTACGATTTTCTCGCCAAACAGCTCCATCCCGCTGGAGAACAGGACCAGGCTCAGGCCAAACAGGAAGAAACCACCCATATCGAAGCTGCGTCTTGGCGTGGTGAAGTTCGGCATATATTTGCGGGCATAAATCAGCCCTGCCACACCAATCGGAATATTAATCAGGAAGATCCAGTGCCAGCTAGCCCAGGTCACCAGTACGCCGCCGAGAACCGGGCCAAGTATCGGGCCGACCAGGCCAGGCATAGTCACAAAGTTGAGCACCGGGAGCAGTTCGCTGCGCGGATAGGCGCGTAATAACGCCAGACGCGCGACGGGCATCATCATCGCGCCGCCTATCCCCTGTAGAACGCGGAAGATAACCAGTTCCGTCAGCGAGGTGGAGAGGGCGCAAGCCAGAGAACCGAGCGTGAACAGCGTCACCGCCAGCATGAACACTTTGCGTGTGCCAAAACGATCGGCTAGCCAGCCGCTGACCGGAATAAGCATCGCCACCGTCAGGGTGTAGCTGATGATGGCGGATTGCATCGCCAGCGGGGAGCGGTTAAGGCTTTGGGCTATGGCGGGAAGGGCGGTATTGAGGATAGTGGCATCCAGTGCCTGCATAAAGAACGCCATGGCTGCAATCCACGGCAGTCCGGCCATACTGCGTGCTTTTTTCTCTGTCATTTATTTACCTGCTGGTGGGTTGGCGCGGCCAGCAACGCCTGGCACGCACTCAGGGCTCGCTGCCCGTCGCTCTCCTGAATGGCATCGACTATCGCCTGATGCAGATCCAGCTTCACCACCTCATCCTGCGTGATAGAGGTAAAGTAAGTGTGGTACACAGAATGGAATAAAGAAGCAAAGGAGGTCAGGAAAGGATTTCCGCTCATATTATAGATATGTTCATGCCAGGCCATATCGACCGCTATCCAGCGCTCGCGGTTAAAGTGCTTTTTCAGATCCACCATCTCTTCCATCAAAGTATTGAGCTGCGCTTTTTGCTCGGCTGTGCCGAGCGTGGCGGCAAGCAGGCAGGCCTGAGGCTCAAGACTGCTGCGCATGACCAGAAAGTGATCGACGACCTGATTAAAGTTATCTTCGGTCATCCACCAGGTGAGTAACTCCTGATCGAGAAAGTTCCAGTTTCCCTGAGGCATAACGCGGGTGCCAATGCGCGGACGTGGAAGCACCATCCCTTTCGCCGTTAATGTTTTTACCGCTTCGCGAACGGCGGTACGGCTAACGCCAAACTGATCTCCCAGCTCCATCTCGCTGGGCAGGATGCTACCTGGAGCATATTTACCCGCTAAGATCAGCTGCGCCAGTTTCTCTGCCAGCACATAGGACAGGTTTTTTTGAGCTGCCAGCTGTTGTGCGCTTAATGGCATCGCTTTTATTCCTTAAATATTGATGCGGTTAATTATGCCATCTCAGGTGTGATTGTGGTTGCAGATACATCAAATAGAACAATTTGTAGCTTGAACTCATCGCTTTTGGTGAAAAAAAACACGGTCAGAAACTTTTTTTAAATTTCCTCTTGTCACTTCAGAAGAACTCCCTATAATGCGCCTCCACTGACACGGAACAACGGCACGCAAGCCGCCGGG
>NZ_JBMKIP010000007.1:0-175815 GCF_049236825.1 Enterobacter cloacae complex sp. SHL001
TTTTCTTCTGGTGCGTTATCGATCTGGTCGAAAGCACGAGCAGCACCGCCGTAGGTTTTAGCCAGTACGGTGGTGATTGCAGCAGTCAGGGTAGTTTTACCATGGTCAACGTGGCCGATAGTACCAACGTTGACGTGCGGTTTTGTACGTTCAAATTTTTCTTTAGACACGGCTATATTCCTTACTATAGTGCTCTCCCCTTCGGAGAGAGCACGGGACTTAGGTTTTAATCCTGTGGATTACTTACCACGGGCTTCGATAACGGCCTGAGCAACGTTGTTCGGCGCATCATCATACTTCAGGAATTCCATAGTGTATGATGCACGACCTTTGGTCAGAGAACGCAGCTGAGTTGCATATCCGAACATTTCAGACAGCGGAACTTCAGCGTGGATCTTAACGCCAGTTACTTCGGATTCCTGACCACGCAGCATACCGCGACGACGGCTCAAGTCACCGATAACGTCACCGGTGTTCTCTTCAGGAGTTTCTACTTCAACCTTCATGATCGGCTCAAGCAGAACTGGTTTTGCTTTCTTAAAGCCTTCTTTAAAGGCAATAGACGCAGCCAGTTTAAACGCCAGTTCAGAGGAGTCAACGTCGTGGTAAGAACCGAAGTGCAGACGAACACCCATGTCTACAACCGGGTAACCAGCCAGAGGACCAGCTTTCAGCTGCTCCTGGATGCCTTTATCAACGGCAGGGATGTATTCGCCAGGAATTACACCACCTTTGATGTCGTTGATGAACTCGTAACCTTTAGGGTTAGAGCCCGGCTCCAGTGGGTACATGTCGATCACAACGTGACCGTACTGACCGCGACCACCAGACTGCTTAGCGTGTTTACCTTCAACATCGGTAACTTTCGCGCGAATCGCTTCGCGGTAAGCAACCTGAGGTTTACCCACGTTCGCTTCAACGTTGAATTCACGCTTCATACGGTCAACGATGATGTCCAGGTGCAGTTCACCCATACCAGCGATGATGGTCTGGTTAGATTCTTCATCAGTCCATACGCGGAATGATGGGTCTTCTTTCGCCAGACGGCCCAGAGCCAGACCCATTTTTTCCTGGTCAGCTTTGGTTTTTGGTTCAACTGCGATGGAGATTACCGGCTCAGGGAATTCCATACGCTCCAGAATGATCGGGTGATCCGGGTCACACAGGGTGTCACCAGTGGTCACGTCTTTCAGACCGATAGCAGCAGCGATGTCGCCCGCACGAACTTCTTTGATCTCTTCACGTTTGTTAGCGTGCATCTGTACGATACGGCCAAAACGTTCACGCGCCGCTTTCACGGAGTTCAGGATGGTGTCACCGGAGTTAACCACACCAGAGTAAACGCGGAAGAAGGTCAGGTTACCCACGAATGGGTCGGTAGCAATTTTGAACGCCAGTGCAGAGAACGGCTCGTCATCACTTGCGTGACGCTCAGCCGGAGTATCTTTACCGTCGTCCAGGATGCCGTTGATCGCAGGAACGTCAACCGGGGATGGCAGGTAGTCAACTACCGCATCCAGCATCGCCTGAACACCTTTGTTCTTGAACGCAGAACCACAGGTTACCAGGATGATTTCGTTGTTCAGAACGCGCTGACGCAGAGCAGATTTGATCTCTTGCTCAGACAGTTCTTCACCACCCAGGTATTTCTCCATCAGCTCTTCAGAAGCTTCTGCTGCGGATTCGATCAGGTTCTGGTGCCATTCGTCAGCCAGGTCCTGCATCTCTGCCGGGATATCTTCGTATTCGAAGGTAACGCCCGCATCTGCTTCGTTCCAGTTGATGGCTTTCATTTTCACCAGGTCGATAACGCCGGTGAAACCTTCTTCAGCACCAATTGCCAGCTGAAGCGGAACAGGGTTCGCGCCCAGACGGGTTTTGATCTGGCCAACAACTTTCAGGAAGTTAGCACCCATACGGTCCATTTTGTTAACGAACGCGATGCGTGGAACTTTATATTTGTTTGCCTGACGCCATACGGTTTCAGACTGTGGCTGAACACCACCAACTGCGCAATAAACCATTACCGCGCCGTCAAGAACACGCATGGAACGTTCTACTTCGATGGTGAAGTCAACGTGCCCTGGGGTGTCGATGATGTTTACGCGATGCGGTTCATACTGCTTAGCCATACCTGACCAGAATGCAGTAGTCGCTGCGGAGGTGATAGTAATACCACGCTCCTGCTCCTGTTCCATCCAGTCCATGGTGGCTGCGCCGTCATGAACTTCACCGATTTTATGGTTTACACCGGTGTAGAACAGAATACGTTCGGTAGTAGTGGTTTTACCGGCGTCGATGTGCGCACTGATACCGATGTTACGGTAGCGTGCGATGGGTGTTGTACGAGCCATTTGATTCCTCGTTTATATCTTTAGGCGTTCAGTTAAGTTACCCAGAGCGGGCGGCTTCTCTGAAGCGCCCGCCTGGTGACTACGACTCCGAAGGGATTACCAACGGTAGTGTGCGAACGCCTTGTTGGCTTCTGCCATACGGTGAACGTCTTCACGTTTCTTAACTGCGGTACCTTTGTTTTCCGCAGCATCAGAAAGTTCGTTCGCCAGACGCAGAGCCATGGATTTATCACCGCGTTTACGAGCAGCTTCAACGATCCAACG
The DNA here is from genome assembly GCF_049236825.1 of Enterobacter cloacae complex sp. SHL001. Classification (NCBI taxonomy): domain Bacteria; kingdom Pseudomonadati; phylum Pseudomonadota; class Gammaproteobacteria; order Enterobacterales; family Enterobacteriaceae; genus Enterobacter; species Enterobacter cloacae complex sp. SHL001. Next base: position 2,619 of record NZ_JBMKIP010000007.1, read on the forward strand.
CATTGCCAGAGCATTACGACGAACCGGACGAACTTCAACTGGAACCTGATAAGTAGAACCACCAACGCGGCGAGACTTAACTTCTACAGTCGGGCGCACGTTGTCGAGAGCGACTTCGAAGGCTTCCAGTTCATTTTTACCAGAACGCTGAGCCAGGGTCTCCAGCGCGCTGTATACGATTGCTTCTGCGGTAGATTTTTTACCATCTACCATCAGGATATTTACAAATTTTGCCAGCAGTTCTGATCCGAATTTCGGATCTGGAAGAATTTTACGCTGACCAATGACGCGACGACGTGGCATGGGATTACTCCGTTGTTAATTCAGGATTGTCCAAAACTCTACGAGTTTAGTTTGACATTAAGATAAATCAGTTTGGCCTTACTTAACGGAGAACCATTAAGCCTTAGGACGCTTCACGCCGTACTTGGAGCGAGCCTGCTTACGGTCTTTAACACCTGAGCAGTCCAGCGCACCACGAACGGTGTGGTAACGAACACCCGGAAGGTCTTTAACACGACCGCCACGGATCAGGATCACGGAGTGCTCCTGAAGGTTGTGACCTTCACCACCGATGTAGGAAGTCACTTCGAAACCGTTAGTCAAACGCACACGGCATACTTTACGCAGTGCGGAGTTTGGTTTTTTAGGAGTGGTGGTATATACACGAGTACATACGCCACGTTTCTGCGGGCAGGCTTCCAGCGCAGGCACGTTGCTTTTTGCAACTTTGCGTGCACGTGGTTTGCGTACCAGCTGGTTAACTGTTGCCATTAAATAGCTCCTGGTTTTAGCTTTTGCTTCGTAAACACGTAATAAAACGACCTCATACAATATGAGGACGCGAAATTTTAGGGCTACGTCGAAAAGGTGTCAAGAAATATACAGCGATCTCAAATCACCAGTTCATTTGACTGGCGTGCGTCACAGTAAGATTGACGAAATCAGTATAGCCAACCACGTCAATTTTGGCTGAAATTTGACCAGAAAGACCCCGCGCATCCAGATCCTCTTTCAGCGCAGAGACTGTTATGGGGGCATTAGCGAGGATTTCAACAAAACGGCTGCCTTCAAGCGCCGCAAGCACGCCATCCTGAATCAGCAGCAGATCATCACCTTCGCGCAGCATGCTCAGTAACGTGTCGATATCGCATTGCCACGGTGAACGGCTCAGGGTATGGAGCATGACAGCCTCAGAAAGTCAGAACGGTATCGTAGTGAGAGAGTTGTTCGCGCAGCGCAGCAGATGTCAGGATCGTCACGTCCAGCACGAACGGTGTTTTCTCGTTTAACCCACGCGCGGCCAGCGAGTCGGCGCACACATAGAAGGTTTCAATGTCATAGAGCGGCAGAACTTTGAAGGTCGCAATGTAGTCGCGCGCAAGAATGGCCTGCGGTTGTTGGCCTGCCAGAAGCTGGAATACGCCATCGCCTAAAAAGAAGACGCCGATATCTTCGGTTAAAGCCGATGTCGCGAGCAATGCATCCAGCCCTTCCCGGCCTGAAGCGCTGCCATGCGGCGCAGAAGTAAAAACAAACGCTACGCGCTTCATCAAAATTGCACCATTCTGTCGCAGGTCAACGCCGCCTGTGCCAGGGCACCTAGTCCGCTGAGCGAAAAGCCCGGTTGCAGGTTAGCCCCCGCCAGACCAAGGCGCTCGGCTTCGGTCGCATCCGTCACGCCGCGACGCAGTGCCGCCGCGACGCAGATATGCAGGTCGACGCCCTGCGTTTCGTTTAATTTTTGCCAGGCGCGCACGAGGTCAAACTCATCGCTCGCCGGAGACGTAAACTGGTTCGCGTTATATACGCCTTCGCGATAAAAGAAGACGCTTGCCAGTTCATGACCGGCATCAAGCAGCGCATGGGCAAACTGTAGCGCGCTGCTGGCCTGCTGGGTACCGTACGCCGGGCCCGTCACCATTAACGCAAAACGCATTACTTGTCTTGTCCCAGGAAGTCGCCGCTTTTGAACTGGCGAATATAGAGGTAAACCGTGTGTTTGGAGATATTCAGGCGATCGGCCACCTGGTTGATGGCATCTTTGATATCAAAAATCCCTTTCTCATAGAGGTTCAGGACGATCTGACGATTCTTGGCGTTGTTGGATACGTTGCGATCGGCATTCACCTCTTCAATGGTGAACTCCAGCGTCTGGGTCACGAGATCCTCAACCGAAGAAGCAAAGTTCACCGATGAGCCCACGTCTGGCGTTTCTGGCGGAATAAAGGTGCTCATGATTTGCGAGAATGGCACATCAAGGTTCATGTTGATGCACAGGAGCCCGATCACACGGTGCTCGCGATTTCGTATTGCAATGGTTTCCGATTTCATCAGTACGCCACTCTTGGCGCGCGTAAAATAACATTTGGAGACGCTGCTATCCGCGCCGGTCATATCATGCAGCATACGCAATGCAAGATCGGTGATTGGCGAACCAATTTTACGCCCAGTATGCTCGCCATTGGCAATGCGAATGGCGGAACATTTCAGATCCTGCAGGGAGTGCAATACGATTTCGCAGTGGGAGCCAATGAGCATCGCTAACCCGTCCACCACCGCCTCGTAGGATTTCAGAATATCGAAGTCGGTCTGGTCAAAAGGACGTTGATCCAGCAAATCAAGTTCACTGGTTTCGTTGGTTAAAAGCGACCTGGACATGAAAAAAACACTCCTTTTCAGGAGCCTGTCGTTAGGTTTTCAGGGCAGGCTCATTATCTACACGGACAACTAAATTAATACAGCGTGTATAGCGCTTTCCAGTGTTAATTATATCTGCCCTACAATAAAAAAACCGCCGCCTCAAAGGCGGCGGTTTTTTTTCACCCTTACTTCTTAGCAGCAGCGGCTTTATCGTCAGCCGGAGCGTCTGCTTTGGCATCCGCTTTCGGTGCTGGTTTGATGTCCAGCAGTTCTACGTCAAAGACCAGCGTAGAGTTGGCAGGGATACCCGGAACGCCGGTTTTGCCGTATGCCAGATCCGGTGGGATGACCAGCTTGATCTTACCGCCTTTTTTGATGTTCTTCAGGCCTTCGGTCCAGCCTGGGATCACACCGTCCAGACGGAAGGAAAGAGGTTCACCACGGGTGTAAGAGTTGTCGAACTCTTTACCGTCGATCAGCGTACCTTTGTAGTTAACCACCACGGTGTCGCTATCTTTAGGCGCGTCGCCGGTACCTTCTTTCTCAACTTTGTACACCAGGCCAGTAGAAGACGTTTTTACGCCTTTCTCTTTAGCAAAGGTGTCACGATAGGCTTTGCCTTTCGCTTCGTTATCTTTGGCATCTGCTTCCATCTTGGTCTGAGCGGCGCCTTTCACGCGCGCTTCAAACGCCTGCAGAGTCTGCTCGATTTCCTGGTCAGACAGTTTGCTCTTGTCTGCGAATGCATCCTGAACACCTGCAATCAGCTGCGCTTTATCCAGTTTGATGCCCAGTTTCTCTTGCTCTTTCAGAGAGTTTTCCATGTAACGACCCAGAGACGCGCCAAGTGCGTAGGCGGATTTCTGGTCGTCATTTTTGAATGCCGCTTTGCTGTCTGTAGTCGCAGCAGGCTTCGCAGCAGTATCAGCAGCGAAAGACAGCGGCGCATTGAGCGCTACAGCCATAGTGGTCGCCAGCAGCGTAACTTTAAACAGTGATTTCATCCATATCTCCAGGACCTGAGGTCTCTCACCCCAGTGTTAAACGTAAATGAGTGACGTACTATAAAACGTTGCGGAAGAAATCTACAGACAGACTCCCCCGAATGTCGCTTCTTTTCAGACTATTTTTGTTTAAATAAGTTTCTTGTCAGGGAGATGGATACTGTACTTAAGGAAAAAGTCAGCTAAACTTCGCCGCCGCTGGTCCATTATGGCGAATGAGAGATAAACGAGGTGAATGATGAAGGATACAACGATCGAAGCGAGACTGGCTGAGCTGGAAAGCCGCCTGGCTTTTCAGGACATCACCATCGAAGAACTGAATCAGACCGTGACGGCCCATGAGCTTGAAATGGCAAAACTGCGCGATCACATGCGCCTGCTGACGGAAAAGCTGAAGGCCACGCAGCCGTCAAACATTGCCTCTCAGTCAGAAGAGACGCCACCACCTCATTATTGAGGCGTAAAAAAAGCGGGATTATCCCGCTTTTTTATTTTCCGGAGTACGGAATCAGTGGCAACCGCAGCCGCCGTTACCGCAACCACCTTTACCGTGGCCGTGGTCATGACCATGGTCGTGGCCGTGACCACCGCAGCAGCCATCGTGGCCGTGATCGTGGTCATGATCGTGACCGTGCGCACCGTGAACGTGGCCATGAGCCAGCTCTTCTTCGGTCGCTTCACGGATCGCAACAACTTCTACGTTGAACTTCAGGTTCTGACCCGCCAGCATGTGGTTGCCGTCAACCACAACGTGGTCGTCTTCAACTTCAGTGATTTCAACCGGAACCGGACCCTGGTCAGTTTCCGCCAGGAAGCGCATGCCAACCTGCAACTCGTCAACGCCCATGAATACGTCTTTAGGAACGCGCTGAACCAGGTTGTCGTCATACTGACCGTAAGCGTCGTTCGCGCCTACAGCAACGTCGAATTTGTCGCCAACTTCATGGCCTTCCAGCGCCGTTTCCAGGCCGGAAATCAGGGAACCGTGACCATGCAGGTAGTCCAGCGGCGCACTCACCGGAGACTCATCAACCAACACACCGTCTTCTGTACGTACCTGATAGGCCAGGCTGACCACCAGGTCTTTTGCTACTTTCATGATATCTCCTGAGCGTGGGAAAATTGCTGGCGCAGATTGTAGCGGAAATCTGCACCCGTGTACCCTTAAGCTTAAAAAAACTCAGAGCATATCGCTAGTCTGGATGAAAAATGCCGATCACTTGCTCTTCTTTGCGAACGTGATCGCGGGCTTCTTTATCGGCCTCACGCATCTGGTGACCGCACTTAACACATTCAACGATATCGATATTATTTTCACGCCACATGGCCAGCGTATCTTGCGCCTGGCAGGAAGGGCATTTTGCGCCCGCGATAAAGCGTTTACGTACAGCCATCTTTCGTTACCCTTTATTCAAATTCATCCCAGCCGTCGAGCTGGCGTCGTTCCTGTTGCATCTCACGCTGGAAGATCTCCTCCAGTTCGCGACGCGCTTCCCGAACGCGGGAGATCTGCGCCGTGTCGCTGTGCACGGGCATCAGTTCACGCAGCATTCGCATATCCAGCCGGCGGAAATGCATCTGGGCGCGTTGCGCCTGGTGAGGATGCATACCCAGCGAAACCAGCGCCTTGCGTCCCAGCTCCAGCGCGCTGGAGAAGGTTTCGCGGGAGAAGTGTTTCACACCCGCCTGCAAAAGTTCGTGAGCCTCCACACGTCCACGCGCACGCGCCAGAATATGCAGATGCGGGAAATGCTGCTGGCACAGCTCCACCAGCTTCATCGTGTCTTCCGGATCGTTGCAGGTGATGACGATGGACTCCGCAGCCTCTGCCCCCGCCGAGCGCAACAGCTCAAGCTGCGTCGCATCGCCGTAGTACACCTTATAACCATATTTGCGCATCAGGTTGACGGCGCTGATATCGCGCTCCAGCACCGTAATGCGCATTTTATTCGCCATCAACAGGCGACCAATCACCTGTCCGAAGCGACCAAAGCCCACGACGATCACCTGCGGTTTATCATCTTCCACCCACGGCGCTTCGTCTTCATCGTCTGCGGGATTCAGGCGGCGCGACAGCAGTTTGTCCACCAGCTTCATCAGCAGCGGGGTGGTCATCATCGACAGCGTAACCGTCACCAGCAGCAGCGCCATCTGGTCATCTTTGAACAGCTTCTGAGACGACGCAGTGGAAAACAGCACAAACGCAAATTCTCCACCCTGGCTTAACACGCTGGAAAACTGCATTCTTTCCGAGCTGCGCAGCCCGTAAATCCTCGCGAGGACATACAGCACCAGCGTTTTGACCGCCACCAGCACGGCGACACTCGCAATAACCCACAGCAGATGGGTATAGAGCACGCCAAGATTAAGCGCCATACCCACCGAGATAAAGAACAGCCCTAACAGCAGCCCCTTAAACGGATCGATGGCGGTCTCCAGCTCGTGGCGGTACTCGCTTTCCGCAAGCAGCACCCCGGCGATAAACGTCCCAAGCGCCATCGACAGCCCCAGCGCATCCATAAACAGCGCTGAGCCAAGCACCAGCAGCAGCGTTGCGGCGGTGAATACCTCGCGCACGCCGGATGCGGCAATAAACCGGAATACCGGACGCAGTAAAAACCGTCCGCCGATCAGCATCCCCGCGAAGGCCAGCACCTTCATGGAGATCTTCATCCAGTCGAAATGATCGTCTCCGGAGCCCGCCAGCAGCGGCACCAGCGCCAGCGCCGGGATCACCGCTAAATCCTGGAACAGCAGCACCGAAAAACCCAGCTGCCCCGCCTCGTTGCGGTTCATCCCTTTGTCGCGCATCAGCTGAAGCGCCATCGCCGTCGACGACATCGCAAGACCGATCCCGCCAATCACCGCGGCCTGCCAGGAAAACTGCGTCAACATCAGCAGTCCCGCGAGAATGGCCGCGCTGAGTAACACCTGCGCCGCCCCGACGCCAAAAATAGATTGCCGCAGTTGCCACAGCTTGGCGGGGTTCAGCTCCAGCCCGATGATAAACATCAGGAAGACCACGCCCAGCTCGGAGAAGTGGAGAATTTCATCCACATCGCTGATAAACCCAAGCCCCCAGGGGCCAATGGCGATCCCCGCCAGCAAATAGCCCAGCACCGCGCCAATGCCGAGACGCGCGGCAAGCGGGACCGCGACGACGGCGGCAAACAAAAACAGCACCCCGGCAAGGAGTAAATTCGAACCGTCCATTAGCGTCCTCCCGCCGGAATCGGTGACGCCAGCCATTCGCCATAGGCCCTGGCATGGCTCGCCAGTGCTTTCGGATCCTGCCGCCGTGCCCAGTAGATAATAATCGGGCTCATCCAGTGCATACGGCACATCGCCGCCGTCAGCTCAAACGGCCGCAGAATGTCGCTCATGGGGTAACGGTTCAGCCCGTCGTGACGGTAAGCGCTTTCCGGCTCACCGGTGGTAATGACACTCCGCCAGTACTTTCCCGCCAGCTGGTTGCCCCCCACCCCGCTGGAGAAGCCCCGGCTCAGCACGCGGTCCAGCCACTCTTTGAGCAGCGCCGGACAGCTGTAGGTATAAAGCGGATGCTGGAACACAATCACGTCGTGCTGACGCAGCAGTTCCTGCTCGTAAGGAATATCGATAAAAAAATCAGGATAGTGCGCGTAGAGATCGTGCACCGTTACATTACTGAGCTGTGTGGCCGGCTTAAGCAGCACCCGGTTCGCCACCGAGTCCTGTGATTCCGGATGGGCATACAGCAGCAGCACTTTCGCTGTCTGAGACATCACTCCCCTCCCGGTTCTGTTTTTGTGTATTGTTGTCGTTTTGGGCTACCATGGCGGCCCGGTGGGGAAAATGGCCCACACCTTACATTATCATAATGACAAATTAACATAGTCGGAACATACGGCGCTTCTATGATTGTTTTCTCCTCGTTACAAATTCGTCGCGGCGTGCGCGTCCTGCTGGATAACGCGACTGCTACCATCAACCCGGGCCAGAAAGTGGGGCTGGTCGGCAAAAACGGCTGCGGTAAATCCACCCTGCTGGCGCTGCTGAAAAACGAGATAAGCGCGGATGGCGGTAACTTTACCTTCCCGGGCAACTGGCAGCTCGCCTGGGTGAACCAGGAGACGCCCGCGCTGAGCGAACCCGCGCTCGACTATGTTATCGACGGCGACCGTGAATACCGCAAGCTCGAAGCGGAGCTCAACGCCGCCAACGAACGTAACGACGGCCACGCCATCGCCACCGTCCACGGCAAGCTGGACGCCATCGATGCCTGGACCATTCGCTCCCGCGCCTCCAGCCTGCTGCACGGTCTGGGTTTCAGCAACGAACAGCTTGAACGCCCGGTGAGCGATTTCTCGGGCGGCTGGCGCATGCGCCTTAACCTGGCCCAGGCGCTGATCTGCCGCTCCGACCTTTTGCTGCTCGATGAACCAACCAACCACCTCGATCTTGATGCGGTTATTTGGCTGGAGAAGTGGCTCAAGAGCTATCAGGGCACTCTGATTCTGATCTCCCACGACCGCGACTTCCTCGATCCGGTAGTGGATAAAATCATTCATATCGAACAGCAAAGCATGTTCGAATACACCGGCAACTACAGCTCTTTCGAGCGCCAGCGCGCGACGCGCCTTGCCCAGCAGCAGGCGATGTATGAAAGCCAGCAGCAGCGCGTGGCGCACCTGCAAAGCTTTGTGGATCGCTTCAAGGCCAAGGCGTCAAAAGCCAAGCAGGCGCAGAGCCGCATCAAGATGCTGGAACGCATGGAGATGATCGCCCCGGCGCACGTGGATAACCCGTTCCACTTCAGCTTCCGCGAGCCTGAAAGCCTGCCTAACCCGCTGCTGAAGATGGAGAAGGTCAGCGCGGGCTATGGCGATCGCATTATCCTCGACTCTATCAAGCTCAACCTGGTGCCAGGTTCACGCATTGGTCTGCTGGGACGTAACGGCGCCGGTAAATCGACGCTGATCAAGCTGCTGGCGGGCGAGCTTAACCCGGTCAGCGGCGAAATCGGCCTGGCGAAAGGCATCAAGCTTGGCTACTTCGCCCAGCATCAGCTGGAATTTTTACGCGCGGATGAATCGCCGATCCAGCACCTGGCGCGCCTTGCGCCGCAGGAGATGGAGCAGAAGCTGCGCGACTACCTCGGCGGCTTTGGCTTCCAGGGCGATAAGGTGACTGAAAACACCGAGCGCTTCTCCGGCGGCGAAAAGGCCCGTCTGGTGCTGGCGCTGATCGTCTGGCAGCGTCCAAACCTGCTGCTGCTTGATGAACCGACCAACCACCTCGATCTCGACATGCGTCAGGCGCTGACCGAAGCGCTGATAGAGTTCGAAGGGGCGCTGGTTGTCGTATCGCACGACCGCCACCTGATCCGCTCCACCACCGACGATCTCTACCTGGTGCACGGTGGCAAAGTGGAGCCGTTCGACGGCGATCTGGAAGATTACCAGCAGTGGCTGACGGACGTGCAGAAGCAGGAAAACCAGCCGGAAGAGTCAGCGAAAGACAACGCCAACAGCGCCCAGGCGCGTAAAGACCAGAAGCGCCGTGAAGCGGAACTGCGCACCCAGACGCAGCCGCTGCGTAAAGAGATTGCCCGTCTCGAAAAAGAGATGGAAAAGCTCAACGCCACGCTTGCTGCCGTCGAAGAGAAGCTGGGCGACAGCGAACTGTACGATCAGAGCCGCAAAGCGGAGCTGACGGACTGTCTGCAAACTCAGGCGAAAACCAAATCCAGCCTCGAAGAGTGCGAAATGGCATGGCTGGACGCGCAGGAACAGCTGGAAGCGATGCTGCAAGCCGACTAACACGCCGGGAGGGTTATGGGCTTCGATACCACGAGCGAGATTACATTCCGTAAGCTCAGCATCTTCATGACGTTCATGGAGAAGGGCAATATCGCACGTACCGCCGAAACGCTCGGCCTGAGCGGTGTCAGCGTGCACCGCGCGCTGCATACCCTCGAAGAGAACGTCCGCTGCCCGCTCTTTGCTCACAAAGGGCGTAACCTGATTGCCCTCCCCTCCGCGTGGACGCTGCTGGAGTATTGTCAGGAGGTGATGCAGGTGATGGAGCGCGGGCTGGAAGAGTCGCGCAAGATCGCCGGTATCGGCCAGGGACGGTTGCGCGTCGGCACGCTCTACTCGCTGACGCTGGAAACTGTGCCGCGCCTGATAATGGGCATGAAGCTGCGCCGTCCGGATCTGGAGATGGATCTGACGATGGGCTCGAACGAAACCCTGCTCCATATGCTGGATGAGGGATCGCTGGATGCGATTTTAATCTCTATTTCCGAAAGCGATATCGACCGTAACAGCCTCGAAGTGCTTCCTCTGTTCCATGACGATATTTTCCTTGCCGCACCGGCCTCTGCCACGCTTAATACCAGCGGCCCCGCCGATCTGCGTGATTACAAAGATCAGAAGTTTGTCGCCCTCGCGGAAGGGTTCGCCACTTACGCCGGGTTTCAGGAAGCGTTTCATATCGCCGGTTTCGAGCCGGAGATTGTGACGCGCGTGAACGATATCTTCTCGATGCTGAGTCTGGTGCAGGCGGGGGTCGGGTTTACGCTGATGCCGGGCAGGATGAAGAAAGTGTATGAAAATTCGGTACAGCTACTGAAGCTGGCGCAGCCGTACCAGATGCAGCAGCTGATTGCGATTGTCTTTGCCCGCAACCGCGAGCAGGATCCGAGCCTGCGCGCGCTGGCCGCCGAAGGGCGGATGTATGCCAGAAGTTTGCAGGATAGTGCCTGATGTTATTGCCCGGTGGCGGCTGCGCCTTACCGGGCCTACTCCCGAATTGTAGGCCCGGTAAGCGTAGCGCCACCGGGCTAAAAACTCATGCACGAAGCCGCCCCGCCAGATGCACCGCCACGTCCACCCCGCTGCGCTCCAGCGAAATGGATTCACCTTCCCACGCCGCCTGCCGCGTCAGACAGGTCAGGATGCCCCCTGGCGGCATCTCAATCGCCAGCCGCGCTTCACGCTCGTTAGCGGAAATCACCGCCTCCTGCCAGCGCACGGTTCGCGCCATATTCATCGCCAGATCGTCGGCAATTTTCTCCGGCTGCCAGAGCACGCGTCCGGTACTGCCGCTCAGGTACGCACAGCCCGGACGTGAAAGCGTGACCGAATTAAATGCTGCCACCAGCTTCTGCGCCGGTTCCGCCAGCAGTTCACAGTGCGACGGTACGCTCACCGCCAGCCGCTTAGCCTTGCTCGCGCCTTTTGCCAGGGCGCGCTCCGCCACCTGCGCCATGCCGTCATCGGTTCCGGCAATCACGATCTGCGTTTCGGCGTTCAGGTTAGCAATATAGGTTCCTGTCCCCTGAATCAGGTTTTCCACCTGGGGCAGGGTCAACCCCATAATCGCCGTCAGGCCGTAACCGTGCGGGTAAGCCTGCTCCATCAGATCGCCGCGCAACGCCACCAGCTTCAGCGCGTCCGTAAAGTCCAGCGCACCGGCGATAACCGCCGCAGGATAAGCGCCAATGGACAGCCCGCTGACGATATCCGGCGACACGCCGCGACGTTCCAGCTCGCGCGCCCACGCCACGCCGGCAATCAACAGCGAAAGCTGAACCGCACGGGTGTGGGTTAACGAGCATGCGCTGTCCAGGGTATCGACTTCCGCCCCCAGCACAGCACGGGCCTGCTCCAGCTCCGTTCCCGGCAGGTTTTGCAGCATACCTTCATGCTGTGTGCCCTGCCCCGGAAAGGTAAACAGTATTTTCATTACTCCTCCCTGTGCCATGGATCCGCCACCAGGCGCGGTCCACATTGCGTTTTTAGCAGCGTTTTGCCGTCGCGTAACCATTCCGCCAGCGCGAATCCGCCCTCGGGCGTGTCCACCTGCGTATCCGCCCGGCACAACGCACGGCTGAGCTGAGCCTGCCAGCCAGTAAACGCCTCAGGGGAAACGGCACGCGGGGCGCGGATGAGCAGATCGAGATCGCTGTCGGCGTGGATCACCGGAATGCCGGTCGCCAGCGCGTAACCCGTACTGCCGGTTATCCCCCACGTCCACGTCCACGACTGCTGCGCAAGCTGAAGCGCCACCTGAACCGGCGGCTGAGTGATAAACGGCGAACGCAGCAGGTCGGCGGCAACGCTCAAATCTTCGGGCGACACCACGCGCAACACGTTCTCAGGCTTCACCCATCCGCCCGCCCGCTGGTCGCGGCGCAATCCGCGCACGCCAACGGGAATACGGCCTTCATTATCAACATCACGCCGCACCACTACCGGTAGTCCGGTATGCCAGGCCGCGTCCACCCAGGATTCGGTAACCCCTTCCAGGGCGTCGCGCGCGGTAAGCCAGATGAGGTCGTGTGGGCGTAATGTTGTGGTCATGATTACATTCCTGAAGTCAGCGAGATAAACAGCGGCAGCGACAGGATACACAGTACGGAGCTCAACAGCAGCACGGCTTCAGCATCCGGCGACTGCACGCCAAAGCGGTTACCGAACACCACGCCAAAGAAGCCCGCGGACAGCGCAATCATCAGGATGGCGGTGATCGCCACGGAGCCGTGCAGACCGAAGATTAAAACGATACCCCAGGCGATCGCTGGCTGGATCAGCAGCTTGGCGATAGTGGAAGTGATCACCATGGTGTTGATCTGAAGTTTACGCGCGGAGAGGATCACCCCGGTCAGGAACAGCGCCGCAGCGGTCGCAGACAGTCCCAGCGGTTTAATCGCCGCCAGTACCAGCTCCGGCATTTTGATGCCGATAGCGGACAGGATCACACCCAGCAGCGGGCCCATCACGATCGGTTTTTTAATGGAACGCCACATCAGCACCGGCAGCATGGAAAGCGTTGAACCCGAGTTATTGCCTTCGGCGCGGGCTTTCTCACGCTCCAGAATCAGCAGGCAGAACGGGGTCATCAACACTGAACCACAGGCGATGGAGACCGCCACGGACAGTGAGGTTGAAGGGCCTTCGCCCAGCACGCTGCCCAGAATCGGCAGGCCAAGCGCCGCGTAGTTTGGCAGGGCGACGGTAAGCGTCAGCACGGCCGCATCCTGCGGGGATTTTTTAAACACTTTCGTCGCGAGGAAGTAGATGACCGCATAGGTGATCCACATCGCCAGGGTGAGCACCAGGATCAGCGGCGACTGCGCCACGATGCCGGTCCACGGGGTTTGCACGGTGGCGCTGAACAGCGCAGCCGGGAGTGCAAAATCCATCACGAAGATATTCAGCAGGGAAACATTTTTGTTATCGACCATCTTTGCCTTACCGGCCCAGAATCCCAGCAGCATGATGACGAAAATCGGTGCAAGAGCATGAACAATTACGTAAGTCATAAATCACCTGTAGTAAAAAAGTTTAAGCACTGGCGCGATGTTTATTATTTTCAGGATGCAGGTTCCCGCGTGGACGCAACGGGCGCGCCCACGGGGTGATGCATCTGGCAGGTCTCTTTTTACTTACCAGCTGGCTCGCATACGTTCACGTACGAGCGCCGAGCTGCGGCGGTTGTCAGCACCCAGACGGTTTTTCAACGTGGTGTCCTGACGCGCGTCGCTGATGGCCTGTTGCAGGGTGGTTTTCACCCGCGTCAGATCGCTTTCGGTAGGGGCATCCGGATTGCTGATATCCAGCAGGTCGGAAAGCAGCCCCAGCGTGGCGTAGTTGCTGATGTCATACGCCATTGGCGGAATGGTTGCAGCCAGTTTTTCCAGCGCCTCAACGGTACGCAGCGTAATGCGCGCCGCAGACTCTTTGCCCATGGCATGGATCAGCACGCCTTTATCGTTGAAGGCAATCAGACGGTTAGCCTGGTAGCCGTGCGCCAGAAACGCGCCGGACATGGCCTTACCGACGATAAGACCAATCACCGGATGACCCGCCAGCCGCGCATTAGCGTAGGCGGCAGCGGCGCCGGCCAGCGCCTGGTGGATACCAAACGCCTCTTCGCGACGGCCATAGGCCTGGCTTGGGACGTCGATTACCGCCACAATCGGGCGCTTCACGGCTTTATCTGCGTCGGCGGCGACGGTTTCGCTGACCACTTTTGCCAGCGTCCATCCTTCCAGCAGGCCGACTTCACCCTGCGCCGCGCGCGGGAAGTGGTTGTTGGCGTCCGGCACCACGGCGACAAAACGCACCGTTTCACCGTTTAGCTCGCCGTCTGCGGCCTGCACGGACGGGCATAACCCCTCCAGACGTTTCGCGTTCGGGGCCAGAGTTTCCAGCCAGAGTTCGCCACGGCTAATTGAGTTAGTCATCATTTCACCTCCCGGGCAAAAAGCGCTTTAATCTGTTCGACATCGGCCTGTTTGCGGGTGTCGAAATTCGTCAGACGGTTCAGGTAATCGTCGTAGTTATCGGTGCGATGTTTCGCCGGTACGCCTTTGGCGATGGCTTCGTTCATCGCGGCTTTCACCGCGTTCACGCCGTCGCCCACCAGCGCGTCCACCAGCCCGCTTTCAAAGCGTACTTCGCCGCCGGTCATGCTCCAGATAAACGGACGATCGCGGGAGTCATACTCTTCAATGCCCGCTTCCTGCTCGATAACCTGCGGACCGTTGAGGCCGAGCCGCGCTTCGCGGGTCACAATCAGGTAGCTGCACAGCGCCGCGGCGATAGACATCCCACCGAAGCAGCCCACGGTCCCGGCGACAATCCCGACGACCGGGGTATAGCGACGCAGGTCAACGATCGCGGCGTGGATATCGGCAATCGCCGCCAGGCCGAGGTTGGCTTCCTGCAAACGTACGCCGCCGGTTTCGAGGCACAGCACCGCCTGAGTCGGAATGCCGTTGCGGTTATCTTCCGCCGCCAGCTCCAGCGCTGCCGCCATTTTGGCGCCGGACACTTCGCCCATGCTGCCGCCCTGGAAGGTGCCTTCAATCGCCACCACCACCGCAGGCTGGCCGTTGATGGTCCCTTTCGCGACCACCATGCCGTCATCGGCCTGAGGAACAATCCCCTGTGGCCCAAGCCAAGGAGAGATAATGCCTTCAAACGGATCCAGCAGTTCGCGGTAGCTGCCGTCGTCGAGCAGCGCCTGCGCACGCTGGCGCGCTTTTAATTCGATAAAGCTGCTGTCATCACGCATGGTTCACCCCTTCAAAAACCTGTTCGATACGAATGCGTGCCACGCCCGGCGTCGCGCCGAAGTCGTGGATGGTCAGCTTACCTGCGGGCAGGCTGCTGACGGTTTGCAGGCGGTTGAACAATGCCTCCCAGCGCCCGCGGCTGTTGTCGACGGAGGTGGTGATATCAATGGTTAAGGTCTGGCCCGGTTCGGCGGTGAAAAGCACCTCCATATCCCCGGAACCGACGACCCCTGCCAGCGCCCTGCCGCTTACTTCGCGGCTGGCGGGCACGGTCAATGTGATTTTTTCCATAACATCCTCTTAATGCTTTGAATAGGGCGTTTCGGCGCGGTCAAGAAACAGCGTGGCGGCAAGCAGGTCTGCGGCTCCGCCCGGCGAGGCGTTAAGCGCCAGCATCTGACGGTCTAACCGCGCCAGCGCCTGCTGCCCGGCGAGGGTTGCGCATCCTCCGGCGTTCAGCACCGCACGGGCGCCGTTCTGCATGGCGTCCAGCCCCTCCATGCCGGCGCGCGACAGCACGCAGGTGTCGGTGAGCGAGGTCATGATCGCCATCAGCGCGTCGAGTCTGGCCTGCGTTTCGCTGCTGCCGTTGAGACGGCTGAGGCGAAGCTGCGGCAGCGCGCGCTGCATGATGTGCGGAAACGCCTGCTGAGCCTCTTCACGCGCGCCCGGCACACGGTAGCGGTGCGTAACGCGTAACCCCTTGCTGAACACTTTCGGCGCCGCGTCATCCGGCAGCTTCGCCAGCTGAGCGGCGGTGTTCGCGACGGTTTGCGCCCGGGCATCGCCGCCCAGCATCGCCACCGCGCTCACCAGCAATCCCAGCGCCCAGATCGCGCCACGGTGCGTGTTCACGCCGTCGGTAGCGGCCATCATCTGCCGTTCACCTTCGCGACCCAGGCGGCCAACGGTTTGCCTGAGGGCAATATCCGCCGGACGCTGCCAGCTCTGCTGCGCCAGCGCCTGAAACGTGGGGGTCAGGCTGTGAGCGGAGCGCTCCATCAGCGCAAGCGATAAATCGTGGTGCGCGCCGTTCCCCCGGCTGTCCACCAGACCGGGCTTCGGGCTTAAACGTGCTTCGTCAATCAGACACTGCGTGGCGGTTCGCGCCAGCCATTCGGCACCGCCTTCAACCTGGATCTGGGGCAGAAGTTTCATTACCAGCTCCGGAATTTCGCAGGTGGGTTGTAAAGACCGCCGGACCATTCCACCAGGTCCGCGACGCTACCGGCCGCCAGCAGCGAACGGGTGGCATCGGTGCGGCGAATGCCCATATCTTCCGGATACACAACCTTGCCGCTCTGGCGCAGTTCTGCCACGCGTTTGGCGTCAACGCCCAGACCGATATCGGTGATACCCGCCACGGCGGCGACCATGGCGCGACGCTCTTCCAGATCTTTCGCCCGGTAGAGGTAAGCAATCCCCTCTTCCGTCAGCACGTGGGTGACGTCATCGCCGTAAATCATGACCGGCGCCAGCGGCATACCGGAGGCTTTCGCGACCTCAACGGCGTCGAGTTTTTCCACGAAGGTTGGCTTCACGCCCGCCTGGAAGGTTTCCACCATCTGCACAACCAGCTTTTTACCGCGCTGCATCGGGTCAGGCTCGGTGATCATGTTCAGCCAGGCCGGTGTGGCGTGGCGACGACCGTGCGGATCGTGGCCCATGTTTGGCGCGCCGCCGAAGCCGGAAAGACGGCCGCGAGTCACGGTTGAGGAGTTAGCGTAACCGTCGACCTGTAGCGTGGAGCCGATAAACATATCGACCGCGTACTGACCTGCCAGCTGACAGAAGGCGCGGTTAGAGCGCATGGAGCCGTCGGCACCGGTAAAGAACACGTCAGGACGGGCGCGGATGTACTCTTCCATTCCCAGCTCGCCGCCGAAGCAGTGGACGCTCTCCACCCAGCCGCTTTCGATGGCCGGGATCAGCGTTGGATGCGGGTTCAGGGTCCAGTGTTTACAGATTTTGCCTTTGAGTCCGAGCTGTTCGCCGTAGGTTGGCAGCAGCAGCTCGATCGCTGCGGTGTTAAAGCCAATCCCGTGGTTCAGGGACTGCACCTGGTGTTCAGCGTAGATGCCTTTAATCGCCATCATCGCCATCAGGATATGTTCCTGTTTGATCAGGCGCGGGTCGCGGGTGAAGAGCGGTTCGATAAAGAACGGCTTATCGGCAACCACCACAAAATCAATCCACGAGCCCGGAATATCCACACGCGGCAGGTCGCACTCGTCGTCCACCAGCTCGTTCACCTGCGCGATGACGATGCCGTCGTGGAACGCGGCGGCTTCCACCAGCGCAGGAGTATCTTCGGTACTCGCCCCGGTATAGAGGTTGCCTTTGCGGTCCGCTTTAAAACCGGCAATCAGCGCCACGTTTGGCGATAGGTCGACGTATAAACGTGAGTAGAGTTCGATGTAGGTGTGAATCGCCCCGATTTCGAGCTGACCATCCTCCAGCAGTTGGGAGATTCGCAGGCTTTGTGTACCGGAGAAGGAGAAGTCCAGCTTGCGGGCGATGCCTTTCTCAAAGATGTCCAGATGCTCGCTGCGGCCCACGCTCGGCATGATCATATGCAGATCGTGTACGATTTGCGGGTTCACTTCCGCCAGTGAACGGGAAAGGAAATCCGCCTGCTTCTGGTTGTTGCCTTCCAGAACGACTTTGTCGCCTGGTGCGATCAGTTTTTCCAGCATGGCGACAAGATCGCCGGTTGGCAGTACCTTGCCCTGCACCGGTACGGACGCCAGACGACGCGCTTTCTCACTGCGTCGGGTGTTCCATTGCCGGGTGGGTGTTTGCCCAGATAACATTATTAACCTCCTGATTCAGCACATCATTCTGATTTGCTTAACGTTGAGTAAAGTGTGCGCTCTGGTGAGAAAGGCATCAATTAAGCGTAGAGCCAAATCATTAGCCTGAGAGTAATAATCAAGGTAAATATTTGTGATCGGGATCAGTTCATGTTTCGGAAAAACGGGCTAAACGGGGTACAATTCGGAAGGTATAGTTAATTTCTGACAAGAATCAGCATCGCCCTTATGACCCAAATCATTCCCTCAGACTTCGACATTGCAGCCGAAGAGAGCGCAGAGTTCGTGCCCATGCGCGGTGTGGCTAACCCTCACCTGCAAACCATGCTGCCGCGCCTGATCCGCCGCAAGGTACAGTTCACCCCGCACTGGCAACGCCTGGATTTGCCGGATGGCGACTTTTTGGATCTCGCCTGGAGCGAAGATCCGGATCGGGCCAGACATAAACCCCGTCTGGTGGTGTTTCACGGTCTGGAAGGCAGCCTGCACAGCCCTTACGCACACGGTCTCATTGAGGCGGCGAAAGCCCGCGGCTGGCTTGGGGTAGTGATGCATTTTCGCGGATGCAGCGGCGAGCCTAATCGTCAGAAACGTATTTATCACTCGGGTGAAACCGAGGACGGTACCTGGTTCCTGCGCTGGCTAAGAGACAATTTCGGCGAGGCGCCAACGGCAGCGGTGGGGTATTCCTTGGGCGGCAATATGCTGGCCTGCCTGCTGGCGAAGGAGAGCGACGCCGTACCGCTGGATGCGGCGGTGATCGTCTCTGCGCCCTTTATGCTGGAGCAGTGCAGCTATCATATGGAAAAGGGGTTTTCGCGAGTGTACCAGCGCTACCTGCTCAACCTGCTGAAAGCCAACGCCGCGCGCAAGCTGAAGGCCTATCCGGATACGCTGCCTGTGACGCTGCAACAGCTCAAACGCGTGAAGCGCCTGCGCGAGTTTGATGATTTGATCACCTCGAAAATTCACGGCTTTGCCGATGCGATTGACTATTACCGTCAGTGCAGCGCCATGCCTTTACTGAACCAAATCACGAAACCTACGCTGATTATCCACGCCAAAGATGATCCGTTTATGGATCACCACTCGATTCCGGCGCCCGATCATCTGCCGGCCAACGTGGAGTATCAGCTCACCCAATTCGGGGGACACGTCGGCTTTGTCGGCGGCACGCTGCGTCGGCCAAAAATGTGGCTTGAGACGCGTATTCCCGACTGGTTAATGGCTTATCTGGACGGTAAATAATGATTATTCCCTGGCAGGATCTCTCTCCCGACACGCTCGATAATCTGATTGAAAGCTTTGTCTTGCGCGAAGGCACCGATTATGGTGAACATGAACGTTCGCTTGAACAAAAGGTCAACGATGTTAAGCGCCAGCTTAAAAGCGGCGACGTGGTGCTGGTATGGTCCGAACTGCATGAGACGGTCAATATCATGCCACGCAACGCGTTTCACGGCTGATCTTTACACTTTTCCAGTCAGGGAGTTGCTATGTCTGCCAGACATCCGGTTATTGCCGTTACGGGTTCGAGTGGGGCGGGAACCACTACCACCAGCCTCGCCTTCCGCAAGATCTTCGCCCAGCTTAACTTACGGGCGGCAGAGGTAGAAGGCGACAGCTTTCACCGCTACACGCGCCCGGAGATGGATATGGCCATCCGCAAGGCGCGCGATCTGGGTAAACACATCAGCTACTTCGGCCCGGAGGCGAATGACTTCGGCCTGCTGGAGCAAACCTTCCGTGAATACGGGCAAAGCGGTACCGGGCAGTCCCGCAAGTATCTCCACACCTACGATGAAGCCGTGCCCTGGAACCAGGTCCCCGGCACGTTCACGCCCTGGCAGCCGCTGCCGGAACCGACTGACGTGCTGTTTTACGAAGGTTTGCACGGCGGCGTGGTGACGCCTCAGCACGATGTGGCGCGCCACGTGGATTTGCTGGTGGGGGTGGTGCCGATTGTTAACCTTGAGTGGATCCAGAAGCTGACGCGTGACATGAGCGAGCGCGGCCATTCGCGAGAGGCGGTCATGGACTCGGTGGTGCGCTCCATGGAAGATTACATCAACTTCCTGACGCCGCAGTTCTCCCGAACCCACATTAACTTCCAGCGCGTCCCCACCGTGGACACCTCCAACCCGTTCGCTGCAAAAAGCATCCCTTCCCTGGACGAGAGCTTTGTGGTGATCCACTTCCGCAACCTGGAAGGCATTGATTACCCCTGGCTGCTGGCGATGCTACAGGGTTCGTTTATTTCGCACATGAATACGTTAGTGGTACCGGGCGGAAAAATGGGGCTGGCAATGGAGCTGATCATGACACCGCTGGTGCAGCGGCTGATGGAAGGAAAGCAGATCGCGTGAATTGTTTTGCCCGGTGGCGCTGCGCTTACCGGGCCTACGGGCGTGCTTTTGTAGGGCGGGTCAGCGAAGCGCCACCCGCCAAAAAATTAAGCCGCGATCACTTCATAAGAATGGGTGATTTTTACCGCTTTCTCCAGCATTAGCGCCACAGAGCAGTATTTCTCCGCAGACAGGTCAACCGCACGCGAGACCGCCGCATCCTTCAGTTCTTTGCCGGTGACGATAAAGTGCAGATTAATATGCGTAAACAGGCGTGGCGCCTCTTCGCGACGTTCTGACGTCAGCTTCACTTCACAATCGGTCACGTCATGACGGCCTTTTTGCAGGATCGACACCACGTCGATCGCGCTGCATCCGCCCGCCGCCATCAGCACCATTTCCATCGGGCTTGGCGCTTTATCGCCGGAGTTGCCATCCATCAAAACCTGGTGCCCGGAAGCAGACTCGCCCAGGAACGTTAACCCTTCAACCCATTTCACACGCGCTTGCATATTCACTCACTCCAACGTTGCATTTTTTATGACAGATTACGTGTACGTTACATTTCTCGCAACGGAAGGCGACCTGCGTCATGCTGAAGCGAGACACCAGGAGACACGCGGCGAAAGCTATGCTAAAACACTCTGGATGCTACAGTAATACATTGACGTTACACATGTATGCAGAGGACATCAAACTTTACTGGCTGCGAAACGTTACGACAGCCGACTTCCCAGGTATGGGTAAGAATTCGATTGCAACCCCAGAGTCCGGATGCATCTTATGACTCTGGTGACAGCTTATAACAGAGGATAACAGCGCATGGTGCTTGGCAAACCGCAAACAGACCCGACTCTCGAATGGTTCTTGTCTCATTGCCACATTCATAAGTACCCATCAAAGAGCACGCTGATTCACCAGGGTGAAAAAGCGGAAACGTTGTATTACATCGTTAAAGGCTCGGTGGCCGTGCTGATCAAAGATGAAGAAGGGAAAGAGATGATCCTTTCTTATCTGAACCAGGGCGATTTTATCGGTGAACTGGGCCTGTTTGAAGAAGGCCAGGAACGTAGCGCCTGGGTTCGTGCAAAAACAGCATGTGAAGTGGCTGAAATTTCTTACAAGAAATTCCGTCAGCTGATTCAGGTCAACCCTGACATCCTGATGCGTCTTTCTTCCCAGATGGCACGCCGTCTGCAAGTGACCTCTGAGAAGGTGGGTAACCTCGCCTTCCTGGACGTGACCGGTCGTATCGCGCAGACACTGTTGAACCTGGCGAAACAGCCAGACGCCATGACCCACCCTGACGGTATGCAAATTAAAATTACCCGTCAGGAAATCGGTCAGATCGTCGGCTGCTCCCGTGAAACAGTGGGCCGTATCCTGAAGATGCTGGAAGACCAGAACCTGATCTCTGCCCACGGTAAAACTATCGTGGTCTACGGAACCCGTTAATTTCGGTCAAACGGCGTGCCGCCGCAGGGTGGCACGCCGTTTTTGTCTCTACTCCTCATGTGGCGCAGGCTGATCTATCACCCGGAAGTTAACTACGCACTACGACAAACGCTGGTGCTGTGTCTTCCCGTGGCCGTGGGCCTGATCCTCGGACATCTTCAGCAAGGCCTGCTGTTTTCCCTCGTGCCCGCCTGCTGCAACATTGCCGGTCTGGATACGCCGCATAAACGCTTTTTTAAACGTCTGATTATTGGCGGCTGCCTGTTTGCCGGCTGTAGCCTTGCCGTACAACTCTTACTGGCCCGCGACATTCCTCTGCCGTTGATCCTGACCGTGCTGGCGATGACGCTCGGCGTCACCGCCGAAATCAGCTCGCTGCACGCCCGCCTGCTTCCCGCATCGCTGATTGCCGCCATCTTCACCTTAAGCCTTGCGGGCAATATGCCGGTGTGGGAGCCATTGCTGATCTACGCCCTCGGCACGCTGTGGTACGGGCTGTTTAACTGGTTCTGGTTCTGGCTGTGGCGGGAACAGCCGCTGCGCGAATCCCTGAGCCTGCTCTACGTGCAGCTTGCTGAATACTGCGAAGCAAAATACACCCTGCTCACTCAACATACCGACCCGGAAAAATCCCTGCCGCCGCTGCTGGCGCGCCAGCAAAAAGTGGTGGATCTGATCAGCCAGTGCTATCAGCAGTTGCACATGCTTGCCGCCAACAAAAATCATGAATACAAGCGGCTGCTGCGAACCTTCCAGGTCGGGCTGGATTTGCAGGAGCATATCTCCGTCAGCCTTCATAATCCGGAAGAGGTGCAAAAGCTGGTGGAGCGCAGCCATGCGGAAGCGGTGATCCGCTGGAACGCGCAGACCGTCGCGGCCCGCCTGCGGGTGCTGGCTGACGATATCCTCTATCACCGCTACCCGACGCGCTTTAACATGGACAAACAGCTCGGCGCGCTGGAAAAGATTGCGCGTCAGCACGCGGATAACCCGGTCGGGCAATTTGCTGCCTGGCATTTCAGCCGCATCGCCCGGGTGTTACGCACCCAGCGCCCGCTTTATGCCCGGGACCTGATGGCCGATAAGCAAAAACGGCTGCCGCTGCTGCCCGCGCTCAAAAGCTATCTATCACTGAAATCTTCCGCCCTGCGCAATGCCGCGCGGATCAGTGTGATGCTGAGCATCGCCAGCCTGATGGGAATGGCCCTGCACCTGCCGAAACCCTACTGGATCTTAATGACCGTGCTGTTTGTCACCCAGAACGGCTATGGCGCCACGCGGGTGCGCATTCTGCATCGGGCGGGCGGTACGATGGCGGGGCTGATTATCGCGGGCGTGACGCTGCACTTCCACGTGCCGGAAGGCTATACCCTGGCCGGTATGCTGGCAATCACGCTGGTGAGCTACCTGATCATCCGCAAAAACTACGGCTGGGCGATGGTGGGCTTTACGGTGACGGCGGTGTATACCCTGCAACTGCTCACGCTTAACGGGGAACAGTTTATTATTGCCCGGCTGGTCGATACGCTAATTGGCTGCCTGATCGCCTTTGGCGGCATGGTCTGGCTGTGGCCGCAGTGGCAAAGCGGGCTGCTCAGGCAGAACGCCCACGACGCGCTCGAAGCTGACCAGCAGGCCATTCGTCTTATTCTGAGCGATGACCCGCAGCCCTCTCCGCTGGCCTACGAGCGCATGAAGGTCAACCAGGCGCATAACGCCCTGTTCAACTCCCTTAACCAGGCCATGCAGGAGCCGGGCTTTAACGCGCACTATCTGGCTGACATGAAGCTGTGGGTCACGCACAGCCAGTTTATCGTCGAGCACATCAATGCCATGACGACGCTGGCGCGGGAGCACACGATGCTGACGACGGATCTGGCGCAGCGCTATTTGCAGTCGTGTGAAATTGCGTTGCAGCGCTGTCAGCAGCGTCTGGAGTATGACGCGCCGGGCGAGTCAGGGGATTCGAACATTCTGGAAGCGCCGGAGACGCTGACCCACGGGCCGATGAGCACCCTCGAGCAGCATTTACAGCGCGTTCTCGGGCACCTGAACACCATGCACACCATTTCGTCGGTGGCATGGCGTCAGCGCCCGCATCACGGGATTTGGTTAACGCGCCGGTTAAAACGAACCGCGTATTAGCCGCTGACGATCTTCGCGACCGCCGCGGCAAAACGGGTTAATCCGTCTTCGATGTCTTTGTCTTCCACCACCAGCGATGGCGCAAAGCGCATCACGTCCGGCCCGGCGTTGAGCACCATGACGCCTTCGTGCGCGGCGGCGTGCAGGAAATCGCGCGCGCGGCCTTTGTACTGCGGCTTCAGTTCGGCGCCGATCAGCAGCCCCATCCCGCGGATGTCGCTGAAGACATCAAACTGTTGGTCAATCTGCTGGAGATGTTTCACAAACAGGTCGCGTTTCGCATTCACGCCATTCAGGACGTCCGGCGTATTAATGATGTCGAACGCCGCACCCGCCACGGCGCACGCCAGCGGATTACCGCCGTAGGTGGAGCCGTGTGAGCCCACATGAAATGCGGAAGCGATATCCTGGGTGGTGAGCACCGCACTGACCGGGAAACCGCCGCCGAGCGCTTTCGCGCTGGTCAGAATATCCGGCGTTACGCCGTAGTGCATATAAGCAAACAGGTCTCCGGTACGCCCCATCCCACACTGCACTTCATCAAACACCAGCAGCGCCTGGTGCTCGTCGCACAGCTCGCGCAGCCCTTGCAGAAATTCCGGGGTGGCCGCCGTGACGCCGCCTTCCCCCTGAATGGGCTCGACCACCACGGCACAGGTGTGATCGTCCATCACCGCTTTAACGGCGTGGAGATCGTTAAACGGCACGTGGATGATATCCGCAGGTTTCGGACCAAAGCCGTCGGAATACTTCGGCTGGCCGCCAACGGAAACGGTAAAGAAGGAGCGTCCGTGGAAGGCGTTATGGAAGGCGATGATTTTGGTTTTGTACGGGCTATGACGCGTGGTTGCGTAGTAGCGCGCCAGCTTAAAGGCGGTTTCGTTGGCTTCGGTGCCGGAGTTCATAAACAGCACGCGTTCGGCGAAGGTGGCATCGATGATCTTACGCCCCAGACGCAGCGCCGGTTCGTTGGTGAACACGTTGCTCGTGTGCCACAGCGTTTCGCCCTGCGTTTTCAGCGCGTCCACCAGCACAGGATGGCAATGGCCCAGCGCCGTCACCGCAATACCGCCTGCGAAATCAACATACTCGTTGCCCTGCTGATCCCAGACGCGGCTGCCTCTCCCTTTTACCGGGATAAACTCAGCCGGTGCATAAATCGGCAGGATCACTTCATCGAATGTCGCGCGGGTAATTGCTGGTTGTTCAGTTGCCATGTCATGACCATCCATTTTTATGTCACATTGATTGTGAAAATATAATCACAAAATATGCATAAAAAATCACAACAAGGCAACAGATATTCAGCGATTAAGGAAATTGGCCAGCAGCGCGTGCCCCTGTTCGCTGAGAATGCTTTCCGGGTGGAACTGCACGCCTTCCAGATCGTACTCACGGTGACGAATGCCCATGATCTCCTGCGTCTCGCTCCAGGCGGTGACCTCAAAGCAGGCCGGCAGGGTCGGCGGATCAATGATCAGAGAATGGTAGCGCGTCACGGTTAACGGATTGTTTAGCCCCAGGAATACGCCGGTACCGGTGTGCGTGACCGGAGAGGTTTTGCCGTGCATGACTTTCGCGGCACGGACAATGGTGGCGCCAAAGACCTGCGCAATGGCCTGATGACCCAGGCAGACGCCCAGAATCGGCAGTTTGCCCGCATAATGGCGGATCGCCTCCAGCGAGATACCAGACTCCGAAGGGGTACACGGCCCCGGCGAAATCACGATTTTCTGGGGCGCCAGCGCGTCAATGTCAGCCAGCGCGATCTCATCGTTACGGCGGACAACCACCTCTGCCCCCAGCTCACAAAAATACTGGTAAAGGTTCCAGGTAAAGGAATCGTAGTTATCAATCAGCAGAATCATGGCGGCTCCTGAAAAAATGGCCGCCCTATTTTACGCAGATTCCCGCGCTTCGCTCACAACTTTGGCAAAGATGGCGTTCAGGGCGGTCAAATCCCCCATTGCCCCGCTCTGATTGGCGGCTGCCCAGCCGTTCGGGTCGATCCCCTGCCAGTTCAGCACATAGCCCGCATGAATAGCCAGTTGTTCAAAGAAGATCCGCTGGGCCACGCCATTACCGCTCATAAACGGATGTAGCATGTTGATTTCACAGTAGTAATGACTGATTCTGTCTGTAAACTCTGCTTTCTGAAGGCCCACCAGATATTTATCACTTTCCAGCGAAGCCATCAGCTCATTACCCACTTTCTCGATGTACTCGAAATGGCAAAAAGGAATGTCGCCCTTAGAAATATCGGCGGTGCGCAGCTCGCCCGCGCCTTTCATTTCGTTGCGGAATAAATGGCGGTGAATAAGACACAGATGGGGTAAACCCGGTGCGGAAGGCCCCAGTTCCAGCGTCTCGATATCGGGTTCAGCGGGACCCTTACCTTTTTCAAGGAGGCAGCTGGCCTGAAAATTGACCTTACGTTGTTGCTCCCAGAGACGGGATTTTTGCTTGTCGGTGAGTTTTTTCACTACGCCTCCCTGAATAGTCCGTTTGCCACAAGTATAAGCAGCAAAACGCGCTTTCGCAGGGAGGGTGGAAAGACACGGGCAAGATGTGCCCGTGTGGGGGAACGATTACGGCAGCACTTTCGCGGAGAGAATGACGACTGGCTTAGACGGCACATTCTGGTATGGACCGACATCGTGAGTCTGAACCTGAGAAATCTTATCCGCAACGTCCATGCCTTTCACCACTTTGCCAAACACCGCGTAGCCAAAGTCGCGCTGACCGTGGTCCAGGAAGGCGTTATCAGCCACGTTGAGGAAGAACTGGCTGGTGGCGCTGTCTTTGTCCGCCGTACGCGCCATGGAGATGGTGCCGCGCTTGTTCAGCAGGCCGTTGTCTGCTTCATTTTTGATGGGCGGGTTGGGCTGTTTCTGCTGCATCTGCTCGTTAAAACCGCCACCCTGAATCATAAAGCCCGGGATCACGCGGTGGAACGTGGTGTTGTTATAAAAACCACTGTTCACGTAGTCGAGGAAGTTTTTCACCGAAACAGGGGCTTTCTGGCTATCCAGCTCCAGCTCAATATTCCCCGCAGAGGTAGTCAGCAGGACGTGGGGGTCTCCTTTGGCTGCCAGCGCAGCAGGGGAAACGGCAGAAAGAGCAAACACAGCTGCGACAGCCGCCAGTGTTGATTTGAGCATGAGAATTCCTTAACAAAGCGCAGTATAAAAAGCGAATGGCTTGATTCTAAAGAGCAGTATGAACCCAGACCAGTCTTTTACCTAATTTTACCAAATTGAAACAATTATTACCGCGCAAACGATTGTTCACCCCACAACGTAATGTGATCTGCATCACGTTAAAACCTGCAATTGTGCTCAAAATTTTCTGAAAAGATTT
The DNA here is from genome assembly GCF_049236825.1 of Enterobacter cloacae complex sp. SHL001. Lineage (NCBI taxonomy): Bacteria > Pseudomonadati > Pseudomonadota > Gammaproteobacteria > Enterobacterales > Enterobacteriaceae > Enterobacter > Enterobacter cloacae complex sp. SHL001. The sequence continues at coordinate 29,452 of NZ_JBMKIP010000007.1, forward strand.
AATTAGATCACTTTCGCGACTAAAATCTGCCCGCTCAAACGCAGTCATTGCTTTTTTCTTTACTTTTAACAGGCCAGACATGACTAACAGCAATCGCATCAAGCTCACATGGATCAGCTTCTTCTCTTACGCCCTGACCGGCGCGTTGGTGATCGTCACCGGGATGGTGATGGGAAATATCGCAGACTACTTCCAGCTGCCCGTTTCCAGCATGAGTAACACCTTCACCTTCCTGAACGCGGGGATCCTGATCTCTATTTTCCTTAATGCCTGGCTGATGGAAATCGTGCCGCTGAAAACGCAGTTGCGTTTCGGCTTCGTGCTGATGGTTGCCGCCGTGGCGGGCCTGATGCTGAGCCACAGCATCGCCCTCTTCTCTGCCGCCATGTTCGTGCTGGGCCTGGTGAGCGGGATCACCATGTCGATCGGTACATTCCTGATTACGCACATGTATGAAGGCCGCCAGCGCGGCGCGCGTCTGCTGTTCACCGACTCCTTCTTCAGCATGGCCGGGATGATTTTCCCGATGGTCGCCGCGTATCTTCTGGCGCGCAGCATTGAGTGGTACTGGGTGTACGCCTGCATTGGTCTGGTTTATGTCGCGATCTTTGTTCTCACCTTCGGCTGCGAGTTCCCGGTGCTGGGCAAAAAAGCGCAGACTACGTCCGAGCCGGTTGCGAAAGAAAAATGGGGTATCGGCGTACTGTTCCTCTCCATCGCCGCGCTGTGTTACATCCTCGGTCAGCTGGGCTTTATCTCCTGGGTTCCTGAATACGCTAAAGGTCTGGGCATGAGCCTGAACGACGCGGGTAAACTGGTGAGCGATTTCTGGATGTCTTACATGTTCGGCATGTGGGCGTTTAGCTTTATCCTGCGCTTCTTCGACCTGCAACGGATCCTGACCGTTCTGGCGGGTCTGGCGACCGTGCTGATGTATCTGTTCATCAACGGTTCCCCGGAGCATATGCCGTGGTTCATCCTGACCCTGGGCTTCTTCTCCAGTGCGATTTACACCTCGATCATCACCCTTGGCTCTCTTCAGACCAAAGTGGCCTCGCCAAAGCTGGTGAACTTCGTGCTGACCTGCGGCACCATCGGCACCATGCTGACCTTCGTGGTCACGGGCCCGATTGTTGCGCACAGCGGCCCGCTGGCGGCGCTGCATACCGCTAACGGTCTGTACGCCGTGGTGTTCATCATGTGCTTCGTGCTGGGCTTTGTGACCCGTCATCGTCAACACAACCCGGCAACAGCTACCCACTAATCGCCATAACCCCTTTGCGTACTGCAAAGGGGTTTTCCCCTGCTCACCCGCCCTGCCCGCCGATGGGTAAAAAACCCCACTATATTTGTGCAAAAAATAAGCAAGCACAAAAATCAAACAATATCCGTCACTTATAAAAATCCTGACAAATCATAGATATACCCACTAAGGGGTAGGTGAAGGCGTATTTGATTTGCATCAATAAGTGCCCCTGCTGAATCGTTAAGGTAGGCAGTAATAGAAAAGAAATCGAGGCAAAAATGAGCAAAGTCAGACTCGCTATCATCGGTAACGGCATGGTCGGCCACCGCTTTATTGAGGATCTTCTCGATAAAGCCGATGCTGAGCAGTTCGATATTACCGTGTTCTGTGAAGAACCCCGCAAGGCGTACGACCGTGTGCACTTGTCTTCCTACTTCTCTCACCATACCGCCGAAGAGCTCTCTCTGGTGCGTGAAGGGTTCTACGAGAAACATGGCGTAAAAGTGCTGGTGGGCGAACGCGCTATCACCATCAACCGTCAGGAGAAAGTGATCCACTCCAGCGCCGGACGTACGGTTTTTTACGATAAGCTGATCATGGCGACGGGCTCGTATCCGTGGATCCCGCCTATTAAAGGGTCGGAAACCCAGGATTGCTTCGTTTACCGTACCATTGAAGACCTCAACGCCATTGAATCCTGCGCACGTCGAAGCAAACGCGGCGCGGTTGTCGGCGGTGGTCTGCTGGGTCTGGAAGCGGCAGGCGCGCTGAAAAACCTCGGCGTTGAAACCCACGTCATCGAATTTGCCCCGATGCTGATGGCGGAACAACTGGACCATATGGGTGGCGACCAGCTACGCCGTAAAATCGAAAGCATGGGCGTGAAGGTTCACACCAGCAAGAACACCAAAGAGATCGTGCAGGAAGGCACCGAAGCGCGTAAAACCATGCGCTTTGCCGACGGCAGCGAGCTGGAAGTGGATTTCATCGTCTTCTCCACCGGTATTCGCCCGCGCGACAAGCTGGCCACCCAGTGCGGTCTGGCCGTTGCGCAGCGCGGCGGGATCATGATCAACGATACCTGCCAGACCTCCGATCCGGATATCTACGCTATCGGCGAATGCGCCAGCTGGAATAACCGCGTATACGGTCTGGTTGCACCAGGGTACAAAATGGCGCAGGTCGCCGTTGACCATATCCTCGGCAGCGAAAACGCCTTCACCGGCGCAGACATGAGCGCCAAGCTGAAACTGCTGGGCGTGGACGTGGGCGGTATTGGTGATGCGCATGGCCGCACCCCGAACTCCCGCAGCTATGTTTATCTGGACGAAAGCAAAGAAGTCTACAAACGCCTCATCGTCAGCCAGGACAACAAAACCCTGCTCGGGGCGGTGCTGGTGGGTGATACCAGCGACTTCGGTAACCTGCTCCAGCTGGTGCTGAACGCCATTGAGCTGCCGGAAAACCCGGACGCGCTGATCCTCCCGGCACACGCCTCCAGCGGTAAGCCGTCCATCGGCGTGGATAAACTGCCGGACAGCGCGCAAATCTGTTCCTGCTTCGACGTGACCAAAGGCATGCTGATCTCCGCCATTAACAAAGGCTGCCACACCGTTGCGGCGCTGAAGGCGGAAACCAAAGCAGGGACCGGCTGCGGCGGCTGTATTCCTCTGGTCACTCAGGTGCTGAACGCCGAGCTGGCAAAACAGGGCATTGAAGTGAACAACAACCTGTGCGAGCACTTCGCTTACTCTCGCCAGGAGCTGTATCACCTGATCCGCGTGGAAGGCATTAAGTCCTTCGACGAACTGCTGGAGAAACACGGCCAGGGCTATGGCTGTGAAGTATGTAAGCCTACCGTCGGTTCCCTGCTGGCGTCCTGCTGGAACGAATATGTGCTCAAACCAGAACACACTCCGCTTCAGGACACCAACGATAACTTCCTGGCCAATATTCAGAAAGACGGGACTTACTCGGTGATCCCGCGTTCTGCCGGAGGGGAAATCACCCCGGAAGGGCTGGTCGCCGTGGGTCGTATCGCCCGTGAGTTTAACCTGTACACCAAAATCACCGGCTCCCAGCGTATCGGCCTGTTCGGTGCGCAGAAAGATGACCTGCCGGAAATCTGGCGTCAGCTGATTGAAGCGGGCTTTGAAACCGGTCACGCGTACGCCAAGGCGCTGCGCATGGCGAAAACCTGCGTGGGCAGCACCTGGTGCCGCTACGGCGTGGGCGACAGCGTGGGCTTCGGCGTAGAGCTGGAAAACCGCTACAAAGGCATCCGTACGCCGCACAAAATGAAGTTCGGCGTCTCAGGGTGTACCCGCGAATGTGCAGAAGCACAGGGGAAAGACGTGGGTATCATTGCCACCGAGAAAGGCTGGAACCTGTACGTGTGCGGTAACGGCGGGATGAAACCTCGCCACGCGGATCTGCTGGCCGCCGATCTCGATCGCGATACGCTGATCAAATACCTCGACCGCTTCATGATGTTCTACATTCGTACCGCCGATAAGCTGACCCGTACCGCGTCCTGGCTGGATAATCTCGAAGGCGGCATCGACTACCTGAAGTCGGTCATTATCGACGACAAGCTGGGTCTGAATGAACAGCTGGAATCCGAGATGACTCGCCTGCGCGAGGCGGTGATCTGCGAGTGGACCGAAACCGTGAACACGCCAGCGGCGCAGACGCGCTTCAGACACTTTATCAACAGCACCCAGCGCGACCCGAACGTGCAGGTGGTACCGGAGCGCGAACAGCATCGTCCAGCGACCCCGTATGAACGTATTCCGGTGATGCTGGTGGAGGAAAACGCATGAGCCAGTGGGTAAACATCTGCAATATTAACGACATTCTGCCAGCAACCGGCGTCTGTGCCCTGCTGGGCAACGAGCAGGTGGCGATTTTCCGCCCTCGCCACGATGAACAGGTCTATGCCATCAGCAATATCGACCCGTTCTTCGAGGCCAGCGTGCTCTCCCGCGGTCTGATTGCGGAGCACCAGGGCGAGCTGTGGGTTGCCAGCCCGCTGAAAAAGCAGCGCTTCCGCTTAACCGACGGACTCTGCATGGAAGATGAAAGCTTCTCGGTCAAACACTACGACGTCCGCGTGAAGGACGGCGAGGTGCAGCTGAAAGCGTAACCCCTCGCCTTTTCAATAGGAAAGGCTTATGACCCCTTATGGGTAACGGCAGGAAAAACCGTATGTTCTGTACGATTCCTGCTGTTATCCTGACGTCAATTCTTCCCCCGCCATGAATGCTGTGAGGTAACGTCGTGGATCACCTGCCGATTTTTTGTCAATTACGCAACCGCGACTGCCTGCTCGTGGGCGGCGGCGATGTGGCTGAACGCAAGGCACGCCTGCTGTTAGAGGCGGGTGCCCGGCTGACCGTCAACGCCCTCACCTTTGCCCCACAGTTTGACGTCTGGGCGCAGGAAGGGATGCTCACCCAGGTGCAGGGCGAATTTGATGAATCCCTTCTGGATACCTGCTGGCTGACCATCGCCGCAACGGATAACGATGACGTTAACCAGCGCGTCAGCGACGCCTGCGAAGCGCGCCGCATCTTCTGTAACGTTGTGGATGCGCCGAAAGAGGCGAGCTTTATCATGCCGTCGATTATTGACCGTTCACCGCTGATGATTGCGGTGTCGTCCGGCGGGCGCTCGCCCGTTCTTGCCCGTCTGCTGCGGGAAAAACTGGAAGCCGTGCTGCCGCAGCATCTTGGTCAGATTGCCCACTACGCCGGGGAGCTGCGTTCCCGCGTGAAGCAAACCTTCGCAACCGTGGGCGAACGCCGTCGCTTCTGGGAGAAGTTCTTTGTCAACGACAGGCTGGCGCAGTCCCTTGCCAATCAGGACACCAAAGCCGTTGAAGAGACGACCGAACAGCTCCTGAGCGAGCCGCTGGACCATCGCGGTGAAGTGGTGCTGGTGGGCGCAGGTCCCGGCGATGCGGGCCTGCTGACGCTGAAGGGTCTCCAGCAGATCCAGCAGGCGGACATCGTGGTGTATGACCGTCTGGTCTCTGATGACATCATGAATCTGGTGCGCCGGGATGCTGACCGCGTGTTCGTCGGCAAACGGGCAGGTTATCACTGCGTGCCGCAGGAGGAGATCAATCAGACCCTGCTGCGGGAAGCGCAAAAAGGTAAGCGCGTGGTGCGCCTGAAGGGTGGCGATCCGTTTATCTTTGGTCGTGGCGGCGAAGAGCTGGAAACCCTGTGCAACGCGGGTATTCCGTTCTCCGTGGTGCCGGGCATTACGGCGGCGTCCGGCTGTTCTGCCTATTCCGGCATTCCGTTAACCCATCGCGACTATGCCCAGAGCGTGCGCCTGGTGACGGGCCACCTGAAAACCGGCAGCGAACTGGACTGGCATAATCTGGCCGCTGAAAAGCAGACGCTGGTGTTCTATATGGGGCTAAATCAGGCAGCCACGATCCAGGCGAAACTACTGGAGCACGGCATGGAAGCAGATATGCCGGTCGCGCTGGTGGAAAACGGCACCGCCATTACGCAGCGCGTGGTCGATGGCGTGCTGACGCAGCTGGGCGAGCTGGCGCAGCAGGTTGAAAGCCCGGCGCTGATCGTGGTGGGTCGCGTGGTAGCCCTGCGCGAAAAACTGAACTGGTTCTCCAGCCACTAACGCATAATCTCTCCCGGGAGTAGTCTTTAAGCGGACTACTCCCTTCTTACCTCAGTCGATAACATACCGCCCGCATAATGGAACTTTTCCATTTATTCCCTCGTGTTACATCCAATTTTCGATTTATTGACAAGGAATGCGTATGTTCAAACTGGCAAAAGCTGCCGTTCTGGTCGGCCTGTTATCAACTCTGACGGCCTGCACCGGTCACGTTCAAAATACTAAAAATAATTGCAGCTACGATTACCTGCTTCACCCGGCGATCTCCATTTCGAAGATCATCGGCGGTTGCGGCCCGGCGGCACAGCAGTAAGCGTTTTTCAGGCGTAAAAAAACCGGGGATGTCCCGGTTTTTTTGTTTCGTCAGTTTTGTCGGGTGGCGGCTCCGCCTTACCCCACCTGCACGGTCCCGTAGGCCGGGTAAGCGTAAGCGCCACCCGGCAAAGCGGCTTAAGGTTTCGCCACAAACCCAATCGCGTCGTACACCGCTTTCAGGGTTTCGGAGGCGCGCGCGCTGGCTTTTTCCGCGCCCTCTTTCATCACTTTTTGCAGGAAAGCTTCGTCGTTACGGTAACGGTGATAGCGCTCCTGCAACTCGGTCAGCATGCCGGAAACGGCGTCTGCCACTTCGCCTTTCAGGTGGCCGTACATCTTGCCTTCAAAGTATTTTTCCAGCTCAGGGATGCCCTGTCCGGTCACACCGGAGAGAATGTCCAGCAGGTTAGACACGCCCGCTTTGTTCTGCACGTCGTAGCGCACCACTGGCGGCTCGTCGGAGTCGGTCACCGCACGCTTGAGCTTTTTCACCACCGATTTCGGATCTTCCAGCAGGCCGATAACGTTGTTGCGGTTATCGTCAGACTTGGACATCTTTTTGGTCGGCTCCAGCAGCGACATCACGCGCGCACCGGATTTCGGAATAAACGGCTCAGGCACTTTGAACACGTCACCGTAAAGCGCATTGAAGCGCTGGGCAATATCGCGGCTCAGCTCCAGGTGCTGCTTCTGGTCTTCACCCACCGGCACCTGGTTGGTCTGGTACAGCAGAATGTCGGCCGCCATCAGCACCGGATAGTCAAACAGACCGGCGTTGATGTTTTCAGAGTAGCGGGCAGACTTATCCTTGAACTGGGTCATGCGGCTCAGCTCGCCGAAATAGGTGTAGCAGTTCAGCGCCCAGCCCAGCTGCGCGTGCTCTGGCACGTGAGACTGAACGAAAATGGTGCTCTTCTCTGGATCGATACCGCACGCCAGGTACAGCGCCAGCGTATCAAGTGTTGCTTTGCGCAGCTTCTCGGGATCCTGACGCGCGGTGATAGCATGCAAATCCACGATGCAGTAAATGCAGTGGTAGTCATCCTGCATGCTCACCCACTGACGTAACGCACCCATGTAGTTACCAATGGTCAGTTCACCTGAAGGCTGTGCGCCACTAAAAACGATGGGCTTAGTCATTATTCAATTCCTGATGTTCACTGTGCGAGAGCCCGAGTGCGGGCAACAAATCTTTGAAGTGGTCGAACACAACGTCCGGCTCACTCAGCGTAATGGCTTCACCGTAGTTGTAGCCGTAGGTCAACCCAACCGACGGGCAACCTGCCGCTCTGGCAGCCAGAATATCATTGCGGGAATCCCCGACAAAGAGCAGCTCCGCAGGCGCTAAGGATAATTTTCCTGCCACCAGCAATAGCGGTTCCGGATGCGGCTTTTTATTCTGCACGTCATCGCCGCCCACAATTACGGAGAAGTATTTCGCGATATCCAGCGCTTCCAGCAGAGGCGCAACGAACGGTGTCGGCTTGTTAGTCACCAGTCCCAGCGGGATGCCTTTGGCATGTAGCGCGCTCAGCGTTTCAGCGACATCCGGGAACAGGAAGCTACCCTCTTCGACGGTCTCTTCGTAGAAACGGTCGAACAGTTTGCGCAGAATACGCTGCTGCTCATCCTGGGGAATATCCGCGTGGTCAACACTCGGTTTACCTTGCGCGGAACGCTGAGAGGCACGCTCCTGACGAGCCCAGGACAGCGCGCGCTCCATCAGCACGTCTGCACCGTTACCAATCCACGTCACGACGCGCTCTTCGCCTGCAACGGGGAGTTCAAGGGCATACAGCGCCTGATCGACGGCGCGGGTTAATCCTGGCGCGCTGTCGACCAGCGTGCCGTCGAGGTCAAATGCTACACCCCGAATAGCCTGCAATTTATCCATGACTTACCTTCGCCAGTTCACGGCGCATTTCATCAATGACTTTTTTGTAATCCGGTTGATCGAAGATGGCGGAGCCTGCGACGAACATATCCGCTCCTGCCGCCGCAATCTCACCGATGTTATTGACCTTCACGCCGCCGTCCACTTCCAGACGAATATCATAGCCAGACTCATCGATACGGCGGCGCACTTCACGCAGTTTGTCGAGGGTCTGAGGGATAAATGACTGACCACCAAAGCCTGGGTTGACGGACATCAGCAGGATCACGTCCAGCTTGTCCATCACGTAGTCGAGATAGCTCAGCGGGGTCGCCGGGTTAAAGACCAGTCCCGCCTTACAGCCGTTCTCTTTGATCAGCTGTAGCGTGCGGTCAACGTGTTCGGAGGCTTCCGGGTGGAAAGTGATGATGCTGGCACCCGCCGCGGCGAAATCAGGCACGATGCGGTCAACCGGTTTCACCATCAGATGCACGTCAATGGGCGCGGTGATCCCGTAGTTACGCAGTGCTTTAAGCACCATCGGACCGATGGTCAGGTTGGGAACGTAGTGGTTATCCATAACGTCGAAATGGACGACATCCGCGCCAGCCGCGAGAGCTTTGGCAGTGTCTTCACCCAGGCGGGCAAAATCGGCCGACAGAATTGAGGGGGCAATCAAAAACTGTTTCATCCGCATCTCCTTGAAATGTGTTTACCGGCGGGCAAAGGCTCAGGGTCGATAAAGCGCCAGAAGTTCGTCCACCTTTTTACGTGTGCCGCCGTTGCTGCTAATGCTACGCCGCACTTTTACCTGAAAATGCTTCGCGGCTTTGTACCATTCGCGCGTATCAGGCGTGTCGTGATTCGAAATTAACACCGGAATTCTTTTGCTGACCAGCTTTTCCGCCATCTCAGCCAGACGAGCCTGCTCGGCCGGGCTGAAGCTATTGGTGTGGTAGGCGGTGAAATTTGCCGTGGCAGACAGCGGCGCGTAAGGCGGGTCGCAGTAGACCACCGAGTTTACGCCCGCCAGATCCATGCACTCTTCGTAGGAGAGACAGTAGAACTCGGCATTCTGCGCTTTTTCAGCAAAGTGATACAGCTCGTCCTGTGGGAAGTAGGGACGCTTATAGCGGCCAAACGGCACGTTAAACTCGCCACGCAGATTATACCGGCACAGACCGTTGTAGCCATGGCGATTGAGATAAAGAAACAACAGCGCGCGACGGAACGGATCCTGGCTTTGATTAAACTCAGCGCGGAACTGATAGTAGACGTCCGGGTTGTTGTTCTCTGGCGTAAACAGCTTCCGCGCCTCTTCCACATACTCATCGGTACGCAGTTTGACGATGTTATAGAGGCTGATAAGGTCGCTGTTGATATCCGCCAGGATATAACGAGAAAAATCGGTATTCAGGAACACCGATCCAGCACCCACGAAGGGCTCGATAAGACACTCGCCTTTCGGCAGGTGCTTTTTAATATCGTCGAGCAGGGGGTATTTCCCCCCTGCCCATTTCAGAAAAGCGCGATTTTTTTTCATGCTGACTAACTGATTACACCTTCTCCGGCTGTGGAGAAAGCTCCGACAGCATCCTGCGCTTTAAACATTACTTCAGATCGGCCTGCACCTGATGAATCGGCTTCGCCCACGGGTTTTTCGCCTGCACGTCGGCTGGCAGCGTGGAAACGGCACGTTTTGCTTCATCTTTGGAAGCATAAATACCACTCACCAGCACATACCACGGTTGACCGTTACGGGTCGTCTGATAAACCACGTAGTTTTTCAGATTCGATTTCTTCGCCCAGGCGTTGAGGTTGTCATAGTTAGACGAACTGCTCAGCTGAAGGGTGTAATTGCTGGAAGAGGCCGACTGCAAAGAACCCACGTTGCCCGTCGTTTTACCTGATGCAGCGCCTGTTTTGGCTGCGGGAGCCGCAGGGGTTGTTGCAGCAGGCGTTGTTGCCGCAGGCGCGGCTGTGGTCGCCGTTGCTTTCGGTGCAGTGGTTGCCGCAGGCGTTGGCGCTTTAACCGGCTGGCTCACCGCAGGTTTTGTCTGCGCTGGCGCTTTCGTTTCTGGCGCTTTTGCCACGGTTTGCGGTTTCGTCTCACGCTTCGGCTCAATCACAGCCTGCTTACGCTCCTGGCGTGGCGCAGTCTGCGTCTGGCGCGGTTTGGTTTCCGTTGTCGCCGTTTGCTGCTGGGCATTGCTGCCATGAACTGGCGCAACGGTGGCTGGTTCAGTTGGCAGCGTGGAGTTCACCACGGCAGTGTTAACCTGCTCCTGATTCTGCGGCTGCATCAGCGCATTGTTCAGATCGCCCTGAACTTCAACACGCTGCTGACCTTCAGGCGTCGCAGGCGCCTGGCCCTGAGTCGGGGTCGCAGAGACAGGCGGCAGAGAGATATCCTGGCCAGCGCTGGTGTTACCTGCGGTCTGCTCTGCGGAAGTGGTGCCCGGCGCAGGCTGAGCGCCATTCGCCTGGTTGCTCGCATCGTTACCAGACAGGTCGATGCTCTTCTCGGCAGACGCCGTCTGCTCGGTAGAATTGGTAGAAGGTGCTTTTAGCGCGGACCCAATGCCGACAATCAGCAAGACCAGCACCAGAACGCCAAGGCCCATCATGATGTACTGACGGGAGGCCGGTTTTGCCGCTACCGCTTTTTTACGTTTGCGCGGACGACGTTCAACAGGCTGTTCATCCATTAACTCTTCTTCGGATTCATACTCCTCGTCTTCTCGCTCATTTCGCGCGTTACGGCTACGCGAAGGGCGACGATCGTCTGCATCCAGTTCGACATCGTCAAAATTGATCTGCGGCTCGTTATCACGTTCTGAAGATTGACGAGAACGACCAGTACGACGATCGCTGGGATCGGGTTTCAGCTCGTCTTCTGGTTTGAATTCATCCATTTAACACCCCACTCAAAGGCTTCTGCCAACGACTCTGCATTTACCTGAAGCTAAAACGACCACCTGTTACAGCGGTCTGACCTTTCTAGTTGTTACGCCTGCTGACAATCAGCAATAGCGCCAAGTACGACTTCGTGCGGCACTCCGCCGCGCACTTCACTTTTCCCTATTGCAAGCGGGAGTACCAGACGCATCTCACCTGCCAATACTTTTTTATCGCGCATCATGTGGGGAAGGTACGCCTGCGCAGACATTTCCTGCGGACCACTCACCGGCAAGCCAGCACGTTTAAGCAACGCGATGATACGTGCTGTCTCTTCCGGCCTGAACTGCCCCAGACGTTCAGAGGCTCGCGCCGCCATAACCATTCCGGCAGCGACAGCTTCACCGTGAAGCCAGTTACCGTAGCCCATTTCGGCTTCGATCGCATGACCAAACGTATGCCCCAGATTCAGTAAAGCACGTAAGCCGGTTTCACGCTCATCTGCGGCAACGACTTCTGCTTTCAGCTCACAACAACGGCGAATACAGTAGGCCATTGCCTGCCCGTCGAGGCGCAGCAGCGCATCCATATTCTCTTCCAGCCAGGTGAAGAATTCCCCGTCAAGAATAATGCCGTATTTGATCACTTCTGCAAGGCCGGACGCCAGTTCGCGCGCTGGCAAGGTTTTCAGACAGTCGAGATCCACCACCACCGAGGCAGGCTGGTAGAACGCGCCAATCATGTTTTTGCCGAGCGGATGGTTAACCGCCGTTTTACCGCCCACAGAAGAATCGACCTGTGAGAGCAACGTGGTTGGAATTTGAATAAAGCGCACGCCGCGCTGATAGCTGGCGGCTGCAAAACCGGTCAGATCGCCCACAACGCCGCCGCCCAGGGCAAGCAGTGTTGTATCACGACCGTGCGGTTTTTGCAGAAGTGCGGTAAAGACGGTATCCAGTACCGTCAGGCTTTTGTACTGCTCGCCATCGGGCAGAATCACACTGTCGACCTTCACGCCCGCCTGCTCAAGCAGGTGACGTACACGGTCGAGATAAAGCGGAGCCAGCGTCTCGTTGGTGACCAGCATCGCCTGATCACCCGCTTTCAGTGGTAAGAAGGAAGCTGGGTCGTTAAACAAACCAGCCGCGATGGTGATAGGGTAACTACGTTCCCCGAGAGTAACTGTAATCCTCTCCATGACGCGACATCCACCTTAAATGCTTTTACCCGCAGGCGAGTGTATATAAAGCCAGAATCAGTTGCTTTCCAGCATATGAATAATCTGGTTTGCAACCACTTTAGCGCTTTGATCGTCAGTACGAATGGTCACATCAGCAATCTCTTCGTACAGAGGATTGCGTTCATCGGCCAAAGCTTCCAGAACTTCACGTGGCGGTGTTTCAACCTGCAACAACGGGCGCTTTTTATCACGCTGCGTGCGTGCCAGCTGTTTTTCGATGGTCGTCTCAAGATAGACCACTACGCCACGGGCGGAGAGACGGTTGCGGGTTTCGCGAGATTTTACAGAGCCGCCGCCAGTTGCCAGCACAATGCCCTGTTTTTCCGTGAGTTCGTTGATCACTTTTTCTTCTCGGTCACGGAAACCTTCTTCGCCTTCTACGTCGAAGACCCAGCCCACATCCGCTCCGGTTCGTTTCTCAATCTCTTGATCAGAATCGTAAAATTCCATATTGAGTTGTTGAGCTAACTGACGCCCAATAGTGCTTTTGCCGGCACCCATAGGCCCAACCAGAAAGATATTGCGTTTCTCTGCCATTTTTTCGGTACTACTAAGACTATTCGTTAATGGTAATCCCCGCTGCGCAGACACCCGGCGTAGCAGGACATGAACTGAAACCTCATTTGCAATAGAGCGAGAGTCAGACGAAAAATTATCTCAATACTCCGGCTTGTTTGGCAACTGATTAAATCACCGTTCCCGGCGCATAAGGAAATAAGACGTAAGTCCAACTCAAATCGGTACTCCTTGTATGCTAATTCATGCCCCACGTCAAACATCTGCAACAAACTGAATGCAAAATCATTGCGGGGATCGTTACCCATTACTGAATACTGACCAGACGTGGCGTGATAAACACCACTAACTCGCGCCGTTCATTATCTTTTCCGTCATGGCGGAACAGCTGACCCAGCCACGGAATGTTGCCCAGCACGGGCACGCTGTCGCGTCCGGTTTTATTCTTTTGCGAAAAGATCCCGCCCAGCGCGAGCGTTTCCCCACTTTTTACCTCAACCTGCGTTTCGATCTCCTGCTTATCGATCGCCAGCGTTTCGCCGTCTGCCTGTTGCAGCACCTGGCCGGGCATATTTTCACTGATATGCAGTTTCAGGCGCACGCGACCACCCGGCAGGACCACCGGCGTGACCTCCATGCCTAATACCGCCTCTTTAAATTCAACGGATGTCGCCCCGCTCTCGCCGCTGGAAACCTGATACGGAATTTCGCTGCCCTGCTTGATGCTGGCCGGCTGCATGTGTGACGCCAGCAGCCGCGGGCTGGCGATGATATCCACCTGCTGCTTTTGCTCAAGCGCCGACAACTCAAGATCCAGCATCCTGCCGTTGATGCGCCCGATGTTAAACCCTGCGTGGGTGGTTGCACTGGCCACCGACAGGTCCGCCCCCAGCGTCGTGACCTGACCCACCTTACCGGCCTCCGTTGCGTCAGCGAGGTTCCATTTCCCCCCCAGTTCACGCAGGCTTTTTTCACTGATGGTCACAATCTGCGCCGCCAGTTCCACCTGCTCGACGGGCAGATCCATCTGCACAGCCCAGCGCTGGAGCATATCCACCACCGTCTGGTTATCCCTGACCAGGAAACGGTTGGTGCGCTTGTCGACGGAGAGACTGCCTTTCGGGCTTAAGAGCTTTTCTGCCGCTTTTTGCAATTCGGCTGCATCCGCATAAGCAAACGGAATGCTGTGAGAGTGCAGCGGGGCGTCAAGCAGACGCTGGGCCCGCTCCTGCTCTTTACGCGTCTGTTGCTCCCGTTGCCAGGCCGCCGTATGCACATAAAAAATGCCGCCCTCTTCCCGCAATACCAGCCCGGCGCAGTTCACTACTGTCTGAAGCGCCTGTCTCCAGGGCACCCGCGTTAAATTCAGCGAAAGCGAACCGCTGACATCCGGCGACACCACCAGATTGCGCTCCTCCTGCGCCACCAGCGCCTGTAATATCTGCACCACCGGGACATCATCCACCAGCAGGGTGACCGGTTTTGGCGTCGCGGCCCACAGGGGCTGGCTGAGTGCCGCCAGTAACAGCCCTATCCTTATCTTCACTTTTTTTCGTTCCTTCTCGTTGCCATGTCCATCGCTTCGGCTCGCACATGTCGCCGACATCAACGGTCAGTTGTTGTTTATCTATCGCGCTCACCCGCCAGCCTGTCGGTAACCGCACCTGCGTATTTACCCGGTGCCAGCGTTTCTGCCCGTCCTGCATAAGGCCGATATCCCTGCTGCCGCTGACTCCCCCCTGATACCGCCACTGGCTGAGCTGCCCGGCTGCGCAACGCTCTTCCGGTACAGAGAAGGGATCCCGCATCCCGGTCAGGAAAAGTGGAGAAAGCAGGATCAGCAAACGGGCTTTACTGCGCATGACCGATCTCCAGTTGCAGGCTGAGGCGTAACTGTTTGCCCTGTGGGGTGATGGAAAACGCACTCACCCGCGCGTTCTCAAGCGCCAGCCGGGAAAAGAGCGCCGGGACCGCGCCCCAGGAGGCATCCAGCGCCAGCTCTCCCCCACTCTGCTGCGGCTTCCAGTACACCAGCCTTGCGCCCTCACGCTGAAAAGCCAGGGGAGAAAAGAGCCGCGAGGGCATCACTTGCGTAACCACTGCTCTCCGTCCGGCCTCTGGCCACAGCGAGGCGTTGATTCGCTTCGCACTGATGGCCTGCGCCTGAATATCGGCGTAACGCAGAGCAGCGGGCCTGAGCAGCAGTCCCCAAATTGCCCACGCAACAAGCCCCGATGCGATCAACCAGCAAAGGACGCGCCGGGAAGGACGTGCATCAGTCCAGCGTTGATACCAGATACCCACGGGCTACCTCCGGCTATGCAGTTGAAAAGAGAAAATCCATCGCCCCTGGCTATCCTGTTGCATTTCGCCTGCCGGTCCGGGGTTAAATCCCGTCACCCTTTTCAGGGCATCGGTCATGGCGGTGAGCGCTGGCAGTGAGGTGGTATAGCCGGTCAGGGTCAGCGAGGGTGGCTGATAACGCAGCGCCGTTAGCCACGCCTGCCGGGGCATTGCGCTGGCAAGGGACTCCAGCGCAGGTTGCCAGGCCGGATCAAACGGCAGCGAAGGGGTTTTCTGCCCCGCTGACTGCGGCTGACGGGCTCTCAATACTTTCTGTACCGCACGTGTCCCCGCCAGTTCGCTCTGCAACGCCTGTAATGCGAGAGTCTGCGTCGCCCGCAGGCTGATACTCCCCGCCAGCATCACCAGCCATGAGCCAGCAAACAGCAGCCCCCAGAAACGCAGACGCTGATTACGTTGCTGCCGACGCCAGGGTAAAAGATTGGGCATGCTCATTACGGCGCCTCGCTCATGGCCAGCGCCAGGGCGACGGTGTAATCAGCACCGCATTCCGGCAACGGCGGCTGGCACAGCGTCACCGCTTCCCAGGGATCGCGGGCAGCATCAAACACGGCGATATCAGAAGGAGAAAGCGCAAGCAGCGCCGCCAGTTCATTCACCGTCGCCGCTTCTGTGGTGTAGCGCCGCCCCCACTGGTGACGCATCGCCCATAGCCACTGGTGTTGATCTCTCCAGGCGACGCACCGGGCGGGGGCAACAGCAGAGAGAAGATTAGCCAGCGCGCCGGCATCCGGGGCGATTGCTGCCAGACGCAAACGCAGCGCGTTCGCCAGCGTCAACAGGGTATCGACCTCTCTGTTTTGCGCTGCTGTAACCTGAAAAGTGTTGCTGAACGTATCCTGCGCGTAGTCAAAGCAGAGCGTATCGGCGGGCATCTCCAGCTCACGCGCTAATGCGGCGCCTACCCAAGTGAGCTGTTCGCTGTCACGCAAGGTAACGGATGGACGGGGCAACGCGCGTTGCAGAACGCGCGTCGCCGGAAATGAGAGAAATACCCGATGCGAGTGCGGCAATGTTTTCCGCCAGCCACGTAATGCGTTAACCAGCTGTTCTGGCTTAAGTATTTTGCCTTCCCCGATAACGCCGTCCGACAGCGGCACCGCCCACCAGCGCCGTAAACGCCAACCGGCCCGCTCTCTGGTCAGCGCTACCGCAACCACCTTATCCTGTTGAATATGAACGCCTGTTTGCCACGTTTTAAAAGCCATGCTTCACGATCTCCTTATCGCCCGTCGGAGTGACGGCTATATCAATGAATCAGGCTTGCCTTTATACTACCGCGCGATTGTTTAGAAACTGCCCAGGCTAAACCAAATGGGAAATCTCCGGTGAAGTTCGTAAAGTATTTATTGATCCTTGCAGTCTGTTGCATTCTGCTGGGAGCAGGCTCGATTATTGGTTTGTACAAATATGTCGAGCCGCAACTCCCTGATGTCGCCACGCTTCGTGATGTGCGGCTTCAGATCCCTATGCAGGTCTATAGCGCCGATGGTGAACTGATGGCGCAATACGGCGAGAAACGTCGTATCCCTCTGACCTTAAATCAAATTCCACCCGTGATGGTGAAGGCTTTTATCGCCACCGAGGACAGCCGTTTTTACGAGCACCACGGTGTCGATCCGGTCGGTATTTTCCGTGCGGCAAGCGTGGCGCTGTTCTCCGGTCATGCCTCTCAGGGGGCAAGTACCATTACCCAGCAGCTGGCGCGTAACTTCTTCCTCAGCCCGGAAAAGACGCTGATGCGTAAGATCAAAGAGGTGTTCCTCGCGATCCGCATTGAGCAACTGCTGAGCAAAGACGAGATCCTTGAGCTTTACCTCAACAAGATCTATCTGGGCTACCGCGCCTATGGCGTAGGGGCTGCGGCTCAGGTCTATTTTGGTAAGCCGATCGATCAGCTCACGCTGAGCGAAATGGCGACCATTGCCGGCCTGCCAAAAGCGCCATCCACGTTTAACCCGCTCTACTCGCTGGACCGCGCCACCGCGCGCCGTAACGTGGTGCTGTCGCGTATGTTGAGCGAAGGCTATATCAGCCAGTCTGAATACGATAAGGCGCGCAGCGACGTTATTGACGCCAATTACCATGCGCCGGAAATTGCTTTCTCTGCACCGTATCTCACTGAAATGGTTCGCCAGGAGATGGTGAGTCGCTACGGTGATAAAGCGTATGAAGATGGTTATCGCGTCTATACCACCGTGACCCGCAAGGTGCAGCAGGCTGCCCAGCAGGCGGTGCGTAATAACGTGATGGATTACGATATGCGTCACGGCTATCGCGGCCCGTCCAACGTGCTGTGGAAAGTGGGTGAAGGCGCATGGGACAGTAAAAAAATCACGGATTCCCTGAAAGCGCTGCCGACCTATGGCCCGCTGCGTCCGGCGGTCGTCACCCAGGCCGATCCACAGGAAGCAGTGGCGATGATGGCCGATGGCACATCCGTTTCGCTGCGCATGGAGGGTGTCCGCTGGGCGCGTCCATACCGTTCTGACACCCTTCAGGGGCCAACGCCACGTAAAGTGACCGATGTCGTACAAATCGGACAACAAATCTGGGTGCGTCAGGTCGGCGATGCCTGGTGGCTGGCACAGGTGCCGGACGTAAACTCTGCGCTGGTCTCCATCAATCCGCAGAACGGCGCCGTGATGGCGCTGGTTGGCGGGTTCGATTTCAACCAGAGCAAATTTAACCGCGCGACCCAGGCGCTGCGTCAGGTTGGTTCGAACATCAAACCGTTCCTGTATACCGCGGCGATGGATAAGGGGCTGACTCTCGCCAGCATTCTCAACGACGTGCCAATTTCCCGCTGGGATGCCGGTGCGGGCTCTGACTGGCAGCCGAAGAACTCTCCGGCGCAATACGCTGGCCCTATCCGTCTGCGCCAGGGCCTTGGCCAGTCGAAGAACGTGGTCATGGTTCGCGCGATGCGTGCGATGGGCGTGGATTATGCGGCAGAGTATCTGCAACGCTTTGGCTTCCCGGCGCAAAACATCGTTCATACTGAATCTCTGGCGCTCGGCTCCGCGTCCTTTACGCCGCTCCAGGTTGCGCGAGGCTACTCGGTGATGGCGAACGGCGGCTTCCTGGTCGATCCGTATTTCATCAGCAAAATAGAGAACGATCAGGGCGGCGTACTGTTTGAAGCGAAACCGAAAATTGCCTGCCCTGAATGCGATATTCCGGTGATTTACGGCGACACGCCAAAATCCAATGTCCTGGAAAACAAGGATATGGAAGATGTGGCGATCTCTCAGGAACGTCAGAATCTGGCGGTGCCGCAGCCGCAGCTGGAACAGGCCAATCAGGCGCTGGTCGCCCAGAGTGGCGCGCAGGAGTATGCCCCGCACGTGATCAGCACGCCGCTGTCGTTCCTGATTAAGAGCGCACTGAACACCAACATCTTTGGTGAACCGGGCTGGCAAGGCACCGGCTGGCGAGCGGGCCGCGATTTGCAGCGCCACGACATCGGCGGAAAAACCGGGACAACCAACAGTTCAAAAGATGCCTGGTTCTCAGGTTATGGCCCGGGGGTTGTCACCTCCGTCTGGATTGGTTTTGACGATCACCGCCGCGATCTGGGGCGCACGACCGCCTCTGGCGCGATTAAAGATCAGATTTCCGGTTACGAAGGCGGCGCGAAGAGTGCGCAACCTGCCTGGGATGCATACATGAAGGCCGTTCTCGAGGGCGTACCAGAGCAGCCGCTAACGCCTCCACCGGGCGTGGTGACGGTGAATATCGACCGCAGTACCGGACAGCTCGCGAATGGCGGTAACAGCCGTGCCGAGTATTTCATCGAGGGCACTCAGCCAACCACGCAGGCAGTGCATGAGGTGGGTACGGAATTGATTGATAACGGCGAAACGCACGAGCTGTTCTGACGCCAACAAAAAAGCCGGGTGGCGACTACGCCTGACCCGGCCTACAACGTCAATGCAAAACGGCAACCTTCGGTTGCCGTTTTTAATGGTGGCGCTACAAACGCCCCTGTCCCTTCAGCCACTCCCGCACCAGGAACAGTGCGCTCACGTTGCGCGCCTCGTTAAAGTCAGGATCTTCCAGCAAATCCATCAGATGAGCCAGCGGCCAGCGAACCTGCGGTAGCGGTTCCGGCTCGTCTCCTTCCAGCGATTCAGGATAGAGATCTTCCGCGACAACGATGTTCATTTTGCTGGAGAAATAGGACGGTGCCATGCTCAGCTTTTTCAGGAACGTCAGCTCTTTCGCGCCAAAACCGACCTCTTCTTTCAGCTCCCGGTTTGCCGCTTCAAACACCGTTTCGCCCGGATCGATCAGTCCTTTGGAGAAACCCAGCTCGTAGGATTCTGTGCCCACGGCGTATTCACGAATGAGGATCAGGTGCTCGTCGACGATGGGCACAATCATCACCGCTTCACGCGAGGAGGGGCGCATACGCTCATAAACACGACGCACACCGTTGCTGAACTCCAGATCCACGCTTTCGACATTAAACAGACGCGATTTCGCGACGGTTTCAACATTCAGAATGGTGGGCTTTTGTAAGGGTTTGGTCATCTTGACGGGTCTTTGCTGGGTGAACTGGCTTTATTGTGCGATACGCCGCACGGTTTCGGCAATGTCAATTGCTCTTTATTTACATTTATGCAACGTAACTGTTGGCGATTCTCATTTCAAAACAAATGTCAAGAGGTTGAAATGTTTCCAGGAATTTGCTGATATCGCGCCGGAACAGGCTTTGTTATCATTACCGGTCACTGGGATGCGCGTCAACATGCTCAAGTTAGACTCCATACTTGCCGATAGCCGACCACAGAATCTCATTCATTGTACAAAAGGTGCGACTGACAACACCTGTAAGAAGATAAGTAAGATGGGGAAAGCATGAGCACCATTTTGATTTTTCTCGCTGCTGTGCTGGCCTGCGCGTCGATTGCGGTGTGGGTATTCAGGCGCCGCGTACATCGCCGTTATCGGCTGCCCTTTTTGAACGCGTTTGCCGGGGCAAACACGCGCAAGCTTTCGCCAGAGGAACGCAGCACCGTTGAGCAGTATCTCGACACGCTGAACCGATCCCGGCTTTCGCCTGGCCCTACCGGTGCCAGCGCCGCCCCCGTATCGCTCAACCTGAACGCCCAAAGTGACACCGTTCTGTGCGTAACGCGCTCCATTACCCGCTACGGTATTACAACCGACGATCCCAACAAGTGGCGTTACTATCTCGACTCTGTTGAAGTGCACCTGCCTCCCTTCTGGGAGCAGTATATTAACGACGAAAACAGCGTCGAGCTCATCCATACCGATACGCTGCCGCTGGTTATCTCCCTCAATGGTCATACTCTGAGCGAATATGTTCAGGAAGCGCCACGCTTTGCGCTGGAACGCGCAAGCGGAACGCAGGCCTCTATTCGCGGTGAAGAGACTGAGCAGATCGAACTGCTGAACATCCGCCAGGAGACGCATGAAGAGTACGTCCTGAGCCGCCCGGATGGCATTCGCGAAGCGGTGTTGATTGTCGCCTCGTTCCTGCTCTTTTTCATCTGCCTGCTGACGCCGGACGTGTTTGTTCCGTGGCTCGCGGGTGGCGCAGTACTGCTTCTGGCCGCCGGGCTGTGGGGCATATTTGCTCCGCCGGCAAAAACGTCATTACGCGAAATTCACTGCCTGCGCGGAACCCCAAAACGCTGGGGACTGTTCGGTGAGAACGATCAGGAACATATCAACAATATCTCGCTCGGGATCATCGATCTTATCTATCCGCGCCACTGGCAGCCGTGGATTGCGCAGGACCTTGGCCACAAAACGGATATTGATATCTATCTCGACCGCCACGTTGTACGCCAGGGGCGCTACTTATCCCTGCACGACGAAGTGAAAAACTTCCCGCTTCAGCACTGGCTCCGCAGCGCGGTGATTGCCGGTGGTGCCGCGTTAATCTTCGTCATGCTGCTGCTCTTCGTGCCGCTGGATATGCCGATTAAATTTACCCTGTCGTGGATCAAAGGGGCGCAAACTGTGGAAGCCACCAGCGTACAGCAGCTCGAAGAAGCGGGTGTACGCGTGGGAGATACGTTGCGCCTCAAAGGCACCGGGATGTGTAATATCCACACGCCGGGCGCCTGGAACACGCGCCAGAACTCGCCGTTCGCGCCGTTCGACTGCTCTCAGATCATCTGGAATGACGCCTCTCCGCTGCCGCTGCCGGAATCAGATGTGGTCAACAAGGCCACTGCGCTCACCCAGACGATTAATCGCCAGCTCCATCCAAAACCGGATGATGATTCTCGCGTCAGCCCTGCCCTGCGTTCGGCTATTCAGAAGTCGGGCATGGTACTGCTGGATGACTTTGGCGAAATCGTCCTGAAAACAGAGGATCTCTGTTCCGCCCAGGATGACTGTATCCGACTGAAGAACGCGCTGGTCAACCTCGGCAACAGCAAAGACTGGGACGCGCTGGTGAAACGCGCCGAAGCGGGACGCCTGGACGGTGTGAACGTGCTTCTGCGTCCGGTCAGCGCCGAGTCGCTGGATAACCTGGTGGCGACCTCTACCGCCCCCTTCGTGATGCGTGAAACCACCCGTGCCGCCCAGGCGCTTAATAGCCCGGCGCCGGGCGGTTTTGTGATTGCCAGCGATGAAGGCAGCGACCTGGTGGATCAACCTTATCCGCAGGTTTCGCTGTATGACTATCCGGCCCAGGAGCAGTGGAGCGAATTCCAGCGTCTGGCGCAGATGCTGATGCAGACGCCATTCAGCGCGGAAGGGATCGTCACCACCCTCTTTACCGACGCCAACGGCACGCGTCATATTGGCCTGCACCGTATGCCGGATAGCGCTGGCCTGTGGCGCTATATAGGGACATCCCTGCTGATGATTGCGATGCTGGCGTGCATCGTCTGGAACGGTTATCAGGCCGTACGCCGCTATCAGCGTTCCCGCACGCGGCTGGCAGAAATCCAGGCCTACTACGAAAATTGCCTTAACCCGAAACTGATCTCCTCTTCCGAGAGCCTGATCGGATAACGTCCCTGCGCGACAAGTTGTGCTACCCTGTCGCGCACGTTTCTTCTGGCTGGAGTTCCCCCTTATGCATCTTAATATCGACTGGCAGGCGGTCGATACCGTCCTGCTTGATATGGACGGCACGCTGCTTGATCTCGCCTTTGATAACTATTTCTGGCAAAAGCTGGTCCCGGAAACATACGGTGAACAGCAGGGGATCTCCCCGGCGGAAGCGCAGGAATTCATTCGTTCGCAATATAGCGCGGTGCAGCATACGCTAAACTGGTACTGTCTTGACTACTGGAGCGAGCGACTCGGTTTGGATATTTGTGCCATGACCACCGCCCAGGGCGCACGCGCTGTACTGCGCGACGATACGGTCCCGTTCCTGGATGCGCTGAAAGCCTGCGGTAAGCGCCGCATTTTGCTGACGAATGCGCATCCCCATAACCTGGCCGTGAAGCTGGAACATACCGGTCTTGCTTCACACCTTGATTTATTGCTTTCCACCCACACATTTGGTTATCCGAAAGAGGATCAGCGGTTGTGGCATGCCGTGGTGGAAGAGACCGGTTTACAGCCTGAACGCACGCTGTTTATTGACGACAGCGAGCCGATTCTGGATTCTGCGGCCGCTTTTGGCATTCGCTATTGTCTGGGCGTGACTAATCCGGATTCCGGCCTGGCTGAAAAAAGCTATCTGCGACATCCGGGGCTGAACGACTATCGCCGGATGATCCCCTCACTCACCGTGAAGGAGACGCCATGAAAGAAAAACCCTCTGATGGGGTAAGACTGGATAAATGGCTGTGGGCCGCCCGTTTTTACAAAACGCGCGCCCTTGCCCGTGAAATGGTTGATGGCGGAAAGGTGCATTACAACGGTCAGCGCAGCAAACCGAGCAAGCTGGTTGAACTGAATGCCACGCTAACGCTTCGCCAGGGCAACGATGAGAAAACGGTGGTGGTGAAAGCCATTACCGAGCAGCGGCGGCCCGCAACCGAAGCCGTTTTGCTGTATGAAGAGACGGCCGAAAGCATAGAGAAGCGCGAGAAAACCGCGCTGGCGCGCAAGATGAATGCGCTGACCATGCCTCACCCGGACCGGCGACCGGATAAAAAAGAGCGCCGCGATCTGATGAAATTTAAACACGGTGAGAGCGAGTAACCCTCACCTGCACGAGAGATGAAAATGGCCCAACACGACCAATTACACCGCTATCTGTTTGAACAATTCGCCGTGCGCGGCGAGCTGGTCACCGTATCCGAAACCTGGAAACAGATTCTGGAAAACCACAACTACCCGCTGCCGGTGAAAACCCTGTTGGGCGAACTGCTGGTTGCCACCAGCCTGCTGACCGCCACGCTGAAGTTCGCTGGCGATATTACCGTTCAGTTGCAGGGTGATGGCCCGATGTCGCTGGCGGTGATCAACGGCAATAACCAGCAGCAGATGCGCGGCGTGGCGCGCGTTCAGGGCGATATCCCTGAAAATGCGGATCTGAAAACGCTGGTCGGAAATGGCTATCTGGTTATCACGATCTCGCCTGAAGAGGGTGAGCGCTATCAGGGCGTTGTCGGTCTGGAAGGCGACACGCTTGCCGCCTGCCTGGAAGATTACTTCATGCGTTCCGAACAGCTGCCAACCCGCCTGTTCATCCGCACCGGTGAAGTGGATGGTCAGCCTGCTGCCGGTGGTATGCTGCTTCAGGTTCTGCCTGCGCAGGATGCGCAGACCAATGATTTCGAGCATCTGGCAACGTTGACGGAAACCATCAAAGCGGAAGAGTTGTTCACCCTGTCGGCGACCGACGTGCTGTGGCGTCTGTACCACGAAGAAGAAGTGACGGTTTACGATCCGCAGGATGTGGAATTTAAGTGCACCTGCTCTCGCGAGCGTTGTGCTGGCGCCCTGAAAACGCTGCCGGATGAAGAGATCGACAGCATCATGGCGGAAGACGGTGAGATCGATATGCACTGTGATTACTGCGGTACGCACTACGTGTTCAATTCCATGGATATCGCGGAGATCCGCAATAACGCCTCTCCAGCGGACCCGCAGGTTCACTAAACCTCTTTCCCCTCACCCTAACCCTAACCCTCACCCCTTTGGGTGAGGGGTAAAAAACGCCACCCAAGCTGAATCGTTTTCCCAATGTAACCCTTACGTAATTTTCTTACATGTATGCGATTACATTCACATTCTTCTGGATAAATTCACCAGAGATTAACCTTTTAAGAACATTTTCCCCATCCAAAAAGCGATTCCTGCGATAATCTGCCCGCCCTGTGACTGGAGTCGCAGCGTTTTCCGTTAGTAAGGGTTTTGACCAGATACGTAAATCTATGAGCCCCGTCGCGGTTAACATCCCCAGAAAAACCCTACAATTTTAGGCAGTACATATTGGCTAAGGAGCAGTGATATGCGTGTTAATGGTTTAACCCCGCAAGATCTCAAGGCTTATGGTATTCACGACGTCCAGGAAGTGGTCTACAACCCCGATTACGATACGCTGTATCAGGAAGAGCTCAATCCGGCACTGGAAGGATACGAGCGCGGTGTGTTGACGAACCTGGGTGCTATCGCCGTCGATACGGGTATTTTTACCGGTCGTTCGCCTAAAGATAAGTATATCGTCCGAGACGACACCACCCGCGATACGCTGTGGTGGGCTGATAAGGGCAAAGGGAAGAACGATAACAAACCGCTCTCCCCGGAAACCTGGCAGCATCTGAAAGGACTTGTCACCCATCAGCTTTCCGGCAAGCGTCTGTTTATTATTGATGCGTTCTGCGGCGCTAACGCCGACACCCGTCTCTCCGTACGGTTCATTACTGAAGTGGCCTGGCAGGCGCATTTCGTGAAGAACATGTTCATTCGTCCGACCGATGAAGAACTGCAAGACTTCACCCCTGACTTTATCGTGATGAACGGCGCGAAATGCACCAACCCGCAGTGGAAAGAGCAGGGTCTGAACTCCGAAAACTTCATCGCCTTCAACCTGACCGAGCGTATCCAGCTGATCGGCGGTACCTGGTACGGCGGCGAAATGAAGAAAGGGATGTTCTCGGTCATGAACTACCTGCTGCCGCTGCGCGGTATCGCCTCCATGCACTGCTCGGCGAACGTCGGGGAAAAAGGCGATGTAGCAGTGTTCTTCGGCCTTTCCGGCACCGGTAAAACAACGCTGTCCACCGATCCAAAACGTCGTCTGATTGGCGACGATGAACACGGCTGGGATGATGACGGCGTGTTTAACTTTGAAGGCGGCTGCTACGCGAAGACCATTCGCCTGTCGGAAGAGGCAGAGCCGGATATCTACCACGCGATTCGCCGCGATGCGCTGCTGGAAAACGTCACCGTGCGTGCCGATGGTTCTATCGACTTCGACGATGCCTCGAAAACGGAAAACACCCGCGTCTCTTACCCGATCTACCACATCGAGAACATCGTCAAGCCGGTATCGAAGGCGGGTCATGCCACGAAGGTGATTTTCCTGACCGCGGATGCGTTCGGCGTGCTGCCACCGGTTTCCCGCCTGACCGCCAGCCAGACGCAGTACCATTTCCTCTCCGGCTTTACCGCTAAACTGGCGGGTACCGAGCGCGGTGTGACCGAGCCAACCCCAACCTTCTCCGCCTGCTTCGGCGCGGCGTTCCTGTCGCTGCACCCAACGCAGTACGCGGAAGTGCTGGTGAAACGCATGCAGGCATCCGGCGCCCAGGCGTACCTGGTGAACACCGGCTGGAACGGTACGGGCAAACGTATCTCCATCAAAGATACACGCGCCATCATCGACGCGATTCTGGATGGTTCGCTGGATAACGCTGAGACCTTTACGCTGCCGATGTTCGATCTGGCGATCCCAACAGAGCTGCCGGGCGTGGATTCGCGTATCCTGGATCCGCGTAACACCTACGGTTCACCGGAACAGTGGCGTGAGAAGGCTGAATCGCTGGCGAAACTGTTTATCGAAAACTTCGAGAAGTATACCGACACCCCGGCCGGTGCTGCGCTGGTGAGTGCGGGACCAAGGTAAAAGCAAAAAGGCAACGAAAGTTGCCTTTTTTAATGTTTTCTCCCTCTCCCTGTGGGAGAGGGCCGGGGTGAGGGCATCAGGCCCCCCCTTTTTTAACTCTCTTTCACCTGCCCCCGTAAAACCGGCACCGGTAACCACGCACGAATGCTCAAACCGCCCCGCTCGCTGGTGCCAATTTCCAGTAGTCCGTTATGGTTATCAACAATACGCTGCACAATCGCCAGGCCTAAGCCGGTTCCGCTGGTGCTGCGCGCGCTGTCGCCGCGCACAAATGGCTGGAACAGGTGCTTACGCTGCTCAGGCTTAATGCCCGGACCATCGTCTTCCACCTGGAACCAGGCGCGGTTGAGTTCCGTACCGCTGCTGACTTTGATCCAGCCGTTGCCGTACCGCGCCGCGTTGACCACCATATTCGCCACCGCGCGTTTAATGGAGAGCGGATGCATACGTACCTGAATCTCACCTGCCTGAAGGTCGGTCGCAATTTCACGTTCGTAGCCGCTTTCGGCGGCAACCACTTCGCCCAGAACCGCGTTCAGATCCGCCATCTCCATCGGCATCTCCTGCCCGGTGCGCAGGTAGTCGATAAACTGCTCGATGATGGCGTTACACTCTTCGATATCCTTGTTGATGGACTCTGCAAGATAACCATCCTGCTCGCCCATCATCTCTGTTGCCAGCCGGATACGCGTCAGCGGGGTGCGAAGGTCATGGCTGACCCCGGCCATCAGGAGCGTACGGTCGTCCGCCAGCTGTTTAACGCCTGCCGCCATGTGGTTAAACGCACGCGTTACCGAGCGCACTTCCGATGCGCCATACTCACGCAGCGGCGGTGGGATAATACCTTTACCGACCTGCAATGCCGCATGCTCCAGGTCGACCAGCGGTCGGTTCTGGATACGAATAAACAGCCATGCGCCGCCGATGGCCAGCAGCATGATCGCCAGGGTGTATCGGAACAGCGGCGAGAAGTCGCCCTGATGAATCTCGGTGAGCGGAACGCGCACCCAGATGTTGGGTGACAGCCAGGTTTTCAGCCAGACAACCGGCGAGCTTTTATTGACCTCAACGCGCACTTCCGTCGGGCCGCCAAGCTGCTGCGCCATCTGCTGGCTAAGGAATTCATAGTGCTGCGCCCAGCGCAGGCCGGCATCTTCCGCCGCTTCGTTCGAGTAGAGAGAAATGCCCAGCTCACGGTAGATTTCCCGACGGAACGCCGGGGGAACAACCAACTGCGTGCCGTCCTCCAGTTGCAGTTTGTCGGTCATCAGCATACGCACTTCGTATGCCAGCACCTTATTAAACTGCTGAAGGCTCGGCAGGATTGCAAAGTTCAGCACCACCAGGTAGGTCGTCACCAGACTGACAAACAGCAGGGTGACGATCAATAACAGCGTGCGGGCAAACGAACTTCGCGGCGAGAAGCGCATTCGCCTCATGCTTTAGAGCCGTCCGGGACAAACACGTAGCCCAGACCCCACACGGTCTGAATATAACGAGGATGCGCCGGATCTTCTTCCACCATACGGCGCAGACGAGAGATCTGCACGTCGATAGAACGCTCCATCGCGGAGTATTCACGACCACGCGCCAGGTTCATCAGCTTGTCACGGGAGAGCGGCTCACGCGGGTGACTGACCAGCGCTTTCAGCACCGCGAACTCACCGCTGGTGAGCGGCATTGGCTCATCTTCACGGAACATTTCACGGGTGCCGAGGTTCAGCTTGAACTTACCGAATGCAATGACGGCCTCTTCCTGAGATGGCGCGCCCGGCAGCTCGTTCGCCTGACGACGCAGCACGGCGCGAATACGCGCCAGCAGTTCACGCGGGTTGAACGGCTTTGGAATGTAGTCATCAGCGCCGATCTCAAGGCCGACAATGCGGTCAACTTCTTCACCCTTCGCCGTCACCATGATGATCGGCATCGGGTTGCTCTGGCTGCGCAGACGGCGGCAAATAGAGAGCCCGTCTTCGCCAGGCAGCATCAGGTCCAACACCATCAGGTGGAAAGATTCACGCGTCAGCAGACGATCCATCTGTTCCGCGTTCGCGACGCTACGAACCTGGAAGCCCTGCTCGGTCAGATAACGTTCCAGCAGCGCACGCAGGCGCATGTCGTCATCTACGACCAGAATTTTGTAGTTCTCTTGCATTGTGTGTACTCCCAAAGGTTCGGATAAGCCTGGAACAGCGTATTCTAAAAAAGTGCACGGGTTCGACCAGCAAATTCTGGTATAAATTCTAGACGAAATTGTTACAAAGCATATTTAACAGCAGCTTATCTGTTCATTTCATCACATAAATCATTATTAATCTTGTCTGTTACACTGTGCGCTACGTATTGTGCGCAAAGACAGTTAACCGGCATTAAAGGCTGCACCATGAAAACGCCTCTGATCACCCGTGAAGGGTACGAGAAACTCAAAAAAGAGATGGATTACCTGTGGCGCGAAGAGCGTCCGGAAGTGACCAAAAAAGTCACTTGGGCAGCAAGCCTGGGCGACCGCAGCGAGAATGCGGACTACCAGTACAATAAAAAGCGGCTGCGCGAAATCGATCGCCGGGTACGCTACCTGACGAAGTGCCTCGAGAATCTCAAAATTGTCGATTACTCCCCGCAGCAGGAAGGTAAAGTCTTCTTCGGCGCGTGGGTCGAAATTGAAAACGACAGCGGCGACACCCTGCGTTTTCGTATCGTCGGCTACGATGAAATTTTCGGTCGTAAGGATTACATTTCTATCGACTCACCCATGGCCCGCGCCCTGCTGAAAAAAGAGGTAGGCGATTTAGCCGTTGTCCAGACGCCTGCGGGTGAAGCAAGCTGGTACGTCAACGAAATCGAGTATGTTAAATAGTCCGAGAGCGCCCTCCCCGGCTGGCATTTTTTGGTGTCAGCCCGTATAACTATCCCCCTGATTTTCGATCCACAAGATGAACTGACCATGATGAAAGAGTCGCTCTGCCGCATTATTGCGGGTGAACTTCAGGCCAGAGCCGAACAGGTAGAAGCTGCCGTTCGCCTGCTTGATGAAGGGAACACCGTGCCGTTTATTGCACGTTATCGTAAGGAAGTCACCGGCGGTCTGGATGACACGCAGCTGCGAAACCTGGAGACCCGTCTGGGCTATCTTCGCGAGCTGGAAGACCGACGTCAGGCGATCCTCAAATCTATCGGCGAGCAGGGCAAGCTGACCAGTGACCTGGAAAAAGCCATTAACGGTACCCTGAGTAAAACCGAGCTCGAAGACCTCTATCTGCCGTACAAACCGAAGCGCCGCACGCGCGGGCAGATTGCGATCGAAGCCGGCCTTGAGCCACTGGCCGATCTGCTGTGGAACGAACCGTCCCACGATCCGGAAACCGAAGCCGCCAAATTTATCGACGCCGATAAAGGCGTAGCAGACACCAAAGCCGCGCTGGACGGCGCGCGCTACATTCTGATGGAGCGCTTCGCCGAAGACGCGGCGCTGCTGGCCAAAGTGCGTGATTACCTGTGGAAGAACGCGCATATCGTCTCCACCGTGGTGTCCGGCAAAGAGGAAGAAGGCGCGAAATTCCGCGACTACTTTGATCACCACGAACCCATTTCTACCGCGCCGTCTCACCGCGCGCTGGCGATGTTCCGCGGCCGTAACGAAGGCGTGCTGCAACTCTCCCTGAATGCCGATCCACAGTTTGACGAGCCGCCAAAAGAGAGCCACTGCGAGCAGATCATTATCGACCATCTGGGCCTGCGCCTGAACAACGCCCCGGCGGACAGCTGGCGCAAAGGCGTGGTGAGCTGGACCTGGCGCATCAAGGTGCTGATGCACCTCGAAACCGAGCTGATGGGCACCGTGCGCGAGCGCGCCGAAGACGAAGCGATCAACGTCTTCGCCCGTAACCTGCACGACCTGCTGATGGCGGCGCCAGCTGGCCTGCGCGCCACCATGGGTCTCGATCCGGGTCTGCGTACCGGCGTGAAGGTGGCCGTGGTTGACGGCACCGGCAAGCTGGTTGCCACCGACACCATTTACCCGCACACCGGTCAGGCAGCGAAAGCGGCTGTCGTCGTCGCCGCGCTGTGCGAGAAGTACAACGTTGAGCTGGTTGCCATCGGTAACGGTACGGCGTCCCGAGAAACTGAACGTTTCTATCTCGACGTGCAGAAGCAGTTCCCGAAAGTGACGGCGCAGAAAGTGATCGTCAGTGAAGCGGGGGCATCTGTCTATTCCGCCTCGGAACTGGCAGCGCAGGAGTTCCCGGATCTGGACGTTTCCCTGCGCGGCGCGGTCTCTATCGCCCGTCGTTTGCAGGATCCGCTGGCGGAGCTGGTGAAGATTGACCCGAAATCCATCGGCGTGGGCCAGTATCAGCACGACGTGAGCCAGACGCAGCTGGCGCGTAAGCTGGATGCGGTAGTGGAAGACTGTGTTAACGCCGTCGGCGTGGACCTGAACACCGCTTCCGTGCCCCTGCTGACCCGCGTGGCGGGCCTGACCCGTATGATGGCGCAGAATATCGTCGCCTGGCGTGATGAAAACGGTCAGTTCCAGAACCGCCAGCAGCTGCTGAAGGTGAGCCGTCTGGGGCCGAAAGCATTTGAGCAGTGCGCGGGCTTCCTGCGCATCAACCACGGCGATAACCCGCTGGATGCCTCTACCGTTCACCCGGAAGCCTATCCAGTTGTCGAGCGTATCCTGGCCGCCACCCGGCAGGCGCTGAAAGACCTGATGGGCGACAGCAGCGCGCTGCGTAACCTGAAAGCGGTGGATTTCACCGACGAACAGTTCGGCGTGCCGACGGTCACCGACATCATCAAAGAGCTGGAAAAACCGGGCCGCGATCCGCGTCCTGAGTTTAAAACCGCGACCTTTGCTGAGGGCGTAGAAACCATGAACGACCTGCTGCCGGGCATGGTGCTGGAGGGGGCGGTAACCAACGTCACCAACTTTGGCGCGTTTGTGGATATCGGCGTACATCAGGATGGTCTGGTGCATATCTCTTCCCTCGCCGACAAGTTCGTTGAAGATCCGCACACCGTGGTCAAAGCGGGCGACATCGTGAAGGTGAAAGTGCTGGAAGTGGATCTCCAGCGCAAGCGTATTGCCCTGACCATGCGTCTGGACGAGCAGCCGGGCGACACTAACGCGCGCCGTGGCGGTAATGGCGGTGGCCGTGAACAGCAGCGTCCGGCAGCGAAAGCCGCGAAGCCACGCGGACGTGACGCACAGCCGGCGGGCAACAGCGCGATGATGGATGCGCTGGCAGCGGCGATGGGTAAGAAACGCTAATGCTGTAAATGCCCGGTGGCGCGACGCTTACCGGGCCTACGGTTTTGTAGGCCGGGCAAACGCAGTGCCGCCCGGCAAGCAGGCCGCAGGGAATTAAAATAAATATGTTGTATCCATATTTAAACCACGAATTATCACCTCATTAACAAATAGCCCTCTTTTTATTTTCACCTCAATTTCGAAAATATTGAGCAAGGTCAAGCAGACCGCAAATTAATACGATTAACAACATCCCGTCACATTTTTATTATTGCTGATAAAAACTATTCTCATTATCATCGCAGTGTAGATTATTTAACCTATCGTGGAATCAGGCGCTATGCAATTCACTCCAGACAGTGCGTGGAAAATTATCGGTTTTACCCGTGAGATAAGCCCGGCCTATCGGCAGAAGCTCCTGTCACTGGGCATGCTACCCGGCTCATCATTCCAGGTTGTGCGCGTTGCACCGTTGGGCGATCCAGTTCATATCGAAACCCGACGCGTTAATCTGGTTCTGCGTAAAAAAGATCTCGCATTAATTGAAATTGAATCTTTATCCCGTTAACAAGCCAGCGGTTTCAGTGAGTCTACTACAATGAAAAAATTAACTATTGGCTTAATTGGCAATCCTAATTCCGGCAAGACAACCTTATTTAATCAGTTAACTGGCGCACGCCAGCGTGTGGGAAATTGGGCAGGCGTGACGGTTGAACGCAAAGAAGGCCAGTTCACCACGACAGATAATCAGGTCACGCTGGTTGATTTACCGGGGACCTATTCCCTCACCACGATTTCATCCCAGACCTCTCTCGATGAGCAAATTGCCTGCCACTATATTCTGAGCGGCGACGCGGATCTGCTTATCAACGTGGTGGATGCCTCTAACCTCGAACGAAATCTGTATCTCACGTTACAGCTGCTGGAGCTGGGTATTCCCTGCATCGTGGCGCTTAACATGCTCGACATCGCGGAGAAGCAAAAGCTGCGCATCGACGTCGATGCCCTCTCCGCCCGTCTGGGCTGCCCGGTGGTTCCGCTGGTTTCCACCCGCGCTCGCGGCATTGACGCCCTGAAGCTGGCGATTGACCGCCACACGGGCAATGCCGACGTCGAACTGGTGCACTACGCCCAGCCGCTGCTGCGCGAAGCCGGGCAGCTGGCGCAGGAGATGGATAACAGCATGCCCGCCAGACAACGTCTGTGGCTTGGCCTGCAAATGCTGGAAGGCGATATCTACAGCCGCGCCTACGCAGGCGATGCGGCGGATAAGCTGGATGTCGCACAGGCTCGCCTTAGCGACGAGCTGGATGACCCGGCCCTGCACATTGCGGATGCGCGCTATCAGGCCATCGCCGCTATCTGTGACGTGGTCAGCAATGCATTAACCGCTGAACCCAGCCGCTTCACCGCCGCCGTGGATAAAATTGTGCTCAACCGCTTCCTCGGTTTACCGATCTTTTTACTGGTGATGTATGTGATGTTCCTGCTCGCCATTAACATCGGCGGTGCATTACAACCTATCTTTGATGGCGGCTCTGTCGCTATCTTCGTGCACGGTATTCAGTGGCTGGGCTACACCCTCCACTTCCCGGAATGGTTGACCATCTTCCTTGCGCAGGGGATCGGCGGCGGGATCAATACCGTCCTGCCGCTGGTGCCGCAGATCGGCATGATGTACCTGTTCCTCTCCTTCCTTGAGGATTCCGGTTACATGGCGCGCGCCGCCTTCGTGATGGACCGCCTGATGCAGGCGCTGGGGCTGCCGGGCAAATCCTTCGTGCCGCTGATTGTCGGCTTTGGCTGTAACGTGCCGTCAGTCATGGGCGCGCGTACGCTGGATGCCCCGCGCGAACGCCTGATGACCATCATGATGGCGCCGTTCATGTCCTGCGGCGCGCGGCTGGCGATCTTCGCGGTCTTTGCCGCGGCGTTCTTTGGTCAGGAAGGAGCGCTGGCCGTCTTCTCCCTGTATGTCCTGGGTATCGTGATGGCTATTCTCACCGGCCTGATGCTGAAGCACACCATCATGCGTGGCGAAGCGTCGCCGTTCGTGATGGAACTGCCGGTTTATCACGTTCCGCATCTGAAAAGCCTGATTATTCAGACATGGCAGCGCCTGAAGGGCTTCGTTCTGCGCGCCGGTAAGGTGATTGTGGTGGTCAGCATTTTCCTGAGCGCCCTGAACAGCTTCACTCTGAGCGGCCAGGCCGCGGACAACATTAATGACTCTGCCCTGGCCTCCGTCAGCCGGATCATTACGCCGGTCTTCAAACCGATTGGCGTTCAGGAAGACAACTGGCAGGCAACCGTGGGCCTGTTCACCGGCGCGATGGCAAAAGAGGTGGTTGTCGGCACCCTGAACACGCTTTACACCGCGGAAAACATCCAGGAAGAGGAGTTTAATCCGGCAGCGTTCAACCTCGGCGATGAACTGCTTGGCGCGGTGGAAGAAACCTGGCAGAGCCTGAAAGACACCTTCAGCCTGAGCGTACTGGCGAACCCGATTGAAGCCAGCAAAGGCGACGGCGAAATGGCGACCGGAGCAATGGGCGTGATGGGCCAGAAATTTGGCAGCGCGTCGGCGGCCTACAGCTACCTGATCTTCGTCCTGCTCTATATTCCGTGCATCTCGGTCATGGGCGCCATTGCCCGTGAGTCCAGCCGCGGCTGGATGGGCTTCTCCATTCTGTGGGGGCTGAACATTGCCTACTCGCTGGCGACCGTGTTTTATCAGGCCGTCAATTACAGCCAGCATCCGCGCTACAGCCTGGTCTGTATCCTCGCGGTGATCCTGTTTAACGTGATGGTGATTGGCCTGCTGCGCCGGGCGCGTAGCCGCGTTGACGTTAACCTGCTGGCAACGCGCAAAACCCCGACGACCTGCTGT
The DNA here is from genome assembly GCF_049236825.1 of Enterobacter cloacae complex sp. SHL001. Classification (NCBI taxonomy): domain Bacteria; kingdom Pseudomonadati; phylum Pseudomonadota; class Gammaproteobacteria; order Enterobacterales; family Enterobacteriaceae; genus Enterobacter; species Enterobacter cloacae complex sp. SHL001. Next base: position 63,721 of record NZ_JBMKIP010000007.1, read on the forward strand.
AGCAGCCCTGCGGGCGACTGTCACTAAGGGGAAGAAAGATGGCATCGTTGATTCAGGTTCGTGACTTACTGGCGTTACAGGGGCGAATGGAGGCGAAGCAGCTCAGCCTCAGCCTGCATACGCCGCAGCCGATGATCGATGCCATGCTGGAAAGGCTGGAGGCCATGGGGAAAGCCGTGCGCATTCAGGAAGAGCCGGACGGTTGTCTGTCCGGCAGTTGTAAGAGTTGTCCTGAAGGTAAAGCCTGTCTCAGGGAGTGGTGGACGCTTCGCTGATAAAACCGGACAGCGCCGAACAAAACTCAGCAGGATGAGAGATGAACGGCGCATGTGCCGCTTTGGCAACCACCATTGATTTACTCTCCGGCCACAGCGCATCCAGCAGCGGAACCACCTTGCGCGGAACCAGTCCATCCAGATAGCCATAAATACGCAGATGCGGCACCGTTAACGACGCCAGCGGCTCGCGCAGATCGGCCGTTTTCAGGATTTCCAGCCCTCCGTTCAGCACCTCAACCTCCGGCATCGGCAGAGAAAGCACCGTCTGCTTCAGCGTCCGCGCATCCTGACGGGCGGTTTCTGTTCCCATCGTCTGTAATGCCAGGAAACGCTCCACCGTCCGCTGGAAGTCTTCGCTCAGCTGATGCTGGAACCCGGCCAGCACCTCAGGTTTGATGCCCGGCCACGCCTCGCGGGCGCTGAAACAGGGTGATGAGGCCACGGTCACCAGCGCCTGGACCCGTTCAGGATGGCGCAGCGCAATCTGGCTTGCCACCAGCCCGCCCAGGCTCCAGCCGAGCCAGACGGCTTTTTGCGGCGTCGCCTCCAGAACCTGCTCCGCCATGTCGTCGAGCGTCATCGCGCCGTAGCCGTGGCTACGTCCATAGCCCGGTAGATCCACCAGGTGTACCGTGAATTGCGAGGCCAGTTCCTCACTTATGCAACGCCACACTTCGGCGTTCAGTCCCCATCCGTGCAGCAGCACAAGATGACAATTTCCCGTCCCAACGGTCTGCCACCACAGCGTCTTCATCAGTTAACGTTCTCTTTTTTCACATGGAGGTTGCGTATGCTAACAGTGCCCGGCTTGTGCTGGCTATGCCGAATGCCACTTGCGATGAGCGCGTGGGGCGTCTGTTCCGTTTGCACGCGAGCGCTGGGTTACCTGAAGGGCTGTCCGCAATGCGGCTTGCCTGCCGTAAGCCAGACGCTCCCCTGCGGCCGTTGCCTGAAAAAAGCGCCGCCGTGGAGCGCGCTGGTGGCGGTGGATGATTACGTTTTGCCGCTGAGTCGTCTGGTTCATCAGTTTAAGTTTTCCAGCCAGACTGCACTGGCGCAGCCCCTGGCACGCCTGTTGTTACTGGCGGTATTACAGGCGCGAAGAACGCGCGGGCTGCCGCCGGTCGACACGCTTGTGAACGTGCCACTGTTTCAGCGTCGGCACTGGCGGCGGGGATACAATCAGAGCGACCTGCTGTGCCGTCCGCTCGCCCACTGGCTGGGTTGCCGGTACCCAGCCTCTGCGCTGAAACGTACTCATGCCACTGCCGTTCAGCACCGGCTCAACGCCCGGTCGCGCAAAAGGAACCTGAAAAACGCCTTTCGCCTTGAATTGCCGGTCAACGGCCTCCATATCGCGATTGTGGATGATGTCGTCACCACGGGCAGTACCGTGGCTGAACTTTCCCGACTGCTTTTGCAAAGCGGCGCCGCGTCAGTTCAGGTATGGTGTCTGTGCCGTACCTTGTAGCCCTTCTTCAATGGGCGTATGATTATACCCAGGTAATTTAGTCAACTATTAGGCCAAAGCTATGATCCGTATTTCCGATTCTGCACAAGCGCACTTTGCCAAACTGCTGGCAAATCAGGAAGAAGGGACGCAGATCCGCGTGTTTGTGATCAATCCAGGCACTCCGAATGCAGAATGTGGTGTCTCTTATTGTCCTCCGGATGCTGTGGAAGCAACTGACACTGCCCTTAAATTTGAACAGCTCACCGCGTACGTTGATGAGCTGAGCGCGCCGTATCTTGAAGATGCGGAGATTGATTTCGTCACTGACCAGCTAGGTTCTCAGCTGACGCTGAAGGCGCCAAACGCGAAGATGCGTAAAGTCTCTGACGATGCCCCGCTGATGGAGCGTGTGGAATATCTGCTGCAATCGCAGATCAACCCGCAGCTGGCCGGCCACGGGGGACGTGTTTCCCTGATGGAAATCACCGAAGATGGTCTGGCGATCCTGCAATTCGGCGGCGGCTGTAACGGCTGCTCCATGGTTGATGTAACCCTGAAAGAAGGGATCGAGAAGCAGCTGTTGAACGAATTCCCGGAACTGAAAGGCGTGCGCGATCTGACCGAGCACCAGCGCGGCGAGCACTCTTACTACTGATTCAGTCCCCGTCTGTATTGCCCGGTGGCGCTGCGCTTACCGGGCCTACTTTTTCTTGCCTCCCCCTCTGTATGTTGACCTGCGTCTCATAATTCAAATTTTGCCTCCCTGGGTGATTCTCAATCACCGCATGTTACCCGTATCATTCTCGTGGGCACTCAACACCCTTATAACAGCCGACTAAACTTAACGTTTTCGCAGGCATCAGTATGAGTGCCGTTAACACTCTGTTCCCAGTTGGGACAACCGGAATTTGTCGTTGAAACAATGACGTTACCCATAACAATTCAAAGGCCAGGTCAATCATGCCATTAGTCATCGTCGCTATCGGTGTTGTGTTATTACTGCTCTTGATGATCCGCTTCAAAATGAACGGATTTATCGCTCTGGTTCTGGTGGCACTTGCAGTCGGTCTGATGCAGGGAATGCCGCTGGTTAAAGTTATCAGCTCCATTAAAGCCGGTGTCGGCGGTACGCTCGGCAGCCTGGCGCTGATCATGGGCTTCGGCGCCATGCTCGGTAAAATGCTCGCGGACTGCGGTGGCGCACAGCGTATTGCCACCACGCTGATCGACAAATTTGGTAAGAAGAACATTCAATGGGCGGTGGTGTTAACCGGTTTTACCGTCGGTTTCGCGCTGTTCTATGAAGTGGGCTTCGTGCTGATGCTGCCGCTGGTGTTCACCATCGCCGCTGCCGCCAACATCCCGCTGCTGTTCGTGGGTGTGCCGATGGCTGCGGCGCTGTCCGTCACCCACGGTTTCCTGCCGCCGCATCCGGGCCCAACGGCTATCGCCACCATCTTCCATGCCGATATGGGTAAAACCCTGCTGTTCGGTACGATTCTGGCGATCCCGACGGTAATTCTGGCAGGCCCGGTGTATGCGCGCTTCCTGAAAGGCATTGATAAGCCTATCCCGGAAGGGCTGTACAGCGCCAAAACCTTTACTGAAGAAGAGATGCCAGGCTTTGGCGTCAGCGTCTGGACCTCACTGGTACCGGTGATCCTGATGGCGATGCGTGCCATAGCAGAGATGGTTCTGCCGAAAGGTCACGCGTTCCTGTCCGTTGCGGAGTTCCTGGGCGACCCGGTGATGGCGACGCTGATTGCGGTCCTGATCGCCATGTTCACCTTCGGTCTTAACCGTGGCCGTTCCATGGATCAGATCAACGACACGCTGACTTCTTCCATTAAAATCATTGCCATGATGCTGCTGATCATCGGCGGTGGCGGCGCGTTCAAGCAGGTGCTGGTCGACAGCGGCGTGGATAAATACATCGCGGCCATGATGCATGAAACCAACGTCTCCCCGCTGCTGATGGCATGGTCTATTGCCGCGGTGTTGCGTATCGCGCTGGGCTCTGCGACCGTTGCGGCGATTACCGCGGGCGGTATCGTTGCGCCGCTGATTGCGACCACGGGCGTAAGCCCTGAGCTGATGGTTATCGCGGTTGGTTCCGGGAGCGTGATTTTCTCCCACGTGAACGATCCGGGCTTCTGGCTGTTCAAGGAGTACTTCAACCTGACCATCGGTGAAACCATCAAGTCCTGGTCCGCGCTGGAAACCATCATTTCGGTGTGCGGTCTGGTCGGGGTGCTGCTGTTGAATATGGTGGTTTGATGTAAAAAAGCCGGGTGGCGCTGACGCTTACCCGGCCTACATTCTATTCCCTCTCCCTTTGGGAGAGGGTTAGGGTGAGGGTGAAACTACCGCTTCTTACCCACCGCTTTTCGCCGCTTGTCCAAATCCTTAATCAACCTGTTCACCCCGTCATCGGCGAACATCGCTTCAAGCGTTGTGGACAGCTTGCGACGCCAGTTTTTGTACTGATAGCTGGTGCCGGGGATGTTTACCGGCTCCGCCATATCAATCCAGTCTTCCGGTTGCAGACCGAGCAACGCGCTGTTGCTGTCGGCAATATAGCGCTGTAAGCCACGATTAAGCGTTGGCGTCATCGACATCAGCGACGCCTTATGCCCGGCGCGCTTCGGCAGACAGCCATGCTTATGCAGCGCATCCAGCAACCCCTGCTTCGCCAGCTCGCGATCCTGATACAGCCCACGCAGAACCTCTTCATCCGGGTAGAGACCCAGCGTTTTGCCGAGCGTCAGGTCGCCGCTTTCCCAGTAGCCTCTGAGCGTAGGAAGATCATGCGTCGTCGCGACTGCCATTGACTGTTCAGGGTACGCTTTCGGCGCGCGGAAGGTTTTCTCATGGTCGTTTTCAAAATAGAGCACTTTGTAGGAGTAAACCCCGCTGTCGCGGAGCTTGCTGACAATTTCCACCGGCACGGTACCGAGATCTTCGCCAATCACCATGCACTGATGACGTTTACTCTCCAGCGCGAGGATTGAGAGCAGGTCGTCCACCGGATACTGCACGTACGCCCCGTGGTCAGCCGTTTCACCGTACGGGATCCACCACAGGCGCAGCACGGACATCACGTGGTCGATACGCAACGCACCGCAGTTCTGCATGTTAGCGCGCAGCAGGTCGATAAACGGCTCGTAGGCACGCGCCGCCATCACGTGCGGATCCATCGGCGGTAAGCCCCAGTTCTGACCGAGCGGGCCCAGAATATCCGGCGGCGCCCCCACAGAAGCTTTCAGGCAGTAAAGTTCACGGTCACACCAGGTTTCCGCCCCGCCTTCCGCCACGCCGACAGCCAGATCGCGATACAACCCGATCGGCATGTTATAGCCCTGGCTCACCTGCCAGCAGGCGGCAAACTGGCTGTACGCCAGCCACTGCAACCAGAGATAGAAATCCACCTCGTCGGCATGCGTCTCACAGAATGCCTTCACTTCCGGGGTATCAACGGACTGATAGGCTTCCGGCCACACCGGCCAGCCCCAGCGCATCTCGTCCTCCTGAACCTGATACGCATGCAGCGCATCAAACGCTGCCTGCCAGTAAAGGCTCTCGCCTTCCTGCATCACAAACTGGCGGAAGGCTGCCATCTGCTCGTCGTCACGCTTCGCAAAGCCCTTCCAGGCCAGACGAAGAGCCGCCATTTTCAGCGCGGTAACGGAGGCGTAATCAACCCAGTCCGCATCGCGGGCCTGTTTCAGCAGCTGTTGCGTGGTCTCAAGCTTCCACCACGCCTGCGCCTCTTTGCTGTTTTTGAAATCGTCTAACGCGTTAACGTCGATGTAAATCACGTTCAGCCAGCGGCGGGAAGACGGGCTGTACGGGCTGGCGCTTTCCGGATTCGCCGGATAGAGGGCGTGGATCGGGTTGAGGCCGATGAACGCGCCGCCGCGCTCACCAACAGATGCCAGCATCTTTTTCAGGTCGCCAAAATCGCCAATGCCCCAGTTGCTGTCCGAACGCAGGGTATAGAGCTGCACGCAGGCGCCCCACAGCTTTTTGCCTTCACGCAGCGCCTGCGGCTCATAGCAGCGCTTTGGCGCCACAATCACCCGACAGTGAAAACGCTGGTCGTCCCGGGTAAGCGTAAGCGTGTGGTAGCCCTCCGGCAGCTTCGCCGGAAGGTTGAGGGTTTTGCCGCCGGTGGCATGGCCTTTGTGCTGATGCCCCTCTTCGGTGGTGAGCAGCCAGCTGAACTCGCCGCGCCCTTCCACCGCCAGCGGCATCTTTTTGCCCGCGGTAAAGACCTTGACGTTCGGCACCGGCGCACCCGACGCTTTCGCGTCGGTTTTGTGCATGGCATCCAGCAAACGTCTTTTGGTGTCCGCACCAATAGACTGCGGTTTGCCGTGCGCATTGATGTAACTGAGGCTAATTCCCGCCGCCTGCGCGGCACTGTCCAGACGTTTACTCTCCATCGCGCTTCCTTAGCGTTTTGCCTGCCAGATACGAGCCTGATAATCACGGATTGAGCGGTCAGAGCTGAACATACCGCAGCGCGCGGTGTTCAGGATACACGCGCGGGTCCAGGCATCCTGGTCGCGATACAGCACGTCGACCTGCTTCTGCGCTTCAACGTAAGCCGAGAAGTCAGCCATCACCAGGTACGGGTCGCCGCCCTTTTTGTCCATGCTGTGCAGCATCTGGTCAAACGCGTGCTTGTCGCCGTCGCTGTACTTCCCGCTTTCCAGCTCTTTAAGCACCGCATCCAGCACTTTATCTTTTTTACGCCATTTCACCGGGTCGTACCCTTTGGCTTTGATGGCTTTCACTTCTTCAACAGTATGGCCGAAGATAAAGATGTTCTCTTCGCCGACCTTCTCGGCGATTTCGACGTTCGCACCGTCCAGCGTGCCGACGGTCAGCGCGCCGTTCAGGGCCAGCTTCATGTTGCCGGTACCGGACGCTTCTTTACCGGCGGTAGAGATCTGCTCGGAAATATCCGCCGCCGGGATCAGCATTTCAGCCGCAGAAACGCAGTAGTCCGGCAGGAACACCACCTTCAGCTTGTCGCCCACTTTCGGATCGCTGTTGATCGCCGCCGCCACTTTATTAATGGCAAGGATAATGTTTTTCGCCAGGTAGTAGCCCGGCGCCGCTTTCGCACCGAACAGGAACACGCGCGGGACGCGGTCGGCCTGCGGGTTCTCGCGGATCTCTTTGTACAGCGCCAGAATGTGCAGCAGGTTCAGGTGCTGACGTTTGTACTCGTGCAGTCGTTTGATCTGGATATCGAAAATCGCATTCGGGTTGATCTCAATTCCGGTGCGCATTTTCACGAACGCCGCCAGGCGAACCTTGTTCTCCAGCTTGATCGCGCGGTACTGCTCGCGGAACTTCGCGTTGTCGGCCTGTTTTTCCAGGTTGATGAGCTGGTCCAGGTCGTTGGCCCACTCTTTCTTCAGGGTCTTGTCCAGCAGGCCGGCCAGCAGCGGGTTGCACTGCTTGATCCAGCGGCGCGGCGTGATGCCGTTGGTCACGTTATGGAACTTAGTCGGCCACAGCTGGTGGTATTCCGGGAAGAGATCTTTCACCACCAGATCCGAGTGCAACGCGGCCACGCCGTTCACCGCAAAGCCGCTGACCACGCACATATTCGCCATGCGCACCTGCTTGTCGTGCACCACGGCCAGCTTCGCCCAGACGGCCTTATCGCCCGGCCAGGTTTTCTCCACCAGCGTTTTGAACTGGTCGTTAATCTTGTTGATGATCTGCATATGGCGCGGCAGCAGCGTTTTCACCAGCTTCTCATCCCAGCACTCCAGAGCTTCCGGCATCAGGGTGTGGTTGGTGTAGGCGAAGGTGCGGCTGGTGATGGCCCAGGCGTCGTCCCAGCTCAGCTGATGCTCGTCGATCAGCACGCGCAGCAGTTCCGGGATGGCAATGGTCGGATGCGTGTCGTTAAGCTGAATAACTTCGAAGTCCGGCAGCTGAGCCAGCTTGCGGCCCGCCAGGTGGTGGCGACGCAGAATGTCCGCCACGGAGCAGGCGCACTGGAAGTACTGCTGCATCAGGCGCAGCTTTTTACCCGCCAGGTGGTTGTCGTTCGGGTAGAGCACTTTGGTCAGTTTCTCGGCGTCGATCCCCTGCTGCTCGGCGCGCAGGAAATCGCCGTCGTTGAATTTGGTCAGGTTAAACGGATGCGCATGCTTCGCCTGCCACAGGCGCAGCGGCTGCGCCACGCCGTTACGGTAGCCGAGTACCGGCAGGTCCCAGGCTTCACCGGTAATGGTGAACGCCGGTTCCCAGAGCCCCTGCTTCGTGACTTTCCCGCCAATCCCGACCTGCACATCCAGCTGCGCGTTGTGGCGGAACCACGGATAGGTATTGCGGTGCCAGTCGTCTGGCGCTTCCATCTGATGGCCGTCGGCAAATGACTGACGAAACAGGCCGTACTGATAGTTCAGGCCATAGCCAATCGCCGACTGGCCCACGGTTGCCATGGAATCCAGGAAGCAGGCTGCCAGACGTCCCAGACCGCCGTTACCCAGCGCCGGATCAATCTCTTCTTCCAGCAGATCGGTCAGGTTGATGTCGTGTTCTTTCAGCACGTCACCGACCTCCTGATACCAGCCAAGGTTCAGCAGATTGTTACCCGTCAGACGGCCAATCAGGAACTCCATTGAAATGTAGTTGACGTGACGCTGGCCTTTCACGGGCTTCGTCACAGGCTGAGCGTCCAGCTGCTCTGCGAGCGCCCCGCTCACCGCCTGCCACCACTGGTGAGGCGTCATTTCGTTTGCAGCATGAAGGCCAAAACGCTGCCACTGACGTGTCAGGGCAGCCTGAAATTGAGCTTTGTTGAAAGTAGGCTGTGACATAGGGAATCGGCATCCTGTAGAGAGTAAAAACATTTAACGCTAGTGTGCCTGGCTCATTGCGCCTCTTCCTCCTCCTGTCGGGGATTAGACAGGGAGGAGTAGCGGGGATGAGCATAAAAGTGTGATCGAGGCCACTGTGTGAGTGTGCGCTTCGCTGAAAAAGCGATCCCGGAAGAGCGTCAAAGAAATGAAATGCAGTTTCGGAGGAAATTAATCATCGCTGAAATGATTACTTACGTAGAATAATATTTCCGCGCGTCGGGATTATTCAGCACCCCTATTAAGCCGATGCAACTTTCCCCGAAGTTAATTAACTTCAGCGTCATTATCTCTTTCTGAAACCAGTTTCAGCGCAACCGCGACTTATGCACACAAGCCAGAAGCAGCGCGGCATCCAGCCATTTACGGAAAGTTCCATCAGTGATGAGAATGTTTTGTGACAGAGTGCAAATTCAGAGCCTCCAAACCCAGACATAACTTGCAATAGTTCCTCTATTGGCCGAACTTATAGATATTAATTACGAAGCGCAAAAAAAATAAATTCTCTCGTTCCCCACAGTGAAGTGAAAACTATGTTGATTCCGTCCAAATTAAGTCGCCCGGTTCGTCTTGACCATACTGTGGTCCGCGAGCGCCTGCTGGCTAAACTTTCCGGTGCGCATAATTTCCGACTGGCGCTGGTTACGAGTCCTGCGGGTTATGGAAAAACAACGCTCATTTCGCAATGGGCGGCAGGTAAAAGCGATCTTGGCTGGTACTCCCTGGATGAAGGGGATAACCAGCAGGAGCGTTTTGCCAGCTATTTAATTGCCGCGATTCAGCAGGCAACCAACGGACACTGCGTCACCAGCGAGGTGATGGTGCAAAAGCGCCAGTACGCCAGCCTGTCCTCTCTTTTCTCCCAGCTGTTTATAGAGCTGGCCGAATGGCATCGCCCGCTGTATGTGGTGATTGATGATTATCATCTGATCACCAACCCGGTTATTCACGAGTCCATGCGTTTCTTCCTGCGCCATCAGCCGGAAAACCTGACGCTGGTTGTCCTGTCGCGTAACCTTCCGCAGTTGGGCATTGCCAACCTGCGCGTGCGCGATCAGCTGCTGGAAATCGGCAGTCAGCAGCTGGCCTTTACCCATCAGGAAGCGAAGCAGTTCTTTGACTGCCGCCTGACGTCTCCGATTGAGGCGTCGGAAAGCAGCCGCCTGTGCGATGACGTTGCCGGCTGGGCCACGGCGCTTCAGCTGATTGCCCTCTCCGCGCGGCAAAACAACAGCCCGACGCATCAGTCCGCACGCCGCCTGGCGGGCATCAACGCCAGCCACCTGTCGGATTATCTGGTGGATGAGGTACTCGACAGCGTTGACCTCTCCACCCGCCATTTCCTGCTGAAAAGCTCCCTGCTGCGTTCCATGAACGATGCGCTGATTGTACGCGTCACCGGCATTGAAAACGGGCAGCTTCAGCTCGAAGAGATTGAACGTCAGGGTCTGTTCCTGACGCGCATGGACGATCCCGGCGAATGGTTTAGCTACCATCCGCTGTTTGGCAGCTTCCTGCGCCAGCGTTGCCAGTGGGAACTGGCCGCAGAGCTGCCTGACATTCACCGCGCCGCCGCCGAAAGCTGGATGGCGCAAGGTTTCCCGAGCGAGGCTATCCACCATGCGCTGGCCGCCGGGGATGCCGGTATGCTGCGCGATATTCTGCTCAACCACGCGTGGGGACTGTTCAACCACAGTGAACTGACGCTGCTGGAAGAGTCGTTAAAAGCGCTGCCGTGGGAAAGCCTGCTGGAGAATCCGCGTCTGGTGCTGCTCCAGGCCTGGCTGATGCAGAGCCAGCATCGCTACAGCGAAGTGAACACCCTGCTGGCGCGCGCCGAGCAGGAGATGGAAAGCGAGATGGATACCACCCTGCATGGCGAATTTAACGCCCTTCGTGCGCAGGTGGCGATTAACGACGGTGACCCTGAGGAAGCCGAACGGCTGGCGATGGTCGCGCTGGATGAGCTGCCGCTGGCGAATTTTTACAGCCGTATTGTGGCCACCTCGGTACACGGCGAAGTGCTGCACTGTAAGGGCGATCTCACGCGTTCGCTTTCACTCATGCAGCAAACCGAACAGATGGCGCGCCGCCACGATGTCTGGCATTACGCCCTCTGGAGCCTGATCCAGCAAAGCGAGATTTTATTTGCTCAGGGATTCCTGCAAGCCGCCTGGGAAAACCAGGAGAAAGCGTTCCAGCTGATCCGTGAACAGCATCTGGAACAGCTGCCGATGCACGAGTTCCTGTTGCGTATTCGCGCTCAGCTGCTGTGGGCATGGTCGCGTCTGGATGAAGCAGAAAGCTGCGCCCGCCAGGGTCTGAATGTCCTTTCGAGCTTCCAGCCGCAGCAGCAGCTCCAGTGTCTGGCTCTGCTGGTGCAGTGCTCGCTGGCGCGCGGCGACCTGGATAATGCCCGCAACCATCTTAACCGCCTGGAAAACCTGCTCGGCAACGGGCAGTACCATAGCGACTGGGTGTCCAACGCCGATAAGGTGCGGGTGATTTACTGGCAGATGACCGGCGATAAAAAGTCCGCCGCCAACTGGCTGCGTCATACGCCTAAACCGGAATTTGCCAATAACCACTTCCTGCAAAGCCAGTGGCGCAACATCGCTCGCGTGCAGATCCTGCTGGGTGACTTTGAGCCTGCCGAGATTGTGCTGGAAGAGTTAAACGAAAACGCCCGCAGCCTGCGCCTGATGAGCGATTTAAACCGCAACCTGCTGCTGTTAAACCAGCTTTACTGGCAGGCGGGCCGTAAAAACGATGCCCAGCGCGTACTGCTGGAAGCGTTGCAGCTGGCGAACCGCACCGGGTTTATCAGCCACTTTGTGATTGAGGGTGAAGTGATGGCCCAGCAGCTGCGCCAGCTGATTCAGCTGAACACACTGCCAGAACTCGATCAGCATCGCGCCCAGCGCATTCTGCGCGAGATTAACCAGCACCACCGCCACAAGTTTGCGCACTTCGATGAGAACTTTGTTGAACGTCTGCTGAACCATCCGGAAGTGCCGGAGCTTATCCGCACCAGCCCGCTCACCCAGCGTGAATGGCAGGTGCTAGGGCTGATCTATTCCGGCTACAGCAACGAGCAGATTGCCGGTGAGCTGGCGGTGGCGGCGACCACCATCAAAACGCACATTCGCAATCTGTATCAGAAGCTGGGCGTAGCGCACCGACAGGATGCGGTGCAGCATGCACAGCAGCTGTTGAAGATGATGGGATATGGAGTGTAGATCCTCTGCGGTCTGATGCCCTCACCCCGGCCCTCTCCCACAGGGAGAGGGAGAAAATTTTGTAGGTCGGGTAAGCGCAGCGCCATCCGACACAATTGCTAGCACAATTCCAGCTGCAAATTGTTATCCTTAATTACCTGCATCACGCCCGCCGGCGGCATTACGTCGGTGTAAACCGCATCCACCATGCTGATGCTGCCCATGTTGACCATCGCGTTACGGCCAAATTTGGAGTGGTCCACCACCAGCATCACGTGACGTGAGTTTTCAATGATCGCGCGCTTGGTGCGCACCTCATGGTAATCAAACTCCAGCAGCGAGCCGTCGCTGTCGATGCCGCTGATCCCCAGAATGCCGAAGTCGAGGCGGAACTGAGAGATAAAATCGAGCGTCGCTTCGCCGATAATGCCCCCGTCGCGGCTGCGCAGTTCGCCGCCCGCGAGGATGATGCGGAAATCGTCTTTCTGCATCAACGTGTTGGCCACGTTCAGGTTGTTGGTCACCACGCGCAGGTTCTCGTGGTTCAGCAGCGCATGGGCGACCGCTTCCGGCGTGGTGCCGATATCAATAAACAGCGTCGCGCCGTTCGGGATCTGGCTCGCCACTTTACGGGCGATACGCTCTTTCTCTGCCGTTTGCGTCGCCTTACGGTCATGCCATGAGGTGTTCACCGAGCTGGACGGCAGTGCGGCGCCGCCGTGGTGACGCAAAATACGGTTCTGATCGGCCAGGTCGTTGAGGTCACGACGGATGGTTTGCGGGCTGACGGCAAACTGCTCCACCAGCTCTTCAGTACTGACGTATCCCTGTTTTTTTACCAGTTCGATAATGGCGTCATGACGTTGTGTTTGTTTCATGAAATATCCCTGGGAATTATGTTCGTTTTCGCGCATGGAGCGTATCGGCCAGCGCCATCGCCAGCCCAACCGCCAGGCCGGTAACGTGCGCACCATTGGCGATAGACATACCAAACAGATCAAACCATCCGGCAATAAGCCATATTAACGCAAAGGTTATTAATCCACGTTGTAAATAGATGCCGCTATCCGGGTCGCGCTCGCCTCTGAGCCAGGCGTAACCCATCAGGGCGTACACCACGCCGGATAACCCGCCAAACCATGGACCGCTGAATTTGTGCTGCACGTAGCCGCTTAACAGGGCGCTGATAAGGGTGATCACAATCAGCTTGCCGCTGCCGAGCCGCTTCTCCACCGCCCCGCCGAGATACCACCACCACAGCAGGTTAAAGAGGATATGCATCACCGAGAAGTGCATCAGCGCATGCGTGAAGTAGCGCCAGACGTCAAATTGCAGGGAGGGATCGTACGGCCATGCGAGGGCAATCATCACGCTCTGGTCGCCCACCACGCTCATAATAATGAAGACGATGATGCAGGCTGCCATCAAAAGCAGCGTAAACGGCCCTGCGCGCTCGCGGAGGGTGGCGAGAAACGGAAAACGTTGATAGTGCAGGCCACTGCCGGTCTGGCCGGATTGCCAGCTTGCCGCCAGATAACGCGGGTCGCCCGGGTTTTCCAGAAAACGCGCCAGCTCGTCGTTCACTCGGCCGGCCTGGCTTTCGTCTGCCAGCCAGACATCCGTCTGTGTATGCTGCTGAATAGTCAGGATAATGCCCTGCGTCGCCATATAGTCGACAAACGCCTGGGCGACGCGCGGGTTGCTAAAAGAGGTGATCATCAACATGGGCAGCGGTCGCTTATTTCCACACAAAAGGGGACAGTATAGCGGGATCAGCGCTCAAACGCGTATTCAACTTCTGCCGGGAAATGACGATGCCAGGCATCGAAGCCGCCATCGACGCTGTACACCGCGTCGTAACCCTGCTGGAGCAGATACTGCGCCGCGCCTTTACTACTGTTGCCGTGATAGCACATCACCATCACCGGGGTATCGAAGTCGTTATCGCGCATAAACGCGCCCAGCGTGTCGTTGGTGAGATGGAACGCGCCCGGCGTGTGGCCCATCGCAAAGCTCTGCGGATCGCGGATATCCACCAGCACCGCTTGTCCCTGGTGCATCTTCTGATGGGCTTCTTCTACGTTAATACATTCAAACTGATCCATGGTGTTCTCATCTTATATTCAGGTGTGGTGCGGTTTTCCCCTCACCCTACCCTCTCCCGGAGGGAGAGGGAAACGGATCACCCTCTCCCCGTGGGAGAGGGCTGGGGTGAGGGCATCAGACCGCACTATTTTACCCCGTAGTGTACGTCCTGGCGGCGGGTAAACGCCATTATGTTATCCATATCACTCTAAATTGTTTTTTTGATGTTACCAAAAGCGCGTTCCTTTGCTATTATGAGCGATATCGAACATTTTTGAGCTTTAACGAAAGTGCATGAGGGTGTTATGGAAACCAAAGATCTGATTGTGATAGGCGGTGGCATCAACGGTGCCGGTATTGCGGTTGATGCCGCAGGACGCGGTTTATCCGTGCTGATGCTGGAAGCTAACGATCTCGCCTGCGCGACGTCGTCCGCCAGCTCCAAGCTGATCCACGGTGGCCTGCGCTACCTGGAACACTACGAATTTCGCCTGGTCAGCGAAGCGCTGGCTGAACGCGAAGTACTGCTGAAAATGGCTCCGCATCTGGCGATCCCGATGCGTTTCCGTCTGCCTCATCGCCCGCATCTGCGTCCGGCGTGGATGATCCGCATTGGTCTTTTTATGTACGATCATCTGGGTAAACGCACCAGCCTGCCGGGTTCGACTGGTTTGCGTTTTGGCTCAGAGTCGGTTCTTAAGCCTGAAATCGTGCGCGGTTTCGAATATTCCGACTGCTGGGTGGACGATGCGCGTCTGGTGCTGGCTAACGCGCAGATGGTCGAGAAGAAAGGCGGCGAGGTGAAAACCCGTACCCGCGCGACCGCCGCACGCCGCGAAAACGGCCTGTGGATTGTGGAAGCGGAAGACGTGGATACCGGTGAGAAGTTTAGCTGGAAAGCGCGCGGCCTGGTGAATGCCACCGGCCCGTGGGTAAAACAGTTCTTCGATGACGGTATGCACCTGCCTTCTCCGTACGGCATCCGCCTGATCAAGGGCAGCCACATTGTGGTGCCGCGCGTGCATACCCAGAAACAGGCTTATATCCTGCAAAATGAAGACAAGCGCATTGTGTTTGTGATCCCGTGGATGGACGAGTTCTCCATCATCGGCACCACCGACGTAGAGTACAAAGGCGATCCGAAAAACGTTGAGATCGACGAGAGTGAAGTCAGCTATCTGTTGAAAGTGTACAACGCGCACTTTAAGAAACAGCTGGCGCGCGATGACGTGGTCTGGACCTACTCCGGCGTGCGTCCGCTGTGTGATGACGAGTCTGACTCACCGCAGGCCATCACCCGTGACTATACGCTTGATATTCATGACGTGAACGGTCAGGCGCCCCTGCTGTCGGTATTTGGCGGTAAGCTCACCACCTACCGTAAACTGGCGGAGCACGCGCTGGAGAAACTGGCGCCGTATTACAAAGGCATCGGCCCGGCGTGGACGAAAGGCGCCGTGCTGCCTGGCGGCGATATCGGCGATAACCGCGACGATTACGCCGCGAAGCTGCGTCGCCGCTTCCCGTTCATTACCGAAGGAATGGCGCGCCACTATGCCCGCACCTACGGCAGCAACACCGAACTGTTCCTCGGCGAGGCGAAAGAGATTGCCGATCTGGGCGAGCATTTTGGCCATGAGCTGTACGAAGCGGAACTGCGCTACCTGGTGGAACACGAGTGGGTGCGCCGTCTGGACGATGCTATCTGGCGTCGTACTAAAGAAGGGATGTGGCTGAATGCCGAGCAGCAGTCTCGCGTGGCGCAATGGTTGCAACAACATGCGGGAAAGCGTGAATTGTCGTTGGCGTCGTAATTGAAAAAAAGCCGGGTGGCGGCTCCGCCTTACCCGGCCTACTCGATCCCGTAGGCCCGGTAAGCGCAGCGCCACCGGGCTTTGTTTTTACAACCGCACCGGATCAATATGCCAGATATTCTCGGCATACTCTTTGATGGTTCTGTCCGACGAGAAGTACCCCATGTTGGCGATGTTATGCATCGCGGCGCTGGTCCACTTCTCCTGCTGACGGTACAGTTCGTCCACCTTATCCTGACAATCCACGTAGCTGCGGTAATCCGCCAGCACCTGATAGTGATCGCCAAAGTTAATCAGCGAGTCCACCAGATCGCGATAGCGTCCGGGCTCCTCAGGGTTAAACACGCCGGTGGCGATTTGCGTCAGCACCTGGCGTAACTCGTCATCCTCTTCATAATACTCACGGGGCGAGTAGCCCTGCTTGCGCAGCGCCTCCACCTCTTCCGCCGTATTCCCGAAAATAAAGATATTCTCCGCGCCCACATGCTCCAGCATTTCGACATTTGCGCCGTCCAGCGTGCCGATAGTCAGCGCGCCGTTCAGGGCAAACTTCATGTTACTGGTGCCGGATGCTTCCGTCCCCGCCGTGGAAATCTGCTCAGAGAGATCCGCCGCCGGAATAATCAGCTGCGCCAGGCTTACGCTGTAGTTCGGGATAAACACGACCTTCAGCTTATCGCCAATGTCCGGATCGTGGTTCACCACCTTCGCCACATCGTTGATGAGATGAATGATGTGCTTCGCCATGTAGTACGCGGACGCCGCCTTACCGGCAAAGATTTTCACGCGCGGCACCCACTCCGCCGTCGGGTCAGCCTTAATGCGGTTGTAGTGGGTAATAACGTGCAGGACATTCATCAGCTGACGCTTGTACTCGTGGATACGTTTGATCTGCACGTCGAACAGCGCTTTCGGGTTCGCCACCACGTTCAGATGCATCGCCAGCCAGACCGCCAGACGCTTCTTGTTCAGCAGCTTGGCTTCCCGTACCGCTTTATTCACCGTCAGGAAATCAATGTGCTGCTCCAGCTCGCTCAACTGGCTCAAATCGGTGCGCCAGGTGCGGCCAATGTTCTCATCCAGAACGTCGGAGAGCGGCTGGTTCGCCAGCGCCAGCCAGCGGCGCGGGGTGACGCCGTTGGTCACGTTGCAGAAACGCGTCGGGAAGATCTTCGCGAAGTCCGCAAACAGCGACTGCACCATCAGGTTCGAGTGCAGCTCTGACACGCCGTTCACCTTGTGGCTGATCACCACCGCCAGCCAGGCCATGCGTACGCGACGCCCGTTGGATTCATCAATGATCGAGGCGCGGCTCAGCAGACCGGTATCGTTCGGGTACTGCTCCTGCAAGGTCTTGAGGAAGTAGTCGTTGATCTCGAAGATGATTTGCAGATGGCGCGGCAGAATTTTGCCGAGCATATCCACCGGCCACGTCTCCAGCGCTTCACTCATCAGCGTATGGTTGGTGTACGAGAACACCTGGCAGGTTACTTCAAACGCGTCATCCCAGCTGAACTTATGCTCGTCAATCAGCAGGCGCATCAGCTCAGGGATCGACAGCACCGGATGGGTATCGTTGAGGTGAATGGCGGTTTTTTCCGCCAGATTCGCATAGGTTTTGTGCAGCTGATAGTGACGGCTAAGGATATCCTGAATCGTTGCCGAGACGAGGAAATACTCCTGACGCAGGCGCAGCTCGCGGCCTGAGTAGGTCGAGTCATCCGGATACAGGACGCGTGACACATTCTCGGAGTGGTTTTTATCTTCCACCGCCGCGAAGTAGTCACCCTGGTTGAATTTACCCAGGTTGATCTCGCTACTGGCCTGCGCGTTCCACAGGCGCAGCGTATTGGTCGCATCGGTGTCGTAGCCGGGGATGATCTGGTCATAGGCCACGGCGAGGATCTCCTCGGTTTCCACCCAGCGGGATTTTTTCCCTTCCTGCTGAATACGCCCGCCAAAACGCACCTTGTAGCGCGTGTTGTGGCGCTTGAACTCCCACGGGTTACCGTACTCCAGCCAGTAGTCAGGAGACTCTTTCTGACGACCATCCACGATGTTCTGCTTGAACATACCGTAGTCGTAGCGAATACCGTAGCCGCGCCCCGGCAGCGCCAGCGTCGCCAGTGAATCGAGGAAACAGGCGGCAAGACGCCCGAGACCACCGTTACCCAGCCCCGGGTCGTTCTCTTCGTCAATCAGCTCTTCTAAATCCAGCCCCATCTCTTCCAGTGCGTTTTTGACGTCGTCATAAATCCCGAGCGATAACAGCGCATTGGAGAGGGTGCGACCAATCAGAAACTCCATCGACAGGTAATAGACCTGTCGCGTCTCCTGCGAAAGCTGGGCGCGGTTAGAGCGCAGCCAGCGTTCGACCATACGGTCGCGCACCGCAAACAGCGTGGCGTTCAGCCACTCATGTTTGTTGGCAATAACGGGATCTTTCCCGATGGTAAACATCAGCTTATAGGCGATCGAATGTTTCAACGCCTCAACGCTGAGCGTGGGGGAAGAGTAGCTAAATGGAGCATTCATATCAGTAACTTCGCCTCGTTACATCAAGCGTTGATAAAGGTCGCGGTAGGACTGCGCCGCAACGTGCCAGCCAAAGTCCATGGACATCGCCTGACGTTGTACGTAACGCCACAGGGATGGACGGGACCACAAGACGAAAGCACGCCGGATCGCCCGAAGCAGCGACCAGGCATTACTGTCCTCGAAAACAAACCCGCTGGCGATACCATCCGCCAGGTTTTCCAGGGAGCTGTCAGACACCGTATCCGCCAGCCCGCCCGTGCGGCGCACCAGCGGCAACGTGCCGTATTTCAGACCATAGAGCTGCGTCAGGCCGCAGGGCTCGAAGCGGCTCGGCACCAGAATCACGTCCGCGCCGCCCATGATGCGGTGCGAGAACGCTTCGTGATAGCCAATCTGCACGCCCACCTGCCCCGGATGTTCCGCCGCGGCCGCGAGGAAACCTTCCTGCAATACCGGGTCGCCCGCGCCGAGCAGCGCCAGCTGGCCGCCCTGCTCCAGTAATCCCGGCAGCGCTTCCAGCACCAGATCCAGCCCTTTCTGGCTGGTCAGGCGGCTGACCACCGCAAACAGCGGCACCTTGTCGTTGACCTTCAGCCCCATCGCAATTTGCAGCTGGCGTTTGTTCTCCGCTTTGTCCTCCACGGAGTCTCGTCCATAGCGCGCCGCCAGCAGGAGATCCGTTTCCGGATTCCAGATCTGTTCATCCACGCCGTTCAGAATGCCCGACAGACGACCTTCACGGTGGCGCTGTTGCAGCAGCCCTTCCATACCGTAACCGAACTCCGGCTGAGTAATTTCCCGCGCGTAGGTTGGGCTGACCGCCGTGATGTGGTCGGCGTAGTACAAACCCGCCTTCAGGAACGAAATCTGTCCGTTAAACTCCAGTCCGTGCATGTTAAAGAACGACCATGGCAGATCGATGTCATTCATATGATGCGCGTAATACATGCCCTGATACGCCAGGTTGTGCACCGTAAACACCGATTTGGCCGGGTGCCCCTTCGCCGCCAGATACGCAGGAGCCAGCCCCGCATGCCAGTCGTGCGCATGCACCACGTTTGGACGCCAGAACGGATCCAGTCCGACGGCCATTTCCGCCCCCACCCAGCCGAGCAGGGCAAAGCGCATCACGTTATCGGTATAGGCGTACAGGTTGGTATCGTGATACGGGCTGCCGGGTCGATCGTATAAATGCGGGGCATCAATCAGGTAAATCCCTACGCCATTGTAATGTCCAAACAGCAGGGTGATACGTCCCGCGAAGGTCTCGCGACGGGTAACAACCTTTGCATCGGGAATACCGCGCCGGATATCCGGAAAAGCGGGCAACAACACGCGGGTATCCACCCCTCCGGCGATTTGCGCCGCTGGTAATGCACCAAGAACATCCGCCAGGCCGCCCGTTTTTAACAACGGGAACATCTCAGAACATACGTGTAAAACCTGCATCATCGCTCCTGTTTGATTTGCAGCTTCCGCAACATTTCCCGTGTTACTAACACGATCCCCTCTTCCGAACGGTAGAAACGACGCGCATCTTCTTCCGCGTTTTCCCCAATCACCATCCCCTCGGGAATGATGCAGGCACGATCGATAACGCAGCGACGCAGACGACATGAGCGTCCTACCCAGACATCCGGCAGCAGAACTGCCGAATCGATATTACAGAATGAGTTTATACGCACGCGCGGGAACAGCACGGACTGCACCACCACCGAACCGGAGATAATGCAACCGCCAGAGACCAGCGAGTTGAGCGTCATGCCGTGGCTGCCGGAGCGATCCTGAACGAACTTCGCCGGCGGCAACGATTCCATATGCGTGCGAATCGGCCAGTTCTGGTCGTACATATCCAGCTCAGGCGTGACGGACGCCAGATCGAGGTTGGCTTTCCAGTACGCTTCCAGCGTTCCCACATCGCGCCAGTAAGGCTCCGCATTCGGATCGGACTGCACGCAGGACAGCGGGAAGGGATGTGCATACGCCATGCCAGCTTTGGTAATTTTCGGGATGATGTCTTTACCGAAGTCGTGGCTGGAGTTTTCGTCTTTGTCGTCCTCTTCCAGCAGTTCATAAAGATAATCGGCATCAAAGACATAGATCCCCATGCTGGCGAGCGATTTGGTGTCGTCGCCCGGCATGGTTGGCGGGTTCGCCGGTTTTTCGACAAAGTCGATAATCTTGTCATCGCCATCTACATGCATCACGCCAAACGCGGTTGCTTCCGCAACAGGCACCGGCAGACACGCCACGGTGCAGCGCGCCCCTTTTTCGACGTGGTCGATCAGCATGTGGGAGTAATCTTGCTTGTAGATGTGGTCCCCGGCGAGGATAACGATGTATTCCGCGCTGTAGCGACGAATGATGTCGAGGTTCTGGGTCACGGCATCCGCCGTGCCGCGGTACCAGTTCTCCCCATGAACGCGCTGCTGCGCCGGGAGCAGATCGACAAATTCGTTCATCTCTTCGCTGAAGAATGACCAGCCGCGCTGAATGTGCTGCACCAGCGTGTGCGACTGATACTGGGTAATGACGCCAATACGGCGAATGCCTGAGTTCAGGCAGTTGGAAAGTGCAAAATCGATAATACGGAACTTACCACCAAAGTGAACGGCCGGTTTGGCGCGCTTGATGGTCAAATCTTTCAGACGGGTACCACGCCCGCCCGCGAGTATCAGGGCAACTGTTTTTAATGGTAGCTGGCGCGCCAACATTAACGGATCGTTCTTCTCTAATCTAACCATGACTAACTCCTTTTTTATCATCTTTGGAATACGCACACTCCGTGCGCAGGCCCGTGCCAGACAGCCATAACAACCGGATTATCCGCTCCGGCAAAGGGAGGAATGGCTCGCCATTCCCCGTCAGGTAAAACAATCTCTGCGACGTCATCCGTCGCGTTCAGCGTCACCAGCCACGCATCCGAAAGCAGGATTTGCAGACAGGGTATGCCGTGTTGCCACTCTTGCGCGCTTAACGGTTGCGCGTCTTTATTCAGCCAGCGAACGTTTCCGTCGCCCTCTTCCCACCAGCGGTCGGCGGTGAGCGCGGGGATGCGCTGGCGAAGATGGATCAGCGCCGCGGTGAAATGGGTCAGCCCGCTGTTCGCTTCTCCCCAGTCGAGCCAGGTCAGGGTGTTGTCCTGGCAATAGGCGTTGTTGTTGCCGTGCTGGCTGTGGCCGTGCTCATCGCCCGCCAGCAGCATCGGCGTGCCCTGCGACAACAAAAGCGTCGTCAGCAGCGCATGAACGCTGGCGCGTCGCCGCTCGATCACATCCAGACTTCCGCCTAAACCTTCTATACCATGGTTGAAGCTATGGTTATTGTTAGTCCCATCGCGATTCTCCTCGCCGTTTGCCTCATTGTGTTTCTGATTGAAACAAACGCAGTCGCGCAGCGTAAAACCGTCGTGTGCCGTCAGCAGGTTAATGGTGGCCGACGGACGTTTGCCGTCACGCTTGAAGAGATCGCTGGAGCCGGCAAAGCGACCGGCAAACTCCCCCAGCGACAGATCGCGCGTCAGCCAGAAGCGGCGGATGGCATCGCGGAAGTGGTCGTTCCACTCGGCAAACAGCGGCGGGAAATTCCCCACCTGATAACCGCCCTCTCCGATATCCCAGGGCTCCGCGATCAGCTTAACCTTTGAAAGCACCGGGCAGTTTTTGATGGCCTCAAACAGCGGCGCCTGCTGGCTGAACGCCGGGGTGCGCCCCATCACCGGCGCCAGGTCGAAGCGAAAACCGTCCACGTGGAACGTCTCAACCCAGTATTTCAGGCACTCGTACGCGTAATGCGTAACGGCCGGATGACTGAGGTTGAGGGTGTTACCGCACCCGGTCCAGTTCTCGTAATCGCCGTCGTCCCTGATCCAATAATAGCTACGGTTATCGATTCCGCGCTGTGAGAGCGTCGGGCCGTCAAGATCGCTTTCCGCACTGTGGTTCAGCACCACGTCCAGAATGACCTCGATACCCGCCGCGTGAAGCGCCTTCACCGCATCGCGAAACTCATCCCGTGCCTTCTCCGGCTGCACCGCGTAGCGCGGGTCGAGGGCGAACATCGCCAGCGGGTTGTAGCCCCAGTAGTTGCTTAACCCAAGACGCTGTAGCCGCGGCTCGCTGGCGAAATGCGCCACGGGCAACAGCTCCAGCGCGGTGATCCCTAAGTGCTTCAGGTACGCGACCATCGTCGGATGCCCAAGCGCTTTGTAGGTGCCGCGCATCTCTTTAGGGATCGACGGATGCAGATATGTCAGCCCTTTGACGTGGGCTTCATAAATAACGGTGTTACCCCACGGCGTGCGCGGCGGGGCATCGTCTTCCCAGTCATAGAGATCGTGCACCACCACGCTTTTGGGCGCGATGGGCGCGCTGTCGCGGTGGTCAGGTTCGCCGTAGCCAACGTGGAACAGCGAGTCATCTTTAAACTCACCGTCCACGCGGTGCGCGCACGGGTCAATCAGCAGCTTCGCCGGGTTAAACCAGTTCCCCTGAGAGGGCTCCCAGGGGCCGTGTACGCGAAAACCGTAGTGCATCCCCGGCCGTCCTCCGGCCAGGTAGCCATGCCAGGTATCCCCCGTGCGCGCCGGTAAATCGTAACGGTGCTCGTTACCTTCCCCGTCAAACACACAGAGTTCCACCCGCTCCGCATGGGCGGAAAAGAGCGTGAAGTTCACCCCCTTTCCGTCAAAACTCGCCCCGAGCGGTTCGGGTTTACCTGCCGTAAGCTGCGTCATTCACCCTCCCGCACCAGCCAGATTGTGCCAAGCGGCGGCAGCGTCAGGCTCAGGGAGTTCGGACGGCCGTGGCTTTCAATGGCATCGCTCTGCACCAGGCCACCGTTACCCGCGTTGCTGCCGTGGTAGTGCATGGAGTCGGTATTGAGAATTTCGCGCCATTTGCCCGGCTGGTTAATGCCGAAGCGGTAGTGTTCGCGCGGCACCGGCGTGAAGTTGCTGGCGACAATGATCTCGTTACCCGCCTTGTCGCGGCGCACAAAGACAAACACCGAGCGCTCGTGGTCGTCCACCACCAGCCACTCAAAGCCGTACGGATCGAAGTCCAGCTCGTGCAGCGCTTTGTGGTGGCGATAGGTCAGGTTCAGATCACGAACCAGACGCTGTACGCCGTGGTGCCAGTTGTCCGCACCTTCCAGCAGATGCCAGTCAAGGCTGCTATCGTGGTTCCATTCGCGGCCCTGAGCGAACTCGTTGCCCATAAACAGCAGCTTTTTACCCGGGAAAGCAAACAGCCAGCCGTAGTAAGCGCGCAGGTTGGCAAACTTCTGCCATGGGTCGCCCGGCATGCGGTCGAGAATGGATTTCTTGCCGTGCACCACTTCATCGTGCGACAGCGGCAGCATGAAGTTTTCGGTGTAGTTATAGAGCAACCCGAAGGTGAGCTTATCGTGGTGATACTGACGATAAACCGGGTCGAGCTTCATGTAGTCGAGCGTGTCGTGCATCCAGCCGAGGTTCCATTTGTACCAGAAGCCCAGACCACCCATTGCCGGTGGACGGGAAACGCCCGGGAAGTCGGTGGACTCTTCCGCCATGGTCACAGCGCCTTCCACCTGCTCGCCGATAATCCGGTTGGTGTTGCGCAGAAACTCAATCGCTTCGAGGTTTTCACGGCCACCATACTCGTTCGGGATCCACTCCCCCTCTTTGCGGCTGTAGTCGCGGTAGATCATCGACGCCACCGCATCCACGCGCAGGGCATCAATGCCGAAACGTTCGATCCAGTACAGCGCGTTCCCGACCAGGTAGTTCGATACTTCACGGCGACCGTAGTTGTAGATCAGCGTGTTCCAGTCCTGGTGATAGCCTTCGCGCGGGTCGCTGTGCTCGTACAGCTTTGTGCCGTCGAACTCTGCCAGCGCAAAATCATCCGACGGGAAGTGGCCCGGCACCCAGTCGAGGATCACGTTCAGCCCGGCGGCGTGCGCGGCATCGATGAAATAGCGGAAGTCATCGCGCGTGCCGAAGCGGCGCGTGGGCGCATACAGCCCGGTTGGCTGATAGCCCCAGCTGCCGTCAAATGGGTGTTCGTTGATCGGCAGCAGCTCCAGATGGGTAAAGCCCATCCATTTGGCGTACGGCACCAGCTGGTCCGCCAGCTCGCGATAGCTCAGCCAGAAGTTGTTATCGGTGTGGCGACGCCACGAGCCGAGATGCACTTCATAGACGGAGATTGGCGCATCAAAGCGGTTGGCCTGCTTGCGCTCATCACTCTGGACAACCTTCTCCGGCAGGCCGCAAATCAGCGAGGCGGTATTCGGGCGTAGTTCTGCCTCAAAGGCGTACGGGTCGGATTTAATGCGCAGCTTGCCGTTGGCATCGACCATCTCGAATTTGTAGAGCTGACCGTTGTGCGCGCCGGGGATAAACAGCTCCCAGATGCCGGTTTCCCGGCGCAGGCGCATGGGGTGACGACGACCGTCCCAGTAGTTGAACTGCCCGACGACGGAGACGCGCTGGGCGTTTGGCGCCCATACGGCAAAACGCGTGCCGGTGATACCGTCCATGGTATCCGCATGGGCACCCAGCGTTTCGTAGGGGCGTAAATGGGTCCCCTCGGACAGCAGCCAGGCGTCCATCTCTTTTAAGAGCGGGCCGAAGCTATAGGGATCGTCAATCAGGTTTTGCTGACCGTGCCAGATAACGGCAAGCTGATAACGAAAAGGATTTTTACGGCGGGGCATGACGCCCGAGAAGAAGCCACGCGAGTCGAGGCATTCCAGATTACCCACCTTGCGGCCGGTTTTGGGTTCGATAACCCACACTTCTGTTGCATCCGGTAACAGCGCCCGAACTTCCAGTCCGGCCTCTGTACGGTGCATCCCTAGCACAGAAAAGGGGTCGGCAAAGTGACCCGCAATAAGCGCATTAATCACGTCTCTCGAAATACGATCGGACATGGTGTTCATCCTGTTTTTTTATGTCGCCCTTTTTACGCGCTCCGGGACGACTTTTAATGTGACCTAAACGGTGCAGTTAATCCTCTCTGCTCCGCCCTACCCTCAGGTGAGAAATAAATCTTCCTTAAAGCATAGCCAACGTCGTGGGTCCTCCTGATAAAAAATAAGACATCTGCGTTTTACTCCATGTAGTACGCAAAAAAAGGGGGTGACAATCACCCCCCGTGTTTAACAAATTATTACGCCAGCTGGCGCAGCATGCGGCGCAGCGGCTCGGCTGCACCCCACAGCAGCTGATCGCCAACGGTGAACGCGGAGAGGTACTCCGGCCCCATGTTCAGCTTGCGCAGACGACCAACCGGGGTGGTCAGCGTGCCGGTAACGGCTGCCGGGGTCAGTTCTCGCATGGTGATATCGCGATCGTTTGGCACCACTTTCGCCCACGGGTTGTGTGCGGCCAGCAGCTCTTCCACGGTCGGAATAGACACATCTTTTTTCAGTTTAATGGTAAAGGCCTGGCTGTGGCAGCGCAGCGCGCCGATACGCACGCACAGACCGTCAACCGGAATGGTGTTCGCGGTGCCGAGGATTTTGTTGGTCTCAGCCTGGCCCTTCCACTCTTCGCGGGTCTGGCCGTTATCCAGCTGTTTGTCGATCCACGGGATCAGGCCACCGGCCAGCGGTACGCCAAAGTTATCCACCGGCAGCTCGCCGCTGCGGGTGAGCTGAGTGACTTTACGCTCGATGTCGAGGATGGCGGACGCCGGGTCTGCCAGCTCGGCAGCGACGCTCTGGTGCAGCTGGCCCATCTGGGTCAGCAGCTCACGCATATGACGCGCGCCGCCGCCGGACGCCGCCTGGTAGGTCGCCACGGAGACCCACTCCACCAGATCCTGTGCGAACAGGCCGCCGAGGGACATCAGCATCAGGCTGACGGTGCAGTTACCGCCAACAAAGGTTTTCACGCCGTTGTTCAGGCCGTCGGTGATGACGCCCTGGTTAACCGGGTCAAGAATAATGATGGCATCGTCTTTCATGCGAAGCGAAGAGGCCGCATCAATCCAGTAGCCCTGCCAGCCGCTTTCACGCAGCTTCGGATAGATTTCGTTGGTATAATCGCCGCCCTGGCAGGTCACAATAATGTCGAGTGCCTTCAGCGCTTCCAGATCGTAAGCATCCTGCAACGTGCCTGTGGTACCCCCAAAGGACGGTGCAGCCTGGCCGAGCTGGGAAGTGGAGAAGAAGACCGGGCGGATGGCGTCGAAATCGCGCTCTTCAACCATGCGTTGCATGAGTACAGAGCCGACCATACCGCGCCAGCCGATAAAACCAACGTTTTTCATAGCATTTTTTTCCTGCAAGGGGTGTGTGCTGATTGTGCAAGCCAGTATTGAACTGGGATATGCTTCACATTACAAAATGCTGCCAAAGTCGCAAGCGAAATTAATCGATGATTGCCCGGCAATCAGAAAAAGTGCTAATCATCGCAATGACCACAATAAGTATCAGGGATAATTTAAGATGAGTGAAATCATTTCCGCAGCGGTTTTATTGATCCTGATTATGGATCCGCTCGGTAATCTGCCGATCTTCATGTCGGTGCTGAAGCATACCGAGCCGAAGCGCCGCCGGGCGATCATGATCCGCGAGCTGCTCATCGCCCTGCTGGTGATGTTTATCTTCCTGTTCGCCGGTGAAAAAATCCTCGCTTTCCTGAACTTACGCGCCGAAACGGTCTCCATTTCCGGCGGGATCATTTTGTTCCTGATTGCTATTAAGATGATTTTCCCGAGCGCGGAGGGCAGCAGCAGCGGCCTGCCTGCGGGTGAAGAGCCGTTTATCGTGCCGCTGGCAATTCCGCTGGTCGCCGGGCCAACGATTCTGGCGACGCTGATGCTGCTGTCGCATCAGTATCCGAATCAGATGAGCCATCTGGTGATTGCCCTGCTGATCGCCTGGGGCGGGACGTTTATTATCCTGTTGCAGTCGTCGCTGTTCCTGCGCCTGCTGGGTGAGAAAGGGGTAAACGCCCTGGAGCGCCTGATGGGGCTAATTCTGGTGATGATGGCAACGCAGATGTTCCTGGACGGGATCCGGGCGTGGATGAAAGGGTAGGTAAAAGCAAAACGGTAATCTTAGATTGCCGTTTTTAGTGTTTGCCCCCTCTCCCCGTGGGAGAGGGCCGGGGTGAGGGCATCAGGCCGCAGAGGTCTTATTTTGTCGGGTGGCGGCTTCGCCTTACCCGACCTACAACAAACTCTGGTCCCGTAGGCCGGGTAAGCGTAAGCGCCACCCGGTTTTTTTACAGCGGCACGATGCCTTCCTTTGTGAGCAACCAGCGCGGCGCTTTCAGCGTATCACTGTAAAACCCCACTAAATCCTGCAACAAATCTCCTGCGACTCTTTCATCGCTTTCTGACAGCGAATGCGCTAACAGCATTTGCGTTAACAGCTGGCAATATCGCCCTAACTGATCCACTTCCGGTTCGAAGACCGGCACGTCCAGCGGCAGGTCATCCACCGTCAGGCTGGCTTTTAAATATTCCGGAACAGGTTCAAGCAGCGTAGGCTGAAGCAGTGCGAGGCAGGCTGAGAGCCGTCCGCACAGCGCCATCTTCTGGGTTGGATCGTCACATTCAACCAGCACGTCGACAAACCTCGAGCAATTATCTGCCAATTCGGTGAAATCAGTGGTGTGATCGAATGGGGTAGTAAATAAAGTGTGAGAAAAGTTAGGGGTAGTAGTCATAAGACAGCCTCTGATGAGTAATGTGTATCCACCACTGGAGAGGCTAATCTCACGGGTGGTGGAACCAGACAGGGTTAGCCTTACCGGCCTCATCAGCTACCGGCGCGTCTTGCGACGCCCCCGCCTGGCCCACCATTGGAGTGTAGCCAAGCGCACGACACGATAACACTCGTGTCGCTGATGAGGTAGTTCAGGAGGCTAATCCTGACGCCTGATTTTGCAGGCGCGGCAAGAAGATACTGCGTTGGGGGCGGGGTGACAAGAGAGGCTCTGGAAGGTGGCTCGCAAAACGAAATTTTATTTTAGGGTGTGGCCTGATGCCCTCACCCCAACCCTCTCCCACAGGGAGAGGGAGAAAACAGGGATTAGCTCAGCAGCGTAAACGCAATCATCCCGACAACCGCACCCGTCGTGCCGAGGATGGTTTCCATCAGCGTCCAGGTTTTCAGGGTTTGCGCTTCGGTTGCGCCGGTAAATTTACCGAACAGCCAGAAGCCCGCGTCGTTAACGTGAGAAACCACAATCGAGCCACCCGCGATACAGATAGAGAGCGCCGCCATCTGCGCACCGGAGTAGTTCAGCTGTTCAATCACCGGCATTACCAGACCCACGGCGGTTAAGCACGCTACGGTCGCGGAGCCCTGAATGATACGTACCGCCGCGGCCAGCACGAAACAGGTGACTGCAATCGGCAGCCCCATCCCGGTCAGCGCTTCGCCCAGCGCCGGGCCAACGCCGGAATCCACCAGCACCTGCTTAAACACGCCGCCCGCCCCGATCACCAGCAGGATAATCCCCGCCGGTTGCAGCGCGGCACCACAGATCTCCATCACGCGGTCTTTCGGCATACCCTGACGCATCGCCAGGCCGTAAATTGCTACCAGACACGCCACCAGGATCGCGGTGAACGGATGACCAATAAATTCGAACCATTCGTAAGCGGTTGACCCCACCGGCACAAAGCGCGCAGCGATGGTTTTCAGGCCCACCAGCACCAGCGGCAGCAGGATCAGCGACAGGCTGAAGCCGAAGGACGGCATTTTTCCCTCGCCCAGGTGCGGCTCGGAGATGTCATCCGGAATGTGCAGTTCAACGTAACGGCTGATGAAGTTGCCCCACAGCGGACCGGCGATAATCATCCCCGGAATTGCCGCGCACAGGCCAATCAGGATCATCCAGCCAAAGTCAGCATGCATCTGGGAGGCCAGCAGCATCGGCGCAGGCCCCGGCAGCAGGAACGCCGCCGCAGCCGCCACGCCCGCAAACAGCGGAATGACCAGCTTCACGAGGTTGGTACCAGTATGCCGCGCCATGGAGAACGCCACGCTAATCAGCAGCACAACGGCCACTTCAAAGAACAGCGGCAGCGCGCAAATCAGACCGGCCAGACCAATCGCGTAGTGCGCACGGCTGTGCCCGAAGGATTTCAGCATCTTGACCGCAATCTGATCGACCGCGCCCGTCTCGTGCAAAATCTTGCCAAACATCGCGCCCAGCGCCACCACAATGGCCAGGAAGCCGAGCGTGCCGCCCATCCCTTTTTCCATCGTCGCCGCGATTTTGTCGAGCGGCATGCCGGAAAAGAGACCGGCACCAATAGAAACCACCATCAAAGCCACAAAGGCGTGCATACGCGCCTTCATCACTAAAAACAGCAGCAGCAATACGGAGCCCACTGCTGTCAAAACTAGCGTTAATGTACTCAAAACTTACTGCCTTTTATTAATAACCTCAATGGTACTGGCAACAACACCTTCCAGCGGCTGATCGATATCAACCACTAAGACATCCTGTTCGTCAGCTCCCGGCTCCTGCAACGCTTCGAACTGCGTTACCAGCATCTGGGTTTTGAAGAAGTGGCCTTTACGCGCCTTCAGGCGGCTTTCAATCACCCCGAAATCACCTTTCAGGTAGATGAAAGAGAGGTTCGGGTTGCCGTCGCGCAGCAGGTCGCGATAGGTTTTTTTCAGTGCGGAACAGACGATCAGGGAGACTTTATTGGTGCGCTGCATCGCGAACGCGGCGTCATTCAGCGCCTGCAACCATGGTTTGCGGTCGTCGTCGTTCAGCGGCTCGCCGGAAGCCATTTTCATGATGTTGCTGCGCGGATGGAGGAAGTCACCATCAAGAAACGCAGCCTGGAGTTGATGCGCCACTTCGCTCGCCACGGCAGATTTACCGCTACCGGACACGCCCATCAGGACGTAAACGTGGTGATCGTGATTAGTCGTGCTCAAAGGGTGTCCCTCAGTCAATTGTTACGGGTAACAGTTATCGGTAACATTGTCCTGCCGGGGCATATGAGAAGCAATATCCAAACGTGCGCGAAGTGAATAAGTGTGAGCTACTTCAAATTTGTCGGATTAAATAGATCCACCCGGTGACAAGGTGAAACCTAAATCTAACATTTTCGGGGTAACTGCCTCACCACGAATGCGCGCCAGCAGGCGCTCTGCGCCAATGCGGCCCATGCGTTCACGCGGGGTCAGGACGCTCGCCAGACGCGGCTCCATCACCTGGCCAATGTCGTGGCCGTGGAAGCCGGCAATCGCCATATCATCCGGGATTTTTAAACCCAGACGCTGGCACTCAAACGCGGCGCCGACCGCAAGGTCATCGTTGGTGCAGAAAATACCGTCCAGTTGCGGATACTCGCGTCGCGCCTGACGCATCAGCTCAATACCCGACGTGTAAGAAGAAGATTGCTCCACCATCACGCTGTACGGGGTTAAACCGGCGTCGAGCATCGCCTGCTCGTATCCCTTCTGTTTGATGATAGTACGTTCATCCAGACGCGCACCCAGATAGGCCACATGGCGATGACCGCGGGCGATGATCGCCGCCGTCATCTGACGCGCCGCTTCAAAGTTATCGAACCCCACGGCGATGTCGAGGCACGGCGACTGGCTGTCCATCAGTTCCACCACCGGAATGCCTGCCACTTCAATCATTTTCAGCGTGCGCGGGGTGTGAGTACGTTCCGTTAAAATCAGGCCGTCAATGTTCCAGGAAAGCATCGATTCAAGACGTTCCTCTTCCAGTTCCGGCTTGTACCCGTAGTGGGCGAGCATGGTCTGATAGCCAAACGCATCGGTGACGCTTTCAATGCCACGCAGCACTTCGGCGAATACCTGGTTGGTTAAGGAAGGAAGCAGGACGCCCACCGCACGGCTGGTTGCATTGGAGAGAATATCGGGCGCGCGGTTGGGGATATAACCCAGTTCATCAAGGGCGGCGGCAATCTTGCCACGCAACGCCACGGAAACCTGTTCCGGGTTACGTAAAAAACGGCTGACCGTCATTTTGGTCACACCGACGCGATCGGCGACATCCTGAAGTACGGGGCGTTTCTTTTTCATCGTCCTGAGAAATCTTGAAGTGAGAGATTTGCTCAGTTTATCACGGACAAAGCTCAACCTTCCCCGTTTAAAGGGAAGGTTGAGAAATTATTTAGACCGGCGGCAAGTCAAACAGCAGAATTTCACTTTCGCTGTCGGCATGCACGGAGAGCGCCTGCTCATCCCAGACTGCCAGGCCATCGGCGGTTGTCGCTTTGGTGCCGTTGATGGACACTTCACCTTTCACCACCTGGATCCACACGCGGCGGTTAGCGGCAATCTGGTGTACAGACTGTTCATCTTTCGCCAGCGCCCAGCGGTACAGCTCCATATCCTGATGCACTTTCAGGGAACCTTCACGCGCATCCGGGGACAGCACCAGCTGTTTGCCCTGTTTCGCGTCGAAGCGGCGCTGCTCGTAGCGTGGCGTGATGCCGGTCTCTTCTGGAATGATCCAGATTTGATACAGGTGCAGTTTTTCCGTTTTGCTCGGGTTGTACTCAGAGTGACGCACCCCGGTACCCGCGCTCATAATCTGGAACTCGCCCGCCGGAACCTGCTCTTTGTTGCCCATGCTGTCCTGGTGCTCAACCGCCCCTTCCAGCACATAGGTCAGGATTTCCATGTCTTTGTGCGGGTGGGTACCGAAGCCCTGGCCTGCATCAATCACGTCGTCGTTAATCACGCGCAGTGCGGAGAAGCCCATAAAGTTCGGGTCGTAATAGTCGGCAAACGAGAATGAATGCCATGAGTCCAGCCAGCCATGATTCGCGTGACCACGTTCGTTTGCTTTGCGTAAGTAGATCATTGTTTTCACCCTTAGTTCGTTTCGATGGAGTAAGTGTGGACGCAAACGCCCTGGGATCATAGAGGGTGAAAATTGACTCCTCTGTTCAAAAATTTAGAACAAGCGAAG
This sequence comes from Enterobacter cloacae complex sp. SHL001, assembly GCF_049236825.1. Taxonomy (NCBI): domain Bacteria; kingdom Pseudomonadati; phylum Pseudomonadota; class Gammaproteobacteria; order Enterobacterales; family Enterobacteriaceae; genus Enterobacter; species Enterobacter cloacae complex sp. SHL001. The sequence continues at coordinate 95,915 of NZ_JBMKIP010000007.1, forward strand.
AGGAGCCATTTTTGCTTATCTGGCGAGGGTTACCGTGGCAGGAGAAGCCTGTTCGAAGGCCCGTTCGAGGATTTCCAGGTTGGTCAGAACGTCAGATTCCTTGACATAATTCGGCGCGCCGGTGGCGAGGGTGTCATACAGCGCATCGTAGACGCGTCCATAGTCGCCCGTTTCCGGCTTTAGCTCTTCCCTGACCGTCAGGCCCTCGTCGTTCACGTACTCCAGCACGCCCACGGAATCATCTGCCGCAAAGCCCGGTTCACCCGGCATGATATTGGCCTTCAGGCTGGTCTCCTGTTGGTCAATACCGTACTTGATAAAGGAGCCTTTCTTGCCGTGAACGATAAATTTCGGGTAGTCGATTTTCACCAGATGGCTGGTTTTTACGATGGCTTTCAGGTCGCCGTAAAACAGCTGCGCTTCAAAGGTATCGTCCGGGTTGGCCTTATTGCGCAGGCTGCGGATGTCATACGCCACGTGGTCCGGGCGGCCAAACAAGGAGATGATCTGGTCCATGGTGTGCACACCGAGACCGTAGAAAGATCCGTCCTGCGGCAGTCCGGGCTGGGTTTCCGCCACCGGGCGGTAGTAATCGAAGTGGCTTTCGATTTCCACGATCTCGCCGAGTTTGCCGCTTTCAATTGCCTTTTTTGCCGTCAGGAAGCAGCTGTCAAAGCGACGGTTCTGGTACGGCGTGACGGTCAGCCCTTTGCTTTTCGCCAGCGCGAACAGCTCCTTCGCTTCGGCGATGGTCGGGGTGAACGGCTTTTCCACCAGCACGTTTTTACCTGCTTCCAGCGCGCGTTTCGCGTAGTCAAAGTGGCTGTCAGCGTGGGTACAGACCACCACCAGCTTCACCTGCGGGTCGTTAAGCACCTCATCAAGATCGCTGGTGAAATGAATATGGGAATACTGCGGAGACTGCTCTTCTGGCTTCGCGCGGCGGCGATAGATATGGGCCACGTGCCAGGTCTCTTTTCGGTTAAGAACATACGGAAGGTGGTAACGCGTGGTGCTTTTGCCAAATCCAATAAATGCACAATGTAGTGTCATGGCTCAGTCCTTTTGGAAGGTTACTGGGTTTTACCATAGCGCATGTTTTGCCCTCACCCCAGCCCTCTCCCACAGGGAGAGGGAGAAAAAGGGCAAAAAAAAAGCCAGCGAGAAGCTGGCTAAAGTAATACTGGAAGCAATGTGAGCAATGTCGTGCTTTCAGGTTCCCGTAGGAGGTCTTCCTGAATGCAGAGCAATAATAATCATTCTCATTCGCACTTGTCCAACACTTTTTGCAAAAAATAGCGATTGACTCAACTTTTAAAGTCACTGATGTTGGAGGGGACTTTTAACTGACTGAGGAACAAGGAATGAGTGAAATAGTGATACGCCACGCTGAACCGAAAGATTACGACGCCATTCGTCAGATCCACGCCCAGCCGGAGGTGTACCACAACACGCTACAGGTTCCTCATCCTTCAATAGAAATGTGGCAAATGCGGCTAGGCGAGCAGCCGGGCATTAAACAGCTGGTTGCCTGCATTGATGATATCGTGGTCGGCCACCTCACCATTGATGTCGCCCAGCGACCACGCCGCAGCCACGTTGCAGATTTCGGTATCTGCGTTGGCGCGCAGTGGCATAACCGCGGCGTGGCCAGCGCACTGATTCGCACCATGATCGATATGTGCGACAACTGGCTGCGCGTCGACCGCATCGAGTTAACGGTGTTTGTGGATAACGAACCGGCAATCGCGGTGTACAAAAAGCACGGGTTTGAGATTGAAGGCACCGGCAGGCGCTACGCCCTGCGCAACGGCGAGTATGTGGATGCGTATTATATGGCGCGTATGAAGTAGTTTGTTGCCGGGTGGCGGCTTCGCCTTACCCGGCCTACGTTCGTGCCGTTGTAGGCCCGGTAAGCGCAGCGCCACCGGGCAAAAAAATCAATACCCCGCCGTTAAATCATCCACCGAACGCGGGTCCGATGCGCCAAACAGCGCCCCGTCCGGCCCGACCATAATGCTCTGGGTGCTGCCCATCGCCTCCTTCACCGCCACCTTCTGCCCGCGCTGCTCAAGCAGCTTGAGGGTGTCCGGGCTAAAGCCCTTCTCCACGCGCAGCTCGTCCGGCAGCCACTGGTGGTGGAAACGCGGCGCATTGGTCGCTTCGGCGACGTTCATCCCAAAGTCGATACTGTTCACCACCATTTGCAGCACGGTTGTGATAATCCGGCTCCCGCCAGGGCTGCCCGTCACCAGCCAGGTTTTGCCGTCTTTCACCACGATGGTGGGCGACATGGACGACAGCGGGCGCTTCTTCGGCCCGACCGCATTCGCATCGCCGCCGACCAGGCCGTAGACGTTCGGCACGCCCGGTTTGGCAGAGAAGTCATCCATCTCGTTGTTCAGCAAAATACCGCTGTTGCCCGCCACAATCCCGGTGCCGAAAGTGGTGTTAAGCGTGTACGTCACCGCCACCGCGTTACCGTCTTTATCTACCACCGAGAAATGGGTGGTCTGGTTACTTTCATACGGCGCCAGCTTGCCCGGGCGGATCTCGCTCGACGGCTTAGCCTTATTGATGTCGATCTCGTCGGCAATCGATTTGGCATAGGCTTTGTTGGTCAGCGCCTGCCACGGCACCTTCACGAAGTCCGGATCGCCAAGGTATTCCGAGCGGTCAGCGTAGGCGCGCTTCTCCGCCTCCGCCATCACCTGCATGGCATCGGCACTACCGAAGCCGAACTTGTGCATATCGAAGTTTTCCAGAATATTGAGGATCTGCACGATGTGAATGCCCCCGGAGGACGGCGGCGGCATGGAGAAGACCTCGTAGCCGCGATAGGTGCCGCTGATCGGCTCGCGCTCCACCGCCTTATATTCCGCCAGATCCGCTTTGGTGATCAGCCCGCCGTTCTTCTGCATCTCATCGGCAATCTGATCGGCAATCGGCCCCTTATAGAAGGCGTCCGGACCGTTTTCGGCAATCAGTTCGAGACTTTTTGCGAGGTCCTTCTGCACCAGCTTATCGCCCTTTTTCAGCGGCTCGCCGTCTTTCCAGAAGATAGCCTTGCTGTTCTCATGATTGGGAATAACTTCGCTGCCGTAGGTTTTGAGATCGTCCGCCAGCGCGTCGTTGACGACGAAGCCGTCGCGCGCCAGCTTGATGGCAGGCTGCACCACTTTATTCAGCGGCAGCGTGCCGTATTTTTCCAGCGCCAGCGAGAAGCCCGCAACGGTGCCCGGCGTGCCGGAGGCAAGGTGCGAGGTCAGGGATTTTTTACTGTCCGGATTGCCCTGATCGTCGAGGAACATATCGCGGGAGGCCTGATTCGGCGCCATCTCACGGAAGTCGATGGCCGTGGTTTTACCGTCTTTGGTGCGCAGCATCATAAACCCGCCGCCGCCCAGGTTCCCCGCCTGTGGATGCGTCACCGCCAGCGCATATCCCACCGCGACTGCCGCATCCACCGCGTTACCGCCCTGCTTAAGAATATCGACGCCCACCTGCGTTGCCAGCGCGTCAACCGAGGCCACCATGCCGTGCGTCGCCCGCACGGGGTGAAAAACATCCTCCTCCACGCCGTAAGAGACCGGTGGAGCGGCGGGCGGGTTGGCCGCCACGGTAAATGTGCCGCCTGCCATCAGCGCAGCGATGGCGACCCAGCGCAAAAAGGTTGGTTTCATCATTATTGTTCTCCAGGTGAAGGGGCCCATATTCCCCGCTTAAGCCTGGTTCACAACTCTTAAAAAATCATCGTTATGCCGGAATCAGGGTAAACTTAAGAGAAGCCTCAAAGGAGGAGATAACCATGAAACGATTACTGATCCTGACCGCGCTGCTTCCGTTCGCCGCGCTCGCACAGCCAATCAACACCCTGAACAACCCGAACCAGCCGGGCTACGTCATTCCGAGCCAGCAGCGTATGCAGACGGAGATGATGAGCCAGCAACAGCAGCAGAAAGGGATGCTCAATCAGCAGTTAAAAACGCAGACCCAGGTGCAGCAGCAGCACCTGCAAAACCAGATGAATACCAACACCCAGCGCGTGCAGCAGGGCCAGATGCGGGAGCAGCCGCTGCCAAACTCAAACGGTGGGATGTTAGGGGGCGGGGTGTCGCAAAGCAGCGGTCAGCAGCACATGCTGCCGACCCAGCAGAACGGCAGTATGCTTAATAAATAAAGTTCGGCCCAATCTGGTCAATCGCATCGGTACAGATGCTGTCCACGCCCCAGCGCAGCAGCTCGGCTGCACGCTGGGGTTTATTGACGGTATACACCAGGATATGCAGACCGGCCTCCTTCAACAGCGTCACGCGCGCTTCATCCAGCAGCTTATGGTTGAGGTGGATCGACACGCAGCCTAAGAAGGTCGTCAGCGCGCGCCAGTCTTCTCGCCACTCATCCAGCAGCAGCCCGCGCGGCAACTCCGGTACGGCAGCCTGTGCGGCTTCCAGCGCGTCGATGTCAAACGACGATAACAGCGGCGCGGTCATCCCTTCCCACAGCTCGCGCGCGGCAAGGGCAATCACTTTACCCGTCAGCGGCCCGGTGCCGGTGGTCGGTTTGATTTCGATGTTGGCCATCATGCCGTGTTGACGACAGCGGTCCGCCACTTCCGCCAGCAGCGGCAGCGGTTCGCCTTTAAATTCGCCGCTGTACCAGCTACCGGCATCCACCTTCAGCAGGTCACGCCACGGCAGTTCGCCCGCCACGCCCCAGCCGTTGCTGGTGCGTTCGAGATTGTCGTCGTGCAGCAGGAAAATTTCGCCGTCCTTCGACAGCTTCGCGTCGAACTCGATCATCGTGTGGCCGTAGCGCGCGCCAACGTCAATTGCCGCCAGGGTGTTTTCCGGCGCCAGTTTACCGCCGCCACGGTGGGCGACGATGTGGGGGTAAGGCCAGTTGCTCATACTCGTTGTCCTGTTTCACCGTCAAATAAGTGCAGGTGATTTTCCGGCATATGCAGCCACAGCGTGCTGCCTGCCTTCGGGCGCTCCTGGTGCGGCAGACGCACCACCAGCTTTTGCTCGCCCCAGCGCCCGTGCGCCAGGTTGTCTGCGCCCAGCATCTCCAGCGTGTCCATCACCAGCGGCACGCCGCCGTCCGCCTGAGACGTCAAACCAATATGCTCCGGGCGGATACCGAGCGTCATCTTACGCCCGGCGTAGCCACGATAGTACCAGTTGATCGGCAACGCCATCCCGCTTTCCAGCTCGAAGTGGGTTCCCGCCGCATTGATCCGCCCGTCCAGCAGGTTCATCGCCGGGCTGCCGATAAAGCTCGCCACAAAACGGCTGGCCGGTTTTTCGTAGACCTCCACCGGGGTGCCAATCTGCTCGGCGATGCCTTTGTTCATCACCATCACGCGCTGGGCGAGGGTCATGGCTTCAACCTGATCGTGAGTCACATAGAGGGACGTGGTTTTCAGGCGGCGATGCAGCTGCTGTAGCTCAAGGCGCATCTGCACGCGCAGTTTGGCGTCGAGGTTTGACAGCGGTTCGTCGAACAGGAATACCGCCGGGTCGCGCACGATGGCGCGCCCCATCGCCACGCGCTGACGCTGGCCGCCGGAGAGCTCGCGCGGGCGGCGCTTAAGCAGGCCGTCAAGTTCCAGAATGCGCGCGGCTTCTTTTACGCGCTCGTCGATATGACCTTTGCCCATACCGCGAATTTTCAGCCCCCAGGCCATGTTCTCTTCCACGCTCATGTGCGGATAGAGGGCATAGTTCTGGAACACCATCGCGATGCCGCGATCTTTGGGCTCCATCTCGGTGACGCGCTGGCGGTCAATCCAGATATCCCCGGACGTTACGCGCTCCAGCCCGGCCACCATACGCAGCAGGGTGGATTTTCCGCAGCCGGACGGGCCGACCATCACGATAAATTCCCCGTCCGCCACGTCGAGCGTCAGCGGCTGAATGACCTGGGTTTTACCGTCCCAGCTTTTGGTAACTGCCTGTAATTTTAAACCTGCCATCTTATTTCTCGCTATCGACCAGGCCGCGGACAAACGCGCGCTGCATGGCTAAAACAATGACTACGGGTGGGATAAGGGTGAGCAGCATCGCCGCCATCACCTGGTTCCAGAGGGTGGTGCCTTCGCCGGTGGCGATCATGCCTTTGATGCCTGCCACGGCGGTGCCGAGGTTGACGTCCTGAACGATCAGCAACGGCCACAGATACTGGTTCCAGCCGTAGATAAAGGTGATCACAAACAGCGCCGCGAGGTTGGTTTTCGACAGCGGCAGCACGATGTCGCGGAAGAAGCGCATCGGCGAGGCCCCGTCGATGCGCGCGGCTTCAATCAGCTCGTCCGGCAGAGTCATAAAGAACTGGCGGAACAGGAAGGTGGCGGTCGCCGAGGCCATCAGCGGCAGGGTTAAGCCCGCGTAGCTGTCGAGCATCTTCAGGTTGGCGATCACCTCCACCGTCGGGAAGATACGCACCTCTACCGGCAGCATCAGGGTGATGAAAATCATCCAGAAAAACAGGTTACGCAGCGGAAAGCGGAACCAGACGATGGCGAACGCTGAGAGCATCGACACCGTAATTTTGCCGACGGTGATGCCAAACGCCATGATGAAGCTGTTGAGCATCATCAGCCAGAACGGCGCGCTGTTAGCGCCCACGCCCTGGGTCCAGATGGTCTTCATGTTTTCGAAAAGGTGTCCGCCCGGGATCAGCGTCATCGGGGTGTCGAACACCGCTTTGGTGTCCAGCGTGGCGGCGACGAAGGCCACGTACAGTGGGAACAGGATGACGATAATCCCTAAAATCAGCATGGTATGGCTGAAAATCGTCAGCCCGCGACGGTTCTCAATCATTGGTAGCGCACCTTACTTTCGACATAGCGGAACTGCACCACCGTGAGGATGATGACGAGGAACATCAGCACCACCGACTGCGCGGCAGAAGCGGAGAGATCCAACCCCGCAAAGCCTTCGCGGTAGATCTTGTAGATCAGCGTGGTGGTCGCCTGCACCGGGCCGCCCGCGGTGGCGGCGTCAATCACCGGGAAGGTGTCGAAGAAGGCGTACACGAGGTTAACCACCAGCAGGAAGAAACTCACCGGGGCGATCAGCGGCAGCGACAGCCGGAAGAAGCGGCGCACCGGCCCTGCACCGTCGATGGCGGCGGCCTCCACCAGCGAACGCGGGATAGACTGTAGCGCGGCAAAGAAAAACAGGAAGTTATAGCTGATCTGCTTCCACACCGAGGCGAACACCACCAGGAACATCGCCTGACCGCTGTTCTGAGCGTGGTTCCAGTCGTAGCCAAACTCGCCCAGGAAGTGGGTAATCAGCCCGCGCCCTGGGTTAAACAGGAAGATCCACAGCACGGCGGCCACGGCAGGAGCCACGGCGTAGGGCAGCAGCATCAGGGTCTGATACAGACGGCTGCCGCGCACCACGTAATCCACCAGCGCGGCGAAAAACAGCGACGCGACAAGACCGCTCACGGTGACCAGCGCACTGAATTTGATCGTCGTCCAGAAGGAGTCCAGGTAGTAGCTGTCGTGGAACAGCGCGGTAAAGTTGTCCAGCCCGACAAACTGGCTGGAAAGCCCGAACGGATCCACGCTTTGTACCGAGTACCACAGCGCTTCGCCCGCAGGCCAGATAAAGAAGATAACGGTGATGACCAGCTGCGGTGCGACCAACAGGTACGGCAGCCAGCGGGAACGGAACACCGGACGGGATGAGGACATTGAGATTAGGTTCCTGAACATTGCCGGGTGGCGGCTACGCCTTACCCGGCCTACATGGGGCACGTCGTAGGCCCGGTAAGCGCAGCGCCACCGGGCATTTTTTTACGATTTCGTCGACTGCTCAAAGCGGCGCAGCAGCTGATTTCCGCGCTCTACCGCAGAGTCCAGCGCCTGCTGTGGGGTTTTCTTACCGGTCCACACGCTTTCCAGCTCTTCATCGACGATGGTGCGGATCTGCGGCATGTTGCCCAGACGCAGGCCTTTGGTGAACGGCAACGGCGGCTTGTTCAGCATCTGGCGCGTCGCGATGTCTGCGCCTGGGTTTTTGCTATAGAAGCCCTGCTCGCGGGTCAGGTCGTACGCGGCTTTGGTGATCGGCAGATAGCCGGTCTTCTGGTGCCACTCGGCGGCGTTTTCAGGTTTGGCCAGGAAGTCGAGGAATTCGGCCACGCCTTTGTAGGTGCCGTTGTCTTTACCCTGCATCACCCACAGGCTCGCTCCGCCGATGATGGCGTTCTGCGGCGCGCCCTTCACGTCGGCGTCGTACGGCATCATGCCCACGCCGTAGTTGAATTTGGCATAGTGACGTATATCCGCCAGCGAGCCGGACGAGGCGGTAGTAATGGCACAGTCGCCGTTGTAGAACTTCTCGGTGGATTCGTCTTTACGCCCGAAGTAGCTGAAGTCGCCCTTCTTGTTGAGTGCTTCCAGCAGCGCGATGTGCTTCACCTGCTCCGGCTTGTTGAACTCCAGCACCGCGTCGGTACCGTCGAAGCCGTTGTTTTGGGTGGCAACCGGCAGCCCGTGCCAGGCGCTGAAGTTTTCAATCTGGATCCAGCCCTGCCAGCCGCTGGCGTAGCCGCACTTCATCCCCGCCGCTTTCAGCTTCGCGGTGTACTCCGCCAGATCCTGCCAGGTTTTTGGCGGCTGCTCCGGATCTAAACCGGCTTTTTTGAAGGCGTCTTTGTTGTAATACAGCACCGGCGTGGAGCTGTTAAACGGCTGGGACAGCAGATGGCCGGTTTTGGAATCGGTGTAGTAACCCGCTACGGTCGGTACGAACTGGGATTCGTCAAAGTTAATGCCCGCCTCTTTGAACACCTCGTACACCGGCTTGATGGCTTTGGAGGCCATCATTGTCGCGGTGCCCACTTCATAAACCTGTAACAGCGCAGGCGCGTTACCGGTACGGAAGGCGGCGATGCCCGCGCTCAGGCTCTGCTCGTAGTTGCCTTTGTACACCGGCACAATTTTGTAATCCGGGTGGGTGTCGTTGAAACGCTGCGCCAGGGAGTCAACCTCTTTACCCAACTCCCCTTCCATGGAATGCCAGAACGGAATGGTGGTCACAGCCATTGCGTTCGTCGCAAAAGCCAGACCCAGTGCCAGACCCAAAGCTGTGTGTCGTAACGATGTCATTGTCATCTCTCTTATTGTGCCGGATGCGCGATATCACGCGTTTTATGCTCGCGAGGTAACATGACATGCTCGAATGACAGAAAAATAACTGTTTGTTTACAGATAAGTGACAGCCAGGCGTCAGGGGGATGATGGTTGTGTGAAGGGGGATTGGGTGCGGTCTGGTGCCCTCACCCCGGCCCTCTCCCACGGGGAGAGGGAGAAAAGCGATCGGTTCCCTCTCCCTTGAGGGAGAGGGTTAGGGTGAGGGGGAAATGCGATTAACCGCCTAAATACGCACTCCGCACCGCCTCGTTCGCCAGTAGCGCGTCACCGGTATCGGAGAGCACCACGCGCCCGTTCTCCAGCACATAGCCACGGTCGGCGAGCTTCAGCGCCTGGTTGGCGTTCTGCTCGACGAGGAAGATGGTCATCCCCTCTTTGCGCAACTGCTCGATGGTATCGAAGATCTGCTGGATAATGATCGGCGCCAGGCCAAGCGACGGCTCGTCCAGCAGCAGCAGGCGCGGCTGGCTCATCAGCGCGCGGCCAATCGCCAGCATCTGCTGCTCGCCGCCGGACATGGTGCCCGCTCGCTGAATACGACGCTCCCACAGGCGCGGGAAGAGTTCGTACACCCACTTGATGCGGGTCTGGAATTCATCCCGATGGGCGAAGAAACCGCCCATCGCCAGGTTCTCTTCCACCGTCATGCGGGAGAATACGCGGCGCCCTTCCGGGACAATCGCCACCGCTTCACGCATGATCTTAGCCGTCTGCCAGTCGGTAATATCTTTGCCGTCAAACACAATCCGCCCGCTGGTGGCGCGCGGGTCGCCGCACAGGGTGCCGAGCAGCGTGGTTTTACCCGCGCCGTTGGCGCCAATCAGGGTGACGATTTCGCCCTGATTGATGTGCAGGCTGACGTCATGCAGCGCCTGGATCTTGCCGTAGTGAGCGTTGACCTTGTCGAACGTTAACATCGATTTTTCCATCTTATGCCTCACCAAGGTATGCGCGGATCACGTCCGGGTTGTTGCGGATCTCTTCCGGCGTGCCGTTCGCCAGCGGCGTGCCCTGGTTTACCACGTAGATACGGTCCGAAATGCCCATCACCAGCTTCATGTCATGCTCAATCAGCAGAATGGTGGTGTCGTGATGATCGCGCAGCTCGGCAATCAGCTCGTCCAGCTCTTTGGTCTCTTTCGGATTGAGACCTGCCGCTGGTTCGTCGAGCATCAGGATCTCCGGCTGGGTCACCATGCAGCGCACGATCTCAAGGCGACGCTGATCCCCGTAAGCGAGGTTGCTCGCCTGACGGTTAGCGTGCTGGAGCAGGCCGATACGGTCGAGCCAGGTCGCGGCGCGGTCGAGCGCCTCCTCCTGCGTGCGGCGAAAGGCCGGGGTTTTCAGCAGGCCGGAGAACAGCCCGGTTTTCAGCTGCTGATGCTGTGCCACCAGCAGGTTCTCAATCACCGTCATCTCGCGGAACAGACGCACGTGCTGGAAGGTACGCACCACGCCCATGCGGGCAATCTGCTGGCCCGGCAGCCCTTCAAGGTGCTGGTCGCGCAGCATGATGGTGCCGCCCGTCGGCTTGTAGAAGCCGGTCAAACAGTTAAAGACCGTGGTTTTTCCCGCGCCGTTCGGGCCAATCAGGGAGACAATCTCTTTCTTGTGCAGATCCAGATTCACATTGTTGACCGCCAGCAGGCCGCCAAAGCGCATCATCAGGCCGTTAACGGATAATAAAGGCTTCATGCCTGCTCTCCTTTCGCCTGTGTGCGTTTCAGCTTCAGCTGTGGACGGGTCATCGGCAGCAGACCCTGCGGACGCCAGATCATCATCAGCACCATCAAACCACCCAGCATTAACATGCTGTATTCGTTAAAGTCGCGCATCAGCTCGCGGGAGACCACCAGCAGGATAGCCGCGAGGATCACGGCGAACTGCGAGCCCATTCCACCGAGCACCACAATCGCCAGCACAAAGGCGGATTCGGCAAAGGTGAACGATTCAGGGCTGACGAAGCCCTGACGTGCGGCAAACAGCGTCCCGGCGAAACCGGCAAACGCGGCGCTGATGGTAAATGCGGTCAGCTTGATGCGGGTCGGGTTCAGGCCCAGGGAGCGGCAGGCGATCTCATCTTCGCGCAGCGCTTCCCACGCGCGGCCCAGCGGCATGCGCAGCAGACGGTTGATCACAAACAGGGTAATCACCACCAGCAGCAGCGCCACCAGATAGAGCCAGATCACGCGGTCGGACGGATCGTACTTGATGCCAAAGAAATTGCTGAAGGTATCCCAGCCGCCTTCACGGGCGGTACGGCTGAACTCCAGGCCGAAGAAGGTCGGTTTCGGGATCTGGCTGATGCCGTTCGGACCGCCGGTCACTTCGGTATTGTTGAGCAGCAGAATACGGACGATTTCGCCGAAGCCTAAGGTCACAATCGCCAGATAGTCACCGCGCAGGCGCAGCACCGGGAAGCCGAGCAGGAAGCCCGCCGCGGCAGAGACCAGCCCCGCCAGCGGCAGACAGGTCCAGAAGCCGAGGCCGTAATAGTGGTTCAGCAGCGCGAAGGTGTACGCGCCGATGGCGTAGAACCCGCCGTAGCCCAGCACCAGCAGGCCAGACAGCCCCACCACCACGTTCAGACCCAGCCCCAGAATCACGTAGATCATGGTCAGGGTGGCAATATCCACCGTCCCGCGCGAGACCATAAACGGCCACGCCACGGCAGCCACCAGCAGCGCCACCAGGAACAGCTTCTGTTTCACCGTTGTACCGTCGATCGCCGGCAGGACGAATTTCGGCCCGGAGACGTTTTTCAGCGTCTTCTGGAACAGCGGACGCAACAGCTGGAACAAGAACACCACCGCGGTGCCGATAAACACCCACTGCCAGCGGATGTCGGGAGCGGTATCCACCACCAGCTTCGTGCCGTCCAGTCCTAACTGGACGCCCATAAAGACGCCCGCCAGGACGAAGAACATGGCGGCAGAGAGCAGCGCCATCGCAAAATGCATCGGTTTCATACTTTCTCTACCTCCGGACGGCCCAGAATACCGGTAGGCATTACCAGCAGAACCAGAATCAGCAGGGCAAACGACACCACATCTTTATATTCGGTGCTCAGGTACGCCGAGGAGAGCGCTTCGGCCACGCCCAGGATCAGGCCGCCGATCATCGCGCCCGGAATGCTGCCGATGCCGCCCAGTACCGCCGCGGTGAAGGCTTTCATCCCGGCCATAAAGCCGATGTACGGGTTGATTACGCCGTAGAACTGGCCGAGCAACACGCCAGCCACCGCCGCCATCGCTGCGCCGATCACGAAGGTCAGGGCAATCACGCGGTCGGTGTTAATCCCGAGCAGGCTCGCCATCTTCAGATCTTCCGCGCAGGCGCGGCAGGCGCGTCCCATGCGGGAGTAGCGGATGAACAGGGTCAGGGCCAGCATGGCAATAAAGGTCACAACCCAGATAACCAGCTGCATGGTGGTGATGGTGGCAGAGAAGTTTTCGCTGGCCCCTACAATCCACTGGCCGTTAAACAGGCTTGGCAGCGCCACGTCGCGTGAACCTTCGGTCAGGCTGACGTAGTTTTGCAGGAAAATGGACATACCGATGGCGGAGATCAGCGCGATCAGGCGTTTGGAGCTGCGCACCGGCCGGTAGGCCACCCGTTCAATACTCCAGCCGTAGGCGCTGGCGATCACAATCGCGCCGACAAACCCGGCGGCCACCAGCAGCCAGCTGCTGTCGATGCCCATCATCATCAGCGCGGCGATAATCATAAAGGAGACGTAGCTACCGATCATGTACACCTCGCCGTGGGCGAAGTTGATCATGCCGATAATGCCGTAAACCATCGTGTAGCCGATGGCGATCAGCGCGTAGGTGCTTCCCAGCGTGACGCCGTTAAACATCTGCTGCAAGAAGTAGAGAAACTGCTCGGACATAAGAAAACCTTTTTATACCCGCCCGGTGAGCCGGGCGGTGGGATGATTATTTGGCGACCGAGGAAGACCCGTCGGCGTGCCACTTAAAGACACCAAACTCAAATCCCTTCAGATCGCCTTTCTCATCCCAGTTCAGCGGCCCAATCACGGTGTTCGCCCCGTGTGCTTTTAAATCTTTCACCAGATCCAGCGGCTCTTTACTGCCGGTACGGTCCAGCGCGGTGGCCAGAGACTGCACGGCCGCGTAGGTGATCCAGACGTACGGACCGCTCGGATCTTTCTTCTGCGCCTTGAGCGCATCCACGATAGCCTTATTCGCCGGATCCTGGTCATAGCGTTTTGGCATCGTCACCAGCATGCCTTCGGCAGAATCGCCCGCGATGTTGGACAGGGAGGCATTACCGACGCCCTCTGGCCCCATAAACTGGGTTTTCAGGCCGGTGGCGCGCGCCTGGCGCAGCATCAGCCCCATTTCCGGGTAGTAGCCGCCGTAATAAACGAAGTCGATATTCTCTTTTTGCAGGCGGGCGATCAGCGCGGAGAAGTCTTTCTCACCAGCGGTAATGCCGTCGAAGAAGACGATGTTTGCGCCGCCTTTTTTCAGGCCATCCTGCACGGAACGCGCCAGGCCTTCGCCGTACTGCTGCTTATCATGAATGATGGCGATACGCTGCGGCTTAACGGTTTCGAGGATGTATTTGGCGGCGGTTGGCCCCTGAGAGGAGTCCAGACCGGCGGTACGCATGATGTGCTGGTAGCCGCGCTGGGTCAGTTCCGGGTTGGTGGCACCCGGGGTGATCATCAGAATGCCTTCGTCTTCGTAGATATCAGACGCAGGCTGCGTGGAGGAGGAACACAGGTGCCCGATGACGAACTGGATACCGTCGTTAACGATTTTGTTGGCGACCGCGACGGCCTGTTTAGGATCGCAGGCGTCGTCATACTCCACGCCTACCAGCTTGTCGCCTTTGATGCCGCCTTTGGCGTTGATATCTTTGATGGCCTGACGCGCGCCGTTGAACTCCATGTCACCCCACTGGGCAACAGGGCCGGACATCGCCCCCACTACCGCAACTTTAATGTCGTCTGCCATAGCGGCATGCGAGATCGACAGTGCGACCATCCCCGCGATTAACGTCTTCGCGTTCCTTTTCATCTCTGAATCCCCATTCGTGATGTCATGTTTATATTTTGTTTTATTATGGTTAAAAAGCATTCTGTACTTTTTATGAACAACGCTATTTTTACCAGTGCCTTTAATGGTTTAGCGCAGTTTTTTGTCAAAAACCAGACTAAAATCTCTATTTTTCAGGCGATTAAGCAAAGATAATATTCTGAAATCAGTCGGAGATAAACAAATAAAAGCGCGGTTTGCAGCATAAAATAACGGTACAAAGCGCCGAATAAATCACTGCCCTTCAGGTTAAAATTCTGCTTATTTTTCGATCCATGTGTTTTCAAACTGCCCATCGCGCTGCCAAAAAACTAATCACCTGGTAAATGGGAAGAAAAAGAGAAAGCGCCTGAGCAAATAAATTGAGTACACTGGCCCTACTCTTTTTGATTTGGACAAGCAGCTAATGAAACTGACTATCGTGCGTCTGGTGACCTTTAGCGACCAGGATCGTATCGACCTGGGCAAGATCTGGCCGGAATATTCCCCTTCATCGCTGGCCGTCGATGAAAACCACCGCATCTATGCCGCGCGTTTTAATGAACGTCTGCTGGCCGCCGTCCGCGTAACGCTGAGCGGCACGGAAGGGGCGCTGGACTCCCTGCGCGTGCGCGACGTGACCCGTCGTCGCGGGGTCGGGCAGTATTTGATTGAAGAGGTGATCCGCGAAAACCCGAGCGTAACCTCCTGGTGGATGGCCGACGTGGGCGTAGAGGATCGCGGCGTGATGGCGGCGTTTATGCAGGCGTTAGGGTTTACGGCGCAGGCGAACGGGTGGGAGAAGCGCTAAAAGAAAGCCGGGTGGCGGCTGCGAGGTGCTCATTGTAGGCCCGGTAAGCGAAGCGCCACCGGGCAAAAGAGGGCTGAGCGGGCTGATGCCCTCACCCCGACCCTCTCCCACGGGGCTGAGGGTTCCCCACAAAATAATACCTGCACAGACGGCCCCCTCTCCCTTGAGGGAGAGGGCTGGGGTGAGGGGGAACATACGGCTCTGGTGGTCATTCCGTTCACTTTATGTTCCTTGCTACTCTGTCACGACATGACCGGTGAACGTGCCAGGGTGGCTCAGTCGCCACCACCCTGGCGACCCGGGCTTCCGGCGGTAAATCGCCGCTTCGCGGTGCCTTCGGCATATTCCTTCCGGCTTATCGGGGACGGGCGGAGGTAACATCCCTGTAAAGCCCGCCCTCTCGGCGCATCCCTGCGCCTCGCCCCGGCCTACAGGAAACGCCTCAGCGATTTACAGCCGGACCGAGGCATCGCTGAAAGCCCTCAGTTATTCTGAGGCAACGTTATCGCTTTTGCTTTCAAATTACTGGGGATCCCTCAGCCCACGGGGAGAGGGAGAAAACATTAAAAAAGGCAACTTGCGTTGCCTTTTTACGTTTATTTTGCGTCAGTCGCCGTGCCGTTGGCATGCCAGTCAAACACGCCGAACTCGAAGCCCTTCAAATCGCCCTTCTCATCCCAGGACAGCGGCCCCATCACGGTTTCCACCGAGTTCGCTTTCAGCCAGGTGGCAATCTCCGCCGGATCGGCTGACTGGTTCAGGCCCGCTTGCAGAGACTGCAACGCTGCGTAGGTGGTCCAGACGAACGCACCACTTGGATCCTGTTTCTTCGCCTTGATGGCATCGACAACAGGTTTGTTCGCAGGCACCTGGTCGTAGTTCTTCGGTTTGGTCACCAGCAGCCCTTCAGCGGATTCACCCGCGATATTAGACAGGGAAACGTTCGCGACACCTTCTGGCCCCATGAACTGCGTCTTCAGACCCGCCGCACGCGCCTGGCGCAGGATCTGCCCCATTTCCGGGTGGTAGCCGCCGTAGTAAACGAAATCGATATTTTCTTTCTTCAGACGCGCGACCAGGGTCGAGAAGTCTTTCTCACCGGCGGTGATACCGTCAAAGAACACCACGTTGGCGTTCGCTTTTTTCAGGTTATCCTGCACCGCACGGGCCAGGCCTTCGCCGTACTGCTGTTTGTCATGAACAATCGCGATGCGCTGCGGCTTCACTTTTTCCACGATGTATTTCGCGGCGGTTGGCCCCTGATCGGAGTCCAGACCGGTGGTACGCAGGATCAGCTTATAGCCGCGCGCGGTCAGCTCTGGCGCCGTCGCGGCCGGCGTGATCATCAGAATGCCTTCGTCTTCGTAGATGTCAGACGCGGGCTGGGTGGAAGAGGAGCACAGGTGACCGATAACGTATTTGATCCCGTCGTTTACCACTTTGTTCGCCACCGCGACCGCCTGTTTCGGGTCACAGGCATCGTCATATTTTACGATTTGCAGCTTTTCGCCCTTGATGCCGCCCTTAGCATTAATGTCTGCAACCGCCTGTTCCGCGCCGGTAAATTCCTGGTCGCCGTACTGTGCTACCGGACCGGACATCGCGCCCACCACGGCCACTTTAATATCGGCCTGCGCCATAGTGCTGAATGCCAACGCGATACATCCTGCCAGTAACGCTTTACCCTTCATGTTCATCCTGAGATTCCCCATTATTATGGTTATAACGATTGTTGTGATGTTGTTGTGTAGCGCTTTATTTCAGTTATAGGCGTGCTGCTCGCGCTTTTTCAGCATACTCTGCTAAAACATACCCCATTTTTATGATTTTGGAATAGCTAATTTGAAATGAAAATATGATAAGCCCGACCGTTATTTCAGCCGGGCTTTTGGCTTTATCGTGTCAGCGAGGCGGAAATAATATCCAGCGCTTTACGGAACTGCGCTTCGGGGATGGTGAGCGGGTAGAGGAAGCGAATAACGTTGCCGTAAACGCCGCAGCTCAAAAGCAGCAGCCCTTCGTTCAACGCGCGCTCCTGAACCTGACGGGTAAATTCCGGCGACGGCTGTCCGGTTTGCGGATCGGTAAATTCCACCGCCACCATCGAGCCCTGCCCACGGATATCGGCGATATACGGACAGCCATCCTTCGCTTTATTCAGCACCTCGACCAGATGATGCCCGAGATGCGCCGCGCGGGTGCAGAGATCGTCCTCGTCAATCACATCCAGCACCGCATGGGCCGCCGCAATCGCCAGCGGGTTACCCGCGTAGGTTCCGCCCAGACCGCCCGGGGCGGGCGCATCCATCACCTCCGCCCGGCCAGAGACGGCAGAGAGCGGCATCCCGCCCGCCAGGCTTTTCGCCATGGTGATCAGATCGGGCTTCACGCAGTGGTTTTCCATGGAGAACAGCTTGCCGGTACGGGCGAAGCCGGTTTGCACTTCGTCGGCAATCAGTAAAATCCCGTGGGTATCGCACAGGGCACGCAGCGCCTGCATAAAATCAGCGGGCGCGACGTTGAACCCGCCCTCGCCCTGAACCGGTTCAATAATGATTGCCGCCACCTGATCGGGCGCGATATCGGCTTTGAAGATGCGCTCCAGGCTTTTTAGCGCTTCGGCGGTACTAACCCCGTGCAGGCTGTTGGGGAATTGCGCGTGGTACACCGAGCCGGGGAACGGGCCGAAGCCGAGCTTATAGGGCGCCACTTTGCCGGTCATCGCCATGGTCATAAAGGTACGGCCGTGGAACGCGCCGCCGAAGGTGATAAGGCCGGGACGTCTGGTGTACGCGCGGGCGATTTTCACCGCGTTTTCGACCGCTTCCGCCCCCGTTGAGAAGAAGGCGGTTTTGGCTGGCCCCTCTATGGGTACGCGCTGGTTGATGCGCTCGGCAAGCGCCACATAACCTTCATAGGGGACGATTTGATAAGCGGTATGGGTAAAGGCGTGAAGCTGTTTTTCGATGGCGGCGATAACTTTAGGATGGCGATGCCCGGTATTCAGCACGGCGATCCCGGCGGCAAAATCAATATACTCGTTACCTTCCACGTCCCACACCGTGGCGTTTTCGGCTTTATCGGCATAGAAGTTACACATGACGCCGATACCGCGCGGCGTCGCCTGTAAACGCCGGTCGTTCAGTTCGTTATTTTTCACCCTGTCACCCTCTGAAAGTCGCCTGCTTAGCGCATCAGTAAGTGTTTGCCAGGGGGAAGAAATTCGCCAGAGCGGGCGCTAAAAAAACAAAACCCCCGAATTTGCATTCGAGGGTTCTCGGTGTACTTCGCGGAAATTACGCTTCGATAGCGGCGCGAAGTTTTTTCATGGCGTTTTTCTCAAGCTGACGCACACGTTCAGCGGAGACGCCGTAGCGGTCGGCCAGTTCCTGCAACGTGGACTTGTTATCTTCGTCCAGCCAGCGGGCACGAATAATATCCTGGCTACGCTCGTCGAGGCCTTCCATCGCGAAGGTCAGCTTGTTCGCCGCCTGGTCTTCCCAGTTATCCTCTTCAATGCCGTCAGCAAAGTTAGAGGTTTTATCCTGTAGATACAGAACCGGGGCCATCGGCTGGCTGTCGGACGCGTCATCGTCGGCAGACATATCAAACGTCATGTCCTGCGCGGCCATACGGGATTCCATCTCGCGGACGTCTTTGCTGGAAACGCCCAGCTCGCGCGCCACCATTTCCACTTCATCCTGATTGAACCAGCCCAGACGCTGCTTGGTTTTACGCAGGTTGAAGAACAGTTTGCGCTGCGCTTTCGTCGTGGCGACTTTCACAATACGCCAGTTACGCAGGACGTATTCGTGAATTTCCGCTTTGATCCAGTGCACGGCGAAGGAGACGAGTCGCACACCCACTTCCGGGTTAAAGCGACGTACCGCCTTCATCAGGCCAATGTTACCCTCCTGAATCAGGTCCGCCTGCGGCAGGCCGTAGCCCGCATAATTACGAGCAACGTGAACAACAAAGCGCAGGTGAGACAGGATCAGCGTTTTAGCTGCTTCCAGATCGCCCTGGTAATGCAGCTTTTCAGCAAGCTCCTTTTCTTCCTCAGCCGTTAACATCGGCCAGGTGTTCGCAGCCCGGATGTAAGATTCCAGGTTACCAACAGGGGCTAAAGCTAAAGTTTGCATTTCTTTGGTCATTCATTCCTCTCAATGTTTCTTCTGGTCCAGGTTGTCCCCGTCAGGCAACAACCATGCCAAAGCGTTTGAGCAACGAGATTAGCATTCACTCTTTTATCAGACAGTGATTTTATCCACAAGTTCCAGGTGCAACAGTGAATAAATTACGCACAAAATGTGACATGAAGATGATTACAGGGGAAGTGACAACAGGGACGCTTTCCCTGCAAGCGAACATCTCGGTGCAGGGAAAGATTATATCACGCTTTTATTAGTCGGGAGTAAAGTGGCGTAAATGTTGAACCGTTGCCAGCCATGCCGCCACCCAGCCGATCATGGAGCACACCAGCAGCAACAGCAGGCACTCATCGAACCCTAAGCCACTGATATCAAACTTAGTTCCGAAAACCTGCGCCACTTCAGTCACGGCAGACGACAGCCGCATCACCAAAATTTCTGACAATATCAATGAAAGAAATGCACCAGAAAAACCTAATAACGCGCCGCCGTAAAGGAACGGGCGGAGGATGAAACCATCCGTTGCGCCAATCAGTTTCTGCACGTTGATGGTATCGCGACGGGCGAAGATGCTCAGGCGCACGCTATTACCGATGACGAGGAACACCGCCGCCACCATCAGCACGCCGATCATCGCCGACACGCGTCCTACCAGCCCGGTCAGGGCGGCAAGACGGGCAAACCAGCTGTCGTCCATGCGCACTTCATCAATCCCGTTAATGCGGGTAATGCGGTCGCGCAGGGTGTTGAGCGAATCCGTGCCCTGGAAATCGAGTTTCGGGATCACCACCGCCACCGCGGGCAGCGGGTTCTCTTCAAGCATATCCAGCGCGCCGCCGAATCCGGACCAGTTGCGGAACTCACCCAGCGCTTCATCGCGGGAAAGATAGTTCACCTTCTCCACGCCCTGCTCGGCCTGAATCTGCCCCACCACCTGAGCCGCCGCGTTATCGTCGAGGGCTTTATCCAGATAAACGGTGATCTGCGGCGACGGATAGTACTGGGACGCCGCCTGGTTTACGTTTTTGTAAACCATGTAGCAGACGCTGGGCAGCGTCAGGGAGATGGCAATCACCATCACCGTCAGGAACGTCGCCAGCGGTTTGCTTTTCAGATCCTGCAACGCGCCCTGGAAGGCGTACCGCACCTGCTCGTTAAAGACGTTGGTTTTGCGGGAGTTCGGTTTCGGTGCCGCTTTGGCACGCTTAGGCGCATTGCGATTGCCGTCCCCGCCGCCCTGAGGCTTGCGGAAACGGTCAAACCGGTTGCTGAACTGCCGAATCTGGTTCATTGCATCACGCTTATTCACCGTGGCCTCCGTGCAAATGCCCGTCGCTCAGGGTCAGCATGCGGTACGAACGGCGGGAGATCAGCCCCATGTCGTGCGTCGCCATCAGTACCGTGACCCCCACGCGGTTAAATTCCTCAAACAGACGCAGGATCCCTTCAGAGAGGGCATCGTCCAGGTTACCGGTCGGTTCATCCGCCAGCAAAACGGCAGGCTTGTTCACTACCGCGCGGGCGATACCCACGCGCTGCTGCTCACCGCCGGAGAGCTGGATCGGGAAGTTCTTCGCTTTGTCCAGCAGCCCGACCTTATCCAGCGCCGCCGAAACACGACGGCGGATATCATCGTAACTGGCGCCAGCAATAATCAGCGGGATCGCGACGTTATCGAAAACCGTGCGATCCATCAGCAGGTGGTGATCCTGGAAAATCATGCCAATCTGACGACGCAGGAACGGCACTTCACGGTTCTTAAGACGGCTAATTTCATGGCCGCTGAACCAGATTTTCCCGGCGCTTGGCCGCTCGATCCCACAGATCAGCTTGAGCAGGGTACTTTTCCCCGCGCCGGAATGGCCGGTCAGGAATGCCATCTCGCCTGGCTGGAGGTGGAATGTCACCCCCTGTAGCGCTTGTCTCCCGCCGAGATAGGCCTTGCTGACGTGTTCAAAGCGAATCATTGTTAGTCCTCTCGGGCAAATAGTGCCTCAATAAAGTCGTCCGCTTTAAACGGACGTAAATCCTCAATACGCTCGCCCACACCGATGTAACGGATAGGAATGCCGAACTGGTCGGCCACGGAGAAGATCACCCCGCCTTTCGCGGTCCCGTCCAGCTTGGTCAGCGCGATCCCGGTCAGTCCTACCGCTTCATGGAACAGTTTCGCCTGGCTGATGGCGTTCTGTCCGGTGCTGGCGTCGATAGTCAGCATAATTTCATGCGGTGCATCTTCGTCCAGCTTCTTCATGACGCGAACGATTTTCTTCAGCTCTTCCATCAGGTGCGATTTGTTCTGCAAACGCCCTGCGGTATCCGCAATCAGCACGTCCACGTTACGCGACTTCGCCGCCTGGATGGCATCGAAAATCACGGACGCGGAATCCGCGCCGGTGTGCTGAGCAATAACCGGAATATTGTTGCGCTGGCCCCACACCTGAAGCTGTTCCACCGCTGCCGCACGGAAGGTATCGCCCGCCGCCAGCATCACCGATTTGCCCTGCTGCTCAAACTGGCGCGCCAGCTTGCCGATGGTGGTGGTTTTGCCCACGCCGTTGACGCCAACCATCAGGATAACAAACGGCATTTTGCCTTCAATATTAAGCGGTTCGTCAACTTTTGCGAGAATTTCACCCATCTCGTCTTTCAGCAGGCCGTACAGCGCCTCGGCGTCACGCAGCTGTTTGCGGCTCGCCCCTTCGGTCAGGTTGGCGATGATCTTCCGGGTGGTTTCCACACCCACGTCCGCAATCAGCAGCTGCTCTTCCAGCTCCTCAAACAGATCGTCGTCGATCTTTTTGCCGCGGAACAGACTGATAAATCCGGAACCTAAATTTTCTTTGGTTTTGAGCAGGCTGCGCTTCAGGCGCGCGAAGAAACCTTCTTTAGTCGGTTTTTCTTGCTCCTGAACGATCTCTTCTTCGGCCTGCGCTTCCACCGGCACGACGATGACCGCTTCTTCAGCCGCTTCCGCCGCCAGCGCCTGGGCTTCCAGCTCTTCGTCGGTCAGCTCTGGCTCAAGGGCCGCTTCTTCTTCCACCGCCTCAACAATTTCAACGGTTTCCGCTTCGGCCTGCCACTCTTCGGCAGAAACCTCTTCAGCTTTCACCTCTTCCGGCAGCGGCAGCTCTTCGTGTTCGATAGTGGCCTGCGGCGCTTCGTTAAGGGTTTCAACGATAACCGGCTCTGGTTTTTCGCTCTCCTGAACCTGTTCAGTAACCTCAACCACCTCTTCGGCAAAGGATTCAATCTCTTCTTTGCTGTGGGCTGGCTCTTCCGCTTCGACAACCGCAGCGGTTTCGACAGGCGTTTCAGGCTGTGACGGCTCTTCTACAACCTGCTGTTCTTCGGTTTTCTGTTCTGTTTCTTGCTCTTTTTCACCGAAACCCAACCAGGAAAAGAAGCCACGTTTTTTTTGTTTTGCCATCTGCGACTACACTCCTCGCGGCGCTATATACAGGGAAGCTAAAAAAATGATGAAATAGTCTAACACTTTACTTAATTGACATCACCGCCCGCAATCGCAGGGCAATGGTTAACAGAGCTTTCCTGAGATGAAGAAACCCACCCGCGCCCCGGCCGGTCAAATTCGCATTATCGGCGGTCAGTGGCGAGGCCGGAAATTACCGGTGCCGGACAGCCCCGGTTTACGCCCCACCACGGACCGCGTTCGCGAGACGCTGTTTAACTGGCTCGCCCCGTCTATGGTAGACGCCAACTGCCTGGACTGCTTCGCCGGAAGCGGTGCATTGGGGCTGGAAGCGCTGTCGCGTTATGCCGCCAGCGCCACGCTGCTGGAGATGGAGCGCGGCGTCGCGCAGACGTTGCAGCAAAATCTGGCTACGCTGAAGGC
Organism: Enterobacter cloacae complex sp. SHL001; assembly: GCF_049236825.1. Lineage (NCBI taxonomy): Bacteria > Pseudomonadati > Pseudomonadota > Gammaproteobacteria > Enterobacterales > Enterobacteriaceae > Enterobacter > Enterobacter cloacae complex sp. SHL001. The sequence continues at coordinate 118,950 of NZ_JBMKIP010000007.1, forward strand.
AACCAACGCGAAAGTGGTGAATACCAACACGCTGAGCTTCCTCGCCCAACAGGGGACGCCGTTCAACGTGGTGTTTGTTGACCCGCCGTTCCGTAAAGGGCTGCTGGAAGAGACATTATCGTTGCTGGAAAAAAATGGCTGGCTGGCAGACGACGCGCTGATTTACGTTGAAAGCGAAGTGGAAAATGGCCTGCCGCCCGTTCCCGTTCACTGGGATCTGCACCGCGAGAAGGTCGCCGGCCAGGTGGCTTATCGTCTGTATCACCGTCAGGCACAAGGAGGATCCGATGCCAGTACTGATTAACGTAGGGCGCGTGCTGATGCTGGGCGTCTGGGCATTTTTGATTTTGAATCTGGTGCACCCGTTCCCGCGTCCGCTGAATATCTTTATTAACGTGGCGCTGATTTTTACCGCTTTCATGCATGCCTTGCAGATGGTGATGCTGAAAAACGGTCTGCCGAAAGATGGCCCACCGATGACCGGCTGGCAGCAGCTGCGGGTGTTTATTTTCGGCGTGTTTGAGCTGCTGGTGTGGATGAAGAAGTTTAAGGCGCTGGTGAAGAAGTAGGCCCCTCACCCTAACCCTCTCCCAAGGGGAGAGGGGACGATTACACCCTCTCCCCTTGGGAGAGGGCCGGGGTGAGGGGAAAACTACAGCTCCGGTTCAAATCCTTCAAACCGCGACCCTTTGTAACTCAGCGTGCCTTTCTCCCCCACCGTCAGCTGGTGGTACTGCTGCGCCTCCAGGCGGAAGGTCATCTCCAGCCCGCCGGTTTCCGGCTTAAAGCTCGCTTCATAGCGCATCGTTGTGCCCGCTGGCGTCACCTGCTGCTGGCGGGAGCGGCGGTCGTTAAGCGGCTTCTCACGCTTGTTCGTCACCACCACGCGCTTTTGCATCAGCGGCGCGGCGTCATTGTCGGCCTTCTCACGGCGCTGCTGCACGAAGCGAAACGAGGCGGCAATGACGATAATCGCCACCACGATAATGAAAAACAGCGGCATCTTGCTCATTGAAAAATCCCATCAGATTATGCGGAATTCAGGATACCTCGCCTGCCCCGGCATTGCCAAACGCCCGCTCGCGTCACTACACTGGATCAGGAACTGATCATTCAGCCTCAACAGTTACAGGGAGTTAATATGCTTTGGTCATTTATCGCTGTCTGTTTTTCCGCATGGCTTTACGTCGATGCGTCTTACCGTGGCCCAGCCTGGCAGCGCTGGTTGTTTAAACCCGTCACGCTATTACTCCTGCTGTTGCTTGCCTGGCAGGCCCCGATGTTTAACGCCGTTAGCTATCTTGTCCTCGCGGGGCTGTGTGCTTCCCTGATTGGCGATGCCTTAACCCTGCTGCCGCGCCAGCGCCTGCTGTACGCCGTGGGGGCGTTCTTCCTGTCGCATCTGCTCTATACCATCTACTTTGCCAGCCAGATGACGCTCTCCTTCTTCTGGCCGCTGCCGCTGGTGCTGCTGGTGATTGGCGCCCTGCTGATCGCGGTGATCTGGTCGCGTCTGGAAGAGATGCGTCTCCCGGTCTGTACGTTTATCGCCATGACGCTGGTGATGGTGTGGCTGGCGGGCGAGCTGTGGTTCTTCCGTCCGACCGCTCCGGCAATGTCTGCGTTCTTCGGTGCCGCACTGTTGTTGTTGGGTAATATCGTCTGGCTGGGCAGCCACTATCGCCGCCGCTTCCGTGCGGATAATGCGATTTCCGCCGCCTGTTACTTTGCCGGACACTTCCTGATTGTGCGTTCGCTGTATATCTAAATAACGCTTGACTCTGGAGTCGACTCCAGAGTGTATGCTGCGGTTAATGAGAAAATTATCATTACCGGAGACTGCCATGTCGACTCCAGAAATACCTAAAAAAGTTCCCCAATTCTCGGCACTTAAGCTCAGCCCGGTTCCGCCAAAAGAGGACTGCTGCTGCGAGGGGGCGTGCGAAACCCGGACCGAAGCGCTGCCTGAAAACGGCAATCACTACAGCTGGGTGGTCAACGGCATGGACTGCGCGGCCTGCGCCCGCAAAGTGGAAAATGCGGTGAAGCAGGTGCCGGGTGTGAACCACGTTCAGGTGCTGTTCGCTACCGAAAAGCTGCTGGTCAGCGCCGAAAACGACGTCAGCAGACAGGTTGAAGCCGCCGTCAGCAAAGCGGGTTATACCCTGCGCAGCGAAACGGCGCCCGCAGAAAAAACGTCCCCGCTAAAAGAAAATCTGCCGCTCATTACCCTCATCATCATGATGGCCCTGAGCTGGGGGCTGGAGCAAATCAACCACCCGTTCGGCAACCTGGCGTTTATCGCCACCACGCTGGTTGGCCTGTTCCCGATTGCGCGTCAGGCGCTGCGTCTGATGAGAAGCGGCAGCTGCTTTGCCATCGAAACGCTGATGAGCGTGGCGGCTATCGGGGCGCTATTTATTGGCGCGACGGCGGAAGCGGCGATGGTGCTGCTGCTGTTCTTAATTGGCGAACGCCTTGAGGGCTGGGCGGCGAGCCGGGCGCGTAAAGGGGTGAGCGCGCTGATGGCGCTGAAGCCGGAAACCGCCACGCGGGTTATTCGTGGTCAACGTGAAACGGTCGCCATCAATACCCTGCGCCCGGGCGACGTAATTGAAGTGCCCGCAGGCGGACGTCTGCCAGCCGATGGGGCCCTCATTACCGCCACCGCGAGCTTTGACGAAAGCGCCCTGACCGGGGAATCCATCCCGGTAGCGCGCGCGGCAGGTGAGAAGGTGCCTGCGGGCGCCACCAGCGTCGACCGACTGGTGCTGCTGACGGTCCTTTCCGAACCGGGCGACAGCGCCATCGACCGCATCCTCAGGCTGATAGAAGAAGCCGAGGAGCGCCGCGCGCCGGTAGAACGCTTTATCGATCGCTTCAGCCGGATTTACACCCCCGCCATCATGCTGGTGGCGCTGCTGGTCACCGTCGTGCCGCCGCTGTTCTTCGGTGCGCCGTGGGAGGGCTGGATTTACAAAGGGCTGACGCTGCTGCTGATCGGCTGTCCGTGTGCGCTGGTGATCTCCACCCCGGCGGCGATTACCTCAGGGCTGGCGGCGGCGGCACGTCGCGGGGCGCTGATTAAGGGCGGCGCGGCGCTGGAACAGCTGAGCCAGGTTCAGCACATCGCCTTCGATAAAACCGGCACGCTGACCGTCGGCAAGCCGCAGGTGACCGGCGTGTATCCGCAGGACATCAGTGAAGACGCCCTGCTGACGCTGGCCGCTGCCGTGGAGCAGGGCTCCACCCACCCTCTGGCGCAGGCGATTGTGCGTGAAGCGAAGGGGCGCGGGCTGACCATCCCTCCGGCAACCGCCCAGCGAGCGCTGGTCGGGTCAGGGATTGAGGCTGTGGTCGAAGGCAAAAAAGTGTTGATCGCCGCGGCAGGCGCGTTCCCGAATCCACAGGTTGAGACATTAGAGCAGGCCGGGCAGACGGTCGTTGCCGTGATGCAGGACGGTGTACCGATGGGCATGCTGGCGCTGCGCGACACCCTGCGTGACGATGCGAAAGACGCCGTCGACGCGCTGCACAGGCTGGGGGTACAGGGCGTGATCCTGACCGGTGATAACCCGCGTGCGGCGGCGGCGATTGCCGGCGAGCTGGGGCTGGAGTTTAAGGCCGGATTGTTGCCTGCGGATAAAGTCAGCGCGGTAACCGAGCTGAACGGTCATGCCCCGCTGGCGATGGTCGGGGACGGGATAAACGACGCCCCGGCAATGAAGGCTTCCACCATCGGCATTGCGATGGGCAGCGGCACCGACGTGGCGCTGGAGACCGCCGACGCGGCGCTGACGCACAACCGCCTGACCGGGCTGGCGCAGATGATAGATCTTGCGCGGGCGACGCGGGCTAATATTCGGCAGAACATCGGCATTGCGCTGGGTCTGAAGGGGATTTTCCTGGTCACCACGCTGCTCGGTATGACCGGACTGTGGCTGGCGGTACTGGCGGATACGGGGGCGACGGTGCTGGTTACGGCGAACGCGTTGCGGCTGTTGCGCCGTCGGTAAAAATGCCCGGTGGCGGCTACGCCTTACCGGGCCTACAACATCTCCGAACCGTAACCGTAGGCCGGGTAAGGCGTAGCCGCCACCCGGCATAAAACGGCGTCACTGCATCCCTAGCACCCCCGGCAACCACAATGATATCGCCGGGATGTACGTCACCATCCCCAGCACCACCAGCAACATACCGTAAAACGGCAGCATCGCCCGCACCACGTGCTCGATCTTCTGCTTACTCACCGCGCTCGCCACGAACAGCACCGACCCGACCGGCGGCGTGATCAGCCCAATCCCCAGGTTCACCATCATGATCATTCCGAAATGCACCGGATCGATCCCCAGCGAGTTGGTCACCGGCAGCAGTACCGGGGTCAGGATCAGGATGATCGGCGCCATGTCCATTAGCGTGCCAATCAACAGCAGCATGATATTGAGGTACATGAGGATCACGTATTTGTTATCGGAGAGCGACGTGAAGAATTCGGTGATGCGCATCGGCAGCTGCATGTAGGTCATTACCGCGCCAAACGCCGCGGCAAAGCCAATCAAAATCATCACGATGGTGACGGTTTTCACCGTGCGACACATTAGCTTCGGCAGTTCATTCCACTTGTAATCGCGGTAAATGAACATGGTGACGAAGAACGCCCACAGGCAGGCCACGGCGGCAGATTCGGTCGCCGTGAATATCCCGGACAAGATCCCGCCGAGGATAATCACCACCGTCATCAGCCCCCACAGAGCATCGAGCATGATTTTCAGCGCCTGCCTGAACGGGATTTTGTCCCCCTTCGGATAGCCGCGCTTGCGGGCGAAGCACAGGCAGAGCACCATCAGGCTCACGCCCAGCAGCAGGCCCGGCAGCACGCCCGCGATAAACAGCGTGGCGATGGAAACCGTTCCCCCTGCCGCCAGGGAGTAAATCACCGAGTTGTGGCTGGGCGGGATCAGGATCGCCTGCACCGACCCGCTGGCCGTCACCGCCGCCGCGTATTCGCGCGGATAGCCCTTCTTCTCCATCTCCGGGATCATCACGCTGCCGATAGACGCCGTATCCGCCACCGACGAGCCGGAAATCGCGCCGAAGAACGTTGATGCCACGATGTTCACCAGCGACAGCCCGCCGCGAATAAAGCCGACAAAAACGTACGCGAAGTTGACCAGCCGTCGGGCAATGCCCCCTTCCGCCATGATCGCCCCGGCAAGAATGAAGAACGGGATCGCCAGCAGGGTAAATTTATTCACCCCGCTGGTGATCTGGATCATCAGCGCCTCCAGCGGCAGGTCAATCCACAGCGCGCCCGCCACGGCGCTTAAGCCGACGGCGAAGGCCACCGGCATCCCCAGCGCCAGCAAAATGGCGAGGGTGAATAACAAAACAAACGCATCCATTGTTCACCCCTTAACTGTGATTGCCGATCAGCACGACCGGACGGTTTTCCTGCGAGCCAAACAGCAGGCGTTCAAGCACAAACAGGATCAAAATGGCCGATCCGACAGGTAGCGGCAGATAGCTTTCGCCGGAGGTCAGAAGCGGAAACTCCGCCACCGGCTGCTCCCACAGCTCGACGCACAGCCAGTAGCTGTACCAGCACATCAGGCCTGAAATCAGCAGCATCAGCAGATCCACCATCCGCGCGCACACTCTTTGCAGCGACGCGGGCAGGCGGTCGGTGAGCATGTTGACCGCAATATGCGACCCGGCGCGGTAGCTCACCGCCGCGCCGATAAAGGTAAACGTCACCATGCAGATAATGGCGATCGGCTCCGGCCAGGATTCGCCGCGATTAAGCACGTAGCGTGAAAAAATGCCGATGGGGATGACAATCGTCATCACCAACAGCGAAATACCCGCCACCGCCATGGCGAACAGATACAGACGGTCCATCCACTTCAGGTAGAGTTCGGACATACGTACTCCGGTTTACTGGACGTCAGCGATGGCTTTCATCAGATCCTGATGCTTATCGCCATACTGCGCGCGCACCGGCTCTGTCGCCTTGATAAACACCGTTTTATCGATGTCGTGGAACTGCACCCCGCCGGCCTTCATTTTCGCCAGCGCCTGGTCGTTATACGCATTCCACAGCTTGCGCTGCTCGAACTGCGCTTCGCGGGCCAGCGCCAGGATCTTTTGCTGTTCGTCAGCGCTGAGCTTGTCCCATTTCACTTTGGAATAGAGCAGCATTTCCGGGGTGATGAAGTGGCCGCTCAGCGTGTAGTTTTTGGCGACCGGCATATAGTTGTGGGCGATAAAGGTTGGCGGGTTGTTCTCCGCGCCGTCGATCACCCCGGTCTGCATGCCGCTGTAAACCTCGCTGACGCCCATCGCCACCGAGTTCGCCCCCATCGCTTTCAGCGTGGCCAGCGCCACCGGGCTGCCCTGCACGCGGATTTTCTTCCCTTTCAGATCGTCCGGTTTGACGATCGGCTCTTTGGTGATCAGGTTACGGGTGCCGGAATCCATCCAGCCAAGGAAGACCAGACGCGATTTCGGGTTGGCGGTGAGTTTGTCGCCGATCTGCTTGCCGATATCCCCGTCGATCACCTTGTGCATGTGGTCTTCATCGCGGAATACGTAGGGCAGCGTAAACACTTCGATATCCGGCAGAATGGCAGCCACCGGCGCCATGGAGACGCGGATCATGTCGATCGCCCCCATCTGCGCCTGCTCAATCATCTGCTTTTCATCCCCCAGCACGCCGCCGGGGAAGACCTTAATCTCCAGCTTGCCATCGGTTTGTTGTTTGAGTTTTTCACCCATGTGCTGAACCGCCACCACGTTCGGGTAGCCTTCGGGATGCACATCGGCGGCTTTGATGGTCTGGGCAGAAACGGAGCAGGCAAAAGCAGACAGGCACAGCGCGGCCAGTAACGGCTTGAGGGTCGTTTTCATTGAGTCAACTCCAGGGTAGTGAGATAAGCGTTAAAACGATGTTTTAGTTTTTGACGCTTAAAAATTAGACTACGGCTGGAAAAGGGAGGGTGAAGCGCCTCACAAAAGCGCGAAATTTTGAAACGATGGTTCGAAATTGTGATGAGTACTTGTCGGGTGGCGGCTGCGCCTTACCCGACCTACTACACCCGTAGGCCCGTGCAAGCGAAGCGCCGCCGGGCATCAGGCCGCACTTACCCCTTACGAATCAAATACCGGTACGGCAAGGTCTCGGTTTGCTGCGCCACCAGTTCATGTTCCATAAAGGTACAAAAGCCGGGGATATCACGGGTGGTAGCCGGGTCATCGGCGACGATCAGCAGCGTTTCGCCACTCTGCATGTTACGGACGGTTTTACGCACCATCATTACCGGCTCCGGGCAACGGAGGCCCTGAGCATCAAGCGTATGGTCTGGGCTGGAAAACAGGTCGGTCATTTTCTTCTCGTTCAGGTAAAAACGGCTGTAGTTTACGCCCCGCTATCGCCAATGCAAACCAGGTTAACGATTGCGTGAAAATTAGCCATTGCAAAGTGTCGTCAAAGCAGTATCATGCGGCGGCTTTATTGGGTTCCCTCACCCCAAATATTAATCAAAAAGGTACAATATGAACTCCTTTACACAATCGCAGCGCGTCAAGGCGTTGTTCTGGCTTTCGCTATTTCATCTGCTGGTGATCATCTCCAGTAACTATCTGGTACAGCTCCCCATCTCCATTTTTGGTTTCCATACCACCTGGGGCGCGTTCAGTTTCCCGTTTATTTTCCTCGCGACGGATTTAACCGTGCGTATTTTTGGCGCACCGCTGGCGCGGCGGATTATTTTTGCGGTGATGATCCCGGCACTGTTTGTCTCCTACGCCATCTCCTCGCTGTTTTACATGGGCAGCTGGCAGGGCTTCGAAGCGCTGACGCACTTCAACCTGTTCGTCGCGCGTATTGCCACCGCCAGCTTTATGGCTTATGCCCTGGGGCAGATCCTCGATGTCCACGTGTTTAACCGCCTGCGTCAAAACCATCGCTGGTGGATGGCACCAACGGCCTCCACGCTGTTCGGTAACGTGAGCGATACGCTGGCCTTCTTCTTCATCGCCTTCTGGCGCAGCCCGGACGCCTTCATGGCAGAACACTGGATGGAAATCGCTCTGGTGGACTACGCCTTTAAAGTGCTTATCAGCCTGGTCTTCTTCCTGCCGATGTACGGCGTACTGTTGAATATGCTGCTGAAAAGGCTGGCAGATAAATCTGAAATCTCCGCATTGCAGGCAGGTTAAGGGTTCGCTTTATCAGTTGTGATAAGATGAACGAATGAGCCGTTATGGCCGTTTATCGAAAGGAAGAAGTCAATGCGCAATCTGGTTAAATATGTCGGGATTGGCCTGCTGGTTGTTGGCCTTGCAGCCTGTGATAACAGCGACACCAAAACGCCTGCTCAGGGCGCGTCAGCAGAAAGCAACGCCACCGGTCAGCCGGTGAGCCTGATGGATGGCAAACTCAGTTTCTCTCTGCCTGCGGACATGACCGACCAGAGCGGTAAGCTGGGTACTCAGGCGAACAATATGCACGTCTATTCCGATGCCACCGGCCAAAAAGCGGTGATTGTGATCGTCGGTGACGATACCAGCGAAGATCTTGGCGTGCTGGCTAAACGCCTGGAAGATCAGCAGCGCAGCCGCGACCCGCAGCTTCAGGTGGTCACCAACAAGTCTGTTGAACTGAAAGGCCACACGCTGCAACAGCTGGACAGCATCATCTCTGCCAAAGGCCAGACCGCCTACTCCTCCGTGGTGCTCGGCAAGGTGGACAATAAACTGCTGACCATGCAGATCACCCTGCCGGCAGACAATCAGCAGAAAGCACAGACCGCCGCTGAAAACATCATTAACACCCTCGTGATCCAGTAATCGTTCACCAGGATGCCGTGGCCTCCGTCGCTTGCGCCGGGGGCCATTTTTTTGCCACGACTTTCAGACTAACACGCCAGACGAAGCCCATCCGGCGCACTACAATTAACACGCCCCCCGGAAAAAGGAATTCTTATGACTGCCAGCCCGCCCGACAAAGCCGGACTTCATATTTTATTAAAACTTGCCTGCCTGGTGGTTATCCTTGCGGGTATCCACGCGGCGGCGGATATCATTGTTCAGCTTCTGCTGGCGCTGTTTTTCGCCATTGTGCTCAACCCGCTGGTGACATGGTTTTTACGCCGGGGCATCAGCCGCCCGGTCGCGATTACCATTGTGGTGATGGTGATGCTGGTTGTCCTGACGGCGCTGTTCGGCGTGCTCGCCGCCTCGCTGAGCGAATTTTCCACCATGCTGCCGCAGTACAATAAAGAGCTGACGCGCAAGCTGGTCGATCTTCAGCGCATGTTGCCGTTCGTGAATCTGCATATCTCACCGGAACGGATGCTGCGTCGGATGGATTCCGAGAAGGTGATGACCTACGCCACCACGTTGATGACCGGGCTTTCCGGGGCAATGGCCAGCATTCTGCTGCTGGTGATGACGGTGGTGTTTATGCTGTTCGAAGTGCGCCACGTGCCGTATAAACTGCGTTTTGCCCTGAACAATCCTCAGATCCACATTGCCGGCTTGCACCGTGCGCTGAAGGGCGTATCCAAATATCTGGCGCTGAAAACGCTGTTAAGCCTGTGGACCGGCGTGATCGTCTGGCTGGGGCTGGTACTGCTGGACGTGCAGTTCGCGCTGATGTGGGGCGTGCTGGCCTTTTTACTAAACTACGTACCCAATATCGGCGCGGTGCTTTCCGCCGTTCCGCCGATGATCCAGGCGTTCCTGTTTAACGGTTTTTATGAGTGCATGCTGGTAGGGGCGCTGTTCCTTGTCGTGCATATGGTGCTGGGTAACATTCTCGAGCCGCGCATGATGGGCCATCGTCTGGGCATGTCGACGATGGTGGTGTTTTTATCGTTACTGATCTGGGGATGGCTGCTGGGTCCGGTGGGCATGCTGCTCTCCGTGCCGCTCACCAGCGTCTGTAAAATCTGGATGGAAACCACGAAAGGAGGCAGTAAACTCGCCATTCTTCTGGGTCCGGGTCGGCCAAAAAGCCGTTTGCCGGGATAACCGGGTGGAAAGGGTCAAAAGTGACGTTTATTCGCCAGCGCGACGACAACATTGTACGATGTGCGCAGCAAATCGCGCTGGCGAAGAAAAAGTCACAGAAACAGGTTTATCGCGGACGCGCGTAGATGAAATTTACACTTACCCTTATCGACTGGCAGGCAAGAGCGCCAGGACTCAGCGATGCCGACGAATGGCAGGCATGGTCACGCCGGTCTGACGCCATCGATCCCGCTGCACCGCTGGCGAAACTGACCGATCTGCCGATGATGACCGCCCGCCGCCTGAATTCAGGCAGCAGGCTGGCCGTCGATCTTGGCCTGATGATGCTGCGCAAACACCGCATCGATGCCGTCGTCTACAGCAGCCGTCATGGGGAGCTGGAGCGCAATTTCCGTATTCTCCAGGCCCTGGCGGCAGAACAGCCCGTTTCCCCCACCGATTTTGCCATGTCGGTACACAACTCGGCGGTCGGCAATCTCACTATCACCGCGCGTCAGCCTGTTGTCTCTTCGTCGGTTTCCGCCGGTATGGATACCTTCCAGCAGAGCTTGTGCGACGTGCTGAGCCTGCTGCATGCGGGCTACTCCCGCGTGTTGCTGGTGGATTTCGACGGTCTGCTGCCTGATTTTTATCACGCCGGGCTGCCGCCGCAGATGCCCGTCTGGCCCTACGCGCTGGCGCTGGTGATTGAGGCCGGAAATACGCTCAGCTGTGAAACGCACGTCAACCGCACGCCTGAAGAGCCCGCGCTGCCGCAAAGCCTCCAGTTCCTGCGCCATTACCTGCGGGACGAGCGCCAGTTTACCCTGCCGGGCGAGCGCCTGCTGTGGCAATGGACGCGCCAATGAGAGGGTTACGTTCCCGCCTCGATCGGGTATGGCGGATGCTGATGACCGGATTGTGCTTCGTCCTGTTCGGCCTCGGCGGGCTGACGCTGTCGCTGGTGTGGTTTAACCTGCTGCTGATTTTCCAGCGCGACCGCACTCAACGTCGCCGCCTGGCACGCCGCACTATTTCTGCCAGTTTTCGCCTGTTCCTCGCGGTGGTACGCGGTGCAGGGGTACTGGATTACCGTTTCAACAACCTGGACGTTCTGCGCGCCGAGCGGGGCTGTCTGGTGATTGCGAATCATCCCTCGCTGCTGGACTACGTTCTGCTGGCGTCGGTGATGAACGAAACCGACTGTCTGGTGAAAAGCGCGTTGCTGCGTAACCCGTTCGTCAGCGGCGTGATCCGCGCGGCTGACTATCTGATTAACAGCGAAGCCGACACGCTGCTTGCCGCAAGCCAGCTGCGTCTGGCCCAGGGCGACACCCTGCTTATCTTCCCCGAAGGCACCCGCACCCGGGTGGGGGAAGCCATGACCCTGCAACGTGGGGCGGCGAATATCGCCGTTCGCTGCAACAGCGCCGTGCGCGTGGTGGTGATCCACTGTAGTGAACGGATGCTGGATAAACAGAGCAGCTGGTATAACGTGCCCCCCAACAAACCTGTTTTCACCGTGGATGTTCGCGAACGCATCAACATTCATGATTTTTATGATGCGAGTCAGCACGAACCCGCGCTGGCAGCAAGGCAGTTAAACCGGCATATGCAGCATCAGTTAACAACCGGTCTTCAATCTTTGTCAGGAACGAAAGATGCAAGCGCTCTATCTTGAAATTAAGAATCTCATTATCTCTACGCTGAATCTGGAAGAACTTACCCCAGAGGATATTGATACAGACGCCGCGCTCTTTGGCGACGGCCTCGGTCTGGACTCAATCGACGCCCTTGAGCTAGGGCTGGCGGTAAAAAATCAGTACGGCGTAGTGCTTTCTGCCGAAAGTGACGAGATGCGTCAGCACTTCTATTCCGTTGCCACGCTCGCGGCTTTTATCCATCAACAACGCGCCTGAGAATGACCGCTATGACAGAACAACAAACGATTTATCAGGAAGTCTCTGCGCTTCTTATTACGCTGTTTGAAATCGCCCCGGAGGATATTACCCCTGAGGCACGTCTTTACGAGGATCTGGACCTCGACAGCATTGATGCCGTCGATATGGTGGTGCACCTGCAAAAGAAAACGGGACATAAAATCAAGCCCGAAACCTTCAAAGCGGTGCGCACGGTGCAGGACGTCGTGGACGTTGTGGAACAGCTTCAGCGCGACGCGTAACGTGTGTTCGATTCCAGTTCTTCCCGCCCTGACGGGGCTGATGCTGCTGGCATGGCCGTTTTTGATCGGCTTCGGGCTGGCGAATAATAGCCTGCACGGGATACTGCCCGTGATGGCGCTGGTGCTGCTGTTGCGCGTCTGCCAGGCCCGTCGGCAGGGCGGCCCCCTGCGTTATCTGTTCGTGAGCGTGGCGCTGGCCGGCATAGCGCTTTGCGCGGCGAGCTACGTCCTGCACGCTCACCAGTGGGTGCTGTTATATCCGGTGGTGGTGAATCTGGTGATGCTGGTGGTGTTTGGCGGTTCGCTGTGGACGGCAATGCCTGTCGTTGAACGGCTGGCGCGCCTGCGTGAACCGGATCTCTCCCCCGTCGGGGTACGTTACACGCGCCGGGTTACCCAGGTCTGGTGCGGCTTTTTTATTATCAACGGGGCGATCGCGCTGTTTACCGTATTACACGCCGATATCCGTCTGTGGACGCTGTGGAATGGGATGATTGCCTATCTCCTGATGGGCACGCTGATGGCTGGCGAGTGGCTGGTGCGACAACGGGTGATGAAAAACGATGCTTAACCCTCTTCCGCTTAGCCAGTGGCTCAGTGCGCCCCGCCCTGACAACACCCCTGTCGCCTGGCAGGACGACCGCCTCTGGACGCTTGGCGATCTGCGCCACGACGTCACTCAGCTGGTCGACACGCTGCGTCGTGAAGATGGCGAACGCTGGGCGTTGTGCATCGAAAACGGTTATCTGTTTATTGTCGCGCTGCTGGCGACGCTGCATGCGGGTAAAACGCCGGTCCTCCCCGGGCACAGCCGGGCGGCGCAGCTTAACGAACAGCGGGCGCTGTTCAGCGGCGTCCTGAGCGACACCACGCTCGATTTTCAGGGGCGACAGCTGCGGGTGGCTTCCGCGCAGCGGGCAGGCCATCCCTTTTCACCGCTGCCAGCCATCGGTGAGACGCGCACGATCGAGCTTTACACCTCCGGCTCGACCGGCACGCCGCAGCGGGTAAGTAAGCCGGTGGTCAGCCTTGATCGTGAGGCTCGTCTGCTGGCGGCGCATTTTGGCGAGCGCCTGGCGGGCTGTCACGTCGTGGCTTCCGTGGTGCTGCACCACCTGTATGGCCTGACGTTTCGTGTTGTCTTACCCATGGCGCTCGGCCTGCCGCTGCATGCCAGCCTGCTCAACTATGCCGAGCAGCTCTCTGCCCTTCCCGACGATAAACGCTACCTTTTCATCAGCAGTCCGGCGTTTCTCAAGCGGCTGGACGCGTCGCTGACGCCGCCCCCCGTCAACCTGCTCGTCTCCGCCGGCGGCGCGCTGCCCTGGCAGGAGGTCGCCGCGGTTCAGGCCTGGCTCAACGTCTGGCCGGATGAAATATACGGCAGCACGGAAACGGGCGTAATGGCCTGGCGCTACCGTCAGGAGGAAAGCACGCGCTGGCAGCCTTTTCCCGGCGTGACGTTTCACGGCGATCGCGTGACGTCGCCGCTGATCCCCGAGGCGGAGGGAATCGTGCTGGATGATATCCTGCACTTCACGGCTGACGGGCAGTTCAGCCTCGTCGGGCGTCGTGGTCGGGTGGTCAAAATTGAAGATAAGCGCATTTCACTCGATGACATTGAGCACCGCCTGCTGGCGCTGGACGGCATCCGGGAGGCCGCCGCGCTGACGGTGACGCGCGGCGGGCGTCAGGGCATTGGCGTATTGCTGGTGCTGAATGAAGCGGTGCGTCAGCAACACGAACAGAGCAAAACAGCGCAGGAGCTCGCCTGGCGACGCGCCCTTCGCCCCTGGCTTGAACCGGTTGCCGTACCGCGCTACTGGCGGATCGTTGATGAAATCCCGGTCAACAGCATGAACAAGCGCGTGACTGCGCAGCTACAGGAGTTGTTTCATGAAGATCCCTGAAATCGGGCGCCTCCAGCCCGATCCACAGCATCTGGAGATAACCTTTTATCTTGATCCTGACCTGCTCTGGTTTAAGGGACATTTCGCCGTACAGCCGCTGCTGCCGGGCGTGGCGCAGCTGGACTGGGTGATGCATTACGCCGCCGCGCTGGCGTCGGGCTACCGTTTTCACAGTATTCAGAACGTGAAGTTCGCCGCCCCGCTGTTGCCGGAGAACACGGTCACGCTGCTCCTTGCCTGGCAGCCTGAACGCCAGTTGCTGACCTTTAGCTACCAGCGCCATGCGGGTAACCAGCGCCACACCGCCAGCAGCGGGAAGATTCGCTTATGTCAGTAACCTTCCGTCCCTGCGTGCTGATCCCCTGCTACAACCACGGGGCGATGATGGCTTCGGTGCTGGCGCGCCTGGCACCTTTCGATCTGCCCTGTCTGGTGGTGGACGACGGCAGCGATGAAACCACGCGCCGCACGCTTGAAGCGCTGGCGGCGGATCGTCCGCAGATGACACTGCTGCGGCTGGCCGAAAACAGCGGCAAAGGCGCGGCGGTGATGCAGGGGCTGAAAGCCTGCGCCGATCGCGGCTTCACCCACGCCGTTCAGGTGGACGCTGACGGCCAGCACGCTATCGAGGACATTCCCAAACTGCTGGCGCTGGCCGGGCGTCATCCCGATGCGCTCATTTCCGGGCAGCCCGTTTACGATGACTCAATCCCCCGTTCGCGCCTGTACGGGCGCTGGATAACGCACGTCTGGGTCTGGATTGAAACCCTCTCCCTGCAACTGAAAGACAGTATGTGCGGGTTTCGCGTTTACCCGATAGCCCCGGTTCTGCGCCTTGCAGCAACCACGCCGCTCGGCAGGCGAATGGATTTTGATACCGAAGTGATGGTGCGCCTCTACTGGCAGGGCAACACCAGCTATTTTCTGCCCACCCGCGTAACCTATCCGCCGGACGGGGTATCCCATTTCGATGCCCTGAAAGACAACGTGCGCATCTCGTTGATGCATACCCGTCTGTTTCTCGGCATGCTGCCGCGCATTCCTTCCCTGCTGATGCGTCGCCGCTCGCAGCACTGGGCGCAGCAGCAGGAGGTGAAAGGATTATGGGGCATGCGCCTGATGCTGCGCGTCTGGCAGCTGCTGGGGCGAAAGGCGTTTACCGCCCTGCTGTGGCCGGTTACCGCCGTCTACTGGCTGACCGCCCGCGCTGCGCGTCAGGCGTCGCAGCAGTGGCTGACGCGGGTTAAAACGGTGATGGCACAGCGGCAAATGCCGCAACCCGCGCGGCTTAACAGTTTTTCCCACTTCCTGCGCTTCGGTCATGCCATGCTGAATAAAGTGGCCAGCTGGCGCGGCGAAATGAAACTCCATCGCGATCTGGTCTTTGCGCCAGGCGCGCAGGAGGCGCTGGGGCTCGACGATCCTCAGGGCAAACTGCTGCTCGCGTCGCATCTTGGCGATGTGGAAGCCTGCCGGGCGCTGGCCCAGCGCGAAGGGGCGAAAACCATCAACGCGCTGGTCTTCAGCGACAACGCCAGACGCTTTAAGCAGGTGATGGAGGAGATGGCGCCGCAGGCGGGCATTCACCTGATGCCGGTCACCGACATTGGCCCGGAGACTGCGATCCTCATTAAAGAGAAGCTGGATCGCGGCGAATGGGTGGCGATCGTGGGCGATCGCATCGCCGTCACCCCGCAGCGCGGCGGTAGCTGGCGGGTGATATGGAGCGAATTTATGGGCCAGCCCGCGCCGTTCCCGCAGGGGCCGTTTATCCTGGCGTCCATTTTGCGCTGCCCGGTGGTGCTGATTTTTGCCCTCTGTCAGCAGGGAAAGCTGACCCTGCACTGCGAGCCGTTTGCCGACCCGCTGCTGCTGCCGCGCGGCGAACGCCAGCAGGCGCTACAGCAGACCGTCGACCGCTATGCGCAGCGGCTGGAGCATTACGCGCTCTTGTCGCCGCTCGACTGGTTTAATTTTTTCGATTTCTGGCTGCTGCCAGAGGTCAACGAGAAGGAGTAAAGGGTGCTGACCGATCCCCGCTTTACGGCTGAAGTTGAAATCACCGTTCCGTTCCACGACGTCGATATGATGGGCGTGGTGTGGCACGGCAACTACTTCCGCTACTTTGAGATTGCCCGCGAAGCGCTGCTCAACCAGTTTGATTACGGCTATCGCCAGATGAAAGCGTCCGGCTACGTCTGGCCGGTGGTGGATACCCGAGTGAAATACCGCGACGCGGTGACCTTCGAGCAGCGCATTCGCGTCCGCGCCCACATTGAAGAGGTTGAAAACCGTCTGCGCATCGCCTATCAAATCTTCGACTCGCAAACCGGGAAACGCACCACCACCGGCTACACCATTCAGGTGGCGGTGGAAGAAGCAAGCCGGGAGATGTGCTTTGTCAGCCCGGCCATTCTGTTCGAACGCATGGGGATCGCGCCATGAAATGGATAACGCTACTCGCGCTGCTGGTAAGCCCGCTGGTGAACGCGATCACGCTGGATGAACTGCAACAGCGGTTTGCGGAGCAACCAGTGGTACGCGCACACTTCGAACAGATCCGCACGATCAAGGATATGCCTCAGCCCCTGCGCTCGCAGGGGGAGATGCTGATCGCCCGTGACAATGGCCTGCTGTGGGATCAAAAAGCGCCGTTCCCGATGACGCTGCTGCTGGATGACAAACGGATGGTGCAGATCGTCAACGGTCAGTCGCCGCAGACCATTACCGCCGACACTAACCCGCAGATGTTCCAGTTCAACCATCTGCTGCGGGCGCTGTTCCAGGCCGACCGCAAGGTGCTGGAAGAGAACTTCCGCGTCGATTTCAAAGATCTGGGTGAAGGCCGCTGGTCACTGGTGCTGACGCCCGTCACCACGCCGCTGGACAAGATTTTCTCCACCCTTGATTTGAAGGGCGCGATCTATCTGGAATCCATTCGCCTGAACGATAAGCAGGGCGACACGACGGATATCGCCCTCTCCCGCCACCAACTGACGCCCGCCCGCCTGACCGATGCAGAACGCCAGCGCTTTGCCGCACCGTAACGCCCTGCGCCCGGCGCTGCTGTGGGCCGCGGTATGCCTGATCCTGCTGGGCGTGCTGCTGTCGCTGCTGCCCGGCGCGCGGCTGAACAGCAGCGTGCTCGCCATGCTGCCGAAACAGACGCTCGGCGCGATCCCTCCCGCTCTCAACGACGGATTTATGCAGCGCCTCGACCGCCAGCTCATCTGGCTGGTCAGCCCCGGCAAACAGCCGGACCCGCGCGTGGCGCAGCAGTGGTTAACCCTGCTGCAACGCAGCCAGGCGCTGAGTGTCGTAAAAGGTCCGCTGGATGCCGCCGGGCAACAGGCCTGGGGAGATTTCTTCTGGCAACACCGCAATGGCCTGGTCGATCCGGCCACCCGCGCCCGCCTGCAAAACGGCGGTCAAGCACAGGCCCAGTGGATCCTGTCCCAGCTCTACTCCGCCTTTTCCGGCGTGAGCGGCAAGGAGCTGCAAAACGATCCGCTGATGCTGATGCGCGGCGCGCAGCTCGCGCTGGCGAAAAACAGCCAGAAGATGCAGCTGATGGACGGCTGGCTGGTGACAAAAGATGCGGCCGGGAACTACTGGTATCTGCTGCACGGCGAGCTGGCGGGCTCATCGTTTGATATGCAGCAAACCCACCAGCTGGTGACCACCCTTAACGCGTTGCAGCAGACGCTGAAAAGCCAGTATCCACAGGCGCAGCTGCTCTCGCGCGGGACGGTGTTCTACAGCGATTACGCCAGCCAGCAGGCTAAAAACGATATTTCCACGCTTGGCGTCGCCACGGTGCTCGGGGTGATCCTGCTGATTGTGTCGGTGTTTCGCTCCGTGCGTCCGCTGCTGCTGAGCCTGCTCTCCATTGCCATCGGCGCGCTGGCGGGGACGGTCGTGACGCTGCTGCTGTTCGGTGAACTGCACCTGATGACGCTGGTGATGAGCATGAGCATCATCGGCATCTCGGCGGACTATACGATTTACTACCTCACGGAGCGGATGGTGCACGGCGCGGAACACTCGCCCTGGCAAAGCCTGGCGAAAGTACGTAACGCGCTGCTGCTGGCGCTGCTGACCACCGTCGTGGCGTATCTCTTCATGATGCTGGCCCCCTTCCCCGGCATTCGTCAGATGGCGGTGTTCGCCGCCGCAGGGCTGAGCGCCTCGTGCCTGACGGTAATGTTCTGGCATCCGTGGCTGTGCCGGGGCATGCCGGTCCGCCCGGTCCCCCTGAGAGGGATGATGCAGCGCTGGCTGAACGCCTGGCGCGACGGTAAAGCCCTCTCTGTCGGGCTGCCGGTAGCGCTGGCGCTGCTCTCCGCCATCGGGATCGCCAGCCTGCGGGTGGATGACGATATCGCCCGGCTTCAGGCGCTGCCGCAGGACATTCTGGCGCAGGAAAAAACCATCACCGCCCTGACCGGGCAAAATGTCGATCAGAAGTGGTTCGTGGTGTACGGCGCGTCGGCTCAGGAAACGCTGGAGCGGCTGGAGGCGTTTACCCCGGCGCTGGCGCAGGCGCAAAAAGCCGGTGAATTAACCCGCTGGCGCACCCTGCCGCTGAACTCGCTGGCGCGGCAGAACAGCGATCTGCATCTTCTGCGTAACGCCGCGCCGACGGTGATGAAAATGCTGCAAAGCACGGGGCTGAAGACCAGTGAACCGAACCTGAACGCCATGCCTGTCAGCGTGGAGGCGTGGCTCGCCAGCCCGGCCAGCGAGGGCTGGCGTTTGCTGTGGCTGACGCTGCCGGACGGCAAAAGCGGTGTGCTGGTCCCGGTCGATGGCGTCAGGAACAGCGCCGCGCTCGGCGAGCTGGCCGCCCGCCATCCCGGGGTCGTCTGGGTTGACCGTAAGGCCAGCTTCGACAGCCTGTTTGCGCTCTACCGCTCGCTGCTGACGGGGCTGCTGGGCGTGGCGCTGGCGGTGATTGCCTGCGGCGCGATGCTACGCCTCGGCTGGCGAAAAGGGCTGGTGGCGCTGGTGCCGTCCGTGCTGTCGCTGGCCGGCGGGCTGGCGGCGCTGGCCATGACGGGCCATCCGGTGAACCTGTTTTCCCTGCTGGCGCTGGTGCTGGTCCTCGGCATTGGCATTAACTACACGCTGTTTTTCAGCAACCCGCGCGGCACGCCGCTGACCTCCATGCTGGCGATTACCCTCGCCATGATGACTACCCTGCTGACGCTGGGGATGCTGGTGTTCAGCACCACTCAGGCCATCAGCAGCTTTGGCATTGTGCTGGTGAGCGGTATCTTCACCGCGTTCCTGCTCGCCCCGCTGGCGATGCCGTCTAACAAAGAGAACTTACCATGACCCGTTTCATTCGCCTGGCGGCAGTGATGATGGCCCTGTTGCTGGCGGGGTGTAGCCATACGACGAACCGCGATGACGCGCGCCCTCAGGCCTGGCTCCAGCCCGGCACCCGCGTCACGCTGCCCCCGCCGGGCATCACGCCTGCCATCCGCGCGCAGCAGTTGCTTACCGGCAGTTTTAAAGGCCAGACCCAGTCGCTGCTGGTGATGCTGAACGCCGACGGAGATAAAGTGACGCTTGCCGGCCTCTCCTCCGTCGGGATCCGCCTGTTCCTCGCCACCTACGACGACACCGGGATCCACACCGAGCAGTCGGTTGTGATGCCACAGCTGCCGCCCGCCAGCCAGGTGCTGGCCGACGTGATGCTGAGCCACTGGCCGCTCAGCGCCTGGCAGCAGCAGTTGCCGAAAGGCTGGACGCTGAACGATACTGACACCAGACGCGAACTGCGCAACCCCGAGGGCAAACTGGTCACAGAAATTGTCTACCTGAACCGTAACGGCAGGCGCGATCCGATTAGCATTGTGCAGCACGCTTTTCACTACCACATCACCATTCAATATCTGGGTGACTGAGATGATTTACCTTTCTGCCGTTGGCATGGTCAACGCGCTCGGCAACTCGGCTGATGAAATAGCGGCAAACCTGATCGCTGGCGTGGCCCCCGGGATGCGCCAGCGTGCGGGCTGGCTACAGGGCTTACCCGAGGCCGTGCTGGGGGGCGTGGAGGGTGAACTTCCCCCTGTCCCCGGGTCTTTTTCTGCCCATCGCAGCCGTAACAACCAGCTGCTGCTGGCGGCGCTGGCGCAAATCCGGCCCGCCGTCGATGCGGCCATTGCGCGCGTAGGGCGCGACCGCGTGGCGGTTGTGCTGGGCACCAGCACCTCCGGGCTGGACGAGGGTGATGAGTACGTGCGCCGCGCGCAAAACGGCGAGAGCAGCCCGCAGTGGCAATATCCGCAGCAGGAGCTGGGCGATCCGTCGCGCTTTCTCGCCCGCTGGCTTGCGCTGGACGGCCCGGCGTATACCATCTCAACCGCCTGCTCCTCCAGCGCGCGGGCGATCGTCAGCGGTCGTCGCCTGATTGACGCCGGGCTGGTGGACGTCGCCATCGTCGGCGGGGCCGACAGCCTGAGCCGCATGCCGGTCAACGGCTTCAACAGCCTGGAGTCCTTCTCCCCAACCCTGTGCGAACCGTTTGGCCGCCACCGTCGGGGGATCACCATTGGCGAAGCGGCGGCACTGATGGTGCTGACCCGCGAGCCGGGCGAGGTTGCGCTCCTGGGCGCGGGGGAATCCAGCGATGCGTACCATATTTCCGCCCCGCATCCGCAGGGCGAAGGGGCGATCCGCGCCATCAACCAGGCGCTGAACGAGGCGGGCATGACGGCGGCGGACGTCGGCTATATCAACCTGCACGGCACCGCTACGCCGCTGAACGATCGCATTGAGGCGCAGGTGATCCACGATCTCTTTGGCGACCGCGTGCCGTGCAGCTCCACGAAACATCTTACCGGCCACACGCTGGGCGCAGCGGGGATCACCGAGGCCGCCCTGAGCTGGCTGATCCTGACCCGAGACCTGCCGCTGCCGCCGCAGGATTTTTCCCGCTACGCGCCAGACGACACCCTGCCCGCCTTCGGCCTGCTGCACCAGAGCGCACCGCTGAATAAACCGGCGATCCTGTCAAACTCCTTTGCGTTTGGCGGCAACAACGCCAGCCTTCTGCTGGGGAGGGTATGATGCGCTACTTACCTCCCGGGGATTATCTTCCTCACGACACGCCGATGCTGCTGCTTGAGAGTGTGGAAAACGTCACCGATGACCGCGCCGTTTGCAGCGTGACGGTGAACGATCGGGGCGTTCTGGCTCCGTTCCTGGACGCGGACGGCAACCTGCCTGGCTGGTTTGCGCTGGAGCTGATGGCCCAGACCGTGGGCGTCTGGTCTGAATGGCACCGGATGCAAAAAGGGCTGCCGCACTGTGCGCTGGGCATGGTGCTGGGCGCGCGCGAGCTGGTGTGCGACGCAGGGCATTTTGCCGCAGGCAGCACGCTGATCATCACCATCGAACGTCTGATGCAGGATGAACGCTTTGGCAGCTTCGAGTGCGCCATTCATGCGGATAATGTCTCCCTCGCCACGGGCCGCGTGAACACCTTCCAGCCGAGCGAGGATGAATTAACCACACTTTTCAACCAGGGAACACCATCATGAGATCCGTACTGGTCACCGGCGCCAGCAAAGGCATTGGCCGCGCTATCGCCCTTCAGCTTGCGGCGGACGGTTTCACCGTCGGCGTGCATTACCATCGTGATGAAGCGGGCGCGCAGGAGACGCTGGAAGCGATTGTCCAGGCAGGCGGCGCGGGCCGTTTACTCACCTTCGACGTGAGCAACCGCGAGCAGTGCCGCACGGTGCTGGAACAGGAGATCGCTGACCACGGCGCGTGGTATGGCGTGGTCAGTAACGCCGGTATTACCCGCGACGGTGCGTTTCCGGCGCTCAGCGACGATGACTGGGACAGCGTGATCCACACCAATCTCGACAGTTTTTATAACGTCATTCATCCCTGCATTATGCCGATGATCGGCACCCGCAAGGGCGGGCGGATCATCACCCTGTCGTCGGTGTCAGGCATTATGGGCAACCGTGGGCAGGTGAACTACAGCGCGGCGAAAGCCGGGATCATCGGCGCCACCAAAGCGCTCGCCACCGAGCTGGCAAAACGCAAAATCACCGTCAACTGCATCGCGCCGGGGCTGATCGATACCGGCATGATCGAGATGGACGAAGCCGCGCTGCACGCGGCGATGTCGATGATCCCGATGCAGCGTATGGGCCAGGCCGAGGAGGTCGCCGGGCTGGCGAGTTACCTGATGTCGGATAAAGCAGGCTATGTGACGCGTCAGGTGATTTCGATTAACGGAGGCATGCTATGACCCGCCGGGTAGTGATTACGGGCATGGGCGGCGTCACCGCGTTCGGCGAGGACTGGCCGACCATCTCGCGCCGTCTGTGCGAGTATGAAAATGCGGTGCGTACCATGACGGAGTGGCAGGCGTATAACGGCCTGCAAACCCTGCTCGCCGCGCCGATTGAAGACTTCACTCTCCCCGCTCACTATACCCGTAAGCGCATTCGCGCCATGGGCCGGGTGTCGCTGCTCTCTACCCGCGCCACCGAGCTGGCGCTGGAGCAGGCGGGACTGATCGACGACGCGGTGCTGACCAACGGTCAGACCGGCATCGCCTACGGCTCGTCGACCGGCAGCACCGGGCCGGTCAGCGAGTTTGCCTCTATGCTCACCGAAAAGCACACCCACAACATCACCGGCACCACCTACGTGCAGATGATGCCGCACACCACGGCGGTGAATACCGGGCTGTTCTTTGGCCTGCGCGGACGGGTGATCCCCACCTCGAGCGCCTGTACCTCTGGCAGCCAGGCGATTGGCTACGCCTGGGAAGCGATTCGTCACGGCTACCAGACGGTGATGGTGGCAGGCGGCGCGGAAGAGCTGTGCCCGTCGGAAGCGGCGGTTTTCGATACCCTGTTTGCCACCAGCCAGCGTAACGACGCGCCAAAAACCACGCCGTCGCCGTTTGACGTTCAGCGCGATGGTCTGGTGATTGGCGAAGGGGCGGGCACGCTGGTGCTGGAAGCGCTGGATCACGCCAGAGCGCGCGGGGCGACAATCTATGGCGAGATCGTGGGCTTTGCCACCAACTGCGATGCGGCGCACATCACCCAGCCCCAGCGTGAAACCATGCAGGTGTGTATGGCGCAGTCGCTGGCGATGGCGGGCCTTGGCCCTCAGGAGATTGGCTACATTTCTGCCCACGGCACGGCAACCGATCGCGGGGACATCGCCGAGAGTCAGGCGACCGCCGCCATTTTCGGCGACAGCGTGCCCATCTCATCCTTAAAGAGTTATTTCGGCCATACCCTGGGTGCCTGCGGCGCACTGGAAGCCTTGCTGAGTCTGCACATGATGCGGGAGGGCTGGTTCACGCCAACGCTCAATTTAAGACAACCGGATGAGCAATGCGGCGCTTTAGATTATATTATGGGGGAAACCCGCCCGATTGATTGCGAATTTATTCAGAGCAATAACTTTGCCTTTGGCGGCATCAATACCTCGATAATCATTAAACGCTGGGCGTAACTATGTACCAGTTTGTACTGGGAAAGATCTCCACCCTTAGCGCGGACCCGCTGGCGTCAACGCTCGCAGACATGGCACCTCAGGGTGCACGACACGCTTCCTGGCTTGCAGGCCGGACGCTGCTCGCCAGAACCTTATCCCCCTCACCGCTTCCCGAGATAATTTACGGCGAGCAGGGAAAACCGGCCTTCGCTAACGGCCATCCTCTGTGGTTTAACCTGAGCCACAGCGGGGACGACATTGCCCTGCTGATGAGCGATGAAGGTGAAGTGGGCTGCGATATCGAAGTGATCCGCCCGCGGGAGAACTGGCAGGCGCTGGCGAATGCCGTTTTCAGCCTCACCGAACATGACGAGCTGGAACGTGAAGCGCCGGAAGAGCAGCTTTCCGCATTCTGGCGCATCTGGACGCGCAAAGAGGCAATCGTCAAACAGCGTGGCGGCAGCGCGTGGCAGATTGTCAGTATTGACAGCACCGCCCAGACCCTCCCGGTCAGTCAGCTACGCTTCGGCTCGCTGAGCCTGGCGGTCTGTACCCCTACGCCTTTCACCTTAACGGCGGAAGCGGTTACTTACTCCGGTATTTCTGCGGCATAAAAATGACCAGCACGCCGAGTATAATCAAGCCGACGCCCGCCAGCCCGCGCCAGGAAAAGTGTTCTCCCCAGCCGGGCAGTAAAATTGCAGCACTCCACACCAGGATGTAACTGAGGCTCAGCAAGGCATACGCTTTGCTGAGCGCCATACGATGCAATGCCAGATACCAGCAGCCCATTGAGGCGCAATAGCCTGTCAGCCCCAGCATCAGCGCGCCCGTACCGGGGGCTATATGCCAGAGGGCTGCCCAGAAAGCGTCGCTCATCGGGGGCAGCATCACCATCGCATGACGCAGCAGCAGCTGCGCCACGCTGACTAACACTACGCTGCATAACGCCCAACACGCACCGTTCACAGGCTTCCTCCCAGCAAAATAACTCCGACGATAATCAACCCGACGCCCAGCCAGTGACGTAGCTTGACAGGCTCATGCCAGACGATTTTTGCCGCCAGCGTTACCCAGACAAAGTTAAGGCTCAGCATGGGGTAAGCCACCCCGACGGGCAGATGCTGCAATACCACCAGCCAGGCAACCATCCCGCCACCCAACATCAGCAGGGCCAGCCCAAGCCACAGGGCGACCTGCTGACCGCCGCCTGCCCGGGTCGCCTGTTTCTGGCACAGTTGACCTGCGCAGCTCAACAGGCTTGCCAGCACCAGCCAGATCCAGGCCATCACTGCGGCAGATATTGCAGGTAAGCCAGACGCCCCTGAATCGTCAGGTTGTCCGGTTTTGGCAGCCCGGCGCGGGCCAGGTCGTCGTTTTTCGACAGCAGGATCACCAGCGACACCGGTCCCTGCTGACGATGCGCTTCAAGCCAGTGCGCGATATCATCTTTGCTCACAAAACGCCCCTTAGCGTCCGGATAATCCAGGCCGTATTTCAGCTCACCGCTCTGCCCATACAAAATGATGTCATTACGCTGAAGCTCCCACGCCAGCCCGGAGGCTATACCAACGTTGTTCGCCAGGACGAATTTACTCATCTGCAATGGCTCGCGAACGGAATCCACCAGCGACTGCGGCTGTTTGGAATCCACTACCCGGTCCGGGATCGCAAAACCCACCAGCAGGGCCAGCCCGGCAGGGCAAAGCGCCGCCAGCCACCAGCGCTGCGGATTTTTAAGGGTAAACCAGCCCACCGAGGCCCAGACCAGAAACGCCACCACGGCACAGAAGACTTTGTACAATTCGACCGGTGTCCAGACTGGATGTTTAGCAAGCCCCCATGGCGATACCACCAGCGCCGCCAGCATGCCAAGCACGCCAAACGCGATATTGATCCCACCGTTAATACGTAACGCTTTTTCGGCGACGGTGCAGGCGTAGCGCGCCATCAGGATCGCCAGCGGCGCAAAGCACGGCAGGATATAGGTCGGCAGCTTGCCTTTGGCGATGCTGAAGAACAGCAGCGGCATCACTATCCAGCCCAGCAGATAAAGCCCCGCCCTCTCGTTTTCTCTGTCTCGCCATCCCAGGCGTAGCGCGCCCGGCAGCATCGCCAGCCACGGCAGACTTCCCGCGATGAGGAACGGCAGATAGTACCAGAACGGCGCTTTATGCTGGGCATCGCTCCGGGCAAAGCGCTGGATATGCTCCACCCAGAAGAAGTAACGCCAGAAATCGGGTTCACGCTGAGCGATTGCCAGCCCCCAGGGCAGGACGATAAGTACGCAGCTGAGGATCGCCAGCCAGCCGAAAACCAGCACCTCCTTCCAGCGTCGTTGCGCAATCACCCACGGCAGCACGCCAATCACCGGTACCGCCAGCGCCAGGAAGCCTTTGGTCATGACGCCCATGCCGCAGGCCAGCCCCAGCAGAATGTAGCCCCCCGCTTTTCCGGCTATCGTTTTCGCCTGCGAAGCCAGCCAGAAGCTGCACATAGCCGCCACCAGCCAGAGGGTGATAATGGGATCCAGCACGGCGTAGGTGCCGATGCCATAGACCAGGAACAGGGTTAAGAAGATCAGGCCGGAGAAGATCGCCACCCGCTTATCCTGCCAGAGACGCCAGGCCAGCCAGATCACCACCAGCGCCGTCAGCCCGGTGCAGAATATCGCCCCCGCGCGAACGGCAAAATTGGTGTGTCCAAATAGCCATTGCCCGATGCTGTTCACCCAGTAACCGGCAATGGGTTTTTCAAAGTAACGCAGCCCGAGGAAATGCGGGACGACCCAATCGCCGGAGGCCAGCATTTCGCGGCTGATTTCCGCATAGCGCGTTTCATCAGGCTGCCATAACAGGCGAAGGTTGACCGGAAGGAGGTAGTAAACGACAAACAGGGCGAGAAGCGTCAGGCCATAGCGGACTGTTTTCATAGTGCCGGGCTCACGGTTTGTTGATAGCCAAGCCAGCCTTCCCGGCCAGCCATTTCACGACGGACGATTTTTCCCAGGGGCAGCGTGCCAGGATCCTCCGGCAACAGCTGGCTTAACGGGCAGAACTGAATGCCCTCCTGCGCCGCCAGCGCAAGCAACGCGTCGAAATCCTGCTGATACGCAATGCCTTCCACTTCGGCATGGATGGTATAAACCGGCGTACCGGCATCGCGGTGCATCGCATCCAGAATGTAACGGTTGAACCTGTCGGCACTCACCTCGCGCCCGACCACTTCATCCCACGTCGGAAGGGTGACCGGAATCTGCACCGTGCCGGTTCGGTTTTCCCCCAGCAGCGGTAAAAACGGTCCGGTGCCCCGGCAATCGCTGTTGTAGCGAAAGGCAAAGTGTTCTTTGGCCTTCACCACGCGCTGGTCGGCCCGCCATCCCGCCACGGCGGAACAGCGCACAGGCTGGCCGGTAATGGCTTCCAGCTCCAGCACGCCGCGCTCAACCTCACGCGCCAGACGGGGGATATCCCACACGCCCGCCCAGGCCTGCCAGGCATGGTGATCCCAGGCGTGCAGCCCCACTTCATGATGCTGCGCGGCCTTGCAGATGATCGCTTCATTTTCCGCGCCGATGCGCCTGCCGGGCCATGCGGTTCCGGCCAGCAGGATATCCCAGCCGTAGAGCGATGCCGCGCGCGAGCGCAGCATTTTGAACAGAAAGGCCGGTTTAACCAGGCGCCACAGGTGACGCCCCATGTTGTCTGGCCCGACGCTGAAGAAAATGCTGGCACGCACGTCGTGCTTGCTCAGCAACTCCAGCAGCCGCGGCACACCCTCGCGCGTGCCGCGAAAGGTGTCGACGTCAATGCGTAAACCGACCTTTTTCATGATGCCTGTTCCGACAGCTCCACGGTGCGCAGGAAGAAGTCGAGCGTTTCATCAATGGTCTGCTCCATCTTCACCGTCGGCGTCCAGTTCAGGCAGCGCTTCGCATTGCGGATGCTCGGCTTGCGGTGCTCAACGTCCTGATAACCCTTGCCGTAGTAGCTGCTGCTCTCCACTTCGCGGAAACCGGCAAACGGCGGGAACTGGCTGCGCAGCGGGTGACGTTCAAAGCTTGCCAGCAGCATTTCCGCCAGCTCGCGGATGCTCGCTTCGTTGTCCGGGTTACCGATGTTGATGATCTCTCCGTTACAGCGGCCGTCTTTGTTTTCGATGATGCGGAACAGCGCTTCAATACCGTCGCTGATATCGGTGAAGCAACGTTTCTGTTTGCCACCTTCAATCAGCTTAATGGGCGAACCTTCCACCAGGTTGAGGATCAGCTGGGTGATGGCGCGGGAGCTGCCGATACGCGCGGCGTTCAGGTTGTCCAGGCGCGGCCCCATCCAGTTAAACGGACGGAACAGGGTAAAGCGTAGTCCCTCTTTCTCGCCGTAGGCCCAAATCACGCGATCCAGCAGCTGCTTGGAGACGGAGTAGATCCAGCGCTGCTTGTTAATCGGCCCGACCACCAGACTGGAGGTGTCTTCATCGAAGTTATTGTCGGTACACATGCCGTACACTTCCGACGTCGACGGGAAGATGATGCGCTTATCGTATTTCACGCAGTCGCGGATAATCTTCAGGTTCTCTTCGAAATCGAGTTCGAACACGCGCAGCGGGTTACGGGTGTATTCAATCGGGGTGGCAATCGCCACCAGCGGCAGCACCACGTCACATTTTTTGATGTGGTACTCGATCCATTCGGAATGGATGCTGATGTCCCCTTCAACGAAGTGGAAACGGGGATTAGTGAGGAATCGACCGATCGCATCGGATCCGATATCGAGACCGTAGATCTCGTAATTGTCGTCTTCCAGCAGCCGTTCGGTCAGATGGTTACCGATAAACCCGTTTACGCCGAGGATTAAGACGCGCGTGCGGCGTTTGATCGCCACCACCGGCGCGCTGGTGATCAGCGCCCCCGCCACCAGCCCCAGAGACTGCGCCAGCTGCGCCCCCTGCACGTACAGCCCGTTATCCGTTTGTCCGGTGACGATCTCCAGCGCCTGCTCGCCGCAGCTCACAATCAGCGGAGAGACGGAGATGACGGTGCCCGGTTTTGCCGCCGGAATGTCCTCACGCACGCGGGATTTCCAGACGATAAATTTACTGACCCCGGCGAAGCTGTACGCGCCCGGCCACGGGTCGGTCACGGCGCGCACCAGGTTATGCAGCTGACGCGCCGGTTTCGCCCAGTCCAGTCGCCCGTCCTCCGGCGTGCGGCGACCAAAACTGCTTGCCTTGCTTTCGTCCTGCGCGGTTTCGGTAAAAGTCCCCTGACGGATCGTCGGCAGCGCGTCGCGAAGCAGGCTTTGCGCGGCGATGCAGAGCTTGTGGTGCAGCTCCAGCGCCGTTTCATCAGCGCCAATGCCCACTTTCAGCTGTGCCACGATACCGCCCGCATCGGCACGGCGTACCATTTTGTGCAGCGTTACGCCGGTTTCCATTTCACCGTTAACCAGCGCCCAGTTCAGCGGCGCACGGCCACGGTAGGCAGGCAGCAGCGAGCCGTGCAGGTTAAATGCGCCTTTTGTCGCCACGCTCAGGATGTCGTCGCAAAGCAGATTGCGGTAGTAGAAAGAGAAAATCACGTCCGGCGCAAGCTTCTGAATACGATCCACCCACAGCGGATGGTTCACATCGTCCGGGGCGTAAACCGGAATACCGTGTTCAGCCGCAATACGCGCCACCGAGCCGAAGAAGTGGTTTTCCCCGGCAACATCCGGATGGGTGAAGATGGCGGTAATGTCGAAGCCTGCGTCCAGCAAGGCTTGCGTGCCCGTGCAACCCATATCGTGATAGGCAAAGACGACGGTTTTCATGGGTGGTTTTCCTCTTGAGATGCCAGGTGCTCCTGACGGACAACACGTTGAATAAAATAGCGCGGACGCGCGCGAACATCGTTGTAAATACGGCCAATGTACTCACCCAGCAGACCCATACCGATGAACTGGGCGCCAATGAACGTGAACAGCACGGCAAACAGCATAAAGACCCCTTCCGCCGCCCACTGGGGACCAAAGACCAGCCGCAGAACGACCAGCAGAACGGAAAGCGCAAACCCGGCCAGCGCGATAACGCTGCCGAACACGCTCAACAGGCGCAGTGGCGTGGTGGTCAGGCAGGTGATCAGGTCGTACATCAGGTTGATGAGACGCATGAAGCTGTACTTTGACTCCCCGTGCTCGCGCTCGGCGTGCAGCACCGGGATCTCCGTCGCTTTACGGGCAAAGGTGTTCGCCAGAATCGGAATGAAGGTGCTGCGCTCATGGCAGTGCAGCATGGCGTCGACGATGTGGCGGCGATAGGCGCGCAGCATGCAGCCGTAGTCGCCCATCGCTTTACCGGTGGTGCGCTGGATCAGACGGTTGATGGTGCGAGACGCCAGCTTACGGAACAGGCTGTCCTGGCGGTTTTGCCGCACGGTGCCGACCACGTCGTAGCCCTCGTCGGCTTTGGCAACCAGGCGTGGGATCTCTTCCGGCGGGTTTTGCAGATCAGCATCCAGGGTAATCACCAGATCGCCCGTAACGTGGCTGAACCCGGCCATAATTGCCGAGTGCTGGCCGTAGTTACGGTTGAGCAGTACGGCAACAATGTGGCTGCCCTCCGCCTGCGCGGCGTCGGTCAGCATCCGCGCGGAATTGTCGCTGCTGCCGTCGTCCACCAGCAGAATTTCATAAGCTTTGCCGAGCGTCTCGCAGGCGGCAGTCGTGCGGCGGATCAGTTCCGGCAGGCTCTCCTGCTCGTTATAGACCGGGATCACCACGGAAACTTTTTGTACAGGCGGCGCACTGAACATATCAATGTCCTGCAAGCTGATGGAGCGCGGTAATGACGCGGGTTGTGTCGTCATGGGTCATGTCCGGGAAAAGGGGGAGAGAACAAATGCACGCGCTGTTCCATTCAGAGTTCGGAAGCGACACATCAGGGAAACGCTCGCGGTAGTATTTTTGCGTATGTGCCGCACGGAAATGCAGGCCCGTACCGATGCCCTGCTCCTTCAGCGCGGCCATCAGGGCATCACGCGAGAGGCCGCACCGGGCCTCATCCACGCGAATGATAAACAGGTGCCAGGCGTGCAGATGCGGCCAGGACGGAATGCGCAGCGGCTGGAAAGGGGTATCCGAGAGTTCAAGCAGGTAGCGGTCGGCAATGTCGCGACGGCGCCTGTTGGCTTCGCCCAGCTTGCCGAGCTGCACCAGCGCCAGCGCGGCGTTGATATCCGCGAGGTTGTATTTAAAACCCGGGGTGATGACCTCGGCCTGCGGCGCGCGGCCATGGGTCTGGCGGTCATAGGCATCAACGCCCAGACCGTGGAACTTCAGGCTACGGATGTTTTGCGCCAGCTGCTCGTCATCCGTCACCACCAGCCCACCTTCGGCGCAGGTCATGTTTTTGATGGCGTGGAAGGAGAATATTGCGGTGCCCCGCCAGCCTACATG
This sequence comes from Enterobacter cloacae complex sp. SHL001, assembly GCF_049236825.1. Classification (NCBI taxonomy): domain Bacteria; kingdom Pseudomonadati; phylum Pseudomonadota; class Gammaproteobacteria; order Enterobacterales; family Enterobacteriaceae; genus Enterobacter; species Enterobacter cloacae complex sp. SHL001. The sequence continues at coordinate 149,972 of NZ_JBMKIP010000007.1, forward strand.
ACGGCTGTGGTAGTACGTTCCGGCGGCATGGGCCGCGTCTTCAATGACAGGAATACCGTGACGTTCACCGACGGCGCGGATGGCGTCAATATCGCACGGCGCACCCGCATAATGAACCGGCACAATGGCTTTGGTGCGAGGCGTAACGGCGGCGTCGACCGCTTCAGGCGTTACCATCAGCGTGTCTCTGTCGACGTCGATCATCACCGGTATGGCACCCAGCAGCACGATCATATTCAGCGTCGATACCCAGGTCAGGGAGGGCGTAATCACCTCATCGCCGGGACCAATCCCCATCGCCATCAGGGTGACGTGCATCCCCGCCGTGGCAGAGGAGACGGCAATCGCATGACGGTTTCCCGTCAGCGTACAGAACGCCTCTTCAAGCATCTGATTTTTCGGCCCGGTGGTGATCCAGCCGGAGGTTACTACCTCCTGTACCGCGGCGATTTCCTCCGCGCCCATTGAGGGCCGGGAAAAAGGCAAAAAATCACGCATTATTAATTTCCTTGAGTTATGCATGGCAACTTTTTGATATTAACCAAATGCCGATGCGTTTATTTCAACGAACCATAAACTCATCTCAAGGTAACGTTCATTTCTTAGGGAAAAATTAAGATGGTGATAAAAAGGAGGAATGAATTGATATAAATTCATTATTAAACAATGGGTTAAGTAATTATAAATTATTTATTATGTGATTCCGCTCACCGTATTAAAGTCAATTATCTAAACCAAACATCAACAAATAAAAAAATCCCCGACCATTTCCAATAAATATGAAATGAGTCGGGAACTTTTCTTTTTAGTTAATTGTCGCGCTTATTTTAAATTATCAGGAAAGTTTTTTGGCAACTCGCTGGCCGCGCACGCAATAACGCTGTCGTCATTCGCACCGCAGTCGCGCACGAAGGTGATGGTGGCAAATTCATCAATCACTTCGGTTGGATACGCTGGCCCGGCATCACGGTAGCTATTCATCAGTGGAATGTGATCGTTCTGGAAGCAGACGGTTTTTTCCGGATTATTCATGACCCAGCGCGGGAAGAAGATGGTGCCGTGGAACAGGCTGTCGCCCAGGTTCACGATCAGGCTCACGTCGGTACCGGTTGGCTCCGTCCAGGAAATTTTATAGATGCTCTCCCCAACACGAACAATGTAGGCCTGCTGATCTTTCACCCAACGGTTGCCCACCAGACCGCTGTGAATACGGTAGTCCAGGGTGTTTTCGTTTTTAACGTAAATTTCGTAGTTCCAGCCATTATCGTAGGTATATACCAGATGTTTGCCGACGAAGCCGCTTAAATCATGTTTATCGAAGGTGCTCATACGATGTCTCCTTTGTTTTGATGAGACGATCGTACCCCTTCAAAAAATGAATGAATAACGCTATGTTTGAATCAAATTCATCCAAAATTTAGATTAATTATGCACAAGACGACGCTCGAACAGTGGGCCTTGCTGGAGAGAGTCATCGAGGCTGGCAGCTTCGCTAAGGCGGCGGAAGAAACCCACCGCAGCCAGTCCTCGGTCAGCTATAACCTGTCGCTGTTGCAGGAGCGGCTGGGCGTGGCGCTCCTGATGACAGAGGGACGGCGTGCCGTGCTGACACCGGCGGGTGAGCTGTTGCTGAATCAGGTTAAACCGCTGCTGAAAGCCTTCGCCTATGTTGAAACGCGCGCTGCGACCCTGCGCAGCGGGATGCGAACCCGTATCGACCTGATGGTAGACAGTATTTTTCCGCGCAGCCGGCTGTTCGCGATTTTGCGCCAGTTTCAGCAGCTGTACCCGCAAACGCAGGTGCGGCTTACCGAGGTGCTGGAAAACAGCCGCGCGGATGCGCTCAATGATGAAGCCGACGTGATGGTCTTAACCCGCCGCCAGGACATTACCGGCCTGGGCGAATGGCTGATGAATATCGATTTTGTTGCCGTCGCGCATCACGCTCACCCGCTGTTTGCGCTGGATACACCGCTTAACGACGAGATGCTACGACCGTGGCCGCGCATTCAGATCGCAGACAGCCAGCCCACCGCTCACCCTACCGGGGAGTCGTGGACCTTCTCCACCATCGATGCCGCGATCGAAGCGGTGATGTATCAGGTTGGATACGGCTGGTTACCGGAAGAACGCATTCAGACCCCGCTCCAGCAGGGCATCCTTAAAACGCTGCCGCTCAGCCACGGCGTACGTCGCGCCACGCCGCTGCACCTCATCGTCAAACGCTCCCTCAGCCCGCTGGACGAGCAGGTTGAGACGCTGTTGCGCCTTTTTAAACAGGAGCCGTCATCGTCAAGTGCTACGCTTTAAGTTTTGAACCATAAGATGACAAGGAGCGAATGATGAAAATTGATTTAACGGGGAAAGTAGCGCTGGTGACCGCGTCCACCGGCGGTATTGGGTTTGCCATCGCCCGCGGGCTGGCGGAGAGCGGTGCGGAAGTGATCGTGAACGGGCGCAGCGTCGACTCGGTGAACAAAGGCATTCAGGCGCTACAGCAGGTGGTGCCGGGCGTACAGGTCCGTGCCGCCATAGCCGATCTAAGCTCGCAGGAGGGCGTTGACGAACTGCTCAGGGTTGCCACGCACGTCGATATTCTGGTGAATAACGCCGGGATCTATGGCCAGCAGGATTTTTATTCCACCGACGACGAGACCTGGGAACGCTACTGGCAGACCAACGTGATGTCCGGCGTGCGCCTCTCCCGTGCCCTGCTGCCAGGCATGGTACAAAAGGGCTGGGGTCGGGTAGTGTTTATCTCGTCAGAATCGGCCTGCAATATTCCTGCGGATATGATCCACTATGGCGTGACAAAAACCGCCCAGCTCTCGCTGGCGCGCGGTCTGGCGAAGTTCGTGGCAGGCAGCGGCGTGACGGTGAACAGCGTGCTGCCGGGCCCGACAATGTCGGACGGTTTTGCCGCGATGATGAAAGACGAGATCGAAAGAACCGGTAAATCGCTGGAACAGCTGGCGAAAGAGTTCGTGATGGCAAATCGCCCCAGCTCGGTGATCCAGCGCGCCGCCACGGTGGAAGAAGTGGCAAATATGGTGGTATATGTCTGTTCCATGCAGGCCTCCGCGACTTCCGGCGCGGCGCTGCGCGTTGACGGCGGCGTGGTGGATGACATTGTTTGACCCGTCAGGCCACAGGTTCAGGAAAAAATGCGACCTGATATAAGGACTGTGAAGGTAAAGCAGGTAAACTAGTGAACAGAATGTGTATTTCAGCTAAGACGTATTTATGACCAATATGATTGCCGACGAAGCCGTGGCGAAGTCCAGCGTGCTCTCTGTCTTTGACTTTGATGGTACGTTGACGCACCACGACAGTTTTATCCCGTTCCTGCGCTTTGCCTTTGGCAAGCGCTACTTTGCTGGCCGACTGGTGCGCATGGCCCTGCCTACGCTGCACTGTGTGCGCCGCAAGCTGACGCGAGATGAGCTGAAAGAGGTGTTGATCAAAACCTTCCTGACGGGGGTGGATGAGCACTGGTTACGTCAGCAGGCGGAAGCCTTCTGTGAAAAATACTGGAACAAGCTGATGCGCCCGGAAGGTGTGCTGGCCGTCGCCAACGAGGTCAATTCCGGTGCGGAAGTGACGATTTGCTCTGCTTCCCCGGCGCTGGTATTGCAGCCGTGGGCCGATAAGCTCGGCATTAAGCTGATTGGCACGCAGCTGGAAGTGAAAGACGGCAAGCTGACCGGGCGGATCACCGGCCACAACTGCCGTTGTGCCCAGAAGGTGGCGAGGCTGGAGAAGGTGTATGGGGATTTGAACGCGTATCACCTGCGCGCCTGGGGCGACACGCGTGGCGACCACGAGTTGCTGGCGGCGGCGCAGGATCCGCACTGGCGGCATTTTCATCATCCGAGCAAGCGCCGAAATTCACCAATTAAGGGTTAGGTGCGGCCCGGTGCCCTCACCCCGGCCCTCTCCCACAGGGAGAGGGAGAAAAGCGGTACATCAGGCCTCACGTTTTCCCGGGAACATCACGCTCGCAATAATCCCCAGCGCCAGTACCCCCAGCACCACAAACAGGCTTGCCGTGGCGCCGATGTTATAACCGTGATGCCAGAAGTGGTCGGTCGCATTCAGCCCCAGCTTGAACGCCACGAAGAACAGCAGTAACACCACCGCTTTCTCCAGATGCACCAGATACTGCTTCAGCGCTTCCAGCACGAAGTAGAGGGTACGCAGGCCGAGGATCGCGAACATCATTGCGCTGTAGATAATCAGCGGCTCACGGCTGACGGCAATGATTGCGGGTACGGAATCGAAGGCGAACATCACGTCGGACAGCTCCACCACCGCGACGCAGAGCAGCAGCGGCGTCGCGTAGCGCTTCGCCTTCTTCACGCGGCCTACCATCACATCCTTGTTTTCAGGTTTCTCCAGTTCGGCATCCACCTCTTTCTGGGTCAGGATAAACGCATGGCTGCTGATTTTTGGCCACACCGGGTAGAAGCGTTTCACCAGGCGGTACGCCAGATGGTTGGAGTAATCTTCTACTTCATCGCTCTCTTCATTGCGTTTCAGCATCATCACCGCCGTCCAGCCGACGACCAGCGCAAAAATGACCTCAACATACGGTCCCAGGCTCAGCAGGCTGGTGCCAATGGCAACAAAAATACCACGGAACACAATCGCCCCGAGCACGCCCCAGTAGAGCACGCGGTGACGATATCTATCCGGCACGCCAAACCAGGCGAAGATCGCCATCATCACAAACAGGTTGTCGACGGAGAGCACCTCTTCCAGCGCATAGCCGGTCAGGAACAGACTGGCCATCTCCGCGCCGTGGTGCACGTATAAGAATCCGGCGAAGGCCATCGCCATCATGACCCAGAAGATGGACCACATGACCGCGCTTTTCAGCGAGATCGGTTTATCGTGACGGTGCATGAAGAGGTCGATAAACATCGCCCCAACGGCCATCACCACGAAGACAACAACGGTTTCCGTCGGGAAACCGAGATGAGCAGCAGACATAGACAACCCTTTTAAGAAGACAAAACACCATGCACACAATAAAAAGCGTGGACCCGATAAGGACGCAGCACGCTAAAAAAATAAATATTAACCGTTCTTTTCAGCGAGTGCCTGCGCGCATGCCCAGGCACTGGCCCACGCCCACTGGAAGTTATACCCGCCGAGCCAGCCGGTCACGTCCATCACTTCACCAATGAAATAAAGACCCGGCACGTTGCGGGCTTCCATCGTGCGGGATGAGAGTTCGTTTGTATCCACGCCGCCCAGCGTCACTTCCGCCGTGCGGTAGCCTTCGGTGCCGTTTGGCTGTACGCGCCAGTTCGTCAGCGTCTCCACCAGCGCTTCCTGCTCGCGGCTGTTGAGCTGCTTGAGCGCGACATCCGGAATTTGCCCTAATACCTGCAAGCACTCCACGAGACGCTTCGGCAGCTGCATCGCCAGGGTATTTTTCAGGCTTTGATTCGGGTGCGCGGCGCGTTGCTCGTTGAGGAAGGCGTCCAGATCGCAGTCCGGCACCAGGTTTACGGAGACAAACTCCCCCGGCTGCCAGTAGCTGGAGATCTGCAATACCGCCGGGCCCGAGAGTCCGCGATGGGTAAAGAGCAGATTTTCGCGGAACACCGTGCCGTCTTCGGCCGTAATGACCGACGGCACAGACACGCCGGAGAGCGTCTGAAGCTGTTCCAGCAGGGGCTTATGCAGCGTGAACGGTACCAGCCCGGCGCGGGTGGGCAGTACCTTCAGGCCAAACTGCTCGGCAATTTTATAGCCGAACGGTGAGGCGCCCAGACCCGGCATCGAGAGGCCGCCGCTGGCGATCACCAGGTTATCGGCGCTGACGGTTTCACCGTTGAGTTGCAGCGTGTAGCCCTCCTCGTCACGGGCGACGTCCAGCACTTCGGTGCGCAGGCGCATAACTACGCCGCCTTTTTCGCACTCGGCCACCAGCATATCGACAATTTGCTGCGCGGAGTCGTCGCAGAACAGCTGCCCCAGCGTCTTCTCATGCCACGCGATACCGTGTTTACCCACCAGCTCGATAAAATCCCACTGGGTGTAGCGCGCCAGCGCAGATTTGCAAAAATGACGGTTCTGGCTCAAATAGGCCGCAGGCTCGACATAAAGATTAGTAAAGTTGCATCGCCCGCCGCCAGACATCAGGATCTTGCGGCCAGGCTTTTTTCCGTTATCCAGCAGCAGCACGCGACGACCCGCTTGTCCGGCCATCGCCGCACAAAACATACCCGCCGCACCGGCGCCAATTACTACGGCATCAAACCTTTCCACGTCAAAATCCTCTTCGTTAACTGCCGCGGATTGTAAAGTTTCCTCAGTGGTCGCACCAGCGTAAAAAGATATTACAAAGCCATTTCATTGATATTTAAAGATTATCCTTTCAGGCACATTTCTCAAATCAGGTGGTATGTCAAAAAAAGTCTATATTTCACTTTGCCCGTTGCGCATTTGTCCTGGATAATGCGCCGCGTTCATGTCCTCAAAATGGCGTAACGTCCTATGCTACATTTGTTTGCCGGCCTGGATTTACATACCGGGCTTTTATTATTGCTTGCTCTGGTTTTTGTGCTGTTTTACGAAGCGATCAACGGCTTCCACGACACTGCAAACGCAGTAGCAACGGTTATCTACACTCGCGCAATGCGATCGCAGCTTGCGGTCGTGATGGCGGCGGTATTTAACTTTTTTGGTGTCCTCCTGGGCGGACTGAGCGTTGCGTATGCCATTGTGCATATGCTGCCAACGGATCTGCTGCTTAACGTGAGTTCCGGTCATGGCCTGGCCATGGTGTTCTCAATGCTGCTTGCTGCGATTATCTGGAACCTCGGTACCTGGTATTTCGGCCTGCCGGCATCCAGCTCTCACACCCTCATCGGCGCGATTATCGGTATCGGGTTAACCAATGCCCTGATGACCGGGACCTCCGTCGTTGATGCGCTGAACATCCCGAAAGTTCTCGGTATTTTCGGCTCTCTGATCATCTCCCCTATCGTCGGTCTGGTGGTGGCGGGTGGCTTGATTTTCATCCTGCGTCGCTACTGGAGCAACACGAAAAAACGTGCGCGTATCCATCTGACGCCAGCAGAGCGTGAGAAGAAAGACGGCAAGAAAAAGCCGCCGTTCTGGACGCGTATCGCGCTGATCATTTCCGCTATCGGCGTCGCCTTCTCTCATGGCGCGAACGATGGTCAGAAAGGTATCGGCCTGGTGATGCTGGTTCTGATTGGCGTCGCACCGGCGGGCTTCGTGGTTAACATGAACGCCTCCGGTTACGAAATCACCCGTACCCGTGATGCGGTGAACAACGTTGAGACTTACTTCCAGCAGCATCCTGATTTGCTGAAGAAAGCGACCGGCGTGGACCAGCTGATTCCTTCTCCGGAGTCAGGCGCAACGACGGCACCGGGCGAGTTCCATTGCCATCCGGCAAACGCGATTAACGCGCTGGAACGTGCGAAAGGCATGCTGGCCGATATCGAAAGCTATGACAAACTGGCTGTTGAACAGCGTGGTCAACTGCGTCGCATCATGCTCTGTATCTCCGACGTGACCGATAAAGTCGCGAAGCTGCCAGAGGTTAATGCTGACGACCAACGTCTGCTGAAGAAACTGAAAGGCGATATGCTCAACACCATTGAGTACGCGCCAATCTGGATCATCATGGCGGTCGCGCTGGCGCTGGGTATCGGTACGATGATTGGCTGGCGTCGTGTGGCGACCACCATCGGTGAAAAGATCGGTAAGAAAGGCATGACCTATGCGCAGGGTATGTCCGCGCAGATGACGGCAGCGGTATCTATCGGTCTGGCGAGCTACACCGGTATGCCAGTCTCCACCACCCACGTACTCTCTTCGTCCGTGGCAGGTACCATGATTGTTGACGGCGGCGGTTTGCAGCGTAAAACCGTGACCAACATTCTGATGGCCTGGGTGTTCACCCTCCCGGCGTCCATCCTGCTGTCTGGCGGTCTGTACTGGATTTCGCTGAAGCTGATTTAATCGGCTGAAGGCGACAAAAAAGCGGGTCAGGAAACTGGCCCGCTTTTTTTATGGCTGCTATTTGCCATGAAGCATTTGATAACATGAGGATTTTCTGAACATTTTTTGTTCAATTTTAACACACAGAAAAAACTATCATGGCGGCCAGAAGAAAAATCCAGACAAAGGAGAATGTATGGCTTCTGTCCCTCTCTCAGGACCGGGTTCAATCGTTATAGCGAACAATATGCGCGAGGCTAGCCTTAACGGAATGTCACGCAATATGGCCACGCCCTCAACGTATTATTGGTTCTACCAAAAAGTCCGAAATGGCGGTCCCTGGGATTATAAAAAATTCGACCCTTATTTTGCTGCATTTGGTAACTTCAACTTCGGAGCCGCAGGTACTGCGGCAGGTATCCCTGCAAACATCCTTCTTATGGGCGCAGGCTGGGCTCAAGGCCGGGCAGGTACCTCAAAACCGGAATGGGGAAAATGGTACGAAAAGCCTCCTTACGGAGACGACCCAACGGACCAACGCAACATCAGAGAAGGAATAGAATATGCCATTCAAAACGGCTATTAAATGGATTCATCGCCTTGTTACCGTTTCGCTTCTGGTTCTGGTCATTGGATTTCTCTGGTTAAACCATCAACCCAATCAGCGCAATAGCGATGAGCTACAGCGCGTTTATCAATTATCCGATAGCGTCTGGCTCTATATGACCGTGAACAATCAGGGTGGCACAACCGTACCACCAATTTACCGATACTATCTCTCTGGAGCGCTCGCAGGGAAAGACACTGACATTATCCATCAGCTGGCTATGAAGTATCCGGTCATCGAAGGTACAGGCACGATAACCTCAGCCAGTATTGATACAAGCGGGGAAGTGAAAATTGCCTATAGCGGAAAGGTTATTTCGATTGAGAACAATGTCTCCAGTCTCCGGTTCTCAGTTAAGCCCTGAGCCAGAGGAAAGAAGGCGGGGCTTTCCCCGCCTGCTGTGGTACTCAGTGCCAAATCATCAATGCAATCATACTGACCACGACCAGCCCGCACAGGGCGCTGGTCAAAATGAACTGACGACGCAGGCGCTCGCAGCGACGGATAAACTCTTCATCGTGGTGATCGCGGTAGCGTTGGTAGTAGATATACCCCACCAGACGCATCTGCTTGCTGGGCTGTCCGTGCGAGGTGAAGAACCCTCCACCGTCCACATACTGATAAAGCAACGGATCGCAACCACGAAGTACCACTAACAGCGCACGTAACGATGAGAAGTAGCGCGCCATATTCACTATGCAAACCACGCATAACGCCCAAAACAATGCGACGGTGCTAATCATACATCCTCCCCGGCGTCCGCCCACGAAGCAAGGCTCCTGAGCTACCGCACCCCAATGCCCTGACAGACAGTTCAGTGAAAGAATGACCAAAAGTCGATCCGGTTCGCGTTTTAATATCCGAACGGCTCATTAAATAGTGTAGGAGATCCGTTAATTTTTTTGCCACAAGGTTAATCGTTATCAACACCAAAGCTTGAAAAATATGTTTAACTGGGCCGTAATGAAAGCATCAGACGACGGCTTTCCCATTTAGTCATCGATAACTTAAGGAAGGAGTAACACTATGGCTTACAAACACATTCTCATCGCGGTAGACCTCTCCCCGGAGAGTAAAGTGCTGGTTGATAAAGCAGTATCCATGGCACGTCCCTACAACGCGAAAGTTTCGCTGATTCACGTTGATGTGAATTACTCCGACCTCTACACCGGACTGATCGACGTGAATCTCGGCGATATGCAGAAACGCATCTCCGAAGAGACTCACCACGCGCTGAGCGAGCTTTCTACCAACGCGGGCTATCCAATCACTGAAACCTTAAGCGGTAGCGGCGATCTGGGCCAGGTGCTGGTTGATGCGATTAAGAAATACGATATGGACCTGGTGGTATGCGGTCATCACCAGGACTTCTGGAGCAAGCTGATGTCTTCCGCGCGCCAGCTGATTAACACCGTACACGTGGATATGCTGATTGTTCCACTGCGTGACGAAGAAGACGAGTAAGTGCAAAAAAGCCCGGTGGCGCTAACGCTTACCGGGCCTACAAGCGGCACTGAATGTAGGCCGGGTAAGGCGAAGCCGCCACCCGGCTTTTTTATTCTGGCGTTCCCGAATAAATATCAAATCGGTGTCCTTTGGTGGTCACCGCGTTAGTGGTCGCAACGTCCGCCAGCGGCGGCGCATAGTCCGGCCGCTTCACCACCACCCGCTTCGTCGCCAGCTGACGAGCCGGCTCCAGCAGGCCATCGGCATCTAAATCTGGCCCCACCAGAGACTGAAACACCCGCATCTCTTTCTTCACCAGCGCGCTTTTCTGCTTATGCGGGAACATGGGGTCGAGATAGACTACCTGCGGGCGTGGGGTGATATCGGTCAGCGCCGTCAGGCTGGAGGCATGAATAAGTTGCAAACGTTCCTGCAACCACGGGCCGATTTCCGGGTCCGCGTAGCCCCGCGTCAGCCCGTCGTCGAGCAGCGCGGCGACAACCGGATTACGCTCCAGCATCCGCACCCGACAGCCGACAGACGCCAGCACAAAGGCATCGCGCCCCAGCCCCGCCGTGGCATCCACCACGTCCGGCAGATAGCTGCCTTTAATGCCGACCGCTTTGGCCACCGCTTCACCGCGACCGCCGCCAAACTTACGCCGGTGCGCCATCGCGCCGCCGACAAAATCGACAAAAATCCCGCCAAGCTTTGGCTCATCGCGCTTGCGCAGCTCCAGATGTTCCGGCGTCATCACCAGCGCCATCAGGTTGTCTTCATCATGTTCCAGCCCCCAGCGGGCCGCCAGAACAGATAAGGCGCCGTCCCCGGCGCCTGTTTCATCTACTAAGCAGATCTTCACGTAGCAATCAGCCTTTGATTCCGTAATGCTCCAGCATCGCATCCAGCTGCGGCTCGCGGCCACGGAAGCGTTTGAACAGCTCCATAGGCTCTTCTGAACCGCCGCGCGTCAGGATGTTATCAAGGAACGACTGACCGGTTTCGCGGTTGAAAATCCCCTCTTCTTCGAAGCGCGAGAAGGCATCTGCCGCCAGCACGTCGGCCCACAGGTAGCTGTAGTAGCCTGCGGCGTACCCGCCTGCGAAGATATGGCTGAACGCGTGCGGGAAACGTCCCCAGGTCGGGCCTGGAATAACCGCGACCTGCTTTTTAATCTCAGCCAGGGTTTCGAGGATTTTCGCCCCCTGCTCCGGGCTGAACTCGGCGTGCAGGCGGAAGTCGAACAGGCCGAACTCCAGCTGACGCAGGATGAACATCGCCGCCTGGTAGTTTTTCGCCGCCAGCATTTTATCCAGCAGTTCTTTCGGCAGCGGTTCGCCCGTTTCGTAATGGCCGGAGATAAATGCCAGCGCGTCCGGCTCCCAGCACCAGTTTTCCATAAACTGGCTTGGCAGCTCGACCGCATCCCATGGCACACCGCTGATACCGGCGACGCCAGCGGTTTCGATGCGGGTCAGCATGTGGTGCAGGCCGTGACCGAACTCGTGGAACAGGGTGATCACTTCATCGTGGGTAAACAGCGCAGGTTTGCCGCTCACCGGGCGGTTGAAGTTACAGGTCAGGTAGGCGACCGGTTTTTGCAGGGAACCATCCGCTTTACGCATCTGGCCCACGCAGTCGTCCATCCACGCCCCGCCACGTTTGTTTTCACGCGCGTAAAGATCCAGATAGAAGCTGCCGCGCAGCTCGTTTTTCTCGTCATACAGCTCGAAGAAGCGCACGTCCGGATGCCAGACGTCGATGTCGGTACGCTCTTTCGCGGTAATGCCGTAGATGCGTTTCACCACCTCGAACAGGCCGTTAACGGCTTTGTTTTCCGGGAAGTACGGACGCAGCTGTTCGTCGCTGATGCTGTAGAGGTGCTGTTTCTGTTTTTCGCTGTAGTACGCGATATCCCACGGCTGAAGCTCGTCCACGCCGAACTCCGCTTTCGCAAAGGCGCGCAGCTGAGCCAGTTCTTTTTCACCCTGAGGACGGGCGCGTTTCGCCAGATCGGTCAGGAAGTCGAGCACCTGCTGTGGGTTCTCGGCCATTTTGGTGGCGAGGGATTTATCCGCGTAGCTGTCGAAGCCCAGCAGCTGTGCCAGTTCGTGGCGCAGGGCGAGGATCTCCGCCATCACCGGGCTGTTATCCCACTTACCGGCATTCGGCCCCTGATCGGAGGCGCGGGTGCTGTAGGCGCGGTACATCTCTTCGCGCAGGGCCTGGTTGTCGCAGTAGGTCATCACCGGCAGATAGCTTGGGATATCCAGCGTTAACAGGAAGCCTTCCTGCTCTTTCGCTTCGGCCTGGGCTTTTGCCGCCGCCAGCGCGCTTTCCGGCATGCCCGCCAGTTCAGATTCATCGGTAATCAGCTTCGTCCAGCCCATGGTGGCGTCGAGGACGTTGTTGCTGTACTGGTTGCCCAGCTCGGACAGGCGCGCGGCGATTTCGCCGTAGCGAACCTGTTTTTCTTTTGGCAGGCCAATCCCGGACAGTTCGAAATCACGCAGGGCGTTATCAACCGATTTTTTCTGCGCCGTGTTCAGTTCGGCATAGTGGTCGCCGTCGCGCAGGTCGCGGTAGGCTTTGTAGAGCCCCTCATGCTGACCGACCCAGGTGCTGTACTCAGAGAGCAGCGGCAGGGTCTGTTCGTAGGCTTCACGCAGCTCCGGGCTGTTTTTCACCGAGTTCAGGTGACTCACCGGGGAGAAAATACGCCCCAGCACGTCGTCCACTTCGGCCAGCGGCTGACACAGATTTTCCCAGGTGTACGGCGCGCCCTGCGCAACCACGCTTTCTACCGCCGCGCGGCAGTTTTCCAGCGACTGGGTAACGGCCGGAACCACATGCTCAGGGAGGATTTTAGAAAACGGTGGCAACGAAAAAGGCGTCAGTAATGGATTGGTCATAAACGCTGTCCTGTTGAAATAGGTGAATGAAGCGCGCATCCGGCGCTGTGCATATTGTTCAGTAATGGGGTTAAGTGTAGAGGATTTCAATGCCGAAGGTTGTCGAAAAACGCCCGTTGGCGCTGCGCTTACCGGGCCTGCGGGTAATCTGTGCCGTTCTGCTGTAAACTGTGGCAAATCGTCAATTCAGCGGAATATCATTACCCATGCTCAGTTATCGCCACAGCTTCCACGCAGGCAACCACGCCGACGTCCTCAAACATACCGTTCAGAGCCTGATCATCGAATCGCTTAAAGAAAAGGATAAACCGTTCCTTTATCTGGACACCCACGCGGGCGCGGGCCGTTATCAGCTGAGCGGCGAGCATGCAGAGCGTACCGGTGAATATCTGGAAGGGATTGCGCGTATCTGGCAGCAGGACGATCTGCCTGCCGAGCTGGAGCCGTACATTGGCGTGGTGAATCACTTCAACCGCAACGGCCAGCTGCGTTACTACCCGGGTTCACCACTGATTGCCCGCCAGCTGCTGCGTGAGCAGGACAGCCTTCAGCTGACAGAGCTACACCCGAGCGACTTCCCGCTGCTGCGTTCTGAGTTTCAGAAAGATAACCGCGCCCGCGTGGACAAAGCCGATGGCTACCAGCAGCTGAAAGCCAAACTGCCGCCGGTTTCCCGTCGCGGCCTGGTGCTGATCGACCCACCGTACGAAATCAAAACCGACTATCAGGCGGTGGTGACCGGCATTAACGAAGGTTACAAACGCTTTGCGACCGGCACCTATGCCCTGTGGTATCCGGTAGTGCTGCGCGCGCAAATTAAACGCATGATCAAAGACCTCGAAGCGACCGACATTCGTAAAATCCTGCAAATTGAGCTGGCGGTGCGCCCTGACAGCGACCAGCGCGGCATGACCGCGTCCGGCATGATCGTCATTAACCCGCCGTGGAAGCTCGAAGCACAGATGAACAACGTGCTGCCGTGGCTGCACAAAACGCTGGTGCCAGCCGGTACGGGTCACGCCACCGTGAGCTGGATCGTGCCGGAGTAATCGCAGACATCGGTGGAAACTATTGATTTCAGGTATACAATCGCGGCAATTCACGATTAAGGACAACGCTATGACTAAGCATTATGACTACATCGCAATCGGCGGCGGCAGCGGCGGCATCGCCTCCATCAACCGTGCGGCCATGTACGGCCAGAAGTGTGCGCTGATTGAAGCCAAAGAACTCGGCGGCACCTGCGTGAACGTGGGTTGTGTACCGAAGAAAGTGATGTGGCATGCCGCGCAAATCCGTGAAGCTATCCATATGTATGGTCCGGACTACGGCTTTGATACCACCATCAACCACTTCGACTGGGATAAACTGATCGCCAGCCGTACCGCCTACATCGACCGTATTCACACCTCGTACGATAACGTGCTGGGCAAGAATAACGTCGACGTGATCCGCGGCTTCGCCCGTTTCGTGGATGCGAAGACGATCGAAGTGAACGGCGAGACGATCACCGCCGATCACATCCTGATCGCCACCGGTGGCCGTCCGAGCCACCCGAACATTCCGGGCGCGGAATACGGTATCGACTCCGACGGTTTCTTCGAGCTGCCTGCTCTGCCAGAACGCGTTGCCATTGTGGGCGCAGGTTACATCGCGGTTGAGCTGGCCGGCGTGATTAACGGCCTGGGAGCGGAAGCGCACCTGTTCGTGCGTAAACACGCGCCGCTGCGCAGCTTTGACCCGCTGATCGTCGACACGCTGGTCGAGGTGATGAACGCCGAAGGCCCAACCCTGCACACCAATGCCGTGCCAAAAGCGGTGGTGAAAAATGCGGACGGTAGCCTGACTCTGGAGCTGGAAGATGGTCGCAGCCAGACCGTTGATTGCCTGATCTGGGCGATTGGTCGTGAACCGGCCACCGACAACTTCAATCTGGCCGCAACCGGGGTGAAAACCAATGAAAAAGGCTACATTGTCGTTGATAAATTCCAGAACACCAGCGTACCGGGCATTTATGCCGTCGGTGATAACACCGGCGCCGTAGAGCTGACGCCGGTTGCCGTGGCGGCGGGGCGTCGTCTTTCCGAGCGTCTGTTTAATAACAAGCCGGACGAACATCTGGACTACAGCAACATCCCGACCGTGGTCTTCAGCCACCCGCCAATCGGTACCGTCGGCTTAACCGAGCCGCAGGCGCGTGAGCAGTACGGCGATGACCAGGTGAAAGTGTATAAATCGGCGTTTACCGCGATGTATACCGCGGTCACCTCGCACCGTCAGCCATGCCGCATGAAGCTGGTCTGCGTGGGCCCGGAGGAGAAGATCGTCGGCATCCACGGCATTGGTTTCGGCATGGACGAGATCCTGCAAGGCTTCGCGGTGGCGCTGAAGATGGGCGCAACGAAGAAAGACTTCGATAACACCGTGGCGATCCACCCGACTGCGGCGGAAGAGTTTGTGACTATGCGCTGATCCGTCTGATCCGCAACAAAACCGGCCAGCTGGCCGGTTTTTTTATGCCCTGGGCAGGTAAACCCAACGGGTGTACAAACGGTAACAAAATAACCCGGTACCCGCGGTGGAATTAACTAATCTTAGAAAGCGCTACGCGTTCGCCTGTTACTACGGAAAAAGATTAGAGATATGAAAATGCACGTAAAGATCACCGCAAAACTGATGGCCAAAATGCACCTTGTTCTCGCGCTGGTTTGGGCGATACTGACTATTCCTACCCTGCTGTGGTGGAAAAACAGCATTCTGTGGGTGTCGTTAATGAGCATTTACGCCATCGTGATTTCCCATCTGGCTGCGTACAGCGCCGCCCATGCGGAAAAAGCGGCCAGCAAAGCGATGGATAAAAGCGAAGGCGCCAGCCAGAAAGCCAATCAAACCGCCAAAAGCCTTCAGGGCAATGCGCGTCAGGCGCATTAATCCCTGCGTATATGCAGAATACCGAATGCTCTGAATTTTATTCCTGCTCTGTTTCCAAAGATTCTGATTTAATAATTTAATAATCAAAGGGATATCTGATTTTCAGCGTGTTTAAATCCATTTTGAAAGCGTGATCTACCGCACACTTCGCACCGCATTAACCGAAGCGAATGTCTACGCTTTAAAGATAGCCGGGAAAAACCCGTATTGGTTACGACAAAAACCGGAGGTCCTGAACACCATGTTCAACCAGAAACTACAGACTGCCGAGGATATCGAGTTCGAGATTGCAGAAGAGCTGCGCTACGAAACCGATCCCTGTGAGTTAAAACTGGATGAGATGATCGAGGCAGAGCCGGAACCGGAAATGATTGAAGGGCTGCCGGCGTCCGATGCCCTTACGCCCGCAGACCGCTACCTTGAACTGTTTGAACACGTCCAGTCGTCGCGGCTGTTTGCGGACAGCAAAACCTTTCCCGACTGCGCGCCGAAGATGGATCCGCTGGATATTTTGATCCGCTATCGCAAGGTGCGTCGTCACCGTGATTTTGACCTGGCGCGCTTTGTGGAGAATCACTTCTGGCTGCCGGAGGACTACAGCAAAGAGTACGTCTCTGACCCCGGCCTGTCCCTGAAAGAACATATTGATAATCTGTGGCCGGTGCTGACGCGCGAGCCGCAGGATCACATCCCTTGGTCGTCGCTGCTAGCGCTGCCTCAGGCCTATATTGTGCCCGGTGGGCGATTCAGTGAGACCTACTACTGGGACTCTTACTTCTCCATGCTGGGGCTTGCTGAAAGTGGTCGTAACGATCTGCTGAAATGTATGGCCGATAACTTCGCCTGGCTGATTGAGCGCTACGGCCATATCCCGAACGGCAACCGTACCTACTATCTCAGCCGCTCCCAGCCGCCCGTTTTTGCCCTGATGGTGGAGCTGTTTGAAGAGGACGGCGTGCGCGGGGCGAAGCGCTATCTTGAGCATCTTAAGATGGAGTACGCCTTCTGGATGGACGGGGCGGAATCGCTGCTGCTCAATCAGGCCTATCGCAGTGCGGTACGCATGCCGGATGGCTCATTGCTCAACCGCTACTGGGACGATCGCGACACGCCGCGAGATGAATCGTGGATTGAGGACGTGGAAACCGCCCGTCATTCCGGTCGTCCGCCGAACGAGGTGTATCGCGACCTGCGCGCCGGCGCAGCTTCAGGATGGGATTACTCATCCCGCTGGCTGCGCGATCCTGCGCGGCTGGCCAGCATCCGCACGACACAATTTATCCCCATTGATTTGAACGCATTCCTGTTCAAACTGGAGAGCGCTATCGCCAATATCTCCGCGTCGAAAGGGGATAAAGAGACGGCTGATCTGTTCCGCCAGAAAGCCAGCGACCGGCGCGCGGCGGTGAACCGCTATCTGTGGGACGAAGAGAACGGCTGTTATCGTGATTACGACTGGCGGCGTGAAGCCCTGGCGCTGTTCTCTGCGGCCAGCATTGTGCCGCTCTATGTGGGCATGGCGACGCATGAGCAGGCTGAACGGCTGTCCGATGCCGTTAAAGCCCGTCTGCTCACGCCGGGCGGTATTCTCGCCACCGAATATGAAACCGGGGAGCAGTGGGATAAGCCGAACGGCTGGGCGCCGCTCCAGTGGATGGCGATCCAGGGGTTCAAGCAGTACGGCAACGACTCGCTGGGAGATGAGATCGCCTGGAGCTGGCTGCACACGGTGAACCATTACTACAAAACCCATCATAAGCTGATTGAGAAGTACCACATCGCCAGCAGCACGCCACGCGAAGGTGGCGGGGGTGAGTATCCGTTGCAGGATGGCTTCGGCTGGACGAATGGCGTGGTGCGGCGGTTGATTGGGCTGTATGGGGAGCCCTGAGCCTCACCCCTCACCCTGCCCCTCTCCCCTGAGGGGCAGGGTGAGGGGGGAAAATAATCAGCGGATCACCTCATAAATGGCAGTCTGGATGGACTGCCATTTTTTTGTGCTGGCATCGGGCTGCGTCTTCGCGCGGCGCGTTGCCATATCGGCGTCGTGCTGCTGGCGTTTCACCACCGCGGGAACGGTACAGAATGCTTCCAGGTACTGCTTACGCATAGGCGTCAGCGATTCGCCGTTCGCCATCGCATGGCTAAGCGTATTAATAAAGCGTCGGCAGGGCTTTTGCTCTGTCATTTGCAGGCGGTAGCGCAACATTACTTCGAGTACATCGTCGTAGCCTGCCGACAACGCCTCCTCCGTCCATGACATTTTCCAGTCCATCCCGCCCTGCAAAAACAGGAGCGCCACGCGGGTGTCATTGCGATTGATGGCCGAGCGGAAATTATTCTCATCCCAGGTAACACCCATGCGGGTTAACGTCTCGCGTGAGGAAGGCGTTTCGCGCATCTCCTGCACCTGCGCGGGAGATGCCGTACTGGCCACAGCCGGCTGCGGTTTACTGCTGGTCACCAGCCAGAATCCCCCCACGACAATCGCGATAACCATCACGCCAACCGCTCCCCACAGCACGCCGGAAATCAGCTGTTCGCGCTGCTCTGGCGTACGCGCGGCGCGCTGAGTCGGTTTTTCTATGCTGTCGCGCACTTCAAAAAGATCGCCGCCTGTGGTGCGGTCCATTTTTTGCGCCTTTTCCCAGAACGCGTGCAGCTCGCTTTCGTCCACCGCCATCAGCGCCGCCGGGTTAACGCGTGTCCGCCCTTCCTCAAACGCGCGCTGAACGGAGCGGGTGATCTGCGTGTAATAGCAGTCGAGCAGCTGGATTTGCGCCCCGCTTAACGGCTGCTGCACGGTGATGCTGTTGCGGATTTGTCGAATATCTTCGAGGAAGGTTTGCAGGGTTTTGCGGGGCTCTACCAGCAGCGTCAGCATGTCCGGAGCGTTAAACAGCGGCGCGTAGTAGCGGCTAAATTCTTTTTTATCCACCAGCAGCTGGGCCAGTTCGCTGAACAACATGCCGCTCAGAACATCATTAATCTCACCGTTTTTCAGCCAGCGACGCACGCGTTCAGCGTTAAACAAGGTCTTAAGATGATTATTCAGCCGCACCGGATCGGGCCACGCCTGCTGTATCAGCCCTTTAATCATCAGCTCAATGGCACGCACCTGTTTCTGCGCCTGAAGCTGGCTCTCCTTCTCTGGCACCCTCCCGGTTTCGTAGGTCAGGAGGGGCTGTTGCAGACGCAGATATTCAAGGGAGGTGACGAAGCGCATCGCCGCAATCAGCTGATTTTCGCTGACATCCTGCCCGCTTTCATACTGGGGAACACGCTGCTGAAGCAAGCGTAATTGCAGCGTAAAGGCCGTCATTTCCGCATCATTCAGATTCAGCTTCCTGGCTACGGCGCCCCACCCGCCCAGCCCCAGGCGGGCGCTATCCAGTTGCTCCAGAAACCAGCGTGGATCTTTTCCTTCAGAAACATGTACATTCAACAGAAGTAAAATTTCAACAGACGCCTGACGGATCGCTGCCAGACAGTGTTCAAACTGTTCGCGGGTATGATGCGATGAGCTAATCATCATTGTTTTCCTTGAGAGACAATGAGTACCGCTAAAGCGGCATTAAAAGTCGTTTTTCTTTTTATTTATATGAGGTTAAACATACCTGACTTTCTGTTGAAATAAAGTGACAACCTTATAATCATTTGCAATGCCTCCGGAGGATCGTCATGCCCGCCTTAACCACCGCGCGTCTCACCTGCTCGCCGCTGCAAGAGCAAGACTGGCCCTTTTTTCTGTCGCTACAGCAAAATCCTGAGGTGATGCGTTTTGTCGCCCCTGCGCGTAGCGAGGCGGACATTCGGGAAGCCTTTGAGTCTCGTCTGTTGCCGTGGACGCCGGGCAGCTCGCACTGGCTCTGCCTTGTGGTGCGTGAAACGGCCAGCCAGACGCCGCTGGGCGTAACCGGCTATGTGCACCGGGAAGCAGATTGTGCTGAAGTCGGTTTTCTCTTTGCGCCCTCTGCGCAGGGGAAAGGTTACGGCTTTGAATCTCTGCGGGCTGTGTGTGATTTCGCGCTGACTCAGGGTAATATCCGTCGGCTCACCGCCACCGTGACGGCGGGAAATATCGCCTCAAGGCGACTGCTGGAAAAAACAGGTTTTCAGCTGGAAGGTGAGTTGCGTGAGAGTTATTTCCTTTCAGGGCAATGGCATAACGACTGGCTATTCGGTTTACTGAAAAAGGAATTCCCGTTCAGTTAAACCTGATCAATAGCCATTTGGCGGATATTTCCCCGGCGGCGTTTCCTCTATAGTCGCGCCACTAAGAGGAAACGCTTATGACGGGTTATGCAATGCAGATATCTTCTGCTGCAATCGCATTAATTAAAAAACAACAGGGTCTTTCCCTGGAGAAATACCGTGACGAAAAGGGTATATGGGTTATTGGTTATGGTCACGTGATTCGCCAGTGGGAAAAATTTAACAGTCTCATCACGCCGATTGAGGCGGAGAATTTGCTTTTTAATGATATTCAATTATGTGAGGCGCTGCTGCGGGAAATGAACAAACGCCCATTAACCCAACAGCAGCATGACGCCCTGATATTAACCCTCTTCAGTTTTGGGGAAGAGTCCCCTCTGCCTGAGAAGATCCTTCAGGCCGTCGCCCGGGTGTAGTACATCGCGGCCTGCGTCCGGTTTTTGACATCAAGACGCCGGAAAAGCGTCTCAAGATGGGCTTTTACCGTTGCCGCACTGATATTGAGATTACGACCAATCTCTTTATTGGACTCTCCGGCCGCCAGTAACTTCAATACCTCACGCTGGCGCTCGCTTAACACTGCCAGTTCATCCTGAGAGGAGTGCTGCTTCAGCCATTCGCCGGGAAAACAGACCATTCCACGCGATACGGAATCCAGCACTGCGGAAAAGCGTTCGGGATTCGCATTGCGGGGAACTATCGCCACCACGTTGCGCTGAAACATTTGCTCAACCCAACGTCGCTCTTTTTTCGTTAACACCAACACCACGCGCGACGCTGGAAAACGATCCATAATCTCTTCCAGTAAAGCCACACCATTATCACGAATTAAATACCCATCTATCATGACGATAGCGGAGGGTGACGCGGATAATTGCGCCCATAATTCATCAGTCTGACGAGCCCCTGTCATCTCTATTTTCGGAATTAACTTCTGCAAACTGTACATCGCTCCATGAATAAATAATGACTGCCTGTCAAACATGATTACTCGCATCGTTTTACTCCTCTGAGAATAGCGAAGGGGGATTCTACAGAGGCATTTTTTAAGAAAAAACTCAATGAATGGAGAGGTTACAAATCACCCAGCTCTCTTTATATCTTCCAGCATTTAGACATACCTGTTTTAAGGATTTCCTTAAGAGGGTTCCCTCCCCCTTAAGACTGAACATTACAGGAACATACCGCCTGAAACTTCAATACGTTGCGCATTCATCCAGCCCAGTTTGTCACTGAGCAACGCCGCAATGGCGTCACCAATATCATCGGGCAGGCCCACGCGTCCCAGCGCTGTCTGCGAGGCCAGCAGCTGGTTAAGCTCCGCATTATCCCGCACGCGTCCGCCCCCAAAGTCGGTTTCAATCGCGCCGGGCGCGATGATATTGACGGAAATTCCGCGCGCACCAAGCTCTTTTGCCTGATAGCGGGTCAGCACTTCCATCGCCCCTTTCATTGCCGCGTAGGTGCCTGAACCGGGCTGAGTAAAACGGGCCAGTCCGCTGGAGACGTTCAGGATCCGCCCTCCGTCTTTTATGAGCGGCAGCAGCTGTTGCGTGAGGAAAAACGGCCCTTTGAAGTGAATGTTCAGCACATCATCAAACTGCGCCTCGGTCGTCTCGGTATAGGGTGCGTATAACCCTGTACCTGCGTTGTTCACTAAATAGTCAAAGGTGTCACGTTGCCAGACGTGTTTGAGGGTATCCTTCACCTGCTGAGCAAAGCGCGAAAAGCTTGCCGTATCGCCGACGTTAAGCTGCAATGCTGCCGCTTTTCCACCTGTTCCCTCGATTTCGCGCACAACTTCCTGCGCCTCCTGCTGGCTGTTGTTCCAGGTCAGGATGATGCCTGTCCCTTCCGCGGCCAGCTTCAAAACGGCATTTTTCCCCAGGCCGCGGCTACCGCCCGTCACTAAAGCAATACGTTCACTCATAATTCACCTCGTTTCGGCTGTGATGAAGATTGAGAAAGAGCTTATTAGATGGTAGAAAATCAATAAATAGTGCCGTCAGCGCTTCACTGTTTCATTCATAACAACAATGACCAACACCTATGGATAAAATACACGCAATGCAGCTTTTCCTTCGGGTCGCGGAACTGGAAAGTTTTTCCCGCGCGGCGGAGACGTTAAGCCTGCCAAAGGGGAGCGTATCGCGACAGATCCAGGCACTGGAAAACGCACTGGGCACGCAGCTGCTGCACCGCACTACCCGCCGCGTCAGCCTGACGCAGGACGGCATGGTTTATTACGAGCGCGCTAAAGATCTGCTGATGAATCTGGACGAACTGGACGGCATGTTCCTGCACGACCCTTCAACCATCAGCGGTCGGCTACGTGTGGATATGCCCGTTGCCATTGCGCGAAATGTAGTCATTCCGAAACTGCCTGCATTTTTACAACAGTTTCCCGGCATTGAGCTGGAGCTGAGTAGCAGCGATCGTCTGGTCGATGTCATCCGCGAAGGATTTGACTGCGTGGTTCGCGTGGGAAACTTAAAGGACTCCGGGCTTATCGCCCGCCCGCTTGGGAAACTCTCGGTGATTAACTGCGCCAGCCCGGATTATCTGACGCGATTCGGCTACCCTGAGACGCTGGACGATTTGGCTTCGCATGCCCTCATCCACTACTCCGCCACGCTGGGCACGCGTCCGCAGGGTTTTGAGTATTACAACGGCAGCGCGACCCAGTGGGTAAAAACGGGAGGCGTATTGACGGTTAACAGCACTGAAACCTACCAGGCCGCCTGTATCGCCGGGCTTGGCATTATTCAGGTTCCGCGCGTCGGGGTACGTGATGCCCTGCGCACGAAAAAACTCGTTGAGATCCTGCCGCAACACCGGGCTGAACCGATGCCCGTCTCCCTCATTTATCCCCACCGCCGTAACCTCTCCCGCCGGGTGCATGTGTTTATGGAGTGGCTTACCGAACTCACAAAAGGTTACGTCGACTAGTCACAAGCTATAATTCAGTAACATCCAGCTCAACGAAAAGGAAAATGCGCGTGACGCCGGAAAATAACCCGCAACGACCGACTCAACATTTAGATTATGAACCCATCAAAAAGATGGATAACGAGCCTGAAGCGCCGAAAGAGCCTGGAACGGCCAGCAAAGCGCTGGGCACCGTGACCGGCATAGCCGAAAAAATTCAGCAGATACCCGCGATTGCTCACCTGATACGCGCCGCTGAGCGCTTTAACGACCGCATGGGAAATCAGTTTGGCGCGGCGATTACCTATTTCTCGTTCCTGTCGATGATCCCCATCCTGATGGTGTCATTTGCCGCCGCCGGTTTTGTGCTGGCGTCTCACCCGACGCTGTTGCAGGACATCTTCAATAAGATCCTGACCAACGTCAGCGACCAGACGCTCGCCGCAACGCTCAAAAGCACCATCAACACCGCCGTGCAGCAGCGTACCACCGTGGGTATCGTCGGGTTGCTGATTGCGCTCTATTCCGGGGTGAACTGGATGGGCAACCTGCGTGAGGCTATTCGCGCCCAGTCGCGTGACGTCTGGGAGCGTAGACCGCAGGATCAGGAGAAGATATGGGTGAAGTATTTGCGCGACTTTATTTCGCTGATTGGGCTGCTGGTGGCGCTGGTCATTACGCTCTCCATCACCTCGGTCGCCGGTTCCGCGCAGCAGATGATTATCTCCGCGCTTTACCTGGATTACATTGAATGGCTGAAACCGGCCTGGCGCGGCATTGGGCTGGCCATTTCTATCTTTGCTAACTACCTTCTGTTCTTCTGGATCTTCTGGCGTTTGCCCCGCCATCGTCCGCGCAAGAAGGCGCTGATGCGCGGGACATTGATTGCCGCCATTGGTTTTGAGGTGATCAAGATTGTGATGACCTATACGCTGCCGTCCCTGGTGAAGTCTCCCTCCGGCGCGGCCTTTGGTTCGGTGCTGGGGCTGATGGCTTTCTTCTATTTCTTCGCTCGCCTGACGCTGTTCTGCGCCGCGTGGATCGCCACGGCAGAGTATAAAGATGACCCGCGCATGCCGGGTAAAACCCACCGCTGATATCATGTCGGGCTGATATTTCAGCCCGATTCGCCATTTCAGCATATAAATCCAGGCCGTAACTTTTATTTAACGCAAAACCAGTTTTAATGACTGATATTTAAAAAGTGTGAAGCATTTCATAGAAGTGTTTTCGCTGGTCTGAAAATTATCCGCTTTTTGTTGCTTTTATGACCGCGCCACGCCTTTGTTACAGATTGAAATGTCGCTTTTGCTATGCCTAATATGGCCCTTCGTTCGTCCAAAAATAAGAAAATATTATGCAAGCAACAGCCACCACACTTAACGAAGGGGCGGAACACGTTCCGGTCAACTCGCGCAATAAAGTCGTCGTCGCATCGCTGATTGGCACCGCCATTGAGTTCTTCGACTTTTATATTTACGCCACCGCTGCGGTCATTGTCTTTCCGCATATTTTCTTCCCTCAGGGCGACCCGACGGCAGCCACGCTACAGTCTTTAGCCACCTTTGCTATCGCCTTCGTTGCGCGTCCGATTGGTTCAGCGGTCTTTGGGCATTTTGGCGATCGCGTCGGCCGTAAAGTGACGCTGGTTGCCTCGCTGCTGACGATGGGGATCTCCACCGTCGCCATCGGCCTGCTGCCGACCTATGAAACTATCGGCATTCTGGCGCCTGTGCTGCTGGCGCTGGCGCGCTTTGGGCAGGGTCTGGGGCTGGGCGGGGAATGGGGCGGCGCGGCACTGCTGGCGACCGAGAACGCCCCGGCGCGCAAACGAGCCCTGTATGGCTCTTTCCCGCAGCTGGGCGCACCGATTGGGTTCTTCTTTGCTAACGGCACCTTCCTGCTCCTCTCCTGGCTGCTGACTGATGAACAGTTCATGAACTGGGGCTGGCGTATTCCATTCGTCTTCTCCGCCGTGCTGGTGCTGATTGGCCTGTACGTTCGCGTGTCGCTGCACGAGACGCCGGTCTTCGCTAAAGTCGCCGCGGCGAAAAAGCAGGTTAAAGTTCCACTGGGGACGCTGCTGACCAAACACCTCCGCGTGACCGTGCTGGGCACGTTCATCATGCTGGCAACCTACACGCTGTTCTACATCATGACCGTTTACTCCATGACCTTCAGTACCGCCGCCGCGCCGGTCGGCCTGGGCCTGCCGCGTAACGAAGTGCTGTGGATGCTGATGATGGCGGTCATCGGATTTGGTGTGATGGTGCCCATCGCGGGCCTGCTGGCGGATAAATTTGGCCGTCGTTCAAGCATGATCGTCATCACCTCGCTGATTATTCTGTTCGCGCTGTTTGTCTTCCCGCCGCTGCTGGGGTCAGGTAGCCCTGCGCTGGTGATGGCGTATCTGCTGATTGGCCTGAGCCTGATGGGGCTGACTTTTGGCCCAATGGGCGCGCTGCTGCCGGAGCTGTTTCCGACTGAAGTGCGTTACACCGGCGCGTCGTTCTCCTATAACGTTTCGTCGATTCTGGGCGCCTCGGTGGCTCCGTATATCGCCACATGGCTTCAGGCGAACTATGGCCTGTTCTATGTGGGTGTCTATCTGGCGGCAATGGCAGCGCTGACGCTGATTGCGCTGCTGCTGACGCACGAGACGAAGCATCAGGCGCTGTAAGTGAATGCCGGGTGGCGGCTACGCCTTACCCGGCCTACGATTCAGCCCTCACCCACAGGGCTGAGGGCTCCCCACAAAATAATGCCTGCACAGACGGCCCCCTCTCCCTTGAGGGAGAGGGCTGGGGTGAGGGGGAACA
>NZ_JBMKIP010000008.1:0-149602 GCF_049236825.1 Enterobacter cloacae complex sp. SHL001
GAAACGCCGTAGCGCCGATGGTAGTGTGGGGTCTCCCCATGTGAGAGTAGGGAACTGCCAGGCATCAAATTTAGCGTGCTGATATGGCTCAGTTGGTAGAGCGCACCCTTGGTAAGGGTGAGGTCCCCAGTTCGACTCTGGGTATCAGCACCACTTTATACTTAGGTTAAAGTTCGGCAAGAAGTAAAAGAATTTGTCTGGCGGCTTTAGCGCGGTGGTCCCACCTGACCCCATGCCGAACTCAGAAGTGAAACGCCGTAGCGCCGATGGTAGTGTGGGGTCTCCCCATGTGAGAGTAGGGAACTGCCAGACATCAAACAAGTAGAAAGGCCATCCGAAAGGATGGCCTTTTTGCGTTATCGCTCTAGCCAAACCAATTCCCTCATTCGATATTCCTACTGTCGCCATTAATACCTTACGGACGTATTAAAGCGTTTTACCCTACTGAAACTGAAGTTGTGGAATGCATTATGCTGGCTCGCAGCAGCGTTAAATCAATTAAATGTTATGTACAGGTATGGGGTATAGCGGGGAGTAAGGTAGCGTATTGAATTTAATTAATATCTGATGCTATTCGTGATGAGGAATATACGTTCCTTATATCAGGGAAAAATAAAAGCGCGGCGATGGCCGCGCTTTTAGAAGCCTTATTTAGTCAGGGCGACAATACCGAGTGTCAGGCCAGCGATTGCCGCGGCGCCACCAGCAATCGCACCTGCTGTTTCCCAGTTATCCTGGGTAGTGCCCTTCATACAGGTATTGGTGTGAACCAGTCGCCCCTGATCGTCGTATACCGGTACACATGGAGAGTCGTGCGCGCAACCAGCAAGCAGCGCAGCGAGAAGTGCAACGGAAAGGAATCTTTTCATGATGTTACCTCAATATGATCGCTTATTCGCTAAAGAGCCGATACAGCAATTAACGAACTGATGATTATTTTACCACCGCACTAATACCATGCAGCACGGGGAATAATCTCAATTTGTGTGGATTGTAAAAATTATGAAGAAAAAGCGCGGGCACTGATTATTAATGGAGGAAATGTGAAGAGGGGATGTGTTTTTACATTGTTTTCAGGAAATAAAAAAGGCACCAGAGGTGCCTTTATGATTTTCATTAATCCTTGTGCTTTGTAAACCGTCTCCGGACAACCACAAAGAAAACAGGAACAAAGAAAATGGCCAACAGGGTGGCTGACAGCATCCCGCCCATCACGCCCGTCCCGACCGCATTTTGTGCCCCACTACCTGCACCGCTGCTGATGACCAGAGGCATAACACCAAGGATGAATGCCAGGGAAGTCATCAGGATAGGACGCAGACGCATACGCGAGGCTTCAAGCGTGGCTTCGATAATCCCTTTGCCTTCTTTATCCATGAGATCCTTGGCGAACTCAACGATCAGTATGGCGTTCTTGGCTGATAAACCAATTGTCGTAAGTAGACCAACCTGGAAGTAAACGTCATTGTTCAGCCCTCGCATTGATGCAGCCAGAAGCGCGCCGATCACCCCCAGCGGCACAACCAGCATGACCGAGAAGGGAATTGACCAACTTTCATAGAGGGCCGCCAGACACAGGAACACCACAATCAGTGAAATGGCGTACAGCGCCGGAGCCTGATTCCCGGAAAGTCGTTCCTGATAAGACATCCCCGTCCAGTCGTAGCCGATGCCGGAAGGCAGTTTTGACGCAAGGCTTTCCATCAACGCCATTGCCTCACCGGTACTTTTGCCAGGGGCAGACTCACCGAGGATCTCCATTGATGGCATCCCATTGTAACGTTCCAGACGTGGTGAACCGTACACCCAGTGAGAGCTGCTAAAGGCAGAGAAAGGCACCATTTCGCCGTTAGCGCTACGCACATACAGGCCGTTAATGTCTCCTGGTAGCATACGGAAGCGAGCATCAGCCTGGACATAAACTTTTTTCACCCGTCCGTGATCGATAAAGTCGTTCACATAGGTGCCACCCAGCGCTGTTGAAATCGTCTGATTGACGTCAGACACGCTCACACCCAGCGCCTGTGCCTTCTCCTGATCGACGTCCAGCTTGAACTGTGGCGTATCTTCCAGTCCGTTAGGACGCACGCGAACCAGTAAGTCAGGATGTTCTCTCACCATGCCCAGCAGCTGGTTACGCGCCTGGGTTAACTGCGTATGCCCCAGGTTTGCCTGGTCAATCAATTCAAAGTCAAAGCCTGTTGCGGTACCCAGTTCAATAATGGCAGGCAGGTTAAACGGAAATACAAGACCGTCTTTGATCTGGCTGAACGCTTTCGTCGCGCGGCTGACAATCGCCTCAACGCCGTTTTCCTTGCCCGGACGTTCTTCCCATGGCTTCAGGCTGACGAAAGCGATACCGGAGTTCTGCCCCTGTCCGCTAAAGCTAAAACCGTTTACGGTAAAGACCGATTCAACGTTCGCTTTCTCTTTCGTCAGGTAATAATCCTGAACCTGATCGAGTACCTGCTGAGTACGCATTTGCGTCGCCCCTGCCGGCAACTGAACCATCGTCATAAACACCCCCTGATCCTCTTCCGGCAGGAAGGAGGAAGGCAGGCGCAGGAACAGAACTGCCATGCCGCCGACGATGACGACGTAAACCAGCAGATAGCGGCCGGTCTTACGTAAAATGCCGCTCACGCTGTTGCTGTAATGCTCCACACTTTTATCAAAGAGCGCGTTAAACCAGCCGAAGAAACCACCTTTCTTTTCATGATGTTCGCTGGAAACCGGTTTGAGCAGCGTTGCACAAAGAGCAGGCGTTAATATCAACGCCACCAGTACCGACAAGGCCATCGCGGAGACAATGGTCAGCGAGAACTGGCGATAGATAGCCCCGGTTGAACCACCAAAGAATGCCATCGGGATAAATACCGCCGAAAGCACCATGGCAATGCCCACCAGGGCGCCCTGGATTTGCTCCATCGACTTCTGCGTCGCCTCTTTTGGCGGCAGCTTGTCCTCAACCATGACGCGTTCTACGTTCTCGACCACCACGATGGCGTCATCGACGAGCAGACCTATCGCCAATACCATCCCGAACATCGTCAGGGTGTTAATGGAGAACCCGAACGCAGCCAGTACCGCAAAGGTGCCCAGTAACACCACGGGCACGGCGATAGTCGGAATAAGTGTTGCCCGCAGGTTTTGCAGGAACAAGTACATCACCAGGAACACGAGAACAATCGCTTCAAACAGCGTCTTCACCACTTCATGGATTGAGATCTTCACGAAAGGTGTGGTGTCGTACGGATACACGACTTTCAGGCCCTGAGGGAAGAAGGGCTGCAACTGCGCCAGTTTACTCTTGATGGCGGCAGCGGTATCCAGCGCGTTTGCGCCAGTCGCCAGCTTGATCCCCAGCCCCGTTGCTGCCTGGCCATTGATTTTGGTGACCATGTTGTAGTTTTCGCCACCCAGCTCAATGCGGGCCACATCTTTCAGGTGGACCATCGAACCGTCCTGGTTCACCTTCAGCGTCACACGACCAAACTCCTCCGGCGATTTCAGACGCGTTTGAGCAATAATTGAGGCGTTCAGTTGCTGCCCAGGTACGGACGGTGTTCCGCCCAACTGGCCCGCAGCAATCTGGTCGTTCTGCGTTTTTAGCTGGTTAATGATATCCAGCGGCGTGAGCTGATATTTGTTCATCGCGTTGCTGTCCAGCCAGATGCGCATTGCATACTGGGCACCGAACAGCTGCACGTCACCGACGCCGGAAGTACGGCTGATCGCATCTTTTACATTAGAAGCGACATAGTCGGAGATATCATCCTGCGTGAGGTTTTTATTGTCCGACACAAAGCCTGCAACCAGCAGGAAGCTGCTGCTGGATTTCTCCACGCCGATCCCCTGCTGCTGCACTTCTTGTGGCAGCAGCGGCATGGCGAGCTGGAGTTTGTTCTGAACCTGCACCTGCGCAATATCAGGATCTGTACCCGACTCGAACGTCAGCGTAATGGTGACGTTACCAGCGGAATCACTGGTGGACGACATGTACATCAAATTATCGATACCGTTCATGTTCTGTTCGATAACCTGAGTGACGGTGTCCTGTACCGTCTGGGCATCAGCGCCCGGGTAGGTTGCTGTCACCGCAACCGCCGGCGGCGCAATGGTCGGATATTGCGCGACCGGTAGTTTTAAAATGGCCAGCCCGCCCGCAATCATCAGAATGATGGCGAGTACCCAGGCGAAAACAGGCCGTTGAATAAAGAAATTAGCCATGTCGTTATTCCTTAACTGGCTGGAGTCGCTGCGGTATCAGGAATAGCCACGACGGTGACGCCAGGGCGAACTTTTTGCAGGCCGCTGATAATGACGCGGTCGCCGTTTTTGAGGCCTTCCGTGATCAGCCAGCGATCGCCAATCGCCTGCGGTGCAACGACAGTGCGTGATTCCACCTGGTTTTTCTCATTTACCACAAGCACGGTGGCATCTCCGCGTGGTGTACGGGTTACTCCCTGCTGGGGAACCAGTATGGCATCAGGTTGCGTACCTTCATCGATGCGCGCACGGACAAACATACCCGGTAACAGCATATGCTGTGGGTTAGGGAAGAGGGCGCGAAGGGTGATTGAGCCGGTACTTTCATCTACCGTGACATCAGAGAACTGGAGCGTTCCTTTCAGCGGATAAGGCTGGCCATTTTCCATCAGCAACTCGACGCTGCTGGTGTCTCCCTTTTGCAGGCTCGTCTGCTGCTTCAGGCGCATAAAATCGCTGCTGGATTGCGTCACATCGACATAAATGGGATCGAGTTGCTGAACCGTCGCCAGTGCAGTTGCCTGGCCATTAGTGACTAACGCCCCTTCGGTAACGCTGGATTTACCTATACGCCCGTTGATTGGGGATGTGACTTTCGTATAGGCCAGGTTGATCCGCGCGCTTTCAACGCCAGCCTTCGCGGCAACCACGCTCGCATCCGCCTGCTGGGCAGTTGCCACCGCCTGATCGTACTCCTGCTTGCTCACATATTGCGTACCAACCAGCGGAACGTAACGTTTCACCGTCAGATGGGCGATATTCGCCGCCGCCTGTGCTTTTACCAGTTCACCTTTCGCATTGTCGTAGGCTGCCTGATAGGTGGCCGGATCGATCTGATAAAGGGATTCACCCGCTTTAACGTCGCTGCCTTCGGTAAAATTACGGTGCAGAATGATACCACTTACCTGAGGACGAACCTCCGCAACACGATACGCGTCAGTTCTGCCGGGCAATTCTGTCGTTACGGCCAGTGGCGCGCTTTTAACAATATGAACACTGACCTGAGGAGCTTGCGCATGCTGCTGTGGGTTTTCTTGCCCATCGCACCCGGTGAGCAGCGCGGCACAGACAATGAAACCGGATAAGGGTAAGCATCTGAAGTGATTCGTCATTACTGTTCCTTAAACTACCCTTGAGCCGATATTTGCCATGAATCGGTGAAAGGGTGTGAGGCAAAAAATAGAAATGTAGCCGCGTATAATAATGAGGGTGTTTAATGTTTTTTAATTTATAAGTGCTGATGGAGCTTTTAAAAGTAAAAATCGGAATCTGACACAGTGCATTCGGTATTCTTTTTCTGTCAGGATAATCAACGAAATGTTTTCGGTGAATGCTATTCATATATTTTATGAATTTTATGTATTCGATTTATTCACGTGAATTATAAATTAAATGAATTGACTTTTTTTGTGCAAAATCAACACGGGTTTTGGTTAATACTTTGACTACACGACCACGGCAATATCCTTTGATAACGTATCAATTTTATGAGTAATGAGTAGCAGGTTATGGCGCGCAAAAAAAAAGAAGAGGCTCAAAAGACCCGCCAGCAGCTGATTGAAGCCGCTATCGGGCTATTCGCGACGCGTGGCGTATCCAGCACCACGCTTACCGACATCGCCGATGCTGCTCAACTCACTCGCGGGGCGGTTTACTGGCATTTCTCGAGTAAAGCGGAAATATTTAATGCAATATGGGATCAGCAATTGCCGATGCGTGAGATGATTCGTGACAGGTTAATACTTTCCGAAAATGACGACCCTTTGTTAATGCTTCGTGAACAATTTATTGTCGCACTGCAATATATTGCGAGCGAGCCGCGGCAATATGCGCTTTTACAAATTTTGTATCATAAGTGTGAATTTCATGACGATGTGATTTCAGAATGTGAAATACGAAAGCGGATCGGTTTAAACGATGATTATCTTCGCAAGACGCTAAAGCGATGCATTGCTCGTAACGTTATCTCTTCGCAAACCAATATTGAACTGGCGCTGATTGTTTTCCACGCCTTTTTTAGCGGTGTCATTAAAAACTGGTTAATGGATAGCAACAATTTTAATCTGTACAAACAAGCACCGGCGCTGGTGGATAATATTCTGGCGACACTAAATATCACCCGAGTGGCGCCAGTGGTTTACGATACAGCCTCATGACCGCGTCCGGGGTAGCGACATCTCCCCGTGCTGGCACTGTTCCATAATAGCTTGCGCGGTAATCGGTTTGCCCAGCAGGTAACCCTGTAGCGTATTGCATCCCAGTTCTGTCAGAAAGGTTTGCTGCGCTGCGGTTTCGACCCCTTCCGCCACGACCTTCAGATTCAGCGTTTTTGCCAGGGCGACAATCGCCGAGACAATCGTCGCATCTTCGCTCTCACCACTTAACTCTTTCACAAAAGCACGATCGATTTTCAACTCGCAGGCGGGGAGTCGCTTAAGATACAGAAGGCTTGAGTAACCGGTGCCAAAATCGTCTATCGAGGCTTTTACTCCCGCATCCGTCAGCGCTGTCAGGACACGCACGCTTTCGTCCGGATTGTTCATTGCCGTGGTTTCGGTCACCTCCAGGATCAACATGCCGGGCGGTACGCTATGGCGCGTCAGACAATCGAGAACTGTTTTAACCAGCGACGGCTGTTCGAACTGCAATGTAGAAAGATTCACCGCCATTGACCAGTCCGTGTGGCCCTGAAGATGCCATTCATGCAGCTGGCGGCAGGCCTCGTCGATTACCCAGTTTCCAATCGGAATAATCAGCCCCGTTTTCTCTGCCAGCGGTAGAAACAGGTCAGGGGAGAGTAACCCCTGTTTGGGATGCTGCCAGCGTAACAGCGCTTCGAACCCGAGGACTGGCCCGGCAGGAGCGTGGAATTTAGGTTGATAAAGCAGGCGTAACTCATTACGGTCGATGGCTTGCCACAGATCATTCATCAGCTGAAGATGCGTCTGCGCCAGCGTATTCATTGACGGCTGGAAGAAGTGATAGCCGTTACGACCCATATGTTTCGTGTGGTACATCGCAGCATCAGCGTTAAACATCAGTTCACGATCGGTTTTTCCATCGTGTGGATAGAGCGCAATGCCAATGCTCAGGGTGACCATCAGTTCATAAGGATCGAGATGGAACGGGCTATCAATGACGCGCACCAGTGAATTTGCCAGTGAGGCAGCATCATCCGGAGTGGCGGTTTCGGCCAGCAGGACGAATTCATCCCCACCGATACGCGCCAGCGTGTACTGGCCTTTCAACTGCAACAGCAAACGCTGAGTCACCGCTACCAGAAGCTTGTCACCGACATCATGACCATAGGCATCGTTGACGGTTTTAAAGCCGTCGAGATCCATAAACATCAGCGCGAAAGGGCTTCCTTCGCGATCGGCCTTGCTGATGGCCTGATCGAGGCGATCCTCAAGCAGAATACGATTGGGTAATCGCGTCAGCGTATCATGCAACGCCAGCTGTGCGAGTTCACGGTTCGCTTCTGCCAGTGATGAGGCCAGCAGCGAGGTACGAGCCTGAAGGCGGGCATCGAACATCGACACCAGCAGCGTAATCCCCAGAATAGCGAGCGCGACCACGCTAACCAGTATCGCCAGCCAGCTCCCGTTAATGCCATGATGGTGGACCATCGTCGACATCGGAAATTGTGCTGCTTCCATGCCAGCGTAATGCATGCCAGCGATAGCGATGCCCATGGTGATCGCCGCCCCCAGCCGCATCAACGCCATTCGTGCAGCTTCCTGACGTAAACGGAACGTCAGCCAAAGAGCGGCCAGTGAAGCGGCAAGGGCAATGACCACAGAGATAGCCACCCACGTTTTATCCCAGACAATACCCGGTGTGACCTCCAGGGCAGCCATACCGGTGTAGTGCATGGCAACAATGCCCGTTCCCATCACGACGGCGCCAGGCAGTAACCGACGCAAACGTAGCTGCTCGCCGCTAACGAGCCACAGGGCGAACATTGACGAGCTGATGGAGATAACCATCGAAAGCACGGTCAGGGCCGCGTTGTAACTCATGCTCATGGAAAGATCCATCGCCAGCATACCGATGAAATGCATCGCCCACACGCCAATCCCCATCGAAACACCGCCACCTGCCAGCCAGACGCGTGCAGCGACGCCCTGGCTTCCGGCAACGCGCGCAGCCATATTCAGCGCGGTGTAGGCGGCAAGAATGGCAACGATAAAGGAGATGACTACGAGGATTTGGTTGTATTGGCTAACCAGCATGGTCTGTTCACTCGTTGTGAGACGTTAAGCAAGAGCGGTTGGAAAGGGCACAGACATTATCATCGTCAGGAAATGACGAAAAGTGATTTAAATCCCTGTTTTTATTAGGTGTTAACAGGGGTTTTACAGGATGGAAGCGGTTAGTCCAGCTCTGAGCAGTTGACCAGTTTAAGCGGGTTCACGGAATTCATATTGCGACATTTATCGGTTTCGGTGCTCATCAGTTCAATCCACTGCATCAGCAGCGCATCAAAAATGAAAACAGAGACAGCAAAAACGACCAGCCACCAGTATTTACGAATCATGTGTCATTCCGTGAAAAGAGAGCCTGTAAGTTGCTGGAAATATACACGAAAAGCGGGCGTTGAAAAGTGGGGAAAGAGAAGGTTTACAAAGCATTGACGGTTGCCCGTCCGGACGATAAAA
The DNA here is from genome assembly GCF_049236825.1 of Enterobacter cloacae complex sp. SHL001. Taxonomy (NCBI): domain Bacteria; kingdom Pseudomonadati; phylum Pseudomonadota; class Gammaproteobacteria; order Enterobacterales; family Enterobacteriaceae; genus Enterobacter; species Enterobacter cloacae complex sp. SHL001. The sequence goes on from NZ_JBMKIP010000008.1 coordinate 8,931, forward strand.
AAGGCGCTTCCCCATGCCGAAGAGCGCCTTTTTAAACAAGCAGTTAGCTAATCGAAATTAGTTCATGCCGTATTTTTTCAGTTTCTTACGCAGGGTACCACGGTTGATGCCCATCATCAGGGCAGCGCGGGTTTGATTACCACGGGTGTATTGCATCACCATGTCCAACAGTGGCTGTTCAACTTCAGCCAGTACCAGCTCATACAGGTCATTAACATCCTGACCGTTCAGTTGAGCAAAATAGTTCTTCAGTGCCTGTTTAACCGAGTCACGCAGGGGCTTTTGAGTCACCTGATCCTGAGAGTTAACGGTAGAAACGGTCAGTACGTCAGAATTTACGCGTTGTTCGAACATAGTTCTGTCAGCTCTTTATTTCATTACGCAAGATTTTCGAAGTATGCCTCCAACGCCTCCAGCTGTTCGCTGGCATCCTCAATGGCGTTGAATGTGCGCCGAAACTGGTCATTTGGAGCGTGCTCCTGGAGATACCAGGAGACGTGTTTACGCGCAATTCGGTACCCTTTTGCCTGGCCGTAGTGGTCATGCAATTCCCGAACATGCGAACAAAGCAAGCGCTTGACCTCTGCCAGAGGCAGCGGGGCAAGCAGCTCCCCAGTGTCCAGATAATGCTGGATTTCCCGAAAGATCCAGGGTCTTCCCTGAGCGGCACGTCCTATCATCAGAGCATCAGCTCCCGTATAGTCGAGCACAGCTCTGGCTTTAAGCGGGTCAGTAATGTCGCCATTCGCGATAATCGGAATGGAAACTTTCTGCTTAACTGCCCGAATGCTGTCGTATTCAGCTTCACCGTTGAACAAACAGGCGCGAGTGCGTCCATGAATGGTCAGGGCCTGAATGCCACAGTCTTCGGCCAGTTGGGCAATCTCTACGCAGTTACGGTGTTCCGGCGACCAACCCGTGCGAATCTTCAACGTAACAGGAACGTCCACTGCGCTGACAACCGCCGTCAGGATTGACTTCACCTGGTCGGGGTATTGCAGAAGGGCTGAACCTGCAAGCTTGCGATTCACCTTTTTGGCCGGGCAACCCATATTGATATCAATAATCTGGGCGCCACTTTCCACGTTAATACGCGCGGCATCTGCCATCTCTTCAGGCACGCTTCCGGCAATTTGCACGGTGCGGATACCTGGTTCATCCACGTGCACCATCCGAAGGCGGGACTTATCGCTTTCCCAAACCTGCGGGTTAGACGACATCATCTCGGAAACGGTTAATCCTGCTCCCATCTCGTAGCACAGCGTCCTGAACGGCCGGTCGGTAATACCTGCCATTGGGGCTGCGATCAGGCGATTTCTGAGCTGGTGGTGTCCGATGCGCATGAGTTAAGAAATGACCATACTGTGACTGCAAGGCGGCGTATATTACGCATTTTTTGCACGAGATGAAAGGCCAAACTTTGAACAATCCTCTGTTGTAGATCAAGGAATCGCCAGTCATTCTTTTTGGATAAGATTATTCGCTATTTAAATCATTGTGTTATGAATAAATGAACATTTTGTGGGCGCTTACAATTTCCCGTAACTTCTCATCATTTCTGAATAAATGAATCAATTGTCCGGGATAATCTGCTGCTATAAGCAGCAGATTATGGCGCTTCTTTGCGATCTGCGTCGCATTTCAGCACAGGATATCAGCGTAAAAAAATCGACTTATTCAACAACCAGACGGCCATGAAGCGGTTGAACCGGGCGGCTGTTTTCATGGTGCATGGTGTGAGTGAATTTTTGCAGCTGTTCAGCAGAGACGGTCAGCGGGTGCTTGAGCACCAGCCATGTCACCCCTTCTGAACACGGTGGCGTGGTCAGAGAGCCGCTAAAACGCCAGTAGGTTTTATCCGTGGGCAGTAATTTATTCATATCGAGGGTTGGCTTAATCGTGACGTTCTGGTCAACCTGTCCAGGCATCACGCCCCAGAGTTTATCCAGTTCAGTGTTTGCCGCGCCCTGATCGAACATAACGGCAACGACCGTCAGTTCGCCGTCAGCGTTTTTATGGACCAGATGCATTTCCATTGCGTATTTATTACCGTGCACCGTGTTTTCGGATGGCGCATGGAAATGGAACTGCTGTAACGTCCAGCGCTGTTTATCAAGCGTGATGCTGTCGCGTGTATCGGCATTTTCACTTGCCTGGATAGTATGGCCGTTGTTTGTCAGAATGACCGGGCCGTCGATATAGTGCGTTTCCAGCGGAGAGATGTGGGCTTTGACCGTGTTATCTATGTTGACCGGCGACTGATACATTCCGCTTTTACACGTCTTGTACGCCTCGTCCAGTTCGCCCCAATGTTCCGGTGCGCCTTCTCCCTGATAACTCCAGTGTGATGCGTAAGCCGTAGCCGAAATCATGCTCAGCGCCAGCAGCGCTGCCTTGCCTGAAATGTGTTTCATCATATTCTTCCTGTGAATTTTATTATCCAAATCAACAATTAACATTATGATTTGTGCGGTTATTTTATCGAAGAAAGGAAGAAGGCGGGAGAAAAAACCGAAGGGAAAAGGCGTGGTCAGACGACCACGCCAAACGCTTATTTTTTACGGCCGGTGATGCGACACCACTCTTCTTTTTCGACCACCGGGTCGAGCGCGAAGAGATCGGCGTAGGCTTCACAGACGCTGTCTGCCTGGCTGGCAAGGATACCGGACAGGCCCAGCAGACCGCCTTCAACCGGCAGCACGCTGATTAACGGCGCCAGCTCGCGTAACGGGCCAGCCAGGATATTCGCGACCACAACATCGGCTTTCATCGCCTCTGGCTGTGCATCGGGCAAATACAGTTCAAGGCGATCGGAAACGCCATTACGCTCGGCGTTATCACGGCTGGCCTGAATCGCCTGCGGATCGATGTCGATCCCGATGGCTTTTGCCGCGCCCAGTTTCAGCGCCGCGATAGCAAGGATCCCGGATCCGCAACCGAAGTCGATCACGGTTTTGCCTTCCAGATCCAGGCCATCCAGCCATTGCAGGCACAGGGAGGTTGTCGGGTGGGTGCCGGTGCCGAACGCCAGACCCGGATCCAGCATCACGTTGACGGCGTTTTTATCGGGAACTTCACGCCAGCTTGGGCAGATCCACAGACGCTGACCAAACTGCATCGGATGGAAGTTGTCCATCCACTCGCGTTCCCAGTCTTTGTCTTCCAGCTGTTCAATTTTATGCGCGAAACCCACGCCCAGCAGCGGATGGTTTTCCAGAATCGCCACGACCTCTTTCATGTCGGTTTCTGCATCGAACAGGCCGATAACGTCCGTATCACCCCACAGGCGCGTTTCGCCTGGCAGCGGCTCAAAGACCGGCGTGTCATGCGTGTCCTGGAAGGTGATAGAGACCGAACCGGCCTCCATCAGCGCATCACTCAGTTCTTCGGCGTTCGCGCCGGTTGTGTTCAGTTTTAATTGGATCCACGGCATGGCAAAACTCTTTATTTGTCAGTAGAAATCAGGACAGTTTGTGGCACCGGTCGACCAAAACGGTTTCCCACCACAAACGCCAGTAAACTTACCAGTAACGAAGGCACGATCGGATGGAAGCCCAGATACTGAATTTTAAACGTGGCGAGAACAGCATACAGGACGCCCCCGACAATCATGCCGCTTAATGCACCCGCGGCATTCGCGCGTTCCCAGTAGAGCCCCAGCACCAGCGGCCACAGGAAAACGGCCTCCAGCCCACCAAAGGCGAGCAGGTTCAACCAGATGATCATCTCCGGTGGACGCCACGCGGCCAGCAGCAGCAACGCCCCCAGCACCAGGGTAATCACCGCCGACATGCGCTTGAGGCGTCGCTCATTTTCGACCTGTTCAGGGCGCAAATTCAGATAGAGATCTTTAATGATCGTAGCGGAACTTTGCAGCAACTGAGCGTTGATGGTCGACATAATGGCCGCCATGGGGGCGGCGAGGAAAATCCCGGCGGCAAACGGCGGAAGCACTTTCACCATCAGGGTTGGAATGACCAGATCCGGTACGGTAAGGTCAGGGATCACCGCGCGTCCCAGCGCGCCCGCCAGATGCATACCGAACATCAGGATCGCCACCACAATTGTCCCGATAATGATCCCGCGGTGCACCGCTTTGCTGTCTTTATATGAGATGCAGCGCACGGCAGTATGGGGCAGGCCAATCACGCCAAAGCACACCAGTACCCAGAACGAGGTCATAAAGGCTGGAGAGAGGATGTCATCCGCCCCCTGCGGTGAGACCAGTTTCGGATCGATCGCTTCCAGGGTTTCAACCGCATGGCTCAGGCCTCCTGCGGCATGCACGATACCTACCAGCAGAACGAGGGTGCCAATGAGCATCACCATCCCCTGCATCGTGTCGTTGAGTACGCTGGCGCGGAACCCGCCAAACGCGGTATACAGCGCGATACTCACACCGAAAATGACCAGACCTGTTTCATAGGGGATACCGGCTGCCGTCTCCAGCAGACGTGCGCCGCCGATAAACTGCACCGTCATTGCGCCAATAAACGCCACCAGCAGACTCAGGCTTGCCAGCCATACCAGCAAGCGACTCTGATAGCGGGCAAACAGCATATCGTTCAGCGTTACGGCATTGTAGCGACGGGCCAGAATGGCAAACTTTTTACCCAGTATGCCCAGAGAGAGCCAGATGGCAGGCAGCTGGATCATGGCCAGCAGTACCCAGCCCAGCCCGTACTTATAAGCGGCGCCGGGGCCACCGATAAACGAGCTGGCGCTGATGTACGTGGCGGTCAGCGTCATGGCCAGCACGACGCCACCCATTGAGCGGCTCCCGAGGAAATACTCGTTCAGAAAGGTGCCGGTCGAACGTTTACGCATCGCATAAACCGACAGGCCAAACACCAGGAACAGGTAAGCGATAAGGGGCAGAATGACTTCAAGCTGCATCATCGTCCTCCAGTGAAATATCGCGATAGATGAATTTCACCATCGCCCAGCACAGCAGGATAAACACCAGCGGCAGCAGCAGGCAGGCCATTTCAAACCAGTGCGGGAGGCCGGTAATGCCAATCGCCGAATCAGGTAAGTAAGCAGTTACTAACCACGCGGCGAGATAAAGAAGGGTCAGCCACAGCGCCCAGCGCGCTTCTTTATGGGCCTGAACAAAACGTTTGTCCATTTTTTGTCCCTTGTGGATGAAGAAAGCGGGGATTGTACATGATGGGGCTTAGCGATCCCCAGAAATAAAAAAGGCCGGATAATCCGGCCTTTTAGCAACACTGGTCTCTTACTTCTCGTTCAGACCGAGTTTTTTCTCCAGGTAGTGGATGTTAGTCCCACCATTCTGGAAGTGCTCGTCGCTCATAATGCGCATCTGGAGATCAACGTTGGTTTTGATCCCGTCGATGATCAGCTCCTGAAGGGCGTTCTTCATGCGGGCAATGGCCACGTCACGGTTTTCGCCGTAGCAGATCAGCTTACCAATCATTGAGTCATAATACGGCGGTACGGTGTAACCGGCGTAGATATGGGACTCCCAGCGCACACCAAAGCCACCCGGCGCGTGGAAACGCGTAATTTTACCCGGGCTTGGCAGGAAGGTGTTCGGGTCTTCGGCGTTGATACGGCACTCTACCGCATGGCCTTTAACCACAACTTCTTCCTGTTTGATGGACAGCGGCTGACCGGCTGCGATACGCAGCTGTTCTTTGATCAGGTCAACGCCGGTGATCATTTCGGTAACCGGGTGTTCAACCTGAATACGGGTGTTCATCTCGATGAAGTAGAACTCGCCGTTTTCGAACAGGAACTCGAAAGTACCCGCCCCGCGATAGCCGATATCGACACACGCTTTGGCGCAACGCTCGCCGATGTAGCGACGCAGTTCCGGCGTAATGCCCGGCGCTGGCGCTTCTTCGACCACTTTCTGGTGACGACGCTGCATGGAGCAGTCACGTTCTGCCAGATAGATCGCGTTGCCCTGACCGTCAGCCAGCACCTGAATTTCGATGTGGCGTGGGTTTTCCAGGTATTTTTCCATATACACCATGTCATTGCTGAAAGCCGCTTTCGCTTCCGCTTTGGTCATGGAGATGGACTGCGCCAGTTCAGCATCGCTGCGTACAACGCGCATACCGCGACCGCCGCCGCCGCCGGACGCTTTGATGATCACCGGATAGCCAATGCGTTTAGCATGGGCGCGGTTAGCATCCATATCGTCGGTCAGCGGGCCGTCAGAGCCCGGTACGGTTGGCACGCCGGCTTTTTTCATCGCGGTGATGGCAGACACTTTGTCACCCATCAGGCGAATGGTGTCGGCTTTCGGGCCAATGAAGATAAAGCCAGAGCGTTCAACCTGCTCAGCAAAGTTGGCGTTCTCAGAGAGGAAACCATAACCCGGATGAATCGCGACCGCGCCAGTGATTTCGGCGGCGCTGATGATCGCCGGGATGTTCAGATAGCTTTTTACGGACGGAGCCGGACCGATACAGACCGTCTCATCCGCCAGCAATACGTGTTTTAAATCGCGATCCGCGCTTGAGTGCACGGCCACGGTCTTGATGCCCAGTTCTTTACAGGCACGAAGAATACGCAGTGCAATCTCGCCACGGTTGGCGATAACAATTTTATCCAGCATGTTCGCCTCGTTACTCGATGACGACCAGCGGCTCGTCAAATTCTACCGGCTGACCACTTTCGACCAGGATCGCTTTCACAGTACCTGATTTGTCTGCTTCGATCTGGTTCATCATTTTCATGGCTTCAACGATGCACAGGGTATCGCCTACGTTGACTTTCTGACCCACTTCGATGAACGCCTTCGCGTCCGGGCTCGGGGTGCGGTAGAAAGTACCAACCATTGGGGAACGTACGATGTGACCACTGATTTCTGTTGCAGCCGCAGGTGCCGCTTCTGCTGCCACTGGTGCAACGGCTGCGGAGAGCGCAGGCTGCTGCACTGGCGCAGCGTAAGCTTGCTGCATTACCGGGAAGCTAGCGGCCGGGGCTGCACGGCTGATGCGTACAGACTCTTCGCCTTCAGAAATTTCCAGTTCGGAGATGCCTGATTCTTCAACCAGCTCGATCAGTTTTTTAATCTTACGAATATCCATGAGTGGGTTCCGTACTCTTGTTTAGTGTGATTGTGACAAGCGTTTTACCGCTGTCTGTAAAGCGTATGAATAGCCGTCTGCACCCAGCCCACAAATCACGCCAGCGGCGATATCTGACAGGTAGGAATGGTGGCGGAACGGCTCTCGGGCGTGCACGTTACTCAGGTGGATCTCGATAAACGGGATACTCACCGCGAGCAGTGCGTCGCGTATAGCAACACTGGTGTGCGTAAACGCGGCCGGATTGATCAGGATATAGTCCACAGTGTCTTTAGCCTGATGAATACGGTCGATGATTGCGTACTCCGCGTTTGACTGAAAATGGTCCAAATCCACATTCAGCGGGGCTGCTTCCGTACTCAGACGGTTAACAATTTCGCTCAATGTCAGCGTGCCGTACTTCTCTGGCTCACGGGTGCCGAGCATGTTCAGGTTCGGACCGTTCAATACTAAAATTTGGAATTTGTCAGCCATTGTGCCGCTATCTCCTGCGATTTTCGGGTAAAAAACAACATATACCCTCAAAGCGCAATTGTCACCCTTTCAGAGGCCTAAAACCCCTGTCCGGAAAACCGAAGTCGCACATTATAACGATTTCGTAGCATTTGGCAGCTAAATACTGGTCTTATCAGGGAAGATTATCAACCGCTATCCGAAAAAGATTCGCGGTTGATAAATAATCTGCGGGAAAACGCACAGTTTCGTGAACTATCGCAACCACTGGCGGAACTTCTTGTAACGCCACGCTAAAAGGGCCAGGGCCAGCAGCGCGTAGATGACCGGCTGAGGGGATAAAATCTTCACCGACCACAGGTAATGAATCGGGGCGAGGATCGCGACAAGATAGACGAAGTTGTGCAGCAGTTGCCAGCGTCGACCTAGTTTTCGCTGCGCATACTGCGTGGATGTCAGCGTCAGCGCCAGTAAAACCAGCCAGCTTACGATACCCAGCGTCAGATAGGGACGCGTCACCAGTTCGCTGCCAAGGAGTGCCAGGTTGTTAATGCCCAGTTCCAGCAGGGCGTAGCTGGTGAGATGCAGCGTCGCCCAAGCAAAACACCATAGCCCTAAAAGCCGACGGGTGCGTATCAATAATGGCTGTTTAGCGTAGCGCGCCAGCGGTGAGACGAGCAAGGTCGCCAGCAAAAATTTCAGAGCCATCCGACCCGTAAAATGCTGAATATCTTTCGCCGGATCGGCACTGAACTGTCCCTGGCTGGCTGCCCAGAAGAGCCAGATAAAGGGGAGCAATCCTGCTAAATGCAGGAGTACCTTCAGCCAGGTTATCTGCTTTGCCGTTAAACGCACTTAGAAGTTCTCCCGTAAATTCAGCCCACGGTAGAGGGATGCCACCTCATCCGCATAGCCGTTAAACAGCAGCGTTGGCTGGCGTTTAACATCCAGCGCGCCGCCGGAGCCGATAAAACGTTCCGTTGCCTGCGACCAGCGCGGATGGTCAACGTGCGGGTTAACGTTGGCAAAAAAACCATACTCGTCAGGCGCTGCCAGGTTCCAGGTGGTGGGGGGGCGTTCACGGGTGAGCTTAATGCTGACGATCGATTTGATGCCCTTGAAACCGTATTTCCACGGTACGGTCAGGCGAATGGGCGCCCCGTTTTGCGGCGGCAGCGCTTTGCCGTAAACCCCAACGGTAAGCAGCGTAAGCGGATGCATGGCTTCGTCGAGACGTAAACCTTCAACGTAGGGATACTCCAGCCCGCCGCCGATAAACCGATCCTTCTGGCCTGGCATCTCGTCCGGGGCGTAGCGCGTCTGGAAGGAAACATACTTCGCGTTGCTGGTGGGCTCAACCAGCGCCAGCAGTTTATGCAAAGGGAAACCTACCCACGGCACCACCATCGACCAGGCTTCCACACAGCGCATACGGTAAATGCGTTCTTCAAGTGGGAAGCGGGTGGTGAGGTCATGATGATCCAGCGTCAGCGGTTTTGCCACCTCGCCATCTATCTTCAGCGTCCAGGGATCGGTTTTCATGCTCCCGGCGTTGGCGGCAGGATCGGCCTTATCGAGACCAAACTCATAGAAGTTGTTATAGCCGGTGACTTTATCTTCCGGCGTCAGCGCCAGTTTATTCTGCCACTGCGCCGGTTTGGTGAAGTTAAGCGGTGCGCCGGAGGGGGCTTTCGGGCGATCGTTGCCCTTAAACCAGTCGAGCAGATCGGCATGGGCCGCAGGGGTGAGCGTCAGGGCGGTGGCGCTGATGCCAAGCATTTTCAGGATCTGGCGGCGCTGTAGCATAAAGACAGATTCAGACGTTACGTCGGCTTCCGTCAGTTTTCGGGTTTTCATGGCATCCTCCGTCAGGCGTTTTTCTAAGCATGACGGAGGAGGAGGGTTAGCGCGAATATGTCACGAAAATTTGAAGATTAGGCGATTTTAACCAGCGCACGACCGTGGAACTGATTGTCCATGATTTTACTGGCGAACTCTGGCGCCTGGCTCAGGGTAATCTCAGTGGCGCTCTGGTCAAAGAATGAGGCTGGCAGATCCTGCACCAGACGTTCCCAGGCCTCAGCTCGCCGCTCGGCTGGGGTCATGACCGAATCGACACCCTGAAGACGCACGTTACGCAGAATAAATGGCATCACCGTCGTCGGCAGGGCAAAACCGCCCGCCAGACCACAGGCCGCCACGCAGCCGCCGTAATTCATTTGCGCCAGCACCTTCGCCAGCACTTTGTCGCCGACGGTATCTACTGCGCCAGCCCAGACCTGTTTTTCCAGCGGGCGGGTCTCGGCGAATTCGTCGCGGCTCAGAATGCGGCTTGCGCCCAGCTGACGTAGATAATCATGCGTACTTTCGCGGCCTGAGACGGCAGCAACCTGATACCCCAGCTTGTGCAGCAGCGTGACGGCCGTGCTGCCCACGCCGCCGCTGGCGCCGGTGACGACAATTTCGCCAGAGTCAGGGCGGATCCCGGCCTCTTCCAGCGCCATCACGCACAGCATGGCGGTGAAACCTGCCGTGCCGATGATCATCGCCTTACGACCGTCCAGGCCTTTCGGCATCGGGACCAGCCAGTCACCTTTTACGCGCGCCTGCGCTGCCAGTCCGCCCCAGTGGTTTTCACCTACGCCCCAGCCGGTGAGCAGCACCTGCTGTCCGGCGTGAAAACGTGGATCTTCACTGGTATGTACGCGGCCTGCAAAGTCGATTCCTGGCACCATCGGGAAATTTCGGATGATTTTACCTTTTCCCGTAATGGCCAGCGCATCCTTATAGTTCAGGCTGGACCAGTCGATATCTACGGTCACGTCGCCCTCCGGCAGGCGGCTCTCCTCGATGGCTTGCACTGAGGCAATGGTTTTGCCGTCCTGCTGTTCTAAGATCAAAGCCTGCATACTGGGTCCTCACTAGGTTTGATGATGGGAAAATATGTTCTGATGACTATACTCGCTCAATGAAACGCAGTGCCGATTTAACGCAATAAATTGCCAGATACGCCAGGTTTGGTAGTATGCCGCATTTGAAATGCAAGTTAGTGCTCACTTGCACCCCCCTTCAACCCACGGAGTAATCTCAAGGATGCGATTAACGACGAAGTTCTCAGCTTTTATCACCTTGCTGACGGGGCTGACCATATTTGTCACGCTAATCGGCTGCTCGCTGAGCTTTTACAATGCCATCCAGGATAAGCTGGTTAACCGGGTTGAATCGGTTGCATCGGTTATCGACACTCGCCTGATTGCAACCTCCTTCCCGGCGCTTTCGCGTGAGCTGGATGAGTTAATGGTGCCTGTGGATATCGTGCAGATCGACATTAAACAGGGGAAGCAGACCGTTTTCAGCCATACCCGCCAGGGCAGCTATCGTCCTGCCGGCACGGTAGAACAGTATCGGGACGTCACGGTTAATTCACTTAAACATCCGGGTATGACAATTCATCTGATGTACCAGGATCCGATGAGCAACTATTTACGCTCGCTTATGACCACCGCGCCCTTAACCATCGCCGTTGCCTTTATCGTACTGCTGATTTTCCTCGCCGTTCGCTGGCAGCGTCGTCAACTTTCCGGCCAGGAGCTGCTGGAAACACGCTCCGTGCGGATACTGAATGGCGAACGGGGTCCACAGGTGCGGGGATCGGTTTATGAATGGCCATCACGCACCAGTAGCGCCCTGGACGTGCTGCTCTCCGAAATCCAGTTTGCCAGCGATCAGCGTAGCCGTATGGACACGTTGATTCGCTCTTACGCCGCGCAGGATAACAAAACGGGCCTCAACAACCGTCTCTTCTTTGATAATCAGCTGGCTACCCTTCTTGATGACCCCGAAAAGGTGGGTACGCATGGCGTGGTAATGATGATTCGCCTGCCCGACTTCGATCTGCTCCGTGATACCTGGGGTCAGCGCGTGGCGGAAGAGAACCTCTTTACGCTGATTAACCTGCTGTCCACCTTTATTATGCGCTACCCCGGCGCGTTACTGGCACGCTACCACCGCAGCGATTTTGCCGTCTTGCTGCCGCATCGCACCTTAAAGGAGTCCGAGAGTATCGCCAGCCAGCTGCTGAAAGCCGTCGATGCGCTGCCCCAGAGCAAAATGCTCGACAGAGACGATATGGTGCATATGGGCATCTGTGCCTGGCGCGGCGGTCAGTCGACGGAGCAGGTGATGGAACATGCGGAAGCGGCCACGCGTAACGCCGTATTGCAGGGGGCGAACGGCTGGGCAGTCTATGATGATACGCTGCCGGAGAAAGGGCGCGGCAACGTGCGCTGGCGAACCCTGATTGAACAGATGCTGAGCCGGGGCGGACCGCGCATCTATCAAAAACCGGCGGTCATGAAGAATGGTCATGTTCATCATCGTGAGCTGATGTGCCGTATTTTTGATGGCACTGAAGAGGTTATCTCCGCGGAATATCTGCCCATGGTGTTGCAATTCGGATTGTCCGAAGAGTATGACCGTCAGCAAATCACCCGTCTCATTCCGTTTTTATCGTACTGGCCTGAAGAAAATCTGGCTTTACAGGTGACCGTCGAATCGCTGATCCGTCCGCGTTTCCAGCGCTGGTTACGTGACACGTTAATGCAATGCGAAAAATCGCAACGCAAACGCATTATTTTTGAACTTGCAGAGGCAGATGTAGGTCAACACATCAGCCGGTTGCGCCCGGTAGTGCGTTTAATCAATGCGCTTGGGGCTCGCGTGGCGGTAACCCAGGCGGGTTTGACGCTGGTGAGCACCCGCTGGATCAAAGAGCTGGATGTTGAATTATTGAAGCTGCATCCGGGTCTGGTAAGGAATATTGAAAAACGCACGGAAAACCAGCTGCTGGTACAAAGCCTGGTGGAAGCGTGCAAAGGAACGCAAACGCAAGTATTTGCCACAGGCGTACGTTCACGTAGTGAATGGCAGATGTTGACAGAGCGCGGCGTGACGGGCGGTCAGGGGGATTTTTTTGCCGCCTCTCAGCCGCTTGACACCAATGTGAAAAAATATTTGCAAAGATACTCTGTTTGACCTGCCGTTTACTTTGTTTTCACGTAGAATATCGCGCCTGTAGCTTTGAGTAAGACGAGCATAAAAGCCAGTGAACGACCTTTAGTGGGTTACAAGTGAAAGTGAGGGACGCTGCTGTTTACTCAGCCCTGAGGGATTCAGGGGATGAATTTGTAACAAAGGAAACGTGCTGCACTAATTTTCACCGTAGCAGACGATTTTTGCGCCTTGTCGCTGCTGCGTGTGGTTGGTAAAGTAAGCGGATTTTGTTTTCCGCCCCAGCTTTCAGGATTATCCCTTAGTATGTTGAAAAAATTTCGTGGCATGTTTTCCAATGACCTGTCCATTGACCTGGGTACCGCGAATACCCTTATTTATGTAAAAGGACAAGGCATCGTATTGAATGAGCCTTCCGTTGTGGCCATTCGTCAGGATCGTGCCGGCTCGCCAAAAAGCGTGGCCGCAGTAGGTCATGATGCGAAGCAGATGCTGGGCCGTACGCCGGGCAACATCGCCGCGATCCGCCCTATGAAAGACGGCGTTATTGCTGACTTCTTCGTGACCGAAAAAATGCTTCAGCACTTCATCAAGCAGGTTCACAGCAACAGCTTCATGCGCCCAAGCCCGCGCGTGCTGGTGTGTGTGCCGGTTGGCGCAACCCAGGTTGAACGCCGTGCGATCCGTGAATCCGCTCAGGGCGCAGGTGCGCGTGAAGTGTTCCTGATTGAAGAACCGATGGCTGCGGCAATTGGTGCGGGTCTGCCGGTTTCTGAAGCTACCGGTTCTATGGTGGTGGATATCGGTGGCGGTACCACTGAAGTGGCCGTTATCTCCCTGAACGGTGTGGTCTACTCCTCTTCCGTGCGTATCGGCGGCGACCGTTTCGACGAAGCCATCATCAATTACGTTCGCCGTAACTACGGCTCTCTGATCGGTGAAGCAACCGCAGAGCGCATCAAGCATGAAATCGGTTCTGCCTATCCGGGTGATGAAGTACGCGAGATCGAAGTTCGCGGTCGTAACCTGGCTGAAGGCGTGCCACGCGGATTCACCCTGAACTCCAACGAAATCCTGGAAGCGTTGCAGGAGCCGCTGACCGGCATCGTGAGCGCGGTGATGGTTGCGCTGGAACAGTGCCCGCCAGAGCTGGCTTCCGATATCTCCGAGCGCGGTATGGTTCTGACCGGTGGTGGTGCGCTGCTGCGTAACCTCGACCGCCTGTTAATGGAAGAGACAGGTATTCCTGTCGTAGTTGCAGAAGATCCACTGACTTGCGTCGCCCGTGGTGGTGGCAAGGCGCTGGAAATGATCGACATGCACGGCGGCGACTTGTTTAGCGAAGAGTAGTCGGGTGTGAGAGGGTAGCAATTCGCTACCCTTTCTCTCTGACGCGAGAATACGCATAGCCTATGAAGCCAATTTTTAGCCGTGGCCCGTCGCTACAGTTTCGCCTGATCCTGGCGGTTCTGGTTGCGCTCGGGGTCATTATTGCCGATAGCCGCCTCGGTACGTTCAGCCAGATCCGAACGTACATGGATACCGCCGTCAGTCCTTTCTACTTTATTTCAAATGGTCCCCGTGAACTGCTCGACTCCGTGTCGCAAACGCTCTCATCGCGTGACCAGCTCGAACTCGAAAACCGTGCGTTACGCCAGGAACTGCTGCTGAAAAATAGCGAGCTGCTGATGCTGGGGCAATATAAGCAGGAAAACGCCCGTCTGCGCGAACTGCTCGGCTCGCCGCTGCGCCAGGATGAACAGAAAATGGTCACCCAGGTAATCTCCACCGTAAACGATCCGTACAGCGATCAGGTGGTGATTGATAAAGGCAGCGTGAACGGCGTATACGAAGGTCAGCCTGTCATCAGCGATAAGGGGGTCGTGGGCCAGGTTGTGGCGGTTGCCAAACTGACCAGCCGCGTGTTGCTGATTTGCGATGCCACCCATGCACTGCCGATTCAGGTGCTGCGTAACGATATTCGCGTGATTGCCGCCGGTAATGGCTGCACGGACGATCTGCAACTGGAACACCTGCCTGCCAACACGGATATCCGCGTGGGCGACGTGCTGGTGACGTCCGGTCTGGGCGGTCGTTTCCCTGAGGGCTACCCGGTTGCGGTTGTCTCTTCCGTGAAGCTCGACACTCAGCGTGCCTACACCGTGATTCAGGCGCGTCCAACGGCCGGCTTGCAGCGTTTGCGCTACCTGTTGCTGCTGTGGGGCGCCGATCGTAACGGCGCTAACCCGATGACCCCGGAAGATGTGCATCGCGTGGCCAACGAACGCCTGATGCAGATGATGCCGCAGGTGCTGCCTGCGCCGGATGCGATGGGACCACCTGCACCCGTACCGGCTCCGGCGACGGGGTTAACGCAGCCGCTGCCGGATGCGCCCCCACCGCCGCAAGTCTCGGGTGGAGGGCAGTAGTGGCCAGTTATCGTAGCCAGGGGCGCTGGGTAATCTGGCTCTCATTCCTCGTTGCACTGTTGCTGCAAATTATGCCCTGGCCGGACGACATTCTTGTTTTCCGGCCAAACTGGGTATTGCTCATTTTGCTCTACTGGATCCTTGCCCTGCCGCACCGCGTAAATGTCGGCACAGGTTTTGTGATGGGTGCCATACTGGATCTTATCAGTGGCTCTACGCTTGGCGTCCGCGCCTTATCCATGAGCATTATTGCGTATCTCGTCGCACTCAAATTCCAGCTCTTTCGTAACCTTGCGCTCTGGCAACAGGCGCTGGTAGTGATGTTGTTGTCGCTCGCTGCGGATATCGTTGTTTTCTGGGCAGAGTTTTTAGTGATCAACGTCTCTTTCCGACCGGAAGTGTTCTGGAGTAGTGTAGTAAACGGTGTGCTCTGGCCGTGGCTGTTCCTGCTGATGCGTAAAATTCGCCAGCAGTTTGCCGTGCAATAAAAGGTTTCTATGACGTCTTTGTATCTTGCCTCCGGTTCTCCGCGTCGCCAGGAACTGCTCGCGCAGTTGGGTGTCTCCTTCGAACGCATCGTTACCGGTATCGAAGAAAAACGTGCTGAGGGTGAAAGCGCTCAGCAGTATGTCTCTCGTCTGGCGCGTGAAAAAGCGCAGGCGGGCGTGGCATGCGTGCCGCGTGACTTACCGGTGCTGGGTGCGGATACCATCGTTATTCTCAATGGTGAGGTGCTTGAGAAACCCCGCGACGCAGACCATGCGGCGCGGATGCTGCGTAATATGTCCGGACAAACCCATCAGGTGATGACGGCGGTAGCGCTGGCAGATAGCCAGTACGTTCTGGATTGCCTTGTGGTAACGGAAGTGACGTTCAGAGTCCTCACCGACGAGGAGATCGCCGGCTATATCGCCAGCGGTGAACCTATGGATAAAGCAGGTGCATACGGTATTCAAGGGTTGGGTGGCTGTTTTGTCAGGAAGATAAATGGCAGCTATCACGCCGTAGTCGGCTTACCGCTGGTGGAAACGTATGAGTTGCTGAGCAATTTTAACTCACTGCGTGAGGGAAGGGATAATTATGACGGCTGAATTGTTGGTAAACGTAACGCCATCGGAAACCCGTGTGGCCTACATTGATGGTGGCATTCTCCAGGAAATTCATATTGAGCGTGAAGCGCGACGCGGAATCGTAGGCAATATCTACAAAGGTCGTGTCAGTCGTGTCCTGCCGGGTATGCAGGCGGCTTTTGTAGATATTGGGCTCGATAAGGCGGCGTTTTTACATGCCTCCGATATCATGCCGCACACCGAATGTGTGGCAGGCGAAGAGCAAAAGCAATTTGCCGTGCGCGACATCTCTGAGCTGGTGCGTCAGGGCCAGGATCTGATGGTACAGGTGGTAAAAGATCCGCTTGGCACCAAAGGCGCGCGTCTGACCACCGACATCACCCTGCCTTCACGCTATCTGGTCTTTATGCCGGGGGCGTCGCACGTCGGCGTGTCACAGCGCATTGAGAGCGAAAGCGAGCGTGAGCGCCTGAAAAAGGTGGTCAGCGCCTACTGCGACGAGCAGGGCGGGTTTATTATCCGTACCGCGGCGGAAGGGATCAGCGAAGAAGATCTGGCCTCGGATGCGGCCTATCTGAAGCGCGTCTGGACCAAAGTGATGGAGCGTAAAAAACGCAACCAGACCCGCTACAGGCTGTACGGTGAGCTGGCGCTCGCTCAGCGCGTATTACGCGATTTCGCCGACGCCCAGCTTGACCGCATCCGCGTGGATTCCCGTCTGACGTACGAAGCCTTACTGGAGTTCACCGCCGAGTACATCCCGGAAATGCCGGGTCTGCTGGAGCATTACACCGGACGCCAGCCAATATTTGACCTCTATGACGTTGAAAACGAAATCCAGCGTGCGCTGGAGCGTAAGGTTGAGCTGAAATCGGGTGGCTATCTGATCATCGATCAAACCGAAGCGATGACCACCGTCGACATCAACACCGGCGCGTTTGTCGGCCATCGCAACCTCGATGACACCATCTTCAACACCAACATAGAAGCGACGCAGGCCATCGCGCGTCAGCTTCGTCTGCGTAATCTGGGCGGCATTATCATCATCGACTTTATCGATATGAACAATGAAGATCACCGCCGTCGCGTGCTGCACTCACTGGAGCAGGCGCTGAGTAAGGACCGCGTGAAAACCAGCATCAATGGCTTCTCGCAGCTCGGTCTGGTGGAAATGACCCGGAAACGGACCCGCGAAAGCGTGGAACATGTCCTGTGTAATGAGTGTCCAACCTGCCATGGACGCGGAACGGTAAAGACGGTGGAGACGGTCTGCTACGAGATCATGCGTGAGATTGTCCGTGTCCATCATGCCTACGACTCAGACCGTTTTCTGGTCTATGCTTCCCCTGCGGTGGCGGAGGCCCTGAAAGGGGAAGAGTCGCACGCGCTGGCAGAAGTGGAAATCTTTGTCGGCAAACAGGTAAAAGTGCAAATTGAGCCGCTCTATAATCAGGAGCAGTTTGACGTCGTCATGATGTAAACGCAGTTCGCTGCGAGATTTAAGGCTGACAAGGAGAGACGCGTGAGGCGATTGCCGGGGATTTTACTGCTTACAGGGGCAACGCTGGTCGTGATTGTCGCGTTGCTCGTGAGCGGGCTGCGTCTCGCCTTGCCGCATCTGGACAGCTGGCGTCCGCAGATCCTGGCAAAAATCGAATCCGCCACCGGCCTGCCGGTGGACGTGAGTCATATCGAGGCAAGCTGGCAGAACTTTGGCCCGACGCTAGATGCCCGGGATATCAGCGCTGGCCTGAAAGATGGCGGCCACCTCAAAATCAAACGCGTCACCCTGGCGCTGGATATCTGGCAAAGCCTGCTGCATCTGCGCTGGCAGTTTCGCGATCTCACCTTCTGGCAACTTCAGCTGATGACTAACACGCCGCTGCGAAGCGGCGACAGCGATCGGGGGCTGGAAACCAGCCGTATCAGCGATCTGTTCCTGCGGCAGTTCGATCATTTCGATCTGCGCGACAGCGAAGTGAGCTTTATTACTCTTTCCGGCCAGCGCGCTGAGCTGGCGATCCCACAGCTGACCTGGTTAAACGGGAAAGATCGCCACCGCGCCGAGGGGCAGGTGAATCTCTCCAGCCTGAACGGGCAGCACGGCGTTATGCAGGTGCGGATGGATCTGCGTGACGACAATGGCTTGCTGAACAACGGCAGGGTGTGGCTACAGGCGGACGACGTGGACGTGAAGCCGTGGCTCGGTGAGTGGCTACAGCAGAACATGCAGCTGGAGACCGCGCGCTTCAGCCTGGAAGGCTGGATGACCCTGACGAACGGGACGTTCGCCAGCGGCGATATCTGGCTTAAGCAGGGGGGCGCGAGCTGGAAAGGGGAAAACCATCAGCATCAACTTTCCGTCGATAACCTCACCGCACACGTGACGCAGGATAAAGGCGGCTGGCAGTTCGCTATACCGGATACGCGCATCTCCATGGATAACAAACCCTGGCCGCGCGGCGCGCTGACGCTGGCGTGGATGCCGGAGCAGGACGTCGGCGGGATAAACGGTAAACGCAGCGACGAGCTGCGTATCCGCGCCAGTAACCTGGATCTGACGGCGATCGAAGGGCTGCGTTCAATGGCCGCAAAACTCTCCCCGGAGCTGGGCGAAATCTGGCTGGCGACGCAGCCGAGCGGGCAGATAAACCGGCTGGCGCTGGATATTCCGCTCCAGGCTACGGAAAAGACGCGTTTTCAGGCGGCATGGAAAAATCTCGCATGGAAACAGTGGAAACTGCTGCCGGGTGCCGAGCACTTCAGCGGTAAACTGGAAGGAAGCGTGGAAAACGGCAGGCTGACGGCAGAAATGCAGGACGCGAAAATGCCGTACGAAACGGTCTTCCGTGCGCCACTGGAGATCGAAAAGGGAAATGCCACCCTCAACTGGCTGAAGAATGACAAAGGTTTTCAGCTCGATGGCCGCGATATCGATGTGAAAGCCAAAGCGGTACATGCCCGCGGTAATTTCCGTTATCTACAGCCTGAAGGCGATGAGCCGTGGTTGGGTATTCTGGCGGGCATCAGCACGGATGACGGTTCGCAGGCGTGGCGCTACTTCCCGGAAAACCTGATGGGGAAAGCGTTGGTGGACTATCTCAGCGGCGCTATTCAGGGCGGCCAGGCGGATAACGCCACGCTGGTCTACGGCGGCAACCCGCACCTGTTCCCGTATAAGCACAACGAAGGCCAGTTCCAGGTTCTGGTGCCTCTACGCAACGCCACCTATGCCTTCCAGCCGGACTGGCCGGCGCTGAAGAATCTGGATATTGAACTCAACTTCCTGAATGACGGCCTGTGGATGAAGACGGACAGCGTTGCGCTGGGCGGCGTAACGGCAAGCAACCTGACGGCAAACATCCCGGATTACTCCAAAGAGAAACTGCTGATTGATGCGGATATTAAGGGGCCAGGTAAAGCGGTTGGCCCGTACTTTGAAGATACGCCGCTGAATGACTCCCTGGCAGCCACCCTTCAGCAGTTGCAGTTAGATGGCGATGTGAATGCTCGCTTACATCTGGATATCCCACTGGACGGTGAAATGACCACCGCCAAAGGCGACGTTAGCCTTAATAACAACAGCCTCTATATCAAGCCGCTGGACAGCACGCTGAAAAACCTCAGCGGTCAGTTCAGCTTTGTTAACGGCACGCTGAAAAGTGAGCCGCTGAAAGCGACCTGGTTCAATCAACCCGTCAATATCGATTTCTCCACCACCGAGGGCGATAAAGCCTACCAGGTGGCGGTCAATATGGACGCGAACTGGCAGCCGTCACGCATGGATGTTCTGCCGAAGCCGATTGAGAATGCGGTGGACGGCGCGGTGTCATGGAATGGCAAGGTCGCCATCGACCTGCCTTATCATGCCGGTGCGCGCTATAACGTCGACATTACGGGCGATCTGAAAAACCTCAGCAGCCAACTTCCCACGCCGCTGAATAAGAAAAGCGGTGAAGCATTGCCCGTCAATGTTAAGGTTGCGGGCAACCTTAACAGCTTCGATTTAACCGGAAACGCTGGTGGAACAAACCACTTCAACAGCCGCTGGCTGCTTAACCGCAAGCTGACGCTGGACAGAGCGATCTGGACGACGGACAGCCGTACCACGCCGCCGCTGCCGGAGCAGGCGGGCGTTGAACTGAATCTCCCGCCGATGGATGGCGCAGAGTGGCTGGCACTGTTCCAGAAAGGTGTCGGGCAAAACGTCGACCAAACGGCGCAGTTCCCGCAGTCCATTACCTTGCGAACGCCTGCGCTGACGCTGGGCGGGCAGCAGTGGAACAACCTGAGTATTGTCTCCCGGCCGACGGTAAACGGCTCAAAGGTCGAGGCGCAGGGGCGTGAGATCAACGGTTCGTTGACCATGCGCGATCACGCGCCATGGCAGGCGGCTATCCGTTATCTCTATTACAATCCGACCTTTACGGCGTCTAAAGCAGAGTCGACAAGCGCTTCTCCTGTCAGTGGCAGTGGGAGGTCGCGCGTGGATTTCAGCGGCTGGCCCGATCTCCAGTTGCGCTGTGCGGAGTGCTGGCTGTGGGGGCAAAAATATGGCCGTATCGACGGTGATTTTGCTATTCAGGGCAATACGCTGAGCCTCTCTGGTGGGCTGGTGGATACCGGCTTTGGCCGCATGACTGCCGCTGGCGAATGGGTGAACAAACCGGGTGAACAGCGCACCTCGCTGAAAGGCGATATTAAAGGCAACAAGCTGGACGCCGCAGCTAACTTCTTCGGCATTAGCACGCCGCTTCGCGGATCGTCCTTCGATGTGAATTACGATCTGCACTGGCGCGCAGCGCCGTGGACACCCGATGAAGCTTCGCTTAACGGCATCCTGAAAACCCACTTCGGTAAGGGGGAGATTGCCGATGTGAGCACGGGGCGCGCCGGGCAGATCCTGCGTCTGCTGAGTTTTGACGCGCTGCTGCGCAAGCTGCGCTTCGACTTTAGCGACACCTTCAGCGAAGGTTTCTACTACGATTCCATTCGCAGCACGGCGTGGATCAAAGACGGCGTTCTGCACACCGACGACACGCTGGTGGACGGCCTGGAAGCGGATATCGCGATGAAAGGGTCAGTGGATCTCGTGCGCCGCGAGCTGGATATGGAAGCCGTGGTGGCGCCGGAGATTTCCGCAAGCGTGGGCGTTGCGGCAGCCTTTGTGGTCAATCCTATTGTCGGGGCGGCGGTGTTTGCGGCCAGTAAAGTGCTGGGGCCGCTCTGGAGCAAAGTCTCGATTCTGCGCTATCGCATTACCGGGCCGGTTGATAAACCACAGATTAATGAGGTGCTGCGCCAGCCGCGCAAAGAAGCACAGCAATGATTTGACGTGGGCAGGTAATTGCCTCACTCTCAATAAATACGATCTTTATACCGCCACTGGCGGCAACGAACGAGTAGCAATAGATGAGTCTGAACCTGGTAAGTGAACATTTGCTCGCAGCGAACGGCCTGAGCCATCAGGACCTGTTCTCCATTCTTGGTCAACTGACCGAACGCCGCCTCGACTACGGCGATCTCTATTTCCAGTCGAGCTATCACGAATCCTGGGTTTTAGAAGACAGCATCATTAAAGATGGCTCTTATAACATTGACCAGGGCGTCGGCGTGCGCGCCGTCAGCGGCGAAAAAACCGGTTTTGCCTATGCAGACCAGATAAGCCTGGCCGCGCTGGAGCAGAGCGCGCAGGCGGCGCGAACCATTGTGCGCGATACGGGCGACGGACGGGTGAAAACGCTGGGTGAAGTGCAGCACGCTGCGCTCTATACCAGCATCGACCCGCTGCAAAGCATGAGCCGCGAGGAGAAGCTGGACATCCTGCGTCGCGTGGACAAAGTGGCTCGCGCGGCGGATAAACGCGTGCAGGAAGTCTCTGCCAGCCTGACCGGGGTTTATGAACTGATCCTGGTGGCAGCGACGGACGGTACCCTGGCGGCGGATGTTCGCCCGCTGGTGCGTCTCTCTATCAGCGTGCAGGTTGAAGACGACGGTAAGCGCGAGCGCGGCTCCAGCGGTGGCGGTGGTCGTTTTGGTTATGACTGGTTCCTGGGTGATGTCGACGGCGAAGCCCGTGCGGATGCATGGGCAAAAGAAGCCGTGCGCATGGCGCTGGTCAACCTGTCTGCCGTGGCTGCACCAGCCGGTACGTTGCCGGTGGTACTGGGCGCAGGCTGGCCGGGCGTGCTGCTGCACGAAGCGGTCGGTCACGGCCTGGAAGGTGATTTCAACCGTCGCGGGACGTCCGTATTCAGCGGTCAGATGGGGCAGCTTGTCTCCTCAGAGCTGTGTACCGTGGTGGATGATGGCACCATGCTCGACCGTCGCGGCTCGATTTCTATCGACGATGAAGGTACGCCGGGTCAGTACAACGTGCTGATCGAAAACGGCGTACTGAAAGGCTACATGCAGGACAAGCTTAACGCGCGCCTGATGGGCGTTGCGCCGACGGGTAACGGCCGTCGTGAATCCTACGCACATCTGCCGATGCCCCGCATGACCAATACTTACATGCTGCCGGGCCAGTCCACGCCGCAGGAGATTATCGAATCCGTTGATTACGGTATCTTCGCGCCAAACTTTGGCGGCGGTCAGGTGGATATCACCTCCGGCAAATTTGTCTTCTCTACCTCAGAGGCGTATCTGATTGAGAAGGGCAAAGTGACCAAAGCGGTGAAGGGCGCAACCCTGATTGGCTCCGGCATTGAGGCCATGCAGCAGATTTCCATGGTCGGTAACGACCTGAAACTGGATAACGGCGTGGGCGTTTGCGGCAAAGAGGGCCAGAGCCTGCCTGTGGGCGTCGGTCAGCCTACGCTGAAAGTGGATAATCTGACGGTGGGCGGCACGGCCTGATCTTAGGATGCTTAAAAAAGGCGCTACAGATGTAGCGCCTTTTTTTTAACGTAAGTTACCCAGCGGTATCTCTGGATCAGGCTCGTGAGTAATGCGGTTACGCAAGTCACGACGAATGATTTCGATCGACCAGAACCAGACCAGATGCCCCACGATCTCTGACACGTGTTCATACCACGGCAACTCAAGCAGCGGTGGCGTCAGACCCATCAGCGGGAAGGAGATCATATGCACAAAAAGCTGGGCTAACGCACCCGCCAGCAAACCCTGCCAGAGTTTAATTTTCGGAAAGACTTCCGCAACAACGCAATACCCCACAGCGAAGACGATTGAGAAAATAATATGGGTCACACCGACCCAGTTAAATATATGTCCGGCAAATGTATAAACGGCTGCGTTAGGATCAGTAACGCCCAGCCAGTCGCGTAAAAATACATAGGGAGGGTTTAAAAAATTGCGGGAGCAGTCAATCTGGCTTGCGGCTCTTATTAATTGCTCAGGTCCGCATGCGCCGGTGAATAAATCGGTGGGACTGCGTGGCGGAAGTGGCACTTCGGCTCCCCATTTGACAAAAGCGGAGACGATCCCTGCAATTAAACCGATGAACGCGGCGAGTCCATAGCGCCTGCGTGAAGGCGGTGTTTGTTCGAATATATTCATCTCTTTTCCTTGTTTAACGTCATCCTGCGAAATACATTTTATTATTCATATTGGTAACAAATATATAACAGTCTGATGTTCAGACTGCTTATAAGGTAAATGGCGGGTGGCGGGAGTGTCAATTAGCCATTCCTGAGAGGAGGGCGGAAATATTCCTGGATGAATGTGAGTGCCATCCGGGGAATATTCATGCCAGATATGATTATAGCGATTACTTTATTACTCCTTTCTTCTGCCGCGCATCCCCTGAAACAGCTCCGCCACTTCGACAAAATACTCGGTCAGATAGTTAATACACACCTGTACTTTGAGAGGCAGTTTGTCCTTCTCGGTATACAGAGCGTAGACCGGACGTGGATCGGACTGGTAACGCGGGAAGAGGATCTCCAGTACGCCGCTGTTGATCTCATTGATCACCCACATCAGCGGTACGTAGGCGATCCCGGCTCCGGCCACCAGCCAGCGTGAGATGGTCATCGGATCGTTGGTCACGAAGCGGCCTTCAGGCAGCAGTTTAGTGGAAAGCCCTTCCGGCGCGATCAGTTCAAATTCGTTATCTGGCCGAACGCTGTATTCCAGCCACGAGTGGTTGCTCAGGTCGGCAGGTTTTTCCGGCACGCCATACTGTGCCAGATAGCTTTTCGACGCGCAGACCACCATCGGCATGCTGCCCAGTCGACGCGAGAACAGGCTCGAGTCCTGCAACGCGCCAACGCGGATCACCACGTCTAACCCATCGGCAATCAGGTCCGGTGCCGGAATGCCCGTTACCAGATTAACGGTTAAACCGGGATACTCTTTCAGCATTTCCGCCGTCATGGCAGCGAGAACATTTTGTGCCATAGTTGAAGAACAACCGATACGCAGCGTGCCGATAGGCGTGTTGTTAAAGGCATAGAGCTGCTCGTGAACATCCTGCACCTCATGCAGCATTCGACGGCAGCCCTGATAGTAAATTTTACCCGCTTCCGTCAGCCCGATGCTGCGGGTGCTGCGGTTGAGCAGCTTCACCTGGAGCTCATCTTCCAGTTTTGACACTGTCTGGCTAATGGATGAGACGCTCATTTGTAGCTGACGTGCTGCGGCGGTAAAAGAGCCTTGCTCAACCACTTTCGCAAAGACGGACATGCGTTTTAGACGTTCCATTATTCACTCTGGCTTAAAAGTGATTTAGATCACATATGATAGATAACAGCATAACAGTTACGTTAATATATTATTAATTACATAACGGCTGCGCCACTCTCGCCCGGCAATTCTTGCTCTCCTGCGGCGGCGCGAGCTTAAAAATCCAGTAACCTGCACTCTCTTTAATCAAGGTCAACATGAGTCTGTTTCCCGTTATCGTGGTGTTCGGTTTGTCGTTCCCACCGATATTTTTCGAGCTTCTTTTATCACTGGCGATCTTCTGGCTGGTGCGCAAGGTGCTGGTCCCTACCGGGATTTATGATTTCGTCTGGCATCCTGCATTGTTCAATACCGCGCTGTATTGCTGCCTGTTCTATTTAATATCGCGCATGTTTGTCTGAGGTTGATGTGAAAACGCTAACAAGAAAAATCTCCCGCACTGCCATCACTATGGCGCTGGTCATCCTGGCGTTCATCGCTATTTTTCGCGCCTGGGTTTATTACACCGAATCCCCGTGGACGCGCGATGCGCGTTTCAGCGCGGAGGTGGTCGCGATAGCGCCCGATGTCGCCGGTCTCATTACGGCGGTCAACGTCCACGATAACCAACTGGTGAAAAAAGATCAGGTGCTGTTCACCATCGACCAACCGCGCTATCAAAAAGCGCTGGAAGAAGCGGAAGCCGACGTGGCGTATTACAACGCGCTGGCCGCTGAAAAACGCCGTGAAGCAGGTCGCCGTAACAAGCTGGGCATCCAGGCTATGTCCCGGGAAGAGATTGACCAGTCTAATAACGTGCTGCAAACCGTGCTGCATCAGCTGGCAAAAGCGCAGGCGACGCGCGATCTGGCGAAGCTCGATCTGGAACGTACCGTTATCCGCGCCCCGTCCGATGGCTGGGTGACCAACCTCAACGTCTATGCGGGTGAGTTTATCACGCGCGGCTCAACTGCCGTGGCGCTGGTGAAACAGAACTCCTTCTACGTCCTCGCCTATATGGAAGAGACCAAGCTGGAAGGCGTGCGTCCGGGCTATCGCGCCGAAATCACGCCGCTCGGCAGCAACCGGGTCCTGAAGGGAACCGTGGACAGCGTGGCCGCGGGGGTGACCAACTCCAGCAGTACCAATGATACAAAAGGGATGGCGACCGTCGATTCTAACCTCGAGTGGGTTCGCCTGGCGCAGCGCGTACCGGTACGCATTCGTCTGGATGAGCAGCAGAGCAACCTCTGGCCCGCAGGCACCACCGCGACGGTGGTGATCACGGGTGAAAAAGACCGTGATGCCAGCCAGGATTCTATCTTCCGTCAAATCGCCCATCGCCTGCGCGAGTTTGGTTGATCGCTATGGGCATTTTTTCCATCGCCAGCCAGCACATCCGCTTCGCCGTGAAGCTGGCATGCGCCATTGTGCTGGCGCTGTTTGTTGGCTTCCATTTCCAGCTTGAAACGCCGCGCTGGGCCGTTCTGACCGCCGCGATCGTCGCCGCCGGTCCAGCCTTCGCGGCGGGTGGCGAACCTTACTCCGGGGCAATTCGCTATCGCGGGATGCTGCGTATTATCGGCACCTTTATCGGCTGTATCGCCGCTCTGACCATTATCATCCTGATGATCCGTACGCCGCTGCTGATGCTGATTGTGTGCTGTATCTGGGCGGGTTTTTGCACCTGGGTCTCTTCGCTGGTGAAGGTGGAGAACTCGTACGCCTGGGGTCTGGCGGGGTATACCGCGCTGATTATTATCATCACCATTCAGAGTGAACCGCTGCTTGCTCCGCAGTTCGCCGTCGAACGTTGTAGCGAGATTGTCATTGGTATCGTCTGCGCGATTGTCGCAGATCTGCTCTTCTCTCCGCGATCCATCAAGCAGGAAGTCGATCGTGAGCTGGACGCGCTGATTGTTGCTCAGTACCAGCTTATGCAGCTGTGCATTAAGCACGGCGACAGCGAAGAGGTCGACAAGGCCTGGAGCGCGCTGGTGCGCCGCACGCAGGCGCTGGAAGGGATGCGCAGTAATCTCAACATGGAGTCTTCCCGCTGGGAGCGGGCCAATCGTCGTCTGAAAGCGATCAATACCGTCTCGTTAACGCTGATCACCCAGGCGTGTGAAACCTACCTGATTCAGAACACCCGCCCCGAAGTGGTAACGGATACTTTCCGCGAACTGTTTGATGAGCCCGTGGAGACGGTGCAGGACGTGCATCGACAGCTTAAACGCATGCGTCGTGTGATTGCCTGGACAGGAGAACGGGATACGCCAGTCACCATTTATACCTGGGTTGGCGCCGCAACGCGCTACCTGCTCCTGAAACGCGGCGTGATTAGCAACACCAAAATCAGTGCGGCGGAAGAAGAGGTATTGCAGGGCGAAGTGGTGATCAAACCGGAGTCCGCCGAGCGCCACCATGCGATGGTTAATTTCTGGCGTACCACCCTGGCCTGTATACTCGGCACGCTGTTCTGGCTGTGGACCGGCTGGACGTCCGGCAGCGGCGCGATGGTGATGATTGCCGTCGTCACCGCGCTGGCGATGCGTCTGCCCAACCCGCGCATGGTCGCGATCGATTTTCTGTACGGCACCATTGCGGCGTTACCCATTGGTGCGCTCTACTTCCTGGTGATTATTCCCTCGACGCAGCAAAGCATGCTTTTGCTCTGCATCAGCCTGGCGGTGATGGCGTTCTTTATCGGGATTGAGGTACAAAAACGCCGTCTGGGATCGTTGGGTGCGCTGGCGAGCACGATTAACATCATCGTGCTGGATAACCCGATGACCTTCCATTTCAGCCAGTTCCTGGATAGCGCATTAGGTCAGCTGGTGGGCTGTTTCCTGGCGATGATGGTGATCCTGCTGGTGCGGGATAACTCTCAGGCGCGGACAGGGCGTGTGCTGCTGAATCAGTTTGTGTCGGCCGCCGTATCGTCATTGACTACCAACACCGCGCGGCGTAAGGAGAACCACCTGCCGGCGCTCTATCAGCAGCTGTTCCTGTTGTTGAATAAATTCCCGGGCGATGTCGCCCGCTTCCGCCTGGCGTTAACCATGATTATCGCGCACCAGCGTCTGCGGAACGCGCCAGTGCCGATCAACGATGATTTGTCCGCTTTCCACCGCCAGCTACGGCGAACGGCGGACCATGTGATATCGGCATCGAGTGATGACAAACGTCGCCGCTACTTTAAGCAACTGCTGGAGGAACTGGATATCTACCAGGAGAAACTGCGGATCTGGGAAGCGCCGCCGCAGGTTACCGAGCCGGTAGAGCGGCTGGTGTTTATGCTGCACCGCTACCAGAATGCGCTGACAGACAGCTAACGAAGAGAAAACCGACGCCAAAAGCGTCGGTTTTTTTGTGGCTATACTTATTCTTGCAGGTTCAAACATTCAGGAAGGGAGGACACATGACAACCCAGGCTCTTCAGGACAGTATTCTTTTTCAGACCGGGTATCTGGTTAACGGTATCTGGAAAACACTCGACACCACGTTTGATGTGCTAAACCCGGCCACGGGCGAGGTGGTCGCGAAAGTGGCGAAAGCAGGGAAAGCCGAAACCGAAGAGGCCATTGCGGCCGCGACGAAGGCCTTTCCCGCATGGCGCGCAAAAACGGCAAAAGAGCGCTCCACGATCCTCTATCGCTGGTATGAACTGATTATCGAGAATAAAAGCTGGCTCGGGCGACTGATGACTACCGAGCAGGGCAAGCCGCTGAAAGAGGCTGAAGGTGAGGTGGACTACGCTGCCAGCTTCATTCAGTGGTTTGCCGAGCAGGCCAAGCGCGCCAACGGTGAAATCATTCCTCCGGTTAAACCCGGCTCCCGTATTCTGGCCACTCGTGAACCTGTCGGGGTGGTTGCTGCTATCACGCCATGGAATTTCCCGATGGCCATGCTCACCCGTAAGCTCGGCCCGGCGTTGGCAGCAGGATGTACCGGCGTCATCAAGCCTGCAAACAACACGCCGCTGAGCGCCTTTGCGCTGCTGACGCTGGCGAAGCAGGCCGGTGTGCCGGATGGTGTGCTGAATGCGGTCGCGGGGAGCACCTCAGAAATTAGTGACGCCATTATGGCCAGCCATGACGTGCGCAAAATCTCGTTTACCGGATCAACCGCCGTCGGGAAAACACTGGTTCGCAATTCCGCAGAGACCATGAAAAAGGTATCGATGGAGCTGGGTGGTAATGCGCCATATATCGTTTTCGAGGACGCGGATATTGAGGCCGCCGTCAAAGGTGCCATTGCCAATAAGTTCCGTAACGCCGGGCAGGTCTGCGTCAGCGTAAACCGTTTCTATATTCAGGAGACGGTCTATGACAAGTTTGTCAATCAACTTGCCGATGCGGTGAAGGCGCTGAAGGTGGGTAACGGTCTGGACGAGGGCGTCGTTGTCGGCCCGCTGATTGAGCCTTCGGCTGTCGAAAAAGTCCGTGAGCACGTCGAAGATGCGGTAGCGAAGGGCGCCACGGTGCTGGCTGGGGGTAAACCGCACGAACTTGGCGGCAACTTCTGGATGCCAACCGTACTCGGTGACTGCCATGAAGGCATGAAGCTGGCAGAAGAGGAGACCTTTGGTCCCGTTGCCGCTTGCTTCCGCTTCACGTCGGAAGACGAAGTGGTTATGCGCGCTAACAATACGCCTTACGGGCTGGCAGCCTACTTTTATACCCAGAATCTCTCGCGCGTGTTCCGCGTCTCGCAGGCCATTGAGAGCGGCATGATCGGAATTAACGAATGTGCTGTCTCGACCGAACTGGGTCCGTTTGGGGGCGTAAAAGAGTCCGGGCTGGGCCGCGAAGGGTCCGTGCTGGGGCTGGAGGAGTTTCTGGAAGTCAAAACCCTGCATATCGGGGGATTATAATAGACAGGGCGGCATTTGCCGCCCGCCTGTACCGGGTGGCTGGCAATGAAAATTTATACCTTTGATTTTGACGAAATTGAGAGTCAGGAAGACTTCTATCGCGAGTTTATTCGGGCGTTCGACCTGGAGCGGGGCAGCGTAAGCAATCTTGATATGCTGTGGGATGTGGTTACCGGCGATCGTCTGCCGTTACCGCTGGAAATCGAATTTACCCATCTGCCTGAAAAACTACGCAGACGCTTTGGTGCATTGATTTTATTGTTTGATGAAGCGGAGGAGGAGCTGGAAGGGCAACTGCGTTTCAACGTGCGCCAGTGATAAAAAAGCCCCTGACCGGGAGGTCAGGGGCAAGTCGTATGATGAGATACGACGAGGGTTTATTTGTACAGTTCTGCGGTAGCGTGCCAGTGGTCGCCACTGCGCGCTTCGATGATGCGATAGGATGACGCACCCTGTTCTTCCGCTTTTTTGTTCAGCATTTCGTGCATGTCCATCGGAGACGTACCGATGGCGCCAACAGAAACAGTCCCGATAGCCTGACGGGATTGTGCCTGTTCAGCATTGATGGTGTCGGCTGCAAACGCACCGAATGACAGGACTGACAGTACGCTCAGGGCAGCTACAGTGGTTTTAATTTTCATGATTATTTACCTCGTCAATTATTTTACTGGGGTCTTTGTTCTGTGACCCTCATCACAAAATCAAGTATACACTAATCACGCAAAAAATTAATACCAGACTAATGGTTTCGTCTGTTATTACGCGTTAAAAAATTCATTTTTTATAACGAGAATGCATAAAAAAAGGCACAATGCGAGGTTTGTGGTTTTTTATTATTTAAATCAAAGGGGTATGGTAATTTGATTTTTTGTGCGATTTTGCGGCAGATCATTCACTGAATGAATGTTAACAGGCGGTAAAAAGCACTATTTGCAAAAGTAGCAGGCAGAGAAAAGCAGGGTAAAACGCGGTAAAAGCAGAATGATCCCCGCAGCCAGGCGCTACGGGGCAGACAATTACAGCTCCTGTTCGAACAGGACCAGAATCGCTTCGTAGAGGTCTTTCACCGAGAAACCATTTGCCGGGGTGGTAAAAATGGTGTCATCGCCGGCGATGGTCCCGAGGATCCCCTCTGCTTTACCCAGCGAGTCCAGCAGGCGGGCAATCAGCTGGGCTGCGCCCGGGCTGGTGTGGATCACGACCACGGCATCGTTATAGTCGATGTCCAGAACCAGGTTTTTCAGCGGGCTGGAGGTCGTTGGCACGCCAAGTTCAGCAGGCAGGCAATAAACCATTTCCATTTTGGCGTTGCGCGTACGCACCGCACCAAACTTGGTTAACATGCGAGAGACCTTCGACTGGTTGATGTTGTCGAAGCCTTGTTCCTGCAACGCCTGAACAATTTCTCCCTGAGAACTGAATTTCTCTTCTTTGAGTAGCGCTTTAAACGCCTTCACTAATTCTTCTTGCTTAGACGAGCTTCGCATAAGTCACCCGGAATATGACGATAGAAACAACATTATTATGCATGTGGATGAATTTTTATGCAAATTATCTACCTGGCACCAGGCTGAAATAATGTTATGAAAGGGAGAGATTTTATCAGATTTCGTTATCGGAAAACATGCCTGGGTCACGCCGCGCAAATAAGCTTAAAAGTAAATTAAATGTTATCAAAATGATGTTGTTTTGGTGGCGTGGCAGGGTGTATTGTAACCCCCTCTTAATTCGTTGTTGCCTGCATCCCGATAGTATTCAGGTGAAGGCGAAAGACGTGCGACCTCAAATTCTTTAGCGATGAAAATTGTAATTAATGACGTGCTGAATTATGGTCGCCGCAACGGAGTTACAGATACTTAAGTTAACCATAATAAGGAGTTTAGGATGAAAGTCGCAGTCCTCGGCGCTGCTGGTGGTATCGGCCAGGCGCTTGCCCTACTACTGAAAACCCAACTGCCTTCAGGCTCAGAACTCTCCCTGTACGATATTGCTCCGGTAACCCCAGGTGTGGCGGTTGACCTGAGCCACATCCCGACAGCTGTGAAAATCAAAGGCTTCTCCGGTGAAGATGCGCGTCCTGCGTTGCAGGGTGCCGACGTGGTGCTGATCTCCGCGGGTGTTGCGCGTAAACCGGGTATGGATCGTTCAGACCTGTTCAACGTCAACGCGGGCATCGTGAAAAACCTGGTTCAGCAGATTGCTGAAACCTGCCCGAAAGCGTGCATCGGGATCATCACCAACCCGGTGAACACCACCGTTGCTATCGCAGCAGAAGTGCTGAAGAAAGCGGGCGTTTACGACAAGAACAAACTGTTCGGCGTAACTACGCTGGATATCATCCGCTCCAATACCTTCGTGGCTGAGCTGAAAGGCAAGCAGCCAACGGAAGTGGAAGTGCCGGTTATCGGCGGTCACTCTGGCGTGACCATCCTGCCTCTGCTGTCGCAGATCCCGGGCGTGAGCTTCACCGAGCAGGAAGTGGCTGATCTGACCAAACGTATTCAGAACGCAGGCACCGAAGTGGTGGAAGCGAAGGCGGGTGGCGGTTCTGCAACCCTGTCTATGGGCCAGGCGGCGGCACGTTTCGGCCTGTCTCTGGTTCGCGCGTTGCAGGGCGAAAAAGGCGTTGTTGAATGCGCCTATGTTGAAGGCGACGGTGAACACGCGCGCTTCTTCTCTCAGCCGCTGCTGCTGGGTAAAAACGGTGTTGAAGAGCGTAAGTCTATCGGCACGCTGAGCGCGTTTGAGCAAAACGCGATGGAAGGCATGCTGGATACGCTGAAGAAAGACATTACGCTGGGCGAAGAATTCGTTAACAAGTGATCTTATCCCGGTAAAAAAAACGGAGCGTTAAGCTCCGTTTTTTTATGCCCGTCAGTTAGTGGCCGGGTATTCCTGGATGGTGACCTGAATCGTCAGCTTCTTGTCATTACGCATGACTTCAACAGGGATGATGGAGCCCGGGCGAATCTCAGCCACCTGGTCCATGGTTTCCAGCGCAGAGACCGCTGGCGTACCGTTGACGGAAAGGATAACGTCGTTCACCTGGATACCTGCGTTGGCCGCCGGGCCGCCAGGCGCCACTTCGTTGACCACAATCCCCTGGATCTGATCGATACCACCGCCCTGCGTATGCATCGGCGCGATTTCACGCCCGCCAATACCGATGTAGCCACGGATCACGCGGCCATCGCGGATCAGCTTGTCCATGATCTTGGTCGCCAGCTGGAACGGAATGGCAAAGCCAATCCCTTCCGGCGTTTCGCCGTCGTTGCTCTTGTCGAATGAGAGGGTGTTAATGCCCATCAGTTCGCCCAGAGAGTTCACCAGAGCACCGCCGGAGTTACCGTGGTTGATTGAGGCATCGGTTTGCAGGAAGTTCTGCCGCCCTGACGGGTTCAGGCCGATACGACCGGTCGCGCTGATGATCCCCTGAGTGATGGTCTGGCCCAGGTTGTACGGGTTACCGATCGCCAGCACCACATCGCCGATGTGCGGGGTGCGTTTGCGATTAATCGGGATTGTCGGCAGACCGCCCGTGGCGTTGATCTTCAGCACCGCCAGGTCGGTAAGGCTGTCCGACCCCACCAGCAGGGCTTCAAACACGCGGCCATCCTGTAAGGCGACGATAATCTGGTCGGCATCGTTAATGACGTGTTTATTGGTGATGATGTAGCCCCGGTCATCCATGATCACACCGGAACCGAGCGTGCGGATCTCCAGCTGGTTATGAGCGGAACTGTTAAGCCCGCGGTTATAGACGTTAACCACGGCGGGGGCGGCACGGCGTACCGCCTGATTGTACGTCGCAGGCGTTTCATCCGTGCTGTCGAACTGAGGAGCCGACAGTTTGTTGAACTGGCGTAAAGATGGCATAGCCACCAGCAGCAGACCGGCAACGATCAAACCAATGACAATTGAACGAAAGAGCTTTAAAAGCATGATGCGTGTGTCGTTAAAAAAGGAACGGTTTGCAGCATAACATGAGTTATCCGGACATCACACGCAGCGGCGATGTCCGGAGTCGCAAATGGTTAACGCAGTAAAATGTAGAGGGTGTCGTTGCCTCGGATAATTTGCAGGGCAATGACCGCCGGTTTACTCTCCAGCACCTTACGCATTTCGGCAATAGACTGCACGCGAGTGCGGTTCACGCCCACGATCACGTCGTCCTGATGTAAACCTGCCTGCGCGGCCGGGCTGCTCTTCTCAACGGTAGTGACGGTAATGCCTTTCGTGCCGTTTTTAAGCTGACCGTCGCTCAGCGTAGCGCCCTGAAGAGCCGGGGAGATCTGTTCTGCGCTGGCGGAAGAGGAGGTGCTCTTGTCCAGCGTCACTTCCACGGTCAGCGGTTTGCCCTCACGGATCAGGCCCAGCTTCACTTTAGCGCCCGGCTCCGTGGTGGCAATACGTGATCGTAATTCAGCGAAGCTGCTCAGCGGTTTATCGTTCAGGCTGACAATAATGTCGCCGGATTTCACGCCCGCTTTCGCAGAGCCTGAGTTGGGAAGCACTTCGCTGACAAACGCCCCGCGCTGGACGTTGAGCTTAAAGGCTTTGGCGATATCGGCGCTCATCTCCATGCCTTTGATGCCCAGCAGACCGCGCTTAACCTCGCCAAACTGAATCAGCTGTTGAGACAGGGTTTTCGCCATGTTACTCGGAATGGCAAAACCAATCCCGATGCTACCGCCGCCTGGCGCGAGGATAGCGGTGTTGATGCCGATCAGCTCACCGTTCAGATTAAGCAGCGCACCGCCGGAGTTGCCCCGGTTGATGGAGGCATCGGTCTGGATGAAGTTTTCCAGCCCTTCGAGATTCAGGCCGCTGCGCCCCAGGGCGGAGACAATTCCGGAGGTGGCGGTCTGGCCTAAACCGAACGGGTTACCGACCGCGACGGCAAAATCACCGACGCGCAGCTTATCGGAATCTGCAATGGCGATCTGGGTCAGGTTGCTGGGGTTTTGCACCTGTAGCAGGGCGATATCACTCTGATCGTCACCGCCGATCAGTTTGGCGTCAAACTCCCGACCATCGTTCAGCTGAACGCTGATTTTATCGGCCTGGCTGATCACGTGGTTATTGGTCAGGATATAGCCCTTAGCCGCGTCGATAATCACCCCTGAGCCCAGGCCTTCAAACGGCTGAGCCTGCTGATCCGGCGCATCTTCGCCAAAATATTTCTTCAGCTCTTCAGGAATACGCTGGCTTTGGCGTGCCGTCCCTTCCACCTGAACGCTGACTACCGCAGGCAGGACTTTTTCAAGCATCGGCGCAAGGCTGGGAATGGCTTCTTGTCCAGGCACCTGCGAAGGCAGTGCCGCACTGGCGGGGAAGGACGCCGAGAGAGATAACCCGACACTTAACGCTAAGGCGCTCAACAGCTGGTTTTTTTTCTTCATTGATGCTGACTCTCGTATCCTGGAATGAAAAAGAACGGCCCCAAAAACATCTTGATGTTATTGAATTTTCAACCGCTGAACAATGAGGTGTTTGACTAAATAATAGCTGGGGACGGGAAGAAAGGACGGGCGCATAAGGTACGCCCGTAAAATTTATTCAGGTTGTGCGATTAATCGCGTTTTACGCCACCGCGCAGCAGGCCGGACGCGCCGTCTGAATAGTCGCGTGGCATCTGAACCGGAGCCTGATCGTTACCGGCTTCAGAATCAGCCAGACGATTGCGGAAGGGGTTGGTCTCCGCGGTCATTTCCGGCAGCAGGCTGCTGGAGCTTTTCGCCATGTGCTGGTAGAGCTGGCGATAATCTGTCGCCATGTTGTCCAGCAGCTCAGCGCTACGGGCAAAGTGGCTGACCAGCTCTTCGCGATATTCTTCCAGTTCAGCTTTGTTCTTTTCCAGTTCGTATTGCAGTGACTGCTGCTGACGCAATTTGCGGTTACCGAAACGCATGGCCACAGCACCAATGATGATGCCGACGACTAAACCGATTAGCGCATATTCCCAGGTCATGAACTTCTCCCGTTGTCTTGTTGTTCCGTAGGGTGTTGGCTCGGCTCCTGCCTGTGCCTGATTATGCCACTATAACCGCTATTTCCGCAGAAGTGGAATCCTGACGTATCATCGCGTAGTGTAGAGCGGCCTTTTTTTCATCAGCCACGCGCGCTGGTGAGGTTTAACTAAAGGAATAACAACAACATCATGCAAAACCTGTCCCCTTCATCGCGTTACCAACTGGCCCTGAGCGAGGGCACACACCAGCCGGATGATGTCCAGCGTGAAGCGGTTAACCGCCTGGACACGATTTATCAGGAACTTCTGGCGAAACCCGCCGATGCGGTGCAGAGCAGTGGGCTGAAGGCGGCATTCGGCCGTTTACTGGGCAAAAAAGAGCCCACGGTAAACGCACCGGTTCGTGGCTTATATATGTGGGGCGGCGTT
This sequence comes from Enterobacter cloacae complex sp. SHL001, assembly GCF_049236825.1. Lineage (NCBI taxonomy): Bacteria > Pseudomonadati > Pseudomonadota > Gammaproteobacteria > Enterobacterales > Enterobacteriaceae > Enterobacter > Enterobacter cloacae complex sp. SHL001. The sequence continues at coordinate 44,855 of NZ_JBMKIP010000008.1, forward strand.
GGGCGGGGTAAGACCTGGCTGATGGACATGTTCTACCAGAGCCTGCCCGGCACGCGTAAGCAGCGCCTGCACTTTCACCGTTTTATGCTGCGGGTCCATGAAGAGCTGACGGCGCTCCAGGGCGAAACCGACCCGCTGGACATTGTGGCCGATCGCTTTAAGGCGGAAACGGACGTGCTCTGCTTCGACGAGTTCTTCGTTTCCGATATTACGGATGCCATGCTGTTGGGGGGCCTCATGAAAGCGCTGTTTGCGCGTGGGATCACTCTGGTGGCGACCTCCAATATCCCGCCGGATGAGCTTTATCGCAATGGTCTCCAGCGGGCGCGTTTCCTGCCGGCCATTGATGCTATCAAACAGCACTGCGACATCATGAACGTCGATGCCGGCGTCGATTATCGACTGCGCACATTAACGCAGGCACACCTGTGGCTTTCGCCGTTGAACGCCGACACAGCCCGCGAGATGGATAAACTGTGGCTGGCGCTGGCGGGAGCGCCGCGGGATAACGCGCCAGCGCTGGAGATTAATCATCGTCCGTTGCCGACGCTTGGCGTAGAAAACCAGACGCTGGCCGTCTCGTTTGCAACGCTCTGCGTGGACGCCCGCAGCCAGCATGACTACATTGCACTTTCGCGTCTGTTCCATACCGTTATGTTGTGGGATGTGCCCGTTATGACCCCACTCATGGAGAGCGAAGCGCGCCGCTTCATCGCGCTGGTAGATGAGTTTTACGAGCGCCACGTTAAGCTGGTGGTCAGCGCCGAAGTGCCTTTATATGAGGTTTATCAGGGCGAGCGCCTGAAGTTTGAGTTCCAGCGCTGCCTGTCGCGCCTGCAAGAGATGCAGAGCGAAGAGTACCTCAAGCGTGAGCATATGCCATAATAAACGCTCCCCTCTCCCCGTGGGAGAGGGGCTGGGGGTGAGGGCACCAGACCGCACAATACCTGACCCCGAAAAACCCATTCCAAATCACATTTAAGGGTCGATCTTTGACCTCAACTTCTCTATAATCTTGCGACCCCACGTTACGAGAAGGTTTTTTTCCCGAAACTTTCTATGTGTCGGCATGTGCTATTCGAAGGGGTAGGTTTGCCGGACTTTGTCGTGTGAACCTCAACTGACTAAACGTTTGGGTGTTCACCAACGTGTAACTTATTATTTGGGTAAGCTTTTAATGAAAACTTTTACAGCTAAACCAGAAACCGTACAGCGCGACTGGTATGTTGTTGACGCGACCGGTAAAACTCTGGGCCGTCTGGCTACTGAACTGGCTCGTCGCCTGCGCGGTAAGCATAAAGCGGAATACACTCCGCACGTTGATACCGGTGATTACATCATCGTTCTGAACGCTGACAAAGTTGCTGTTACCGGCAACAAGCGTACTGACAAAATGTACTACCACCACACCGGCCACATCGGTGGTATCAAAGAAGCGACCTTTGAAGAGATGATTGCCCGCCGTCCTGAGCGTGTGATTGAAATCGCGGTTAAAGGCATGCTGCCAAAAGGCCCGCTGGGTCGTGCTATGTTCCGTAAACTGAAAGTTTACGCAGGCAACGAGCACAACCACGCGGCACAGCAACCGCAAGTTCTTGACATCTAATCGGGATTATAGGCAATGGCTGAAAATCAATACTACGGCACTGGTCGCCGCAAAAGTTCCGCAGCTCGCGTTTTCATCAAACCGGGCAGTGGTAAAATCGTAATCAACCAGCGTTCTCTGGAACAATACTTCGGTCGCGAAACTGCCCGCATGGTAGTTCGCCAGCCGCTGGAACTGGTTGATATGGTAGAAAAACTGGATCTGTACATCACCGTTAAAGGTGGTGGTATCTCCGGTCAGGCAGGTGCGATCCGTCACGGTATCACCCGCGCGCTGATGGAGTACGACGAATCCCTGCGTTCTGAACTGCGTAAAGCTGGCTTCGTTACTCGTGACGCTCGTCAGGTTGAACGTAAGAAAGTGGGTCTGCGTAAAGCACGTCGTCGTCCACAGTTCTCCAAACGTTAATCCATTCTGCTTACGCAGAACGATTGGCGAAAAACCCGCTTCGGCGGGTTTTTTTATGGATAATGCGCAGGTTATCCACAGTAACATTTCATATATCTTCTCTTTTTCCACATTTCCGGAATCCCCTCACCACAAAGCCATCAAAATCTGGTAAACTATCATCCAATTTTCTGCCCAAATATCGGTGAATACTCGATTTTTGTTCGATTCTTGAACAATGTGTCTTCTCTGGGATGGGCGATACATCATCTGGCTGGCCCCGTTGGGCTGGTAGCAGTAAAAATTCTGAATATACCTGGAGGTTTTCATGGCTGTCGCTGCCAACAAACGTTCGGTAATGACGCTGTTTTCTGGTCCTACTGACATTTATAGCCATCAGGTTCGTATCGTGCTGGCCGAGAAGGGTGTCAGTTTTGAGATCGAGCATGTGGAAAAGGATAACCCGCCTCAGGATCTGATCGATCTCAACCCGAGCCAAAGCGTACCGACGCTGGTGGATCGCGAGCTGACCCTGTGGGAATCCCGTATCATTATGGAATACTTGGATGAGCGTTTCCCGCATCCGCCGCTGATGCCTGTTTATCCTGTTGCGCGTGGTGAAAGCCGCCTGTACATGCAGCGTATCGAGAAAGACTGGTACTCGCTGATGAACGTTATCGTCAACGGTTCCTCTTCTGAAGCGGATGCTGCACGTAAACAGCTGCGTGAAGAGCTGCTGGCAATCGCGCCAGTCTTTGGTCAAAAGCCTTTCTTCCTGAGCGACGAGTTCAGCCTGGTGGATTGCTACCTGGCTCCGTTGCTGTGGCGTCTGCCAACCCTGGGCGTAGAGTTCAGCGGCCCTGGCGCGAAAGAGCTGAAAGGCTATATGACTCGCGTCTTTGAACGCGACTCTTTCCTGGCATCTTTAACTGAACCGGAACGTGAAATGCGTCTCGGCCGAGGCTAATGACTGTGGAAATGTCACAACTTTCACCACGCCGTCCGTATCTGCTGCGCGCCTTCTATGAATGGCTGCTGGATAACCAGCTCACGCCGCACCTGGTTGTGGATGTGACGTTGCCGGGCGTGCTGGTTCCAATGGAATACGCGCGCGACGGACAGATTGTACTGAATATTGCGCCACGCGCAGTGGGTAACCTGGAGCTGGCGAACGACGAAGTGCGCTTTAATGCGCGCTTCGGCGGCGTGCCGCGTCAGGTTTCCGTGCCGCTGGCAGCTGTGCTGGCTATCTACGCCCGTGAAAACGGTGCGGGCACCATGTTTGAGCCGGAAGCGGCTTATGATGAAGAGGTTGCCAGCCTGAATGATGATGAGGCATCCGATGAACGCGAAAGCGACACGGTAATGTCTGTCATCGATGGCGATAAACCCGATCATAATGACGACACCGATCCGGATGACGAGCCACCACCACGCGGTGGTCGTCCCGCACTGCGCGTTGTGAAATAAACAAACAGGCCCGACGGGCCTGTTTTGCTTTCGGTCCCTTTTCGCCCCCTCTAATTTCCTGTGTTATGATGAACTGTTTTCCTTCAATGGCACCGGACTGCAATGAAACCGACTGATCTTAAAGCTGAAAACTCTGATGAAACCATTGGTCGCAGCCTGCGCCGTCGGCCGCTGGCGCGCAAAAAACTGTCTGATATGGTGGAAGAAGAGCTGGAGCAGATGATCCGTCGGAAGGAATTTGCCCAGGGAGAGCAGTTACCCTCCGAGCGCGAACTGATGGAGTTCTTCAACGTGGGTCGCCCCTCGGTGCGCGAAGCGCTGGCGGCGCTAAAGCGTAAAGGGCTGGTGCAGATTAACAACGGTGAACGTGCCCGCGTAACCATGCCGTCTGCCGATACCATCATCAGTGAATTGTCGGGAATGGCGAAAGACTTTCTGACCCAGCCCGGCGGTATTGCCCATTTCGAGCAGCTTCGCCTGTTCTTTGAATCCAGCCTTGTTCGTTATGCCGCAGAATATGCCACTGACGATCAGATTGCGCAGCTCACAAAAGCCCTGGAGATCAACAGCCAGTCCCTGGATGACAACACGCTATTTATTCGTTCCGATGTCGATTTTCACCGCGTGCTGGCGGAGATCCCCGGCAATCCGATCTTCAATGCGATCCACGTTGCGCTGCTTGACTGGTTAATTGCGGCGCGTCCTAAAGTGCCGGACGCAGAGCTTTATCAGCATAATGAAGTCAGCTATCGCCAGCATATCGCAATTGTGGATGCGATCCGCCGCCGCGATCCCGATGAAGCGGATCGGGCGTTGCAAACTCACCTTAACAGCGTCTCCGCCACCTGGCACGCTTTCGGCCAGCATTCAAAAGCCAAAAAATAACGATCCTTTAGTGAAGCAGATCGCAATATAAGCGTTCTGTATTCTACTGCTGCTTAATTGATCTGGTATAACAGGTATAAAGGTATGTCGTTATAACAAACACACGATCGATTGAGGTAACTATGGCAACGCAATTACGCGGCGTAATGGCCGCACTCCTGACCCCGTTTAACTCTGAGCAGATGCTGGATAAAGAAAGCCTGCGCCGTCTGGTGCGGTTCAATATTGAACAGGGTATCGATGGGCTGTACGTCGGCGGTTCAACGGGAGAGGCCTTTGTACAGAGCCTTTCGGAACGAGAGCAGGTGATGGAGATTGTGGCGGAAGAGGCGAAGGGGAAAATCACGCTCATCGCCCATGTTGGCTGCGTCAGCACGGCGGAAAGCCAGCAGTTAGCCATGGCCGCCGCCCGCGTCGGTTTTGACGCTGTGTCCGCCGTCACACCGTTTTACTATCCCTTTAGCTTTGAAGAACATTGCGATCATTACCGTGCAATTATTGACTCCGCGGAGGGGTTGCCGATGGTGGTTTATAACATCCCTGCGCTAAGCGGCGTTAAGTTAACGCTGGATCAGATCAACACGCTGGTAACGCTGCCCGGCGTCGGCGCGCTGAAGCAAACCTCCGGCGATCTCTTCCAGATGGAGCAGATCCGTCGCGAACATCCGGATCTGGTGCTCTACAACGGCTATGACGAGATCTTCGCCTCCGGCCTGCTGGCCGGCGCGGACGGGGGGATCGGCAGCACCTACAACATTATGGGCTGGCGCTACCAGGCGATCGCTAAAGCGGTTCGTGAAGGGGATAACGCCACCGCACAGCGCCTGCAAAGCGAATGCAACACGGTGATCGATCTGCTGATTAAAGCCGGGGTGTTCCGTGGTCTGAAAACGGTTCTGCACTATATGGACGTGGTATCCGGGCCGCTGTGCCGTAAGCCGTTTGCCCCTGTGGATGAAAAATTCGTGCCAGCGCTGAAAGCGCTGGCGGAGCAGCTAATGGCGGAAAAACGCTAACACATCGCCGGGGGCGCAGCCGCCATCCGGCAAAACGACAGAGAAATCGTCGGGAGAGTGAAATGAGTAAGTCTACCCAAAGCATCCCGTGGTACCGCCATCTTACCCGTCCTCAGTGGCGCGCCTTCTCCGCCGCCTGGCTGGGATATCTGCTTGATGGCTTCGATTTTGTATTGATAGCCTTAGTCCTGACAGAAATAAAAAGCGAGTTTGCCCTGACGACAGTGGAAGCGGCGAGCCTGATTTCGGCGGCCTTTATATCGCGCTGGTTCGGCGGCCTGCTGCTGGGCGCCATGGGCGACCGCTATGGCCGCAAGCTGGCGATGATCACCAGCATCGTGCTCTTTTCCTGCGGTACGCTGGCCTGCGGTTTTGCGCCGGGTTACGTCACCCTGTTTATCGCCCGCATGGTGATAGGCATGGGGATGGCGGGGGAATATGGCTCCAGCGCAACCTATGTAATTGAAAGCTGGCCAAAGCACCTGCGCAACAAGGCGAGTGGTTTTCTGATTTCCGGTTTCTCCGTCGGCGCCGTGGTTGCGGCCCAGGTCTACAGCCTTGTCGTGCCCGTCTGGGGCTGGCGGGCGCTGTTCTTTATTGGCATTCTGCCCATCGTCTTTGCCCTGTGGCTGCGGAAAAATATTCCGGAAGCTGAGGACTGGAAAGCGAAGCACGAAGGCAAAGCCCCGGTGCGCACCATGGTTGATATTCTGTATCGCGGCAAATACCGCGTCATCAATATGGCGATGACGCTGTTTGCCGGTACGGCGCTGTGGTTCTGTTTTGCAGGCGAACTCAACAACGCGGGGCTGGTCGTTATTCTCGGCCTGCTTTGCGCCATCGTCTTTATCAGCTTTATGGTGCAAAGCAGCGGTAAACGCTGGCCGACGGGCGTCACGTTGATGGTTGTCGTGCTCTTCGCCTTTCTCTACTCCTGGCCGATTCAGGCGCTATTACCCACTTATCTGAAAACCGACCTGGCCTATGATCCCTCAACGGTGGCGAAGGTGCTGTTCTTTAGCGGCTTCGGCGCGGCAGTAGGCTGCTGCGTGGGTGGTTTTCTCGGTGACTGGCTTGGCACCCGCAAGGCCTATGTCTGTAGCCTGTTGGCCTCACAGCTCCTGATTGTTCCCGTCTTTGCGATCGGCGGCGCCAATGTCTGGGTGTTGGGCTTGTTACTCTTTTTCCAGCAGATGCTGGGGCAGGGGATCTCCGGGATCTTACCCAAACTCATCGGTGGCTATTTCGATACCGACCAGCGTGCGGCGGGTCTGGGCTTTACCTACAACGTTGGCGCGTTGGGCGGCGCGATTGCCCCGGTGATTGGCGCGCTGCTGTCGCAGGATATGGCGCTGGGCACGGCCCTGGGATCGCTCTCTTTTGGCCTGACGTTTGTGGTGATCTTGCTTATTGGTCTGGATATGCCCTCCCGCGTTCAGCGCTGGATCAGGCCAGAAGCCCTGCGTACGCATGACGCTATTGACGGTAAACCTTTCAGCGGAGCCGTCCCGTTTGGCGGCGATAAAAGCGCTTTAGCGAAAAGCAAAAGTTAATCCGCTTGCCCGGACCTGTACCGGGCACATTCGTAAGGGATGAGGTATGTCACAACGGGATAAAAACATTTCCGAGCGGGGCGGTGCTATGACGACACTGGCGATAGACATAGGTGGAACTAAACTTGCCGCCGCCCTGGTGGATGACGGTTTACAGATCCACGCGCGACGCGAATGCCCTACGCCCGCCAGTAAGACGCCTGACGCGCTGCGTGAGGCGCTGGCTGAGCTGGTCAAGCCGTTACAGACCCAGGCAACGCGTGCGGCCATTGCCTCAACCGGAATCATTCAGGACGGCAATCTGCTGGCGATTAACCCGCAAAATCTCGGAGGATTGCACCATTTTCCGCTGGTGCAGACGCTCGAAGACATTGCTGGTTTGCCGACCCTGGCGATCAATGATGCTCAGGCTGCGGCATGGGCGGAATATCACGTTAGTGCGAAGGAAATTAAAGACATGGTATTCCTGACTGTTTCAACGGGCGTGGGGGGCGGCGTAGTCAGTAACGGGAAACTCGTGACCGGAAGCGGCGGACTGGCAGGGCATCTTGGGCATACGCTCGCCGATCCAAACGGCCCGCAATGCGGCTGTGGTCGCGTGGGGTGCGTGGAAGCCATCGCGTCTGGTCGCGGTATTGCCGCCGCAGCCAGGGGAGAGCTTGCAGGATGCGATGCAAAAACGATTTTTGCGCGCGCGGCAGAGGGAAATAAACAGGCGGCGGAACTGGTCCAACGTTCTGCACAGGTACTGGCGCGGCTTATTGCCGACACGAAAGCGGTGATGGACTGCCAGCGCGTGGTGATTGGCGGCAGCATCGGGCTGGCAGGAGGGTATCTGGCGCGGGTCCGCGCGTATCTTGAGGAGCATCCTTCTGTTTATCACGTTGAATTAACCGCCGCGCACTATCGACACGATGCGGGCTTACTGGGCGCGGCGCTGTTAGCTCAGGGAGAAAGATGATGTTTTTTGGTGAGATTCGGACGCTTCCCTCCACGGGGTTGCATCCCGTTCTTCTGGAGGCGCTAACCCTCGCGCTGGCTGCCCGTCCGCTGGAAAAAGCGGCAGGACGTTATGAGCTTCGCGGTGAGGATATCTTCATGAACGTGATGACGTTTGCCACGCAGTTTCCAGACCAGAAGAAAGCGGAACTGCATGAGCAATATATTGATATCCAGGTGTTATTGACGGGAGAAGAGCGCATCCTCTTTGGCGTGACGGGCTCGGCACGCCAGCGTGAAGATTTTCATCCTGAAGAAGATTATCAGTTGTGCAGTGAGATTGCAGGTGAACAGTGTGTCACCCTCCGGCCGGGGATGTGCGCCGTATTTATGCCGGGAGAGCCACATAAGCCAGGATGCGCAATCCTTGAGCCAGGCGAGATAAAGAAAGTCGTGGTGAAGGTACGCGCCCGCTTGCTGGATACGTAGTTTATAGGCCTGATGGCGCTTCGCTTATCAGGCCTGCGGGCATAACGTAATTTGCAGGCCGGATAAGGCGCAGCCGCCATCCGGCAATGTTATTCGATATTCTGGCGCTTAAACGTCACCGCTTCCGGCTGCGTCAGGTGCAAGGTTGTCTGGCTGGGCACCGTCTCGGCAATCACCTTGCCGTGGCGAACAGAGTATCGTGCCGGCGTCTGGCGACGAACTGCATCAAACCCATTCTCTGCCGGGAGAATCACCAGGTTTGCTGTATTCCCAACGCGCACGCCATAGTCCTGCAAATCGAGCGTTTTCGCGCTGTGGGTAGTGATCAGGTTAAGCCCATCATTTATTTGCCCGTAACCCATCAGTTGGCAAACGTGCAGCCCCATATGCAGAACCTGAAGCATATTCGCGGTTCCCAGCGGATACCACGGATCGAAAACGTCGTCATGACCAAAGCAGACGTTGATCTCCGCTTCCAGCATTTCTTTGACGCGTGTGATGCCTCGGCGTTTGGGATAGGTATCGAAACGGCCCTGCAAATGCGTGTTAACCAGCGGGTTTGCCACGAAGTTAATGCCTGACATTTTTAACAGGCGGAACAGTCGGGACGTATACGCGCCATTATAGGAGTGCATCGCCGTGGTATGGCTGGCGGTCACGCGTGAACCCATTCCGTCACGATGTGCCAGTGCGGCAACGGTTTCAACGAAGCGCGATTGTTCATCATCAATTTCATCACAGTGGACATCGATCAGTCGGTCGTACTTTCTGGCCAGGGAAAACGTTTTATGCAGCGACTCAACGCCATATTCACGCGTAAATTCAAAGTGGGGGATTGCGCCGATGACATCCGCCCCTAAACGCACGGCTTCCTCAAGCAGTTCTTCACCGTTCGGATAAGAAAGAATGCCTTCCTGCGGGAATGCCACAATTTGCATATCGACCCACGGGGCGACTTCCTGCTTCACCTCCAGCATGGCTTTCAGTGCCGTAAGGGTGGGGTCCGAGACGTCAACGTGTGTACGTACGTACTGAATGCCGTTGGCGATTTGCCACTTCAGGGTCTGCATCGCGCGAGTTTTAACGTCTTCGTGGGTAAGCATCGCCTTGCGTTCGGCCCAGCGCTCGATTCCCTCGAAAAGCGTGCCGGACTGGTTCCAGTTCGGTTCACCCGCCGTTTGCGTTGTATCCAGATGGATATGCGGCTCGATGAAAGGAGGGATAACCAGCCCGCATTCGGCGTCCAGCACCTGACCGACTGGCGCAGAGGCGGTTTCCTGAGGATCGATACGGCTGAAGCGTCCATCCTCAATCGTGATTTGCCATAAACCCTCTTGCCCCTGCAAACGGGCCTGACGGATAGTGAGGGAATTATTCTGCATGGGAAACCTCCGAAGGATTAGCAAGGGTACGTTTGGCGAATGGGTTTAACACCAAATAGCTGAAGACGCCACCCAATACTGCGTTAACGGGGACAATTCCCGGAATGTAGTGCCCGGCAGCAACACCCAGGGCGGCCGAGAAAATGGCAATCCAGTTAACGGACACAAATTTTGCGTGGTCGAAGCTGGCATAGCGGCGGCGATTAATCAGGTAGTCGGCGATAATCACCCCGCCAATCGGCGGAATCGCTGCCGACAAAAAGGTCAGCCAGCCAACGAAGTTGTTGTATAGCCACAGCGCGCACAGCGTACCGATAATGCCATTAACCACCGACAGCGTACGGCTGGAAAGGCCAGTAATATTGGCGAAACCCAAACCAGAGGCGTACAGCGCGTTGTCATTGGTGGTCCAGATATTCAGGCCAAGAACGACAATGGCCGGCAGCAGCAGTCCCTGGGCGATCATCACGTCAGAAATATCGGCCTGTCCTACGGCGGCAGCGCCTGCCGCACCGAAGATAAACATCAGCGAGTTGCCAAGGAAAAATGCCACCATCGCCACCAGAACGGCACCTTTGGCATTGCGGCCAAAGCGGACGAAGTCGGCGGTCAGCGTGCCTGCGCTGATAAACGAGCCTACGACCAGCGCCAGCGCGCTGGAAAAGTTGAGCGGCGTCTGCGGCACAATGGATTTGAGGTGGTCCAATCCTCCCACGCCGTCCACCGCCAGCCAGACGGAATAGCTACCCAGGATGACGATAGCGGGTACGGCGATGATGGATAAAATCGTCAGTGCCGAGATGCCAAAAAAAATGGTTAACGTCATCAACAGGCCGGAAACCGCAATCAGGATGTTCACGTCGATGCCCGTGGCTTTACTCACCGGGATGGCAAACATCGCTACGCCGACGCCAAACCATCCTACCTGCGTACCGCCTAAAAGCATGGAGGGAAGCCAGGAACCTTTTATACCGAAAGAGTAACGCGCAAGAAGATGGGTTGAGAGGCCGGTTTTTGCGCCAATGTAGCCAAGAAAAGCAGTGTAAATACCGAGGAGGAGATTGCCGAAGAGAACTGCAAGGAAGAAATCATTATAGGAAAGACCGGTACCGAGCGTGCCTCCGGTCCACATGCTGGCGGAAAAAAACGTTAGCCCTAACATCACAAAAGTGAGTGGAACCACGCCTTTCCGCGCCGCCAGAGGGACGGGGCCCTGGCTATAATTGTTATCTTGCGACACAACGCCTCCTTGAATTTTGGCCAAAAAATCCGCCGCATAATATACATTTTTTTCATGAAAGCAAACGTTTACGTCGGGATTTACGCTGCTTTTTTGCTTAAAAAGGCACCATTAACTTAAGGGTAGGCTACTGAAAACAGGCTCCCCAGCGTTCCGCTTTATGCTTCTGCCGGGGAGTCAGAGGGGCTTACACTTCCAGGAAGTTCATGATCCCGTCAGCCGCTTTACGGCCTTCAGCAATCGCCGTGACCACCAGGTCAGAGCCGCGAACGATGTCGCCACCGGCGAAGATTTTCGGGTTGCTGGTCTGGAACGCGTTATCGCTGCCTTCTGGCGCAATGATGCGGCCTTGAGAGTCCAGCTCTACGCTGTGCTTCGCCAGCCACTCCATGCTGTGAGGACGAAAACCAAACGCCATCACCACGGCGTCAGCCGGGATCACGTGTTCAGAACCGGCCACGATCTCCGCGCGACGACGGCCTTTCGCATCTGGCGCACCCATCTCCGTGCGCGCCATCTTCACGCCGCTCACTTTACCGTTGGCATTCACTTCAATACCCAGAGGCTGGATGTTGAACTGGAACTCGACGCCCTCTTCACGTGCGTTTTTCACTTCGCGCTTAGAGCCCGGCATGTTCTCTTCGTCACGACGGTAGGCACAGATGACATGCGCCGCATTCTGGCGAATGGAGGTACGCACGCAGTCCATCGCGGTATCACCGCCGCCCAGCACCACCACGCGTTTGCCTTCCATGCTGACGAACGGCTCATCGGCGGTCTCGCCGTAGCCCATTAGCTGTTTGGTATTCGCAATCAGGAACGGCAGCGCGTCGTACACGCCTGGCGCATCTTCGTTCTCCAGACCACCGCGCATGGACTGATAAGTGCCTACGCCCAGGAACACGGCGTCGTAATCTTTCAGCAGGTCGTCGAGCTGCACGTCGCGGCCCACTTCGGTGTTGAGTTTGAACTCAATGCCCATGCCGGTGAAGATTTCGCGGCGGCGGGTCATCACCTCTTTCTCCAGCTTGAAGGCCGGGATACCGAAGGTCAGCAGGCCGCCAATCTCCGGGTGGCGATCAAAGACCACCGCCTTCACGCCGTTACGGGTCAGCACGTCCGCACAGGCCAGGCCTGCCGGGCCCGCGCCGATAATCGCTACGCGCTTGTCGGTTTGACGCACACCGGTCATATCCGGGCGCCAGCCCATCTCGAACGCTTTATCGTTGATATAGCGTTCGATGTTGCCGATGGTTACCGCGCCAAACTCGTCGTTCAGCGTACAGGAGCCTTCACACAGACGATCCTGAGGGCACACGCGGCCGCACACTTCCGGCAGGGTGTTGGTCTGATGAGACAGCTCGGCGGCTTCAAAAATACGCCCTTCGTTGGCCAGCTTCAGCCAGTTCGGGATGTAGTTATGGACCGGACACTTCCATTCGCAGTAAGGGTTACCGCAGGACAGGCAGCGGTCTGCCTGTGCTTTGGCCTGGCCTTCTGAAAACGGCTCATAGATTTCAACAAATTCAATTTTACGGATCTTCAGCGGTTTCTTTGGCGGATCAACACGCTGAAGGTCGATAAACTGGTAAACGTTCTGGCTCATCTGAATTCCTTACTGCGCCTGCACGCGCAGCTCTGCTGCGCTACGACTACGGTGACCCAACAGGGCTTTAACATCGCTGGACTTCGGCTTCACCAGCGCGAATTTCGCAGAGAACGCCGGCCAGTTGGCCAGGATCTCTTCGCCGCGCGAAGAACCGGTATGCTGCACGTGTTCGGTAATTAAACCGCGCAGGTGTTCTTCGTGGATGGCCAGCGTATCAACGTCCAGCACTTCCACCAGCTCCGGGTTCACACGTTTGCGGAACTCACCGTCTTCATCCAGGACGTAGGCAAAACCGCCCGTCATGCCCGCGCCAAAGTTCACGCCGGTTTTACCCAGGACGCACACAATTCCGCCCGTCATGTATTCACAGCCGTTATCGCCGATGCCTTCCACCACGGTGATGGCGCCGGAGTTACGCACCGCAAAACGTTCGCCCGCACGGCCCGCGGCAAACAGACGACCGCCAGTTGCGCCGTACAGACAGGTATTGCCGATGATGCTCGCTTCATGGCTGCGGAAGGCTGAACCAACCGGAGGGCGCACCGCCAGCAGACCGCCCGCCATACCTTTTCCGACGTAGTCGTTGGCATCGCCGGTCAGGTATAACTCAACCCCGCCTGCGTTCCACACGCCGAAGCTCTGACCCGCGGTACCGCTGAAGTGCGCGGTAATCGGATCCGACGCCAGACCCTGGTCACCGTGCGTTTGCGCGATGTAACCGGAGAGGGACGCACCCACGGAACGGTCGGTGTTGCGGATATCAAACCAGAACGTTTTGCTCTGCTTCTCATCCACATACGGCTTCGCCTGTTGCAGCAGCTGTGCGTTCAGCACGCCGTTGTCGAACGGCGGGTTGTTCTCGGTACAGTAAACCGCTTTGCCAGGATGCGGCTGAGCGGTTTCCAGCAGCTTAGACAGCTCCAGCTTCTGCTGCTTGGCCGTGAAGCCCTCAAGCTCTTTCAGCAGGTCGGTACGGCCAATCAGGTCTACCAGACGCTTCACGCCCAGCTGCGCCATCAGCTCGCGGGTTTCACGGGCGATGAAGTCAAAGTAGTTGGTCACTTTGAACGGCAGGCCGTGGTAGTGATTTTTACGCAGCTTTTCGTCCTGGGTAGCAACGCCCGTTGCACAGTTGTTCAGGTGGCAAATACGCAGGTATTTACAGCCGAGCGCAACCATTGGGCCGGTACCAAAGCCGAAGCTTTCCGCTCCCAGAATCGCCGCTTTGATGATGTCGAGGCCGGTTTTCAGTCCGCCGTCCACCTGCAAACGGATCTTGTGACGCAGGCCGTTAGCGACCAGCGCCTGCTGGGTTTCCACCAGGCCGAGCTCCCACGGACAACCCGCGTATTTCACGGAGGAGAGCGGGCTTGCGCCGGTGCCGCCGTCGTAACCGGCGATGGTGATCAGATCCGCATAAGCTTTCGCCACACCGGTGGCAATGGTGCCAACGCCCGGTTCGGAAACCAGCTTCACGGAGATCATCGCTTTCGGGTTGACCTGTTTCAGGTCGAAAATCAGCTGCGCCAGATCCTCGATAGAGTAGATATCGTGGTGCGGCGGCGGGGAGATCAGCGTCACGCCCGGCACTGAATAGCGAAGCTTAGCGATGTATGGGGTGACTTTATCACCCGGCAGCTGACCGCCTTCACCCGGTTTCGCACCCTGCGCGACTTTAATCTGAATCACGTCGGCGTTAACCAGGTACGCAGGCGTTACGCCAAAGCGACCAGACGCCACCTGCTTAATACGGGACACTTTATTGGTGCCGTAGCGGGCCGGATCTTCACCGCCTTCCCCGGAGTTGGAGTTGCCGCCGATGCTGTTCATGGCTTCCGCCAGCGCTTCGTGCGCTTCCGGGCTCAGCGCGCCGATAGACATCGCCGCGGTGTCGAAACGTTTGAACAGCTCAGACGCGGGTTCAACCTCGTCAATGCTGACCGCTTCATCACCCGGATTGAGGGCAATGAGATCGCGCAGCGTCGCTGCCGGACGGTTATTCACCAGCTCTGCATACTGCTGATAATCGCTGTACTCGCCGCTCTGCACCGCCTGTTGCAGCGTGCGCACCACGTCCGGGTTATAAGCGTGATACTCACCCCCGTGGACATATTTCAGCAGGCCGCCCTGTTCCAGAGGCTTACGTGCCAGCCAGGCGCGTTTCGACAGGTTCACCAGATCCTGCTGGAAGTCAGCAAAACCGGCGCCGCCGATACGGCTGATCACGCCCTGGAAGCAGAGGTTGGCGACGTCGTCATGCAGGCCGACCGCTTCAAACAGCTTCGAGCAGCGGTAAGAGGCGATGGTCGAAATGCCCATTTTGGACATGATTTTGTACAGACCTTTGTTGATGCCGTTACGGTAGTTCAGCATCACGGCGCGATAGTCTTTGTCGATCGCGCGGGTATCTACCAGGCGGGCCAGCGTTTCGTAGGCCAGATACGGGTAGATTGCCGTGGCGCCAAAGCCTAACAGCACCGCAAAGTGGTGCGGGTCGCGCGCGCTCGCGGTTTCAACGATGATGTTGGCATCGCAGCGCAGGCTCTTGTCCACCAGACGCGTCTGGATAGCCCCCACCGCCATGGGTGCAGGCACCGGCAGACGGTTTTTCGCGATGTTGCGGTCAGACAGCACCAGCAGAACGGTGCCGTTACGTACCATCTGCTCGGCTTTATCGCACAGCGCGTTCACCGTCTCTTCGAGGCTCGTTTCGGTCACGTCGAAGGTGATATCGAGCGTGTCGGCGCGATAGTGCTCCTCGGTCATGGTGGTGAGCTGTTTGAAATCGGAGTACAGCAGGATCGGTGATTTAAAGGTCAGACGGTGCGCCTGGCCTTCAGCTTCACAGAAGACGTTCATCTCACGGCCGATGCTGGTGGCCAGCGACATGACGTGGGCTTCGCGCAGCGGATCGATTGGCGGGTTAGTGACCTGCGCAAACTGCTGACGGAAGTAGTCATAAATAATGCGTGGCTGGCTGGAGAGCACGGCAAACGGGGTATCGTCACCCATTGAGCCGACCGCTTCCTGGCCGTTTTCACCGAGCACGCGGATAACCGAGTCCAGCTCTTCCGCGCTGTAGTTAAACTGCTTCTGGAAGCTCGCGAGGGTGTCATCGTCCAGCTCGCGGCTGCCCACTTCTTCGTCCGACAGATCTTCAAACGGCACCAGACGACGCACGTTTTTCTCCATCCACTCTTTGTACGGATGGCGGCTCTTCAGATCGTTGTCTGTTTCGGCGGAATGCAGAATACGCCCACCGCGGGTGTCGATCACCATCAGCTCGCCCGGTCCGACGCGGCCTTTCTCGACCACTTCGTCTGGCTGGTAATCCCAGATCCCGACTTCAGAGGCACAGGTGATGAGCTTGTCTTTGGTAATAACGTAGCGCGCCGGACGCAGACCATTACGGTCCAGGTTACAGGCGGCAAAACGACCGTCGGACATAACGATGCCCGCCGGGCCGTCCCACGGCTCCATGTGCATGGAGTTAAAGTCGAAGAACGCGCGCAGCTCAGGGTCCATATCCGGGTTGTTCTGCCAGGCCGGTGGCACGAGCAGACGCATGGCGCGCACGATGTCCATCCCGCCCGCCAGCAGCAGTTCCAGCATGTTATCCATGGAGCTGGAGTCCGAGCCGGTTTCGTTCACGAACGGCGCGGCATCGTGCAGGTCCGGGATCAGCGGCGTCTGGAATTTATAGGTACGGGCGCGGGCCCACTGGCGGTTGCCGGTGATGGTGTTGATCTCGCCGTTATGCGCCAGGTAGCGGAACGGCTGCGCCAGCGGCCAGCGTGGAACGGTGTTGGTGGAGAAGCGCTGGTGGAACAGGCAAATGGCCGATTCCAGACGCAGGTCCGCCAGGTCCAGGTAGAAGCGCGGCAGGTCAGCCGGCATACACAGACCTTTATAGATGTTCACAAGGTTAGAGAGGCTACAGACGTAGAACTCTTTATCATCCTGAAGACGTTTTTCAATGCGGCGGCGGGCGATAAACAGACGGCGTTCCATATCACGCGGACGCCAGCCCGCAGGCGCGTTGACAAAAATCTGTTCAATACGAGGCAGCGAGGAGAGGGCGATTTCACCGAGCACCCCTTCGTTGGTTGGCACATCGCGCCAGCCGACGATCGACAGGGTTTCACGCTGAAGTTCTTCTTCAACGATGCGGCGTGAGGCGGCAGCTTTTTCAGGATCCTGATTCAGGAACAGCATACCGACAGCGTAGTTTTTGGCTAAACGCCAGCCGCGCTCTTCCGCTACGATACGGAAGAAACGATCCGGTTTTTGCAGCAGCAGGCCGCAACCGTCGCCGGTTTTACCATCGGCAAGGATGGCGCCACGGTGCTGCATACGGGCCAGTGCGTGAATAGCAGTACGCACTACCTTGTGGCTAGGTTCGCCTTCTATGTGGGCGATCAGGCCGAAACCACAGTTATCCTTCTCAAGGGATTTATCGTACAACATATCAGTGAACCTCCCCAGGCTCGTCGGGCTTCCCACTGAACTTTACCGTGGCGCACAGGCGCAGAAAGAGCATGGCGACGGGGTTAGCGTTTCATACGCGGACCTCGCATTCGCCCTCTTTTTCATCCTTTCGCGCAGGTAAACAAGTTTGAGGACTTGCTTCAGAGGGAATCTCAATTACTGCATAAATATGATGAGCAGGCCGCTCATCCAGAAAGCTTCCAGCGGATTTCCAACTTATCGGGAATTGGTACACAGGTCAAATGGCAATCTTATTTATACAAAAATGTGCTAAAGCGTAGTTATCTTTTTGTTTTTAATATGTATTTAACTATTTTCACAACCACTTAAAGCACCGGGGAGGTGCAGGGGAGTGTGATCTGACTCACTATATGAAAGCGGTATTATCGATGCAGCGTGCTGAAATGCAGATTTATAGCAGAATATTAATCTGGTGTTGCATTCAAACCCGCATAAAATCACTGTTTTTCAGTCCTGGCGCTATAAATGAAAAAAACCATCAGAACATAAGGAAAAGTAATTACGTACAGGGTGAATGAAATCTCGGTAATCGTGATTATTTATTCAAACAGATAAAGGCCGTCCAGGGCGATTGATCCAGGTCATCGCCGACAGAGGCTAAAAATGGCAGGCTTGTCCCCTTTCTTCGGGACGGTCTATCAGATTATGCAGTTACAAAAATTAGTCAATATGTTTGGTGGGGATCTTTTGCAGCGCTATGGGCAAAAGGTTCACAAACTGACGCTGCACGGCGGCTTTAGCTGCCCGAATCGCGATGGCACCATCGGGCGTGGTGGCTGCACTTTCTGTAACGTGGCCTCGTTTGCTGACGAGGCCCAGCAGCATAAATCTATCGCTGAACAGCTCGCCCATCAGGCGAGTCTGGTGAATCGCGCGAAGCAGTATCTGGCCTATTTCCAGGCCTACACCAGCACGTGGGCTGAGGTGCAGGTGCTGCGCTCGATGTATCAGCAGGCGGTTGCTCAAGCGAACATTGTCGGGCTGTGCGTGGGGACGCGTCCGGACTGCGTGCCGGAGGCCGTGCTGGATTTACTTAGTGAGTACAAAGAGAAGGGCTACGAGATCTGGCTGGAGCTGGGCTTGCAGACCGCGCATGACAAAACCCTGCACCGTATCAATCGCGGGCATGATTTCGCCTGCTACCAGCGCACCACGCGTCTCGCCCGTGAGCGTGGATTAAAAGTCTGCTCGCATCTGATTGTCGGCTTGCCAGGAGAAGGGCAGCAGCACGGGCTGGAAACGCTGGAAAAAGTCGTCGAGACCGGCGTGGATGGCATTAAGCTGCATCCGCTGCATATCGTGAAGGGCAGCATAATGGCGAAAGCCTGGGAAGCGGGGCGGTTAAGTGGTATCGAACTCGACGACTATACGGTGACGGCGGGGGAGATGATTCGCCACACGCCTCCGGAGATTGTTTACCACCGCATCTCGGCCAGTGCCCGCCGCCCAACGCTTCTGGCACCGCTCTGGTGTGAGAACCGCTGGACGGGGATGCTGGAAATCGACCGCTATCTACAGGAGAACGGCGTACAGGGGTCGGCGCTTGGCTGCCCGTGGGTTCCCCCGCTACCGGCGACGGCCGCCTAGCAGACTTCCCAGCATGCCGCGTACTATCTGGTTGGTAATCTGACGCGTCGCGCTTTTTGCCATGGTCTGAACCACGCCATCGCGTTTGCCGCCGCGTGGCCCGGTGCTGCCGAACAGAATATCTTTTAGCCCGCCGAGAATGCCGTCGTCCACGGCAACAGATTGCCCTTTTGCGGCAGGGGCATCCTGCGATTCGGCAGTCGCCTGCACCCCTTTTTGCAGCATTTCGAATGCAGATTCGCGATCTACTTCGTCTTCGTACTTTCCGTACACCGGGGAGTGATTAATCAGGCCGTTGCGTTCATCGTCCGTTACCGGCCCCATGCGCGAGCAGGGCGCAATCACCATCGCACGCTCGACAACTGTCGGGCTGCCTTTTGCATCGAGGAACGAAATCAGCGCTTCACCGGTACCCAGCGCCTGAATGGCGGTTTCGGTATCAAAGGCCGGATTGGCGCGCATGGTTTGCGCCGCGGCTTTCACCGCTTTCTGATCTTTCGGCGTAAAGGCGCGCAGGGCGTGCTGCACGCGGTTACCCAACTGCCCCAGTACGTTGTCCGGAATATCCGACGGGTTTTGCGACACAAACCAGACCCCGACGCCTTTGGAGCGGATCAGGCGGATAACCTGTTCAATTTTATCCAGCAGCACCTGCGGCGCGTCGTTAAACAACAGGTGCGCTTCGTCAAAGAAGAACACCAGTTTGGGTTTTTCCAGATCGCCTGCTTCCGGCAGTTGTTCGTACAGTTCAGAGAGCATCCACAGCAGGCTGGCGGCGTAAAGCTTCGGCATCTGGTAGAGCTTCTCTGCGCTCAAAATGTTGATGATGCCTTTGCCGCTGCTGTCGGTACGCATCCAGTCTTTGATATCCAGCATTGGCTCGCCGAAGAAGTGTTCGGCCCCCTGTTGCTCCAGCGTCAGGAGCCCGCGCTGAATGGCGCCCACCGAGGCGCTGCTGATATTGCCGTACTGGTTCTGGAAGGATTTGGCGTTATCGCCAATGTACTGGGTGATGGCGCGCAGATCTTTGAAGTCGAGCAGCAGTAGCCCCTGATCGTCGGCGATACGGAAGATAATGTTCAGTACCCCGGACTGCACGTCGTTGAGGTTAAGCAGACGGGCCAGCAGCAGCGGGCCGAGGTCGGAGACGGTGGCGCGCACCGGATGGCCTTTTTCGCCGAAGATATCCCAGGCCACCACCGGATTACCGTGCGGCGTCCAGTCCGTGATGCCGATACTTTTCAGGCGCTCAAGCAGTTTTTCTGACGCTGCACCTTCCTGAGCCACCCCGGTTAAATCGCCCTTCACGTCAGCCATAAAAACCGGCACGCCAGTCTCTGACAACGACTCAGCCAGCTTTTGCAGGGTAACGGTTTTTCCCGTCCCGGTCGCGCCGGTGATCAGGCCATGACGGTTCGCCATCGCGGGCAGTAAAAACAGCTCTTTTTCCAGCGTCCTGGCGATTAACAATGGTGTACTCATGATGCACGTCCTCTCGTAGTCCTGGGTGGAGTATAGGCAACCTGACGGCAAAATGTCTGCGTAAATTCCTCACTTTGCGGCGCATTATCCAGTGCGGACTATGCTTTTGCATACGGTTCATAAAATAGTGGGAAACAATGTCCAGATTCTTCTTTAACGATCGTAAACAGCTGGTCAACGACGCCATTGAAGGCATACTGCTTTCTGCGCCGCACGGTAATCTCGTCAAACTTGATATCGATCCGGCCATCCGCGTGGTGGCTCGCGGCGACTGGGATAAAAGCCGCGTGGCGGTGATCTCCGGTGGCGGCTCCGGCCATGAACCGGCACATGCCGGGTTCGTCGGTAAAGGCATGCTTACCGCAGCGGTATGTGGCGATCTGTTCGCTTCCCCAAGCGTGGATGCGGTCCTCAATGCCATTGTGGCGGTGACGGGCGATCGTGGCTGCCTGCTGATTGTGAAAAACTACACCGGTGACCGGCTTAACTTTGGCCTGGCGGCGGAAAAAGCCAAACGCTACGGCCTGAAGGTCGAGATGGTTATCGTGGCGGATGATATCGCCCTACCGGATAACAAGCAGCCGCGTGGTATCGCGGGAACGGCGCTGGTGCATAAGATTGCGGGATATGCGGCAGAACAGGGGAAATCGCTAAACGACGTGCGGGATATTGCACAACAGGCCTGCGATAACCTCTGGAGCCTGGGGGTTGCGATGCAAACCTGTAACCTGCCGGGTAGCGATGATGAAGAAGGGCGCATCAGGCAAGGCCACGTGGAGCTGGGGCTGGGGATTCACGGCGAGCCGGGGGCATCGGTGGTGGATACGCAAAACAGCAGAGCGATTATCGATACGCTGGTGACGCCGCTAAAAGCCCAGGCGGGTGACGGGCGCTTTGCGGTGCTGATCAACAACCTCGGCGGCGTGTCAGCGCTGGAGATGGCTCTGCTCACCAAAGAGCTGGCGCATTCGGCGTTGAAAGAGAACATTGCGTATCTGATTGGCCCGGCGCCGCTGGTGAGTGCGCTGGATATGAAAGGCTTTTCGCTAACGCTGTTAAAGCTCAACGATTTCTTCGAGAAGGCGATTCACGCCGAGGTCGAGACGCTGGGCTGGCAGAAGCCCGTCGCGTTCGCGCCCCTGCGTACCGTCCCCCATAGCGCCCTTCATGATCGCGTGGAATATACCCCGTCGGACAATCCGCAGGTGAGCGAGGCCGTCGCCTCGGTAACGAAAACATTGATCCAGCTGGAAAATCGCCTTAACGCGCTGGATGCCAAAGTAGGCGATGGCGATACGGGCTCCACCTTTGCGCAAGGGGCGCGGGATATTGCGCAGCGACTTGAGGAGAACAACCTGCCCCTTAACGACGTGCCGACATTCCTCCTGCTGGTTGGCGAGCGGCTGGCAACGGTGATGGGCGGATCGAGTGGGGTGTTGATGTCGATCTTCTTCACTGCGGCAGGACAAAAGCTTCACGATGGACAGCCGCTACCTGAAGCATTGCTGAGCGGACTGGCGCAGATGAAGCAGTATGGCGGTGCAGATCTCGGCGATCGTACGCTGATCGATGCCCTGCAACCGGCGCTGGAGGCGTTACAGAAAGGCAATATTCAGGCGGCAGCGCAGGCCGCGCAGCAAGGGGCTGAAGCAACGGCGAAAATGGCGAAAGCCGGCGCGGGACGCTCGTCGTACGTGAATAAAGAGAATCTGGACGGGGTGATGGATCCGGGAGCGGTCGCGGTGGCGGAAGTGTTTAAGACTATGGTAGATGCAAAACGGTAACAACCGTTACCGTTTTTAGTGTTTGCGCCCTCTCCCTGTGGGAGAGGGTTGGGGTGAGGGCATCAGGCCGCACATTCCCCGGCAATCTCACATCAGAAATCCGCTTTCAACACCACGCGGTAGCGGGCTTTGCCGTCGCGCACGTGCTGGATCGCTTCGTTGATTTTTGACATCGGATACAGTTCGGTGGTCGGTGCCACTTTTGTGCGTCCGGCAAACTTCATCAGCTTGCGCAGCTCGTACGGTGTACCGGTCGCGGAGCCTGACACGCTGCGATCCCCGCCGATCAGGGTAAACGCCGGAACCGGCAGCGGCTTCATCACCGCACCCACGGTGTGGAAGTTACCGCCGTAGGCCAGGGCTTCAAAGTACGGCTGCCAGTCGAGATCGACGTTCACGGTGTTAATGATCAGGTCAAACTGGCCTGCCAGAGCGGTGAGCGCCTGGGGATCGCGACTGTTCACCACTTTATCCGCACCCATCGCCAGCACTTCCTGCTCTTTCGCCGGGTTAGAGCTGAACGCCGTCACTTCACAGCCCATCGCGTGCAGCAGCTTGATGGCGATATGGCCCAGACCGCCAATCCCGATCACGCCCACGCGGCTGGTGGCGGTGACGTGATGCATCAGCAGCGGTTTAAAGACGGTGATACCGCCACACAGCAGCGGACCTGCGGATTCGATATCAATGCTGTCCGGCAGCGGGATAACCCATTGCCAGTCGGCGCGCAGCTTATCGGCGAAACCGCCCTTGTTCAGGATGGTCGGCGTTGCGCCCTCAAGGCAGTTGATCTGATTGCCGCTGATACAGGCGTCGCAGTGGCCGCAGCTGCGTGCCGTCCAGCCGATACCCACGCGCTGGCCCACTTTCAGCCCTTTGTCCTGCGCGGCGCTGCCGAGCGCCACGACGCGGCCAATGACTTCGTGCCCGGCCACCAGCGGATAGCTGGAGAAGCCCCATTCATTGTCGATCATCGAGAGATCTGAGTGGCAGATCCCGCAGTAATCAACCTGTACTTCGACGTCTTCCGCTTTTAGTTCGCCCGCATCGTACTCGTACAGCTCAAGTTCTGCACCCGCCTGCGGTGCGGCGTAGCTTTTTATCTTCGACATCGCATTTCCCCTGTTTTGGTGTGAACTGTGAGTGTAGAGCATTCAGTTTACAGACGCTTAACAGAAGACGGCAGGAACAAAACTTACAGATTTTTCAGCATCCTGACTTCGCAGTCCACGTGGCCCGTGCAGCCCAGTGGCGCATCAATATGCTCAAAGCCGAGATGTTCATACAGGCCAATGGCCTCTTTAAGGAAAGCGGTGGTTTCAAGGTAGCAACGTTTAAAGCCCTGTGAGCGTGCATGTTCCAGGGCGACCAGCGCCAGCTTTTTCGCCAGGCCTTGTCCGCGTATCGTTGGCAGGAAATACATTTTCTGGAGTTCACAGATATCCGGCTCGCTGCAAAGCAGTGGGGCAATGCCGCCGCCGCCCACGACCTGGCCGTCCTGCTCGATGACCCAGTAGGCATGGCCCGGCTGGCTGTACAGCTGAAAAAGTTCGTCCAGATTTGGGTCGGCCACGGTGTAGCCTTTGTCGGCGGTCAGGCCATGTTCGGCAGAAACCGTGCGGATAACGGCGGCGATAGCCGGGTTGTCCTGCTCAGTGATCCGACGCATTGTCGTCGCGACGGGGGTAATCACGCTCATAGCATTACTCATGACAAAAATTGACACACAACTGCTGTTAATAGCACCGCAGAAAGGGGAGTGCAAGCGAGGAGTTTTCAGGAAGGATACCCCTTACGCCCTGAAGCGTAAGGGGTAAAAGCATTACAGCGCCGCGATAACCGCCTGCTGCTCGATCAGTTTGGTCTTCGCATCGGCGAAGGCAACCAGACGCTCACGCTCTTTGGCGATGACCGCTTCCGGCGCGCGGGCCACAAAGCCCTCGTTCGCCAGTTTGCTTTCGATTTTGCCAATTTCCACGTCGACTTTCGCCACTTCTTTCGCCAGACGCGCCAGCTCCGCATCTTTGTCGATCAGGCCCGCCATCGGGATCAGCAGCTCCGCGCCGTCGATGATTTTGGTCACGGAAACCGGACCTTTGTCATCGGCAGGCAGCACGGTGATGCTTTCCAGACGCGCCATGGTTTTCAGGAAGGTGTTGTTCTCGGTGACGCGACGAACGGCAGCTTCGCTGCAACCGCGCAGCAGCAGCTCCAGTGGTTTACCCGGAGCGATGTTCATTTCCGCGCGGATGTTACGTACCGCAACGATCGCCTGCTTCAGCCACTCGGTATCCGCAGATGCGGCTTCATCCACTTTCGCGGCGTCGAATGCCGGGAACGGCTGGAGCATGATGGTATCGGCATTAATACCGGCAATCACCTTCACGCGCTGCCAGATGGTTTCGGTGATGAATGGAATGATCGGGTGCGCAAGGCGCAGCAGACCTTCCAGAACGGTAATCAGCGTATTACGCGTGCCGCGCAGTTCCGCTTCAGAACGGCCGTTCATGACCGGCTTCGCCAGCTCCAGGTACCAGTCGCAGAACTGGTTCCAGGTGAATTCGTACAGGATGCCTGCCGCGATGTCGAAGCGGTAGCTGTCCAGCGCGTCGCGGAATGCTTTCA
Source organism: Enterobacter cloacae complex sp. SHL001 (assembly GCF_049236825.1). Classification (NCBI taxonomy): domain Bacteria; kingdom Pseudomonadati; phylum Pseudomonadota; class Gammaproteobacteria; order Enterobacterales; family Enterobacteriaceae; genus Enterobacter; species Enterobacter cloacae complex sp. SHL001. Next base: position 69,418 of record NZ_JBMKIP010000008.1, read on the forward strand.
CCGTCTGGTTAAATTCCGCCAGGATCCAGCGGTCTGCCAGAGACAGGGTCATTTCGCCGCCGTTAAAGCCGCAATCCTGATCTTCGGTGTTCATCAGCACGAAGCGGCTGGCGTTCCACAGCTTGTTACAGAAGTTACGGTAACCTTCCAGACGCTTCATATCCCAGTTGATGTCACGACCGGTGGAGGCCAGCGCCGCCAGGGTGAAGCGCAGGGCGTCGGTACCGTGAGATTCGATCCCGTTCGGGAACTGCTTCTCGGTACGCTTGCGGATTTTCTCCGCCAGCTGCGGCTGCATCATGTTGCCGGTACGTTTTTCCAGCAGCTCTTCCAGAGAGATACCGTCCACCATATCCAGCGGGTCGATAACGTTACCCTTGGATTTGGACATCTTCTGGCCTTCGTCGTCGCGGATCAGGCCGGTCATGTAGACGGTATGGAACGGAACCTGCGGCTTGCCGTCTTCGTCTTTGATGAAGTGCATGGTCATCATGATCATGCGGGCGATCCAGAAGAAGATGATGTCGAAGCCGGATACCATCACGCTGGTTGGATGGAACTGACGCAGCGCGTCGGTGTTTTCCGGCCAGCCGAGGGTAGAGAAGGTCCACAGTGCGGAGGAGAACCAGGTATCCAGCACGTCTTCGTCCTGGCGCAGGGCAACGTCAGCGCCCAGGTTGTTTTCCTGACGCACTTCCTCTTCGGTGCGGCCAACGTAGACATTGCCTTCGTTGTCGTACCACGCCGGGATACGGTGACCCCACCACAGCTGACGGGAAATACACCAGTCCTGAATATCGCGCATCCAGGAGAAGTACATGTTTTCGTACTGCTTCGGCACGAACTGAATGCTGCCGTTCTCAACCGCTTCCACAGCCGGTTTCGCCAGCACGTCGGCACGCACGTACCACTGGTCGGTCAGCATTGGCTCGATAACCACGCCGCCACGGTCGCCGTACGGCACGGTCAGATCGTGAGGTTTAATCTCTTCCAGCAGGCCGAGTGCGTCAACGGCGGCTACGATGGCTTTACGCGCGGCAAAGCGCTCCAGCTTCTGGAACTCAGCCGGGATGTCGCTGGAATAAACGTCGGATTCGTTGCCTTTAGTGTCATACACTTCTGCGCTTTCGCGGATATCGCCGTCGAAGGTCAGAATGTTGATCATCGGAAGTTGATGACGACGACCGACTTCATAGTCGTTGAAGTCATGCGCCGGGGTGATTTTCACGCAGCCGGTGCCTTTTTCCATGTCGGCGTGTTCGTCGCCCACAATCGGAATACGGCGGTTCACCAGCGGCAGCACCACGAATTTGCCGATCAGATCTTTATAACGCGGATCTTCCGGGTTAACGGCCACGCCGGTATCGCCCAGCAGGGTTTCCGGACGGGTGGTCGCCACCACCAGGTAATCTTTACCGTCGGCGGTTTTTGCGCCGTCGGCCAGCGGATAGCGGATGTGCCACATGGAGCCTTTAGACTCGCGGTTTTCCACTTCCAGGTCAGAGATGGCGGTGCGCAGTTTCGGGTCCCAGTTGACCAGGCGCTTGCCACGATAAATCAGGTCTTCTTTGTACAGGCGCACAAAGACTTCTTTCACGGCGTTGGACAGGCCTTCGTCCATGGTGAAGCGCTCGCGCTCCCAGTCTACGGAGTTGCCGAGACGGCGCATCTGACGGGTAATGGTGCCGCCGGATTCTGCCTTCCACTGCCAGATTTTGTCGATGAACGCGTCGCGACCGTAGTCGTGGCGGGTTTTACCCTCTTCAGCGGCAATTTTACGCTCAACCACCATCTGGGTCGCGATACCCGCGTGGTCAGTCCCCGCCTGCCACAGGGTATTTTTGCCCTGCATGCGCTGGTAGCGGATCATGGTATCCATGATGGTCTGCTGGAAAGCATGCCCCATATGCAAACTGCCGGTGACGTTCGGCGGTGGGATCATGATGCAGAAGGACTCTTTGCTTTCGTCGCCGTTAGGCTTGAAATAGCCCTGCTGTTCCCAGTGCTCGTAAAGCGGCTGTTCGATATCGCGTGGGTTATATGTCTTTTCCATTATTTCCAGGTTGCCGTATTCAGGTTAAAACCGGCCAGGCGGTACGCTTTGTAGCGTTCGCGCGCCAGTTGTTTCAAGGATTCTTCGTAAGGGACAAAGTCTACCACTTCTGTGAAAGCGGTGGCAAAATCTGCAAAGTCTGTCCGCAGGCTAATGAGAATGTCGCGCGCGCTGCTGTTGCGTTTTTGCGGCCAGGCAATCTCCACCGGTGCCCCGCCGCGTGGACCTTCGCCCGACAGGTTATGCGGAACAAAACTCTCCGGCGGGCGCGCCCATAGCGCTTCATCCAGGCGAATCGCCTGCTGCTCATCTTCACAGGCAATCAGGACGCGTTTACCTGCGCGCCAACGTTCTGCGGCAATTTCACACACCAGCTGTTCAACGGCGCTGAGGCCATCCCGATGGGTGTCATTGTCCAGAAGGTAGAACGTTGCATTCTTCATATATGGGGCTTCTTGTCGTGGATTTAAATGCAAAGCCGGGTGGCGCTTCGCTTACCCGGCCTACGGTTGAGTGATGCTGTAGGCCGGGTAAGGCGAAGCCGCCACCCGGCGTTTTTCATCACTCGTCGCCGTTAAAACCCGCACGATTGAGCAGGAACTGCGACAGCAGCGCCACCGGACGTCCGGTCGCGCCTTTGGCTTTACCGGAGCGCCATGCGGTCCCCGCGATGTCCAGGTGCGCCCAGTTGTACTTGCGGGTAAAGCGCGCCAGGAAGCAGCCCGCGGTAATAGCTCCGCCAGGACGACCGCCGATGTTCGCCATGTCTGCGAAGTTAGACTCCAGCTGTTCCTGGAACTCGTCCCCCAGCGGCAGACGCCACGCGCGGTCGCCGGCCTGCTCGGACGCGCCGATCAGCTCATGCGCCAGCGGGTTGTGGTTCGACATCAGGCCGGTGATGTGATGGCCCAGCGCGATCACGCAGGCGCCGGTCAGGGTAGCCACGTCGATAACCGCTTCAGGTTCGAAACGCTCAACGTAGGTCAGCACGTCACACAGCACCAGACGGCCTTCGGCGTCGGTGTTCAGCACCTCAACGGTCTGGCCGGACATGGTGGTCAGCACATCACCCGGACGATAAGCGCGGCCGCCAGGCATGTTTTCGCAGCCCGCCAGCACGCCGATCACGTTGATGGGCAACTGAAGTTCCGCGACCATGCGCATGACGCCGTAAACCGCCGCCGCGCCGCACATGTCGTACTTCATCTCATCCATGCCTTCTGAAGGCTTGATGGAGATACCGCCGGAGTCGAAGGTCAGCCCTTTACCGACGAGCACGATGGGTCGCGCATCTTCTGACGGATTGCCCTTGTACTCAATGACCGACATCAGGGATTCGTTCTGGGAGCCGTTACCGACCGCCAGATAAGAGTGCATCCCCAGCTCTTTCATCTGCTGTTCGCCGATAACGCGGGTGATGACGTTCTTGCTGTACGCGTCAGCCAGCTGGCGCGCCTGAGATGCCAGGTACGCGGCGTTACAGATGTTTGGCGGCATATTGCCAAGATCTTTTGCCGCTTTAATACCGGCGGCAATGGCCAGACCGTGCTGAATGGCGCGCTCGCCGCTGGTCAGCTCGCGACGGGTTGGCACGTTAAAGACCATTTTACGCAGCGGGCGACGCGGCTCGCTTTTGGTGGTTTTCAGCTGATCAAAGCTGTAGAGGCTCTCTTTTGCGGTTTCGACGGCCTGGCGCACTTTCCAGTACGTGTTGCGGCCCTTAACGTGCAGCTCCGTCAGGAAGCAGACGGCTTCCATCGAACCAGTATCATTCAGTGTATTAATGGTTTTCTGAATAACCTGCTTGTACTGGCGCTCATCAAGCTCACGTTCTTTACCACAGCCAATCAGCAGAATACGCTCGGACAGGACGTTCGGAACATGGTGCAGCAACAAGGTCTGCCCTGGTTTGCCTTCCAGTTCGCCACGGCGCAGCAGGGCGCTGATATAACCGTCGCTGATTTTATCGAGTTGCTCGGCGATCGGGGAGAGTCGGCGTGGTTCAAAGACGCCCACAACGATGCAGGCACTCCGCTGTTTCTCCGGGCTACCGCTTTTTACACTGAACTCCATGCACTACGCTCCTGAATCTTAAAGACAACGGCGGCGGCTACGGATAGAATTGAAACCTTTCGTAACTCATGTCCGCCGTTGTGGTGACTTCGTGTTAATCTTACGTTACTACGGTTTCGACACGTCAATAAATGTCATGAAGCGCGAATCCGCCGGGTTTTTTAATCTTAGCGATGATTTCGACGACTCAAGAGAATAAATGACGTTTAAGCCATGAAACAAGCTAAATTCCTGCATAAGACGAGTTTTAACGGGCGTATTTAAAGTGATAATCATAAGATATCTGGTTCGGGAGACGCTGAAAAGCCAACTGGCGATCCTCTTTATCCTCCTTCTGATCTTTTTCTGTCAGAAGCTGGTCAGGATCCTCGGCGCGGCGGTTGATGGCGAAATCCCAACGAATCTGGTGCTTTCCCTGCTCGGGCTTGGCGTGCCGGAAATGGCGCAGCTTATCCTGCCGTTAAGCCTGTTCCTTGGTCTGCTGATGACCCTGGGTAAGCTCTATACCGAAAGTGAAATCACCGTGATGCATGCCTGCGGCCTCAGTAAAGCCGTACTGGTAAAAGCAGCCATGGTGCTGGCGCTGTTTACGGGCATTGTTGCCGCGGTTAACGTCATGTGGGCGGGGCCGACCTCCTCTCGTCATCAGGATGAGGTGCTGGCGGAAGCAAAAGCTAACCCGGGGCTGGCGGCGCTGGCGCAGGGGCAGTTCCAGCAGGCGACCGACGGTAACTCCGTGCTGTTTATCGAAAGCGTCGATGGCAACCGCTTCAATGACGTGTTTCTTGCTCAACTGCGCCCGAAAGGTAACGCCCGGCCTTCTGTGGTGGTGGCGGACTCCGGTCAGCTGTCTCAGCGTAAAGACGGCTCTCAGGTTGTCACGCTGAACAAAGGAACGCGTTTCGAAGGCACGGCTATGCTGCGCGACTTCCGTATTACCGATTTTCAGAACTACCAGGCCATCATTGGCCATCAGGCCGTCGCGCTCGATCCCACGGATACTGAGCAGATGGATATGCGCACCTTAATGAATACCGATACCGATCGTGCGCGTGCTGAACTGCACTGGCGTATCACGCTGGTCTTCACCGTATTTATGATGGCGCTGATGGTGGTTCCGCTGAGCGTGGTAAACCCGCGCCAGGGCCGCGTGCTGTCGATGCTGCCAGCGATGCTGCTGTATCTGGTGTTCTTCCTGCTGCAAACCTCAATCAAGTCTAACGGCGGGAAAGGAAAAATTGACCCGATGATCTGGACCTGGGTCGTGAATGGTTTGTATCTGCTGCTGGCAGTCGGACTCAACTTGTGGGACACGGTGCCTGTGCGTCGTCTTCGTGCCCGGTTTACGCGTAAAGGAGCCATCTAATGCAGGCGTTTGGCGTACTTGACCGCTATATCGGTAAAACGATTTTCACCACCATCATGATGACCCTGTTCATGCTGGTGTCGCTCTCGGGCATTATCAAATTTGTCGACCAGCTGAAAAAAGCCGGACAGGGGAGTTACGACGCGTTGGGCGCCGGGATGTATACCCTGCTCAGCGTACCAAAAGATGTGCAGATCTTCTTCCCGATGGCGGCCCTGTTGGGGGCGCTGCTGGGCCTGGGGATGCTGGCTCAGCGTAGCGAGCTGGTGGTGATGCAGGCATCGGGTTTTACCCGTATGCAGGTTGCGCTGTCGGTGATGAAAACCGCGATCCCGCTGGTGCTGTTGACCATGGCGATTGGCGAATGGGTCGCGCCGCAGGGCGAACAGATGGCGCGTAACTACCGTGCTCAGGCTATGTACGGCGGTTCACTGCTCTCCACGCAGCAGGGATTATGGGCGAAAGATGGTCAGAACTTTGTCTATATCGAACGCGTGAAAGGGGACGATGAACTGGGCGGCGTGAGTATCTATGCCTTCAATAACGATCGTCGTTTACAGTCGGTGCGTTATGCCGCCTCCGCTAAATTTGATGCGAACAACAAGCTGTGGCGGTTATCCCAGGTTGATGAATCTGACCTGACGAACCCGAAACAGATCACCGGTTCGCAGACCGTTAGCGGTACCTGGAAAACCAACCTGACGCCGGACAAGCTTGGGGTGGTAGCGCTCGATCCCGATGCGCTCTCCATCAGCGGTCTGCATAATTACGTGAAGTATCTGAAATCGAGCGGACAGGATGCGGGGCGTTACCAGCTCAACATGTGGAGCAAAATCTTCCAGCCGCTGTCCGTGGCCGTGATGATGCTGATGGCGCTATCGTTCATCTTTGGACCGCTGCGTAGCGTGCCGATGGGGGTTCGCGTGGTAACCGGTATCAGCTTTGGTTTTGTGTTCTACGTCCTCGATCAGATTTTCGGTCCGCTGACGCTGGTGTATGGCATTCCGCCAATTATCGGCGCACTGTTGCCGAGCGCCAGTTTCTTCCTGATCAGCCTCTGGATGCTGCTAAAACGCTCCTGATAAACCTTCTTCCTCGCTCCCGGTTGCCCGGGGGCGAGGCTAATCTCCTGTTTCACCCCGCACTTTTTCTCACAACCTTCAACGCCTCGCCGTGAATTTGAGTATTATTGAGCGATAAAGTCGTGAAGGGATCCTCTATGAAGCAAATTCGAATGCTGGCCCAGTACTACGTCGACCTGATGATGAAGCTCGGGCTGGTGCGTTTTTCCATGCTGCTGGCGCTGGCGCTGGTCGTTCTGGCCATCGTCGTGCAAATGGCCGTGACCATGGTTCTGCATGGTCAGGTCGAGAGCATCGACGTGATCCGCTCTATTTTCTTTGGCCTGCTGATTACCCCATGGGCGGTCTATTTTCTCTCCGTGGTGGTTGAGCAACTGGAAGAGTCCCGACAGCGTTTATCGAAACTGGTGGATAAGCTGGAAGAGATGCGCGAGCGCGATCTCAAACTCAACGTCCAGCTCAAGGACAACATTGCCCAGCTGAATCAGGAAATTTCAGACCGTGAGAAGGCGGAAGCCGAGCGTCAGACCACGCTTGAGCAGCTAAAAGTTGAGATGAAAGAGCGTGAAGTGACGCAGATCCAGCTTGAACAGCAATCCTCTTTCCTGCGCTCGTTCCTCGATGCGTCGCCGGATCTGGTGTTCTACCGTAATGAAGATAAAGAGTTCTCCGGCTGTAACCGGGCCATGGAACTGTTGACCGGGAAAAGCGAAAAGCAGCTGATCCACCTGAAACCTCAGGATGTCTATTCCGAAGAGGCGGCAGCAAAAGTGATGGAGACGGATGAAAAGGTCTTCCGCCATAACGTTTCGCTGACCTATGAGCAGTGGCTGGACTATCCTGATGGGCGCAAAGCCTGCTTTGAGATCCGCAAAGTGCCTTATTACGACCGGGTGGGGAAACGTCATGGTCTGATGGGCTTTGGCCGTGATATCACCGAGCGTAAGCGCTATCAGGATGCGCTGGAACGCGCCAGCCGGGATAAAACCACCTTCATCTCCACCATCAGCCATGAACTGCGCACCCCGCTGAATGGCATTGTGGGGCTGAGCCGCATTCTGCTGGATACCGAGCTGACCAGCGAGCAGGAAAAATACCTGAAAACGATCCACGTCTCGGCGGTCACGCTGGGCAATATCTTCAATGATATTATCGACATGGATAAGATGGAACGCCGTAAAGTTCAGCTCGACAACCAGCCGGTTGATTTTACCGGCTTCCTCGCGGACCTGGAAAACCTGTCAGGTTTACAGGCTCAGCAAAAAGGGTTGAGCTTTGTGATGGAGCCAACGCTGCCGTTGCCGCATAAAGTGGTGACGGACGGCACACGTCTGCGGCAGATCCTGTGGAACCTCATCAGCAACGCCGTGAAGTTTACCCAGAAGGGGCAGGTTGCGGTGAGCATTCGCTATGACGAAGGCGACATGCTGCACTTTGAAGTTGAGGACTCGGGTATCGGCATTCCTCAGGAGGAGCAGGATAAGATCTTCGCCATGTATTATCAGGTTAAAGACAGCCACGGCGGTAAACCGGCGACCGGTACGGGCATTGGACTGGCGGTGTCGAAACGTCTGGCGAAAAGTATGGGCGGGGATATCACCGTTGCCAGCCAGCCGGGTAAAGGCTCCACCTTTACGCTTACCGTCCACGCGCCTGCCGTGGCGGAAGAGGTGGAAGATACGTTTGAGAACGACGATATGCCGCTGCCAGCCCTGCACGTCCTGCTGGTGGAAGATATTGAGCTGAACGTCATTGTCGCCCGGTCGGTACTGGAAAAACTCGGTAACAGCGTGGATGTGGCGATGACCGGCAAAGCCGCGCTGGAGATGTTCACGCCGGGCGAGTATGACCTGGTGCTGCTCGATATTCAGCTACCGGACATGACCGGGCTGGATATCTCCCGCGAGCTGACGCGCAAATATGCTCCTGACGAGCTGCCGCCGCTGGTGGCGTTGACCGCAAACGTGTTGAAAGATAAAAAAGAGTATCTCGAGGCCGGTATGGACGATGTGCTCAGCAAGCCGCTGGCGGTACCCGCCCTGACGGCGATGATCAAGAAGTTCTGGGATACCTGTGATGAAGAGGAGAGCACCATGACGTCTGTTGATAGCGCTAAAGCCCAAACGATACTGGATACCGCCATGCTGGAGCAGTATATCGATCTGGTGGGACCAAAACTGATCACCGATGGCCTCGCCGTGTTCGAAAAAATGATGCCGGGCTATCTGAACGTGCTCGAATCCAACCTGACGGCGCGTGACCAGAAGGGCATCGTCGAAGAGGGACATAAAATCAAAGGCGCGGCAGGATCTGTCGGGTTACGCCATCTCCAGCAGCTGGGCCAACAGATTCAGTCTCCTGATTTACCTGCCTGGGAAGATAACGTAGGTGATTGGGTCGAAGAGATGAAACAAGAGTGGCAAAACGATGTGGCAGTGCTGAAAGCCTGGGTGGATGCCAGAAAAAAATGACCCCGGCTATACCGGGGTGCGCGAATACTGCGCCAACACCAGGGAAATCGTGGCTGCGCCTGATTTTTATGGGTTGTTTTCGCATGGACGCCGCCTGAAAATTGAGGCCGCACGCAGATAAGATAGCAAATCTTAAACAGTTTGTTACATGAATCAGTGAAATGTGTGAAGCATAGCGTTTTAATCAGAATTTTTAATGTGCTTCAGCGAGTTGCATAGAAGGATCGTCAGAATGAAAAAGATTGGTGTCGTGCTGAGCGGATGTGGTGTTTACGATGGTTCAGAGATACATGAAACCGTATTAACGCTGCTGGCATTATCGCGCCAGGGGGCAGACGTTATCTGCTTCGCCCCGGATAAAACCCAGGCAGACGTGATTAATCATCTCACCGGCGAGCCAATGGCGGAAAGCCGTAACGTGCTGATTGAAGCGGCGCGTATTGTGCGCGGCGATATTCACCCGCTGGCACAGGCCGATGCCGCTGAGCTTGATGCGCTCATCGTGCCGGGCGGTTTTGGCGCGGCGAAAAACCTGAGCACGTTTGCAACGGAAGGCACGGCGTGTCATGTCGATCCCGATTTGAAAGCGCTATCGCTGGCGATGCATGCGGCAGGTAAGCCGCAGGGCTTTATCTGCATTGCGCCGGCCATGCTGCCGAAAATTTTTGATTTCCCGCTGCGGCTCACGATCGGAACCGACATTGATACCGCTGAGATTGTCGAGGATATGGGCGGCGAACACGTGCCATGTCCGGTAGACGACATTGTGGTGGACGAGGACAACAAGATCATCACCACGCCAGCGTATATGCTGGCGCAGAACATCGCCGAGGCTGCCGCAGGCATTGAAAAGCTGGTGGACAGAGTGCTGGTCCTGACCGAATGAGTCGTAAATTCTCCCCCGGCGGGTGGTTAAAACGGATCCTGCTGCGTATTGTGCTGGTCCTGGCCGTGTTCTGGGGCGGCGGTATTGCGCTGTTCAGCATCCTGCCCGTCCCGTTCTCGGCCGTGATGGCAGAGCGGCAGATTAGCGCCTGGCTCTCAGGTGATTTTGGCTATGTTGCCCATTCTGACTGGGTCAGCATGGATGCAATCTCGCCGTGGATGGGGCTGGCGGTCATTGCGGCAGAAGATCAGAAATTCCCGGAGCACTGGGGTTTTGACGTGGCGGCTATCGAGAAGGCGCTGGATCATAATGAACGTCATGAAAACCGCGTCCGCGGCGCATCGACGCTTTCTCAGCAGACGGTAAAAAACCTGTTCTTATGGGACGGTCGCAGCTGGGTGAGAAAAGGGCTGGAGGCCGGGCTGACGCTGGGCGTCGAGACGGTGTGGAGCAAAAAACGCATTTTAACCGTCTACCTGAATATCGCGGAATTTGGTGACGGCGTATTTGGTGTCGAAGCGGCATCGCAGCGCTATTTTGGCAAGCCCGCCAGCAGGCTGACTATGTCCGAAGCGGCACTGCTTGCCGCCGTGCTGCCGAACCCGCTGCGTTTTAAGGCCAGCGCCCCGTCAGGCTATGTGCGAAGCCGCCAGGCGTGGATTATGCGCCAGATGCGTCAGCTGGGTGGGGAAGGGTTTATGGAGCGAAATAATCTTAGGTAGGGCGGGTAAGCGCAGCGCTACCCGCCGACATGGCGAACGTTAGTCTTCGTCAAACCCGGCGTTGAACAGGGCAATCACTGCCGCCAGCGCTTCTTCTTCCTGCGGGCCGGTGGCTTCAACTTCAATCTGACGGCCTTTGGCAGAATCCAGCATCAGTAGCGCAATCACGCTGTTGGCTTCTGCCTCGGTTCCCTCGTCGTTGCGCAGCAGCACCTCCGCATCAAAACCTTGCATCAGTTCAAACAATTTCATTGCCGGGCGTGCATGCATGCCCAGCTTGTTGGTGATCTCAACGGTTTGTTTTACGGTCATGTTTTACGTTTTTCCAGCGTGCGATGACGGGACTGAACGTTCTTCCCGCGTGAGCGGAAGTAATCGGCCAGCTGTTCGGCAATGTAGACCGAACGATGTTTACCGCCGGTACAGCCAATCGCCACCGTCAGGTAGCTGCGATTGTTTGTTTCCAGCATAGGTAACCATAGCTCAAGGTAGCTTCGCGTCTGGTAGATAAAATTGTGTACTTCTGTGTGTCGGTCGAGGAACGCCGCCACCGGCTTATCCAGACCGGTCATCGGACGCAGTTTCGGATCCCAGTGTGGGTTCGGCAGGAAACGCACATCAAAAACGTAATCCGCATCGATAGGTATGCCGTGCTTAAAGCCGAAGGATTCAAACACCATCGTCAGTTCGCGCTCGCGCTTGCCGAGTAAGCGCGTACGCAGCATTTCCGCCAGCTCGTGGACGGACATTTCGGAAGTGTCGACAATCAGGTCGGCCCGGGAACGCAGTGGCTCAAGCAGATCGCTCTCTTTATCGATGGCGCTTTCCAGCGAAAGATTTTTACTGGAGAGCGGATGCAAACGACGTGTATCGCTGTAGCGACGGATCAGCGTGTTGCGGTCAGCGTCCAGGAACAAGAGCTGAGGCGAGAAGCATTCCGGCAGGCTGTTCATTGCCTGCTCGAAGATTTCCGGCGATTCCGGCATGTTACGCACGTCAATACTGACGGCGGCAGAGATTTGCCTGTCCGCCAGCGTCCGCGCCAGATCGGGTAACAACACTACCGGCAGGTTATCTACACAGTAAAATCCCATGTCTTCCAGCGCGCGCAGGGCCACGGACTTCCCGGACCCCGAACGACCGCTGACGATCATCAGCACCATGTTCCGTTTCTCCTCAGGGCAGCCGTTCTGAAGGCCCTTTCCCGATTATGCCTCATCCTAATTGCCTTCTGCTTCAGTGATAATTTGATAAAGCTCTTCATCACTTTGGGCTGAGCGCAGTCGACGACAAATGGTTTTATCCGCCAGACGTTTGGCAACCAGCGACAGCGTGTGCAGGTGGGTTTTGGTCTGATCGGCAGGAACCAGAAGCGCGAAAAGCAGATCCACAGGCTGGTTATCGATGGCGTCAAAAGCGATAGGCGTTTCCAGTTGCACAAACACCCCCACGGCACGCAGCGTATCTTCTTCCAGCTTGCCATGCGGGATCGCAATGCCATTGCCGATGCCAGTACTGCCCATTTTTTCACGGGTCAGAATGGCTTCAAACACGATCTGCGGCGGCAGACCCAGCTGTTTTGCGGCCAGCTCACTGATGATTTCCAGCGCACGTTTTTTGCTCTGGCAGTGAACGCCACTGCGGGTACAATCCTGGTTAAGGACATTGCTCAGTTGAAGAGCGGAATCGTTGTTTATCATAATTTCACCTAAGCGCTAACTGTACAAATGGCCTGTTGTGTTTCACAACAGGCCGTCCTGCACCCGTTAACTGCCCGGACAATTAGTGTTGTTTCAGTTTATCTTTATGTTTATTGAGCTGTCTCGCAAGCTTATCAATCAAGCCGTCGATAGCCGCGTACATGTCTTGCCCTTCCGCACTGGCATGGAGTTCCCCTCCGTTGACGTGTAGGGTCGCATCCGAGATATGCGTCACTTTCTCCACTTTCAACACAACATAGACCTGGTTGATCCTCTCGAAATACTGCTCGAGTTTCGCAAACTTAGTGTTTACAAAATCGCGTAAAGCCTCAGTAATCTCGACGTTATGTCCGGTGATATTGAGCTGCATAGTGTCTTCCTTATCGGTTGTGTCAAACCAGTTGTTTACGCTGGTTAGACGGCGGAATGGATAAAGACTCTCGATACTTCGCGACAGTACGACGTGCCACCATAATACCCTGATCGGACAGCATGGTGGTTAACTTACTGTCACTGAGTGGCTTCGCGGGGTTCTCCGCGGCGATCAACTTCTTCACCAGTGCGCGAATAGCCGTTGACGAGGCTTCGCCGCCGCCTTCGGTGTTCACGTGGCTGGAGAAGAAATACTTAAGCTCAAAAATACCGCGTGGGCTGTGCAGATATTTCTGCGTGGTCACGCGGGAAATGGTTGATTCATGCATCTCGACGGCCTGGGCGATGTCTGCCAGCACCATCGGTTTCATAAACTCTTCGCCCTGCTCAAAGAACGCCTGCTGCTGTTCGACAATACAGCGGCTGACGCGCAGCAGCGTGTCATTACGGCTCTCCAGGCTCTTGATCAACCAGCGTGCTTCCTGAAGGTTGCTGCGAATGTATTGATTATCAGCGTCGTTACGGGCGCTGGTGCACATGGAGGCGTATTGCTGGTTGATTTGCAGGCGAGGAATGCTGTCGGCGTTCAGTTCAACGACCCACCGGCCATTGTGTTTTCTCACCAGCACATCAGGAATGACATATTCCGGTTCGCTGGTCTGGATCGACTGCCCCGGACGCGGATCGAGCGACTGGATCAGATTCACCGCTTCCTTCAGCACCTCTTCTTTCAGGCGTGTGACGCGCATCAGGGTGCGGAAGTCGTGATTCGCCAGCAGATCCAGATGATCGCTGATGATGAGCCGGGCTTCGTCAATCCACGGTGTCTCTTTGGCAAACTGCGAAAGCTGGATCAGAAGGCAGTCGCGCAGATCTTTCGCGGCGACACCTATCGGGTCGAAACGCTGAACGCGTTTCAGAACGGCTTCGATCTCTTCCAGTTCAATCTCGTCATCGCCGATGCTTTCCAGAATCTCGTCCAGCGTCACGGTCAAATAGCCCGTGTCGTCAACGGCATCGACAATCGAGGTGGCAATGGCGCGATCGGTATCGGAGAAAGGGGTCAGCTCTACCTGCCACATCAGGTAGTCCTGAAGCGACTGGGTGGTTTCGCCCTGGTAGACCGGGAGTTCATCGTCCTGGTAGTCTGCGCGCGTCCCGGAAGGGGTACCCGCGGTGTAGATTTCATCCCAGCTGGCATCCAGCGGCAGTTCGTCCGGCATCTCTTTCTGTTCAAGCGCATCTACGGAGTCGAGCGTTTCTGTGTCCTGCGTCTGCTGGGCGTCTACCTCGTCATGAAGATCGGTTTGCTCCAGCAGCGGATTGCTGTCCAGCGCCTGCTGGAGCTCCTGCTGGAGTTCTAACGTGGACAGCTGCAACAGACGGATTGCCTGCTGTAGCTGCGGCGTCATGGCCAGTTGCTGGCTGAGCCGTAATTGCAAACCTTGCTTCATGTTCAGAGCGTTTTTCTCCGGTTCGGCGTGACTTAACCTCTACCCTATCAGAGTCTGAAGTCTTCCCCAAGGTACACGCGCTTAACATGCTCATCTTCGAGGATTTGCTGCGGCGTACCGTGGGCAATCAGATGGCCCTGGCTCACTATGTAGGCGCGCTCACACACGGCCAGCGTTTCACGAACGTTGTGGTCCGTGATCAGTACGCCAAGCCCGCTGTCGCGCAGGTGCTCAATGATACGTTTGATATCGATAACGGAGATGGGGTCAACGCCCGCAAACGGTTCATCCAGCAGGATGAATTTTGGGTTTGCTGCCAGCGCGCGCGCAATCTCAACGCGGCGGCGTTCACCACCGGACAGCGCCTGGCCGAGGCTGTCACGCAGATGTTCGATATGAAACTCTTCCATCAGCTCGTTCGCACGGTCAGTGCGCTGCTCGCTGGTCAGATCGTCACGGATCTGGAGCACGGCCATCAGGTTGTCGAACACGCTTAAGCGGCGGAAGATAGACGCTTCCTGCGGCAGATAGCCGATGCCACGACGCGCGCGGGCATGAAGCGGCAGCAGGCTGATATCTTCATCATCGATGATGATGTTGCCGGCGTCACGCGGGACGATGCCCACCACCATGTAGAAGGTCGTGGTTTTACCCGCCCCGTTAGGGCCAAGCAAACCCACGATTTCGCCGGAGTTGACGGTCAGACTGACATCTTCGACGACGCGGCGGCCCTTATACGCTTTCGCGAGGTTTTTTGCAGTTAAAGTTGCCATAACGAATTAGTTACTCTTTTTCTGTGCCGGAGCCTGACCGTTGTTCTTGTCCTGCAACTGCGAAGGCACAAGCACGGTCGTGACGCGTTTGCCTTTTTCACTGGAGGCCTGCATTTTCTGCTCTTTCACCAGATAGGTGATCTTGTCGCCTTTGATATTGCTGTCCAGCTGTTCCAGGTAAGCATTACCGGTCAGGATGACCAGATCCTTCGCCAGTTCATAATGCATATGCGAGGCATGGCCTTTCACCGGCTTGCCGTTGTCCTGCATCTGGTAGAAGGTGGCCGGGTTGCCATAACCATCGATAATCTCTTTGCCCTGCTCGCCGCCCGGACGGGTAACGACCACTTTGTCGGCGTTGATTTTAATTGTGCCCTGGGTCATGACGACGTTGCCGGTAAAGGTGACGACGTTACCCTGCATATCCAGAGACTGGGTATCGGATTCAATATGAATCGGCTGTTCGGTATCGCCAGTCACAGCAAGCGCGGGAAGACTGGCCGCCAGCAGCGCGCTGGCGATAACAACTTTAAGGCTGAGTTTGTTTGTTTTGAATTTCATAGGAGGTTCTAACCTTTTCAATCAGCTCGGCGTTTTTGCTGCGTAAGTTCCCGCGCATTCTTAAACCGCTGGAATTAAATGTTGTGCCATACAGGGTGACTAGATCCTGCGACGTGACATCCTGGGTGACCAGGTTGATCTGGGCGTTATCCGTCGTAATTTTTCGCAGTTGCGCGTCAGCGGTCAGGGCGTTGACTTCAACGTGACCATACAGGTAAAGCATACGGTCATTTGTCAGTTTTGCCCGGTCAGACTTGATAGACCACGTCGGCACTTTGTCCGTATCAAAGGTGGTCATGACCGGTTGGGTAAACCACGAGGTACCGTCATCTGAAAAATATTCTACATGCTGAGCAACGAGGCGATAGTTCAGTGCGCCTTCCGGGCTATAGACCACGGTGTCGCTGTGATCGCTTTTATAGGTCGGGTCGCTCGTGTTAACCACTTCCGCTTGCGTATCATCGCGGTCAGCGAGGTTGACGCCAATCAGTACCAGGGCGACAAGCGCAAGCAGAATGATAACCCAACGTCTGGTTTTACTCATATCGATTGCCCTTTCGCCTCATCAAGCTTGCCCTGCGACAGCAGAAGCAGATCGCAGACTTCACGGACGGCGCCGCGGCCACCGTGAATATGGGTAACGTAATCAGCACGCGGGATCAGCAGCGGGTGCGCGTCAGCCACGGCGATGCTCAGACCCACCTCCGCCATCACTGGCCAGTCGATCAAATCATCCCCGACGTATGCCACATTCTCTGGTGCAATGGCCAGTTTTCCCAGCAGATCCCGGAAAGCTACCATCTTATCAGACTGCCCCTGATAGAGATGGGTAATGCCCAGCGTTTCACACCGATCTTCTACCAGTTTAGCTTTCCGCCCGGTGATGATTGCAACTTCAATTCCGGACGTGAGCGCACAGCGGATACCGTAACCGTCGCGAACGTTAAAGGCTTTCAGCTCTTCGCCGTTATTGCCCATATAAATCAGACCGTCGGAGAGCACACCATCCACATCGAGGATCAACAGGCGGATATTTTCCGCCTTTGCCATCATGTGGGCGCTCACCGGGCCATAACAGGTTGCAAGGGATGCACCCGCATTACTCATTGTCTTATCCTTCATTACACTACGCCAGCGCGCAGCAGATCATGCATATGTACCACACCCAGCAGTTGGTCGCCATCGGCAACCATCACTGAGGTAATATGACGGGACTGCATCAGGTTCAGCACATCTACCGCCAGCGTGCCCGGACGGACGCGGATCCCGCCTGGCGTCATCACATCAGCAATGCCCAGCGTTCGGACATCCACACCCATATCGAATACCCGGCGCAGGTCGCCGTCGGTGAAAATGCCCTGAATCTTCATCAGATCGTCGCAGATAACCGTCATGCCCAGGTTTTTACGGGTGATCTCCAGTAACGCGTCGCGCAAAGAGGCCTCTTTGCTCACGTGCGGGATCTCATCTCCAGTGTGCATAATATCGTTAACCCGCAGCAGCAGTTTGCGCCCGAGCGCGCCGCCGGGATGAGACAGGGCAAAATCTTCAGGCGTAAAACCGCGGGCTTCCAGCAGCGCAACGGCAAGGGCATCGCCCATGACCAGCGCGGCGGTTGTGCTGGAGGTCGGCGCCAGCCCCAGCGGACAGGCTTCTTTAGGCACTTTCACGCACAGGTGAATATCCGCCGCACGCGCCATGCTGCTTTCCGGTCGGCTGGTCATGCAAATCAGCGGTACGTGCAGACGCTTCAGCACCGGGATCAACGCCAGGATTTCATTCGATTCCCCGGAGTTGGACAGCGCAATAACCACGTCCTGCGGCGTAACCATGCCGAGGTCACCGTGCGCGGCTTCACCGGGATGAACGAAGAATGACGACGTGCCGGTACTGGCAAAGGTCGCCGCCATTTTGCGTCCGATATGGCCGGATTTGCCCATCCCCATCACCACGACTTTGCCGGCACAGTAGAACATCTTCTCACAGGCCAGACTAAAATCCTGATTAATGTACTGATCTAACTGCGCCAGACCTTCACGTTCAATCTCCAGAACGTCTTTGCCTGCTTTCTGAAAGTCAAAACCCGGCTGCAATTCTATTTGCGACATAATGCGTTTCCGTTTACCCAGAGAGAAGAGGCGAAAGCCAGTACAGCATCGCCAGCCATACGATAAATCCACCCGTCAGCAGCGCGCCTGCGCCTTTGCCGATCTGCTCTTTTCGCCGCCAGCAGAGCAGGGCGAAAATCACGCTGACCAGCAGCATCACACCGTAATCGCGCGTGAAAGCCATAGGGTTAAACGGCCCCGGCGAGATTAGCGCCGGCAGCCCTGTCACGATTGCGATATTGAAAATATTCGAGCCGATGATATTGCCGATGGCGATATCATCTTCCCCTTTACGCGCTCCGGCGATGGCGGTGGCCAGCTCTGGCAGGCTGGTGCCGATGGCGATTACCGTCAGACCGATTGTCAGTTCGCTCATCGCAAACGCGTTCGCCAGCACCGTCGCGTTATCGACCACCATCCGCGTGGCCATTGGCATGATGATTAGCGCGACGCCCAACCACAGCAGGGCGACGGGTAAGGTCCCTTCCCGGGGCAGCTCGGCGAGATGCTCACGCGTGAGGCTATCGTTACCCTGTTTTTCCGCCAGACGTGCGATCTTCACGCTGTAAAGCAACCAGATCACGGCCAGGGCGAGCAGGAATATACCGTCACCGACGCTCAGCACCCCGTCATAAAGTACGTAGCCTGCCAGCAGACTGACGACTAACATTAACGGCAATTCCCGGCGCAAAACATCAGAATGCACGCGAAATGGATGCAGTAATGCGGCTAAGCCTAAAATCAGTAAGATATTGACGATGTTAGAGCCAATCGCGGTGCCGATAGCGAGGTCGACCTGCCCATGCAGCGAGGCTGAAACAGAAACGATGATTTCAGGAAGCGATGTGCCTACACTGACCACCGTCATGCCGATAATGATGGGCGGCATGCCAATGAGTCGACAGAGAATGGATGCGGCAAAGACCAAACGGTCAGCACTGTAGACCACCAACAGTAAACCAATTATTAACAGTGCTGTTGCTAAAAGCATCAAAAGTCCTTTCTTCAGGTATACTCGCTGGTCCACTGCGCACGAATGTTGGCGCCAGATGAAGTCTGAGACGTAACGAATTCCTAATTTTGACTTTATGCGCCGGAAAAGTAAAACAAATGCCAGCTTTCGCTAACCCCAATAGTGAATATTCTGTAAAAATGCGGGGTTTAGGGCTGATTTACGCTTCATGCCAGCCGTGAAGCAAGGTAAGTAAGGAACCATAAATGAGCCAAACGATGGCGAATATAGTCGATGTCCGGGGCGTCAGTTTTTCGCGCGGCAACCGGTTAATATTTGATGATATTTCGCTGACCGTGCCGCGCGGTAAAATCACCGCCATCATGGGGCCGTCAGGGATCGGTAAAACCACGTTGCTGCGTCTTATCGGCGGGCAAATCCCCCCTGACAGCGGCGAAATTCTCTTCGACGGCGAAAATGTCCCGGCGATGTCTCGCTCGCGCCTCTACACGGTTCGCAAACGGATGAGCATGCTCTTTCAGTCGGGCGCGCTGTTCACGGATATGAACGTTTTTGACAACGTGGCCTATCCGTTGCGTGAGCACACCCATCTTCCTCCTGAGCTGTTGCACAGTACGGTGATGATGAAGCTTGAAGCCGTGGGGCTGCGGGGGGCTGCGAAACTCATGCCGTCCGAACTCTCGGGTGGGATGGCGCGCCGCGCCGCGCTGGCGCGTGCTATTGCCCTGGAACCCGATTTAATCATGTTCGATGAACCGTTCGTCGGGCAGGACCCCATCACCATGGGCGTGCTGGTGAAGTTAATTTCGGAGCTGAACAGCGCCCTTGGCGTCACCTGCGTGGTGGTTTCCCACGACGTGCCGGAAGTGCTGAGTATCGCTGATTACGCCTATATTGTGGCTGACAAAAAGATCGTCGCCCACGGCAGCGCGCAGGCGTTGCAGGAGAATGGCGATCCGCGCGTGCGGCAGTTCCTGGACGGTATCGCAGATGGGCCGGTGCCTTTCCGCTATCCGGCGGGCGACTATCATGACGATTTACTCGGAATAGGGAGTTAAGCCACTCATGCTGTTAAATGCGTTGGCGGGTCTTGGACACCGTGGCCTAAAAACCATCAGTACGTTCGGGCGTGCCGGATTAATGTTGTTCAACGCGCTGGTCGGCAAACCGGAGTTCCGCAAGCATGCGCCGTTACTGGTACGGCAGCTTTATAACGTCGGCGTGCTGTCGATGCTTATCATCATCGTGTCGGGTCTGTTTATTGGCATGGTGCTGGGGTTGCAGGGGTATCTGGTGCTGACAACCTACAGCGCGGAAACCAGCCTTGGCATGCTGGTGGCGCTCTCGCTGCTGCGTGAACTCGGGCCGGTGGTTGCCGCGCTGCTGTTCGCCGGGCGTGCCGGGTCAGCGTTGACGGCGGAAATTGGCCTGATGCGCGCCACCGAGCAGCTCTCCAGTATGGAGATGATGGCAGTCGATCCGCTGCGCCGGGTAATCTCGCCGCGCTTCTGGGCCGGGGTTATCTCCTTGCCGTTACTGACTATCCTCTTTGTGGCGGTAGGTATCTGGGGAGGCGCGCTGGTTGGCGTTAACTGGAAAGGCATTGATGCCGGATTCTTCTGGTCTGCCATGCAGGACGCCATCGATCTGCGGATGGATCTGGTGAACTGTCTGATCAAGAGCGTGGTTTTCGCTGTGACGGTTACCTGGATTGCGTTGTTTAATGGTTACGATGCCATTCCGACGTCGGCGGGCATTAGCCGTGCAACGACGCGTACTGTCGTACATTCGTCGCTGGCCGTTTTAGGTCTGGATTTTGTGCTCACCGCACTGATGTTTGGGAATTGAGTTCATGCAAACGAGAAAAAATGAAATTTGGGTTGGCGTGTTTCTGCTTCTGGCGCTGCTGGCCGCGCTGTTCATCTGCCTGCGAGCGGCGGACATCACCTCTGTTCGCGCCGAGCCGACGTATCGTGTCTACGCGACTTTCGATAACATCGGCGGCCTGAAAGCGCGCTCACCGGTGCGTATTGGTGGCGTCGTTATCGGACGTGTCGCTGACATTACGCTTGATGAGAAAACCTATCTGCCGCGCGTCGCGATGGATATCGAAGAGCGCTATAACCACATTCCGGACACCAGCTCGCTTTCTATCCGCACCTCTGGCCTGCTGGGGGAGCAATATCTGGCCCTTAACGTTGGTTTTGAAGATCCTGAGCTGGGAACGACTATCCTTAAAGACGGTAGCGTAATCCAGGATACCAAGTCAGCGATGGTGCTGGAAGATATGATTGGTCAGTTCCTTTACAACAGTAAAGGGGATGATAAAAAGTCTGACGATGCCCCTGCGCAGAGTGAAGACCACACCAACGTCGAACCGACGCCAGGCGCGACGAATTAATTTCAGGAGAAGTCATTCATGTTTAAACGACTGTTAATGGTTGCCATGCTGGTCATTGCCCCTCTTACCGCGGCGCACGCTGCGGATCAGAGTAACCCGTACAAACTGATGGATGAGGCCGCGAAGAAAACCTTCGACCGTCTTAAAAACGAACAGCCAAAAATCCGTTCTAACCCTGATTATCTGCGTGATGTGGTGGATCAGGAACTGCTGCCGTATGTGCAGATCAAGTATGCGGGCGCACTGGTGCTGGGCCGTTACTACAAAGACGCGACCCCTGCACAGCGCGAGGCTTACTTTGCGGCGTTCCGTGAATACCTGAAACAGGCTTACGGCCAGGCGCTGGCGATGTACCACGGGCAGACCTATCAGATTGCCCCTGAACAGCCGCTGGGCGATGCCACTATCATTCCTATTCGCGTGACGATTATCGATCCAAACGGTCGTCCACCGGTTCGTCTGGACTTCCAGTGGCGTAAAAACAGCCAGACCGGAAACTGGCAGGCGTACGACATGATCGCTGAAGGCGTCAGCATGATCACCACTAAACAGAACGAGTGGAGCGATCTGCTGCGCACTAAAGGCATCGATGGCCTGACGGCTCAGCTTCAGTCCATCTCTCGTCAGAAAATTACCCTGGACGAGAAGAAGTAATGTCACAGCAGCTTAGCTGGGCGCGTGACGGCGAGACGTTGACGCTGACGGGAGAGCTGGATCAGGATCTGCTTAACCCGCTGTGGGACGCTCGCCATAACGCGATGCAGGGCGTGACGCTGATTGATCTCCATGGCGTTACGCGGGTAGATACCGCCGGTATCGCCCTGCTGGCGCACCTGGTGGCCACGGGCAAAAAGCAGGGGAGCAGCGTTACCCTGACGGGGGTAAGCGATAACGTGATTACCCTTGCACAGCTTTACAATTTGCCCGAAGACGTATTACCTCGCTAATTTTTTCAGTACGTTACTTCTTAAAGCCCCGACAGTTTACGCGTCGGGGCTTTTTGCTTGTTTAAGACCGCGCCACTTTGCTCTAAGATGTTGAGCTTGTTTTCACTATCAGATGATGTAGACCCCATGGAAAATAATGAAATCCAGACTGTGCTGATGAATGCACTCTCCCTTCAGGAAGCCCACGTCTCTGGCGATGGCAGTCACTTCCAGGTTATTGCTGTGGGTGAGATGTTTGACGGAATGAGTCGCGTGAAGAAACAGCAGGCTGTGTACGCGCCGCTGATGGAATACATTGCGGATAACCGCATCCACGCCCTGTCGATTAAAGCGTTCACCCCACAGGAGTGGGCACGCGATCGCAAACTAAACGGTTTTTGAGCTGAGGGCGAAACGCCCGCAGCACGGTTGAATTTATAAGAGAGCAAACGATGGATAAATTTCGTGTACAGGGACCCACGCGTCTCCAGGGCGAAGTCACAATTTCTGGCGCTAAAAACGCCGCGCTGCCCATTCTTTTCGCTGCGCTGCTCGCAGAAGAGCCGGTAGAGATCCAGAACGTACCGAAGCTGAAAGATATCGACACGACCATGAAGTTGCTCGGCCAGTTGGGCACCAAAGTGGAGCGTAACGGTTCCGTCTGGATCGATGCCAGCAACGTGAACAACTTCTCAGCGCCGTATGAGCTGGTGAAAACCATGCGTGCTTCCATCTGGGCGCTTGGTCCGCTGGTGGCGCGTTTCGGTCAGGGACAGGTTTCACTGCCGGGCGGATGCGCTATCGGCGCGCGTCCCGTTGACCTGCATATCTTCGGCCTGGAAAAACTCGGCGCGGAGATCAAGCTGGAAGAGGGTTACGTTAAAGCGTCCGTCAATGGTCGTCTGAAAGGCGCGCACATTGTCATGGACAAAGTGAGCGTGGGCGCAACGGTCACCATCATGTCGGCTGCTACGCTGGCAGAAGGCACTACCATCATCGAAAACGCCGCCCGTGAGCCGGAGATCGTGGATACCGCGAACTTCCTGGTCGCGCTGGGGGCGAAGATCAGCGGGCAGGGCACAGACCGTATCACCATCGAAGGCGTTGAACGTCTGGGTGGTGGTGTGTATCGCGTACTGCCAGACCGTATCGAAACCGGTACTTTCCTGGTGGCCGCGGCCATTTCTGGCGGTAAGATTGTCTGCCGTAACGCCCAGCCGGATACCCTGGATGCGGTGCTGGCGAAACTGCGCGATGCGGGTGCGGATATCGAAATCGGTGAAGACTGGATCAGCCTCGATATGCACGGGCAGCGTCCTAAAGCCGTTAACGTGCGTACTGCGCCACATCCGGCATTCCCGACGGATATGCAGGCACAGTTCACGCTGTTGAACCTGGTGGCCGAAGGCACGGGCTTCATCACGGAAACTATCTTCGAAAACCGTTTCATGCACGTACCGGAACTGATCCGTATGGGTGCGCATGCTGAGATTGAAAGCAACACGGTAATTTGCCACGGCGTTGAAAAACTGTCCGGTGCGCAGGTGATGGCGACCGATCTGCGCGCGTCTGCGAGCCTCGTATTGGCAGGTTGTATTGCGGAAGGGACTACCGTTGTCGATCGTATCTACCACATCGATCGTGGATACGAGCGTATTGAGGACAAACTGCGCGCGCTGGGTGCAAATATCGAGCGTGTGAAGGGCGAGTAATCGTTCCGGCACCCCCCTGCCATAACAGGCCGGGGGATTGCTGTTCCTGTCAATCCTGGTGCATCAGTCCTGATGTGCTTTCTTCGTTTTGCCCTGGCGCATCATGCGCGTTCTGTCGATAAATTCATGGGTAATAGGATCGTGGTAGCGTGACGGCCATATCACCCACGGATGCGTATCCAGCGCCGTCGCGATAATCAGTTCCCCCTTCGGCCATGGGCGGGTCAGGGCGTTTGCCAGCGTCGACGAGCTTAGCCCATGACGACGTGATTCGGCAGCCAGCGATGTTCCTTTTTTACGCAGTGCCGCAATAATGTCAGCAGAATGCCAGTCGATGAATTTTGTATCCATAATGCTGTCCTTGTGTTCGTTATCGTCCACGTCGTTTCGTGTGAAAAGACAGCATTACTATACTCACTTCGAACATGTGTTCTAAAAAGTTCATGTTACGAGAAGCAATATTCAGAATAAGGCACGGCTTTATACATGCGGCCTGTAACCCGATGGGCTTACGCGGAAATGTAATTTATTGGTGTGTACTGGAATCTCCCTGCGTGGGAGCAGGGAGATGAGGAGGGGATTATCGGTCGCGCTGGACGGCGATGTGCGCGAGGCCGATTAGCGCATCACGCCATGGGCTGTCGGGAATGACCTGAATGGCGGCGATGGCTTTGTCCGCTTCTTCTTCAGCGCGCTGACGCGTCCATTCCAGGGAGCCGCAGATAGCCATTGTTTCCAGTACCGGTTCCAGAAGATGGCGTCCATTTCCCTGCTCGATAGCCTCCCGGATCATTTTCGCCTGCTCTGGTGTGCCATTGCGCATCGCGTGGAGCAGCGGCAGCGTTGGCTTGCCTTCGTTCAGGTCATCGCCGACGTTTTTACCGAGCGTTTCGCCATCCGCGCTGTAGTCCAGCAAATCATCAATCAGCTGGAACGCGGTGCCGAGGTAACGGCCATAGTCCTGAAGGCCCTTTTCCTGAGCTTCGCTACAGCCTGCCAGAATGCCGGAGCATTGCGCGGCGGCTTCGAACAGACGTGCGGTCTTGCTGTAAATCACCCGCATATAGTTTTCTTCGGTGATGTCCGGGTCGTTGACGTTCATCAGCTGTAGGACTTCACCTTCAGCGATAACGTTCACGGCTTCTGACATCACTTCCAGCACCTTCAGCGAGCCAAGGCTGGTCATCATCTGGAAGGCTCGGGTATAGATAAAATCGCCTACCAGAACGCTTGCCGCATTACCAAACGCGGCGTTGGCGGTGGCTTTACCACGACGCATGTCTGATTCATCCACAACATCGTCGTGAAGCAGGGTGGCGGTGTGGATAAATTCGATCAGCGCCGCGATCGTGACGTGGGCATTTCCCTGATAGCCAACCGCGCGTGCGGCCAGAATGGCAATCATCGGACGAATACGTTTACCGCCGCCGCTGACGATGTAATAGCCCAACTGATTGATCAGCTGAACGTCAGAGTTGAGTTGCTCCAGGATTGCTGCATTCACACCCGCCATATCTTGCGCGGTTAACTCATTGATTTTTTCTAAATTCATCGCAAAAGCCGGGCTTTTTATCCTGTTTATCCCACACGAGATGGGTACACAAAGGGTTTCGGTTTATAAATAGTATTGCTGATTGTACTGAAAAAACGGCTCAGATAAACGTTACCGTACGTGTTGTGTTTTTTTTCTTCATGTATTGATGGTAGCACTTGTCAAAGGCTCGCGTTTTGCGTAATATTCGCGCCCTATTGTGAATATTTATAGCGCACTCTGAATCATACGAGGATGTGCGCGGAAGCGGAGTTTATATGTACGCGGTTTTCCAAAGTGGTGGTAAACAACACCGAGTAAGCGAAGGTCAGACCGTTCGCCTGGAAAAGCTGGACATCGCAACTGGCGAATCTGTTGAGTTCGCTGAAGTTCTGATGATCGCAAACGGTGAAGAAGTCAAAATCGGCGTTCCTTTCGTTGATGGCGGCGTTATCAAAGCTGAAGTTGTTGCTCACGGTCGTGGCGAGAAAGTTAAAATCGTTAAGTTTCGTCGTCGTAAACACTATCGTAAGCAGCAGGGCCACCGTCAGTGGTTCACTGATGTGAAAATTACTGGCATCAGCGCCTAAGACCTGAGGAGAGATTTAAATGGCACATAAAAAGGCTGGCGGCTCCACACGTAACGGTCGCGATTCAGAAGCTAAACGCCTGGGCGTTAAGCGTTTTGGTGGCGAATCCGTTCTGGCGGGTAGCATCATCGTTCGTCAGCGTGGCACCAAGTTCCACGCGGGTACCAACGTAGGTTGCGGTCGTGACCACACTCTGTTTGCTAAAGCAGACGGTAAAGTGAAATTTGAAGTTAAAGGCCCGAACAACCGTAAATACATCAGCATCGTTGCTGAGTAAGGTTTTCTCGGTCCGGTAACGGATTAAAGCCCCGCAACGTGTTGCGGGGCTTTTTACATTGGAAACCCGGAAAATTTTCTGTAGGGAAAACGGGCATGAAGCAGCAGGCCGGCATGGGTATTCTTTTGGCGCTCACTACCGCAATGTGCTGGGGTGCGCTGCCAATTGCAATGAAGCAGGTACTGGAAGTCATGGAGCCACCGACGGTGGTGTTTTATCGCTTCCTGATGGCAAGCATAGGCCTGGGCGCCATTCTGGCCGTCAAAGGTAAGCTGCCACCGCTGCGCATCTTCCGAAAACCGCGTTGGCTGGTGTTACTGGCTATCGCGACGGGCGGTCTGTTCGGTAACTTCATTCTGTTCAGCTCTTCCCTGCAATATCTTAGCCCTACAGCGTCGCAGGTGATTGGTCAGCTTTCACCGGTCGGCATGATGGTCGCCAGCGTATTCATCCTCAAGGAGAAGATGCGCGGCACGCAGATCATCGGGGCAAGCATGCTGCTTTGCGGGCTGGTGATGTTCTTTAACACCAGCCTGATTGAGATTTTTACCCGCCTGACGGATTACACCTGGGGTGTCATTTTTGGGGTGGGTGCAGCAACGGTCTGGGTGAGTTATGGCGTCGCGCAAAAGGTGTTATTGCGCCGTCTTGCCTCACAGCAGATCCTCTTTTTGCTGTACACTTTGTGTACACTGGCATTATTGCCTTTAGCGAAGCCGGGTGTAATTACCCAGCTCAGCGACTGGCAACTGGCGTGCCTCATTTTTTGTGGGCTGAATACGCTGGTCGGTTATGGCGCTCTGGCTGAAGCCATGGCGCGCTGGCAGGCAGCACAGGTGAGCGCCTTAATCACGCTTACCCCGCTGTTTACGCTGTTATTTTCAGATTTGTTATCAATGGCCTGGCCCGATGTCTTCGTCAAGCCGATGCTCAACCTGTTGGGTTATCTCGGTGCGTTTGTCGTGGTTGCGGGCGCGATGTATTCCGCCATTGGTCATCGTCTTTGGGGGCGTTGGCGCAAAAATGAAGCGGTTGTAATAGTCCCCCGCTCAGGCGAATGAGTTACGGAGAGTAAAATGAAGTTTGTTGATGAAGCGACGATTCTGGTCGTGGCAGGTGATGGCGGTAACGGTTGTGTAAGCTTCCGCCGTGAAAAATATATTCCTCGTGGCGGTCCTGACGGCGGTGACGGTGGGGACGGTGGCGACGTGTGGCTGGAGGCGGATGAAAACCTCAACACGCTGATCGACTACCGTTTCGAAAAATCTTTCCGCGCCGAGCGTGGCCAGAACGGCCAGAGCCGCGACTGTACCGGTAAACGCGGTAAAGACGTGACGATCAAAGTGCCGGTGGGTACGCGTGTCATCGATCAGGGCACGGGCGAAACCATGGGTGATATGACCAAACACGGTCAGCGCCTGATGGTGGCGAAAGGCGGCTGGCATGGTCTGGGTAACAGCCGTTTCAAATCTTCCGTTAACCGTACCCCGCGTCAGAAAACCATGGGTACCCCGGGTGATAAGCGCGACCTGCAACTGGAACTGATGCTGCTGGCGGATGTGGGGATGCTGGGTATGCCAAACGCCGGTAAATCGACGTTTATCCGTGCGGTCTCTGCGGCGAAACCCAAAGTAGCGGATTATCCGTTTACGACGCTGGTGCCGAGCCTGGGCGTTGTCCGTATGGATAACGAGAAGAGCTTTGTGGTCGCTGACATCCCGGGTCTGATTGAAGGGGCAGCAGAAGGCGCCGGTCTGGGTATTCGCTTCCTGAAGCACCTTGAGCGTTGTCGCGTACTGTTGCACCTCATCGACATCGATCCAATCGACGGTTCCGATCCGGTTGAAAACGCCCGTATTATTATTGGCGAGCTGGAGAAATACAGTGAAAAACTGGCGCAAAAACCGCGCTGGCTGGTATTTAACAAGATCGACCTGATGGATAAAGCGGAAGCTGAAGCGAAAGCTAAAGCGATTGCCGACGCGATGGGTTGGGAAGATAAGTACTATCTGATCTCTGCCGCCAGCCAGGTTGGCGTGAAAGATCTCTGCTGGGATGTGATGACCTTTATCATCGAGAATCCGGTTGTTCAGGCAGAAGAGGCGAAACAGCCTGAAAAAGTCGAATTCATGTGGGATGACTACCACCGCCAGCAGCTCGAAGAGCTGGAAGCGGAAGAAGATGATGAAGACTGGGACGATGACTGGGATGAAGACGACGAAGAAGGCGTCGAGTTCATCTACAAGCACTAACCCCTGTATAAAGCCCCTTAACGGGGCTTTTTTTTATCCTATTTTCGCCGGTAACCAACAGCTGGCGATGAGGCCGCCCTCAGCGCCGTTCTCCAGCGTTAAATGGCCATGATGGAGCTGTACGATACGCTGTACGATGCTCAGCCCAAGGCCGCTGCCGCCGTAGCGCTGGTCGAGACGTCGGAAAGGTTCGGTGATCGACTGGCGGTGCGCCTCATCAATACCCGGCCCCTGATCGGTAACGCTCACCCGGGTACCGCCCTCCGTCGCTGTTAATGCCACTTCAATGGTTGTGCCTGCTGGGCTGTAGCGGGCGGCATTCTCCAGAAGGTTCCTTAGCATCAGACGTAACAGGACGGCGTCCCCCTGTACCGTCAGCGCGCTGTGGGCCGGCCATATTACCGTATGCTCTTTGGCTTCATGCTCCAGGCTGAGCGGAGCAATGATCGTCTCTGTCCAGTTCACGGTATCGTAATGGCCGCTGGCCATCGCCTGCCCGGCACGCGCCAGCATCAGCAGCTGTTCTACCGTGTGCATCAACTGATCGATACGGCTTATCAGTGGCGTGGCCTGCGGGGAACCGGACTGAGCCATCAGTTCCAGATGGAGCCTGATCCCCGCAAGCGGCGTACGTAACTCGTGTGCCGCATCGGCGGTAAACAGGCGTTCCTGTTGAATAGTGTGGTCCAGCCGGGCGAGGAGTTGATTGAGCGACGCGGTCACAGCGCCTATCTCTTCCATATCGGAATACATCGGCAGGGGAGTCAGATTATCCGCCGAACGATTCGCAAGGCTGGCGCGAAGTTTGTTGAGTGGTCGGGTGATCCAGGTGACTGCCCAGAATGAGAAGAGCAGGGTAAAACCGACCATTACCAGAGAAGGGACCAGCAGGGAGGCAATGGCTTCGCGGATCTCTTTTTCGACATGGTTGTTGCGCGCTTTGGCGGACAACGTTTCGTTCACCAGAAAACCGATCTGCTCGCGGCTCTCATGCCACAGCCAGACTACGCTAATGAGTTGAAAAAATAGCAGAATAACCGCCAGCAACACCATTAATCGCCGGCGCATACTGTTCATTTCTGGCTCTCCAGACGGTAACCCACGCCGCGTACGGTTTTGATGCGATCTTTACCGAGCTTGCGCCGCAGATTATGAATGTGAACTTCAAGCGTGTTTGATCCCGGATCGTCCTGCCAGGAGTAGATGTCCTGTTGCAGCGTTTCACGGTGCACGGTCTGCCCGCTGCGCATGATCAGGCGCGTCAGCAGAGCGAACTCTTTTGGCGTCACTTCCACAGGCTGAGACTGGCGCAACACCTGCTGAGTTTGCAGATTGAGGGTGATATCTCCGTCCGTCAGCAGGTTGTCGCTGTGGCCCTGATAGCGGCGGATCAACGCCCGTACGCGAGCCTGTAGCTCGGCAAGGGCGAAGGGTTTTACCAGATAATCGTCAGCGCCAGAATCCAGCCCGTTAATTCTGTCTTCAATGGCATCGCGGGCGGTGAGAATCAAGACGGGATTCTCAACCCCGCGACGACGCCACTGGCAGAGCAGCGTCGCGCCGTCTTTATCCGGCAGCCCTAAATCCAGGATCACGAGGCTGTATTCACCGCTCTGGATCAGGGCATCTGCTTCAGCGGCCGTGGTGGCACAATCCAGGGCGTAGCCTTCATTCCCCAGCGCCAGCGCTAACCCTTCCTGCAATAACAGATCGTCTTCAACTATCAGTAGTTTCATCGCTAGTTATTCTGGTAGATGTCCTTATAGAGCCTGCTTTCGAAACGCACCAGTGGAATACGGCGATTGCGCTGGTCAGCCGGTTCGACGGCATAGCCGGAAAGATACTGCACAAATGCCATGCGTTGTCCGCTGGCGGTAGTGATAAAACCGGCAAGGTTGTAAACGCCTTGCAGGGAACCCGTTTTGGCTGACACTTTGCCATCCACGCCCGCAGCGTGAAGGCCCGCGCGGTACTGAAGAGAGCCGTCATGTCCGGCAAGCGGCAGCATCGTAATAAAGTTTAGCTCAGCGTCATGCTGAGCAATATACTGCAACACCTGCATCATGGTGGCCGGGGAGATCAGGTTATGACGCGATAAACCGGAACCATCAACGGCGATCGTATTGCCCAGATCGATACCTGCCTGCTGGCGCAGGATCTGACGTACGGCATCAGAACCGGCCCGCCAGGTGCCCGGCACACCAAAGCGCGCGTGCCCGATCATGCGGAACACCGTATCGGCAATCATGTTATCCGACTTTTTCAGCATAATCTTAAGCAAATCATGCAGTGGCGCGGACTGTTTGCTGGCAATCACCGTGCCTGGCTCATTTACCTGCGTCTGGCGCAGCAGCGTTCCAGTGTAGGTTATGCCCGCCTGCTTCAGTTCATCTTTAAAAATGGCACCGGCATAGCCCGCGCCATCCTGAATGGCGAAGGCCAGCGGGAGGGGATCGGCCCGCTGGGTCAGGCAGCCGGTGAGCGTATAGCGATTGAGATCGCCCGGTACCACGTCCAGCTCGCAATACTGCGCCTCCGGGGAGCCTTTCGCCAGCGTCCGCACCTGGCTGAACATCGTGACCGGGTAGTATGAGGCCACGCGGATAAAAGCTAAGTCATTTGGTTTTGGCGCGCTGTAAAGCGATACGGAGAAGCAGTTACGGTCAACGATGGCGGCGGCTGGCGGGGCGCTAAAGCACTGCGTCATGTCGTTCCACGGCCAGCCAGGCGCTTTATCGTGGCTGGCGAAAATGGAGGTGTCGATCAGCACGTTGCCATCAATTTTTGTTACGCCGGATTTTTTCAGTACCGCCACCATATTGCGGACATCCTGGCGCTTAAAGGTGGGATCGCCACCAAAACGGGCGATAAGATCACCTTTCAGTTCGCCACCCTCAACGTTACCTCTGGTTTCAAGGGTGGTAGTAAAACGGAAGTCAGGCCCGAGCTGGAGCAGGGCGGCGAGGGCAGTGATCACCTTCTGGGTACTGGCAGGCAGCGCCATCTGTTGACTGTGATAGTCAATCTCGGGAGCCTGCGCGCCAACCTTCTGCACCATCAGGGCAAGGTTCGCGCCGGCGGGCAGTTGATTAATGTACTCATCAACATTCGCGGCCTGAACGGTGAACGTTATACTGGTAGTCAATCCGATGATAAAACTGGAAAATCGCATAATCTCGCGCTAACAACCCGAAAACAAACCGTCATACTACGGTGCATGGCACTGTAAAGTAAACGATGACCCATAGTGAACTTCGCGGTAAAATGCGTATCAAATTGAAAAATTGCTGCTGACCTGGGGCGTTGCTCCCGGGTCGGTTTTCTTTTTGCTTCTGGCCTGTTCAGGTGGGCTGGAGCAGGGAACACTGCTCCCAACAGGAATGTTTAAGAGGTATAACAAATGCAAGCTATTCCGATGACCTTACGTGGTGCCGAAAAACTGCGCGAAGAGCTGGATTTTCTCAAATCCGTGCGTCGCCCTGAAATCATCGCCGCTATCGCGGAAGCGCGTGAGCATGGCGACCTGAAAGAGAATGCTGAATACCACGCGGCGCGTGAGCAGCAGGGTTTCTGTGAGGGGCGCATTAAAGATATCGAGGCGAAACTGTCTAACGCGCAGGTTATCGATATCACCAAAATGCCAAATAATGGCCGTGTGATCTTCGGCTCTACCGTCAGCGTCCTGAATCTGGACAACGACGAAGAGCAGACCTATCGCATCGTGGGTGATGATGAAGCGGACTTCAAACAGAACCTGATTTCGGTGAACTCGCCGATTGCTCGTGGCCTGATTGGCAAAGAGCAGGACGATGTGGTCACCATCCGCACCCCTGGTGGTGAAGTGGAATACGAAATTATTAAGGTTGAATACCTGTAATTCGCTTCTCTACTAAGATGTTGATACATTGTAAAGAAAAGAAAAAGGCCGCATAGCGGCCTTTTATCAACTCAAGGAGCATGGCATTTTGCTCGCCTGCTGAAAGAAATCCCTCGTTTCACACAGAAAATGTGTTCGATTCAGGATATCCTTAACGTGGCAGCGAGATTTTGCGCTCTTTTGATGGGCGATAGAGCACCAGCGTTTTACCGATGACCTGTACATTACAGGCGCCGGTTTCGCGCACGATGGCTTCCACGATCAGGTTTTTAGTGTCTCTGTCTTCAGAGGCGATTTTCACCTTGATCAGCTCGTGGTGTTCCAGCGCTTGTTCAATCTCGGCAAGCACCCCTTCGGTCAAACCATTGTTGCCAAGCATCACTACAGGCTTGAGCGGATGTGCCAGACCTTTAAGGTGCTGTTTTTGTTTAGTACTCAGATTCATCGTATATTTTTGCTTACGTTGGGATTGAAAACGGTTCATTCTACCGCCATCTCCCTAATATCGCCAAATAGCTGCGTAGAAATTTACGTCACAGGCAAGCAACGATGAACCAGGACGGAAATGTTAAATGACAGGTAAAAAGCGTTCTGCCAGCTCCAGCCGCTGGCTTCAGGAACACTTTAGCGATAAATATGTTCAACAGGCGCAGAAAAAGGGGTTGCGTTCCCGCGCCTGGTTTAAACTTGATGAAATACAGCAAAGTGACAAACTTTTTAAACCGGGAATGACGGTGGTCGACCTCGGTGCGGCACCTGGCGGATGGTCCCAGTATGCGGTTACGCAGATCGGCGGAACGGGCCGAATCATCGCATGCGATCTTTTACCAATGGATCCCATCGTCGGTGTCGACTTCCTTCAGGGCGACTTTCGTGATGAATTAGTGCTTAAAGCACTACTTGATCGTGTAGGTGACAGTAAGGTCCAGGTTGTCATGTCGGATATGGCGCCAAATATGTGTGGAACACCGGCGGTGGATATCCCCCGCGCCATGTATCTGGTGGAACTAGCGTTAGAAATGTGTCGTGATGTACTAGCGCCTGGTGGTAGTTTTGTTGTGAAGGTGTTTCAGGGCGAAGGTTTCGAGGAGTATCTTAAGGAAATTCGCTCCCTGTTTGCGAAGGTCAAAGTTCGTAAGCCGGACTCTTCCCGGGCCCGTTCCCGTGAAGTGTATATTGTAGCGACCGGGCGAAAATGATAACCGGTAGATTTCAGGCGAAAGTTTGAATGAAACTGGATATAGAGTATCCTGACGCTGTTTTTAACACAGTTGTAATATGAGGTTAATCCCTTGAGTGACATGGCGAAAAACCTAATACTCTGGCTGGTCATTGCCGTTGTGCTGATGTCAGTATTCCAGAGCTTTGGGCCCAGCGAGTCGAATGGCCGCAAGGTGGATTATTCTACCTTCCTGCAAGAGGTCAATCAGGACCAGGTTCGCGAAGCGCGTATCAACGGACGTGAGATCAACGTTACCAAGAAAGATAGTAACCGTTACACGACTTACATCCCGGTGAACGATCCTAAGCTGCTTGATAACCTTCTGACCAAAAACGTCAAAGTGGTAGGCGAGCCGCCGGAAGAACCAAGCCTGCTGGCTTCTATCTTCATTTCCTGGTTCCCGATGCTGCTTCTTATCGGCGTCTGGATCTTCTTTATGCGCCAGATGCAGGGCGGTGGTGGCAAAGGTGCCATGTCGTTCGGTAAGAGCAAGGCGCGTATGCTGACGGAAGACCAGATCAAGACCACGTTTGCTGACGTAGCAGGTTGTGACGAAGCAAAAGAAGAGGTGGGTGAACTGGTTGAATACCTGCGCGAGCCGAGCCGTTTCCAAAAACTGGGCGGTAAGATCCCGAAAGGCGTCCTGATGGTCGGCCCTCCGGGTACCGGTAAAACCCTGCTGGCAAAAGCCATCGCGGGTGAAGCGAAGGTGCCGTTCTTTACTATTTCAGGTTCTGACTTCGTTGAAATGTTCGTGGGTGTCGGTGCATCTCGTGTGCGTGACATGTTCGAGCAGGCTAAGAAGGCAGCACCGTGCATCATCTTCATCGATGAAATCGACGCCGTAGGCCGCCAGCGTGGCGCAGGCCTGGGTGGTGGTCACGATGAACGTGAGCAGACGCTGAACCAGATGCTGGTTGAGATGGACGGCTTCGAAGGTAACGAAGGTATCATCGTTATCGCGGCAACTAACCGTCCGGACGTACTCGACCCTGCGCTGCTGCGTCCAGGCCGTTTTGACCGTCAGGTTGTGGTCGGTCTGCCGGATGTTCGCGGTCGTGAACAGATTCTGAAAGTGCATATGCGACGCGTACCGCTGGCGCCAGATATCGACGCGGCAATCATCGCGCGTGGTACTCCAGGCTTCTCCGGTGCGGATCTGGCTAACCTGGTCAACGAAGCAGCACTGTTTGCCGCTCGCGGTAACAAGCGCGTGGTGTCCATGGTGGAATTCGAGAAAGCGAAAGACAAAATCATGATGGGTGCGGAACGTCGCTCCATGGTGATGACGGAAGCGCAGAAAGAGTCCACGGCATATCACGAAGCGGGCCACGCGATTATCGGTCGTCTGGTGCCGGAACACGATCCCGTACACAAGGTGACGATTATTCCGCGCGGTCGTGCGCTGGGTGTGACCTTCTTCCTGCCTGAAGGCGACGCGATCAGCGCCAGCCGTCAGAAGCTGGAAAGCCAGATTTCAACCCTGTACGGCGGTCGTCTGGCTGAAGAGATTATCTACGGTGCGGAACATGTTTCCACCGGTGCGTCGAACGATATTAAAGTGGCGACAAACCTGGCGCGTAACATGGTGACTCAGTGGGGCTTCTCCGACAAACTCGGTCCGCTGCTGTATGCAGAGGAAGAGGGCGAAGTATTCCTGGGCCGCTCTGTGGCAAAAGCGAAACATATGTCCGATGAAACGGCACGTATCATCGACCAGGAAGTGAAAGCGCTGATTGAACGTAACTACGCTCGCGCCCGTCAGATCCTGAACGACAATATGGACATCCTGCATTCGATGAAAGATGCGCTCATGAAATATGAGACCATCGATGCACCGCAGATTGACGACCTGATGGCGCGCCGCGAAGTGCGTCCGCCGGCAGGCTGGGAAGACCCAGGCGCGTCTAACAATTCTGACAACAATGGCACCCCGCGTGCGCCGCGTCCGGTCGATGAACCGCGTACGCCAAACCCGGGCAACACCATGTCAGAGCAGTTGGGCGACAAGTAAGTCACTGCTGTTGAAGCGTTTGTCTGTATCTCAAACCCTGGAGCTTGCTCCGGGGTTTTTCTTATCTGTTTAACCACATTAATCCCAGGGACTTCACCATGAAACTATTCGCCCAGGACTCGCATCTCGACCTTTCACATCCCCATGTGATGGGGATCCTGAATGTCACGCCTGATTCCTTCTCTGACGGCGGCACGCATAATTCGCTTATCGACGCGGTTAAACACGCGAATTTAATGATTAACGCGGGTGCCACCATCATTGACGTTGGAGGGGAGTCAACGCGGCCTGGCGCGGCGGAGGTTTCGGTGGAAGAAGAGCTGGCGCGCGTGGTGCCAGTGGTGGAGGCTATCGCCCGGCGCTTTGAAGTGTGGATCTCCGTTGATACCTCCAAACCCGAAGTGATCCGTGAAGTGGCGAGAGTGGGCGCTCACATTATCAATGATATCCGCTCGCTGACCGAGCCGGGCGCGATTGAAGCCGCCGCAGAAACCGGGCTACCGGTGTGTCTGATGCATATGCAGGGTCAGCCTAAGACAATGCAGGAGGCGCCAAAATATGAAGATGTGTTTGCCGACGTCACCCGCTTCTTTATTGAGCATATCGAACGCTGTGAACGTGCGGGTATCGCAAAAGAGAAATTGCTGCTCGACCCGGGCTTCGGTTTCGGTAAAAATCTCTCACACAATTACGCGTTGCTTGCGCGCTTATCAGAGTTTCATCAGTTCGGCCTGCCACTGCTGGTGGGAATGTCGAGAAAATCGATGATTGGTCAGTTGTTGAATGTCGGGCCGAGCGAACGTCTGAGCGGCAGTCTGGCCTGCGCGGTGATTGCCGCGATGCAAGGTGCACACATCATTCGCGTCCATGACGTAAAAGAAACAGTAGAAGCCATGCGTGTGGTAGAAGCCACACTGGCAGCGAAGGAAAACAAACGCTATGAGTAATCGTAAATATTTTGGTACCGATGGCATCCGTGGGCGCGTAGGCGATGCGCCAATTACCCCTGACTTTGTCCTGAAGCTGGGCTGGGCAGCGGGGAAAGTGCTGGCGCGTCATGGCTCCCGTAAGATCATTATTGGGAAAGATACCCGTATTTCGGGTTATATGCTGGAGTCCGCGCTGGAAGCCGGGCTGGCGGCGGCGGGGCTTTCAGCTTCCTTTACGGGGCCAATGCCGACCCCTGCTGTTGCCTATCTGACCCGCACCTTCCGTGCGGAAGCGGGCATCGTCATTTCAGCTTCCCATAATCCGTTCTATGACAACGGTATCAAATTCTTCTCCATCGACGGCACCAAACTGCCGGATGACGTGGAAGAGGCGATTGAAGCGGAAATGGAAAAAGAGATCACCTGTGTTGACTCCGCTGAGCTGGGTAAAGCAAACCGTATTGTCGATGCCGCAGGCCGCTACATTGAATTCTGCAAAGGCACTTTCCCGAATGAGCTGAGCCTGGCACACCTCAAAATTGTGGTGGACTGTGCCAACGGTGCGACTTACCACATTGCGCCGAATGTGTTCCGCGAGCTGGGTGCGAAAGTGATCACTATCGGCTGCGAGCCGGACGGTCTGAACATCAACGAAGAAGTTGGCGCGACAGACGTGCGTGCCTTGCAGGCGCGTGTCCTGGCTGAAAAGGCCGATCTGGGTATTGCCCTGGATGGCGATGGTGACCGTGTGATCATGGTTGACCACGAAGGTAACAAGGTCGATGGCGATCAGATCCTCTACATCATTGCGCGTGAAGGCCTGCGTCAGGGGCAGCTGCGCGGTGGCGCGGTCGGTACGCTTATGAGCAACATGGGACTCGAACTGGCGCTGAAACAGCTGGGCATCCCGTTTGTCCGTGCGAAAGTGGGTGACCGCTACGTGCTGGAAAAACTTCAGGAGAAAGGCTGGCGTATTGGCGCGGAAAACTCCGGCCACGTGATCCTGCTTGATAAAACCACCACCGGTGACGGTATTGTGGCGGCGCTTCAGGTTGTTGCCGCGATGGCGCGTAACCATATGAGCCTGCACGATCTGTGCAGCGGCATGAAAATGTTCCCGCAGATTCTGGTCAATGTGCGTTTCACCGCGGGTAAAGGCGACCCGCTGGAAAATGATAACGTGAAAGCGGTGATGGCAGACGTGGAAGCGACTCTTGGCAGCCGTGGGCGCGTCCTGCTGCGTAAGTCGGGTACCGAGCCGCTGATCCGCGTGATGGTGGAAGGCGAAGACGAAGCGCAGGTAACCGAATTTGCGCACCGCATTGCGGATGCAGTCAAAGCTGCATAATCTTTCAGAATAAGTGTTTAAAAAGGCGGCGTTTGCCGCCTTTGTTTTAAGCAATGAATGGCTTTTTGCTGTTTTTTTCCGCAGTTGATACAATGCCTCGAAAATGCCCTTGCGAAGGTGATTCGCTTTGGTTAGTATTCACACCCGCTTCAGTGGGAAACAAAATCCTGCTAATTGGTCGAAGCATTGGTATGCGGCAAATCCGCAAGGAACAGGTTGATTATGTACGAAGCTCTTTTAGTTATTTTCCTTATTGTAGCCATCGCTCTCGTAGCGCTGATTATGCTACAGCAAGGTAAAGGCGCTGATATGGGAGCCTCCTTCGGAGCAGGCGCTTCCGGTACGCTGTTCGGTTCAAGTGGTTCTGCGAACTTCATGACCCGTACGACGGCGATTCTGGCTACGCTGTTCTTCATCATCAGTCTGGTGCTGGGCAATATCAACAGCAACAAGACCAGTAAAGGAAGCGAGTGGGAAAATCTGAGCGCGCCAGCAAAAACTGAGCAAACTCAGCCAGCTGCACCGGCTAAGCCAACCAGCGATATCCCGCAGTAAGTATTCCGTACCGAGGTGGTGGAATTGGTAGACACGCTACCTTGAGGTGGTAGTGCCCTAACGGGCTTGTGGGTTCGAGTCCCATCCTCGGTACCAATATTCCAGAAGAAAGACGTCGCAAGACGTCTTTTTTTTCGTCTGTACATTCTGTGTATCCGATCTTTTGTAGGGCGGGTAAGCGCAGCGCCACCCGCCGTTTTGCCCGGTGGCGCTGCGCTTACCGGGCCTACGAAGAGCATAAAAAAGGCGCCCAATGGGCGCCTTTTGCATGACTTGCTGTCGATTATTTCTTATCGCTGTGTTCCAGGTTCTCAACCTGAGGGAGGCCATTACCGGAACTGGCGGAGAGCAGGCCATTCTCAACATAGTTGAACAGCTTCTCACGGGTATCGGTGATGTCCAGGTTACGCATGGTCAGCTGGCCAATACGATCGTCCGGAGAGAACACTGACTCACCTTTCTCCATGGTCAGACGCTCTGCTTTATAGGTCAGGTTGTCAGACACGGTATTGAGGATGGAGTAATCATTGCCGCGACGCAGTTCCAGCGTCACTTCGCCGGTGATTGCGCTTGCCACCCAACGTTGCAGGGCGTCACGCAGCATCAGCGCCTGTGGATCAAACCAGCGACCCTGATACAGCAGTTTGCCCAGCTGACGGCCATGAGAGTGATACTGCTCGATGGTGTCTTCGTTGTGAATACCGGTCAGCAGACGCTCGTAAGCGATGTGCAGCAGCGCCATCCCCGGCGCTTCGTAAATGCCACGGCTTTTCGCTTCGATGATACGGTTTTCGATCTGATCGCTCATACCCAGACCGTGACGACCGCCGATGCGGTTTGCTTCCAGCATCAGTTCAACATCGTCGGAGAAGGTTTTACCGTTCAGGGCAACCGGATGACCACGTTCGAAACGCACGGTCACTTCTTCCGCCGGGATCTTCACGTTCTCATCCCAGAACTTCACGCCCATGATCGGGTTAACAATTTTTACGCTGGAGTTCAGGAATTCCAGGTCTTTCGCTTCGTGCGTCGCACCCAGCATGTTGGAGTCGGTTGAGTAGGCTTTCTCAACGGACATCTTGTAGTCAAAGCCGCAGGCAATCATAAACTCAGACATTTCATGACGGCCACCCAGCTCGTCGATGAAGTCGGTATCCAGCCACGGTTTGTAGATCTGCAACTCGGCGTTGGTCAGCAGGCCATAACGATAGAAACGTTCAATATCGTTGCCTTTATAGGTGCTACCGTCCCCCCAGATGTTCACGCCATCTTCTTTCATGGCGGCAACCAGCATAGTGCCGGTGACGGCACGACCCAGCGGGGTGGTATTGAAATAGGTCAGGCCGCCGGTCGTATTATGGAAAGCACCGCACTGGATTGCGGCAATCCCTTCGGCAACCAGCTGCTTACGGCAGTCGATCAGACGTGCGTTCTCTGCGCCATATTCCATGGCACGACGAGGGATCGCGTCATAATCTTCCTCGTCCGGCTGACCCAGGTTCGCAGTATATGCATAAGGAACCGCTCCCTTCTGGCGCATCCACAGCAGTGCAGCGCTGGTATCCAGGCCGCCAGAAAAAGCGATGCCAATACGTTGTCCTACCGGGAGATGCTTGAGAATCGTCGTCATATAATAAAACCCTGCTTGATTGACTGATTAGAGACCGCTTTCGCTCTCGATGCATGTTTATGCAAAATAAGTGAGTATTCATTTAATCATCTTTTATCGACGACCGAAAGAGACGTGTGCGTTTTTTGTAAAAATTTCCCTTTTATTGCCCTGGCTGAAGTTGGGTTGACAGGTGGGGTCAACTATCAATATACTGAACGCCGATTTTACGTCCCGTCTTCGGTACCAAATCCCAGCATTATTTGCAAATTCTGTCCAAAACGCGTAGAATTTGCCACGTTTCAGGCGCGGGGTGGAGCAGCCTGGTAGCTCGTCGGGCTCATAACCCGAAGGTCGTCGGTTCAAATCCGGCCCCCGCAACCACTTTCCCATAAAGTTCTTTTTCAAATATACTGTGAAGACTTAGAGCCTTCGTAGCTGGATTTGAAAAAATGCTTTCGGAGAGTGCTCCAGGCCACAGTTGTGGCTATAGGGTTCAGTTATCTAAAGCCCCGATTTATCGGGGTTTTTTGTTATCTGACTACAGAATAACTGGGCTTTACGCCCTTTTTTTATGTCTTGGGGGTGGGCTTGTCCACATTAGAGCAAAAATTAACAGAGATGATTACTGCGCCGGTCGAAGCACTGGGCTACGAACTGGTCGGCATCGAATTCGTTCGCGGCCGTACATCCACACTGCGCATCTATATTGATAGTGAAGATGGCATCAATGTTGATGATTGTGCTGATGTCAGCCACCAGGTGAGTGCGGTTCTTGATGTTGAAGATCCGATTACCGTTGCGTACAACCTGGAAGTTTCCTCACCTGGCCTCGATCGTCCGATGTTCACGGCCGAGCACTACGTGCGCTTTACCGGTGAAGAAGTGGCTCTCGTTCTGCGTATGGCCGTACAGAACCGCCGTAAATGGCAGGGAATTATCAAAGCCGTTGATGGTGAAATGATCACGGTGACAGTCGAAGGCAAAGATGAAGTGTTCGCGCTGAGTAATATCCAGAAGGCGAACCTGGTTCCCCACTTTTAACAGTCTGGATTGAGGTGAAAAGCCCGCGATGAACAAAGAAATTTTGGCTGTTGTTGAAGCCGTCTCCAACGAGAAATCACTGCCGCGTGAGAAGATTTTCGAAGCGCTGGAAAGTGCACTGGCTACAGCAACCAAGAAAAAATACGAACAAGAGATCGATGTTCGCGTAGAAATCGATCGTAAAAGCGGTGACTTCGATACATTCCGTCGTTGGGTAATCGTTGAAGAAGTGACCCAACCGACCAAAGAGATCACCCTGGAAGCGGCACGTTTTGAAGACGAAAGTCTGAACGTGGGTGACTACGTTGAAGATCAGATTGAATCTGTTACCTTCGACCGTATCACCACCCAGACCGCGAAGCAGGTTATCGTGCAGAAAGTGCGCGAAGCCGAGCGCGCGCTGGTTGTCGATCAGTTCCGCGATCAGGAAGGCGAAATCATCACTGGCGTGGTGAAGAAAGTGAACCGCGACAACATCTCTCTGGAGATCAAATCCGAAGGGCTGCCGGGTAACGCTGAAGCCGTGATCCTGCGTGAAGACATGCTGCCGCGTGAAAACTTCCGCCCAGGCGACCGTATTCGTGGTGTGCTGTATGCCGTACGTCCTGAAGCGCGTGGTGCACAGCTGTTTGTGACGCGTTCTAAACCAGAAATGCTGGTTGAACTGTTCCGTATCGAAGTGCCGGAAATCGGCGAAGAAGTTATCGAGATCAAAGCGGCGGCTCGCGATCCGGGTTCCCGTGCGAAAATCGCGGTGAAAACCAACGACAAGCGTATCGACCCGGTCGGTGCTTGCGTCGGTATGCGTGGCGCACGTGTTCAGGCGGTTTCTACCGAACTGGGCGGCGAGCGCATTGATATCGTTCTGTGGGACGATAACCCGGCGCAGTTCGTGATCAACGCAATGGCACCGGCTGATGTGGCGTCTATCGTTGTTGACGAAGACAAACACACCATGGATATCGCTGTAGAAGCGGGCAACCTGGCGCAGGCGATTGGCCGTAACGGTCAGAACGTACGTCTGGCGTCACAGCTGAGCGGCTGGGAACTCAACGTGATGACCGTTGATGACCTTCAGGCCAAGCATCAGGCTGAAGCCCACGCGGCGATCGATACCTTCACCAAATACCTGGACATTGACGAAGACTTCGCCACTGTGCTGGTTGAAGAAGGTTTCTCTACGCTGGAAGAACTGGCCTACGTGCCAATGAAAGAGCTGCTGGAAATTGACGGTCTGGATGAACCAACCGTTGAAGCCCTGCGTGAACGCGCTAAAAACGCACTGACCACCCTGGCGCTGGCTCAGGAAGAAAGCCTTGGCGATAAGAAGCCGGCTGATGACCTGCTGAATCTGGAAGGTCTTGATCGTGCGATTGCGTTCAAGCTGGCTGCCCGTGGTGTTTGTACGCTGGAAGATCTCGCTGAGCAAGGCGTTGATGACCTGGCCGATATCGAAGGTTTAACCGACGAGAAAGCCGGCGAACTCATCATGGCCGCACGTAATATTTGCTGGTTCGGCGACGAAGCGTAATAAACTGTAGCAGGAAGGAACAGCATGACTGATGTAACTGTAAAATCGCTGGCTGCTGAGATTCAGACCTCCGTGGACCGCCTGGTACAGCAATTTGCTGATGCAGGGATCCCGAAGTCCGCTGATGACTCGGTGACCGCGCAAGAAAAACAAACCTTGTTAGCGCACCTGAACCGTGAACACGGCTCTACGCCTGACAAGTTAACGCTACAGCGTAAAACGCGTAGCACGTTGAACATCCCTGGTACCGGTGGCAAAAGCAAGTCGGTACAAATTGAAGTCCGCAAGACGCGCACCTTTGTAAAACGTGATCCGCAAGAGGCAGAACGCCTTGCCGCGGAAGAGCAGGCACAGCGTGAAGCGGAAGAACAAGCTCAGCGTGAGGCAGAAGCCACTGCCAAACGTGAAGCAGAATTAAAAGCTGAACGTGAGGCCGCAGAAAAAGCGAAACGCGACGCCGGTGAAAAAGCGAAGCGTGACGCTGCGGAAAAAGACAAAGTGAGCAATCAACAGACTGACGAAATGACCAAAACTGCCCAGGCTGAAAAAGCCCGCCGTGAAAATGAAGCTGCCGAGCTGAAGCGTAAAGCGGAAGAAGAAGCCCGCCGCAAGCTTGAAGAAGAAGCTCGCCGCGTCGCCGAAGAAGCGCGTCGCATGGCAGAAGAAAACGAGAAGAACGGTGTGAATACCGCTGAACCAACTGAAGATACCAGCGATTATCACGTCACCACGTCTCAGCATGCGCGTCAGGCAGAAGACGACAACGACCGCGAAGTTGAAGGTGGTCGTGGCCGTACTCGCAGTGCAAAAGCTGCGCGTCCTGCGAAAAAAGGTAACAAACACGCTGAATCAAAAGCTGACCGTGAAGAAGCGCGTGCAGCGGTTCGCGGCGGTAAAGGCGGCAAGCGTAAAGGTTCCGCTCTCCAGCAGGGCTTCCAGAAGCCTGCTCAGGCCGTTAACCGTGACGTTGTGATCGGCGAAACCATCACCGTTGGCGAACTGGCTAACAAGATGGCGGTGAAAGGCTCTCAGGTCATCAAAGCGATGATGAAACTGGGCGCAATGGCCACCATCAACCAGGTCATCGACCAGGAAACCGCACAGCTGGTTGCCGAAGAGATGGGCCACAAAGTTATCCTGCGTCGTGAAAACGAGCTGGAAGAAGCAGTAATGAGCGACCGTGATACGGGCGCAGCGGCTGAACCGCGCGCACCGGTCGTGACCATCATGGGTCACGTTGACCACGGTAAAACCTCTCTGCTTGACTACATTCGTTCTACTAAGGTTGCCTCCGGCGAAGCGGGTGGTATTACCCAGCACATCGGTGCTTACCACGTAGAAACCGAAAACGGCATGATCACCTTCCTGGATACCCCAGGCCACGCAGCGTTTACCTCAATGCGTGCTCGTGGTGCTCAGGCAACGGATATCGTTGTTCTGGTTGTTGCTGCCGACGATGGCGTGATGCCACAGACCATTGAAGCTATCCAGCACGCGAAAGCGGCGCAGGTGCCTCTGGTTGTCGCAGTTAACAAAATCGATAAGCCAGAAGCCGATATGGATCGCGTGAAGAACGAACTGTCCCAGTACGGCGTTATGCCGGAAGAGTGGGGCGGTGAAGCGCAGTTCATCCCTGTATCAGCAAAAGCAGGTACCGGTATCGACGACCTGCTGAACGCTATCCTGCTTCAGGCTGAAGTTCTGGAGCTGAAAGCGGTTCGTAAAGGTATGGCGAGCGGCGCGGTAATCGAATCCTTCCTGGATAAAGGTCGTGGTCCGGTTGCAACCGTTCTGGTTCGCGAAGGTACTCTGCACAAGGGCGACATCGTTCTGTGTGGTTTCGAATACGGTCGCGTTCGTGCGATGCGTAACGAACTGGGTCAGGAAGTGCTGGAAGCGGGTCCGTCCATTCCAGTGGAAATTCTCGGCCTGTCCGGTGTTCCGGCTGCCGGTGACGAAGTCACCGTGGTACGTGACGAGAAGAAAGCGCGTGAAGTCGCTCTGTATCGTCAGGGTAAATTCCGTGAAGTGAAGCTGGCTCGTCAGCAGAAATCTAAACTCGAGAACATGTTCGCCAACATGACCGAAGGCGAAGTTCACGAAGTGAACATCGTTCTGAAAGCGGACGTTCAGGGTTCTGTGGAAGCGATCTCCGACTCCTTGCTGAAACTGTCTACCGACGAAGTGAAAGTGAAGATCATCGGTTCTGGCGTAGGTGGTATCACCGAAACCGACGCAACCCTGGCAGCAGCGTCCAACGCGATCCTGGTTGGCTTCAACGTTCGTGCTGACGCATCTGCGCGTAAAGTGATTGATGCTGAAAGCCTGGATCTGCGTTACTACTCCGTCATCTATAACCTGATTGACGAAGTGAAAGCAGCGATGAGCGGCATGCTGTCTCCT
Source organism: Enterobacter cloacae complex sp. SHL001 (assembly GCF_049236825.1). Lineage (NCBI taxonomy): Bacteria > Pseudomonadati > Pseudomonadota > Gammaproteobacteria > Enterobacterales > Enterobacteriaceae > Enterobacter > Enterobacter cloacae complex sp. SHL001. The sequence goes on from NZ_JBMKIP010000008.1 coordinate 114,233, forward strand.
GAGCTGAAACAGCAGATCATCGGTCTGGCTGAAGTACGTGACGTGTTCAAATCACCGAAATTCGGTGCGATCGCGGGCTGTATGGTTACCGAAGGGACCATCAAGCGTCACAACCCAATCCGCGTACTGCGTGACAACGTGGTTATCTACGAAGGTGAGCTGGAATCCCTGCGCCGCTTCAAAGATGACGTTAACGAAGTCCGTAACGGCATGGAATGTGGTATCGGCGTGAAGAACTACAACGACGTTCGCGTTGGCGATATGATCGAAGTGTTCGAGATCATCGAAATTCAGCGTACCATCGCGTAATCTTCGTCAACTGAAGATTAATTAGCGTAGGCCGGGTAAGCGAAGCGCCACCCGGCAGTAATTTTAAAAAGGGGCTTAAGCCCCTTTTTTGTCTGGAGAATTTATTATGGCGAAAGAATTTGGTCGCCCACAGCGCGTCGCGCAGGAGATGCAGAAAGAGATCGCTCTCATTCTGCAACGTGAAATCAAAGATCCACGCGTGGGTATGATGACCACCGTGTCTGGCGTGGAAATGTCCCGCGACCTGGCGTACGCCAAAGTGTTTGTTACTTTCCTGAATGACCAGGATGAAGACGCCGTGAAGAACGGCATTAAAGCGTTGCAGGAAGCCTCTGGTTTCATCCGCTCTCTGCTTGGCAAAGCAATGCGCCTGCGTATCGTGCCAGAGCTGACCTTCTTCTACGACAACTCGCTGGTTGAAGGTATGCGTATGTCCAACCTGGTGACCAGCGTGGTGAAACATGACGATGAGCGTCGTGTTAACCCGGCGGACGACAGCAAGGAGGACTGATGAGTCGTCCTCGTCGTCGCGGTCGTGACGTGCATGGCGTGCTGTTGCTGGATAAACCACAGGGCGCATCCAGCAACGACGTGCTGCAAAAAGTGAAGCGTATTTATAACGCCAACCGTGCAGGGCACACTGGCGCGCTGGATCCGCTGGCAACCGGCATGCTGCCGATCTGCCTGGGGGAAGCGACAAAGTTTTCCCAGTACCTGCTGGATTCGGATAAGCGCTACCGCGTGATTGCCAAACTGGGCCAGCGCACGGATACCTCCGATGCAGATGGCCTGGTGGTGGAAGAGCGCCCAGTGACCTTCAGCGCGGAGCAACTTGATGCGGCGCTGGACAGCTTCCGTGGTGATACGCTACAGGTGCCGTCGATGTATTCGGCGCTGAAATATCAGGGCAAAAAGCTCTACGAATATGCGCGTCAGGGCATTGAGGTTCCGCGTGAAGCTCGTCCGATTACCGTGTATGAGTTGCTGTTCATTCGCCACGAAGGTGATGAACTCGAGCTGGAAGTACACTGTTCGAAAGGGACCTATATCCGCACCATCATTGATGACCTCGGTGAAAAGCTGGGCTGCGGCGCGCATGTGATTTATCTGCGTCGTCTGGCGGTCAGCAAATATCCGGTCGAACGCATGGTGACGCTTGAGCATCTGCACGCCCTGGTTGAGCAGGCGCAAGCGCAGGGCGTTGCGCCTGCCGATCTGCTGGACCCGCTGCTGATGCCAATGGACAGTCCGGCAGTGGACTTCCCGGTTGTTAATCTTCCTTTAACATCGTCCGTTTACTTTAAGAACGGAAACCCGGTTCGCACATCGGGGGCGCCGCTTGAGGGCCTGGTACGCGTGACGGAAGGTGACGAAGGGAAATTCATCGGTATGGGCGAAATGGACGGCGAAGGGCGTGTGGCGCCGCGTCGTCTGGTCGTCGAATATCCGGTCGAAGCGTGACGGTGATAACGCCTCACCTTGCGATAAGCAGGGGAGACGAGTAGAATATCGCCGCTTAACGCCTGGTAAATTGTTTAACAATCTGCGGGGCGTACATGGGATAGCTGAATTAGAGATCGGCATCCTTACATTCTTTATACTTTGGAGTTTGAAAATGTCTCTAAGCGTTGAAGCTAAAGCTAAAATCGTTTCTGAGTTTGGTCGTGGTACTAACGACAGCGGTTCTACCGAAGTTCAGGTTGCACTGCTGACTGCACAGATTAACCACCTGCAAGGTCACTTTGCAGAGCACAAAAAAGATCACCACAGCCGTCGTGGTCTGCTGCGTATGGTTTCTCAGCGTCGTAAACTGCTCGACTACCTGAAGCGTAAAGATGTTGCACGCTACACCGCGCTGATCGAGCGTCTGGGCCTGCGTCGCTAATTCTTGCGAGTTTCAGAAAAGGGGGCCTGATGGCCCCTTTTTTCAACCAGACGGCAGCAATTCAATGGAAACTATTGTATTGTTGCTATAAATGATCTTCATTGCAGAGGTTCGCGCGGCTAATGAGAGGCTTCACCCATGGGGGTGTCGGTTGTCATTAGTCGCGAGGATGCGAAGAAGGTCGGGTTAAATCGTCAGCACACCTGAGGTGTGCTTTCAAACATTTAAGAAAGGACAGAATTTTGCTGAATCCGATCGTTCGTAAATTCCAGTATGGTCAGCATACCGTCACGCTGGAAACCGGCATGATGGCGCGTCAGGCTACTGCTGCCGTTATGGTAAGCATGGATGACACCGCTGTATTCGTTACCGTAGTTGGCCAGAAAAAAGCTAAACCAGGTCAGGACTTCTTCCCTCTGACCGTTAACTACCAGGAGCGTACCTACGCTGCCGGTAAAATCCCGGGTGGCTTCTTCCGTCGTGAAGGCCGTCCAAGCGAAGGCGAAACCCTGATCGCGCGTCTGATTGACCGCCCGGTTCGTCCGCTGTTCCCGGAAGGCTTCGTAAACGAAGTTCAGGTTATTGCGACCGTTGTTTCCGTTAACCCACAGGTTAACCCGGACATCGTTGCTATGATCGGCGCATCTGCGGCCCTGTCACTGTCTGGTATTCCATTCAATGGCCCAATCGGTTCCGCGCGCGTTGGCTACATCAACGACCAGTACGTACTGAACCCAACTCAGGAAGAGCTGAAAGAGAGTAAGCTGGACCTGGTTGTTGCCGGTACTGAAGCAGCGGTTCTGATGGTTGAATCCGAAGCTGAACTGCTGAGCGAAGATCAGATGCTGGGCGCTGTGGTATTTGGCCACGAGCAGCAGCAGATCGTTATCCAGAACATCAACGACCTGGTGAAAGAAGCCGGTAAACCACGTTGGGACTGGCAGCCAGAAGCGGTGAACGAGGCGCTGAACGCACGCGTTGCTGCACTGGCAGAATCTCGTCTGAGCGACGCATACCGCATCACCGACAAACAGGAGCGCTATGCTCAGGTTGATGTGATCAAATCTGAAGTGACCGCGACCCTGGTTGCCGAAGACGAAACGCTGGACGCTAACGAGATTGGCGAAATCCTGCACGCCATCGAGAAAAACGTTGTTCGTAGCCGCGTCCTGGCAGGCGAGCCGCGTATCGATGGCCGTGAAAAAGACATGATCCGTGGCCTGGACGTGCGTACTGGCGTACTGCCACGTACTCACGGTTCTGCGCTGTTCACCCGTGGTGAAACGCAGGCGCTGGTAACCGCGACCCTGGGTACCGCACGTGACGCACAGATCATCGACGAACTGATGGGAGAGCGTACTGACAGCTTCCTGTTCCACTACAACTTCCCTCCGTACTCTGTGGGCGAAACCGGTATGGTTGGCTCACCGAAGCGTCGTGAAATTGGTCACGGTCGTCTGGCGAAGCGCGGCGTGCTGGCAGTGATGCCAGAAGCAGACAAATTCCCGTACACCGTACGTGTGGTGTCTGAAATCACCGAATCCAACGGTTCCTCTTCTATGGCTTCCGTGTGTGGTGCCTCTCTGGCGCTGATGGATGCAGGCGTGCCAATTAAAGCCGCCGTTGCGGGTATCGCAATGGGTCTGGTGAAAGAGGGCGACAACTACGTTGTTCTGTCTGACATTCTGGGCGACGAAGACCACCTGGGCGATATGGACTTCAAAGTAGCGGGTTCCCGTGACGGTATCTCTGCCTTGCAGATGGATATCAAAATTGAAGGTATCACCAAAGAGATCATGCAGGTTGCTCTGAACCAGGCTAAAGGTGCGCGTCTGCACATCCTGGGCGTGATGGAACAGGCGATTAATGCGCCGCGTGGTGATATTTCTCAGTTCGCTCCACGTATCCACACCATCAAGATCAATCCAGACAAGATCAAAGATGTTATCGGTAAGGGCGGTTCTGTTATCCGTGCACTGACCGAAGAAACGGGCACCACCATCGAAATCGAAGATGACGGTACTGTGAAAATCGCAGCAACCGACGGCGAGAAAGCGAAATACGCTATCCGTCGTATCGAAGAGATCACGGCAGAAATCGAAGTGGGCCGTATCTACAATGGTAAAGTGACCCGTATCGTTGACTTTGGCGCATTCGTTGCCATCGGTGGCGGTAAAGAAGGTCTGGTACACATCTCTCAGATCGCTGACAAGCGCGTTGAGAAAGTGACCGATTACCTGCAAATGGGTCAGGAAGTACCGGTGAAAGTTCTGGAAGTTGACCGCCAGGGCCGTATCCGTCTGAGCATTAAAGAAGCAACCGAGCAGTCTCAGCCTGCTGCGGCACCGGAAGCCCCGGCTGCTGAACAGCAAGGCGAGTAAGGTTGCCATTTGCCCTCCGCGCAGGCGGAGGGCTTATTATCAGGCAGGACGCCTTGTTAAGCCGCCGGGGGACAGGACGTTCATCAATAGTTGTCTTCGGGAGTGGGAAATGAAGCCTTTTTTGCGCTGGTGTTTCGTTGCGACAGCTTTAACGCTGGCAGGATGCAGCAACTCTGCCTGGCGTAAGAGCGAAGTCCTCGCAGTGCCATTGCAACCGACTTTGCAGCAGGAAGTCATTCTGGCACGCATGGAACAAATACTTGCCAGTCGGGCTTTAACCGATGACGAACGCGCACAGCTTTTATATGAGCGCGGAGTGTTGTATGATAGTCTCGGTCTGAGGGCACTGGCGCGAAATGATTTTTCACAAGCGCTGGCGATTCGACCTGATATGCCTGAAGTATTCAATTACTTAGGCATTTATTTAACGCAGGCAGGCAATTTTGATGCTGCCTATGAAGCGTTTGATTCTGTACTTGAGCTTGATCCAACTTACAACTACGCGCACTTGAATCGCGGTATCGCATTGTATTACGGCGGTCGTGATAAGTTAGCGCAAGATGATCTGCTGGCGTTTTATCAAGACGATCCTAATGATCCTTTCCGCAGCCTGTGGCTTTACATCGTTGAGCAGAAGCTCGATGAGAAGCAGGCCAAAGAAGCACTGAAACAGCGCTTCGAGAAATCGGACAAGGAACAGTGGGGATGGAACATTGTCGAGTTCTACCTGGGCAACATTAGCGAAGCAACGCTGATGGAACGCCTCAAGGCGGACGCAACGGATAACACCTCGCTCGCTGAGCATCTCAGTGAAACCAACTTCTATTTAGGTAAGTACTACCTAAGTCTGGGGGATATGGACAGCGCTACGGCACTGTTCAAATTAGCGGTTGCTAACAACGTACATAACTTCGTTGAGCACCGTTATGCATTGTTGGAATTATCGCTCTTGGGCCAGGAGCAAGACGACCTGGCAGAATCGGACCAGCAATAGCTGACGACATAAACATCAGCCCGTAATCTTTTGATTGCCATCACCTTCACTGGTGAGGGCGTTGTTGTTCGTCAATACACCTAATTTGAGCCGGTTCACACTTTTCAATGAAAATTGCTAATCATTTTCACGATGAGCTAAGTAGACTGGCCGCCATTAATATCGAGGCACTTGTACTACATGGCTGAATTCGAAACCACTTTTGCAGATCTGGGCCTGAAGGCTCCTATCCTTGAAGCCCTTAACGATCTGGGTTACGAAAAACCATCTCCGATCCAGGCTGAGTGTATCCCACACCTGCTTTCTGGTCGTGACGTGCTGGGCATGGCCCAGACTGGTAGCGGTAAAACCGCAGCATTCTCGCTGCCGCTGCTGAACAACATTGATCCGGACCTGCGCGCGCCGCAGATCCTCGTCCTGGCTCCAACCCGTGAACTGGCTGTTCAGGTTGCTGAAGCTATGACGGAATTCTCTAAACATATGCGCGGCGTAAACGTGGTAGCCCTGTACGGCGGCCAGCGTTATGACGTGCAGTTACGCGCCCTGCGCCAGGGTCCACAGATTGTTGTCGGTACGCCGGGCCGTCTGCTGGATCACCTGAAGCGCGGTACCCTGGACCTCTCTAAACTGAGCGGTCTGGTACTGGACGAAGCCGATGAAATGCTGCGTATGGGCTTCATCGAAGACGTAGAAACCATCATGGCGCAGATCCCGGAAGGTCATCAGACCGCTCTGTTCTCTGCAACTATGCCAGAAGCGATCCGTCGCATTACCCGCCGCTTCATGAAAGAGCCGCAGGAAGTGCGTATTCAGTCCAGCGTGACCACTCGCCCGGACATCAGCCAGAGCTACTGGTCTGTATACGGCATGCGCAAAAACGAAGCGCTGGTGCGTTTCCTGGAAGCGGAAGATTTTGATGCGGCGATTATTTTCGTTCGTACCAAAAACGCGACCCTGGAAGTGGCTGAAGCCCTGGAGCGTAGCGGCTACAACAGCGCAGCGCTGAACGGCGACATGAACCAGGCCCTGCGTGAGCAGACTCTGGAGCGTCTGAAAGACGGTCGTCTGGATATCCTGATTGCAACCGACGTGGCAGCACGTGGCCTGGACGTTGAGCGTATCAGCCTGGTTGTAAACTACGATATCCCAATGGACTCCGAGTCTTACGTTCACCGTATCGGCCGTACCGGTCGTGCGGGTCGTGCAGGCCGTGCGCTGCTGTTCGTTGAGAACCGCGAGCGTCGTCTGCTGCGTAACATTGAACGCACCATGAAGCTGACCATTCCAGAAGCCGAGCTGCCAAACGCAGAACTGCTGGGCAAACGCCGTCTGGAAAAATTCGCCGCGAAAGTACAGCAGCAGCTGGAAAGCAGCGATCTGGATCAGTACCGTGCGCTGCTGTCCCAGATCCAGCCTGTCGCTGAAGGCGAAGAGCTGGACATGGAAACCCTGGCCGCAGCACTGCTGAAAATGGCGCAGGGCGAACGTAGCCTGATCGTGCCACCTGATGCGCCGATGCGTCCTAAGCGTGAGTTCCGTGACCGTGACGATCGTTTCGAACGTCGTGGCGACCGTAACGACCGTGGTCCACGCGGTGACCGTCCAGAGCGTGGTGGTGAAGACCGTCCACGTCGCGAGCGTCGTGACGCTGGCGAAATGGAACTGTATCGCATTGAAGTGGGCCGTGATGATGGTGTTGAAGTTCGTCACATCGTTGGCGCGATCGCTAACGAAGGCGATATCAGCAGCCGTTACATCGGTAACATCAAGCTGTTCGGTTCCCACTCCACCATCGAGCTGCCAAAAGGCATGCCGGGCGAAGTACTGCAACACTTTACTCGCACCCGTATCCTGAACAAGCCGATGAACATGCAGCTGCTGGGCGATGCACAGCCACGTCCTGACCGTGGCGGCGAACGTCGTGGCGGTGGTCGCGGTTTCGGTGGCGAGCGTCGTGAAGGCGGTCGCAGCGAAGGACGCGGTGGTGAAGGCCGTCGTTTCTCCGGTGAGCGCCGCGAAAACCGTGGTCCACGCCGTGAAGAAGGCGCCAGCCGTCGTCGTTTCGGTGACGCGTAAGCCTTTCGCTTCTAACGTAAAGTAAAATATACAGCCCCGATAGTTGCTATCGGGGCTTTTTTTATTCCTTTTGTACTCTTGTACTGGTACAGTGCAACACACTAAAATGCAGAACCACATTTTTCACTGGAGATAAGGCCGCATGGCAACACTAACCACCACCCAAACGTCACCTTCGCTGCTTGGCGGCGTGGTGATCATCGGCGGAACCATCATTGGTGCCGGGATGTTTTCCCTGCCTGTGGTCATGTCCGGTGCGTGGTTCTTCTGGTCGCTGGCGGCGCTGGTTTTCACCTGGTTCTGCATGCTCCATTCCGGGCTGATGATCCTTGAAGCAAACCTGAACTACCGCATTGGCTCCAGCTTCGACACCATCACCCGGGATCTGTTGGGCAAAGGCTGGAACCTGGTGAACGGGCTGTCCATCGCGTTTGTACTCTATATCCTGACCTACGCGTACATTTCAGCGAGCGGGTCGATTCTGCATCACACCTTCTCAGAGATGTCGCTGAACGTTCCGGCGCGTCTGGCGGGTCTCTGCTTCGCGCTGGGCGTGGCGTTTATCGTCTGGATGAGCACCAAAGCGGTCAGCCGCATGACGGCGATCGTGCTGGGCGCAAAGGTCATCACCTTCTTTCTGACCTTCGGCAGCCTGCTGGGGCACGTCACGCCGGCCACGCTGTTTAACGTTGCGGAAGTGAACACCTCCTACACGCCGTACCTGCTGATGACGCTGCCATTCTGTCTGGCGTCGTTCGGCTACCACGGCAACGTACCGAGCCTGATGAAATACTACGGCAAGGATCCGCGCACCATCGTGAAATGCCTGGTTTACGGCACGCTGCTGGCGCTGGGGCTGTATGTGATCTGGCTGCTGGGGACGATGGGTAACATCCCGCGTCCGGAATTTATCGGCATTGCGCAGAAGGGCGGTAACATTGATGTGCTGGTACAGGCGCTGAGCGGCGTGCTGAACAGCCGCAGTCTGGATCTGCTTCTGGTGGTCTTCTCGAACTTTGCGGTGGCGAGCTCATTCCTCGGCGTGACGCTGGGCCTGTTTGACTACCTGGCGGATCTGTTTGGTTTTGATGACTCTGCGATGGGGCGCTTCAAAACCGCGCTGTTGACCTTCCTGCCACCGATTGTGGGCGGCCTGCTGTGGCCGAACGGTTTCTTGTACGCCATCGGCTATGCGGGACTGGCGGCCACCATCTGGGCGGCGATTGTACCGGCGCTGCTGGCGCGCAAATCACGTAAGCGCTTCGGCAGCCCGAAATTCCGCGTCTGGGGCGGAAAACCGATGATTGCGCTGATTCTGGTATTTGGTATCGGCAACGCGGTGGTGCACGTGCTGTCGAGTTTTAATCTGTTGCCTGTGTATCAGTAAAACGTGCGGTCTGAACCCCTCACCCCGGCCCTCTCCCCATGGGAGAGGGAGAAAAGAATGTAGGCCCGGTAAGCGAAGCCACCGGGCAAAGCAAAAAACTACCCCACCAACTCCTCTTTCACCTGCATCGCTAAATCAAACGAATGCAGACGCGCCTGGTGATCGAAAATCTGGCCGTTAACCATAATCTCATCCGCCTGCGTTTCACGCAGCACCGCCTCCAGCCCGTGACGCACTTTCGCCTTATCACCCACCAGCGACATACTCAGAGCCTGCTGCACGCCATACTGCTCGGAGGCCGACCACAGCTGATGTATATTCTCTACCGGCGGCGGCAGCTGGCCCGTCTCGCCGCGACGCAGCTTCACAAACGCCTGCTGCATAGAGGTAAACAGGAATTCCGCGTCGCGGTTGCTGTCGGCGGCAATGATATTGATACACACCATCGCATACGGCTTCTCCAGACGTTCAGACGGTTTGAAGTGCGTACGATAAAGATGCAGTGCCTGATGCAGCATATCCGGTGCGAAGTGGGAAGCGAACGCGAACGGCAGCCCCAGCTGAGCGGCGAGCTGCGCGCTGTACAGGCTTGAGCCTAACAGCCATACCGGGATCTTTTCCCCGTACCCCGGCACAGGACGCACGTGCGGGTTCGGATCCCGCGCGTCAAACCAGTCCACCAGCTCGGCCACATCGCGCGGGAAGTTATCGATATCGCCGCTCATATGGCGACGCAGGGCGCGCATGGTCGGCTGGTCGCTGCCCGGCGCGCGGCCAAGCCCTAGATCAATACGGCCCGGATAAAGGGTATTCAGCGTCCCGAACTGCTCGGCAATCACCAGCGGGGCGTGGTTCGGCAGCATCACGCCGCCGGAGCCCAGGTGCAGAGTGGTGGTATTCGCCGCCAGATAGCCAATCAGCACCGAGGTGGCGGCGCTGGCGATGCCCACCATATTGTGGTGCTCCGCCAGCCAGTAGCGGTGATAGCCGCGCTTTTCGGCAAGCTGAGCAAGATCGAGAGAGTGCGTGAAGGCTTCTCTGGCCGAGGAGCCTTGTGGGATCGGCGCCAGATCCAGCACCGAAAACGGAATGGTTTTGTCAGTCATAACAGCTCACTTTGTCGACGGTCAATCTTTAATACTGCATTAAAAAATGATAACCGTTGTTAACAAAGTGAGCCTTTTTTACGCCTGCAATTCCAGCCCGGCGAGACGTCGCCAGTAACCGTTGCAGTCGCTGTTTGCGGTCAACGGTAGCGGCGAGGCGCCGTTTTCATTGGCGCGGAAGGCGTCCAGCATGGCGAAAACACCGGTATCAAGCGGCGAAAGACGCACCATATCCACCAGCCCGTGCATTGACGCCAGTTCGTTGCCGAGGTTATAGACGTAACCGCTCATGGTCTGAATGCCGTTGAGGACAAACACCTGCTGGTTCTCCTGCGACAGCATACTGCGGCCGTTCGGGTACTTAATGCAGCAGGTTTCGCACTCGTCTTTCGGGCGATCTTCGGAACGTGCGGTGAAGCAGCGGGCAGAGTAGGCCAGCGGCAGATGGCCGTAGCTCAGAACCTCCACTTCAAACTTGTTGCGAATGCCCAGCTCTTCGCACTGTGTGAGCAGGTTGGCCAGCCAGTCGCGGGAGAGCTCTACTGGCATGCACCAGCGGGTCATCCCCTGTTTGAGTAACAGGCGCAGGGTCACCGCGTTATAGCAGTTCAGCGCATGTCCGGCGACAAACGGCAGCTTACGCTCGGCGCACAGGTTTACCACGCCCAGGTCGCTCGCCTCCAGCAGGAACTCACCGTTTTCGACGTAGCGCTTCAGCTCGCCCAGTTCAGAGGACGCCTGCACCAGCGCCAGCGTCGAGAGCACCACCTGCTTGCCGCTGCCGGCCAGGTTTTTCGCCATATCCAGCCAGTCGCCCACTTTGGTGGCGCGGCGCTTGCTGCACACCGCTTCGCCGAGGTAAATCACATCGGCGCTGCTGTTAGCCGCCTGCTGGTAAAAATCTTCCAGCGTCTCTTTTGGCCAGTAGTAAAGCACCGGCCCTAATGAATATTTCATGATTATCTCACTGCCATTTACGGTGGTACGCGCCGAGCGTAGTTTGGGTGCCTTCAGACATCGCGCCGAGCGTCTCCATCCAGGCCGCTTGTGGAGCATAGTTTTGCGGGTCCGCCATGCAGCGGTCGATGGCCTGACGCCACACCTTCGCCACCTGGCTCACGTAGGCCGGGCTGCGCTGGCGGCCTTCGATTTTCACCGAGGCAATATTGGCGGCCAGCAGTTCCGGCAGCAATTCCAGCGTGTTGAGGCTGGTGGGCTCCTCCAGCGCGTGGTAGCGCTCGCCGTCCACCAGATAGCGGCCCTTACACAGTGTCGGATACCCCGCGTTTTCACCGTCCTGATAGCGGTCAATTAACACGTCATTCAGGCGTGACTCCAGTCCCTGCGGTGTTTGCTGCCAGCGAACGAAGCGGGCAGGCGAGCAGGCGCCGACGGTATTTGGCGATTCCCCGGTGAGATAGGAAGAAAGATAGCAGCGGCCTTCGGCCATGATGCACAGGCTGCCGAAGGCAAAAACCTCCAGCGGCACTGGCGTGACGCGCGCCAGTTGCTTAACCTGATGAATAGAGAGCACGCGCGGCAGCACCACGCGGGCTACGTCAAAGTGTCGATGATAAAAACGCACGGCCTCTTCATTGGTGGCCGATGCCTGAACAGAGACGTGGCGCTCAATATGCGGATAACGTTCTGCCGCATACTCAAGCATGGCGAGGTCGGCCAGGATCAGCGCATCGGCGCCCAGCTGGGCCGCCATATCCACGGCGCGCTGCCAGCGGGCATAGCCATCAGGATGGGCAAAGGTATTGATGGCGATGTGCAGTTTGCGCCGGTGCTGGTGAACGAAGTTAACGGCTTCCTGAAGCTTTTTCTCCGTAAAGTTAAGACCCGCAAAATGGCGGGCGTTGGTATCATCTTTCAGCCCGATATAGACCGCATCGGCCCCATTTTCGATGGCCGCCTTAAGCGCCGGAAGGTTTCCGGCAGGGCAGAGCAGCTCCATAATTTATCCCGATGTTGTCGATCGCAGGGATCGTAAAAAATGTTAACGAGCTGGGATTTTAATTAACCCATACGCGACAATTTTTGATTTAAGGCAGCTAATGGCGTATTGATGGCACCAATAATGAGGTATACCGGACAACGGTTTGTTGATTTACGCCGCTATCTTCTTGTCGGGATATGGCAAAATAGCAGGACTATAGCTATCAGGGAGTAAAGCTCGTGCTGGATAAACTGCGTTCACGTCTCGTACAATTTGGTCCATCAATGCTGAGCGTGCCGGTAAAACTGGCGCCGTTCGCGCTTAAACGCCAGGTGCTGGAACAGGTACTGAGCTGGCAGTTCCGCCAGGCGCTACAGGACGGTGAGCTGGAGTTTCTGGAAGGCCGCTGGTTAAAGATTGAAGTGCGCGATATCGGGTTGCGCTGGTTTACTTCCGTTGAGAACGATCGGCTGATCGTCCGTGAAACCGCCGAGGCGGATGTCAGCTTTAGCGCGGATGCCAGCGATCTGCTGATGATCGCCGCGCGCAAACAGGATCCGGACACCCTCTTCTTCCAGCGTCGTCTGGTGATTGAAGGCGACACGGAGCTCGGTCTGTACGTCAAAAATTTAATGGATGCCATTGAGCTGGAGCAGATGCCGAAAGCGCTGCGTATGATGTTGATGCAAATGGCAGATTTCGTTGAGGCCGGGCTAAAAACCCCGCCGGACAGTAAACACACTTCAGTAGGTGAGCCATGCTGATTCGAGTCGAAATTGGGATTGATGCGCCGGGTATCGATGCGTTGTTACGCCGCTCTTTTGCAGGCGACGCCGAAGCCCAACTGGTTCACGATCTTCGCGAAGATGGCCTGATTACGCTGGGCCTGGTTGCCACCGACGATGAAGGGCAGGTGGTCGGCTACGTGGCCTTCAGCCCGGTGATTGTGCAGGGTGAAGAGTTACAGTGGGTCGGCATGGCGCCGCTGGCGGTGGATGAAAACTACCGTGGCCAGGGCCTGGCGCGCCAGCTGGTCTATGAAGGGCTGGATTCACTGAATGAATTTGGCTATGCCGCTGTCGTCGTTCTGGGCGATCCGGCGTTCTACGAACGTTTAGGTTTTAAGCCAGCGTCCAGATACGATCTGCGCTGCCACTGGCCGGGCACGGAAACATCTTTCCTGGTGCATCCTCTGGCGGATGATGCGCTCGACGGCGTTACCGGTCTGGTGGAGTACCACGATCATTTCAATCGTTTTTAAGCAGGCTTTCGCGTAGCGCCTCGAAAGAGCCGTCCCCGTTGACGAGACGCTCTTTCTGGCGCTTCGTCAGCTGCTTGATGCGGTATTCCAGCCTGAGCGCCAGGGATCTGTCGCCCACGGCGGCTGAAAACGCTAACTGAAGTTCACCTTTCCCCCGCAGCGCCTTCGCCCCTTTCCCCGTTTGATGTTGTAAAAAACGCCGTGCCACATCGGTAGTGATCCCGGTGTAGAGTGCGTTATCAGCGGTTCGGACAAGATAGAGAAACCAGCACACGGTAAACAGATTCAGTATGTTAAGGTGAACGCACCATAGCATGAGAGAGAGCGAAAATGGAAACACTGGCCGCCATTAACCGCTGGCTGGCAAAGCAGCATGTCGTGACCTGGTGCGTCTGTAAAGACGAGGAGATGTGGTGCGCAAATGCCATTTATTACTACGATCCCGGGCGCGTGGCCTTTTACGTGATGAGCGAAGATAAAACGCGGCATGCGCAGATGACGGGCCAGCGGGCAAAAGTGGCGGGCACGGTAAACGGTCAGCCTAAAACCGTTGCGCTGATCCGCGGGGTCCAGTTTAAAGGCGAAATTCGTCGCCTGGAAGGTGAGGAGAGCGACGCGCAACGTAAACGCTATACGCGCCGCTTCCCGGTGGCCGCGGCGCTAAAAGCCCCGGTGTGGGAAATCCGCCTTGATGAGCTGAAATTTACCGACAACACCCTGGGCTTTGGCAAGAAGCTGCACTGGTTACGCGCCGAGCAGGCGTAGCGCTTCACGGTTAAACGCTGGCAGATCGTCCGGTGTACGGCTGGTGATCAGCTGATCGTTATCGTTCACCACTTCCTGATCGTAGAACTCGGCTCCCGCGTTTTTCAGATCGATAACGATCGGCTTCACCGCGGTGAGCTTACGCCCGCGTACCACCTCGGCGCTGATCAGCAGCTGCGGACCGTGGCAAATGGCAAATACCGGTTTACCGGTGCCGACGAAGTCACGGGTAAAGGTGACGAAACGCTCGTCTCCGCGCAGGGAATCCGGTGAATGACCGCCCGGTAACAGCAGGGCGTCGAAATCCGACGGGCTGACGTTATCAATGGATTCGTCAATGGTCACGCTGGCTTCGCCCTTATGGCCCTTCACGGTTTTACCCGCTTCTTTCTCGATGGTGACCACCTCGTGGCCCGCCTTGCGGAATGCCTCTGCTGGCGACGTAAATTCTGAATCTTCAAACTCGTCGGTAATCAAGACTGCGATTTTTTTACCCATGCTTCCTCCGTTGTTTTCGCTTCAGACTGTTTTTTTCCCGTTTGTGGTAAATACTTACCGGTAACAGACTTTTAAGTGTGGTAGAGCAGGCCCAGAACGCAAACGGACAATTCTGTAAAGGGGATAAGATGAGTCAGGTACTGATTACCGGCGCAACCGGGCTGGTGGGTGGACATCTGCTGCGGCTGCTGATCCAGGATCGGCATATCAATTATATCGCCGCCCCGACGCGTCGCCCGCTGTTGGATATCACCGGCGTCTATAACCCGCACGATCCACAGCTCACCGACGCGCTGGCGCAGGTGCAGGATCCCATTGATATCGCCTTTTGCTGCCTTGGCACCACCCGACGGGAAGCGGGCAGTAAAGAAGCTTTTGTCCATGCGGATTACACACTGGTGGTGGATACCGCCCTGACGGCGAAAAAGCTGGGCGCAAAACATTTCCTGGTAGTCAGCGCGCACGGCGCGAATGCAGGCTCGCCGTTTTTTTACAACCAGGTGAAGGGCAAAATGGAAGAGGCGTTAATCGCGCAGAAATGGGAGCGCCTGACCATCGCGCGGCCTTCCATGCTGATGGGGCACCGTGACGAACGTCGTTTTAACGAGTCATTTTTCGCTCCGCTGTTTCGTATCCTGCCGGGTAACTGGAAGTCCATCGAGGCGCGGGATGTCGCGCTGGCGATGCTAAAAGAGGCGCTGGCTCCGTCGCAGGAGGGGGTTAATATTATCCCTTCGGCAAAACTGCGTGAAATCGCGCAGGGCGAGGCGTAAACTTCCCCGGCTTATTAAATAACACCTTCCGGGGAATGGTATGACTGGTCAGTCTTCATCTCAGGCGGCAACACCTGTTCAGTGGTGGAAGCCCGCACTCTTCTTTCTCGTGGTCATCATTGGCCTCTGGTATGTGAAATGGCAGCCGTACTACGGTAAAGCCTTCACCGCCGCCGACACCCACAGCATCGGTAAATCGATTCTCGCGCAGGCCGATTCCAGCCCGCTACGCGCGGCGTGGGATTACGCCATGGTCTATTTTCTTGCCGTCTGGAAAGCGGCGGTATTGGGCGTATTGCTGGGCTCGCTGATTCAGGTACTTATCCCGCGTAACTGGCTGGTGAAAACCCTGGGACAGCCGCGCTTGCAGGGCACGCTGCTGGGGACGATTTTCTCCCTGCCGGGCATGATGTGCTCCTGCTGCGCCGCACCGGTGGCGGCGGGTATGCGCCGACAGCGCGTGTCGATGGGCGGCGCGCTTGCCTTCTGGATGGGTAACCCCCTGCTGAACCCGGCAACGCTGGTATTTATGGGCTTCGTTCTCGGCTGGCATTTCGCGTTTATCCGTCTGGCGGCTGGCCTGCTGACGGTGGTGCTTGTCGCTACGCTGGTGCAGCACCTGGTGAAAGACAACGAGGCCGGGCCTGCCTCCGTTGAGCTGGACGTCCGCGAGCCGCAGGGCAATTTCTTTGCTCGCTGGGGCAAAGCGCTGTGGCAGCTTTTCTGGAGCACCATTCCGGTCTATATCCTGGCCGTACTGGTGCTGGGGGCGGCGCGCGTCTGGCTGTTCCCGCATGCGGATGGCGCTATCGACAACACGCTGATGTGGGTGATTGCGATGGCGGTGGCCGGGTGCCTGTTCGTGATCCCAACCGCGGCGGAGATCCCGATTATTCAGACCATGATGATGGCTGGTATGGGGACCGCACCGGCGCTGGCGCTGCTCATCACGCTGCCGGCGGTGAGCCTGCCGTCGCTTATCATGCTGCGTAAGTCATTCCCGGCGAAAGCGCTGTGGCTGACTGCGGGGCTGGTGGCGTTGAGCGGAGTGATTGTGGGGAGTATGGCGCTTGTGTGAAAAAAGCCCGGTGGCGCTAGCGCTTACCGGGCCTGTAGTCAGGTGGTAATTACTTAATGTAAGTAAAGGCGGTGGTGACGTGTTTCACGCCGCTCACCCGGCTGGCGATATCCGCCGCCGCTTTCCCTTCACGTTCCGTCACCAGACCCAGCAGGAACACTTCGCCGTTCTCCGTGGTCACTTTCACGTTTGAGGATTTCACCTGGTCGGTACCCAGCAGCTGGGAACGCACTTTGGTGGTGATCCAGGTATCAGATGACGCGGTGCCGAGACCAATCGGCTGGCCCTGGCGGATCTCGTTAAACACTTCCGCCGTACCTTCCACACCCATCGCAATCTGTTTGGCGCGCGAGGCGAGTTCAGGATTTGGCGCCTGGCCTGCCAGCAGCACTTTGCCCTGATAAGCCGTCACGTTGATGCGTGCTTCCTTCTTGATCTGCTCGTCTTTCGACAGCGCACT
This sequence comes from Enterobacter cloacae complex sp. SHL001, assembly GCF_049236825.1. Classification (NCBI taxonomy): domain Bacteria; kingdom Pseudomonadati; phylum Pseudomonadota; class Gammaproteobacteria; order Enterobacterales; family Enterobacteriaceae; genus Enterobacter; species Enterobacter cloacae complex sp. SHL001. The sequence continues at coordinate 131,148 of NZ_JBMKIP010000008.1, forward strand.
GTTTACGCGCAGCTCAAGCGTACCGTCATCCACCTGCGTCCCAACGGTGCGCGGATCGGTCGCTGCTTTGGTGCCGACCGCTGCGGTGCCGACTACAGCGGCAGCGATGCATCCCTGAAGCAGTAATGCAGACATCACGACTGCAAGGGCCGATAAAACCTTCATGAGAACTCCTTAATCATCCTGGTGAGGGAAAAGCGTGTTATCGATCAGATCGCATAAGCAGTTCACCGTGAGCATATGCATCTCCTGGATGCGGGCGCTACGGTGCGAAGGAATGCGGATCTCCACATCCTGCGGCCCCAGCAGGCCGGCCAGCTCTCCGCCGTCGTAACCGGTCAGGGCGACAATCGTCATATCCCGGGTCACTGCCGCTTCAACCGCTTTAACGATATCCCGGCTGTTACCGCGCGTGGAGATCGCCAGCAGCACGTCTCCGGCATGGCCTAAGGCGCGCACCTGCTTGGCGTAGATTTCGTCATGCAGACGATCGTTGGCAATCGCAGTTAAGACCACGTTATCGGTGTTTAGTGCAATGGCAGGTAAACTCGGGCGCTCGGTTTCGAAGCGATTGATCATGCTGGCAGCAAAATGCTGTGCGTTGGCGGCGGACGTGCCATTGCCACAACAGAGGATTTTGTTGCCGTTGAGCAGCGACTGAACCAGCGTCATCGCTGCACGCGAGATCGCGTCCGGAAGGGCTTCCGCCGCGGCAATCTGCGTTTGAATGCTTTCTGTGAAGCACACTTTAATTCGTTCGAGCACGGTATCCCTTTAAAATCTTATTTATGCGTCTTCGCCAAACGCGTTTTTAAGCCAGTCGATCGCATTTCCGGTGAAGGCTACCACATCGAAACGGCAATCCACAGTATCAAAACTCCCATTATGGCGGGCAAGCCACAAGTGGGCAGTCTGTAATAATTTTTGTTGTTTGGCGAGCGTCACGCTGGCGGCAGCACCGCCAAAACGGGACGACTGTCGGAAGCGAACTTCAACAAACACGATGGTCTGACCGTCTTTCATGATCAGGTCAATCTCGCCGCCGCGCCCGCGAACGTTGGCGGCGACAAAGCGCAGTCCTTTGCCTTCAAGCCAGCGACGCGCCTTTAACTCCCACGCGTCGCCGGTCTGTTTACGGCTTAACTGGCCGGGACAATCTGCCCCTGCTGGTATTTGAGCCATGATAACTTCCTGTTAATCACACAATCCTGATCGGCGGTCAGATCGCCGGTATTCCCGTTAAGCTCGAAGCCCGGTACCTGACGCATCTGGGTGAAGTGGTTTGCCAGCGCCCAGGCATCGACGCCCATCGCGTACAGACGCGCCAGGGAATAGTCATTGCGCACCGCGCCCAGCGCCTGCTGCATCAACTGCGGGTTGCTGCCTGCCAGCATGGGGATCTCGCTGTATTGCAGTCCTTCCATTTCCAGACGGAAATCCGGGCCTGCGGTACCCTGTGCGCTGCGTGAGCTGGCGTAGAGCGTTGCACCGCTCTGGCTGCCGTTACGCATGGCGATCATCGGTTTGATAAAGGCGATCTCTTCCGGCGTAGCGACGATGTACGCCGAATCCACTTTACCGCCGCCGCTGATTTGCGCGTCGGTAGGTGGTGCCGGGATCGTCAGACCGCCGATGGTGACGCTCTGCTGCTGCGGCAGGCTGGCGGATACCGGGCTACCGTTGAGGGCAATACCTGCCCCGCCGTTCACGCCCGCTCTCAGTTCGGAAGCTGAGCCAAATTTCTGCTGCAACACCACGCCACCGCCAAGGGTCTGCCACTCTTGCGCAAACGCGTTGGCAACGCGATCGCCCAGCGTGCTGCGTGGGATCAGCAGCAGCGGCGCCTGCTTGCCCTGCTCGTGAATATGGCGGGCCGCATCGCGGGCTTCATCCTCCGGAGAGAGGGCGAAGTAACAGATATTGGCGCGGTTCTGAACCTGCTCAGGCTGGTTAAGCGCCAGCACGTTCAGCGTGGTGTTGCTCTTCATCAGCGCTTCCACGTTGTTTTTCAACAGCGGGCCGACAACGATGCTGGCCCCGTCCTGCTGAACCTGCGCCAGCACCTGGTCAAGCGGCTGGGCGCTGGTGTCGTAGATTTTCAACTCTGCACCAGGATTAGCGCTGGTGGTGGCCACAGCCTGCGGCTGGGTTGCTGGCTGCTGTTCCGGCTGCGCGGTTTGCGGCTGAGGTTGTTCTGCCGTCGCGGGCGCCGGTGTTTCAGCCGGGGCCTGTGTTGCCGCAGGCTCTGGGGTAGCAGGCTGCGTCGTTGGGGCGGTAACCGGATTCTGCATGGTGCCCTGCGCAGGGGTTTGCGCGGTGGTCAGGTCGCTGGTTTCGGCGGCGGACGGGCTGACAACGTCATTCACATTCGCCGCCTGTGCAGCCTGCGCCGGAACCGCGCTGCCGCTGACGGCGGTGGTGCCGTTTTTCGCGGCTTCAAAACCTTGCTGAATGGCGCGACCAAACACCGCAGCCTGACCGTTTAACGGCAGCAGCAGGGCAATTTTGCTGGTGGAGGCGGGCTTAAAGTTTTGCACGTTCACCAGCTGCGTTGGCAGCATTTTCGCTCCCGGGTTTTGCGGGTAACGCTTTTGCCAGTCGGTAATGCCGGCTTTCAGCATGTTCGGATCGCTGCGGTTGTTGAACCACATCTGTTGCAGATCCAGCCAGCCTTGCAGGACATTTTCATCGGCGTTGATTACCAGCGCCTTGGCCTGATCCTGGGTCATGGAGGCGAGCGCCTGCCAGGTTGCGTCAATATTTTTTTGCTTGTCCGCACCCGCGAGCAGAGGCTCCTGGGCAATCAGCGCGCGGAGTAGCGTCAGGGAAGGGCGACCCTGCTCAGCGGTGATACCGGCCTGCCAGAAACGGGCCTGCTGGTTTTTATCCAGCGTGCTGAGATCGATGGTGCCGAGGATCTTCTTCGCGCCGTCGTAATCTTTTTGCGCGACCTTCAGTTCTGCCGACAGCAGCGTCTGCTCATGGCGCTGAGTGTCGTTAAGATCCTGCGGCAGCTGGCTGAACAGCTCGGCGGCCTGCTGGGTTTTCCCTTCTTTCAGCAGTGCACGAATGGCGAGTAATTGCCAGTTGATCCTGGTATCATTTGTACTCTGCGACATTTGTTGCAGATAAAAGCCAGAATCAGCCTGAGCGGATCCCTGCATATGAGCAGTGCTCTGGTCAGGTGCCTGGGTGCCGCAGCCGGTAAAGATCAGGGCTGCCAGCAGGAGGGGCACGCTGTGCGCGGCTTTTTTTCGAAGAAACGTTAACGGTACCATACTGTATCCAGTGATTTTTTTACGCAATGCTCAATATTAAATCGGCAATACGGACGAAACAATGAAACAACACGAAACGGCAGATAATTCTCAAGGCCAGCTTTATATTGTACCTACTCCTATCGGGAATTTGTCTGATATTACCCAACGTGCGCTCACCGTATTGCAAGCTGTTGATTTAATTGCGGCTGAAGACACCCGTCATACCGGTTTACTGCTACAACACTTTGCCATCAACGCCCGTTTGTTTGCCCTGCACGATCACAATGAGCAACAAAAAGCCGAAACGCTGGTGGCGAAGCTTAAAGAAGGGCAGAACATCGCGCTGGTCTCCGATGCGGGAACGCCGCTGATCAACGATCCGGGCTACCATCTGGTACGCACCTGCCGGGAAGCAGGCATCCGCGTTGTGCCGCTGCCGGGGCCGTGCGCGGCGATTGCGGCGTTAAGCGCTGCGGGTCTGCCGTCCGATCGTTTCTGCTACGAAGGCTTCCTGCCTGCTAAATCCAAAGGCCGTCGCGATGTGTTAAAGGATCTGGAAGCTGAACCGCGTACGTTGATCTTCTACGAATCAACCCACCGTCTGCTGGAAAGCCTGGAAGATATGGTGACCGTCTGGGGCGAAGCCCGCTATGTGGTGCTGGCGCGCGAGCTGACCAAAACGTGGGAAACCATTCACGGTGCGCCGGTTGGCGAACTGCTGGCGTGGGTGAAAGAGGATGAAAACCGCCGCAAGGGCGAAATGGTGCTGATTGTTGAAGGCCACAAAGCGCAGGAAGACGCTCTGCCTGCCGATGCGCTGCGTACGCTGGTCCTGCTACAGGCTGAACTCCCCCTGAAAAAAGCGGCGGCGCTGGCGGCGGAGATCCACGGCGTGAAGAAAAATGCGCTGTATAAATATGCGCTGGAGCAGCAGGGGGAGTAAGCCAAATGAGCCGCTATCAGCCTCCCTTCACCATCACACCCTTTATCCTCAATCAGGTGGTTGAGATTGGTGAACTATTGGGGCATTGGGCGGCACATTCAGGCAGAACTTCGCCACTCCTGCGTAAAGAGAACCGTATTCGAACTATTCAGGCATCGCTAGCCATTGAGCACAACTCGCTGACGACAGGGCAGGTGACGGCAATCATGGATGGCAAACGCGTGCTTGCACCTGAAAAAGATATTCAGGAAGTACGCAATGCTATCCTGGCATATGAGAAACTGCCCGAATGGAAGCCCTGGAAGCTCAACGACTTACTCAGTGCACACCGATTATTAATGATGGGTCTGGTCGATCATCCCGGAAAGCTCAGAAATGGGGACGTAGGGGTGTACCGTGGAAACCAGTTAGTCCACATGGCTCCGCCAGCCTCACAGATGAACCGCCTTATCGACGATCTTCTTTCCTGGCTTAAGCAAACCGATCTTCACCCGCTGATTGCCAGTTCGGTATTTCACTACGAGTTTGAATTTATTCATCCCTTTTCGGATGGAAATGGCCGCATGGGGCGGCTGTGGCAAACGTTGATCTTAAGCCAGTGGCGTGCAGAACTTGCATGGCTGCCCGTTGAAACACTCATTCACTTCCAGCAAGCGCGCTATTATCAGATTTTAGGACAATGCGATCGGGCCAGTGACTGCACGGCATTCGTGGCGTTTATGTTGCAAAATTTGGCCGAAGCTTTGCGGGAAGGCATCGATATGACATCCGCCATGTCGGAAAAAATGTCGGAAGAATTGTCGGAAAAGGAACACACTATCCTTGAATTGCTTACCGTTCAACCGCAAATGACTGCGGTGATGTTGGCCTCTGTATTGGGCGTGACTTCCCGCACCGCGGAACGTTATCTTCGTTCTTTGCAAACAAAAGGTAAATTAAAACGCCTTGGGGCAAGGAAAGGGGGAAGCTGGCAGGTCATGGCTTAACCTGCCAGCTGAACACTTTTTATTTCTCCGGCATCGCCTCAAACACCAGCGTTTCCAGCGGTTGCAGCGTAATCACCACAGCGTTTTTATACTCCTCTGGTACGGTCGAATTACTACCGTACACGGCTTTCAGGGTAAACTGCGAACGCTCTCCTGCCGGGATCTCAAAATCTTTGGTTAAATCCAGGAAGTAACGTTGCGGCTTATCCGATGGGTTGCGTAAGCCAAAAATCGCTTTGTCTTTACTCCATGAGGCCCAGCCGTAAACCTCAAGCAAAGTTGGGTCACCGCCAATCCAGTGAGTATCCACCAGCACGCTGGCATTCTCACGCGACCATTTCGCCGCCTGCGCCAGGGTATCCCACTTCGCCTTATTCAGCATGGACGGCGTAATGTACAGCTCCTGAAGCTGAGTTCCGGTTGCGAAGTAGCTCCAGACCTGATCGGCAAAATCGCTGTCTGTTTGCACTTTCTCGAGTCCATAGTAAGCGTTCTCTGCGCTGACGATCCCGTGGTACATCAGTGAGTTAAGCGGGAACAGCGGACCTTTACGCACGATGGATCGCCAGGTTTCGGCATCGCGGTAGGTCATCCACTGCTGCACTGGCGTGCCGGGGCCGTACAGGTTGATATCATCGCCCTGACGCCAGATTGAATCAGCATAGAACAGCCAGGACGGGCTGGCGTCGGTGCCGGTGGTCAGGTTGATAAACAGGTTCGGATTTGCGCTGCGCATGTTGTGCAGCAGGGCAATGGACGCGTCAAAATCCGATGCAAATGGGCTGCCCTTGATATGCGAATTGGCGTTACCCATTCCGTCGAGCTTGAACGAGGTAATATGCTCGTTTTTGATCAGCTTGATGATCTGATCGTTAAAGTTTTTAAAATAGTTCGGCCCTGACAGCGCCAGCTTGCCGTCTACGGTTTCGAAACCATACTCTTTTGCATGCGAGACGCGAATATCGCGCGGCTTGTTGTATCCGCCCCACGGAGAAAGCCACAGCCCAACCGAGCTATGCAGGCTGTCGGCTTTTTCCCTGACTTTGCCAAAACCGTTGCTGAATGCCGGGCCAAACAGCCAGCGTCCGGTGCGATCGTCCCAGCCATCGTCCAGCAGGAACGCGTCCAGCGCCACCCCGCGTCCGGCAATAAATTCTTTATTCCATTCGTCCATCCGCCCAATGACATCCTGCTCGGAGTAAGGGGTAAAGAAGCCGATGTCCATCCAGCTGTTGTAGTGCAGGTAAGGCTTATAAGGCCGCGGACGCACGGCATCGATAAACTGGTTTACGCTGCGGCGCAGCTGATTAGTTTCCGGGAAAGTGCCGAACCAGGTGGTAAAACTAACCGGTGCCTCAGGCAGAATTGGCGTTTTCAGCTCCACGTTGAGGTTCGTGGTGGCTTCATAAGCGTAAGTATTCACAATCGGTTTGTCTGGCAGGATGAAGAACGAGTCGGCCACGATTGGCGAGCTGTTAATCGCCCCGTCAACGTAAGGTGCCTGAGACTGCTTCTTCGTCGGGAAGAAGGTAATTTTCGCTACGTCCCGGGGCTGCCCGACGGCGGCGATGGTGTAGCCGATGCTGGCGTATTTTCCCTTCACCAGGTTCAGTTTCACCGTTACGTTAAAATCCGGATGCGTAAAGTCGATGACTATCGCATTGTCCTGCTTTTCGACGTGCTTGATTTTGAAATCAGCGGTGTGGATTTTTGTTTCATCCGGTAGCGTCAGAAAGAACAACTCCTGGGGCGTGAGCGGATGGTTAGCTTTGCTGTCCGTTACCACTACCGTTGCGTTTGCATCATCAAACGAAAGGGCAATATTGTCGTTACTGAGCGCGTAGTTTGCTGCCGCCGCGCCATGAGAAACACAGAGAGCCAGCAGCGAGAGAGTGAGCATTTTTTTCATCGGGGTAAGATCCTTATCAGTAATGCTTCAGCATTCGGTTGATGGACTGTTCCAGCCAGTAGCGCTGGGTGCCGAAGTTAATACGCAGGTAGTTTTCGCCGTTTTGTACGTAGTGGCTGCCATCTTCAATGACCACGCCAGCCTGTTTTGCGAAATGTTGAGTTAGCGCCGTCGCACTGCGATCGTCCGCACTGACGTCTATCCAGGCGAGATACGACGACTCCGGGTTCATCATCTTCCATGCAGGGAAATGGGTCTGGATGGCATCCGCAAGGTAGCGGGCATTGCCGCGCAGATAACCATTCAGCGCGTCGAGCCATGGCAGACCTTGCTGATAAGCCAGAATAATTCCCCACACGCCGAAGATATTGGGCGAGGTAATGGAGTTCTTCTCCAACTGCTGGCGGAAACGCTGGCGCAGCGAATCGTCTGGAATCATTGAGTAGGATGTTTTTAGCCCGCCAAGGTTGAAGGCTTTATTGGGGGAGGTCAGCACAATCAGGTTGTCCTGGGCGGCACAGCCCGAAGTCAGACAACTGACGAATGTACCGTCCAGAATGTGCTCGGCGTGAACCTCATCAACCACCAGAATCGTGCCGTAGCGCTTACAGAGATCGGACACCTGACGTATCTCATCCGCGCGCCAGATTCGGCCCGAAGGGTTATGCGGCGAGCAGAAGAACCACAGTTTTGGACGGTGAGTTTTGAGCTGAACTTCAATCAGATTAAAATCCAGCTGATAGCGGTTTTCCTTCACGCTCAGCGGATTTGCAAGCACCCGCACGCCCTGTCGCTGTGTCGCCATCGCAAACGGGTCATACACCGGGGTATTCATCATCACGCAGTCGCCGGGTTTGCAGAACGCCTGAACCGTATAGTGCAGCGTGGAAACGGTGCCGTAGGTCAGGGTGATCCATGACTTATGCACCTCAACCTGATGACGGCTACGCTGGAAGGCGATGACCGCATCGTAGAATTCGTCGAAGCACCAGGTGTAACCGAAGGTGCCATGCTCCACGATGCGCTGGAAGCCTTCAATCACAGCGGGTGGCGAGGTGAAATCCATATCTGCTATCCACAGCGGGATAAATCCCTCCGGGACATCACCGAAACGCGAGCACACAAACGTATGATCCCATTTACGGCATTTATCGCTTTTACGCTCAATGATTCTGTCGAAATCAAACACAACGTCCCCCTGTTAAATTAAGGCTTCAATGCCGGATTTGACGCTCTGCACCTGCGGGCCGATGATCACCTGAACGCTGTGGGCATCAAGCACCACTACTGACAAGGCGCCCGCGGCCTTCAGCGCCTGCTGGTCGATAAGCCCCATCTCTTTTACCACCAGACGTAAGCGGGTGATGCAGTTGTCGAGCGACTCAATATTCTCTTTACCGCCAAGCGCGCGAAGAATAAGCCCATGATCGTATTTCGATTTTCCACGTGCCCGGGTATTGGCTTCCACCGCCTGGAGCGCACCCTGCGCGTCAACCTCACGGCCCGGCGTTTTAATATCGTGCCTGAGGATGTACCAGCGGAAGACGAAGAAGTAGATAGCAAACCAGGCAATACCCACCGGGAACAGCAGATACCATTTGGTCGACATCCCCTGCATGACGCCGAAGATCAGCAGATCCAGAATGCCGCCGTCGGTGTTGCCGATGGTGACGCCGAGCAGCGCCATCACCATCAGCGCCAGGCCAGACATAACGATATGAAACGCGTAAAGCACAGGGGCAATAAACAGGAACAGGAACTCAATCGGCTCTGAAATACCCGTGACAACTGAAACCAGCACGCCTGAAAGCAGCAGCCCTTTAATCACCGGACGGTTTTCCGGGCGCGCGGTGCGGTAGATAGCGTAAGCCACGGCAGGCAGGCCGAAGATAAATGTCGGCATAAACCCTTGCGATAAAAATGCCGTAACGTGCGGGCTAAACGGCAGGCCAGCTTTCAGCTCGGCGTAGAAAATGTTCAGCGCACCGGCCACTTCCTGGCCGTTAACCATCTCAATGCCGCCCGCCGGGGTGAAGCGCACCATCGCCAGCAGGATGTGGTGTAGGCCAAAAGGTTTGAGCAGCAGTACGCCCACGCCATACAGGAATGGCCCAAAGACGCTGGTGCTCTGGATGATATGACCAATCCCGGCAATGCCCATTGCCACATATTCCCACAGCAGGGGGATAAACAAGCCGACCAGCGACAGGGTGAGGGCGGTAATGATGGGCACAAAACGAATGCCGCTAAAGAAGGCAAACGCGTCGTGCAGCACCGTGTCCTGGAAACGTTCGTGCAGGAAGTAGGTGATCACCCCTACCACAATGCCGCCGAGCACGCCCATCTCCAGCGTTTGAATGCCAAGCACAATGGATTGTCCCACCTGTCTCATGGTGGCGGCATCCGCAAGCTGGTGGGTGGCGGTCAGGTAGTAGTTGATGCTCATGTTCATCAGCATGTAGCCAACGAATCCGGCAAAAGCGCCAACCGCTTTATTACGTCTGGCAAGGCCCATCGGGATCGCCATGGCAAACATCAGCGGTAGATAGGTAAAAGCAAAGCCGCCGACCATGGCGATAAAACCAAAGGTGAGCTGCGTTAACTCGCCGCCCAGAAAGGGAAAACTTTTGATGGTGGAAGGGCTGGTGACAGAACTACCGATACCTAACAACAACCCCATAAAGGCCAACAGCGAGACCGGGAACATAAACGTCTTTCCCAGGCTCTGGAAAAACTCCCACGCTTTCGATTTAAACGACTTTTCCTGTGTCATGTAGGGACTCCTCGGATTTTTAGGATAATGGAAGGCGCTGTCCGGCTTAAGGACGCGCCTTCATATTTGCGAGGCTTATAGTTATTTTTTAGGTACTAACGTTATGCGCGATGGGTTCAGGCTTCAGCCGGAAGCAGCAGCCGGTTCGCCGAGCCGCAAACGGTGATTTTGCTTCTGACCACCTCTTTCATGGCATCCATGCCGACGCGCATGTAGAAGCGCGGATCGTTGCCCTGTGGGTTCTCGGCAAACCAGGCTTTGACTGCGTCAGAGAAGGCGATTTTCAGCTCTGTTGCGACGTTAACTTTGCAGACGCCCAGCTCAATGGTGCGGCGCACATCCTCATCCGGCACATCACTCGCACCGTGCAGCACCAACGGCACTGTCACTACCTCGCGGATCTCGGCCAGCCGCTGGAAGTCGATTTTTGGGCGTTTGGTATAGAGACCGTGCGCGGTACCGATGGCAACGGCGAGGCTGTCCACGCCTGTTAGTTCGACAAAGCGTTTTGCTTCCTGCGGGTCGGTCAGGAACGCGCTTTCGGCGTCGACGCTCATGTCATCTTCCACTCCGCCCAGTCGGCCCAGTTCGGCCTCGACGCTACAGTCGTTGAGGTGGCAGAAATCGACGACCGATTTCACCAGCTTGACGTTTTGTTCGAAGGGGTAATGGCTACCGTCGATCATTGCGCTACGTACGCCGGCATGGACTTTGCGGCGAATGTCGTCCAGCGATTCGTGGTGATCGAGGTGTAGCGCCAGCGGCATGTCATAAGTAAGGGAATATGCGCTGCACAAGGCGTAGATCTCTTCCAGCGCAATATGTTTAAACGTCCCCGGCGTACCCGCGAGGATCACCGGCGATCGCATTTCGCTACAGACTTCGAGGATCGCCTGGATCGTCTCGGCGTTATGGATGTTAAAGGCCGGAACGGCATAGCCCTTCGCCTGTGCGTCCTGCAAAAGATATTTGGTAGAAATAATACTCATGAGCCTGTCCTCTTAAGCCTGCCACGGATGAATAACGACGCCCTGGACCACACGGTTAACCGTACCGCTGGCGGATGGCGTATCCGGCGTATTGCCAACGTGCAGAGACTGGGTCAGTGCGAAGACCTGGGCGTACATCAGGAAGCAGAACGCCTGCTCCATATCGTTAAATGAACGGGAAGGCGGCAGCAGGATATGCGGGCCAGCTTCAATGACCGGATCCGTTTCGGCTGCAATGGCTACCACGCGCATAGCCTGACGATCGCGTCGCAGCTCGGCGAGCAGATCCCGATCGTACTGACGCGTATACGGATGGCTGGAGACAAACACGACGACCAGCGTTTCGTTGTCTACCAGCGACTTAGGCCCGTGACGGAAACCCGTTGGCGAATCGTAAAATGCCGCCAGCTTGCCGGCGGTCAGCTCCAGCACCTTCAGCGCAGACTCCCGTGCGGCGCCCTGTAATCCACCGCTGCCCAGATAAACAATGCGTTTCCACGGTTCGTTACCAAAGACGCCGGGACTGAAATCGCCAAGCGATGTGAGGATCGCCTGACATCGATCGGACACGTCGCGGAACGTTTTGCTGTTGATCGTTTCCGGTGCGAATACCGCCAGGCAGCTCGCCATCATGGTGGTGATGCTGCTTGTCATCGCGAACCCGCGATCGTGCGTTTCGGCTGGCATGAGCAGAGCGCAGGCGTTATCGCTGTCGACGGCATTCTGGTACAGGCTTCCTGCTTCATTACAGGTGATCGACAGGTGGTAGCACTCCGGTACAAACTGATTCGCCAGCTCAACGGCGGCGACGCTCTCCGGGCTATTGCCAGAACGGGCGAAAGAGACCAGCAGCAGCGGGTGCGAAGGGCTGAAATAATCCATCGGGTTGGTGACCAGATCGGTCGTAGGTATCGCGGTGATGTTTTTCCCCGTGTGGCTGGCAAGCCATGGCGCAATGATGTCGCCGATAAAAGCAGACGTACCCGCGCCGGTCAGAACGATCCGCAGATCGGGCTTGCGCAACAGTGGCGTCAGAAAACTGTCGATCGACGCGCGCAGATTATCAATATTGTTGAGCGAGCGAAGCCAGCTGGCTGGCTGCTGGCGGATCTCTTTTTCGGTCCAGGTGCCGGTGGTGGCGATAGTGGTTTGTGGCATAACTCAGTCCTTAGTCGTGTGAATTCCACATCAGACGCTGGCAAATGTGTCGCTATCTTTCGTTTCGTTTCACTTGTTCACTTTAGCAGTTAAAGAAAATCTATAGAAAAGAAATCGAAAGTTCAATGGCGAAAAAGAAATAAAACGAAAAGTGTGATCGCGAAAGGAAAGGCGAAAATCAAGGAAAGGAAAAGAAAGGCCTTACGATCGTCTTCCGTAAGGCCAACAGGGCACACTGTGAAGGGGCTACAGGGAAAGAGCCTGACCCTGGATCCAGATCTGCCGGAGGTGTAAACCCGCATCCAGCGCAAGAACATTGGCGCGTTTGCCTGGCGCTAACGTTCCCAGCAGGTGATCCATACCGAGCAGACGAGCAGGATGCAGCGAGGCCATATGGATTGCGTTTTCTGGGGCGATCCCCGTATGCTCCACCATATTTCGCACGGCGGCATCCAGCGCGAGCGTGCTGCCCGCCAGCCCGCCCGAGGCCGTGCGGACAACGCCGCCCTGCATCTCGACATTTTCACCACACAACGTATAGCGCCCATCAGGCATACCCGCCGCCTGCATGGCATCGGTAATCAGCACCGTACGATCCTTCGCGCAGCAACAACATAGCCGCATGGCTCCAGGATGAACGTGATGCCCGTCGGCAATAAGCTCCAGCCACGCGCGTGGGTCCGTAAGCCCGGCGCCAACCATGCCGGGCTCCCGGTGGTGTAACCCTGTCATGCCGTTGTAGCAGTGCACCAGCCCGGCTGCGCCTGCATCAAATGCGGCCAGGGTTTGCGCGTATGTAGCGGCGCTGTGGCCCAGCATGACGCGTATCCCTTTTTGCTTGAGGTGATGGATCGCCTTCAGGGCATCCACTTTTTCCGGAGCAAGCGCCACTACCCGCAGCGTGTTCTGCGAAACCGCAATCAGCTCATCAAGTTCCGCGAGATCCAGTTCGCGAAACAGTTCTGGCGGGTGCGCCCCTTTGTTCTGCGGTGTAAAGTACGGGCCTTCCAGATAGCTGCCCAGGATCTGCGCGCCGGGGCCACCGGCATGACAGCGCCGGGCAATGCGCCGTAACGCGCCATGGATCGCCTCCAGCGGAGCGGTGACGGTGGTAGGCAGAAACGCCCCCACGCCTTCACGCGCTTTGTGCACGGCTAACCGGTCCAGCACGTCGGGCGCATCATCCATCACATCCACACCCGCGCCGCCGTGGACGTGGATATCAATGTATGCCGGGCAAAGCAGGTCTGCCTCGCGGGTATTAACCCCTGCCGGAATCGGCTCGATGGCGGTGATGACGCCTCTATCCATACGCAGCTGATGGTCATCCAGCCAGCCCTGCCCGGTAAGCAGACGACGCGCGCGCAGCAGCTGGCTCATATCCCTTCCTCGGCGGGCGCTTCCTCGCGACAGCGTGCAAGTTCATCCACCAGGCTGGTCAGGCCGCGATGGCCGCACTCCAGCGCCTGCAAACGAAAGGCTTCACTGCTTAATCCGTCGCGCTCCAGAACCATCTCCAGCAAAAGCTGGAGATTGGTGCCGGTGATCACTTCGCTGCCGGGGCGCTGCATCGCGAGGGTAGAGGCCACACGAAACGGCGTACCGCCGAGAAGATCGGTGAGAAAAACGATATCGTGCTCTGCATCCAGTTCATTCACTGCCTGCTCAAGCTGCGCGGTCAGCCGCACAGTGGTGGAGCTTTCCGGAAAATCGATGGCGATAAACTGCGGCTGTTCGCCGAGGATTTGCTTCATCGCCTGTTCCAGCCCGCTGGCAAAACCGCCGTGACCCGTCAAAATAATGCCTAACATCGCAACCTCTTTGCTTATTACAGGAAGTGACAGAATTTACCGACAACGCCCAGCACCACGGTGATACCAATCAGGCGCAGCGGGCTCCAGCCACGGCGTACCAGCCAGAACATGGTCAGGGTGTAGACCAGCGGCAGAAAAGCGGGCATCAGTTTGTCGATCACATCGGTTTGCAGTTTGACGACCGCATCCCCGGCTTTAATCTCGAGTGTGGTATTCAGGCGCACATAGGTTGCCACCAGCGCACCAATCACTGTCATCCCGACAATGGACGCAGCATGACCAACCTTTTTGGTGTTGGCCTTGATCAGCGGGATCGCGGCGACACCCATTCGATAGGCATAGTGCGCCAGACCAAAACGCAGGCCGAGATGCACCACGTTAAACAGCACGATAAAGACCACCGCGCCAAGAATGGATCCCTGTAGCGCCAGGCTGGCGCCAATCCCCCCGCAGATGGGCAGCAGGGTCAGCCAGAACATGGCGTCACCAATGCCACCGAGCGGTGCGCCGACGGCAATTTTAGTGCTCTGGATGCTGTTCACATCCTGCTTGGAACGCTCCATTGCCAGAATAATGCCGATGACGAAGGTCACCAGGAACGGGTGGGTGTTGAAGAAGCCCATATGGCCTTTCATGGCGCGCGCCAGGTCCCGCTTATTGGTGTGGATCTTTTTCAGCGCGGGCAGTAGCCCATACAGCCAGCCGGAGGCCTGCATACGCTCGTAGTTAAACGAGGCCTGTAGCAGCATGGAACGCCAGGCGACACGGTTAATATCCTTTTTCGTTAGCTCAGCGCCAATACTCTGGTCTTCGTAGACGTTTTCATTCACGCCGGTCAGCAGTGTCTCTTCACTTTCAGACACGCCCGGCAGGGTGGTGTGATTAGATGCCATCTTCAAATTCCTCTTTCTGGGCCGCAGGCGCCGTGGGTTCAGGCGATTTGCGCAGCAGGTCGATCAGCGCCATCGCCAGCGCAGCCGCGGCAATCGCCAGCACCGGGAGTTTCAGCCAGGCCGCGGCGACAAAGCCGATAATGAAGTAAGGGATGTAAACGTTTTTCATCATGATCTTCAGCAGCACGGCGAAGCCGATCGCTGGCATGATGCCGCCCGCGACGCCGAGACCGTCGATCAGACGTTCCGGCAGCACGTCAATGGCGGTTTTCGCATGTTCAGCCCCGAAGTAGATGGGCAGAAACGCGCACAGGAAGTAGAAGACGCCGAGCGCCAGCAGTGCCAGATAGTTGACCCGTTCAATACCACGGGTGTCTGCGTTAGCCGCCATGCGATCGCAGCGGGACATCACGCCGGACATCACCGAGAAGAGGAAGGTGATCCCCATCTGAACCGCCACGGCAAACGGCACGGCGACCCCAACGGCGACATCCGGCTTCACGCCTGTAGTAATGGCAAATGTGGTGCCAACGATGGTGCCGATAATCACGTTTGGCGGCTGCGCGCCCGCCAGCGGCGCGAGTCCCATCCAGACCAGTTCTAACGTACCGCCGGTCAGAATTCCGGTGTGCAAATCGCCCAGAATCAGGCCAACCAGTGGCCCGAGCACCACTGGACGGTGCATGTGTGTTAAGCCGTTAAACATATCCAGGCCCGCTATAAAGGCGAGAAGCCCCAGCGCGAAAGCCTGCAACAGACTGATTTCCATTGTGAATCCCTCAGAGCAGTTTAAAGAGATCCAAAGCAGTCTCTGTTGGAACGCCCTGAACGAAGCATTCCACTCCGGCCGCCTTCAGGCCGTTAAACGCGGCGATATCGTTCGCGTCTACAGATACCGTTTTGGCAATTTGCTGTTTGCCACTGGCGTAATGCATATTTCCGACGTTAATACGGGTGATGGGCACGCCGCCCTCGACCAGCGTTAAAAAATCAGCCGGTGTTTTACAGACCAGCAGAATTTTCTGCCGGTCGGCGGCGCGATGAATGTTGTCGATCACTTTTTGCAGGGACCAGAAACGCACGGCGATGCCTTCCGCCAGCACCATCTCCATCAGGTTTTGCTGAACCGGATCGTCTGCAACCTCGTCATTTGCCACCAGCACCAGGTTCGCCCCCGCAAACCCCACCCACTGTACGCCCACCTGACCGTGGATCAGGCGTTCATCAATGCGGCATAAGACAATGTTTGGCATAGCGTTTTCCTCTTTTTAATTATGCGTGTTGAGTCGTTACGCCTTCGCAGGCGGCATGGTACTGCTGGAGTATGTCCTGAATGTGGTCGAGGATGAGTTCCCGTGGTGTGGACCTGAGAGCGCCATCGCGAACTTTGCTGTACTGCAACGGCAGATACTGGCTGATCAGCGGCAGCGGGATCGGTTCATCCGCCAGGTTGCGTACCAGCCGCTCAAAGGCGTCGTCAATCTGGCTGTCTGGCCAGTAATAGCGCACGCGGTCGGAATAGCTGTAACCGCGCGCCAGGCGACGGGCATTGCCGTCGCCGTGATAGTGGCTTTGCCAGTATTCCGGGCGATCGAGCATCACGTTTTCCAGGACGTGACGCAGCCCTGAGCAGGCTTTTGCCGGCAGCAGCTCTTCTTCAATTGCTGCCAGAGAGAACAGCGCTTCGCGCAGCGCGAAGGTTAGCGCAGGGCCGACTTTCAGAATGGCGAAGTGATCTTTCACCAACTGGCGCAGCGCCTGCGGCGTCTGGTAATCGGTAGAGTGTGCTTCAAATACAAGCGTGTCGTAGGCTTCAACCATCTCGCTCAGCGCGACGGCTTTATGCGGTTGATAGTCACAAACCTGCGCATGGTCGAACTCAACGCCAGGCTGAACCACCAGGCCAATAATGCGCGGCCAGATGTCGCTTAACCCTTCCTTCTCGAATGCGTGGCGGTGTGCCTCAAGCGTGGCGCGTGCCGCCTCTGGCGTGGTGACCTCAAGCTCGGTCAGCGTCTCGTGTGCCCCACCGGGAACCGGAACTTCCGTGCCGATAACGTAGACCAGATCGGCTACGCCAAATTGCTCGAGACAGGTGGTTTCGGCAATTTTAGCCAGCCGAGCGGCACGCCCGGCAACGATTGCATCGGTTAACGGAACCGGGTCGTCTTCGCAGGACATGCTGCAATCGAGGTGAATTTTTTTAAATCCGGCCGCCACGTAGCTTCTGATCAGATCGTCGGCGTTCGCCATCGCCTGCGAAGCCGGCAGGTTTTGCCAGCGGTTTGGACCTAAATGATCGCCGCCAAGGATCAGCTGCGAGGTGGGGAAACCAAGAGATCCCGCCAGCTTGCAGACAAACCCATAAAAATCGGCGGGCGTCATACCGGTATAACCGCCAAACTGATCCACCTGGTTTGAGGTGGCTTCTATCAGCAGGGGCGTCTGTTGTGAATGGGCGTAACGTAGTGCAGCTTCAAGTACCAGTGGATGTGCGGAACAGACGGCATAAATCCCGTTTGTATTCCCCCGTTTATGTTGTTCCACCATTTCTGTCAGATGTTTCACTTTCCTCTCCATTTCGGATGGTGTTGGTATTCATCTTTCGTTTTGTTTCATTTGATACTGCATTATGGTGAGGTAAAAATAAAACGAAAGATAATAGTTTTCCGATCTGTTTCACAAAAGAAACATAATGAAAGGTTTCAGCGGCGATTAAGCTTGCGTCCGCACACCATACAGGGCTTGCATTCCCTCAAAAGAAAGGCGTTAATAAGCAAAACGAAATGAAACGAAAGTGTATTTACTAAGGAGCTCGTATGAGCAGCACCGATTCGTCCGCAGAGAAGCGCATCACCGGCACCAGTGAAAGGCGAGAGCAGATCATTCAGCGGTTGCGGGCGCAGGGAAGCGTGCAGGTTAACGATCTTTCTCTTTTATTCGGCGTGTCGACGGTGACGATCCGTAACGATCTGGCCTTTCTGGAAAAGCAGGGGATTGCCGTTCGCGCTTACGGCGGCGCGCTGATTTGCGAAGGCAATGCCCCCGGCGTGGAGCCGTCCGTTGAGGACAAAAGTTCCCTTAATACGGCAGTGAAGCGCAGCATCGCGCAGGCGGCGGCTGAACTGGTGAAGCCGGGTCACCGCATTATTCTGGACTCCGGCACCACAACCTTTGAAATTGCCCGCATGCTGCGCCAGCACACCGATGTCATTGCCATGACCAACGGGATGAACGTGGCAAACGCGCTGCTGGAAGCGGAGGGCGTAGAGCTGCTGATGACCGGCGGGCACTTGCGCCGTCAGTCGCAGTCCTTCTATGGCGATCAGGCGGAGCAGTCCTTACAGAATTACCATTTTGACCTGCTGTTCCTGGGCGTCGATGCCATCGATCTCGACCGGGGGGTGAGTACGCACAACGAGGATGAAGCCCGTCTGAACCGCAAAATGTGCGAGGTGGCGGAGCGTATTATCGTTGTCACTGACTCCAGCAAGTTTAACCGTTCAAGTCTGCATAAAATCATTGATACTCAGCGGATCGACATGATTATCGTTGATGAAGGCATTCCGGCGGAAAGCCTTGAAGGATTACGCAAAAGCGGGATCGATGTGGTGCTGGTCTAAAGAGGCTTTTCCCCTCTCCCTAACCCTCTCCCCATAGGGAGAGGGTTCCCCAGTAATTTGAAAGCAAAAGCTATAACGTTGCCTCAGAATAACTGAGGGCTTTCAGC
>NZ_JBMKIP010000009.1:0-115497 GCF_049236825.1 Enterobacter cloacae complex sp. SHL001
GTTGAGCTAACCGATACTAATGAACCGTGAGGCTTAACCTTACAACGCCGAAGGTGTTTTGGCGAAGAGACAGACACGATTTTCAGCTTAGATTCAGAGTCCGAAGGATTTTGCGCTGAGACAAGGCGGCAAACGAAGGAAAGGAAGGAGCATACTGAGGTATGTGACTGACTTTACGAGAGCAGCCAACGCAGTATCAGTGCGAAAGACACAGGACAGAGCACAAGAATTTGCCTGGCGGCTGTAGCGCGGTGGTCCCACCTGACCCCATGCCGAACTCAGAAGTGAAACGCCGTAGCGCCGATGGTAGTGTGGGGTCTCCCCATGTGAGAGTAGGGAACTGCCAGGCATCAAACAAGTGAAGAGGCCATCCGGAAGGATGGCCTTTTTGCGTTGTACGTCGAAAAACGGCAGGCCGGGCAAGGCGAAGCCGCCACCCGGCAGATCTCAGACTGCACACCACGCCAAAATAAACGCTGCAATCCCCTCCACATTATTCAAATCCAGAACCGGTACTTCCAGCGACAACGCAACGTCACTGGCCACGGCAATCACATGCTCATCCAGCATTAGTTCGCTAACATCATGCCCGGCGCCGTTTCTGAACAGCAAGATCTTAGGCACGGCCTCATGCTTAAACCCCTCAACCAGCACCAGATCCAGCGTGGAGTGATCCATCCGGCTGACAAGATAAACGAGATCCAGCGGTGCTTCATCCGGTGTTTCTGTCATTAACGCCCAGCGCTGGTTACTCGCCACCATCGTTTGTGCAGCGCCAGCCTTACGCAGCTCATAGCTATCTTTCCCCGGCTTATCGACATCCATGTTATGGTGCGTATGCTTAATCAATCCGGGACGAATGCCTTTGGCGCAAAGTGCTGGTATTAGTTTTTTTAGCAGCGTAGTCTTCCCGGTGCCACTCCAGGCAGAGATCGCTAATACGGGTATCATTTCTTCTCCTGCATTATCTGCAAATCTTCCGTCGTGTTTACATTCACAAACGCCGATTTCATGTCGCTGAAATCAACGGAATGCCCTCCGGACTGACGCATAAATACCATGACGCGCCGCTCTCCTGCGGCCAGGTAATCTTCCAGCGCGGATATTAACGAGCGATTAATCAATGCGATCGTTGGATGGTCGCGTTCACCGTCGTGTACCCAGACGACGGGAGCACCACCGCGCCGCTGCACCAGACGTTCAACCAGGCAGGACGGGATGAAGGGCGTATCACAGGAACAAAAGAGAAACCACTCTCCATGCGACTGCTGCATAACGGAAAGCATTCCCGCCAGCGGACCGGGGTAGTCCACCAGGTTATCCTGATAAACCGGATACCCGCTGCGCTGATAAATATCAACATGTCGGTTAGCGCTGATCGCCATCGAGGACACCTGATCTGCAAGCGTATCAGCAACATGCTGCCATAATGGTGTGTTATTCAGGAGCTGAAGCCCCTTATCCTTTCCGCCCATACGCGTTGCCCTGCCCCCGGCCAGAACAACTCCGATGATTTCCTGGCATTGATTCACGAATATCGCCTCTTTTATTGTGGGATTGACCCTGCTAACGTGTCTCTCTAAATGAAAGGAGCACTACCATGAAATGTAAACGTCTTAATGAAGTCATTGAGCTTCTCCAGCCGGCCTGGCAAAAAGAGCCAGAGCTGAATCTGATGCAATTTTTACAGAAACTGGCGAAAGAGTCAGGTTTTGATGGCGAACTGGCAGACCTTTCTGACGACATCCTGATCTACCACCTGAAAATGCGTGACTCGGCTAAAGATGCTGTTATTCCTGGCATTCAGAAAGATTATGAAGAGGATTTTAAAACCGCATTACTGCGTGCCCGAGGCGTAATTAAAGAGTAAAAGCTTGTAAGCGGAGCCACCGAAATCGCCACAAGATGATATCCTGAATCATTCGTATAATTTCCGGATGATCGGATGAACGACCAGGCTTTTACTTTCCAGACACTACACCCGGATACCATTATGGATGCGCTGTTCGAACAGGGTATTCGGGTGGATTCCGGGTTAACCCCTTTAAACAGCTACGAAAACCGTGTCTACCAATTTCAGGACGAAGAGCGCCAGCGCTTTGTCGTAAAGTTTTACCGTCCACAGCGCTGGTCCGCAGAACAAATTAAGGAAGAGCATCAGTTTGCCCACGATCTGCTGGATGACGATGTTCCCGTTGCGGCACCCATTAAATTCAATAACCAAACGCTGCTGACCCATCAGGGCTTTTACTACGCGGTATTTCCGAGCCTGGGCGGAAGACAGTTTGAGGCAGATAATATCGATCAGATGGAATGGGTTGCCCGCTATCTGGGGCGCATTCATCAGACGGGACGTAAAAAACCGTTTGTTGCCCGTCCGACGATTGGTGTTCAGGAATATCTTATTGAGCCGCGACAGGTATTCGAAACATCGGCGCTGATCCCGAATGCGCTAAAGGATAATTTCCTCACGGCGACCGATAAGCTTATTGATGCTGTAAAAGCCTGCTGGCGGGATGATATTACTACTCTGCGCCTGCACGGTGACTGCCACGCCGGGAATATTCTCTGGCGCGATGGCCCACTATTTGTCGATCTTGATGACGCACGTATGGGACCCGCGGTGCAGGATCTGTGGATGCTGCTCAACGGTGATAAAGCCGAGCAGCGCATGCAGCTTGAGACCATAATTGAAGCTTATGAAGAATTTAGCCCCTTTAATTCAGACGAAATTGCCTTGATAGAACCTTTACGTGCGATGCGATTTGTTTATTATCTCGCGTGGTTAATCAGGCGTTGGGAAGACCCGGCTTTTCCCCGAAATTTCCCCTGGCTTACCGGGGAGGATTACTGGCGCAACCAGATATCCACATTTACCGAGCAGGTTAAGGTTCTACAGGAACCCCCTTTGCAATTAACGCCGATGTATTAATTGGACACACCCAGGAGAGAGTTAATCATGAAAAAAATTTGGCTGGCGCTGGCTGGTATGATTCTGGCATTTAGCGCAACTGCTGCGCAGTTTACCGACGGCAAGCAGTACATTACGCTGGACAAGCCTGTTGCTGGCGAGCCTCAGGTGTTGGAGTTCTTCTCCTTCTACTGCCCGCACTGCTACGAGTTTGAGCAGGTACTTCATGTTTCTGACAACGTGAAGAAAAAGCTGCCGGAAGGCACCAAAATGACGAAATACCACGTTGAGTTCCTTGGCCCACTCGGTAAAGATCTGACTCAGGCATGGGCGGTCGCGATTGCGCTGGGTGTGGAAGATAAGATCACCGCGCCTCTGTTTGAAGCCGTACAGAAAACCCAGACCGTACAAACTACGGCAGATATCCGTAAAGTGTTCGTGGATGCCGGTGTTAAAGGTGAAGACTACGACGCTGCCTGGAACAGTTTCGTGGTGAAATCTCTCGTGGCACAGCAGGAAAAAGCTGCCGCTGACTTCCAGTTGCAGGGCGTGCCGGCGATGTATGTTAACGGCAAATACCAGGTGAATATGCGTGGTATGGACACGACCAGCATGGATATCTTCGTACAACAGTACGCTGATACCGTGAAATACCTGGTTGAGAAAAAGTAACAAACATAAAGAAAAACGCCGGTCACTGACCGGCGTTTTTGTATGAAGATTTAATCTTAGCTATCTGCTCGTCTTTCTCTTTCCAGAGTGTATTAAGCCAAAGCTGGAAACGACGTTTGAAGTTTTTATCGTTGACATAATCCCCGTGCAGTTCAGTGTTGACGGGCATCAGATCAACGCGGACAACGATACGCGTCAGCCTGCCGCTGAGCATATCGTAGAACGGCGTCCTGTCATTTTCCGGATAGCAGAGCGTTACGTTCAACAATTTATCGAACTGCTCACCCAGCACGTTGAGCGCCATTGCGATGCCCGCAGCCTTTGGCGGCAACAGGTTCCGATAAGGAGAACGAGTCTGCTGGCGCTTCTCTTCGGTAAAGCGTGATCCTTCGACGAAGTTAACAATGGTGGTGGGATGCGCGCGAAACTTCTCGCAAGAACGGCGCGTGGTTTCCACGTCCTTACCGCGGCGTTCCGGATGACGAATTAAATAGCTGCGTGAATAGCGTTTCATAAACGGCATATCCAGCGCCCAGCAGGCCAGTCCAATGAAAGGCACCCAGGCCAGCTGCTGTTTCAGAAAGTATTTGTTCATCGGAATGTGTTTGCGAAACAGTACGCACAATACAACGATGTCGGCCCAGCTGTGGTGATTGCAGATCAGCAGATACCAGTTCTTTTTGTTCAGCTTCTCCAGCCCCTGAACATCCCACTTCAGCCAGGGGTTCAGATGCAGCAGGATCGCCAGCCCTTCACACCAGCAGTACATCATAAAATTACAAAAAGCAGACACCGCGCGCCATACCGGAGGGACAGGCAGCAGAAGTTTAATTATTCCGGCAACGATGATTGGCACAGAACAGGCGATGGTAACCAGAATAGTTAAAATGACGCTTAACCATAATGTTATCGCTGCGAGTATTCTCGACATAATGAATTTATTCAGATAGTTAGCTGTAATTGAGCAGCCGGCTATCCGGTGCTGGGCGCCGATCTTATCAGAAATTCGCTCAGACCAGGGCGGTTTCACACCAGGAGGCTGCGGCTTTTACTGCCAGGCAGCGAATTTTTGCATATAGACAGAGTGCTTAAGTCTTATATCCACATAGACTAAATAAACATCAGTGAAGCGCGATCTTAAGTGATCTTATAGCAACACTTTGATTTTATTAGATAAATAAGTTCTCAGTATCACTTTTATAAAGCTGTTATTCACCTGTATTAAAAATATGCACAAACTTATCCACAGTTTTGTTTTGCGAGCGATCTTCCCGATCGCAAAATCTTTTTCTGTATAAAGCGCTAAAACCTGATGTTTTCATCCTTCTGTGGCATCCTTTACCCATAAATTCATAAAAGGCACGGACATTATGGTTCAGATCCCAGAAAACCCACTTATACTCGTCGATGGCTCTTCTTACCTGTATCGGGCGTATCATGCGTTTCCTCCTCTGACCAACAGCGCAGGGGAACCTACCGGCGCAATGTACGGCGTGCTGAATATGCTTCGCAGCCTGATTCTGCAATACCACCCAACCCATGCGGCCGTGGTGTTTGATGCGAAGGGTAAAACCTTCCGCGATGAATTATTTGAGCATTACAAATCTCACCGTCCCCCTATGCCTGACGATCTGCGTGCGCAAATTGAACCGTTGCACGCTATGGTGAAAGCGATGGGGCTGCCACTGCTGGCGGTCTCAGGCGTTGAAGCTGATGACGTAATTGGTACCCTGGCGCGCGAAGCGGAAAAAGCAGGCCGCCCGGTTCTGATCAGTACCGGTGATAAAGACATGGCGCAGCTGGTAACGCGCGGGATCACGCTGATCAACACCATGACAAACACCATTCTTGGCCCGGAAGAAGTGGTCGCCAAATATGGCGTGCCGCCAGAGCTCATTATTGATTTCCTCGCCCTGATGGGCGATTCCTCGGATAACATTCCTGGCGTACCGGGCGTAGGCGAAAAAACAGCTCAGGCGCTGCTGCAAGGGCTGGGCGGGCTGGATACGCTATATGCAGAACCCGACAAAATTGCCGGTCTTACCTTCCGTGGCGCAAAAACCATGGCCGGAAAGCTCGCCGATAACAAAGAGGTGGCTTATCTCTCCTATCAGTTGGCCACCATCAAAACTGACGTAGAGCTGGAGCTTACCTGCGAGCAGCTGGAAGTGCAGGAACCCGCCGCCGACGAACTGCTTGGCCTGTTCAGAAAATACGAATTTAAACGCTGGACCGCGGATGTTGAAGCCGGGAAATGGCTTCAGGCGAAAGGGGCTAAACCTGCGGCGAAGCCGAAAGAGACCATCGTTGTCAATGCCGAAGAGCAGGCAGAAGAAGAGGCGGCAGCGCTCTCCTTCGACAACTATGAAACCATCCTTGAAGAGTCACGGCTCATCGCCTGGATTGAAAAGCTGAAAAAAGCGCCAGTATTTGCTTTCGATACCGAAACGGACAGCCTTGATAACATTACGGCTAATATGGTGGGCCTGTCATTCGCAACGGAGCCGGGTATTGCAGCCTATGTTCCGGTGGCTCACGACTATCTGGATGCGCCGGAGCAAATCTCCCGCGAGCGCGCCTTAGAACTGCTGAAGCCGATTCTGGAAGACGAGAAAGTGCTGAAGGTTGGGCAAAACCTGAAGTACGACCGCGGTATTCTGCAAAACTACGGCATTGAGCTGCGTGGTATCGCTTTTGACACCATGCTGGAATCTTACATTCTGGACAGCGTGGCGGGCCGCCATGATATGGATTCCTTATCCGATCGTTGGCTGAAACACAAAACCATCACCTTTGAAGAAATTGCCGGTAAGGGCAAAAATCAGCTGACCTTTAACCAGATCGCGCTGGAAGAAGCAGGCCGCTACGCCGCGGAAGACGCTGACGTCACGCTACAGCTGCATCTCAAAATGTGGCCGAAATTGCAGAAGCACGAAGGGCCGCTGAATGTGTTCCAGAACATTGAGATGCCGCTGGTGCCTGTGCTGTCCCGCATTGAGCGCAATGGCGTTAAAATCGACCCAACGGTGCTGCATAACCACTCTGGTGAGCTGGCGCAGCGCCTGACCGAGCTTGAACAGAAAGCGCATGAGCTTGCTGGCGAGGCATTTAACCTGTCTTCACCGAAACAGCTGCAAACCATCCTGTTTGAAAAACAGGGTATCAAGCCGCTGAAGAAAACCCCGGGTGGCGCCCCTTCAACGTCTGAAGAGGTGCTGGAAGAGCTGGCGCTGGACTATCCGCTGCCAAAAGTTATTCTGCAATACCGTGGTCTGGCTAAGCTGAAATCGACCTATACCGACAAACTGCCGTTGATGATCAACCCGAAAACGGGCCGCGTGCACACCTCCTATCACCAGGCTGTGGCGGCGACCGGGCGACTTTCGTCAACCGATCCTAACCTTCAGAACATTCCGGTGCGTAATGAAGAGGGCCGCCGTATTCGCCAGGCTTTCATTGCGCCAGAGGATTATCTGATTGTCTCCGCGGACTACTCGCAAATCGAACTGCGTATTATGGCGCACCTGTCACGCGACAAAGGCCTGCTGACGGCCTTTGCCGAAGGGAAGGACATCCACCGGGCAACCGCTGCCGAAGTGTTTGGGCTGCCGCTGGAGAGCGTGACAAACGAGCAGCGTCGTAGTGCAAAAGCGATCAACTTCGGTCTGATTTACGGCATGAGTGCCTTTGGTCTTTCACGCCAGCTCAATATCCCGCGTAAAGAGTCGCAGAAGTATATGGATCTCTACTTCGAGCGGTATCCGGGCGTGCTGGAATATATGGAACGTACCCGCGCGCAGGCGAAAGAGAAAGGCTACGTTGAAACGCTGGATGGCCGTCGTCTCTACCTTCCGGACATCAAATCCAGCAACGCCGCGCGCCGGGCTGGTGCTGAACGTGCTGCGATCAACGCCCCTATGCAGGGCACTGCGGCGGACATCATTAAACGCGCAATGATTGCCGTCGATGCCTGGCTCGAAAAAGAGAAACCGCGCGTGAAAATGATCATGCAGGTACACGATGAACTGGTCTTTGAAGTTCATAAAGACGATCTGGAGACGGTCTCTCAGAAGATCCATGAACTGATGGAAAACAGCATGAAGCTGGACGTACCATTGCTGGTGGAAGTGGGTAGCGGCGAAAACTGGGATCAGGCTCACTAAGGGTTATCGGAATAACGCGCGTTTTATGTAAGTAAGCAACATAAGTACGCGCGTTTTGTGACGATCATTAGAATTCCCTATGTAAAGAATGAAAAAAAACTACAAAAAGTGCTTTGTCCAGCGATAAAAAAAGAGTAGAGTTAACGACGTAGGGTACAGAGGTAAGATGTTCTATCTTTCAGACCTTTTACTTCACGTAATCGGATTTGGCTGAATATTTTAGCCGCCCCAGTCAGTAATGACTGGGGCGTTTTTTATTGCGGCAAAGAAAGTTTCAGGCGAAAAAAAGCGCGGTCATCGCCGCGCCTGTTGTTACTCTGCTTCCGCTTCAGTCGCCGGTTCCAGATCGTTAAACCAGCTGTCGAGTTTCTGTCGCAGTTTATCCACGCCCTGCTTTTTCAGCGAGGAGAACGGTTCAACCTGTACATCGCCGTTGAATGCCAGCACCGCTTCACGAACCTTGTTCACCTGCGCCTTGCGCGCGCCGCTCGCCAGCTTATCTGCTTTTGTCAGCAGCACCAGCACCGCAATATCGCTTGCCACCGCCCAGTCAATCATCTGCTGGTCGAGATCTTTTAGCGGATGACGAATATCCATTAGCA
The DNA here is from genome assembly GCF_049236825.1 of Enterobacter cloacae complex sp. SHL001. Taxonomy (NCBI): domain Bacteria; kingdom Pseudomonadati; phylum Pseudomonadota; class Gammaproteobacteria; order Enterobacterales; family Enterobacteriaceae; genus Enterobacter; species Enterobacter cloacae complex sp. SHL001. The sequence goes on from NZ_JBMKIP010000009.1 coordinate 8,349, forward strand.
CCACCAGACCTTTCAGACACATGCGTTTTTCCAGGTATTCGCCCAGCGCACGCTGCCATTTGATCTTCATCTCTTCCGGTACCTGCGCGTAACCGTAGCCCGGTAAATCGACCAGGCGTTTGCCTTCAGCCACTTCAAACAGGTTAATCAGCTGAGTACGGCCAGGTGTTTTCGAGGTACGCGCCAGGTTTTTCTGATTGGTGAGCGTATTCAGGGCACTGGATTTTCCCGCATTGGAGCGGCCAGCAAATGCCACTTCAATCCCTGTGTCTGAGGGCAGGTGGCGAATATCGGGCGCACTGGTGACAAAATGCGTCTGTTGGTAGTTCCAGGTAGTCACGTGGTCGTCTCCAAAAATCGTAATCTGCGGGGATTATACCTGAATGCGGGCAAAAGGCTTTTCCCTTCGTCATTGACATGTAAGTGAAAGCCCTACGGAATGTAAGAGATCTGCCCTTAAGCGTATGAGAAATTTAAGAGAAATCGCAGGCGCTAAAAAACTCAAAATATTAAAATTCAAAGAGTTATTAATGAGTAATTATCTGAAAATCCGGTTTTGTACCTTTTCATAGCTTGTTAGTTTAAGGGAACAAGGTAAAGTGTGTGCCAGGGCGAGGATGCCAACAGGATAACGACTTAAGGATAAGGGTCAGGAGCGCCAGGAGGCGAAGACTCAGGATTGTCAGGACGACCGGCGCCTGGAGGCGTTTTTAACAGGAAACGGAACCGTATCACGGACGGTAGTAGCCAAGGGATAAACAGGGTTTGTTGCAGGCAAACAGGGAATGTCTGACCCGTTAAGGGTTGTGAGTCAGGAAAAAAGGCGACAGATTGCTCTGTCGCCTTTTTTCTTTGCTTGCTTTCTGCTAGATTTCGCCGCAATTCTATACTGAAGAAAACGACTTAAAGATAAAACATCATGAAAAAACCGACCTCCGCTGCGGGCGTGAAACGCCCTGCAAAAGCACGCCGCAAAACGCGCGAAGAACTGAATCAGGAAGCGCGCGATCGCAAACGCGATAAAAAACATCGTGGCCATGCTGCGGGTAGCCGTGCTAACGGTGGCGGTGCCGCAGGCGCTTCTGCAAAAGGCAAGCAGCAGAAAGATCCTCGTATCGGCAGTAAAACTCCCATTCCACTGGGCGTGACAGACACGCCGGTCACTAAGCAGCACAAACCAAAGAGCGAGAAACCTATGCTTTCACCGCAGGCTGAGCTGGATATGCTGGAGAACGATGAGCGCCTGGATGCGCTGCTGGAACGTCTTGAAGAGGGTGAAACCCTGACCGCTGAAGAGCAGTCCTGGGTGGACGCCAAACTGGACCGCATTGATGAACTGATGCAGAAGCTGGGTCTGTCCTACGATGATGAAGAAGACGAAGAGGAAGACGAAAAGCAGGAAGATATGATGCGTCTGCTGAAAGGTGGAAACTAACATTTGCACCCGGCAGGTACACTCGTCCTGCTTATAACCCTTCCGGTTATATGTTATCTGGTGTGGTTATTCGTTAAACTACGGCGGTTGTCGCGGCGACAGAAGTGGCTGCGCACCCGAATGATGTCCCGCAACGGGACCAGAAGGGGCCGCCGTATACGAACGCGACACCAACGGAAGGAGTGAGCATGTCTGTACCATCTATCGACTGGGATTTGGCCCTGATCCAGAAATATAACTATTCCGGGCCGCGTTATACCTCATACCCCACCGCGCTGGAGTTTTCTGACGCTTTCGGCGAGGCGGATTTTCAGCAAGCTGTGGCGCGCTATCCCGAGCGCCCGCTGTCGCTCTACGTCCATATTCCGTTCTGCCATAAGCTCTGCTACTTCTGCGGCTGCAATAAAATCGTTACCCGCCAGCAGCACAAAGCCGATCAATACCTCGATGCGCTCGAACAGGAAATTCTGCACCGCGCACCGCTGTTTAAAGGGCGTCACGTCAGCCAGCTTCACTGGGGCGGTGGTACGCCAACTTATCTGAATAAAGCGCAGATCAGCCGCCTGATGGCGCTGCTGCGCGGCAATTTTAGTTTTAACGACGACGCCGAAATTTCGATCGAGGTCGATCCGCGTGAAATCGAGCTGGATGTGCTGGATCATTTACGCGCCGAAGGTTTCAACCGCCTGAGTATGGGCGTACAGGACTTCAACAAAGAAGTACAGCGCCTGGTAAACCGCGAGCAGGACGAAGCGTTTATCTTTGCCTTACTCAACCATGCGCGTGAAATCGGCTTTACCTCAACGAATATAGACCTGATTTACGGCCTGCCGAAGCAGACGCCGGAGAGCTTCGCCTACACGCTTAAACGCGTGGCTGAGCTTAACCCGGACCGTCTGAGCGTCTTTAACTATGCGCACCTGCCGACGCTGTTCGCCGCTCAGCGCAAAATCAAAGATGCGGATCTGCCTTCCGCCCAGCAGAAGCTGGACATTTTGCAGGAGACCATCGCCTCGCTGACCGAAACCGGCTATCAGTTTATCGGAATGGATCACTTTGCCCGCCCTGACGATGAACTGGCGATTGCCCAACGCGAAGGTGTTCTCCACCGTAACTTCCAGGGCTACACCACCCAGGGCGATACCGATCTGCTCGGAATGGGCGTCTCCGCCATCAGCATGATTGGCGACTGCTACGCCCAGAATCAGAAAGAGCTGAAGCTGTACTATCAGCAGATAGACGAAACCGGCAACGCGCTGTGGCGCGGCATCGCGCTAACCCGCGACGACTGCATCCGTCGTGATGTGATTAAGGCGCTTATCTGCAACTTCCGTCTCGAATTTCGCGAGGTGGAGTCGCAATGGGATCTGCAATTCAGCGATTACTTTGCCGAAGACCTGAAGCTTCTGGCGCCGCTGGCGAAAGACGGGCTGGTGGATGTGTCGGAGAGTGCGGTTGTCGTCACGCCGAAAGGACGTCTGTTGATTCGTAATATCTGCATGTGCTTCGATGCCTATCTGCGTCAGAAGGCGCGTTTACAGCAGTTCTCGCGGGTGATTTGAGCTGTAATGCCGGGTGGCGGCTTTGCCTTACCCGGCCTACTTAAGTGCGAGATGTAGGCCGGGTAAGCGAAGCGCCACCCGGCTTTTCATCGACAGCTCGTTAGCTAAACAGCCCAACCAGTGCCGCACACAATACCGCCGCAACGGCAGTTTGTGGCGTGTGGCTTTCTGCTGCTCCGCTCGAAAGCAAAGTCACTAATGATTCCAGCATGATGCTCCCCCCTGTTTCCGGGCACGATCATACAAAACTCATCGGAACAGTAAAGCGCAAAATAACGGCACTTTGCGCTCAATTAGTAACCTTTACACAGCGGAGTAAGATCACTCCATTCCCAGCTCTTTCAGCTTGCGCGTCAGGGTGTTTCGACCCCATCCCAACAGGCGAGCCGCTTCCTGTTTGTGGCCCTGGGTATGACGAAGCGCGGTAGTCAACAGCGTGCGCTCCATCTCAGGCTGCGCTTCGGAGAGCAGATTTTGATGACCGGAACGCAGCGCGCGATCTGCCCACTGCGCCAGCAGCGTCGCCCAGCTGTCCGGCAGCGCATGTCCGGCGGTGCTTTCGGGCACGGTGGCTTCAAACAGCTCGGCGGGGAGATCCTGAATCAACACTTCCTGTCCGGCGGCCATTACGGTCAGCCAGCGACAGGTGTTTTCCAGCTGACGCACGTTGCCCGGCCACGCCAGACGGGTGAGGGCGGCATCCGTTTCCGGATGAAGCTGCTTGGCTTCCACGCCCAGCTCGCGGGCCGCCACTTGCAGGAAATGGCGCGCCAGACGCGGGATATCTTCCCGACGCTCGCGCAGCGGCGGGAGGTGGACGCGGATCACGTTCAGACGATGGAATAAATCCTCACGGAATTTCCCCTCCTGCACGCGCAGCTCCAGGTTCTGGTGCGTCGCGGCAATAATACGCACGTCCACCTTCACCGGCGCATAGCCGCCCACGCGGTAAAACTGGCCATCTGCCAGCACGCGCAGCAGTCGGGTCTGAACATCCAGCGGCATATCGCCGATTTCATCCAGGAATAGCGTTCCGCCGTCAGCCTGTTCAAAGCGTCCCTGACGAATGGTATTTGCCCCGGTAAACGCCCCTTTTTCGTGGCCGAACAGCTCAGATTCAATCAAATCTTTGGGGATCGCCGCCATGTTCAGGGCGATGAAAGGCGCTTTCGCCCGCGGGCTGTGGCGATGCAGGGCGTGCGCAACCAGCTCTTTACCGGTCCCTGATTCACCGTTAATCAAGACGCTGATAGACGAGCGCGACAGACGCCCGATGATGCGAAACACGTCCTGCATGGCCGGCGCTTCACCGATGATGTCCGTCGTAGGCCCGAAATCCGGCGCGTGGCGGGGCTGCTGTTGCTCCTGATAGTGGCTGATGGCGCGTTCGACCAGGGCAACGGCTTCGTCGATATCAAACGGTTTTGGCAGGTAATCAAACGCCCCCTGCTGGTAGGCGCTAACGGCGGCATCCAGGTCGGAGTGGGCGGTCATTATGATGACCGGAAGCATGGGGTGGCGCTGTTTGATCTGCTTTAAGAGCGCCAGTCCGTCCATGCCCGGCATGCGAATATCCGAGAGCAGAACGTCCGGCGTTTTGGTGGTGAGTGCGTCGAGCACTTCGCTGCCGCTCTCAAATGTCGTGCAGCTTAATCCCGCTCCTGTGAGCGCGCGTTCAAGCACCCAACGGATGGAGCTATCGTCATCGACTACCCAGACTATCCCTCGTTGCATAAACGTCACCTTTATTTTTTAATCGGCAGGAAAACCGAAAACTCGGTATGTCCCGGCCAACTGGTAAATTCAATTTTGCCGGAGTGTTGGTCAATCAAATTACGGGCTATGGATAACCCCAGCCCGGTGCCGCCTTCGCGACCGCTGACCATCGGGTAGAACAGGGTGTCCTGGAGATGCGGCGGGATCCCCGGCCCGTTATCTTCCACATCAATACGTGCCGCCAGACGATAACGCACGCCGTGCAGCGTCAGCTGGAATGCGGTGCGGGTACGCAGAATAATTTCGCCACCCTCCGGGCCCAGCGCCTGCAACGCGTTACGCACAATGTTCAACAGCACCTGTTCAATCTGGTCCGGATCGTGCGCCAGCTCCGGCAGGCTTGGGTCGTAATCACGCACCAGCGTGACGTTATCCGGCAGCTCCATAGAGACGAGTTTCACCACCCGCTCCGCGACCTTGTGAATGCTTTCTGAAACATGCATCCCCGGCTGCTGCGGCCCGAGCAGGCGATCGACCAGATTACGCAGACGGTCCGCCTGCTCGATAATGACGTTGGTATACTCCGCCAGGGCAGGGTCAGGCAGCGCTTTGGTCAAAAGCTGTGCCGCACCGCGTAAGCCGCCCAGCGGGTTTTTAATTTCATGAGCCAGCCCGCGTACCAGGTCGCGCGCCGCAATCTGCTGAGCATGCTGTAGCTGCTCCTGGCTGAGACGACGCTGGTTATCCATCGGCGCCATTTCCAGCAGAATCATGCCATCTGGCAGGCGCTGTGCGGTGAGGGACAAAATATGCGAGCGTCCGTCAATCACCAGCGTCACTTCGTTATCGGTGAAGCCCTGACCCGCCTGCAAACTCTCCTGCATCAGACCAATATTCAGCGAGAAATAGCTCAGCAGTTCAGGCAGCGGCGTGCCAAACAGTTTACGGGCGCTTTGAGCGAGCAGCTGCTGCGCCGCCGGGTTGGCGTAATGCACCGCCAGCTCGTCGTCGACCAGCAAGATACTGTTAATCAAAGAATTGAGGATCTGCCCAGCATCGGGCAGCGTGCCAGTTGCCATTCAGCAGTCTCCTGGAATCGTTGCACTATTTTAGTGCAGTATAGCGTTTTAGAGGTAAAAAGCGCGTGAGATCAGGTTGTTGGTGGAGAAAAAAGCCCATCCGAAGATGGGCTAAAGTTTCCACGGCAACTACTCCCGACGCGTATGCGCCGGGTAAAACAAATCAATTAAACGCTGTAGTACAGTTCGAACTCAACCGGGTGCGGAGTCATACGTACGCGGTCGTTCTCTTCAGTACGCAGCGCGATGTAAGCGTCGATTGCTTCATCGGTGAACACGCCGCCAGCGGTCAGGAACTCACGGTCTGCGTCCAGCGCTTGCAGGGCTTCTTCCAGCGAGCCGGCGACCTGTGGGATCTCTTTCGCTTCTTCTGGCGGCAGGTCGTACAGGTTTTTGTCCATGGCTTCGCCCGGGTGGATCTTGTTCTTGATACCGTCCAGACCGGCCATCAGCAGTGCTGCGAAGCACAGGTATGGGTTAGCCGCCGGGTCCGGGAAGCGCACTTCGATACGACGCGCTTTCGGAGACGCCACCACCGGGATACGGATAGAAGCAGAACGGTTACGGGCAGAGTACGCCAGCATCACCGGTGCTTCGTAGCCTGGGACCAGACGCTTGTAGGAGTTGGTGGTCGGGTTCGCCAGGGCGTTGATCGCTTTAGCGTGTTTGATAACACCGCCGATGTAGTGCAGCGCCTGCTCAGACAGACCCGCGTATTTGTCGCCAGAGAACAGGTTGGTGCCGTTCTTGGACAGGGACATGTGGCAGTGCATGCCGGAACCGTTGTCGCCGAACATGGGTTTTGGCATGAAGGTCGCGGTTTTACCGAAACGATGCGCAACGTTGTGCACAACGTATTTGTAGATCTGAATCTCATCCGCTTTTTTGGTCATGGTGTTGAAACGGGTTGCGATTTCGTTCTGGCCAGCCGTTGCCACTTCGTGGTGGTGCGCTTCAACAACCAGGCCCATCTCTTCCATGATCAGACACATGGTAGAACGGATGTCCTGTGAAGAATCGACCGGAGGAACCGGGAAGTAACCGCCTTTCACGCCCGGACGGTGACCTTTGTTACCACCTTCGTATTTGGTGGAAGAGTTCCATGCGCCTTCGATGTCATCGATAGCGACGTGGGAACCAGAAATGGAAGCACCAAAACGGATGTCATCGAACAGGAAGAACTCTGGCTCTGGCCCGAACAGAACGGTGTCTGCGATACCGGTAGAACGCAGGTACTCTTCAGCGCGTTTTGCGATAGAGCGTGGGTCACGGTCATAGCCTTGCAGCGTGCCAGGTTCCAGGATATCGCAGCGGATGATCAGCGTAGGTTCTTCGTAGAACGGGTCAATGAGCGCAGTGGTTGCGTCTGGCATCAGAACCATGTCGGATTCGTTAATGCCTTTCCAGCCGCCAATGGAGGAGCCGTCAAACATTTTGCCTTCTTCAAAGAATTCGGCGTTCACCTGATGAGCAGGGATCGTGACGTGCTGTTCTTTACCTTTGGTATCGGTGAAGCGCAGATCAACAAACTTCACTTCATGTTCGTTCAGCATCGTCAAAACGTGTTCAGCGGACATACTTAACTCTCCAGATTGGTCATTGTCGTCGTGGTAACGAGGTCTTCAAATCGGCTGGGCTGCCATATTTTTACTGTATTTCTGTTAAGCGAAATCTGTGCCAACTTTTAAATCACCCCAAAAAGGCGTTATCATGCGCACCATAGTGCAGAAGGGCTGCACCACATTGGATTTGTTGCACCATTATAGTGCTTCTGTGTGAACATCGAGCACCATATTGGTGCAATTTACGTTAAAGTGCCCTTTTACCGCTCCGTGAAAGCGATCACAAAGCATCTCTGCAATACTTGTTTGCGGGGGATGTTTGTGATCCTGTTTTGTAGTGCGATTAATCCGTGTACAATAACGCGCTATTTCTAAATGCCTGAGGCAAAGTTGTGATCGAAAAATTGCGTAATATCGCCATCATCGCGCACGTCGACCATGGTAAAACTACCCTGGTTGATAAGCTGCTACAGCAGTCCGGTACGTTTGATGCTCGTGCCGAAACTCAAGAGCGTGTGATGGACTCCAACGATTTGGAGAAAGAGCGTGGGATTACCATCCTCGCCAAAAACACCGCTATCAAATGGAATGACTACCGTATCAACATCGTTGATACCCCAGGGCACGCCGACTTCGGTGGTGAAGTTGAGCGCGTGATGTCCATGGTGGATTCCGTGCTGCTGGTGGTTGACGCATTTGATGGCCCTATGCCGCAAACGCGCTTCGTGACCAAAAAAGCATTTGCCCACGGCCTGAAACCTATCGTTGTGATCAACAAGGTTGACCGTCCTGGCGCGCGTCCTGACTGGGTTGTTGACCAGGTCTTCGACCTGTTCGTTAACCTCGACGCGACCGACGAACAGCTGGACTTCCCTATCGTTTATGCGTCTGCGCTGAACGGTATCGCCGGTCTGGATCACGAAGACATGGCGGAAGACATGACTCCGCTGTACCAGACGATTGTTGACCGCGTTCCTGCGCCAAACGTTGACCTGGAAGGCACCCTGCAAATGCAGATCTCCCAGCTCGACTACAACAACTATGTTGGCGTAATCGGCATTGGTCGTATCAAGCGCGGTAAAGTGAAGCCTAACCAGCAGGTCACTATCATCGATAGCGAAGGCAAAACCCGTAACGGTAAAGTCGGTAAAGTTCTGACTCACCTGGGCCTTGAGCGTATCGAGAGCGACATCGCTGAAGCGGGCGACATCATCGCCATCACCGGTCTGGGTGAACTGAACATCTCCGACACCATCTGCGATCCGCAGAACGTCGAAGCGCTGCCAGCCCTGTCCGTTGATGAACCAACCGTATCCATGTTCTTCAACGTCAACACCTCTCCGTTCTGTGGTAAAGAAGGTAAGTTTGTTACCTCTCGTCAGATCCTTGACCGCCTGAACAAAGAGCTGGTGCACAACGTTGCGCTGCGCGTTGAAGAAACCGAAGACGCTGATGCATTCCGCGTTTCGGGTCGTGGTGAGCTGCACCTGTCTGTTCTGATTGAGAACATGCGTCGTGAAGGTTTCGAGATGGCGGTTTCCCGTCCGAAAGTTATCTTCCGCGAAATCGATGGCCGTAAACAAGAGCCATTCGAAAACGTAACGCTGGACGTTGAAGAGCAGCACCAGGGTTCTGTGATGCAGGCACTGGGTGAGCGTAAAGGCGACCTGAAAAACATGAATCCAGATGGCAAAGGCCGCGTACGTCTCGACTACGTGATCCCAAGCCGTGGCCTGATCGGCTTCCGTTCTGAGTTCATGACCATGACTTCCGGTACTGGTCTGCTGTACTCCACCTTCAGCCACTACGACGACGTTCGTCCGGGCGAAGTGGGCCAGCGTAACAACGGCGTGCTGATCTCCAACGGTCAGGGTAAAGCGGTTGCGTTTGCGCTGTTCGGTTTGCAGGATCGCGGTAAGCTGTTCCTGGGCCACGGTGCTGAAGTTTACGAAGGCCAGATCATCGGTATTCACAGCCGTTCTAACGACCTGACGGTAAACTGCTTGACCGGTAAGAAACTGACCAACATGCGTGCGTCCGGTACTGACGAAGCAACGGTTCTGGTTCCACCGATCAAGATGACGCTGGAGCAGGCTCTGGAATTCATCGATGATGACGAACTGGTCGAAGTGACGCCTCAGTCAATTCGTATCCGTAAACGTCACCTGACCGAGAACGATCGTAAACGTGCAATGCGCGGTGCGAAAGAAGAGTAATTCGGTTATGCCGTAGGCCGGGTAAGCGCATGCGCCACCCGGCAACAAAAAAGCCGCTGAGCGATCAGCGGCTTTTTTTATTAGAACGAATACCGCAACCCTAAACGGATCCGGTACTGCTCGCGGTTGTAATCATTCCATCGGTCCAGCCACTGTAGCTCAAGATACGGCAGCCAGTTTCTGTCGATCTTATAGCTGAATTTATTGGTAATTTCCCAGTGATGGTCTTTGCCATTTTTGCTGTGGTAATCATTCACCCGCTGGAAAAAGTGCGGCTCAAAGGTGTAGAAAAACGCATCCGTCACTTTGAAATTCCAGTAGTTGGCAAATTCATGTGTGTCGTTCTTATCCATCTGCCCGTTATAGTCCGGCGTATCGTAATTGTTATGGTTATAGCGATAGCGGAACGTCAGATTAAACCAGTCCGTAAATTTATAGTTAGTATCTAAATAAACCGCGCCACCTGATCCTGCGCTGCTGTCATTAATCAAGCCGCCGGGCTGGAAGGTCAGTTTGTCGGTCGGTTTGAAGAGTGGATACCACCCCTCAATTTCGTTATAGCTGTGCTTCAGTTCGTCCCATTTCCCCACGTTATAAGCGTTGGTGAACATCAGTCCCGCGCCCATATCGAAGTTATAGCCCGCACGCAGGATCACTTCGTGCAGCTCAGAGGCGGTGTTGTAGGCTTCGCGCGTTTCGACATAGGCCCCGGCAAAAACCGGGCAGGACACAGACGACACGATCAGTACAGTGATGATTCTTTTCATAATTTGTCCAAGTATCAGGTACAGAAAGGCCTCCCTCCTGATAAACAGGAAGGACATACTGGCCGGATTTATTGTTATAAAGTGACTGCTGACGCTTTATTGTTGGTGGTTATCTCAGGGGTATTTGCTGTCTGTTTTTTCCGTTTTCCAATCTCCTCGATAATAAAGGCGAAGCGCGCTTCGTTGAGTTTATAAAACAGCCCCATGGTCACGGCGGCAACGATCGCCAGGCCGCACGGCCAGAGGAAAATAAGCTGGCGCAACCCAAGCAGCGTGCCTGCGCTCTGTACGGCATGGGGAACATAGCCAATCTGGGTCAGCATGATACCGGGCAGAAAACCGGCCAGCGCCGCGGAGATTTTGCGCGAGAAGGTATAGCCGGTATACACCGACCCTTCGGCGCGGATCCCGGTTTTCCACTCGCCGTAATCAACCGTATCCGGCACCAGCGCCCAGTTCAGGCTGTTCACAAACGCGGTGCCGAAAAAGGCCATGCAGGAAAAGAGCACGAACAGCAGGGAACTGGTCCCCCAGACGAAGTTCAGCACGTCGCCCACCGCCCACAGCGTCAGCCCGCCCAGATAGACCGGCTTCTTGCCAAAGCGCTTCACCGCGCCAGGCACCAGAAACACGCCAATCAGAATGCAGCCCATGCTGAAAAAGCCCATCCACGACAGGAGATGCAGATCGTTCAGCACGTACTGGGTGTAATAGACCTGAATCGCCAGCTTGATGTTAAACGCGGCGAGGGTACACAGGTTAGCGATGCACAGCACCAGCAGCGGCGGATTGCGGAAAATCGCGCAGAACGATTTCAGAATGCCGGGTTTATGGTGATCGGGCGTAAGCTCGACGTAGCGCTCTTTCACCCCGCTGTAGCACCACCACATGCAGAACAGTCCCCCGGTGACGAACATCAGCGCGGCCACCAGATAGCCGAGTGAGGGCTGGCTGACGAACAGCGCCTGAATCGGCATAAAGCCGACAGTGCAGAGCAACAGTCCTACCGTTGCGCCGCCCTGACGCCACGCCGCAAGCTGCGCGCGCTCGTTCGGGTTTTTGGTGATGGCCGGAACCATTGCACCGTAGGCACAGTTCATCAGGCTGTAGCAGAGCCCAAACATCATGAAGAGCACGGTGGCGAGAGCCGTTTTCACCGTCAGGCTAAAGTCGTTGGCCATAAACTGCGCCGTGGCCACCAGCGCCACCGGCACGGAGGCGTAGAGAATGAATGGCCGGAATTTCCCCCGCGCGCCGATATTACGCCGGGAGTCCAGCAGCACCCCGGTCAGCATGTCGGTAAACGCGGTAAAGAACTTGGCGACCAGAAAAATGATGCCGCCGTAGAACGCGGGCATGCCCAGCTCGTCCGTGTAAAACTTCAGCAGATACAGCGTGCCAATACACAGCATCAGGTTCGAGCCAAAATCACCCATCCCGTAGGCGCACTTCTCTCGCAGGCTCAATTTCAGGGTTAACGGATCAGTATTATGTGTCATGGTCGATCCTCAAAGCGCCCCGCAGGGCGCTCAATCACGTCATTTATGCCGTACGTTTGCGCAGCTCAATTTCTTCCACGATGCGCACATACATCTTCTCGTTAAGGTTGTAGAAGCAGCCCATCGCCACGATGGTGATGACTGCCAGCAGACTCGGATAGATAAATATCAGCTGCCGTAGCCCTTCAACCGTGCCGGCGGATTGCACCACGTTGGGCACATAGCCGATCTGCGTGAGCATGATCCCCGGGAAGAAGCCCGCCAGCGCCTGCGATACCTTACGGAAGAAGGTAAAGCCGGTGTAGACCGTCCCCTCGGAGCGTACGCCGGTGCGCCACTCGCCGTATTCCACGGTATCGGACACCAGCGCCCAGTTCAGGCTGTTCACGAACGCGGAGCCGAAGAACGCCAGGCAGGAGAACGCCACGAAGCTCACCGAGCCGCCGCCGAAGAAGTAGTTAAGCAGATCGCCCGCCACCCAAATCATCAGCCCGCTGATGTAGACCTTTTTCTTACCGAAGCGCCGCACCGCGCCGGGCATCATAAAGACGCCGATAAAAATACAGCCCATGCTGAAGAAGCCCATGTACGACAGCAGGATCGGGTCGTTCAGTACGTACTGCGTGTAGTAGACCTGAATGGCGAGCTTAACGTTAAAGGCGCCCAGCGTGCACAGGTTAGCGATGCACAGGATAAACAGCGGACGGTTCCCGGCGATGGCGCGAAACGACTGCAACAGCCCCGGTTTCTGCGCCGGGTTAGCAGGCTGCGTCTCGACGTAACGCTCGGTTACGCCTTTATAGCACCACCACATAAAGAACAACCCGAACAGCGAGAAGAGGGTGGCGGCAAAGATGTAGCCAAGCTGGTCGTTGCCCTCAATCAGGTTCATCACCGGGACAAAGCCCACCGTACAGAGCAGCAGACCCAGCGTGGCGCCGCCCTGGCGCCAGGCGGCCAGCGAAGCACGCTCGTCCGGGTTTTTGGTAATGGCGGGCACCATCGCGCCGTAGGAGCAGTTCATCATGCTGAAGAACAGGCCGTACAGCATGAACAGCACCGTCGCCATCACCGTTTTACCGGTAATTTCAAACGGTGTGCCGACGAAGTTAGCTATCGCCAGCAACGTTACCGGGAAGGCTGCATACAGCACGAACGGGCGGAATTTCCCTTTCGGGCCGATCTTGCGCCGGGAATCGAGCATGATCCCGGTGCCCATGTCGGTGAAGGCGGTAAAAAACTTCGCAATCAGGAAGATAATCCCGCCGTAGGTGCCAGGCAGCCCCAGGACGTCGGTGTAGAACTTCAGCAGATACAGCGTGCCGATATCAAGCAGGATGTTAGAGCCGAGATCGCCCATCCCGTAGGCGAGTTTTTCTTTAAACGGCAGGCGCAGGGTTGCCGGATCAGAAGTATGTTGACTCATTATTGTTCTCCGTCTGCCCGCAGGTTTCCCCGCGGGCGAGCCTTATCAGATATGACGTAAGGTGCTAAACAGATCTGCCCATTCGCTGTGCTGGCGATAGAAGACCGGCGGTTTGCCGAGCGGGGCATCAACGGTGATGTCACCGCCCTGGCAGGTTTCCCCGGTCCACGCATTGACCCAGGTGTCCTGCGGCAGATAGAGCGACCAGTCGCGGCGTCCCTCTTCATGAACCGGCGCCACCAGCAGATCGCGGCCAAACAGGTACTGGTATTTCAGCGTGTAGGCGCGCACGTCGTCCTCGTAGTGCAGGAACAGCGGGCGCATCACCGGTAGGCCGCTCTTCGCGTTCTGCGCTACCGCAGCTTTGATGTACGGCTTCAGAGTGGTGAAGACGGTGGTCATGCGCGCGAAGTGGGCGATGGTGTCCGCGTCGCCGTCGAACTGCCAGTTGTCGCCAGGGCGGTTGCCCTCGTGGGTACGCATCATCGGCGTAAAGGCGCTGAAGTCGCACCAGCGCAGCAGCAGCTCTTTGCTGCGCTTCATCTCGAAGAGGGTCGTATAGCCGCCAATGTCGCTGTGGTGCAGCCCGTGCCCGGTCATCGCCAGCGACAGCGCCGCCGGTACGACGGACGCCAGACCATCGTCCAGGCTCCAGTCGACGTTCTGATCCCCCGCCCACATCATCACCGAGTGCTTCTGGCTGCCGGTGTAGCCCGCGCGCATGAAGAACAGGATCTCCCCGAGCTTGCCGGTCTCCTCCAGCGCTTCGTAGTTACATTTCGCCCACAGGGCAGGCCAGGCGTTATGCATGATCTCCGCGCTCACGCCGTTGTGCAGGAAGGTATCGGTCGGCAGATATTCCCCGAAATCGGCCATCCAGCCGCCGCAGCCCAGTTCGATCAGGTTCTTTTTGATCACCTCTTTGTACCAGCTGTAGGCTTCCGGGTTAGTCAGGTCGATAACGCCCGCGTAGAACTCGCCGAACTCAACGTGGTAATCCTTGCCGTCGGCATCTTTGGTCAGATAGCCGCGCTTCGACGCCTCTTCGCAGAGATCTTTATCGCTGGCGACGTACGGGTTGATATAGGAGAGGAACTGCACGCCTTCCTCTTTCCACTGCGCAATCCGCTCATCAAGCTGCGGATAGAGCGTGCTGTTCCACTTCCAGTTCCACATTACGCGTTTGCCAAAGGAGGTCATCCGGATGCCGGACCAGTCCTGCGCCCAGATGCCGTTTACCTTCACGCCGCCCTCGCGCATGGCGTCGAGCTTCTGCTGACACACCTCGGTGCCGCCCTGAATACCCAGCGTCACGCCGTCGTAAACCCAGTCCGGCAGTTCAGGCTGACGCCCCAGCAGGCCGGTCAGTTTTTCCAGCAGATCGACGTAGGTTTCTGCGCATTCGAAGCGCAGCGTGGCGTTATCTTCCCAGAATGCCAGCTCGTGGAAGTCCGGCGCGCTGAAGTCGAAGTTCATATAACAGCTGTTATCCATGTGGCAGTAGTACTTCTGGGTGCTCACGAAGGTAGGCTGTGGGAAGAAGGTCCAGTAGTAATCGCCGCCCGCGTTCTCTTTGCAGTCGGCCTGCCAGGTGACGTAGGTCTGCTTGTTGCGGCCCACGCCCTGCTCGCTGGTCCACAGCGGGAACGGCTTGCCGCGCAGATCGAAATACGAGAACTGCTCGCCGCAGCCGTAGATATGATCGTCAGGCTGAGCCGCCAGCCGCAGCCAGATGCGGTTATGGCTGGCGGCGTCATTTTTCAGCTTCAGCTCCAGACGGCCCTCACCATCCACGCCCACCAGCAGCGTCGCGCTCACCGCGTCGCCGCGGGTAAAGCGGATTGCCCAGCCCGCGCTTTGCTGCGTGACGGTCGCGTTCGTCAGGGCAATCTTTTCGTTAAGCTTGTCTTTGATGCTGAAATTGCCGCGAAACATCTCGATATCCGCTTCGCCTGCACCGATCCACAGGCAGGGGGCATCCGCAGAGTGGGATAAAATCAGACGGTCCTGCCAGCGCAGGGTGAAACCACTTTCGTTATTTTTCAGGTCAATATTGTGTAGGGTACGCATAAAAACTCCGTCTTTATTATTTGGCCAGGCTATCCAGTAATCCGGCGGCGACGGCAGGGGCTAAGCCCGGCGCCAGCGGCAGGCGGGGGATCACCAGGCAGTGCAGCAGGTGGTAAATATCCTGCTTGCCGTCCCAGACTTTGGTGGTCACTTCGTTATTGGTGTCCAGCTCCTGCCACCATGAACCGTTTTCGTAATCCATCAGGTACTTGATGCAGTAATCCCACCATTTCTGATACCAGGCTTCGTACTGCGCCTCGCCGGTGACGGTGTAGAGCGCGTAAGCCGTGCCCATCGCCTCGACGATTGGCCAGCGCACGCGTTCGCGCACGATAGGCTTGCCGTCCCAGCCCACGGAGTAGACAAAGCCGTCCGCCCCGTCGGGTGCCCAGGCGTCGCGAATAGTGGCGTGAAACAGGCCTTTCGCATCTTCCAGCAGCCACTCCGGCGGGGTTTCAAAGCGGGCTTCCAGCGCGGCACGCAGGTGCAGCATCAGGCGGCCCCACTCGATCCAGTGCCCCGGCGTGCCGCCGTAGGCGCGGAAGCGGTGGGCAGGGTTATCGATGTTGTAATCGCGGATCGGGTTCCAGCTGGTGTCGAAATGCTCGTTAACGCGGTACTCCCCTTTGCGCGCCACGTCGTGAATAATCACCGAGGCGATACGCAAGGCGCGGTCGAGCCATTTCCGGTCGTGGGTCACGTCATAGACGATGAGGAAGGCTTCCACGGCGTGCATATTGGCGTTACCGCCGCGATAGTCTTCCGTTTTGCTGAAGGCTTCGTCCCAGGACTCCAGGCACATCTGCTCCTGTTCGCTCCAGAAGTAGCGCTCAATCACCTCGATGGCATTGTCCAGCAGCTTGCGTGCCTGCGGGTGGCCGGTGGTGACGGCGCTCGCCGCGCCCAGCAGGACGAAGAAATGCTGATAGCCCTGCTTGGACGCATCAATCACGCCTTCATCGTTTACGCAGGCGTACCAGCCGCCGTGCTGTTTATCGCGCAGCGGACCGTTCAGGGCATTAATGCCGTGCTCAACCAGCGCGTACGCGCCGGGGCGCCCCATGTTCGCCGCCACCGCGTAAACGTGCAGCATGCGGGCGGTGATCCACAGATGGGTGCCCATATCGCTGCGCACCTGCCCGTTATTGCCCAGCCAGCCAAAGCCGGTTGGTACGGCGGCGTTTTTGCCGAAATCGAAAATGCGGTCGGTCTCTTGTTCGAGCCAGCGGTTATGGCTCAGGGTGTTAAACCATTTCATGTTCGGGTCCTTTTTCAACGGCGAGCCATCATTTCGTCGACGATCTCACCCAGACGCTGAAGTTTTGGTACGGAAATATCACGCAGCATCAGCTCGGTGTCCGGCAGGCCAATCACCGATGACCAGACGGCGCGCCCGGCTAAAAAGCCCGATGCCCCCGCCTGCATGGCGACGCTTACGGCACGCGGGAATAACTTATCGTCCACGCCGGAGGAGAGGATCACCCACGGCATGGCGATGTTCTCGTTCAGCTTCTGCGAGGCCGTCAGTAGCTCGTGCTGTGTGCCCTTACCAAACAGCGGCATTTCCACTTTGTAGAGGTCGGCGCCGCTGTCGCCCAGCTCTTTGGCCGCATCGATGATCGCCTGCTCGCGGTCAAACGCGGCGCCGCGGCGCGGGGGACGCACCACCGGCTCGATAATGCTCAGCAGCCCGTTGTCGTGGCACAGCGTATTGAACGCTTTCACCATTTCCAGGCGCTGCTGCGGATCTTCATCGCTGCGCCACAGCACCAGCAGCTTCAGCGCCTTACCGCCATCGCGTTTGACCGCCTGCGCGTCAACGTTCTTGTCGATCACCACGCTGTCGACCGGAATGCCGTTCCCCGGGATAAACTCGTCGGCGGCGACAATCATTGCGCAGCTTTTGGCCACGGCCTGCTGCTCGACAATCTGGCGGTAGCAGAACTGCTGGTCGACGAGGATCGCAGAGGCGTACGGCGACAGAATTTTCGCCGCATTGACCTTGAAATCCGTCAGGTGCTGGTCGGTTACCGGCACCGGCGCGCCTGCGGCAGCAAACATCAGGCGCATCGCTTCGCGCTGATCCACGGCCAGCATCGCAAAACCGCCGGAAGGTCGGGTGATATCTTTCAGGGTGTACATCGTCATTCCTCAGTCCTTTCGTATCAGTGTGTTTTTTTCAGCCCGGCAGATGCGCGAACCTGTTCAAGAATGGCTGTCCAGTCTTCGCGCCCGCGCCCGGCGGCGCGTGCCTGGTTGTAAACTTCGCGGGAAGCCGCGCCCAGCGGCATCGGAACGTGGAGCTGGTTGGCCACGTCGAGGGCGATCCCCAGATCCTTATGCGCAAGGTCGATCATAAAGGCGGGTGAAAGATCCCCTTTCAGTACCTTGTTCGGCCATGACGTGGTGAAGTGGCCTTTACCCGCCGGCGTGCCGCTCATCACCTTGAGCGCCACGTCAAAGGAGAGGCCAAGCGCTTCGCACAGTACGGCGGCTTCGGCGGAAAGGGCGTTCAGGGCGATGCTCATGTAGTTATTGATGAGCTTCACGCGGATGCCCATTCCCGGCCCGCCGGCGTTAATCAGTTCATTGCCCATCGCCATTAAAACGGGGGTGGCGCGCTCAACCTGCTGCGCCGTACCGCCCGCCAGCAGGAGCAGCGTACCGGCGATGGCATGATCAGAGGTGCGTCCGACGGGCACGTCCATCAGGCTGAAGCCTTGCTCAGCCATGTCGCGGATCAGTGCGTCGGTTTGCAGCGGGTGAATGGTGGACATATCAATGACCAGCGCGTCGCGGGATAACCCTTCGCATACGCCGTGCTCGCCGAACAGCACGCTGCGCACCAGGTCGCCGTTTGGCAGCATGGTAATGACGAATTCGGCCTCCGTTACGGCCTGCGCTGGCGTTCCCGCCGCCCGGGCGCCGCTCTCTACCAGCGCCTGAACCGCCTGCGGGTTCACATCAAAAACGTTAAGCTGGTGGCCCTGTTTCAACAGATTCTTCGCCATGGGCGCGCCCATCTGTCCTAAGCCGATAAATGCGATTGCTGACATGCCTCTCTCCTGTCACATCGTGTCAATTTTTGCGCGTTTGTGGTGTCTGTTTTTGATCGTATTTGTAATTTATAGTCAAAAAATTGACACGGGTCACTTTTTAAACATTTGGTGAAATTAAAATGAAGGCATCAGAAATCGCAGAAGGAATCACCATGACTCGCATCGTTTGTGTCGGCATTACCGTGCTGGATCGCATCTGGTATCTCGATGATTTACCGAAAGAAGGTGGGAAATATGTCGCAAAAGACTATACGGAAGTGGGCGGCGGCCCGGCGGCAACGGCGGCAGTGGCAGCCGCGAAACTGGGCGCGGAAGTGGATTTTATTGGCCGGGTGGGGGACGACGATACCGGCAGACGACTGCTTGCGGAGCTGGAATCCCTGGGGGTGAACACCCGCTATACGCGCATAGTTAAGGGAGCCCGATCGTCGCAATCGGCGGTGCTGGTGGACGCAAGCGGAGAGCGCGTTATTGCCAACTACCCCAGCCCCGATCTCCCTGCGGCGGCAGACTGGCTGCATGAAATCGACTTCTCTCAGTGGGACATTGTCTTAGCCGACGTGCGCTGGCATGACGGGGCAAAACAGGCATTTACCCTGGCCCGCCAGCAGGGCGTACCGACGCTGCTGGATGCGGATGTCACCCCGCAGGACATCGCGGATCTGATTGCCTTAAGCGACCACGCGGCCTTCTCCGCGCCAGGACTGCGGCGGTTAACGCAGCTGGATGAAACCGAAAACGCGCTGAAGAAAGCACAAACGCTCACAAATGGACATGTGTATGTCACACAGGGGCGAGACGGCTGTTTCTGGCTGGAAAACGACACGCTATGTCATCAGCCTGGTTTTGAAGTGAACGTCATTGATACCACCGGGGCGGGCGACGTGTTCCACGGTGCGCTGGCGGTCAGCCTGGGGCAGAAATTACCCGCCGCAGACGCCGTGCGTTTTGCCAGCGCCGTCGCAGCACTGAAATGTACAAAGCCCGGCGGGCGCGCGGGTATACCCGACTGTGATCAAACCCGCTCTTTTTTGTCACTTTTTGTATAAAATGCGGGGCGTGATGGTTTTCAGAGGACAGCCCATGAGCCTTACCGAACTGACCGGCAACCCGCGTCACGATCAGCTGCTGACGCTGATTGCCGATCGCGGCTATATGAACATTGATGAACTGGCGCAGCTGCTGGATGTCTCCACGCAAACCGTGCGCCGGGATATCCGCAAGCTCAGCGAGCAAGGGCTGATCACCCGTCATCACGGCGGCGCGGGCAGGGCATCCAGCGTGGTCAACACGGCGTTCGAACAGCGTGAAGTCTCGCTTACCGAAGAGAAACGGGCGATTGCCGAAGCGATTGCGGACTATATTCCCGACGGTTCGACCATTTTTATCACCATCGGGACGACCGTGGAGCACGTTGCCCGGGCACTGCTTAACCATAATCATCTGCGCATCATCACTAACAGCCTGCGGGTGGCGCACATTCTTTATAAGAATCCGCGCTTTGAGGTGATGGTGCCCGGCGGTACGCTGCGCCCGCATAACGGCGGCATTATCGGTCCTGCGGCAACGGCGTTCGTGTCAGGATTTCGCGCAGATTACCTGGTCACCAGCGTCGGGGCGATAGAGCACGACGGCGCGATGATGGAATTTGACGTTAACGAAGCCAGCGTGGTGAAAACCATGATCGCTCACTCCCGTCACATTTTACTGGCGGCCGATCATACGAAATACCACGCCTCCGCGGCGGTTGAAATCGGCAACGTGGCGCAGGCGACGGCGCTGTTCACCGATGAGCTGCCCGGCCCGGCGCTGCAAAATCACCTCAAATCCAGCAAGGTTGAGGTTGTCGAAGTCAATTCCGGAGAAGAGCAGCAGGCTGGCTGAAAATCCTATGGCCCGATATTGCGATTCGGGCCTTTCCTTTCTCTAAGCTGAATCTGGCGCATAGCTAAAGTTTCTCTTTCCCGCTACAGTTACTTTTCCACGGCGAAAGGAGATAAACATGCTTTATATCTTTGACTTAGGAAATGTAATCGTCGATATCGATTTTAACCGGGTGCTGGGCGCATGGAGCGATTTTAGCCGTGTTCCGCTGGCGACGTTAAAGCAGAATTTCGCGATGGGTGAGACTTTCCATCTGCACGAGCGCGGTGAGATCAGCGATGAAGCGTTCGCAGAGCGTTTCTGTCAGGAAATGGGTCTCTCGTTAAGCTACGAGCAGTTTTCCCACGGCTGGCAGGCCATATTTGTCGCGATCCGCCCCGAAGTGATCGACATCATGCACAAGCTGCGCGAGCAGCGGCATCGTGTCGTCGTCCTGTCGAATACCAACCGCCTGCATACCACCTTCTGGCCGGATGAATACCCGGAAATCCACGCGGCGGCAGATAAGGTGTATCTCTCCCAGGAGATGGGGATGCGTAAACCTGAGGCGCGCATCTATCAGGCGGTATTGCAGGAAGAAGGATTCACGGCGGCGGATGCGGTCTTTTTTGACGACAACGCCGATAATATAGAAGGGGCTAATCAGTTAGGTATCACCTCCATTCTGGTGACCGGAAAAGAGACGATACCGAACTACTTTGCGAAGCAGTTATGCTAAAAACCGTTCATCAAAAAGCCAATCACCACACGCGCCCGCTGAGGGCGTGGCTGAAACTCCTCTGGCATCGCATTGACGAGGACAACATGACCACGCTGGCGGGCAATCTCGCTTACGTGTCGTTGCTCTCGCTGGTGCCGCTGGTGGCGGTGATTTTTGCGCTTTTTTCGGCGTTTCCGATGTTTGCCGATGTGAGCATGCAGCTTCGCCATTTTGTTTTCGCGAACTTTATTCCTGCCACTGGCGATGTGATCCAGAACTACATTGAACAGTTTGTCGCTAACTCCAGCAAGATGACGGCGGTGGGGGCATGTGGGCTTATTGTTACCGCGCTGCTGCTGATGTACTCCATCGACAGTGCGCTCAACACCATCTGGCGGAGCAAAAAAGTCCGCCCGAAGGTTTACTCCTTTGCCGTCTACTGGATGATTTTAACCCTTGGCCCATTGCTGGCGGGGGCAAGCCTGGCGATCAGTTCCTACCTTCTTTCGCTGCGCTGGGCGACCGACTTAAACAGCGTGATCGATAACGTGCTGCGTATATTCCCGCTGATTTTATCGTGGCTTTCGTTCTGGCTGCTCTACAGCGTGGTACCAACCACGCGCGTACCCAACCGGGATGCCGTGGTGGGTGCGCTGGTCGCGGCGTTGCTCTTTGAGCTGGGCAAGAAAGGATTCGCGCTTTATATCACCATGTTCCCCTCTTATCAGCTGATTTACGGCGTGCTGGCGGTGATCCCCATTTTGTTTGTCTGGGTCTACTGGACGTGGTGTATCGTCTTGCTTGGCGCCGAAATAACTGTCACTCTCGGGGTCTACCGCGAACTCAAAAAAGCAGCAGAAGCTGAAATACAACAAGAAGCAGACCAACCATGATTGCATTGATTCAGCGTGTAACCCGTGCCAGCGTCACCGTGGCGGATGAGGTGACGGGTGAAATTGGCCCAGGACTTTTGGTGCTCCTGGGTGTCGAAAAGGATGACGACGAACAAAAAGCCAACCGCTTGTGTGAGCGCGTACTGGGCTACCGCATTTTCAGCGATGCGGAAGGCAAGATGAACCTGAACGTTCAGCAAGCGGGCGGCAGCGTGCTGGTGGTCTCTCAGTTTACGCTGGCCGCGGATACCGAACGCGGCATGCGCCCGAGTTTTTCGAAGGGCGCGGCACCGGATCGCGCAGAAGCCCTTTACGAGTACTTTGTTGAGCGCTGTCGCCAACAGGACATGAATACACAAACCGGACGATTCGCTGCGGATATGCAGGTTTCGCTGGTGAACGATGGCCCCGTCACATTCTGGCTTCAGGTATGAGCCAACTGGCGGCATGGCCGCGGGTAACAAGAGAGAGTACAGCTATGTATCACCTTCGAGTACCGCAAACGGAAGAAGAATTAGACGCTTATTACCATTTCCGCTGGGAAATGCTGCGCAAGCCACTGCATCAACCTAAAGGCTCTGAACGCGACGCCTGGGACGCGATGGCGCACCACCAGATGGTGGTTGATGAAGAGGGCAACCTCGTTGCCGTGGGACGTCTGTATATCAATGCCGACAACGAAGCTTCAATCCGCTTTATGGCCGTTCATCCCTCCGTGCAGGACAAAGGCCTTGGAACGCTGATGGCTATGACGCTGGAATCCGTTGCCCGTCAGGAAGGGGTCAAGCGTGTCACCTGTAGCGCCCGCGAAGATGCCGTTGAGTTCTTTGCCAAGCTTGGTTTCGTGAATCAGGGGGAAATCACCGCCCCGCAAACTACGCCGATTCGTCACTTTTTGATGATCAAACCCATCGCCACGCTGGACGATATTCTCCATCGCGCCGACTGGTGCGGGCAGCTCCAGCAGGCATGGTATCAGCATATTCCGCTCAGTGAAAAAATGGGTGTGCGTATTCAGCAATATACCGGGCAAAAATTTATTACCACCATGCCGGAAACCGGCAACCAGAACCCGCACCATACCCTGTTTGCCGGCAGCCTGTTTTCACTCGCCACGCTCACCGGCTGGGGACTGATCTGGCTAATGCTGCGCGAACGTCATCTCGGCGGCACCATTATTCTGGCCGATGCCCATATCCGCTACAGCGCCCCGATCAGCGGCAAGCCGAGCGCGGTTGCTGACCTGGGCGCACTGGGCGGCGATCTCGACCGTCTGGCGCGTGGACGTAAAGCACGCGTACAGATGCAGGTGGAGCTGTTCGGCGATGAAACGCCAGGCGCGGTGTTTGAAGGCACCTATATCGTTCTGCCTGCGAAGCCGTATGGCGCGTATGAAGAGGGCGGGAACGAGGAGGAGTAGTCTCCTTTACACTCTCGCCCGGCATGGTTAATGCGCCAGGCAATATCTCGCGTAACGTCTCGCGCTGACTGGCTAATTCCACCCAACTGGAAGAAGCCGTGAATTACACCCCGCCATCGTTGAGCGGTACACTTCACGCCTTGCTCCGTGAGGCGCTGATAAAGCGCCTCGCCTTCGTCGCGTAACGGATCATACTCCGCGGTAACAATATGGACCTTCGGCAGACCGCTAAAGTCGTTGCGCCACAGTGGGCTGACTTCAGGATGTTGACGGTCGGCTCCAGCCAGATACATTTCATAGCCGCTCAAAAGGGTATCGCGAGTAATCACGTAATCCATGCCATTGAGGGTATAGCTTTCAAAACTGGCCGTAGCGTCGAGCATGGGGTAGATAAGAATGAGCTGCGCGGGATCCCAGAGACCTTTGGCCTTAAGCCGCAATGACGTTACCAGCGCAAGATGACCTCCCGCGCTGTCTCCACAAAGTGTAATCCGGTTTTTATCCACACCTAATTGTTCTGCATTTTGCCAGACAAGATCTGCCGCTCTCTCTGCATCGTCATGCGCAGCGGGGAAAGTATTCTCGGGTGCGAGTCTGTACTGAACCGCAATGACCCGGCAGTTACCGTAAAACGCCAGTTGGCGAAGCTGATTATCATGGGTTTCAAACCCACCGCTGACAAAACAACCGCCATGATAGTAGAGGGCACAAGATAACGTTTCAGGGGCATTGAAAGGCGAAAATACCCGAAAGGTCATATCCTCAAGAACAAGCGTTTCAACCTGGACACGCGTTTCTGTTTCCCCGGCTAGCGCTGTGCTGGCAACATATCCGCTTCTCCGGTCATCAATACTCTGCTTTCGCGAGGAAGGTCGTCCTGCGGCAATAAACTCCTGTACCAGCTTATCAATACCCTTTTCCAGTGCCATGATTACGTCCTTTTACTGTGTTTTTATACAGTTTATAGCCTGGTTTACAGCAGATGAAAACAGAGAAATGTTGAGAGGTGCATGTGGTGGAAAGTGGCTCGCATAATCGATCATTCCCTAAAAAACGTCCTTTCACCCTAAATTGATAAAGAGTATTTTGCCTGAAAATTAACCAAAGATGATATACTAAGGTGATATATGAGCGTTTTGGCGGAACTTGATATGGGCAGAATACTTATTGATTTGTCTGATGACGTGATTCAACGTTTGGATAATCTCAAGCAATTGCGAAATCAGCCACGTGCTGAACTGCTTCGGGAAGCGATAGAGCTGTATCTCGACCAGCAGAGTTCTTCTGTTATCCGAAATGCGCTTGGTCTGTGGGGAGACAGAAAAGAGGACGGGCTTGAGTATGAACGCAAGCTGCGTGAGGAGTGGTAATCATGGAGCACATGGCAGTGTTTGATACCAATATTCTCATTGATCTCTTCAACAACCGTATTGAAGCTGCGGATGCGATTGAGCATACCGCGTCGCATCGTGCCATCAGCTTAATTACCTGGATGGAAGTAATGGTGGGCGCTCGCAGGCATGGTCATGAAGCGAAAACGGCAGCCGTTATGGGCGCTTTTGAAATTATTGATGTGTCTCGGGATATTGCGGAAAGAAGCGTTTTACTACGTGAGAAGCATGGAATGAAACTGCCTGATGCTATCATTCTGGCCACAGCGCAGAGCAGAAAATGTCCGTTGATTTCTCGCAACACGAAAGATTTTGCGGGTATTGACGAGGTCCTTACGCCTTACCAGGTGTAGGCCGGGCAAGCTCGCGCCGCCCGGCACTCTCACAGGAGATTACTCCCCTTCACCCGGGAACAGGAACGGGTTGATCGAGCTGCGGGCAAAGCCCTCCTGCTCCATCTTCGCGTCCAGAATCAGCGAGGCGAGATCGTCGGCCACGGCTTCGACTTTCGGGTCTTTTTCCTGATACAGAATCTTCAGGTAGGTCCCGCAGTCGCCGCAGCTCTCCGCTTTCACCGCCGCGTCTTCATTTTCCAGCGACCAGTAGTTCAGATCGCGGGTCTGTTCGCAGTTGCTGCACTTGATGCGCACCACGTGCCACTCGGTTTCACACAGGTTGCAGTGCAGGTAGCGCAGCCCCTGAGTGGTGCCGATTTGCACCATGCTGGAGACCGGCATTGAACCACACACCGGGCAGAACTGGCGCGCTTCGCCGTATTCGGCGCGGGCTTTACCTGGAATCAGGCTCGCCATTTGCGCCCAGTAGAGCGACAGCGCAGCCCAGATGAACGGCGCTTTATCGCTGCTCACCAGTGAGAAGTCGGAAGCAAACAGCGCGCTCGCCATCTCTTCCAGCTCCTGATCGGAGGCTTTTTCCAGGTTCTCAATGACTGCCAGCGCCGTGCCGCTCATCTCGGGCTTCAGCTCGGCGATCAGGGAATGCAGCAGCTTATGCCAGTGCTTGTCGCGCGGCAGGACGTGAATATCCAGCGGCGGTTTGCCCTGCTCATTGGCTTCCTTGATGCGTGCGGTCAGGTCCATTTGCAGCGGATGGTCGTACAGCACCACTTCCTGCGCATGGGCGACCAGCGCGGCAAAACGCAGAAAATCGCCCAGCGGGTTGTTCTCTGCCAGCTCGCGCAGACGCTCTGCGCGGCGGTTGTAGAGGTTCTTGAGTCTGGGGAATAACAACGGCGGAATATACTCCGCCGTACGTTTCTCGCTCGACCCCAGCTCATCTTGCGGGATTATGCGAATACTCATTCAGATGACTTTTCCTGTTTCTGGCGGACTTCTCGGTACCAGCGCGGGTGATGTTTCTTCGCCCACGTTTTGGTGACCCAGCCTTCCACCATCGCGGTAATGGTGCCTTTCACCCAGAGGGCGGCGTAAATATGCACCATGATAACCACAATTAACGCCACTGCGGCAAATGAATGCAGCATCAGCGCGAATCGGATCACCGGGATTGAGAAAGCAGGCGCAAAGTACGGACGCCAGATGATCACGCCGCTCACCAGCAACAGGACCAGGAAGATAATCGCCGCCCAGAATACGCATTTCTGGCCGAAGTTATAACGCCCGGTATCACCCACTTCCTCGTTGACGACGATCTTACGAATATTCTTCGCCCAAAAGATATCATCCCGATTGATTAGGTTATGGTGCCAGTAACGGAAAAACATGATGATGAACGACGCGAACATGATGACGCCCACAAACGGGTGCAGTATACGCGCCAGCTGTGGTGTCCCCATGATCTGCATCAGCCAGTTGAAGGACGGGAAGAAGAACCCCAGCCCGCTTATCGCCGCCAGCATGAAGCAGAAGGCGGTGACCCAGTGGTTGATGCGTTCCGGCGCGGTGTAGCGCACGATGGTGTCACGTTTTCTCATTTGCGCACCTCGTCTTTCTCTTCATGCAGGTTGTCGTCTTCCTCTTCCGCACGGTTCGGACCAACGCCGACGTAGTGGAAGATGCTCGCTGCGAAGGTGGCCGCAAAACCGACCGCGGCCAGCGGTTTCCAGATGCCTTTCCAGAACTTCACGGTCGCGCTGATTTCCGGGTTCTCCGGCAGGCCGTGATACAGGTTCGGCTTGTCGGCGTGGTGCAGCACGTACATCACGTGCGTACCGCCAACCCCGGCCGGATCGTACAGGCCCGCGTTATCGTAACCACGAGTTTTCAGCTCGCCCACGCGCTCTGCCGCCAGCGTTTTCATATCCTCTTTGGAGCCAAAGTGGATAGCGCCAGTTGGACAGGTCTTCACGCACGCTGGCTCCTGGCCGACATTTACGCGGTCAACGCACAGCGTACATTTGTAGACGCGGTTGTCTTCCGGGTTCAGGCGCGGCACGTCAAACGGACAACCCGCGATGCAATAGCCGCAGCCAATACACTGCTCGGACTGGAAGTCGACGATGCCGTTGGCATACTGAATGATAGCCCCTTCTGACGGACACGCCTTCAGGCAGCCCGGATCCGCACAGTGCATACAGCCATCTTTGCGGATAAGCCATTCCAGTTTGTCGTTCTGCTCCACTTCCGAGAAACGCATTACCGTCCAGGACTTGGCGGTCAGGTCCGCCGGGTTGTCGTACACCCCGACGTTGTGACCCACTTCGTCACGGATGTCGTTCCACTCTGAACAGGCCACCTGACAGGCTTTACAGCCGATACAGGTGGTCACGTCGATAAGCTTCGCCACTTCCTGCTGGTGGTCCCGCGCCTGAGGCGCGGGCGTGAAACCGTTAGTCGCGGAACGACGGATAATGTCTTGAGATTGATAAGCCATAAGTCGTCTCCGTTACACCTTTTCCACGTTCACGAGGAAGGCCTTAAACTCCGGCGTCTGCGTGTTCGCATCACCGACGAACGGCGTCAGGGTGTTCGCAATGAACCCTTTCTTCGCCACGCCCTCATAACCCCAGTGAATTGGGATGCCGATGGTATCCACCTGCTGACCGTGAACGTTCAGCGTGCGAATACGCTTGGTCACCACCGCCTTGGCTTTGATGTAGCCGCGGTTAGAGGAGACCTTCACGGTATCGCCATGGGCAATGCCGAGTTTGTTCGCCAGCTTCTCGCCGATCTCCACAAACTGCTCCGGCTGCGCGATGGCATTCAGCAGCGCGTGCTTGGTCCAGTAGTGGAAGTGCTCGGTCAGACGGTAAGTGGTGCCGACATAAGGGAACTTGTCCTTTTTACCCAGCGCTTCAAAATCGCCTTTGAAGATGCGGGCTGCCGGGTTAGAGACCACGTTCGGGTGCAGCGGGTTAGTACCCAGCGGCGTCTCAAACGGCTCGTAGTGTTCCGGGAACGGACCTTCCGCCATCTTATCGATAGCAAACAGGCGCCCCATCCCTTCAGGCTGCATGATAAACGGCCCGACATCGCTGCCCGGTGCGGCAGTGCTGTAGTCCGGAATATCCACGCCGCCCCATTTCGCGCCGTCCCACTTCAGTAGCTGACGCTTCGGATCCCACGGGTTGCCTTGCGGGTCAGCAGAGGCGCGGTTATAGAGGATGCGGCGGTTAAGCGGCCACGCCCATGCCCAGCCCAGCGTATTGCCGAGGCCCGACGGGTCGGCGTTATCGCGGTTGGCCATCTGGTTGCCTTTCGGCGTCCAGCTACCGGCAAAGATCCAGCAGCCGCTGGAGGTCGTACCGTCATCGCGCAGGTGCGCAAAGGTGCTGAGCTGATCGCCTTTCTTCGCCAGCACCGCACCGGTCGCCGGGTCGATAACGTCCGCCAGCGCCTTACCGTTGCTCTCCATCGCCACTTCTTCCGGAGACGGATTCTCTGGCGTCGAGTAGTTCCAGGTCATGTTCAGCACCGGCTCAGGCGTTGCGCCGCCTTCAGCCGCGTACATTTTACGCAGACGTAAGAAGATACCGGCCAGGATCTCGCCGTCGTTCAAGGCGATGCCCGGGGCATCCGCGCCTTTCCAGTGCCACTGCAACCAGCGGCCGGAGTTGACGATAGACCCGTTCTCTTCCGCGAAGCAGGTAGACGGCAGACGGAACACTTCGGTCTGAATCTTCGACGGATCGACATCGTTCGACTCACCGTGGTTCTGCCAGAACGTCGACGTTTCGGTATTGAGCGGGTCAATCGTCACCAGGAACTTCAGCTTCGACAGAGACTCGACAACCTTGTTCTTGTTCGGGAACGACGCCACCGGGTTAAAGCCCTGGCAGATATAGCCGTTGACCTGGCCCTGGTGCATCATTTCGAAGTACTGAAGTACGTCGTAACCTTTGTCCCACTTCGGCAGCCAGTCAAAGCCCCAGCTGTTTTCTGCCGTCGCCTTGTCGCCGTAGAAGGCTTTCATCAGCGAGACGAAGAACTTCGGATAGTTGCCCCAGTAGTTCACCTGGCCTTCGAGCAGCGGTTTTGGCGTGCTGGCCGTCAGGTAGGTTTGCAGGTCGGTCTGTTTCTCGCTCGGCAGGTTCATGTAACCCGTCAGGCTCTGAGACAGCAGGCCGAGGTCGGTCAGACCCTGAATGTTGGAGTGACCGCGCAGGGCGTTCACACCGCCGCCTGCCATCCCCATGTTGCCGAGGAGCAGCTGAACCATCGCCATGGTGCGGATGTTCTGCGCGCCGATGGAGTGCTGCGTCCAGCCGAGCGCATACAGGAACGACGCGGTTTTATCTTTCGCGCTGGTTTCCGCTATCAGCTCGCACACCTTCAGGAAGTCCGCCTTCGGCGTCCCACAGATGTTTTCGACAACCTCCGGCGTATAGCGGGACACGTGCTCTTTCAGCAGGTTCCACACGCAGCGCGGGTGTTGCAGGGTGGTGTCGCGCTTCGCAAAGCCGTTTTCGTCCAGCTCGTAGTTCCAGCTGGTTTTGTCGTATTTGCGTTTTTCGGCGTCATAACCGCTGAACAGGCCATCTTCGAAGTGGTAATCCTCACGCACGATCAGGCTGGCGTTGGTATAGGCTTCGGTGTACTCGCGGTTATATTTTTCGTTGGTCATCAGGTACAGCAATACGCCTGACAGGAAAGTGATGTCAGTACCTGAACGAATAGGGGTGTAGAAATCCGCCACTGACGCTGTACGCGTAAAGCGGGGATCGATCACAATCAGCTTCGCGCCGTTGTGGATTTTGGCTTCCATCGCCCAGCGGAACCCGACAGGGTGCGCTTCAGCGGCGTTACCGCCCATCACCACAATGAGGTTGGCGTTTTTGATGTCGACCCAGTGGTTGGTCATCGCACCGCGACCAAATGTTGGAGCAAGACTTGCTACCGTTGGTCCGTGTCAGACACGCGCCTGGTTGTCGACCGCGAGCATACCGAGTGCGCGCGTAAATTTCTGGGTTAAATAGCCGGTTTCGTTACTGGACGCAGAAGCACACAGCATGCCGGTGGAGAGCCAGCGGTTAACGGTGGTGCCTTCGGTATTCTTCGCGATAAAGTTGGCATCGCGGTCTTCTTTCATCAACTTAGCGATGCGATCGAACGCTTCCTCCCAGCTGATTTGCTGCCATTTGTCAGAGCCGGGAGCGCGATACTCAGGAAACTTCAGGCGGCTTTCGGAGTGGATAAAATCTACCAGACCGGCCCCTTTCGGACACAGCGCACCACGGTTGACCGGGTGATCCGGATCGCCTTCGATGTGGAAAATGGATGCTTTGGCGTTTTTCGCACCGTCGCCGAGGCTATACATTAACAGCCCACAGCCGACGGAGCAGTACGTACAGGTGTTACGGGTTTCGCGGGTGCGCAGCAGTTTATACTGCCGTGTTTCCGCCAGCGCTACACCGGGCGCAAAGCCCAGTGCCGCCGCCGTGGTGCCTGCCATACCGCCAGCGCAGATCTTAAAGAACTGCCTTCTGCTGACCTGCATGGGTCACTCCTTGGTTCATTACGACATTGCTATGTAGTTTTACTTTGCGGTTGAGAATTAACCGCAAAGGAGAAAAATTTGCATTAATCCCTCATTTCTCCGAGGGATAAGCCCAGAATACCACAATGTCGGTACGCCTGTTCTAACGGGGTTAAAACAAAGTGAACGTATTATCACGGCATTGATTATAAAATGTGATATCAATCACATTTTATCCTGTGCATGTTAAAGAGGTGTAGCAGCTGATCGGTTGCACCCCTCCGTATTGAGTAGGAGAATGGTTGCTGAAAAGTTGATCCATACTATGCGTAAGGCCTGCCGTTTGTGTTGCAATAGCAGGCTCACTTCCGTGGTTGTTCAGGAATACCGTTGTGTCTAAACAAAACCGTGCTGCCCACGTGTCGCCACTGCCTGCGGGCATTGTGGAACTGTCGGTACACAGACCGCCTCACATTTCACATGCCACGCCGGATTTTCTGGCGGAAGAGGTCCCCGTTGCCCTGGTTTACAACGGGATTTCGCATGTGGTGATGATGGCTTCGCCGAAAGATCTGGAACTGTTCGCCATAGGTTTTTCCCTCTCGGAAGGCATCATTGCGCATCCGCAGGAGATCTACGGTATGGATGTGGTTCAGGCCTGTAATGGCCTTGAAGTACAAATCGAACTCTCCAGTCGTCGCTTTATGGGGCTGAAAGAGCGCCGCCGGGCGCTGGCCGGACGCACCGGCTGCGGCGTGTGTGGCGTTGAACAGCTTAACGATATCGGTAAGCCCGTCGCGCCGCTGCCGTTTACCCAGACCTTCAACCTCGGTAACCTCGACAAAGCCCTGGAGCACCTCAATGATGTCCAGCCCATAGGTCAGCTGAGCGGCTGTACACATGCTGCGGCGTGGTTGCTCCCGTCGGGCGAGATCGTCGGAGGTCATGAAGATGTGGGCCGCCATGTGGCGCTGGATAAGCTGCTGGGCCGTCGCGCGCGTGAAGATGCCGTCTGGCAGCAAGGGGCCGCGCTCGTTTCCAGCCGCGCCAGCTATGAAATGGTGCAGAAAGCGGCCATGTGCGGCGTGGAGATCCTGTTTGCGGTGTCGGCTGCGACAACGCTGGCGGTCGAAGTGGCAGAGCGCTGCAACCTGACGCTGGTGGGGTTCTGCAAGCCGGGCAGGGCGACAATTTACACCCATCCGCAGCGATTAATTGTTAATCAGTAATTTTGAATGAGTATAGCAAAACCTTCCGCTTTTAGTTGTTCATGATGAGGGCTAGTATTTGTCTCATCAAGGCACGGTGCCTTATCTAAACAACTTAACGAAAAGGTTTATCTCATGAAAAGCATCAAAACTTTTGTCGCTTTAATCGCTCTGGCTACTTCTTTCGGTTCTTTCGCTGCGCAGACTGTGACTGCGTCCGCCTCTACGCTGGATGGTGCAGAAGCTAAAATCGCCGCACAGGCTCAGGAAGCGGGCGCGTCATCCTACAAAATTACCCAGGCATTCACCGGTAACCGCGTACACATGACCGCTGAACTGAACAAATAAGTCATATAGCCGCTGTCCCTTGCTTTTCGGAGCAGGGACAGGTTTCATTCATCTTCCTTCTGCTTAATTTTCTTTTGACTCCTCCCAAAACAGTCATATCCTCCTGGATAAACCTTATTAACTAAATAAAATAAGTAAGAATCCGCTTTTTAATGTGACTTTTTTTTAAAAAACAACAATCCCATAAGTATATCAAATAAATGGTCTGGCCAGTTGATTCCTTGTATTTATTCAATGAATGTTTTTGGCGGTTGCATTCGGTTATTTTAAGTTTCATATATAAAATATTTATTATTGATCTTGAGATTTAAGGAATTCCTCAGGCTCTAATCCTAAAACGTTTTGGGGTTATTGATCTGAGCTATCTGTAATGCTACTTTCTAAAACAATGTTTAGTAGTACCCCCTTAGGCCAAATATTAATTATTTGGCATATTTTGTATTTCACTTTTATAAGGAAATTAAATGAACGCGATATTTAAAAAAGGAATGCTGGCGTCCGCGCTGGCTGTCGTGGCGTCCTCTGCTCTGGCAGCTTCCAGTGTTGATATTCAGGTGACGGGTAAAATCGTCCCCTCTTCCTGTACGCCTACATTTATTAGCGGTGGTGGTATTGCCGATTATGGCACGATAAGTGCGTCTTCACTGAATTCCACTTCGGCTACACCATTGGCGGATGTTAAAATTATTCCTGTTTCCATTACCTGTGAAGAGGCCACCCGCATTGCAGTAACGTTTAATGATGCCCATGCAGACTCAGGACCAACTCAAGTTTTGCCGACCAGTTTTATTGATACGGAATTTGGGAGAGAGGCGTACCAAACCGCCGGGCTGGGTATGTACAATGGTAAGAAAATTGGTGCCTACTCATTAGGGATTCAGCTTACGAAAGGCGCTGTCACGAACGACGCAGGCGATGAACTGTATCCTACTGCATCGCGCGATAACGGAACAACGTGGGCAACAACAGGCGGACAGCGCTATTTAAAAGTAAACACAGAC
This sequence comes from Enterobacter cloacae complex sp. SHL001, assembly GCF_049236825.1. Lineage (NCBI taxonomy): Bacteria > Pseudomonadati > Pseudomonadota > Gammaproteobacteria > Enterobacterales > Enterobacteriaceae > Enterobacter > Enterobacter cloacae complex sp. SHL001. Next base: position 41,480 of record NZ_JBMKIP010000009.1, read on the forward strand.
AAAAGCGAATTATATTCCTTCAGTGACACATTGGGCGGCACGCCTGTCGCACAAACCAAGGTTAACTTTAATGTGGGTGTCGCCGCGATGATTAACCCAACCGATGATTTAAATATCACGGATGAAGCCACCCTGGACGGCTTAACCAACGTTGAGCTGGTTTATCTGTAATCACCCCCACGTATCATGAAATACCTGACACCTCACCCCGGTGGGGTGTCATTACCAATATTAATGGACTAATATTATGCTGCTTTTAAAGAGAACGCTGATCTGTGCCTGCCTGCTGGCCTCATTCAACGGTATGGCTGCCGGGATGGTGCCGGATACCTCGCTGCTTATTGTCAATGAAGACAAGCAGGGGGCCAGCATGGATGTTAAAAACACGGATGCTGAAGCACAGCTGCTGTACACCAAAATTATTGATCTCCCGGACGACCCCAAGCCGGGCCTGTTTGCCACGCAGCCGGTTGTGCGCGTAGATGCGGGTAAAACCCAGCGCGTACGTTTTGTGCTGAAAAGCAGCGCTGAGCCGCTGAAGGTGGAACATTTCAAGCGTGTCATTTTTACCGCTATCCCTCAGCGTGAAAAAAATAAAGTTAAAGTGGTGTTTAGCCAGAACCTTCCCGTCATTATTCACCCGGCTGGCCTGGCGGTAAATATTGAACCCTGGAAGGCACTCACCTGGCAGATAAAAAATGGCAATGTCACGGTTGAGAATAATACGCCTTATGTCGTCCGACTGGAGCAAAAGGTGAAATTAATGGCCTCGGGTACGATCGCGACATTAGCTAAGACTTACATTCTTCCTGGCGAAAAAATGATGGCCAGCGCCCCAGCCAAAATATCAGCATCCGAAAAACAAATCGAAATCTATCCGGCAACGCGTTATGGCTACAAGGCAGGGAATTATATCGCCGACCTTCAGCAATAAAATCACTTAACAAACATGGAGTAGTTATGTTAAACGGTTCCTGTAAAAAGGGAATGCTCGTGTTTTGCCTTAGCGTGCTGGCATTTAATATTCGGGCTGAGATTTCCTCTAATGCGAATGAATCTCTGGAACTGGCGCGAGCCATATTTGACAGCGATGCTTTAAAAAATAACGGGCTTGATCCGGCCATTGCGGATTACTATTCCCTCACTCCCCGTTTTACCCCTGGCTACCATAATGTGACGGTTAATATTAATGGTAAGCAGCGCAATATTATGCCCGTGAAATTTGATGAGGAAGGAACGCCCTGTATTGATAAAGCGTTTCTGGAAAACGCGGGCCTGATTAAACAGACGAAAAGAGGCACCTGCCCGAAGATTTATCACTACTGGTCCGGATCAACGATTCAGACTTCGCCGGATATTGATGAAATATCGGTTGTTGTACCGCCTGAAGCGATCGACCCTGATTATGGCCGACAGTTCGCCGAGGTGCGTGGCGGACGTGCAGCCATGCTGAATTACTCCATGTTTGGCACCCATAATCACTATGATGATGAGAACGCTGACCGTTTCCAGTCGACCTTTGAAATGGGCTTTAATGCCGGAGACTGGATTGTGCGCAGCACGCAGTTCATTAGCGACGGCAGCGATCAGGATTTTGAGGTTGACTCCCTCTACACCTATGCCCAGCGTACCTTTACCGATTATGGCGTGATGGTGCAGGGTGGCCAGATTAACATCGCCAACAGCCGCTTCAGTATTCCGGGAATTTACGGGGTCCAGATGATGCCGGATACCGCACTCACTCCTCAGGTGGGGACGGGCGTCGAAGTCAGCGGTATTGCCCGTAATCCGCAGGCTCGCGTCGATATCCGCCAGGGCGGACAGCTTATTTACTCAACGCTGGTTCCTGCCGGTCCGTTCAACCTGGATGACGTGCCGCTGGCGAACCTCAACACCGACCTGAACGTAACGGTCACCGAGACTGACGGCAGCGAAAACCGATTCACTGTCTCGGCAAGTACGTTCCGCAGCAATCATATAGGCCGTGCCCCGGGCTTTACGCTGGCTATGGGCCGCGTTGAAGACATGGACTCACGCTTTGAAAATCCGTGGGTGGTGTCCGCCAACAACGGCTGGTCTGTCAATAAGCGTGTCAATTTCCTGGCCGGTATGGTGATGGCGGATAACCACTATTATGGCTTCTCCGGCAACCTCGATACCATACCGATGCAGAACCTGTATGCCTCGTTGGGTTTTCTGGCGTCAATAGACAACCAGACGCAAACTGACGGCAACAAAACGACGCTGGATCTGGGTTACTCCCTGCCGTGGGGCATTGGGCTTTCGCTGGGCGGTAGCTATGGCACACCGGACTATCGCGAGATGGCGGAACTTTACGGCGACGATGACGATATGTCGCAAACCAAATACGACACCAGCGTCGGTATCAACTGGTCGAGTACCACGCTGGGCCGCTTTTCCCTCAGCTATTATCGCAACGAGAGCTGGAACAGCGACTATGACAGTCGCCGGTTTATCTCGTCGTGGTCACAGACTTTTAAATACTTCAACGTGAGCGTGAACTGGGAGTCGGATGTCAGCCGGCACGACAGCAGCGACAACGATCAGTTTTACGTAAACGTGTCGATCCCGCTGGGACGCTCAGGCGTGACAACCAGCTCCTGGTATCGCGAGAGCGAAGGTAAGCGTTCTTACGGCACGCGGGCGATGGGCTCGCTCAACGCTGAGAACCAGTACACGGTGGGGGTCACTCAGGACCAGGAAGAGAACACCACCAGCTGGGACAGCTCGCTGAACAGTAATCTGCATTACACCAACCTGGCGCTGGCGGCAGGAGGAGATAACGACAGCAATACCAACTACTCAGCAGCATTAAGCGGCGGGATTGTCGCCCACAGCGACGGGGTGACCTTCTCGCCTTACCGCGTGACCGATACGTACGCCATTGCCAGACTGGATAAACCGGTGGCTGGCATCGAGATAGGTACCCCGCGCGGCGCGGTATGGACCGATAAATGGGGCCAGGCGATTATTCCTGCGCTGTCGCCGTTCCGTGAAAGCACGATTGAGATCAACACGGAAAGCCTGCCAGGCAATCTGGACGTAAGAAATGGCAGAACAGCGATCAAAGCGTCTCACGGCGCTGTGGCGAAGTGGGAGTTTGCGACGTTAAGCCAGCGCCGCGTGCTGCTCAGTATACGCCGTGCGGACGGTACGCCGCTGCCGGAAGGTGTCTCGATTGTGGACGCGGCAGGGGAGTATGTGACGAGTGCGCCAGAAGACGGCGTGATCTTCCTGAACGATATCTCTGCCAGCCAGCAGCTGTATGCGAAGCTGGATGAAGGGCGTTGCAGGCTGACGTACACCCTGCCGGAGGCAGAACCGAATAAATTCTATGAAGAGGTGACAGGGAAATGTCTCTGAATAACGTTCGTCAATACGCGCTGATGCTTATGCTGCTCTGCGGCGCAGCGGGACTTTCGGGAATGGCGCAGGCCGATGACGGCGCCTGTGAAATGATGTCGGCGGTGAAGAAAGTCGATTACGGGCGCTACCGTAAAGAGGATATGCGGCAAACGTCCGCTGAACATATTGGCAAAGTGTACAACGGTTATGCTTCTGTGATGCGTGAAGTTCAGGTTTCGGTGCTGTGTCCGGATGTGCGCAAAATGCGCATCTCCGTAGACGGGATTGCCCGACAGAACCTGGCGTATCGTTTTACGGACAGCGGCGCGATGAAAATCGAATTCAAAGATGGGCGGGTGGACGGGAACCCCGTGCAGCTGGCCGCGGTCGATATTGGCGCGGTAGCCGTTCAGGGAGGCGCTTCTCAGGTGACGCTGAAGCCGGAAAAAGCGCTGGCGGCGGTAAACGGTACAGAAGTGGCGGGCGAGCAGTTTGTCGCCACCATGATGATCACGACCTATCTCTCTGACAAGGCGTTTAGCGTTACTAACACCACGGATTTTGAAGAAACGCTGACGCTTAACGTCGATACGCTTCCTGCGCATTAACCCCTCAGATGCCCGGCAGCGCTGTTCTGTCGGGCATTTTTCTTAGTGGATCCCCGCCAGACGCAGCAGCGCCGTCACCACCGCCGCCGCGACGATCACCACAATTAACGGCATTTTGCGCCAGGCCAGAAACACCGCGAACCCCACCCCCAGTACGCGCGCCATCCCGGCAAAATGGTCCCCTTCATAAAACGTTGTTGCCAGCGCGACGGAGAACAACAAAACGGTTGCCGCGTCTGAAAGCAGCGCCTGCGACCGTTCAGAAAGCGCCAGCCGGCTACCGAGTTTCGCCCCGCCGAGACGCATCAGATAGGTTCCGGCAGAAAGAATGGCGATGCCGAGAATAAAGACCGTCATGTTTTCCATTATTTTTTCCTCGCGGCAAGGCCGAGCAAAGAGAGCAGCACCGGCAGGCCAACCGGCGCAAACGGTACGGCGGCCAGCGACAACACTGCGCCGCTACAGGCGCGGATCAGCGTGGTACGGTTTTTAAATGCCGGCACCACTAACGCCAGCAGGATCGCCGGGAACACCGCGTCCAGCCCGATGGTTTCCGGGTCCGGCAGCAGCTTGCCGACCATCGCGCCCAGCACCGCCCCTAGCGGCCAGATGATTGCCACGCCCAGGCCGCACAGCCAGTAGGCCGCTTTACGCTGCTCGGCGGTTTTTTGCGACAGGCCGAACACCACACTTTCATCATTCATGATATGACAGCCCAGAAAGCTCAGGCCGCGCTTGCCCACCAGTTCACGCACCGTAACGCCGAACGGCACATGGCGCGCGTTAACCAGTAAACCGGCCGCTGCCGCTGCCAGCGGATTGCCGCCGCTCGCCACGATGCCGATAAACATAAACTCGGATGCGCCTGCCAGCACCGTGAGGGAGAGGACAAACGGCACCCACAGCGGGAAACCGTAGGCCATCGCCAGTGAGCCATAAGACATGCCGACCACGCCCACCGCGAGGCAGACCAGGACGATCGCTTTTATCGTGTCGCCTTTCAGGCAAGAGAGGTGATTCTTCATACCATTTTAGCCATATCGAACGTATTTCCATTATAATGAACGCATCAGAAACGTTTTACAAGACGAACGATTCGTTCGTTATAGAGAGAAAGAGGCCGTTATTATGACGCAGCCAATCAGCGTGATCGCCAAAAGCCTGGTGCGAGAACGCTTGCGAACCGGGCTCTCACTGGCGGAAATTGCCCGCCGTGCCGGGATCGCCAAATCCACGCTTTCTCAACTGGAGTCTGGCAACGGCAATCCTAGCCTGGAAACGCTGTGGTCGCTTTGCGTGGCGCTGGATATTCCGTTTGCCCGGTTACTGGAGCCGCAGCAACCCGTCACGCAGGTGATCCGCCGCGGCGAGGGCACAAAAGTCGTCGCCGGGCAGGCGAACTACGAGGCGATTTTGCTCGCGGCGTGTCCGCCTGGCGCGCGTCGTGATATCTATCTGCTGCTGACTCAGCCGGGGGCAGACCGTATTTCCCAGCCCCATCCGCCTGGGTCGGTTGAGCATATTATCGTGACCCAGGGGCGGGCGGTGGTCGGTCTGATCGACGCGGCGGAAGAGCTCGGCCCGGGAGATTACATTTGCTACCCCGCTGACCAGCCGCATATCTTTAAGGCGCTGGAGCCAGATACGCACGCGCTGCTGGTGGCGGAACAAAACTAACAAAGATACGGAAAATCATGTCGCTTAAAGCCATTGCCAAAGAACTGGGGCTGTCTGTTACCACCGTCAGCCGCGCCCTCAACGGGTATGACGACGTTTCTGCTGAGACGCGCGCCCGCGTGGAAGCGGAGGCCCAGCGCCGTGGCTACCGACCAAATACCTTTGCCCGTCGCCTGAAGATGGGCAAAATCGACGCCGTCGGGCTGGTGTTTCCGGTGCATCCTGTTCCGCTCAATAACAGCGTTTTTATGGACATGGTCGGCGAAATTAGCCACGAACTGGCGCGACATGAGATTGACCTGCTGCTCATCGCTGACGACGATCTGGCGGACAAACACAGCTATATGCGCATGGTGCAGAGCCGACGCGTGGATGCGCTGATTGTGGCGCATACGCTGGATCACGATCCGCGTCTTGAGCAGCTACAGGCCGCCGGGTTCCCGTTCCTGGCGCTCGGCCGCAGCCAGCTCCCGCAGCCGTACGAGTGGTTCGATTTCGACAACTATGCCGGCACATATCAGGCCACCCGCTGGCTGATCGAGAAAGGCCATCAGCGCATTGCGCTGCTGGGCGAAAGCAACAACCAGGCATTCATCACCCAGCGCCGCCAGGGCTACCTGGACGCGCTGCGGGAAGCCGGACTTTCCAGCGAATGGCTGCGTGCCATGCCCCCTTCGCGTCGCGTGGGGTATGCCACCACGCAAGAACTTCTCTCCCTGCCGCAGCCGCCCACGGCCATCATTACCGACTGCAACACCCACGGCGACGGCGCAGCGATGGCCCTGGCGCAGATGGGGCGCTTAACCGGTGAAAATGCCGTTTCGCTGGTGGTCTATGACGGCTTACCGCAGGACAGCATTGTCGATATCGACGTCGCGGCGGTGATCCAGTCTACCCGTCAGGGTGTCGGGAAACAGATTGCCGATATGGTGCGCCAGCTGATTAATGGCGACGACATTGACACCCTTCAGGTGCTCTGGCAGCCAGAATTCTCCCCAGGCCAGACGGCCTGATTACACCAAAAATTCCAAACCCGATCACAGATCCGAAACGTTTTGGTTTGTATCCGAAACGTTTCGGATCAACACTCAGGACATCCCGATGACAGGAGATGTCTGATGCAAGATTCCATTTTTCGACTTGAAAGCAATACGGTTGACGTGGTGGTAAAAACCCACCCGTTCGCCGAAATTCTCTACTGGGGGCCACACCTTCAGCACTTTTCGCCGCAGGATGTGCTGAGTATTGCGCGCCCGGTTGCTAATGGCAGGCTGGACGTCGACTCCCCCGTCACGCTGATGGCAGAGCTGGGGCATGGGCTGTTTGGCTCGCCGGGCATCGAGGGGCACCGCCAGGGGCTGGACGGATCGCCGGTATTTAAAACCACGCAGGTGCAGCAGGCGTTAAACGCCCTGACAATCACTGCTGAAGACGAGCATGCAGGCCTGCGTCTGACCAGTGAAATAACGCTGGATGCCAGCGGCGTACTGGTGGTGCGTCATGGGTTAACCAACCTGAAAACGCAGGCGTGGCAGGTGGATCGCTTTGCCGTGACGCTGCCGGTGGCCGAACGCGCGCAGGAGGTGATGGCCTTCCACGGTCGCTGGATCAGGGAGTTTCAGCCGCACCGCGTGATGCTTGAACATGACAGCTTTGTGATTGAAAACCGTCGGGGTAAAACCTCCCATGAACATTTCCCGGCGCTGATTTCAGGTACGCCGTCATTCAGTGAAATGCACGGCAACGTCTGGGGTATACATCTGGGCTGGAGTGGTAACCACCGCCTGCGCGCAGAGGCGAAAACCGATGGCCGCCGCTATATGCAGGCCGAAGCGCTCTACCTGCCGGGTGAAATGGCGATTGAAGAGGGGGAAACGCTCTGGACGCCGCGCCTGTATGCCAGTCACTCCCCGCACGGGCTGAACGGCATGAGCCAGCAGTTCCACCGCTACCTGCGCGACAATGTTATCCGCTTCCCGGAAGATAAACCGCGCCCGGTGCACCTCAACACCTGGGAGGGGATCTACTTCAACCACGATCCGGACTACATCATGCGCATGGCCGACGAGGCCGCTGCGCTGGGCGTGGAGCGCTTTATTATCGACGACGGCTGGTTTAAAGGCCGCAACGACGACCACGCCGCGCTGGGCGACTGGTATCTGGACAAGAAAAAATACCCGAACGGCCTAAAGCCGGTAATCGATCACGTTAAACAGCTCAGCATGGAGTTTGGTATCTGGGTTGAGCCGGAGATGATTAACCCCGATTCCGATCTGTATCGCGCGCACCCTGACTGGGTGCTGGCGCTGCCGGGCTACGCCCAGGCGACCGGGCGACACCAGCTGGTCCTCAATCTCAATATTCCGCAGGCCTTTGAATATCTGGTCGAACGCATGAGCTGGCTGCTGGGCGAACACGCGGTCGACTACGTGAAATGGGATATGAACCGCGAGCTGGTGCAGCCAGGGCACAAGGGCAAAGCCGCCGCCGACGCCCAGACGCGCCAGTTTTACCGCCTGCTGGACGTGCTGGGCGAGCGCTTCCCGCACATTGAGTTTGAATCCTGCTCGTCGGGTGGCGGGCGTATTGATTACGAAGTGCTGACCCGCAGCCACCGCTTCTGGGCGTCCGATAACAACGACGCGCTGGAGCGCAACACTATCCAGCGCGGCATGAGCTACTTCTTCCCGCCGGAGGTGATGGGGGCGCATATCGGTCATCATAAATGTCACGCCACCTTCCGCCAGCACAGCATTCAGTTCCGCGGGCTAACAGCGCTGTTTGGTCACATGGGGCTGGAGCTGGATCCGCTCACCGTCGATGCGCAGGAGCGTGAAGGCTATCGCCATTACGCCGCGCTGCACAAGCGGTGGCGAGAGGTCATTCATCACGGCACCCAGTGGCGCGTGGATATGCCGGACGCCACCACCCTGGCGCAGGGTATAGTGAGCGAAGATAAGACGCAGGGGCTGTTTTTGGTCAGCCAGCTCGCGATGCCGGATTACACCCTGATGATGCCGCTGCGCATGCCGGGGTTAGACGCCAGCGCGCTGTACCGCATCACGCTGCTCGATCACCCGAACATCCAGATTACGGGCGAGGGCGGGCACACCATGCGTAAGCTGCCTTCGTGGATGGAAGCGCCGCAAACGGTGAGCGGCGAGTGGCTGATGCAGGCGGGTATTGCGCTGCCGATTCTGGATCCGGAAACCGCCATTCTGATTGGTGTGGAACGCGTGTAAGGGTGACGGGCCGGGCAACCGGCCCTCCGTTGAGGATAAAAATAATGAACACAACAACCTGTACCCACAAAGACAACCCTAATTTCTGGATCTTCGGGCTGTTCTTCTTTCTCTACTTCTTCATCATGGCCACCTGCTTTCCGTTCCTGCCGATCTGGCTGTCGGACATCATCGGCCTGAACAAAACCCATACCGGGATTGTTTTCTCCTGCATCTCGCTGTCGGCCATTGCCTTCCAGCCGGTGCTGGGGGTCATTTCGGACAAGCTGGGGCTGAAAAAACACCTGCTTTGGATCATCTCGGTGCTGCTGTTCCTGTTCGCGCCGTTCTTCCTGTACGTCTTCGCCCCGCTGCTGAAAACCAATATCTGGCTGGGGGCGCTGAGCGGTGGGTTGTATATCGGCTTTGTCTTCTCAGCGGGGTCGGGGGCGATTGAGGCCTATATTGAGCGCGTAAGCCGCAACAGCTTTTTTGAGTACGGCAAGGCGCGTATGTTCGGCTGTCTCGGCTGGGGGCTGTGCGCCTCAACGGGCGGCATCCTGTTCGGCATCGATCCGTCGTACGTCTTCTGGATGGGGTCGGCCGCGGCGCTGTTGCTGATGCTGCTGCTGGTGGTCGCGAAACCGAAGCCTAACCAGACGGCGCAGGTGATGAACGCCCTGGGCGCGAATCAGCCGCAGATCACCGCTAAAACCGTTTTTACCCTGTTCCGCCAGCGCAGAATGTGGATGTTCATCCTGTACGTGATTGGCGTGGCCTGCGTGTATGACGTCTTCGACCAGCAGTTTGCCACCTTCTTCAAAACCTTCTTCGCCACGCCGCAGGAGGGGACCCGTGCCTTTGGTTTCGCCACCACGGCGGGGGAAATCTGTAACGCGATCATTATGTTCTGCTCGCCGTGGATTATTAACCGCATCGGCGCGAAAAACACGCTGCTGATTGCCGGGGTGATCATGGCGACGCGCATTATCGGCTCGTCGTTTGCCACCACTGCCGTGGAGGTGATTGCCCTGAAGATGCTGCACGCGCTGGAAGTCCCGTTCCTGCTGGTGGGGGCATTCAAGTACATCACCGGGGTGTTTGATACGCGCCTGTCGGCCACCATCTACCTGATTGGCTTCCAGTTTGCCAAACAGTCGGCGGCGATCTTCCTCTCCGCCTTTGCCGGAAATATGTATGACCGGGTCGGCTTCCAGGAGACGTATCTGATACTGGGCTGCTTCGTGCTGGCGATCACGGTGGTGTCGGCGTTTACGCTGAGTGGCAGGCGGGAGATTGCTGCCGCCTCGGGGGCAGCAGCGTTAACACATCAGTCCAGGTAAAACACCTCTTTCAGCGCCGAACTCACCGGGCTGTTATCCGGGTTCGACGGCATAACGTCACCCATATATTTCCACCAGCGCTGGCAGACATCGGTGTTTGCCACCGCGTTCCAGCGCTCTTCCGATTCAATCTCCACCATCGCAAACAGCAGGTTGCGAGCTTTGTCGAGATAGATGGCGTAGTGGTGCGCGCCGTGGGCTTTCAGTACCGCCTCCAGCTCAGGCCAGATTGGGTTGTGGCGACGTGCGTACTCCTCGTGCGCGTCCGGGTTTACCTGCATCACAAACGCTTTGCGGATCATAAAGCCTCCAGGTACAGCTCGCGGACCTCATCGCGGCTGGCGGTGCGCGGGTTGCACGGCGCGCACGGGTCGGCGAGGGCTTTATCCAGCCAGCCTTCAATATCGGCTTTGGTGACGCCGAGCTGGCTAAATCCGGACGGAATGCCGACGCGAGCGCTCAGGTCGCGAATCGCCTGAATGGCCGACATGCTGGCCGCTTCATCGCTCATGCCGCGCGTGTCAACGCCCATCGCCTGCGCCACGCGGGCAAATCGGGCAACCGCGTTCGGGCGGTTAAAGTTTTCGATGATCGGCAGCAGAATGGCGTTGCACACGCCGTGCGGCAGGTTGTGCGTCGCGCCCGGCTGGTGCGCCAGGGCGTGCACCAGCCCCAGACCGGCACTGTTAAACGCCATGCCCGCCAGATACTGACCAAAGGCCATCTGCTCGCGCGCTTCCAGGTTATGACCATCGTCAACCGCTTTCGGCAGCCACAGGTTGATCAGGCGAATCGCTTCCAGCGCGTTAGCATCGGTCAGCGGGTGCGCGCCGACGGACACGTAGGCTTCAATCGCATGAGTCAACGCATCCATGCCGGTTGCGGCGGTCACGGAGGCGGGAATATCGAGCATCACGCTGGCATCGTCCACGGCGATGTCCGGGATGATGTTCGGATCGATTATCACCTCCTTCACCTGGCGCGCGGAGTCGATGATCACCGCGTTGCTGGTCATCTCTGCTGCCGTGCCTGCGGTGGTGTTGATCGCCACAAGCGGTACGCCCGCGTTTTTCACCTTGCCGACGCCGGAGTAATCGGTTGACGGACCTGGGTTGGCGGTGAGGATTTTGATCGCCTTGGCGGTATCAATCGGGCTGCCGCCGCCAAAGGCAATCAGGTAATCACACTCCGCATCCTGATATGCCGCATAGCCTTTTTGCACCAGCGCTTCCGTCGGATTCGGGAATACCTCATCGAACAGGTGATACGACATCTGATGGGCGTCGAGCGCGGAAAACAAACTGTCGAGCAGGCCAAGTTTCACCAGCTGGCCGTCGGTGACAATCAGCGCTTTTCCCCACTGTTTGTTTGCCACCAGATTGACCATATCGCCGATCGCGCCCGCGCCGTGCAGGCTGATTTTGGGGAGTGCCAACATAAAGCTCATGATAATTCTCCTTAATTACTGTGATTTTTATGCCCGGCGGCGCTGCGCTTGCGCGGGCCTACGGTTAAGTAGGCCGGGTAAACGCAGTGCCACCCGGCTATGAGATCCGTCTTCGCTGCATCATCCGGCGGGTAATAATCGGCAGCGAAATCACCACGATCAGCATCGCGCCGATAATCACCGACATCACGATGCCGGGCACGTTGAGCAGGCTCAGGCCGAAGGTCACCAGCCCCATCAGGAAGGCGGCGATAATCACGCCCACCATGCTGCCGGACCCACCGAGAATATTGACGCCGCCGAGCACCGCCATCGTCACCACCGCCAGCTCCCAGCCCATCGCGATGGTCGGGCGGGTACTGCCCAGACGCGAGGTGAGCAGCACCGACGCCAGGCCGGACATCAGTCCTACCAGCGCAAACAGGATCAGGTTGTGGCGCTTCACGTTGATGCCGGAGTACCACGCGCCGGTCGGGTTGTTGCCGATGGCGTAGGTGCGGCGGCCAAAATTGGTGCGGTGCAGCACAAAGGCAAACAGAGCGGCCAGCACGATAAACAGCGCGAACTCAAACGACAGCGCGCCCCAGACGTAGCCCTGGCCGAACCAGGCGAAGCTCTCCGGGTAGCTGTTCAGCGCCTGGTCCCCGAGCAGGATGTAGGTGATCCCGCGGTACAGGCTCATGGTGCCGATGGTGATGACGATGGACGACAGGTTAAAGCGCGACACCAGAATACCGTTGAACAGCCCGCACAGTAGCCCGACGCCTAATCCCACGCACACCAGCAGTGGCGTATCGACGCCCGCCGCCGCGCAAAAGCCCATCACCGTGGAGCTGAGCGCGATGGTGGAGGCCACAGACAGGTCAATTTCCCGGGCGATAATCAGCATCGCCATCGGCAACACAATGATCGCTTTTTCCGTGAAGTTGAACGTCGCGTCAGAGAGGTTCCAGATATTGAGGAAGTAGGGCGAGGCGAGCGCGTTCACCACAAACACCGCCAGCGTCACCGCCAGCAGGAAGCCCTCCCAGCACAGCAGGCGCTGGAAGATGCCCGGCGCAGAAGTGGGTTTGAACTCTTCAGATGTCATCATTTTGCTCATGGTTTCACCGCCAGTTTCTGACGTGCCAGCGCCGCGTCGCGCAGGATCAGCCTGCCTTTGCGCTTGTTGCCGCGCTCGTTCAGCAGCACAGCGATGACAATGACCGAGCCGGAAATCGCCATCTGCCAGAACGGGGAGACGCCGATCACCGGCAGGGCGTTGTTGATGACGCCAAGGAACAGCGCCCCGAACAGACAGCCGAGCACGCGGCCGGTGCCGCCCATGGTGCTGATCCCGCCAATCACACAGGCTGCCACCACCTGCAATTCAAAACCGTTAGCGACGTCAACATACGCAACGGCAAAGCGTGATATCCACAGGTAGCCGCAGAACCCGGCCAGCAGACCGGAAAGGCAGAAGCTGATGAACTGCATTTTCCCGGCGTTGATCCCGGTGTAGTACGCTGCCGTGGCGTTCCCGCCTGCGGTGTAGAGCGCCCGTCCGGTGCGACTGTAGCGCAGGAAGTAGCCCACCAGCAGCAGTACGGCGATGGCGCACCAGCTCAGCACCGGCAGGCCCAGTACTGACGCACGCGGCAGGCCGAGGAAGTCTGCACCCATCTGGTTGGAGTTCACCCAGCCGCCGCCGGAGAGCAAAAAGATCATTCCGCGGTAGATGCTCATGGTGCCGAGCGTCACCACAATCGCCGGAATGCCCAGTTTCCAAACCAGCAGGCCGTTTATTGCGCCCATCAGCAGCCCAAGCGCGCTGGCAAGGATCAGCAGCGCCCAGACGGGCACGTCCGGGTAATGGAAATTAATCAGGGCGACAATCATCCCGGTCAGGGCCAGATTAGCCGCCATCGACAGGTCGATGCCTTTAGTGAGCAGCACCATCATCTGCCCGAGCGCGAGGACGATCAGAATGGCGGTGTCGTTAAACATCTCCACCAGGTTGCCCGGTGCGATAAACGATGGCACGCGGCTGCCAATGGCGACGACCATCAGGACAATCACCGCGCCAAGCAGCGCCTCGCGGTGTTTTAAGAGTGAGCTAAGCATTTATGCCGCCTCCTGTTTTGCACCGCTGGCGGCGCTGACGATGGTTTCCGCCGTCGCGTCTCCCGCCTGGTATTCGGCCACCATCAGCCCCTCGTGCATGACGATAATGCGATCCGCCATGCCCATCACTTCCGGCAGTTCGGACGAGACCATAATCACCGCCAGCCCCTGACTGACCAGCTCGGACATAAACTGATGCACGGCTGCCTTTGAGCCGATATCGATGCCTTTTGTTGGCTCATCGAGGATGATCACGTCAGGGTGCGTCGCCAGCCATTTGCCGATCACCACCTTTTGCTGGTTGCCGCCAGAGAGGGTCTCCACCGCCTGCTTCCAGCTGAAGGCTTTCACTTGCAGGCGCCTGGCGTATTCGTCTGCCAGCTTCCATTCGCGGTCGTCGTGCAGTACGCCGTTCGGATTGAGCCTGCTGAGCTGAGGCAGGCTGATGTTCTGGGCAATCGGCAGGGCGATAATCGCCCCCTGTTTCTGCCTTTCTTCCGGCACGCAGACGATACCGGCCTTGATCGCATCCGCAGGCTGGCGGAAGCGCCGGGGCTGGCCATTGAGGATAATTTCCCCGGACGATGGCCGCGTGACGCCGGAAAGCGCCTGCATCAGCTCGGTACGCCCGGCACCCACCAGCCCGTAAAAGCCGAGGATCTCCCCTTTACGCAGGGAGAACGAGATATGCGCAAACTCGGTCGGATGGCAGAGGTTTTTCACCTCCAGCACCGTCTCGCCTTTTTCGCAGTCGATTTTCGGGAAGGTTTGGGTAATGGCGCGCCCGACCATCATCGACACCATCCGCTCCTCGGTGATCTCATTTATTGCCCCTGCACCGACGAACACGCCGTCGCGCAAAATGGTGTAGTGATCGGCCAGCTCAAAAATCTCGTCGAACTTGTGGGAGATAAACAGGATGGCTTTTCCCTCCTGCTTTAAGCGCTCCACAATCTGGTAAAACTCGAGGATTTCATGCTGTGACAGCGCCGCCGTGGGTTCATCGAGGATCACCACCTGCGCCTCAAACGACAGCGCGCGGGCAATCGCCACCATGTGACGCTGGGCGATGCTCAGGGTTTTCAGCGTTGCGCGCGGGTCGATTTGCACCTCAAGGCGGGCGAGAATAGCCTGCGCCCGGCGGTGCATTTCCGGCCAGTCGAGCTTTTTCAGGAAGCCTTTGTGAAGGTACTGACCGACAAAGATATTTTCGGTAACCGAGAGTTCATCGAACAGGACGGTTTCCTGGTGAATGGCGGTGATGCCCATTTTATGCGCCGACTCCGGCGTCGGAAGGTGAACGGGGATCGCCTTGTAGAGAATTTCGCCCTCGTCGGGCTGGTATATGCCGGTCATCACTTTGACCAGCGTCGACTTGCCCGCGCCGTTTTCGCCGATAAGCGCCGTCACTTTGCCGGGCCACAGCGCAAGCTGCACGTTCTCAAGAGCACGCACGCCGGGGAACACCTTGGTGATGCCAGAAAGCTGTAGCAATGGGGTCATGATAGTTCTCCTGGACAGGGGAATTTGTAGGGCGGGTAAGCGGCAGCGCCACCCGCCTTTTGCCGGATGGCGCTACGCTTATCCGGCCTACAAATCGCATCAAAAGATTTTTGAGAACTTATCAATATTGCTGGCATCGTAAACGAACGGCTCGGCCATCGCGCCGTTGCCGTCGGCATCCAGCTTCACTTTGCCCAGCTTGCCCATGCTGGCCTCACCTTTCGTGGCGGTGCCTTTTACCAGGTCATCCGCCAGGTAGGTTGCGGCATAGCCCAGGTCAATCGGGTTCCAGATGGCAAAGCTCTTGCTTGCGCCGGACTTCACCGCGCCCGCCATCTCAGACGGCAGGCCTAAACCGGTGACGTACACTTTGCCAATCTTGCCCTGGTCCTTCACCGCCTGCGCGGCAGCCACAATGCCCACGGAAGAAGGCGAAACAATCACTTTCAGCTCCGGGTAGGTTTTCAGCAGGCCGACAGCTTCGCGGTAGCTCTTGTCAGAGAGATCGTCCCCGTAGGCCACGGTCACCAGATTGACGGACGGGTACTTCGGCAGCACCTTTTTCATCTCCGCAATCCAGGTGTTCTGGTTGGTGGAGGTTGGCGTGGCGCTCAGCACCGCCACATCGCCTTTCTCCACGTTCAGCGCTTTCAGGGCATCGGCGGCGAGCTTGACGTTAGTTTCGCCAATCAGGGCGTTATTGGACGGGTTGAGGTGGATCTGACGCCCGGCTTTCGCCACGCCGGAATCCCACGACACAACCTTGATGCCGCGCTGCATCGCTTTTTTCAGCACCGGCACGACGGCGTCCGGATCGTTCGCGGAAATCGCGATCGCATCAACGCCCTGGGCGATCAGCCCGTTCAGCACCTCGATCTGCGCTTCCGCCGTGGTGGTGGTCGGGCCGGTATAAATCACTTTTACATCGCCTAACTCTTTGGCCGCCTCCTGCGCGCCGACGTTCGCTGCCTCGAAGAATCCATTCCCTAAGGACTTCGCCACCAGGGCGATTTTCACTTCTGCTAAAGCGGAACCGGACAACGCCAGAGCGGCAACGGTGAGGATCAAGCTTGCTTTTATTTTCATTGCTTTTACTCCACTGACTTGAGTTAGTTGTAGGGATTGCAGGTGGTTTTCGCCCCGTCTCAATGAGCGGGGCGCGATGTTGTTATTGGTACAAATCTAACGCCGACTGCATGGGGGTGACGCCAAAGCGTTTACCCAGGGCGATCAGTTCTTCCCGGGTGATGGTCTGCTTCATGCCGCCCATGGAATAGACCTTCACCAGCACTTCCGCGGATTTCTCGGCGGTGTCGATCAGGCCGAAGGTTTCATCCAGCGTCGGGCCGCTGCCGAAGACGCCGTGGAACGGCCACAGCACCAGTGAATGTTTCTGCATGTCCGTCGCGGTTGCCTGGCCGATTTCGTCGGTGCCCGGCACCATCCACGGCAGAATGCCGACGCCGTCCGGGAACACCACCAGACACTCGGTGCTGCCTTCCCACAATTTGCGGGTGAAGAAATCAGAATTGTTTTCCAGCACGTAGGTCAGGGCGATCAGGTTGGTGGCGTGGCAGTGCATGATCACGCGGTCCTTGCCATTGGTCGCCTTGATGCGCTCGCAGTGGGAGAGGAAGTGCGCCGGCAGTTCTGAGGTGGGCACCGCCTCATCCGTCAGCCCCCACAGAATGTGGTAGCCCGCGCCGTCGCTATCCACTTTCACTACGCCGAGGTTGGCCTGCGGGTCGAGCTGGACGTTGCGGAAGAACTTCCCGGAACCGGTGACGATAAACGGCGTGTTGGCGAGCAGCGGCATCGGCTGGCTCAGGGCGATATAGCGCGGCTTCTGGTGGAAATCGGCGGCAAATGGCTCGATATCCGCATCGTCCAGGCGTAGCGTCAGGTTGCCGCCGTTGCGCTCGTCCCAGCCCTTCAGCCAGGCGTCGGAGGTGGCTTTGATCATGCCCTGGACGAACCAGGAGGTGGTGATGGTCTGCATACTGTGTTTCCTTTGAAAATGCCGGGTGGCGCGTTGCTTACCCGGCCTACTTTTACCTGTAGGCCCGGCAAGCAACGCGCCGCCGGGCAATGTTTTTTACTGACGAGCGGCAAGAACGTCTTTCTCATATGCCCGCACGTTGTCCAGCCACTGGCTGCCCGCAGGCGCATCGTGACGCTGGCAGTACATCTCCCACACCGCCTGCCACGGCAGGGATTTCTGCTCTTCCAGCAGCGCCAGGCGCGCGGTGTAGTCGCCGTTTTCTTCCAGCTGTTTCAGGGCGGCGACAGGCTCCAGCAGCGCGCGCAGCAGGGCTTTCTTCATGTTGCGGGTGCCGATAACCCACGCCGCGATGCGGTTGATGGAGGCGTCGAAGAAGTCGAGGCCAATGTGTACGCGGTCAAAGAGGTCGTGGCGGATGATTTCGCTGGCAATCGCCTGGGTTTCGTCATCCAGCAGCACCACGTGGTCGCTGTCCCAGCGCACCGGACGGCTGACGTGCAGCAGCAGGCGTGGCACGTAGAGCATGGCGGCGGAGATCTTGTCGGAGATCACCTCGGTTGGGTGGAAGTGGCCGGCATCCAGGCACAGCGCGGTCTGGCGGCTGGTGGCATAACCCATGTAGAACTCGTTTGAGCCCACGGTGTAGCTCTCGGCGCCAATGCCGAACAGCTTGCTCTCCACGGCGTCGATGTGGTGCGCCGGGTCCAGCTTCTCGCTGATGGCCTCATCCAGCGCGGCCAGCAGGCGCTGGCGCGGGGCCAGACGGTCGACGGTGATGTCCTTCATACCGTCCGGGATCCAGATGTTCATCACCGACGGTGTGCCAAGCTGCTCGCCGAAATACGCAGAAACGCGGCGGCTGGCTTTGACATGGTCGATCCAGAACTGGCGGATTTCGTCGTTGGCGTGCGCAAGGGTAAAGCCGTCCGCGCTCAGCGGGTGCGAGAAGCAGGAGGGGTTAAAGTCCAGGCCCAGCTTGTTGGCTTTCGCCCACGCCACCCAGTTCGTAAAGTGCTCCGGTTTGATTTCATTACGCGCCACCGGCTCGTCGGATTCGAGATAAATGGCGTGCAGATTCAGGCGCTTTGGCCCGGGGATCAGGCTCAGCGCCAGCTCCAGATCCGCACGCAGTTCGGTGGCGTTGCGCGCTTTGCCCGGATAGTTACCCGTGGCCTGAATACCCCCCGTCAGGGAACCGCCCGGGTTCTCGAAGCCAGCAACGTCATCACCCTGCCAGCAGTGCATGGAGACGGGCAGACGGTCGAGCTGGCGCAGCGCCTCTTCGACATCCACGCCGACGGCGGCGAAACGCTGTTTAGCCAGGTCCCAGGCTTGTTCAAGTTGAGTGGTCATGCGCAAAGCTCCTTAGTCAGTCGTTTTTGCTGAAACTGCGCCCGGTAGCGGGCAATTTCATGGCAGGGATGGGGGGTGAAGGTGGTCAGGCTGTTATTTGCCGTCACCACCGAACGGAAATCGTCGACGTTTGAAAGTTCGTCCAGGGTCATCAGCTGAATGCCGATATTGCCGAGCGTGGAGGCTTCAATCGGACCTGCCACCACGGTAATGCCGCAGGCATCCGCGCAGAGCTGGTTCAGCAGCTGGTTCTGGCAGCCGCCGCCCACGATATGCAGCTGCGTGAACGGTTTGCCGCGAAGGTCAGCCAGCTCGCTCAGGATGTCGGCATAGAGCAGGGCGAGACTGTCAAAAATGCAGCGCGCCAGCTCGGCGGGGCGGGAAGGTACCGGCTGCCCCGCTTCAAAACAGGCGGCCTGGATTTCAGCGCTCATGTGCGCCGGGTTGATAAAGCGGTCGTCGTTCGGGTTAATCAGGAAGGTGCAGGCCTTCAGCGTTTCGGTTTCCGCGATAAGCGCGGGCAGGTCGGTGATGTTCTGCTCTTTCAGCACCCGCTGGAGCAGCCACAGGCCCATGATGTTCTTCAGCACCCGGTAGCGCCCTTCGGCGCCACCTTCGTTAGTGATGTTCGCCGCCAGTGCGGCATCGCTGGTGTAGGGTGTTTTGCTCTCAAAGCCCATCAGCGACCAGGTGCCGGAAGAGAGGTACGCCGCGTCTTTGCCGGCGAGCGGCGAGGCAATGACCGCGCTCGCGGTGTCGTGACTGGCGACGGCGACAACAGGGATTTCATTCCCCTGCGGGCAAAGCCAGTGGCCGATCACATTGCCCGGATGGGTTGGCGCGCCGAACCAGGACGGCGAGGCGCCCGTCCAGGCCAGCAGATGTTCATCCCAGTTATCGGTGTTGATGTTAACCAGCTGCGTGGTGGTGGCGTTGGTGTATTCCCAGTTCATGTTGCCGGTCAGACGGTAGCTTAAGTAGTCGGGGATCAGCAGCGCATGCGCCACCTTTTCGACCAGCTCTGGCTGTTGCTCAATCAGCGCGCGCAGCTGATACAGCGTGTTAAACGGCAGAAACTGAATGCCGCTGCGACCATAGATGTTCTCCTTGCCAAGCTGGGCGATGGCGTGCGCCATTAGCCCATCGGTGCGGCTGTCGCGGTAGGAGACGGGCAGGCCGACGCGTTCGCCGTGACTGTCCAGCAGTACGTAATCCACACCCCAGGTATCAATGCCGATACTGTCGATGCGAATACCGTCTTCGCAGACGTTGTGAAGTCCGGTGCGGATCTCTGCTTCCAGGGCGTCGATATCCCAGGTAACAAAACCGTCCTGTTTTTGCAGACAATTGGCGAAACGGTGCATTTCGCGAAGCGTAAGGGTGTGCAGGTCGCAGTCCCAGGTGGCGAGCATTACACGGCCGCTGGATGCGCCTAAATCGACAGCCACACAATGGCGAAAAGTCATGGTCGGGTCCTTTCTTAAGTCATTAGCGAGGAGTGTAAGAAAGGGAAGAAATAGCCACCTTCTCGCCACTGACAGCCCAAATCTCGCGCTGGCAAGAAAGCAAAGATGAACGTGAGGGAGTTCACAGTTTCCAGTAATGGCGGGGTTTGCAGGCAGTGTGACGCTGACCGCATTTCCTGATCTTTCCGTCTGTTTCTTGAAAAACCGACAGCTTTTGCGCGGTTTGCTGTCAAAAATTTAAGGTGAGCGTGGAAGGCCTTAATTACTATTTTGAGAACTTTTCTCATTGGTGGGGGCCGTTATGACCGTACTGCACAGCGTCGATTTTTTTCCTTCGGGGGCTTCGCCGGTCGCGATTGAGCCACGGCTGCCTCAGGCTGCGTTCCCGGAGCATCATCATGATTTTCATGAAATTGTGATTGTTGAGCACGGAACGGGCATCCACGTGTTTAACGGTCAGCCGTATACCATCAGCGGCGGTACGGTGTGCTTCGTGCGCGATCACGACAGGCACCTGTATGAACATACCGACAACCTTTGCCTGACCAATGTGCTCTATCGTTCTCCGGATGCGTTCCAGTTTCTCTCCGGGCTGAATCAGCTGTTGCCGCAGGAGAAGGACGGTCACTACCCCTCGCACTGGCGGGTGAATCAGTCCACGTTGCAGCAGGTGCGTCAGCTGGTGAGCCAGATGGAGCAGAGCGAGGATGGACAGGAGACGCACGCCATTGCTACCCGCGAGCTGCTGTTTATGCAGCTGCTGGTGCTGCTGCGGCGCAGCAGCCTGGTGGAAGGGCTGGAAAATAACGACGCGCGCCTGAATCAGCTGATGGCCTGGCTGGAAGATCATTTTGCCGAAGATGTCTGCTGGGAAACGCTGGCGGATGACTTTTCGCTCTCGCTGCGCACGCTGCATCGTCAGCTCAAGCAGCATACCGGGCTGACGCCGCAGCGCTACCTCAACCGTCTGCGCCTGATCAAAGCGCGGCACCTTTTACGTCATACCGACGAAAGCGTCACCGATATCGCCTATCGCTGCGGATTCGGCGACAGTAACCACTTTTCGACGCTTTTTCGCCGGGAGTTTAACTGGTCGCCGCGCGATATTCGTCAGGGGAAAGACGCGTTGCTTCAGTAACGCGAGGGCAGTCACCGTTTTTTTGCTGCAAAAAGGCTAATAATGTCCGGTTATTCGCCGTAGAGGTTGTGGTGTGGCTGCTCAGCTCATTCTTCGCAAAGATGATTTTTTTGCCTCCGCGAGTCAGGCCGTCGCGGTGGCCGACCGCTACCCGCAAAACGTCTTTGCCGAGCACACCCACGAGTTTTGCGAGCTGGTGCTGGTATGGCGAGGCAACGGCCTGCACGTCCTCAACGACCGCCCCTACCGCATCACGCGCGGAGACCTGTTCTACATCCGCGCTGAAGACAAACACTCCTACGCCTCGGTTAACGATCTGGTGTTGCAGAACGTCATCTACTGCCCCGACAGACTTAAACTGAATGTCGACTGGGCGGGCAATATCCCCGGTTTTCATGATGCCAGAGGCGAACCGCACTGGCGCTTAAGCAGCAACGGCATGGCTCAGGTGCGCCAGACGATTTCCCAGCTGGAGCAGGAGAGCCAGAAGAGCGATCCGGTGGCAAACCAGATGTCGGAGCTGCTTTTTGCCCAGCTGGTGATGACCCTGAAGCGGCATCGTTACGCTACGGATAATCCCTCTGCTACCACACAGGAAGCGCTGCTGGATAAGCTCATCACCCGGCTTGCGGGCAGTCTGAACAAGAGTTTCGTGCTGGAAAAATTCTGCGAGCAGGAGCAGTGCAGCGAGCGCGCGCTGCGCCAGCAGTTCCGCACCCAGACGGGGATGACGGTCAACCACTATCTGCGCCAGCTGCGCATCTGCCACGCCCAGTACCTGTTACAGCATACGGAGCTGATGGTGAGTGAAGTGGCGATGCGCTGCGGCTTTGAGGACAGTAACTACTTTTCGGTGGTGTTTAACCGTGAGGTGGGGATGACGCCGGTTCAGTGGCGTCATCGCAGTCGAAAGGCAGCGTAATCAGTTCGCCATGCCGAGGCCGACGATATTGGCCGCAATGATAATCACCACACAGCCCAGGCTCAGCACGCCAACCGGACGACGCCCGGCGTTGTTCCACTCTTTCAGCACCAGCCCAACCAGCCCGCCGCACAGCACGTAGAAGCTCATGTGCAGCATCCAGCTCATGTAGTCATACTGCGCCGGAATACTGGCGTGACCCCAGGCGTAGAAGAAGAATTGCAGATACCACATCAGACCGCCGAGGGCGGAGAGCAGGACGTTGGTGACGATCAGCGGTTTTGCCAGCGAGAAGTCGGCTTTTACCGACAGGTTCTTCACTTTTGCCAGACGAATGAAGCAGAAGCCGAGGTTTACCAGCGCGCCGCCGCCCATGATCACCACGTAGCTTGGCAGGGCAACGTACAGCGGATCGACGCCCAGCGCCGCAGCGGCGTCGTGCATCGGTTTGGCGGCGTTCATGGCGAACGACATGCCCGCCGAGAATACGCCGCACATCACCGCCAGCAGCAGCCCTTTCTTCAGGTTGAACTCTTCGGCTTTGATGCCCATCTTGCGTTCTTTCAGCTGGCCTGCGCTGGTGACGATGCCCACGCCGATCACCGCCACCAGCACGCCCAGCAGCGTCATTCGCCCGCCCTGAGTGTTGATCAGCACGTCGAAGTGGCCGTTGAGGATTGGCGTCATCAGGGTGCCAACAATCAGCGTAATGCCAATCGCGATGCCAATCCCCATCGACATGCCTAGGTAGCGCATGGTGAGGCCGTAGTTGATATTACCGATGCCCCACATCGCGCCGAACAGGAATACCGGCAGCAGGGTGGAGGCGTTGAAGGAGGAGAAGTAGCCCCAGAAATCGGGCAGCAGCATGGCGCTGATTGTCCACGGCAAAATCAGCCAGGACACGGTGCCGCCAACGGACCACATGGTTTCCCATGACCAGCCTTTCACCTTTTTAAACGGGGCATAGAAACAGGCTGCACTGGCCGCGCCTATCAAATGCCAGAAAATACCCATCGTAATCGCATGATTCATTTTTACATCCTCATCGTTTTTATAGCCGGAGGCTTCCCGCCGACTTGATGAGTGTAAAAATGAGGCGGTTTGGGAACCTTCAGAAGGTTGCCGCACTTTTGTTCAGGATGGCAATCAGCACGTTAAGCACGTGAGCAGACTCACAATTTTGTCATTTATCAAAAATCTAATAACCTTATAAAAACTACGGCATTGATAATCATTTTCAATATCATTTAATTAACTATAATGAACCAACTGCTTACGCGGCATTAACAGCTGTGCCGCCCGACAATAATGGAGAGGATTATGAGTTATACACTGCCATCCCTGCCGTATGCCTACGACGCACTGGAACCGCATTTCGACAAGCAGACGATGGAAATCCATCACACTAAACACCACCAGACCTATGTGAACAACGCGAATGCTGCGCTGGAAAGCCTGCCAGAGTTCGCTAATCTGCCTGTTGAAGAGCTGATCACCAAACTGGACCAGCTGCCGGCAGACAAGAAAACCGTGCTGCGCAACAACGCGGGCGGTCACGCTAACCACAGCCTGTTCTGGAAAGGCCTGAAAACCGGCACCACCCTTCAGGGCGACCTGAAAGCGGCTATCGAGCGTGACTTCGGTTCCGTTGACAACTTCAAAGCGGAATTCGAAAAAGCCGCTGCAACCCGTTTCGGCTCTGGCTGGGCGTGGCTGGTCCTGAAAGGTGACAAACTGGCGGTCGTTTCTACCGCTAACCAGGACTCCCCGCTGATGGGTGAAGCTATCTCTGGCGCATCCGGCTTCCCAATTCTGGGTCTGGACGTGTGGGAACACGCTTACTACCTGAAGTTCCAGAACCGTCGCCCTGACTACATCAAAGCCTTCTGGGATGTAGTGAACTGGGACGAAGCAGCAGCGCGTTTCGCCGCTAAAAAATAAGGTTGCATTGACGCCTGTGAGAAGCGAGTCTGATGACTCGCTTTTTTGTATCTGAAGGAGTGGAGATGCATTACCCGGTGAATGTGTTTACAGGCAAGGTAAGGGAGTACGAAGGCAGCCGCCCGAGCGCCATCGGCAAAGTGCAGGTCGACGGTGAGCTGACGTTGACCGATCTCGGGCTTGCGGGTGACCAGCAGGCTGAAAAGAAAATCCACGGCGGGCCCGATCGCGCGCTGTGCCACTATCCGCGCGAGCACTATCAGCACTGGAAAGCCGAATTTTTTGAACAGGCGGACCTCTTCGTCGCCCCCGCGTTTGGCGAAAATCTCTCAACGGAGGGGCTGACGGAGAAGAACGTCTTTATCGGCGATATTTACCGCTGGGGCGATGCTTTGATTCAGGTCACCCAGCCGCGCTCACCGTGCTTTAAGCTTAATTACCATTTCGGCATTCAGGATATGTCGGCCCAGCTGCAAAACGCGGGTAAAACCGGCTGGCTGTATCGCGTTGTGCAGGCGGGACAGGTTTCGGCGGATGCGCCGCTTGAGCTGGCTTCGCGCTTGAGTGAGGTGTCGGTATACGAGGCCTGCGCAATTGCCTGGCATATGCCGTTTGATGACGAGCAGTATCACCGCCTGCTGTCAGCGGCGGGATTATCCACCAGCTGGACCAGAACGATGCAGAAGCGGCGGTTAAGCGGCAAGATCGAGAGCAGTTCGCGGAGATTGTGGGGGAAAGAGGTTCCGTAGAAAGTAGGCCGGGTAAGGCGAAGCCGCCACCCGGCACATACGGTTACGAACGCTTATACAGCGGCAGCCACAGCGTTAACCTCAGCCCGCCCAGCGGGCTGTCATCGGCTTTCACCCAGCCACGGTGCTGTTGCATGGCGGTTTCAACAATTGCCAGACCTAGCCCCGTACCACCAGATTCACGGTCGCGCGCCTCGTCGGTGCGGTAGAACGGACGGAAAATCTGCTCGCGATCTTCCGGACTGACGCCAGGACCATCGTCATCGACAATGACGGTAATCCCGTCTTTATCCACCGAAAACGCCACTTCAATCTTCGTGTGCGAATAGCGCAGGGCGTTACGCACGATATTCTCCAGCGCGCTTTCCAGCGTGTTGGGGTTACCGTAGAGCGGCCACGGGCCCGGCGGGAAGTTGACGGTGAACGATTTGCCCATCTGCTCCGCTTCGAACGCCGCGTTGTCCAGCACCTCATGCCAGAGGTGATTGGCTTTCACCGTTTCGCTCACCAGCGCGTTTTTCTGCTGATTGCGCGACATCACCAGCAGATCGTTGATCATGCTGTCCAGGCGATGCGCTTCCGTCTCAATACGCTCCAGCTCTTTGCTCTCACCGCTGCGGCGGCGCAGCAGGGCGGTACCCAGCTGTAAGCGCGTGAGCGGCGTCCGCAGCTCGTGGGAGATATCCGACAGCAGGCGTTGCTGCGCGGTCATCATGCGGTCAAGAGCAGAGACCATCTGGTTAAAACTGGTTCCGGCGGCCAGGAACTCCTGCGGCCCGGATTCCAGCTCCGGATGTTGCCTCAGGTTGCCCTGCGCCACTTCGTCCGCCGCATTTTTCAGCTTACGCGCCGGTTTCGCCAGGCTCCACGCCAGCCATAACAGCAGCGGGGAACTGACCAGCATCGTGACAATCAACAGCAAAAGCGGACGGTCAAACAGCAGGTTGATAAAGTCGGACTGGGAACTGCTCGCAGGGCGAATCAGATAGAGCTGGTAATTGTCTTCCCCATCCCGCACCGAGAAAGGACCGACCATCTCTACCCGACCATATTTCTTTTTCTGTGGGTGATCGGCATTATCCGCCTGGCCAATAAAGTTGCGGATAATCTGCATTTCATTGCGATCGGCCCCAATCACGCGGCCTTCACTGGTGACCAGTAAAAGACGTTGTCCGGGGGGCGCCCACTTGTCGATAGCGCGAAACAACCTGCGCCACCACATTAAATCGTTCGGCGGATCGTTTGCCAGCTCCGCTTCCACGTGCTGCTCGATCATCACGCCCTGACGTTGCTCGCTGTCGAGTAGCTCCGTCATCTGGCGTGAGTCGAGTTTTGGCAACATCAAAACGAGCATTAAAACCAGTGCCAGCGTCAGCCAGAAGATGGCGAAGATGCGGGCGGTTAAGCTGCCTATCATGAAGCGGAAACCATCAGATAACCGCGACCACGCAGGGTTTTAAACCATGGGTGACCGTCTTTACGCTCCGGCAGCTTACGGCGCAGGTTAGAGATGTGCATGTCGATGGCGCGGTCAAACGGGGTGAGGCGTTTGCCGAGCACTTCCTGGCTTAAGTGTTCACGCGACACCACCTGGCCGAGATGCTGCGCCAGCAGATACAGCAGGGTGAACTCGGTGCCGGTTAGCTCCAGCGTTTCACCGTCGAAGCTCGCTTCCTGGCGGCCCGGGTTCAGGCTCAGGGAGTCCACTTCCAGCGTAGGTGAGCTGTTGTCGGTATTCTGCTGCTGCTCGCTCCAGTGAGAGCGGCGCAGGATCGCGCGAATACGGGCCACCAGTTCACGGTCGTTGAACGGCTTAGGTAAATAGTCATCCGCACCCAGCTCAAGGCCGAGTACGCGGTCAAGCTCGCTGCCGCGTGCAGTCAGCATAATGACGGGGGTCTGGTGTGTCTGGCGAAGCTCTTTCAACGTATCAATACCGTTTTTCTTCGGCATCATGACGTCGAGCAAAAGTAAATCGATGCTGTCGTCAAGGAGACTCAGCGCCTGCTCGCCGTCATGGGCAACCAGGACGTTGAAACCTTCCATGTCGAGCAACTCCTTTAAAAGAGATGTGAGCTCTCGGTCATCATCAACTAACAGGATTTTATTCATTGTTTAAATACCTCCGAGGCAGAAATTACGACATCAAGGCTATCTAATCCATGACTTTACGTTGTTTTACACCCCCTGACGCATGTTTGCAGCCTGAATCGTAGACTGTCTCTCGTTGAATCGCGACACGAAAGATTTTGGGAGCAAGTGATGCGCAAAGTTACCGCTGCCGTCATGGCCTCAACGCTGGCCTTCAGTGCGTTTAGCCAGGCTGCTGTAGCTATCATCAGCGATAACGGTTCCTCAGCAGAGGGCGCAACGCAGCACAGCAGCCAAAGCCATATGTTTGACGGCATAAGTTTAACCGAACATCAGCGTCAACAGATGCGAGATCTGATGCAGAGGGCAAGACACGACCAGCCCCCTGTTAATGTTAGCGAAATGGAGACAATGCATCGCCTTGTCACCGCAGAAAATTTTGACGAAAGCGCTGTACGCGCTCAGGCCGAAAAAATGGCGCAGGAACAGGTTGCCCGCCAGGTAGAGATGGCGAAGGTTCGCAACCAGATGTTCCACCTGCTAACGCCCGAGCAGCAAGCGGTTTTGAATACCAAACATCAGCAACGTATGAATCAGTTGCGTGAGGTTGCACGGATGCAGCGAAGCTCAGATATGACGCTTTTCAGTAGCAATAGCAGTACCCGTAGTAACCAGTAAACCCTGTTTTCCTTGCCATAGACACCATCCCTGTCTTCCCCCACATGATGTGGGGGTTTTTTTTGCCCCATTGTTCAGGTTTGTTAACGCTTTATTCATCCTTTCACTCCACCACCATCCGTTATACTAGCGCCATGGCATGACAGGAGTGTTTATGAATCAATCCTATGGACGGCTGGTAAGCCGGGCCGCAATAGCCGCGACGGTGATGGCGTCGTGTTTGCTGATCATTAAAATTTTCGCGTGGTGGTACACCGGGTCGGTCAGTATTCTGGCGGCACTGGTGGATTCACTGGTGGATATTGCCGCCTCGCTGACCAACCTGCTGGTGGTGCGCTACTCGCTGCAACCGGCGGATGAAGAGCATACGTTTGGCCACGGCAAAGCGGAATCGCTGGCCGCGCTGGCACAAAGCATGTTTATTTCGGGCTCTGCGCTTTTCCTGTTTTTGACCGGTATTCAGCATCTTATTTCGCCTTCTCCGATGAACGATCCGGGCGTTGGCGTGGTCGTAACGGTAGTTGCACTTATAAGCACACTTGTTCTTGTAACGTTCCAGCGCTGGGTTGTACGCAAAACACAAAGCCAGGCTGTACGGGCCGATATGCTTCATTATCAGTCTGATGTTATGATGAATGGGGCTATTCTTATTGCGCTTGGTCTGGCCTGGTATGGCTGGCATCGGGCCGATGCTTTGTTTGCGTTAGGGATAGGGATCTATATTTTATACAGCGCCTTGCGGATGGGGTATGAAGCGGTACAGTCGCTTCTTGACCGTGCGCTTCCGGATGCAGAACGTGATGAAATTTATGCCATCGTGACCAACTGGCCTGGCGTCAGTGGTGCTCATGATCTTCGTACGCGGCAGTCAGGGCCGACCCGCTTTATTCAGATTCATTTGGAAATGGAAGACAACCTGCCACTGGTTCAGGCGCATATGGTCGCTGAACAGGTGGAGCAGGCGATTTTGCAGCGTTTCCCTGGGTCAGACGTCATTATTCATCAGGATCCGTGCTCTGTCGTACCCAGGGCGTTTTGAGCTTTCGTAATTCGTTGTAAAAAAGTGAGCCAGAGCAGCATTTTGTGGATAAATTACCACCATATGGCCTGACCTGAATCAATTCAGCTGGAAGGGATTGATATACTATTTGCAGTATTCGACGGTTGAACAGTTTCTTCCGGCAGCAGATTTCAATTTTGCATTCCTAAGTTCAGAGGTAGTCATGATTAAGAAAATCGGTGTGTTGACAAGCGGCGGTGATGCGCCGGGCATGAACGCGGCAATCCGTGGGGTTGTCCGTGCAGCGCTGACGGAAGGTCTGGAAGTTTTTGGTATCTATGACGGTTACCTGGGTCTGTATGAAGACCGCATGGTTCAGCTCGACCGCTACAGCGTGTCTGACATGATCAACCGTGGCGGTACTTTCCTCGGTTCTGCACGCTTCCCGGAATTCCGTGACGAACACATCCGTGAAGTGGCTATCGAAAACATGAAAAAACGGGGTCTGGATGCGCTGGTGGTTATCGGCGGCGACGGCTCCTACATGGGTGCAAAACGTCTGACTGAAATGGGCTTCCCGTGCATCGGCCTGCCTGGCACCATCGACAATGACATCAAAGGCACCGACTACACCATCGGTTACTTCACCGCGCTGGGTACCGTTGTGGAAGCGATTGACCGCCTGCGTGACACCTCTTCCTCTCACCAGCGTATTTCTATTGTTGAAGTGATGGGCCGTTACTGCGGTGACCTGACTCTGGCGGCGGCAATTGCCGGTGGCTGTGAGTTCGTGGTGGTGCCGGAAGTGGAATTTAGCCGTGAAGATCTGGTCGCTGAAATCAAAGCCGGTATCGCGAAAGGTAAGAAACACGCCATCGTTGCTATCACCGAGCACATCTGTGACGTTGACGAGCTGGCGAAGTACATCGAAACCGAAACCAAACGCGAAACCCGCGCGACCGTTCTGGGTCACATTCAGCGTGGTGGTTCCCCAGGCCCGTACGACCGTATCCTGGCGTCCCGCATGGGCGCGTACGCGATCGAGCTACTGCTTCAGGGCCACGGCGGCCGC
Organism: Enterobacter cloacae complex sp. SHL001; assembly: GCF_049236825.1. Classification (NCBI taxonomy): domain Bacteria; kingdom Pseudomonadati; phylum Pseudomonadota; class Gammaproteobacteria; order Enterobacterales; family Enterobacteriaceae; genus Enterobacter; species Enterobacter cloacae complex sp. SHL001. Next base: position 71,163 of record NZ_JBMKIP010000009.1, read on the forward strand.
TGCGTCGGTATTCAGAACGAGAAACTGGTTCACCATGACATCATCGACGCCATTGAAAACATGAAGCGTCCGTTCAAAGGTGACTGGCTGGACTGCGCGAAAAAACTGTACTGATTGGCTCTGTTGCCCGGTGGCGGCAAGGTAAATGCAAAACGGTAACCCTTGGGTTACCGTTTTTTATGGTTGCTCCCTCTCCCGTGGGAGAGGGTTGGGGTGAGGGCATCAGGCCGCTCATTCACTTTTTTTTATTCCTGCACGTTATAGCCAATCTTTTTTTATTCTTTAATCATCGGTTAGCTTTCTGGCACGCTGCATTCATCAAAACACTACACAAGAGAGCTGGGCGATGAATAAATGGGGCGTGGGGTTAACATTATTGCTGGCATCGACCAGCGTTCTGGCAAAGGACATTCAGTTACTGAACGTGTCGTACGATCCGACGCGTGAACTGTACGACCAGTACAACAAAGCTTTCGCGGCGCACTGGAAACAGGAAACCGGCGATAACGTGGTGGTTCGCCAGTCTCACGGCGGTTCCGGTAAGCAGGCGACATCGGTGATCAACGGTATTGAAGCCGATGTGGTTACCCTGGCGCTGGCTTATGACGTGGACGCGATCGCGGAGCGTGGCCGTATCGACAAAAACTGGATCAAGCGTCTGCCGGACAACTCTGCGCCATACACCTCGACCATTGTCTTCCTGGTGCGTAAAGGCAACCCGAAACAGATTAAGGACTGGAACGACCTGATTAAGCCAGGCGTGTCTGTCATTACCCCGAACCCAAAAAGCTCCGGCGGCGCACGCTGGAACTATCTGGCAGCCTGGGGCTACGCGCTGCACCACAACAACGGCGATCAGGCCAAAGCACAGGACTTCGTCAAAGCACTGTTTAAAAACGTCGAAGTGCTGGACTCCGGCGCGCGCGGTGCAACCAACACCTTCGTCGAACGCGGCATTGGCGACGTGCTGATCGCCTGGGAAAACGAAGCCCTGCTGGCGACCAACGAGCTGGGTAAAGACAAGTTCGAGATCGTCACCCCGAGCGAATCCATCCTCGCTGAGCCGACCGTCTCCGTCGTCGATAAGGTTGTTGATAAGAAGGGCACCAAAGCGGTGGCGGAAGCCTACCTGAAGTACCTCTACTCACCGGAAGGGCAGGAAATTGCGGCGAAAAACTTCTACCGCCCACGCGATGAGGCCGTCGCGAAGAAATACAAAAACGCCTTCCCGAAACTGAAGCTGTTCACTATTGATGATGTGTTTGGCGGCTGGACCAAAGCGCAGAAAGAGCACTTCTCTAACGGCGGCACCTTCGACCAGATCAGCAAGCGCTAAGCGTTTTACAAAGAACGACACGGTAACCCGGTGTGAGAAATCCGCCGGGTTTTTTATTTGGTCATCATTTTGCGTTACTCTTTTGCCTCTATTGAAAACAGGGAACGCGTTGTGAAAAAAATTATCTTACTGATTCTGATCGTTATCGCCCTTGCCGCAGGCGGCGTGTACTGGATGAAAGCGGGTAATCCGAATGCGTTGCGTCATATCGTTCTCGACCAGTGTGTGCCCAACCAGCTGCATAACCGTAACCCGGCACCGTGTGCGCAGGTGAAGCCAGATGCGGGCTACGTGGTGTTCAAGGACCGCAACGGGCCGCTGCAATACCTGCTTATGCCCACGTACCGTATCAACGGCACCGAAAGCCCGCTGCTGACTGAGCCGCAGACACCGAATTTCTTCTGGCTGGCATGGCAGTCTCGCCATTTTATGAGTATGAAACGGGGGGCCGACGTGCCTGACAGCGCCGTTTCGCTGACCATCAACTCCCCGACCGGGCGCACGCAAAACCATTTTCATATCCACATCTCCTGTCTGCGCCCAGACGTGCGCGAGAAGCTGAACGCGTCGCAGGGGCAAATCAGCACCCAGTGGTTACCGCTTCCGGGCGGGCTGGAAGGGCATGAATACCTTGCCCGTCGGGTGACGGAGAACGAACTGGTGCAGCGCAGCCCGTTTATGATGCTGGCGGAAGAGCTGCCGGAAGCCCGCGATCATATGGGACGCTTCGCGCTGGCGATGGCACAGCAGTCGGACGGCTCGTTTGTATTGCTGGCGACAGAGCGTAACCTGCTTACCTTTAACCGCGCGTCGGCTGAGGAATTGCAGGATCATCAATGCGATATCCTGAAGTGACCCCACCATAAATAGCGTTTACTCGCCCTGCCTGTCGCCGTAGACTTGCTGAAAAATTCTACAGGAGACAGGTATGTCGCTCTGGTTAACGCATCCTCTGCTGCTTCCCTCGCTGATCGTCGGCGTCACCATCGTGCTGTGGGCGACGTCACTGTTGCCGGAATTTATCACCGCGCTGCTGTTTTTCACGGCGGCGATGACCGCCAGAATCGCCCCGCCGGAAGTGATCTTCGGCGGCTTCGCCTCGTCTGCCTTCTGGCTGGTGTTCAGCGGCTTTGTGCTGGGCGTGGCGATTCGGAAAACCGGCCTGGCGGACAGGGCCGCCCGGGCGCTGTCGGCAAAGCTTACCGACTCCTGGGTGCTGATGGTGGCGAGCGTTGTGCTGCTGAGCTATGCCCTGGCATTCGTGATGCCGTCGAACATGGGACGTATTGCGCTGCTGATGCCGATTGTCGCCGCGATGGCGAAGCGGGCCGGCATTCCTGATGGCTCGCGGGCCTGGTTTGGCCTGGCGCTGGCGGTCGGGTTTGGCACCTTCCAGCTCTCGGCCACTATTTTGCCCGCCAACGTGCCCAACCTGGTGATGAGCGGCGCGGCGGAAGGCTCATACGGTATCCACCTCAACTATGTCCCGTATCTGCTGCTGCACACCCCGGTGCTGGGTATTCTCAAAGGCCTGATTCTGATTGGCCTGATCTGCTGGCTGTTCCCCGGCAACCCGAAACCGGCGAAGGATCTCACGCCATCGGAACCGATGGGGCGTGACGAAAAACGACTCGCCTGGCTGCTGGCGGTGGTGTTGACGATGTGGGTGACGGAGAGCTGGCACGGCGTTGGGCCAGCGTGGACGGGGCTGGCGGCCTCGGTCATCGTTATGCTGCCGCGCATCGGTTTTATCACCGGGGAAGAGTTCTCGGCGGGGGTGAATATGCGCACCTGTATTTACGTCGCGGGTATACTCGGGCTGGCCATTACGGTGACGCAGACCGGTATCGGTGCGGCCGTAGGCGAGGCGTTGCTCCATATCATGCCGCTGGATGCAGACCGCCCGTTTACCAGCTTCCTGGCGCTGACGGGGATCACCACGGCGCTCAACTTCATTATGACCGCCAACGGCGTTCCTGCGCTGTACACCACGCTGGCGCAGAGCTTCTCGGACGCGACCGGCTTCCCGCTGCTGTCGGTGATCATGATTCAGGTGCTGGGGTATTCCACGCCGCTGCTGCCGTATCAGGCGTCGCCGATTGTAGTGGCGATGGGCTTAGGGAAAGTGCCTGCGAAGGCGGGGATGCTGCTTTGTCTGGCGCTGGCGATTGCGACGTATCTGGTGCTGCTGCCGCTGGATTATTTGTGGTTTAGCGTGTTAGGTCGTTTGTAGGGCGGGTTAGCGAAGCGCCACCCGCCACAAAGGCGATTACGCCTGCTTAGCCGCTTCTGCCGCTTTAACGATCACCGCGAAAGCGTCTGCTTTCAGGGATGCGCCGCCAACCAGTGCGCCATCGATGTCTGGCTGGGTGAACAGCTCAGCTGCGTTTGATGCGTTAACGGAACCGCCGTACTGGATGATGACCTGCTCAGCCACTTTCGCGTCTGCTTTTGCAATGTGGTCACGGATGAACTTGTGCACCGCCTGTGCCTGCGCTGGAGTTGCAGATTTGCCGGTACCGATCGCCCAGACTGGCTCGTAAGCGATAACCGCGCCTTCGAACGCTGCCGCGCCCTGGGTTTTCAGCACAGCGTCGATCTGACGTGCGCACACTTCTTCGGTTTTGCCTGCTTCGTTTTCTGCTTCGGTTTCACCGATGCACAGAACCGGGATCAGACCCTGCTCTTTCAGCACAGCGAATTTCTTCGCGATGAACTCATCGGATTCTTTGTGATAGGTGCGACGCTCGGAGTGGCCGATGATGATGTATTTCGCGCCGATATCTTTCAGCATTTCAGCGGAGGTTTCACCGGTGAACGCGCCAGACAGGTTAACGTCAACGTTCTGCGCGCCCAGAATGATGTGGCTGCCGTCAGCGGCACGTTTAGCCAGATCCAGGTACATATCCGGCGGAGCGATAGCAACCGCGCAGCCGGTCACGCCAGCCAGCTCTTTACGCAGGTTAGCAACCAGTTCGTTTACCATGTGGCGGCTGCCGTTCAGTTTCCAGTTACCCATCACTAAAGGATGTCGCATTTCAATTCTCCACGCTCAATAAGCGAATTAAGGAATATGGCCGCCCTGTCGGGCAGCATGGTCTGTGAATCAGTATAGAGATTTTCCCTCGAAAGGCTTTGCTTTTTGTCATTAATTCGCCCCCTCGAGTGCGTCTGATAGGGCCAGCTTAATCGGTTCAACCGCGAAGGTCAGCCCCTTTTCGCCGTTATCTGCGACGACATAGCGAACGGCACCTTCCGTATCGGCGTAATAGCGTTTGTTTTTCCCGGCGGTAAGCAGTTTTTGCAGCTTTTGCTGGCTTTGCGCTTTCGTGAAGGTGGGGGTAAAGGCGCGCAGAATAGCGCTCATGTACTCCAGCGCTTTCGCTTTCGCCGCTTTCTGCTCTGGCCCCTGAATCGGCAGCCAGGTGATCTGCATACTTTTGATTTTTAACGTTCCGCGCTCAAGGGCGGTAGAGGCATACAGATTCTCGTTAATTTTGCTGGCCGCGCGGGTCAGGGTCGGCGTATCGCGGGCGCTGTCAATCGCACGGAACTCTCCCAGCGGAAGTGAGGGGTTTTCTTTGTTGAAGGCTTCGCGGAACTGGCTGATAGATTGATCGAAAGAGGGGGCGCCCGCCAGAAGATAGGGGGCGGTGACCGGGGAAGCCGTTTCCGCGGCATACAGGGAAAAACTGGCGCTCAGCATCGCTAAACACAAATAAAGAGAGTGTGCCGAACTTTTCATCAACATTGCCCCTGGCCGTCATTGCCCATGATTAAAACGATATCTGGTCGGCTTGTCAAAAGGTCACAACTCCAGGGTAAAATGCGGGCTAAACAATAATAAGGAACCTTACATGACCATACAGCAGTGGCTGTTTTCATTCAAAGGGCGTATTGGACGCCGTGACTTCTGGATCTGGATTGCAACGTGGGTTGTCGCCATGCTGCTTCTGTTTTTTGTTGCCTACAACGCATGGCTGAGCACGCAAACGGCGGCATTTGCGCTGGTCTGTTTACTGTGGCCAACCGCTGCCGTAGTGGTGAAACGTCTGCACGATCGTGGCCGCTCCGGCGCATGGGCTTTCCTGATTATTCTGGCGTGGATGCTGGTGGCGGGGAACTGGTCAATGCTGCCCTCAATCCTCCCATGGGTGGTGGGCAGACTGCTGCCGACGGTTATCTTTGTAATGATGGTTGTCGAACTGGGCGCGTTTATCGGCACCCAGAGCGAGAACAAATATGGAAAAGATACCCTTGAGGTGAAGTACCGCTGATCACCAGTAGTGTTCGGCGGTCATGTGGCCCGGCCGGCGGCGAAGGTGCTTCGTCATCTGCCGGGTATCCTTCAGCAACTGCTGCGTATCGCGTACCATCTGCGGGTTACCGCACAGCATCACATGGCTGGTTTCGGTATTCATCGGTAAACCCACCGCTTCTTCCAGCGCGCCGCTTTCAATCAACTCCGGAACGCGACCGGTTAACGAGCCGGCTGCGGTTTCGCGGCTGACCACCGTCTGAATTTTTAACTTCCCGCCATATCGCTGTTCCAGCGCCTGCATCTGCGGCAAATAGCTCAGGTCTGCGGCGTAGCGCGCGGCGTGAACCAGCACGATATTTTTAAAGCGCTCCAGATTTTTGCCGTATTGCAGAATGGAGAGATACGGGCCGATGGCCGTGCCGGTCGCCAGCATCCAGAGCGTGTCACAGTCGGGGATTTCATCCAGCACGAAGAACCCCGCCGCGTCGGAGACAATCTGCACGTCATCTCCCGGCTTCAGCGCGGCGAGGCGCGGGCTGAGCTTACCGTCCGGGACGGTGACCAGATAGAACTCAAGGTCCGGGTTATCAGGCGCATTAACGTAAGAGTAGGCGCGCTGTACGCGTTCACCGTCGATATCCAGCCCGAGTTTGGCAAACTGCCCGGCAGTAAACGGATGAACGGGAGCGTGCAGCGTGAGGCTAAATAGCGCATCGGTCCAGAACTGTACCTTTGTGACTTTACCTGTTACCCAGTCCGCCATGATCTTCTCCTGTGCTGTTTCTCTCTTCTATCTTCCGTACTTGCGGGAAACATTTCCAGCCCATTCGGGCCGGAAAGCTCTATCGATCAAACGGTTTTACAGAATGTGCGTCTGTACGTCCGGATCTTTACGATCGAGATAATGAATGGACTTAATGCGACGAATGGTGCGGGATTTACCGCGGATCAGCAGGGTTTCAGTGGTGGCCATGTTGCCCTTGCGGGTGATGCCGTCCAGCAGATCGCCTTTGGTGATGCCGGTTGCGGAGAAGACCACGTTATCGCTGCGGGCCATCTCGTTCAGCGCGAGCACTTTATTGGCCTCGATGCCCATCGCCGCGCAGCGCGCCAGTTCGTCTGCTCCAATGCGAAGGTTCTCGTCGCTGTCGCCTTTGACCTCATGGCGTGGCAGCAAACGCGCCTGCATATCGCCGTCCAGCGCGCGGATCACTGCCGCAGAGACCACACCCTCCGGCGCGCCGCCGATGCCGTAAAGCACGTCGACTTCGCTGTCAGGCATGCAGGTCAGAATAGAGGCGGCAACGTCGCCATCCGGAATAGCAAACACGCGTACGCCGAGCGCTTGCAGGTACGCAATGGTGGCGTCGTGGCGCGGTTTCGCCAGAATGGTCACGGTGAGTTCGCTGAGCGCTTTATCCAGCGCCGCAGCGATATTGCGCAGGTTGGCGTCCAGCGGCAGGCTAAGGTCGATAGCGCCTTTAGCACCAGGACCGACGATCAGTTTTTCCATGTACATATCGGGCGCGTTGAGGAAGCAGCCCTTATCGCCCACCGCCAGTACCGCCAGCGCGTTGGCCTGGCCCATCGCCGTCATGCGCGTGCCTTCAATCGGGTCGACCGCGATATCCACGGCATCGCCTTTGCCCGTCCCGACTTTTTCACCGATGTAGAGCATCGGCGCTTCGTCGATTTCGCCTTCGCCAATGACGATAGTGCCATCGATATTGACCTGATTAAGCACAATGCGCATGGCGTGGACGGCTGCACCATCTGCGGTATTTTTGTCGCCACGGCCCAGCCACTTGTAGCCTGCGAGGGCGGCAGCTTCGGTGACGCGGGAAAACTCGATAGCAAGTTCACGTTTCATGAGGTACTCGTACAATCAAAAGGAATTGCACGAAGTTTATCACAGAGTGGGGAGGGGCGAAGGGACCGGTGCGGTCGGAGCCCCTCACCCTAACCCTCTCCCAGGGGAGAGGGAATATAGGTTTACTCGTCGTGCTCTTCCCACGCCAGGGCACGTTTCACCGCTTTCTTCCAGCCGCTGTAGCGGTAGTTGCGCTCGGTGGTTTCGATGCCAGGACGGAATTCGCGTTCGATAACCGCTTTTTCCTGAAGCTCGTCGAGGTTTTGCCAGAAGCCAACCGCCAGACCTGCCAGATACGCCGCGCCCAGCGCCGTCACTTCTCGCACCTCAGGACGTTCAACGCGGGTGCCCAGAATGTCGGACTGGAACTGCATCAGGAAGTTGTTGGCTACCGCACCACCGTCCACGCGCAGGGCGTGCAGACGAATGCCGGAGTCAGCCTGCATCGCTTCCAGCACGTCGCGCGTCTGGTAGGCGATGGATTCCAGCGTCGCGCGAATGATGTGGTTTGAGTTCACGCCGCGCGTCAGGCCGAAAATCGCGCCGCGGGCATACGGATCCCAGTACGGTGCGCCCAGACCGGTGAACGCTGGCACCACGTACACGCCGTTGGTGTCTTTCACTTTGGTCGCGAAGTATTCGGAGTCAAACGCGTCGCTGATCAGCTTCATCTCGTCGCGCAGCCACTGAATGGAGGCACCCGCCATGAATACCGCGCCTTCCAGGGCATAGTTCACTTCGCCGCGCGGGCCGCAGGCGATGGTGGTCAGCAGACCGTTTTCTGATTTCACCGCTTTCTCGCCGGTGTTCATCAGCATAAAACAACCGGTGCCGTAGGTGTTCTTCGCCATCCCTTCCTTGACGCACAGCTGGCCGAACAGGGCCGCCTGCTGGTCACCGGCGATACCGGCGATAGGAATACGGGTGCCACCTTTACCGCCAATGTTGGTCTGGCCGTATACTTCAGAAGACTTACGGACTTCAGGCAGCATCGCGCGCGGAATGTCCAGCGCGTCCAGCATCTTGTCATCCCACTCAAGGGTGTTGATGTTGAACAGCATGGTGCGCGAGGCGTTGGTGTAGTCGGTAACGTGAACGCGTCCCTGAGTCATCTTCCAGATAAGCCAGGTATCGACGGTGCCGAACAGTAGCTCGCCACGTCGTGCGCGCTCGCGTGAACCTTCCACGTGGTCGAGGATCCACTTCACTTTGGTGCCGGAGAAATAGGGGTCAACCACCAGGCCGGTGGCGCTGCGCACGTACTCTTCCATTCCTTCGCGCTTCAGCTGTTCGCAGATCTCTGACGTACGACGGCACTGCCAGACAATGGCATTGTAGATGGGCTTACCGGTTTCGCGCTCCCAGACCACAGTCGTTTCACGCTGGTTGGTGATACCGATAGCGGCAATCTGGTCAGAACTGATGTCGGCTTTCGCCAGCACTTCCACCAGCGTGGAGCTTTGCGACGCCCAGATCTCCATCGGGTCGTGTTCTACCCAGCCTGGACGCGGGTAAATTTGCTCAAATTCGCGTTGAGACACGCTGACAATGTTCGCGTCATGATCCATTACGACAGCGCGGGAGCTGGTGGTGCCCTGGTCGAGCGCAACGATATATTTTTTTTCGGTCATGGTATGTGTCCCGTAGTCAGATTACAGCGAAGCTTTTTGTTGTGTGGTGGAAGCCGTCTCTTTCTCCTCTTCCACACAAGTGTCGCACGGTAAGTGGCGACCAATTAATTTGCGATAGCCGAATGCGCCCAGCGCCGCCCCTACGATTGGCCCGAACAGCGGAACCAGGAAGTAAGGAATGTCTTTGCCGCCCGTGAAGGCGACATCGCCCCATCCCGCAAAGAAGGCGAAGGTTTTTGGACCCAGGTCACGCGCCGGATTCATCGCAAAGCCGGTCAGCGGACCCATGGATGCGCCAATTACCGCAATCAGAAGGCCAATCAAAAGTGGCGCCAGCGGGCCGCGCGGAATGCCGTTTCCATCGTCGCCCAGCGCCATGATGACGCCCATCAGAATAGCGGTAATCACCATCTCAACCGCGAACGCCTGCACAAAATTGATATGCGGATTCGGATACGTTGAGAAAATGCCTGCCAGATCCAGACTTTCGACACTGCCACGCACCATATGATGCGTCTGTTCGAAGTCGATGAAAAGATTGTAATAAAGCCCGTAAACTAACGCCGCTGCGCAAAAGGCGCCGGCAAATTGCGAAATGATGAAAGGAACAACTTTGCGTCCGTCAAAACACGCGAATAGCCACAACGCGATGGTCACCGCCGGGTTAAGATGTGCACCGGAAACCCCTGCGGTCAGGTAGATGGCCATCGCCACGCCCAGACCCCAGATAATACTGATTTCCCACTGACCAAAACTGGCACCCGCCACTTTCAGTGCTGCGACACAGCCTACTCCGAAGAATATCAACAACCCGGTACCCAGGAACTCGGCAATACACTGGCCTTTTAAGGTTGATGTCTGACTCATAATCGGAATCCTGCAAAAGAGTAATGTTTATTGTTTGCGTGACCGCCAGTGACAGTCACGATGCCCTGTAGACATAGTGTTAATTTATCGTTAACGAGCACAAACGAGAAATATCGAAATCTAAATGTGTGGTCTGCGTCAATAAAATGAGCGTTTTCGCGCCATAAAGCGCGTTTTTGCATCAGATAATGATTATGGGCTGAATCATTTCTTTAACTTATGGGTTAACAACTTAGGGGTATATGCGGCGAACGCACCAGGACGAGGCCGAAAAGTGTTGCAAACCGCGATCTGCGTGGCATGCCGCTGGACAGGGGCGACGGCGCTCCATACAATCGGAACATATGTTGTGCGCGTTTACGTTAAAGCGTCGCCTTGCAATTCAGGAGAGGTAGGATCATGTCTTTAGAAGTGTTTGAGAAACTGGAATCGAAAGTACAGCAGGCGATTGACACCATCACGCTGCTGCAAATGGAAATTGAAGAGCTGAAAGAAAAGAACAACTCCCTGTCACAGGAAGTTCAGAATGCTCAACACAGCCGTGAAGAACTGGAGCGCGAAAACAACCAGCTGCGCGAACAGCAGAACGGCTGGCAGGAACGCTTGCAGGCGCTGCTGGGACGTATGGAAGAAGTTTGATTTCCTTAGGGAATGCATTGAACAGGCCGGGTAAGGCGAAGCCGCCACCCGGCTTTTTTATGGTTTTCGCTAACCGATATCAAACCATAAAAAAGGCCGCCCCGGGCGGCCTTAACGCTACTTGTCCTGCGCTGTCGTAGCAAAAGCAACAAACCCAACAGGTTCATCGCTCTTTACAACGAGTACGCTGGCGACAATGAACGCGATACATAAATAGCGTTTCATTATGCGGTCCCTGCTGCTTACCGCTCCACCGTTCACCACCGGTGATAAGTCGGTGGACACAAGCCTTGATGTTAGCCTGCTTTACGGTAGTGAATACACCTTTCCCTGGACCGATGCCCATTTGCGAGATGGCGGAAAGGGACGCGGTATCATAATGAGCATCAACCAGGTAGTTAAGGTATTCACAAACAATTAGGATTTTATAAAGGTTACGAAGGGTTGCCCAAGGTTTGGGCGAGAGTATGATGAAGTTCCTTGGTGTTAGTCTGTAAGACGTCCCAACGGACCGCGAATCCCGAGGGACAAAAAAAACCGCCACATTGCTGTTGGCGGTTTTTTTATGCATCTCGCTTACCGATTAACTACTCAATATCCAGCGCATCCTCAGAAAGGATAATGCCGGTATTGTCAGCATAAAGGTGGTCGCCCGAGAAGAAGGTCACGCCGCCGAAATTGACGCGCACGTCGCTTTCGCCGATGCCGTCGCCCGCTGCGCCTACCGGTATGGCCGCGATGGCCTGAATCCCGATATCCAGGTCTTCGAGATCGTCCACCTGACGCACGGAACCGTACACCACAATGCCTTCCCACTCGTTCTGGACGGCAATTCCCGCCAGTTCAGCATCAATCAATGCACGGCGCACGGAACCGCCGCCGTCGACCACCAGAACGCGGCCACGGCCGTTCTCTTCGAGCAGATCGTACAGCAACCCGTTGTCCTCGAAACATTTCACCGTGATGATTTGTCCGCCAAACGACGACCGTCCACCAAAGTTGGAGAACAGGGGTTCAACGACGTTGACATCTTCCTGGTAGATGTCACAAAGCTCGGAGGTATCGTATTTCATAGGTTTAACGCTCTGTTGCTGCGAATGTGTTCAGTATATCGTGCGAAATGCGTTGTTGGCAAAATCATCAATTGTTAATTGATATTTGTCAGCTAACTCAGCGTCTGGCTTAAGACAATCCCGATGACGAACAGCAGGTTAGTCAACAGCGCGCCTTTTACCGTACGTTCCAGCATCGGTGGCATGGCGGCCGGGCTGAGTTCACGCATAACGTAGCGGGCCTGCTTAATCAGCAGCGGTGCGGCGAGCACAAACAGCCAGCCCCAGAGGCTGTGCAGCGAAATCAGATTGAACAGCGCCAGGCAGACCAGCGCGCCGATGAGCAGGCAGGCGTGATAGCGGCGTGCATTCACCGGACCCAGACGCACGGCCAGCGTGTTTTTACCGTTCTCGCGGTCGCTGTCGATGTCGCGCAGATTATTGATATTCAGCACCGCCGTCGCCAGCAGACCACTGGCGGTCGCCGGCAGGAACAGGGCAGGGATCACCGTGTGCGCCTGTAAGTACCAGCTTCCCATCACGCTCAGCCAGCCGAAGAACACCAGCACGGAGATGTCGCCCAGACCAATATACCCGTAAGGACGCGTCCCGACGGTATAGGTAATGGCTGCAATAATGGCGAGTAAGCCCAGCACCAGGAAGCCAATGAAATCACTGGTGGTTTTCGAGGCGACCGTCACCAGCGCCAGCCCGGACAGGCAAATCAACACCACGGTGATAATCAGCGCCCGCTTCATCTGTGCCTGGGTAATCACCCCTTTTTGCATCCCGCGCAGCGGCCCAATGCGGTCAGGCTTGTCGCTGCCTTTTACCGCATCGCCGTAATCATTGGCGAGATTAGAGAGGATTTGCAGCAGCCCGGCGGTGACAAGCGCCAGACCTGCTACCAGCGGATCGAAATGACCCTGCCACCAGGCAAGCGTGGTACCGACGATAATGGCGGCAAAAGCCAGAGGAAGCGTTTTAGGACGCAGACTTTCGAGCCACGCCTGTGTACGGCTGATATCAGTCATAGTTATTTAGCCAATAAAAATGGGGGCCATAGCCCCCATCAACAGTGATGAAAATGCATTGAACGCGATTATAGAATAAAACGGCTCAGATCTTCATCTGCCACTAACGCATCCAGGTGTTTGCCCACATAGTCTGCGTCAATGGTAATGCTTTGACCGTTAAGGTCGCTCGCATCATAAGAGATGTCTTCCATCAGGCGTTCCAGCACGGTGTGCAGACGACGCGCACCGATGTTCTCGGTGGTTTCGTTGACCTGCCACGCGGCCTGGGCGATGCGCTTGATACCGTCATCGGTAAATTCAATGTTCACGCCTTCGGTCGCCATCAGCGCTTTGTACTGTACGGTCACAGAAGCGTTTGGCTCAGTCAGGATACGTTCGAAATCTTCGGTGGTCAGCGCCTGTAACTCGACGCGGATTGGCAGACGTCCCTGAAGTTCCGGGATCAGGTCAGACGGGCTGGCAATCTGGAACGCACCGGAGGCGATAAACAGAATGTGGTCAGTTTTAACCATGCCGTGCTTGGTGGAGACGGTGCAACCTTCCACCAGCGGCAGCAGGTCGCGCTGAACGCCTTCGCGTGAGACATCCGGGCCGGACGCGTTGCCGCGCTTACAGATCTTGTCGATTTCGTCGATAAACACGATACCGTGCTGCTCAACCGCGTCGATAGCATCCTGTTTCAGCTCTTCCGGGTTAACCAGCTTCGCGGCTTCTTCTTCAATCAGCAGCTTCATCGCGTCTTTGATTTTCAGCTTACGCGCTTTCTGCTTCTGCCCGCCCAGGTTCTGGAACATGGACTGCAACTGGCTGGTCATCTCTTCCATGCCCGGAGGTGCCATAATTTCCACGCCCATTGGCGCGGCAGCGAGATCGATCTCAATCTCTTTGTCGTCCAGCTCGCCTTCGCGCAGTTTTTTGCGGAATGCCTGACGCGCAGCAGAAGGTTCAGGCTGCTGTTCAGCCTGTCCCCAGTTGTTTTTTGCCGGTGGGATCAGCACGTCGAGAATACGCTCTTCGGCCATCTCTTCGGCGCGATAGCGGTTTTTCTCAATTGCCTGGACACGCACCATCTTAATCGCCGAGTCGGTCAGGTCACGGATGATGGAGTCCACTTCTTTACCCACATAGCCCACTTCGGTGAACTTGGTGGCTTCAACTTTGATGAACGGCGCGTTAGCCAGTTTGGCCAGACGACGGGCGATTTCGGTTTTACCCACACCGGTCGGGCCGATCATCAGAATATTTTTTGGCGTTACTTCGTGGCGAAGCTCTTCATCGAGCTGCATGCGACGCCAGCGGTTACGCAGTGCGATAGCCACGGAGCGCTTGGCGTCGTCCTGGCCGATAATGTGTTTGTTCAGTTCGCTGACAATTTCGCGTGGGGTCATTTCAGACATGGGCGATCCTTACGCTTTAGACGGTAATTCTTCGATGGTGTGATTGTGGTTGGTATAGATGCAGATATCACCTGCAATATCCAACGCTTTCACCGCGATATCGCGCGCGTTCATGTCGGTATTTTCCAACAGCGCACGGGCTGCGGCCTGGGCGTACGGGCCGCCAGAGCCGATGGCAATCAGGTCGTTTTCAGGCTGAACCACGTCGCCGTTACCGGTGATGATCAGCGAGGCGTTTTCGTCAGCCACGGCCAGCAGCGCTTCGAGCTTGCGCAGCATGCGGTCGGTACGCCAGTCTTTTGCCAGCTCAACGGCGGCTTTCACCAGATGACCCTGATGCATTTCCAGTTTGCGTTCAAACAGTTCAAACAGCGTGAAGGCATCAGCCGTGCCGCCTGCGAAACCGGCGATCACTTTGTCGTTATAAAGACGACGTACTTTCTTCACGTTGCCTTTCATGACGGTATTACCCAGCGTGGCCTGGCCATCACCGGCAATTACCACCTGGCCGTTACGGCGTACACTTACTATTGTTGTCACGAGCAGACCCCCTGGTTACAGATTCGGGAAACAGAAGCCCTGAGCCTGTGCTCAGGGCTGAATTAAATGATAGATGGGGGGGATTTTGGGGGTTTCAACCCCCGGAGGCGAGTCGAATGCAGTTTGTGTGGCCAGCCACTTTCAAGCGGGAAATGGTGCCGTCTGCGTTTTCTTTGCCTTTGACCGGTCCAATCACTACGCGATTCCAGCCGTTATTGGTGGTAATGCGTGAGTCAAATCCTTCAAATGCCAGCTGAGCACGCACCGTTTCTGCCTGTTCGGCGCCTTTAAACGAACCGCACTGAACCATCCAGCGGCGTTCATCTTTTTTCTCAGCCGTCTGCTTCGGTGCCTCGGTCTCTTTGGTGACCGGCGCAGCCTGCTGCGTTTTTGGCTGTTGCGCAGTGGTATGCGCAGGCGTCTGCAACAGATCCTGATACGGCTGTGCCGTTTGCTTCTGCGGCTGCGCCTTCGGTTGCTGCTGGACAGGCTGAGTTTGTACGGTACGCGTCTGCTGCTGCGGTTGTGTACGCGGCTGCTGTACCGGCTGCGTCTGCGTCCACTGCTGCTGTTGCGTTTGCTGCTGAGCCTGACGCTGGCGCTGCAACGTTTGCTGACGCTGCGCCGGGGTTTGTTCGTTCCACGGTACTTCGTTCAGCTGCGTAGGCTGCTGGCGCATGTCCGCCTGCATCTGAGCGAGCAATTGACGCTGTTCGTCCGTCAGCTGATCGGCATTCTTTACTTCACCCCCGGCAGAAGGCTCGGTAGGCGCACGTACGCCAGGCTGGCGGCTTTCCAGCTCTTTAATGTAGCGCCAGCGCTCTTCAGGCTTCGGCGGCAGGCCGTTGCCGACGACCTTATTACCCTGAAGGGCTTCAGACTCTTCTTTTTTATGATGCGTAATGAAGTAGAGGCCGCCAATAAAGGCCACCAGCACAGCCGCAGCAATGGCGACCATAGCTGGGGAGACAGCAGACAGGCTGCGTTGCTTGCTTTTTGAACTACTCTTTTTGCGTCGCGAAGGTGCCGGCTGGCCGCGACGTACATAATCTCGTTGTGCCACTATCGTTTCGCTGTATTTATTCGTTCGTCAGCCCGCCATGTTACTTAAGCGACGGGGCTTTGACCAGATAAGGGTGTCGAAAGGTATTTACTTTAAGTTAATGCCTGGGTAGAGCCGCGCACAATCAGCTCACAATCCAGTAGCCGTGACCCACTGCTAACTGATTGACCGTGCAGTTGATCCAGCAAAAGCAGCATCGCTTCCCGGCCGATGTCATACCGCGGCTGTGCAACGGTCGAAAGCGGCGGATCGCAAAACTCCGAAAGTGAAATATTATCAAAACCGATTATCGACAGGTCCTGCGGCACGCGCAGGCCGTGACGTTTGGCGTAGGATAACGCCCCCAGCGCCATCACGTCGCTGTGGCAGAAGACCGCGGTGGGCGGTTCTGGCAAGGCCAGCAATTTTTCCAGCGCCTGCCCGCCCGCTTCAAAGGTGAAATCACCGCGCGCAATGTAGTGCGGATCGACGATAGCCCCGGTACGGCGCAGCGCCTGAACGTAGCCCTGCAAGCGGTAATGACACAGCGGCATCTCTTCTGGTCCGGCGATACAGCCGATACGCTTATGCCCCAGTTCCTGAAGATAGTTCACGGCGTTGAATGCGGCGGTGAGGTTATCGATATGAACGGTTGGCAGCTCCAGCTCCGGCGCGAATTCGTTCGCCATGACCATCGGCGGTAAATTGCGCTGTTCTTCAATGCTGGCATCAAACGGCAGGCGTGAGCCAAGCAGCAGCATGCCATCAATCTGCTTGGTGATGATCAGGTCGATGAACGTTTTTTCCTGCTGGTTCTGGTGAGCACAATCGCCAATCAGCACCAGATAGCCCTGGGCGGCGGCCGTGACCTCAATGCCGCGGATGATTTCGCTGAAGAAGGGATCGCAGATGTCCGGCACGATCACCAGGATGGTGCGGGATTCGTTGCGTTTAACGTTGCGCCCCATGGCTTGCGGGAAATAACCGACCTCAAGCGCCGCCTTTTCAACCCGGTTTCGGGTCGCCTGGGAGACTTTGTCAGGGTTCATCAATGCGCGGGACACGGTTGCTGTTGAGACTTGTGCTTTCTCGGCAACGTCTTTCATGGTCGCCGAGGCAACCTCTTTCCTGGACTTCAACGTCTTCTCCTCGCCTGAACACCGAACTGCGGACAGCACCATTTTTACAGATAGTTAATGGAATCGGTTACAGAATTTTCATAAAAAGTGTGAGGCGCATTAAATTTTTCGATCCGTCTTCAGCCTTCAATCGGATCGACGTCAAGAACCCACTTCACTTTTCGCGCTTCCGGCAGGGTATTGATCAGCGCCAGCGTGCCGCTGACGATCTGCTGTAAACGGATACGCGAGGGGTGCTGAAGTAAGAGTTGCCAGCGGAAACGGCCCCCGCGTTTCGGGGCGAGCGCGGGTACCGGGCCTAAAATCCACAGCTGATTATCCACCAGCGGGCTGGCTTGCAGGAGGTTTCTCAGCTGTTGCAGGAACAGCGGCGCCTGCTGGTTATTATGATCTTCCGCACGGATGATAACGTGGCTGGTCCACGGGGGAAGCTGCATCGTCTGACGTTCGGCCAGCGCCTGGTCCGCGAAGGCGTCATAGCCTTTGTGCAGCAGAGTTTGCAGCAGCGGATGTTCAGGGTGGTGCGTTTGCAGCACCACCTCGCCCTGCTTACCCGCCCGACCAGCGCGACCGGCAACCTGGGTATAAAGCTGGGCGAAACGCTCGGCGGAGCGAAAATCCGCGGAGAACAGCGCGCCGTCGACGTCCAGCAGGGCGACCAGCGTCACGTCCGGGAAGTGGTGCCCTTTCGCCAGCATCTGAGTACCAATCAGGATGCGCGCGCCGCCGCGATGCACTTCCGCCAGCTGCTGCTCCAGCGCCCCTTTACGGCTGGTGGTATCCCTGTCTATACGGGAGATGGGCACGTCCGGGAAGAAGGGCGCGAGCGCCTGTTCAAGCTGTTCCGTTCCCAGACCGACCGGCACGATGTGCGTTGAGCCGCAGGACGGGCATTGACGGGGGACCGGACGCTGGCTGTCGCAGTGGTGGCAGCGTAAATGGCGCTGAGCCTGGTGGAAGGTGTAGTAGTGATCGCAGCGCGGGCACTCCGCGATCCAGCCGCAGTCGTGGCACAGCAGCGCAGGCGCGAAGCCGCGGCGGTTCAGGAACAGGATCACCTGGTTGCCCGCCTGCAAATGCTGGCGCATGCGGCTAATCAGCGCAGGCGCTAACCCGGCCTGCACCTGCTGGCCTTTCAGATCCAGCACATGCTGAATGGCCGGGCGAGCATTCCCCGCACGGCGCGTCAGGCGCAGCATGTGGTATTTACGCTGGCGAACGTTGTGCAGCGTTTCAAGCGCGGGGGTGGCGGACCCGAGAATAATGGGGATTTGTTCGCTGTGGGCGCGGTACACGGCTAAGTCGCGGGCGTGATAGCGCCAGCCTTCCTGCTGTTTATAGGAGCTGTCATGCTCTTCATCGATCACGATAACGCCGAGATTTTTAAACGGCGTAAACAGCGATGAACGGGTGCCGATCACAATTGCTGCTTCGCCGTTTTTCGCTTTCAGCCAGGCGCTGAGGCGCTCGCTGTCGTTCAGGCCGGAGTGCAGGACCTCAACGGGCGCATTAAAGCGTTCACGAAAACGCGCGATGGTTTGCGGCGTCAGGCCGATTTCCGGCACCATCACCAGCGCCTGTTTGCCCTGCGCGAGCACGTTTTCCAGCACGCTCAGATACACTTCGGTTTTACCGGAGCCGGTGACGCCCGCCAGCAGCCAGGCGGAAAAATGGTCGGCGGCGCTGTGAATCGCGCCCACGGCGGTGGCCTGCTCGGTATTCAGACGCAGGCGATCGCCCGAGACGGAAAAGCCGTCGCGCCAGTCGTGAAGGGCAGGTGCTTCACTGGCCAGCTCGCTCAACCCTTTCTTCCTTAATGCCTGCAACGCGGTTTCGCTTACCTCAAGCTCGTCGACCTGATGGCGCCAGATTTTTCCCTGGCGCAGCGCGGCCAGCGCCTGCTGCTGTTTCTGCGAGCGCTTCAGGCTGTTAATGTCCACAGCCTGGCCCTGCTCGGTGGCAAACCAGTACCACATTGGCGCGTGGCTGGCGCTCTTGCCCTGGCGCAGCATAATGGGCAGGGCATGGAACAGCACGTCGCCAATCGGATGATGATAATAATCTGCCGCCCACAGCAGCAGTCGCCAGGTGCTGGTGGAGTAAACCGGCTCGCTGTCCAGCACCTCAACAACCGATTTCAGCTCGTTAAGCGGCAGTTCGCTGTGTTCGCTGACGGACACCACGATCCCCACACGCTGCTGTTTGCCAAACGGCACGGTCACGCGACAGCCCGCTTTGGCGCTCATGCTGTCGGGCAGCAGGTAGTCAAAGGTGCGGGGAAGCGGAACGGGCAGGGCAACGTGAGCGACGGGCATCGAATCTTCCTGACTTGAAAAGTGGCGCGTTAGTATACACATTAGTGAAAGCGGCGTGCGGATCAGTTTGCATACGTTGGTCAAATTCTGTATGATTCGCCGCCTTTGGTGTATTTTACGCCAAAGAACTTACATTCAACATCGCGTGGTGTCTGGCGTTAGGGCTGGAAGAGCGACGCGGCCTTAACTGAGGTTCTCCCATGAAAAAAGATATTCACCCGAAATACGAAATGATTACTGCAAACTGCTCTTGCGGTAACTCTATCCAGATCCGCTCTACCGTGGGTCACGATCTGAACCTGGACGTGTGCGGCAAATGCCACCCGTTCTACACTGGTAAGCAGCGTGATGTTGCAACCGGTGGCCGTGTTGACCGCTTCAACAAGCGTTTCAGCATCCCGGGCGCTAAATAAGTTTCCCGAAAAAAAGGCACCGCAAGGTGCCTTTTTTGTATCCGCTTATCAGTATTCCCACGTATCCGGGTCGATACCCAGTTCACGCATGATCACCTTCGCCTCTTCTGGAATTTCGTCACTGCGCTCTTTGCGCAGATCGTCATCGTTCGGCAACGGTTGGCCGGTAAACGCATGCAGGAACGCTTCGCACAGCAGTTCGCTGTTGGTGGCGTGACGCAGGTTGTTCACCTGACGACGCGTACGTTCATCGGTGAGGATCTTCAACACCTTCAGAGGAATGGACACCGTGATTTTCTTGACTTGCTCACTCTTCTTACCGTGCTCAGCGTATGGGCTGATATATTCGCCGCTCCATTCAGCCATGAGATACCTTTAATCCTCTCAGTCATTAATCTAAAGGTGCAAAACCGGTAACCATCAGTTTTGAACCGTAATCTTGCGTAGTTTACCGTAGAGACGATACCGAGGCACGGATATTGCCGCTGTAGCGTGTCCTAAAGCATATAATTTTAACGGCTATTTGCACATTGCTCAATCTATACGCAAAGAAGTTTAGATGTCCAGATGTATTGACGTCCATACTTTCAATGTTTACTCTGGTGCCTGACTTTTCACCCCATTCGCCAGGAAGCCTCACCATGACGCGTAAACAGGCCACCATCGCAGTGCGTAGCGGATTGAATGATGACGAGCAGTACGGCTGCGTTGTCCCGCCAATTCATCTCTCCAGCACCTATAATTTCACCGGATTTAATGAACCCCGCGCGCATGACTACTCGCGTCGCGGCAATCCTACGCGTGACGTCACCCAGCGCGCGCTGGCGGAACTGGAAGGCGGCGCGGGTGCGGTATTAACCAATACCGGCATGTCTGCCATTCACCTGGTGACTACGGTGTTCCTGAAACCTGGCGATCTGCTGGTGGCGCCGCACGACTGTTATGGCGGCAGCTATCGTCTGTTTGATAGCCTGGCGAAACGTGGCTGCTACCGTGTGCTGTTTGTCGATCAAAACGACGAACAGGCGCTGAAACAGGCGCTTGCCGAGCAGCCGAAGCTGGTGCTGGTGGAAAGTCCAAGCAATCCATTGTTGCGCGTAGTCGATATTGCGAAAATTTGTCAGCTCGCAAGGGATGCGGGAGCGATAAGTGTAGTGGATAATACGTTCCTCAGTCCGGCCCTTCAGAACCCACTGGCACTGGGTGCCGATCTGGTGTTGCATTCATGCACTAAATATCTGAACGGCCATTCTGACGTAGTAGCAGGTGTGGTGATTGCCAAAGATCCTGAGGTAGTCACCGAACTGGCATGGTGGGCCAATAACATTGGCGTCACCGCGGGCGCGTTCGACAGCTATTTGCTGTTGCGCGGCATCCGTACGCTGTCGCCGCGTATGGACGTGGCGCAGCGTAATGCCCAGGCGATCGTGGATTTCCTGAAAACCCAGCCGCTGGTGAAGAAGCTTTATCACCCGTCGCTGCCGGAAAATCAGGGGCACGAGATTGCCGCGCGCCAACAGAAAGGATTTGGCGCGATGTTAAGTTTTGAACTGGACGGTGACGAGCAAACGCTGCGTCGCTTCCTGAGCGGGTTGTCATTGTTTACGCTGGCGGAATCCTTAGGGGGAGTAGAAAGCTTGATCTCCCACGCCGCAACCATGACGCACGCAGGTATGGCACCCGAAGCACGTGCCGCCGCCGGGATTTCCGAGACGCTGCTGCGTATCTCGACCGGTATTGAAGATTCTGAAGATTTAATTGCCGATCTGGAAAATGGCTTCCGGGTCGCAGCCAAGGGGTAATCATGAGTGTGATAGCGCAGGCAGGGACGAAGGGTCGTCAGCTGCACAAGTTTGGTGGTAGTAGTCTTGCTGATGTGAAATGTTACCTGCGTGTCGCAGGGATCATGACCGAGTATTCACAGCCGGGGGACATGATGGTTGTCTCTGCGGCGGGCAGCACCACCAACCAGTTGATTAGCTGGCTGAAACTGAGCCAGACCGATCGCCTCTCTGCGCATCAGGTGCAACAGTCCTTACGTCGTTACCAGAGTGAACTGATTGCCGGTTTGCTGCCTGCGGACGTGGCGGACGGGCTGATTAGCGCTTTTACGCACGACCTTGAGCGTCTGGCCGCTCTGCTGGACAGCGGCATTACCGATGCAGTGTATGCGGAAGTGGTTGGCCACGGTGAAGTGTGGTCTGCGCGCCTGATGGCCGCCGTGCTGCAACATCTTGGTGTGGAAGCCGCCTGGCTCGACGCGCGTGATTTCCTGCGTGCAGAACGTGCCGCACAGCCGCAGGTGGACGAAGGGTTGTCTTACCCGCTGCTGCAACAGCTGCTGGTGCAACATCCTGGTAAACGTATTGTCGTCACCGGTTTTATCAGCCGCAGCAATGCTGGCGAAACCGTTCTGCTGGGCCGTAACGGCTCTGACTACTCGGCAACGCAGATTGGCGCCCTGGCGGGCGTGTCCCGCGTCACCATCTGGAGCGACGTGGCCGGTGTCTACAGCGCGGACCCGCGCAAAGTAAAAGATGCCTGCCTGCTGCCGCTGCTGCGTCTCGACGAAGCGAGCGAACTGGCGCGTCTGGCGGCCCCGGTGCTGCACGCGCGCACGCTACAGCCGGTTTCCGGCAGCGACATCGACCTGCAACTACGCTGTAGCTACACGCCGGATCAGGGTTCCACCCGCATTGAACGCGTGCTGGCATCCGGCACGGGCGCGCGCATTGTCACCAGCCATGATGACATCTGCCTGATTGAGTTCCAGGTGCCTGCGGGCCAGGATTTCAAACTGGCACACAAAGATATCGACACCATCCTGAAACGTGCCCAGGTGCGTCCGCTGGCCGTTGGCATACATAACGATCGTCAGCTGTTGCAGTTCTGCTATACCGCTGAAGTGGTGGACAGCGCCCTGAAAATTCTGGATGAAGCGGGCCTGCCGGGCGAGCTTCGCCTGCGTCAGGGGCTGGCGCTGGTGGCGATGGTGGGCGCGGGCGTCACCCGTAACCCGCTCCACTGCCACCGCTTCTGGCAGCAACTGAAAGGTCAGCCGGTGGAGTTCACCTGGCAGTCGGAAGAGGGCATCAGTCTGGTTGCCGTGCTGCGTAAAGGGCCAACCGAAAGCCTGATTCAGGGTCTGCACACCTCCCTGTTCCGCGCGGAAAAACGCATCGGCCTGGTACTGTTCGGGAAAGGGAATATCGGTTCCCGCTGGCTGGAGCTGTTCGCCCGCGAGCAGGTAACGCTTTCGGCGCGTACCGGGTTTGAATTTATTCTGGCTGGGGTGGTGGACAGCCGCCGCAGCCTGCTGAACTACGAAGGGCTGGACGCCAGCCGGGCGCTGGCCTTCTTTAACGATGAAGCGGTTGAGCAGGATGAAGAGTCGCTGTTCCTGTGGATGCGCGCGCACCCGTACGACGATCTGGTGGTGCTGGATGTGACCGCCAGCGAACAGCTGGCCGATCAGTATCTGGATTTCGCCAGCCACGGTTTCCACGTCATCAGCGCCAACAAACTGGCGGGCGCGAGCAGCACTGATAAATACCGTCAGATCCATGACGCATTCGAAAAAACGGGCCGTCACTGGCTGTATAACGCCACCGTTGGCGCGGGCCTGCCGGTGAACCATACCGTGCGCGACCTGATTGAAAGCGGCGACAGCATTCTGGCGCTGAGCGGGATCTTCTCCGGCACGCTCTCCTGGCTGTTTTTGCAGTTTGACGGCACCGTTCCGTTCACCGACCTGGTGGATCAGGCGTGGCAGCAGGGCTTAACCGAGCCGGATCCGCGCGTTGACCTTGCCGGTAAAGATGTGATGCGTAAGCTGGTGATCCTGGCGCGTGAAGCCGGCTACGACATTGAGCCGGGTCAGGTACGCGTCGAGTCTCTGGTGCCTGCGGGCTGCGAGGAAGGGTCCGTCGATCACTTCTTCGAGAACGGTGACGAGCTGAACGAGCAGATGGTGCAACGTCTGGAAGCGGCTAACGAGATGGGCCTGGTGCTGCGTTACGTGGCGCGTTTCGAGGCGAACGGTAAAGCGCGCGTGGGCGTGGAGGCGGTGCGCCCTGAACATCCGCTGGCGGCGCTCCTGCCGTGCGACAACGTCTTCGCCATCGAAAGCCGCTGGTATCGCGATAACCCGCTGGTGATCCGTGGCCCGGGCGCGGGACGCGATGTCACCGCCGGAGCCATTCAGTCTGATATTAATCGTCTGGCTAAGCTGCTGTAATTTCGCTTGTTCCCTCTCCCCGTGGGAGAGGGTTAGGGTGAGGGCAGCAGACCGCACTCACCCCCATCATGAACGCCCTTCATCTTCCCTGAACAAACCTCACCGTTAATGTTGATTATTTCTGTTGACGTCATCCCGCTTTTCCGTCATTTTTACTTCTGGACGTCTAAACGTATAGAAGTTCACAACACAACAAACAACGACACGCGAAAGATAGAGGTAAGGTATGAGCTTTTTTCACGCCAACCAGCGGGAAGCCCTGAATCAGAGCCTGGCCGAAGTAAACGGCCAGATTAACGTCTCTTTTGAATTTTTCCCGCCGCGCACCAGTGAAATGGAGCAAACCCTGTGGAGCTCTATCGATCGCCTGAGCAGCCTGAAGCCGAAGTTCGTCTCCGTAACCTACGGCGCCAACTCCGGTGAGCGTGACCGCACGCACAGCATCATTAAGGGCATTAAAGATCGAACCGGTCTGGAAGCGGCACCGCACCTGACCTGTATCGACGCCACCCGTGATGAACTGCGCGCCATTGCCCAGGACTACTGGAATAACGGCATTCGCCACATTGTGGCCCTGCGCGGCGACCTCCCGCCAGGCAGCGGCAAGCCAGAGATGTTTGCCGCCGATCTGGTCGGGCTGCTGAAAGACGTTGCCGACTTTGATATCTCCGTGGCTGCCTACCCTGAAGTTCACCCGGAAGCCAAAAGCGCCCAGGCGGATCTGCTCAACCTGAAGCGTAAAGTGGAGGCCGGTGCTAACCGCGCGATTACTCAGTTCTTCTTTGACGTGGAAAGCTACCTGCGCTTTCGCGACCGCTGCGTCTCGGCGGGTATTGATGTCGAAATCATTCCTGGCATTCTGCCGGTCTCGAACTTCAAACAGGCGAAGAAATTCGCAGATATGACCAACGTGCGCATTCCGCTGTGGATGTCCAAAATGTACGAAGGGCTGGACGACGATCCGGAAACCCGTAAGCTGGTGGGGGCCAATATCGCGATGGACATGGTGAAGATTTTAAGTCGCGAAGGGGTGAAAGATTTCCATTTCTATACCCTGAACCGCGCGGAAATGAGCTACGCCATTTGCCATACGCTCGGTGTTCGCCCGGCGCTGTAAAGTAAAAAACCCTCATAAAATGAGGGTTTTTTAATCGAACGGAGAGTTAAAAGGTATTAGCTATCGAATCTGTGGATTAATTCAACTATCTCTTATCGCTAGTGGTGTATATCGTAACGGTAACACTGTAAAGGGAGCATAGCGATGAGCATGTCA
This sequence comes from Enterobacter cloacae complex sp. SHL001, assembly GCF_049236825.1. Taxonomy (NCBI): domain Bacteria; kingdom Pseudomonadati; phylum Pseudomonadota; class Gammaproteobacteria; order Enterobacterales; family Enterobacteriaceae; genus Enterobacter; species Enterobacter cloacae complex sp. SHL001. The sequence goes on from NZ_JBMKIP010000009.1 coordinate 96,212, forward strand.
GACGAGACCAATAACGCGGCATCCGCCGGCAAATGTCCGTTCCACCAGGGCGGCGTCGATCATAGCGCGGGTGCAGGTACCGGCAGCAAAGAATGGTGGCCTAAACAACTTCGCATCGATCTACTTAATCAACACTCCAGCCGTTCTAACCCTCTGGGTGAAGACTTCGACTACCGCAAAGAATTCAGCAAGCTCGACTATTCCGCCCTTAAGGGCGATCTCAAAGCACTGTTAACCGACTCACAACCGTGGTGGCCTGCCGACTGGGGCAGCTATGCGGGCCTGTTTATCCGTATGGCCTGGCACGGTGCGGGTACCTATCGCTCCGTTGACGGTCGCGGCGGCGCCGGACGCGGTCAGCAACGCTTTGCACCGCTGAACTCCTGGCCGGATAACGTCAGCCTGGATAAGGCTCGCCGCCTGCTGTGGCCAATTAAGCAAAAATACGGACAAAAAATCTCCTGGGCTGACCTCTTTATCCTCGCGGGTAACGTGGCGCTGGAGAACTCCGGCTTCCGCACCTTTGGTTTCGGTGCCGGGCGTGAAGACGTCTGGGAACCGGATCTGGACGTGAACTGGGGCGATGAAAAAGCCTGGCTGACCCACCGTGACCCGGAAGCGCTGGCGAAGCGCCCGCTTGCGGCCACCGAAATGGGCCTGATTTACGTTAACCCGGAAGGGCCGAACGCCAGCGGTGAACCGCTGTCTGCGGCGGCGGCGATCCGCGCTACCTTTGGCAACATGGGCATGAATGACGAAGAGACCGTCGCGCTGATTGCGGGCGGCCATACGCTCGGTAAAACGCACGGCGCAGGTGAAGCCACGCACGTGGGCACTGACCCGGAAGCGTCGCCGATTGAAGCGCAGGGCCTGGGCTGGGCCAGTACGCACGGCACCGGTATTGGCGCTGACGCCATCACCTCCGGGCTGGAAGTTATCTGGTCTCAAACCCCGACCCAGTGGAGCAACTACTTCTTCGAGAACCTGTTCAAATACGAATGGGTGCAGACGCGTAGCCCGGCGGGCGCCATTCAGTTTGAAGCCGTGGATGCGCCGGAAATTATGCCTGACCCGTTCGACCCGTCGAAAAAACGCAAGCCAACCATGCTGGTCACCGACCTGACGCTGCGTTTTGATCCGGAATTCGAGAAAATTTCCCGTCGCTTCCTGAACGATCCGCAGGCCTTCAACGAAGCCTTTGCGCGCGCGTGGTTCAAGCTGACCCACCGCGATATGGGGCCAAAAGCGCGGTACATCGGCCCGGAAGTACCGAAAGAAGATCTGATTTGGCAGGATCCGCTGCCTCAACCGGTGTTCCATCCGACGCAGGAAGATATTGAAAGCCTGAAAGCGGAAATCGCGGCCTCTGGTCTCTCCGTGAGCGAGCTGGTTTCCGTGGCCTGGGCGTCGGCATCGACCTTCCGCGGCGGCGACAAGCGCGGCGGTGCCAACGGCGCGCGTCTGGCGCTGGCGCCTCAGCGCGACTGGGATGTGAACGCCGCAGCGGTGCGGGCGTTACCGGCTCTGGAAGCCATCCAGCGCACCACCAACAAAGCTTCACTGGCCGATATCATCGTGCTGGCGGGTGTCGTAGGCGTTGAGCAGGCGGCGAAAGCCGCGGGCGTTTACGTCAACGTACCGTTCACCCCGGGCCGCGTGGATGCGCGTCAGGACCAGACGGACATCGAGATGTTTAACCTGCTCGAACCGGTTGCTGACGGTTTCCGCAACTACCGTGCGCAGGTGGATGTGTCCACTACGGAGTCGCTGCTGATCGACAAAGCCCAGCAGCTGACCCTGACCGCGCCGGAACTGACGGTGCTGATCGGCGGTCTGCGCGTACTGGGTGCAAACTTCGATGGCAGCAAGAATGGCGTGTTTACCAACCGCGAGGGCGTGCTGAGCAACGACTTCTTCATTAATCTGCTGGATATGAACACCCAGTGGAAAGCGACCGACGACTCAAACGAGCTGTTTGCCGGTAGCGATCGCGCCAGCGGGGAAGTGAAATACACCGCGACCCGCGCCGATCTGGTCTTCGGTTCAAACGCAGTCCTGCGTGCGCTGGCCGAAGTTTACGCCAGCAGTGATGCACACGAGAAGTTCGTTCGTGATTTTGTTGCCGCGTGGGCGCGAGTGATGGATTTGGACCGGTTTGATGTGAAGTAACCATTGTGCCGGGTGGCGGCTACGCCTTACCCGGCCTACAAATTAAAGTGCCATGTAGGCCGGGTAAGCGCAGCGCCACCCGGCTTTTTTATTACTCCCACTCCTGAAGGAAACGCTGTCCGTACTGGTCCGCCACCAGCAGCGCCGCATAGACCTGATCCGGCGTTACGCCGCCAGGCATGTTGTGAATGGTTTCCCCTTCGGCACAGGACGCCTCCGCGATCAGCCGCATTTTGGCCGGAATATCCTCTTTGATATTCAGCTGCGCCAGCGTGATCGGCAGCCCAACGCTGTGGCAAAGCGCGGCGACGGTCTCAATTTCTTCAACCGGCGCGTTCTCCAGTACCAGTTGCGTCAGCGTGCCGAACGCGACCTTTTCACCATGGTAGAAATGATGCGCATCCGGCACCGCCGTCATGCCGTTGTGAATGGCATGCGCCGCCGCCAGCCCGCCGCTTTCAAAGCCCACGCCGCTGAGATAGGTGTTGGCTTCGATAATGCGTTCCAGAGCCGGTGTGACCACGTGCTGTTCCGCCGCCAGCATCGCTTTCTCGCCCTCTTCAACCAGCGTGTTGTAGCACAACTCTGCCAGCGCTAGCGCTGCCTGCGTGCACTTGCCGCCCGCCATGGTCGTGGCGCCGCTGCGCGAACAGGCGCGCGCTTCAAACCAGGTTGCCAGGGCATCGCCAATCCCGGCGGCCAGCAGGCGCGCAGGTGCGCCCGCCACCACTTTGGTATCGACAATCACCATGTTCGGGTTGTGCGGCAGCATCAGGTAGCGATCGAACTCGCCGCTGTCGGTATAAATCACGGAAAGGGCGCTGCACGGCGCGTCGGTGGAGGCAATGGTCGGGGCAATGGCCACCGGCACGTCCATAAAGTGGGCCAGCGCTTTGGCAGTATCCAGCGTTTTTCCGCCGCCGATACCCAGCACCGCCAGACAGTCAGCGCTGTCGGCCAGCTTTTTTAGGCGATCGATTTCATTTTGCGAACATTCGCCACCAAATGGTGCAATTTCGGCATGGAGTCCGGCTTTTTTAAAACTCTGGCGCAGGGTTTCTTCAGCAAAACCCAGCACAAATTTATCGCCCACCACCAGCCAGCGATTTGCCAGCGGCTTCAGGTAGTCGCCGAGGCGAGTGAGAACATCTGCGCCCTGGATGTATTTTCCCGGGGATTGAATCACACGGTCCATAACATTACTCCCTTAGTGTTTGAGGTAAATTCTGTCCTGTTCGAACTGCACTAAGAGTGACTCTACTCCCGGCGTGCCGGTCATTTGTTGCGCTACGTCTAAGGGAAACGTGATTGCCTTACCGGTGGCAAAGATTGAGGGGGAGATCAGGGAAGGGGGAAGGTCGAGAAGTGCCCGGCAAGCGTAGCGCTGCCGGGCACTGAGCATTAACCGGTGTTGCGCATACCTGCCGCAACGCCTGCTATCGTTACCATCAGCGCCTGTTCAACGCGCGGATCCGGCTCTTTACCTTCCTCCTCCGCCAGACGCGAACGGTGTAGCAGTTCAGCCTGTAAAACGTTCAGCGGGTCGGTGTAGATGTTACGCAGCTGGATAGACTCGGCGATCCACGGCAGGTCTTCCATCAGGTGGGAGTCATTAGCGATATCCAGCACCACTTTAATATCGCCTTCAAGCAGCTCGCGCAGCTCTTTACCCAGCGCCCACAGCTCTGGTTTCACCAGACGCTGATCGTAGTATTCCGCCAGCCACAGGTCGGCTTTCGAGAAGACCATCTCCAGCATGCCCAGACGGGTAGAGAAGAACGGCCAGTCGCGGCACATGGTTTCCAGTTCGCTCTGCTTTCCGTCTTCCACCACTTTTTGCAGCGCCGCACCGGCACCCAGCCAGGCCGGCAGCATCAGACGGTTTTGCGTCCAGGCGAAGATCCACGGAATGGCGCGCAGGGATTCAACGCCGCCGGTCGGGCGACGCTTGGCCGGGCGCGAACCCAGCGGCAGTTTACCCAGCTCCTGCTCAGGCGTTGCTGAGCGGAAGTAAGGCACAAAGTCTTTGTTTTCACGCACGTAGCCGCGATAGAGGTCGCAGGAGATGTCAGACAGCTCGTCCATAATCCGGCACCAGGACTCTTTTGGCTCCGGCGGCGGCAGCAGGTTGGCTTCCAGGATCGCACTGGTATAGAGCGACAGGCTGCTGATGGTCACTTCCGGCAGGCCGTACTTGAAGCGGATCATCTCGCCCTGCTCGGTCACGCGCAGGCCGCCTTTCAGGCTTCCTGGTGGTTGAGAGAGCAGCGCTGCGTGTGCAGGCGCACCGCCACGACCAATGGAGCCGCCGCGTCCGTGGAACAGGGTCAGTTCAATACCGGCTTTTTCGCAGGTTTTGATTAGCGCATCCTGCGCCTGATACTGCGCCCAGGAGGCTGCCATCACGCCCGCATCTTTCGCGGAGTCGGAATAGCCAATCATCACCATCTGTTTGCCCTGAATAAAGCCGCGATACCAGTCGATGTTCAGCAACTGGGTCATCACGTCGTTAGCGTTGTTCAGGTCGTCGAGGGTCTCAAACAGCGGGGCCACTGGCAGGGCATAGTCAATGCCCGCTTCTTTCAGCAGAAGGTGAACGCCCAGCACGTCGGACGGGGTCTTCGCCATGGAGATCACATAGGCGGCCACCGATCCTTTCGGCGCATCCACGATCGCTTTACAGGTGTTGAGCACTTCGCGGGTGTCGTTGCTTGGCTCCCAGTTGCGCGGCAGCAGCGGGCGCTTGGAGTTCAGCTCGCGGATCAGGAACGCCTGTTTGTCGGCTTCTGACCAGCTTTCATAGTCGCCGATGCCGAGGTAGCGGGTCAGCTCGCCCAGTGCTTCGGTATGACGGGTACTTTCCTGACGAACGTCGATACGCACCAGCGGCACGCCGAAACACTTCACGCGGCGCAGGGTGTCGAGCAGTTCGCCGTTGGCAATGATGCCCATCCCACAGGCCTGGAGCGATTTATAGCAGGCGTACAGCGGCTCCCAAAGCTGTTCGTTCTGGCTCAGCAGACCTTCCGGCTTCGGCAGGCGCTGGCCTTTCAGGCGCGCTTCCAGCCAGACCTGAGTGGCCATCAGCTGACCGCGCAGTTTTTTCATCAGGAAACGGTACGGTTCGCTGGCGCCTTCTTCACCGGCCAGCGCGCGCAGTTCCGGCGTGGCTTCCACCATCGACAGCTCGGAGATCAGCACCTGAATATCTTTCAGGAACAGGTCGGTCGCTTTCCAGCGGCTCAGCAGCAGGACGTGACGGGTGATTTCCGCCGTCACGTTCGGGTTGCCGTCGCGGTCGCCGCCCATCCATGAGGTGAAGCGCACCGGAACAAAATCAACCGGCAGGCGGTAGCCCAGGTTCTCTTCCAGCTGTTCGTTCAGCTCGCGCAGGTAGTTGGGGACCCCTTCCCACAGGCTGTTTTCCACCACCGCAAAGCCCCATTTGGCTTCGTCGACCGGGCTTGGGCGATGCTTACGAATTTCATCGGTGTGCCAGGACTGGGCAATCAGCTGGCGCAGACGGCGCATAAGCTGGTTACGTTCGTAGTCGGCAATGTCTTTGTTATCCAGTTGCTTCAGACAGCTGTTCACTTCCACCATTTTGTGGATCAGCGTACGACGGGTGATTTCAGTTGGGTGTGCGGTCAGCACCAGCTCCAGCGAAAGGGATTCTACCGCTTTTTTGATGGTCGCTTCGTTGAGGTCGGGCTGGTCTTTGAGTTTACGAAGGGTGCGGGCAATGACTTCCGGGTTGCTGGCCGCTTCGCCTTTTGGCGAAATGCTGTGGTATTGCTCAGCGGTGTTTGCCAGGTTCAGAAACTGGCTGAAGGCGCGGGCAACGGGCAGCAGCTCATCGTTAGAGAGGTTCTGCAAGGTGGTGAGCAGCTCCTGACGATTGGCCTCGTTACCGGCGCGGGAAGATTTGGACAGCTTGCGGATGGTTTCAACGCGGTCGAGGATGTTCTCCCCCAGTGCGTCTTTGATGGTATCTCCAAGCACTTTGCCGAGCATACTGACATTACTACGCAACGCGGAATATTGTTCGTTCATAAAAACCCAGTCACCCCATCATTTTTGTTTATGCCCATGCGAAAATCTTCTGGACATTATTTTGTCATCTCCCTTTATAAAGCCACGTAAAACCCCCGTCGTCAATTGCTGCGAAAACGGTTCAGCAAACGAATAAATGTGGGCAATTTACGAAATTTAATTCGTATTGCGTCAGATAAGAGATGCTTATGGGAATGTGACGAAGATCATGCGATTTGTTGCCCTCACCCTAACCCTCTCCCACAGGGAGAGGGGACTGTTCGGTGCGTTTTTAATGCCAGCAGAAGTGATGCACAACCTGGGTAATGAGTTCGCGAGTGGGCTTGATGAAGCGGGTTTCGAGATATTCGTCCGGCTGGTGGGCCTGGTTGATGGAGCCAGGGCCCAGAACCAGCGTCGGGCACAGCGTCTGAATAAACGGCGCTTCGGTGCAGTAGTTCACCACGTCGGTTTTCTCGCCGAGCAGTTTTTCCACCACCTGAACCAGCTGATGGTCAGGCGGACATTCGTAGCCTGGAATCGGCGGATGCAGTTCGGAGACCGTCAGACGGCCCGGCCAGCGCTCGCTGACCGGTGCCAGCGCTTCGTTCAGTAAGCCATCCAGATCGCTTAGCGTCATGCCCGGCAGAGGACGGATATCCATATGCAGTTCGCAGCAGGCGCAGATACGGTTGGACGCATCACCGCCGTGCAGGCTGCCGAGGTTTAGCGTCGGATACGGCACGGTGAACGCCTCGTAGTGATAGCGCTCTTTCAGATCGTCGCGCAGGGTCATGATGCGGCCAATCGCGTCATGCATCAGCTCGATGGCGTTCACGCCGCGCGCCGGATCGCTGGAGTGGCCGGACTGTCCGAGCACGCGCACCGCGGTAGAAATATGGCCTTTGTGCGCCCGAATCGGTTGCAGAGAGGTCGGTTCGCCGATGATCGCGCAGTCAGGACGAATCGATGTATTTTCAGAGAAATAACGTGCGCCCGCCATGCTGGTCTCTTCATCGGCGGTCGCCAGAATGTAGAGCGGCTTTTTCAGGGTTGTCACGTCCACGTCACGCAGCGCGTCGAGGATAAAGGCGAAAAAGCCTTTCATGTCGGCGGTGCCCAAACCGTAGAGTTTGTTGTCATGTTCGGTCAGCGTGAACGGATCGCGTGTCCAGCGGCCATCATCAAACGGCACGGTGTCAGTGTGGCCAGCCAGCAGCAGGCCGCCCGCGCCATGTCCGGTACTGGCGAGCAGGTTAAATTTGTGGCGTGTTCCGGGGACGGGCTGAACCTCAACGTTAAACCCAAGATCGCTAAACCAACCCGCCAGCAGATTGATTAAAGACTCATTGCTCTGATCCAGGGCTTCTTCCGTCGCGCTGATGGAGGGTGTGGCAATCAGGGCGCGGTAAATCTCGATAAATGGCGGTAAGTTCATTTTCATTGTTGACACACCTTAGGTCGTGATAGTATCAATATTCATGCAATAAATGTGAATAAAAATACATTATCGTTGAGCATAAAGGAACCCGATGTTGAATACGCTGATTGTAGGCGCTAGCGGTTATGCGGGCGCAGAGCTTGTAAGCTACGTAAATCGCCACCCTCATATGACCATAACCGCTTTGACCGTGTCAGCGCAAAGCAATGATGCCGGAAAGTTAATTTCCGATTTGCATCCACAGCTTAAGGGCGTGGTTGATTTGCCTTTGCAGCCCATGTCTGACATCAGCGAGTTCACCGACGGCGTTGACGTTGTGTTTTTAGCCACGGCGCATGAAGTTAGCCACGACCTGGCACCGCAATTTTTAGCGGCCGGCTGCGTGGTCTTTGATCTCTCCGGCGCGTTTCGCGTTAACGACAGCGCGTTCTACGAAAAATATTATGGTTTCACCCATCAGCACCCGGATCTGCTCGAAAAAGCGGTGTACGGCCTGGCGGAGTGGAGCGCTGACAAACTGAAAGAAGCGGATCTGATTGCCGTGCCGGGCTGCTACCCGACGGCGGCGCAGCTTTCCCTGAAGCCGCTGATCGACGCGGGTCTGCTGGATCTGCATCAGTGGCCGGTGATCAACGCCACCAGTGGCGTGAGCGGCGCCGGGCGCAAAGCGGCGATCTCCAACAGCTTCTGCGAAGTGAGCCTTCAGCCGTATGGCGTGTTTAATCACCGTCATCACCCTGAAATCACCACCCATCTGGGCGCGGACGTGATTTTCACCCCGCACCTCGGCAGCTTCCCGCGTGGGATCCTCGAAACCATTACCTGCCGCCTGAAGCCGGGTGTGGCCAAAGAACAGGTGAGCGAGGTCTTCACGCAGGCGTATGCGGATAAACCGCTGGTGCGCCTGTATGACAAAGGCGTGCCGGCGTTGAAAAACGTGGTTGGCCTGCCGTTCTGCGACATCGGCTTTGCCGTGCAGGGCGAGCATCTGATTGTGGTCGCCGCAGAAGATAACTTACTCAAAGGCGCTGCCGCACAGGCAATGCAGTGTGCAAATATTCGTTTCGGCTTCCCTGAAACGCAGGCTCTTATTTAAGGTGTGATGATGAATCCATTAATTATCAAACTCGGTGGTGTACTGCTGGACAGCGAAGAAGCGCTGGAGCGCCTGTTTACCGCACTGGTGAACTATCGCGAATCACGCCAACGTCCGCTGGTGATTGTGCACGGCGGCGGCTGCGTGGTGGATGAGCTGATGAAAGGGCTCAACCTGCCGGTGAAAAAGAAAAATGGCCTGCGCGTGACGCCTGCGGACCAGATTGACATCATTACCGGCGCGCTGGCGGGAACGGCGAACAAAACGCTGCTGGCGTGGGCGAAGAAACACCATATCGCCTCCGTTGGCCTCTTTCTGGGCGATGGCGATAGCGTAAAAGTGACCCAGCTCGACGAAGAGCTTGGCCATGTTGGACTGGCGCAGCCAGGTTCGCCTGAGCTGATTAACACCCTGCTGGAAGGCGGTTTCCTGCCGGTGGTGAGCTCAATCGGCGTGACCGAAGAGGGCGAACTGATGAACGTCAATGCGGACCAGGCGGCGACGGCGCTGGCGGCAACGCTGGGCGCAGACCTGATCCTGCTCTCCGACGTGAGCGGCATTCTGGACGGCAAAGGCCAGCGCATTGCGGAAATGACCGCCGCAAAAGCCGAGCAGCTGATCGATCAGGGCATTATCACCGACGGCATGATCGTTAAAGTTAACGCCGCGCTGGATGCGGCCCGCACGCTGGGCCGCCCGGTGGATATCGCCTCCTGGCGTCACGCGGAGCAACTCCCGGCGTTGTTTAACGGCACGCCGATTGGCACGCGTATTCTGGCTTAAGATTCTGTGCCGGATGGCGCTTCGCTTATCCGGCCTACGTGAATTTTGTAGGCCCGGTAAGCGCAGCGCCACCGGGCAAAAATATCATCATTAAGGAAATTCGTTATGGCACTTTGGGGTGGGCGTTTTACACAGGCAGCGGATCAGCGGTTCAAACAGTTCAACGACTCTTTGCGCTTCGACTACCGCCTGGCCGAACAGGATATTGTCGGCTCTGTGGCCTGGTCCAAAGCGCTGGTGACCGTTGGCGTGCTGACCGCAGACGAACAGCAGCAGCTGGAAGAGGCGCTGAACAACCTGCTGGAAGAGGTGCGTCTGGATCCGGAGCAAATCCTCCAGAGCGATGCCGAAGATATTCACAGCTGGGTGGAAGGCAAACTGATCGACAGAGTCGGCCAGTTGGGTAAAAAGCTCCATACCGGGCGTAGCCGTAATGACCAGGTGGCGACCGACCTGAAGCTGTGGTGCAAAGAGACCGTCGGCGAACTGCTGGCGGCGAATCGTCAGTTGCAGAGCGCGCTGGTGGACACCGCGCAGAGCAATCAGGATGCGGTGATGCCGGGTTATACCCACCTGCAACGCGCGCAGCCGGTGACGTTCGCGCACTGGTGTCTGGCCTACGTTGAGATGCTGGCGCGTGATGAGAGCCGTTTACAGGATACCTTAAAGCGTCTGGACGTCAGCCCGCTGGGCAGCGGCGCGCTGGCCGGTACGGCGTATGAAATCGACCGTGAGCAGCTGGCAGGCTGGCTGGGCTTTGCCTCCGCCACCCGCAACAGCCTGGACAGCGTCTCTGACCGTGACCACGTGCTGGAGCTGCTCTCAAATGCCTCTATCGGGATGGTGCACCTGTCGCGCTTTGCCGAAGACCTGATCTTCTTTAACTCTGGCGAAGCGGGGTTTGTAGAGCTGTCCGACCGCGTGACGTCCGGCTCCTCCCTGATGCCGCAGAAGAAAAACCCGGATGCGCTGGAGCTGATCCGCGGTAAGTGTGGCCGTGTGCAGGGCGCGCTGACCGGTATGATGATGACCCTGAAAGGGCTGCCGCTGGCATACAACAAAGACATGCAGGAAGACAAGGAGGGGCTGTTCGACGCGCTCGACACCTGGCTGGACTGTCTGCATATGGGCGCGCTGGTGCTGGACGGCATTCAGGTGAAACGTCCGCGCTGCCAGGAAGCGGCGCAGCAGGGGTATGCTAACTCTACCGAGCTGGCGGACTACCTGGTGGCGAAAGGCGTACCGTTCCGCGAGGCGCACCATATTGTGGGTGAAGCAGTGGTGGAAGCGATTCGTCAGGGTAAAGCCCTTGAAGAGCTGGCGCTTGCCGACCTGCAAAAATTCAGCGCGGTTATCGGGGATGATGTCTACCCGATTCTGGCCCTGCAATCCTGCCTGGATAAGCGTGCAGCGAAAGGTGGCGTGTCGCCGAAGCAGGTAGCGCAGGCGATTGCGGATGCGAAAAACCGGTTGGTTTGAATAGTGCGGGCTGGTGCCCTCACCCCGGCCCTCTCCCACAGGGAGAGGGAGAAAAACGGAGCCTGGCTTAGTGCTGGGCTTTTTTTTACGCAAAAAAAAGCGGACCACGGGGTCCGCAAAAGTTCACGTTGGCTTTAGTTTTTCGAGTTTTGAGAGAAACTCGCTGACGGTGCGGGGACGTCAAGGGTCAAACACGTGCCGCCTCGTCTATGTGATGTATTATTCAACAGAATGCTTGATAGGGATAATCGTTCGTTGCTATGCTATCTATCGCCATGAACTATCGTGGCGACGGAGGATGAATAATGAATATTCGTGATCTTGAATACCTGGTAGCGTTAGCTGAGCATCGCCATTTTCGCCGCGCGGCAGACTCCTGCCACGTCAGCCAGCCCACGCTGAGCGGTCAGATCCGCAAGCTGGAAGATGAGCTGGGCGTGATGCTGCTGGAGCGCACCAGTCGTAAGGTACTGTTCACGCAGGCAGGTCTGCTGCTGGTGGATCAGGCGCGCACCGTACTGCGCGAGGTCAAAGTGCTCAAGGAAATGGCAAGCCAGCAGGGGGAAGCGATGTCCGGCCCGCTGCATATTGGCCTGATCCCAACCGTTGGCCCGTACCTGTTGCCGCAAATCATTCCGATGCTGCACCAGACGTTCCCGAAACTCGAAATGTACCTGCATGAAGCGCAAACCCATCAGCTGCTGGCGCAGCTGGACAGCGGCAAGCTCGACTGCGCGATCCTGGCGCTGGTCAAAGAGAGTGAAGCGTTTATTGAAGTACCGCTGTTCGATGAGCCGATGATGCTGGCGATCTATGAAGATCACCCGTGGGCGAACCGCGATCGCGTGCCGATGGCCGATCTGGCCGGGGAAAAGCTGCTGATGCTGGAAGATGGCCACTGTCTGCGCGATCAGGCGATGGGCTTCTGCTTCGAAGCGGGTGCCGATGAAGATACCCATTTCCGCGCAACCAGCCTGGAAACGCTGCGTAATATGGTGGCGGCGGGAAGCGGTATTACGCTGCTGCCGGCGCTGGCGGTGCCGCACGAGCGTAAACGTGATGGCGTGGTCTATCTGCCGTGTATTAAGCCGGAGCCGCGTCGCACCATTGGTCTGGTTTATCGTCCGGGGTCACCGCTGCGCAGCCGCTATGAGCAGCTGGCAGAGGCCATCCGGGGTGCGATGGATGGCCATTTCGACAGCGCGTTAAAACAGGCGGTTTAAGCCGTTCAGCGCAGCTACCCTATAGGCTTCCGCCATGGTCGGGTAGTTAAAGGTGGTGTTAACGAAGTACTCAATGGTGTTGCCACCACCTTTTTGCTCCATGATCGCCTGGCCGATATGAATGATTTCCGCCGCGCGTTCACCGAAGCAGTGAATACCGAGGATCTCTTTCGTCTCGCGATGGAACAGGATCTTCAGCGTACCCACGCTCATTCCCACGATTTGCGCCCGCGCCAGATGTTTAAACTGGGCACGACCCACCTCGTAAGGCACCTTCATGGCCGTCAGCTGCTGCTCGGTTTTGCCGACAGAACTGATTTCCGGAATGGTGTAGATGCCCGTCGGGATATCTTCAATCAGATGCGCCGTCGCTTCACCTTTCACCAGCGCCTGTGCGGCGATGCGGCCCTGATCGTACGCGGCGGAGGCCAGGCTTGGGTAACCAATCACGTCGCCCACCGCGTAAACGTGCGGCAGCGCAGTCTGGTACATGCTGTTGACCTTGAGCTGACCGCGGCTGTCGGTTTCAAGCCCGATATTCTCCAGCTGCAATGAATCCGTGTTGCCGGTACGGCCGTTGGCGTACAGCAGGCAGTCCGCCTTCAGCTTCTTACCGGATTTCAGGTGCATGATCACACCGTCGTCGCAGCCTTCGATTTTCTCGTACTCTTCGTTGTGGCGAATCACCACGCCGCTGTTCCAGAAGTGGTAGGAGAGGGAATCTGACATCTCCTGATCGAGGAACGCCAGCAGCCGGTCGCGGGTGTTGATCAGATCAACTTTGACCTCCATTCCCCGGAAAATCGACGCATATTCGCAGCCAATCACGCCCGCGCCGTAGATGATCACATGGCGTGGTTCGTGGTGCAGGCTGAGGATGGAGTCGCTGTCGTAAATGCGCGGGTGCGAGAAATCCACATCTGCCGGATGGTAAGGACGGGAGCCGCAGGCGATCACAAATTTTTCAGCGGTGAGCGTCTCAACCGAACCGTCGTGGCACTCCAGCGCCAGGGTGTGTTCATCCACAAAATGCGCGTTCCCTTGCAGAATTTCACAGTGGTTGCGCTCATAGAAACCCTGACGCATGCGCGTCTGCTGGTTAATGACCGTGTCTGCGTGATTCAGGATATCGGCAAAGGAGGAGCGAAGAAGTCGGGAGTGGTCGCTGTAAAGAGGGTTCTGGTTAAATTCGATAATGCGGCTAACGGCGTGGCGGAGGGCTTTCGAAGGGATGGTGCCCCAGTGGGTGCAACCGCCGCCGACGTTATGGTAGCGCTCAATAACCGCTACTCTGGCTCCCTGTTTTACCAGACCCATAGCAGCACCTTCGCCGCCGGGGCCGGAACCAATAACTATTGCGTCGTAATCGTAGGAATGTGGCATGGCAAGGCTTACCTGTTCTTATACATAAAAGCAACAGAATCATAACATCATTGCCAGGGTAACCCAATTATCGTTGTGCTTTTTTCGGGCAGTGGAGCACAAACCGCCCGTAAACAATCATTCACAAAGCCAGGTAAACAGATTAATTTTATTCTCTGGTATAGTGCCAACGGGCCTTTGGAAGGATTCAACTATCGTGATGGGCGTAAGAGCACAACAAAAAGAGAAAACCCGGCGTTCGCTGGTGGAAGCCGCATTCAGTCAACTGAGTGCTGAGCGGAGTTTTGCCAGTTTGAGCCTGCGTGAAGTGGCGCGCGAGGCCGGGATTGCGCCAACGTCCTTCTATCGTCATTTCCGTGATGTGGATGAACTGGGCTTGACCATGGTCGACGAGAGCGGTTTGATGCTGCGCCAGCTTATGCGTCAGGCGCGTCAGCGTATCGCCAAAGGCGGCAGCGTGATCCGCACCTCCGTGTCGACATTTATGGAATTTATCGGCAATAACCCTAACGCGTTTCGCCTGCTGTTGCGTGAGCGTTCCGGAACGTCAGCCGCGTTTCGTGCCGCCGTCGCGCGTGAAATTCAGCATTTCATCGCGGAACTTGCCGACTATCTTGAACTCGAAAACCATATGCCGCGTGCGTTTACTGAAGCACAGGCCGAGGCGATGGTGACGATTGTTTTCAGCGCGGGTGCCGAAGCGCTGGATGTCAGCATTGAACAACGTAAGCAACTCGAAGAGCGACTGGTATTGCAGCTGCGGATGATTTCTAAAGGTGCGTACTACTGGTATCGCCGTGAACAAGAGAAGTTGGCACATCAAAACGATGAGTGAAGGTGAGTAATGAAACAGTCAGGTCAGGATAAAGGAACGCTGTTGCTGGCATTGATCGCTGGCTTATCCATTAATGGTACGTTTGCGGCGGTTTTTAGCTCAATTGTACCGTTCTCGATTTTCCCGATTATCGCGCTGGTGCTGACGGTGTACTGCCTGCATCAACGTTATCTGAACCGCACCATGCCAGTTGGGTTACCGGGACTGGCCGCAGCCTGTTTTATTCTGGGTGTACTGTTGTACAGCACCGTCGTGCGCGCGGAGTATCCGGATATTGGCTCTAACTTCCTGCCTGCGGTACTGTCTGTGGCGCTGGTGTTCTGGATTGGCTCGCGCATGCGTAGCCGCAAGAGCCAGTTACCGGAGTAATGAATTATTTGTAGGGCAGGTAAGCGAAGCGCCATCTGCCAAAAAATGCCGGATGGCGCTACGCTTATCCGGCCTACAGATCACCGTGCGGTAAGTAAAACGCCGCACTCCATATGGTGCGTATACGGGAACTGATCGAACAGCGCCAGACGTTCAACCTTGTGCGTCTGGCTTAATGTTTCCAGATTCTTGCACAGCGTCTCCGGGTTACAGGAGATGTACAAAATACGCGGGTACGCCTGCACCATCTTCTCGGTTTCGCTGTCCAGGCCACTGCGCGGCGGATCGACAAAAATTGTCTCACACTGGTAGCTCTTCAAATCAATCCCTTGCAGGCGGTTAAACTCGCGTACGCCGTTCATCGCCTGGGTAAATTCTTCTGCCGCCATACGAATAATTTGTACGTTATCAATATGGTTAGCGGCGATGTTGTACTGCGCGGCGGCCACCGACGGTTTGGCGATTTCCGTCGCCAGCACGCGCTCGAAATTACGCGCCAGCGCCAGCGAGAAGTTGCCGTTACCGCAGTAGAGCTCCAGCAGATCGCCCTTAGACCCTTCTGTCGCCTTCAGCGCCCACTCAAGCATCTGCACGTTCATGGCGGCGTTCGGCTGGGTGAAGCTGTTCTCTACCTGACGGTAAACCATCTCTTTACCTGCTACCGGCAGACGCTCGTCGATGTAATCCTGGTCCAGCATGATTTTGGTTTTGGTCGCGCGGCCAATCAGGTGCACGTTGATGTTCTGCGCGCGCAGCGCATCGCGCAGGGCTTCTGCCTGCTCGCGCCACTCGTCGGTCAGCGCTTTGTGATAGAGCAGAGAAACAATGGCCTGATTGCTTTGGGTGGTCAGGTAGTCAATCTGGAACAGCTTGTTGCGCAGCACCGGATTATTGCGTACACCGTCGATCATTAGCGTCATCAGCTGGTTGATGAGCTCACTCGCCGCCGGAAAACTGTCTACGCGAATGCGGGATTTCGTCTGCTGATCGAAAATGATGTGGTACAGGTCATCGCCATCGTGCCAGATGCGGAACTCAGCGCGCATACGGTAGTGGCTGACCGGAGAACGAAACACCTCGGGAACCGGCGCGTTGAAAGGCGTCATCATACTTTGCAGGCGGACAACTTTTTCTGCCAGCTGTGCGTCGTACTGTTCTGTCGGGAGGTGTTCGGGGGTCATGATGCGTCCTGAGTGATAAAGAATTACGCGGGGATTGTAGGGATTGTGCAGTGGATGTCCAGATTTAATGGCTAATAGCTATCTGGACATCTATACGTGTCTAATTGTAGCATTCTGTTTCCGGTCTCCTGAGAGTGAAAAGGGAATCCAGTGCAAATCTGGAGCTGACGCGCAGCGGTAAAGACTGGCGGGATGAGAGTTGTAGACACTGTGAAAATGGGAAGTCTTCATCCGTATAACGCCACCCAGCCCGAAGACCTGCCGGGATCACGTCGCATTTGGTTTCATCATCGCGTGCTATCGATGAGGCCTGCGGCATCCTTCTTATATTGTGGATGCTTTAACAATGATTAAAAAAGTATCGCTGTTGACGGCGTTTTCCGTCACGGCATTTTCGGGCTGGGCGCAGGAAAGCGCCGACTCGTTGGTGGTGACAGCAAACCGTTTCGAACAACCTGAAAAATCTGTTCTGGCTGCGACTTCTGTCGTGACGCGGGCCGATATCGACCGCTGGCAATCCACCACGGTTCTGGATGTCATGCGTCGCCTGCCCGGCGTAGATACCGCGCAAAATGGCGGGATGGGGCAGCTCTCTTCTCTCTTTATACGCGGTACGAACTCCAGCCATGTCCTGATTCTCGTCGATGGGATACGCCTTAACCAGGCGGGCGTCACGGGGTCGTCCGATCTCAGCCAGTTTCCGATCTCCCTGGTGCAGCGCATCGAATACATTCGTGGACCGCGTTCGGCGGTGTACGGCTCGGATGCGATTGGTGGCGTAGTCAACATTATCACTACGCGTGCGAAGGATGGCACAACGCTGAATGCTGGCGTTGGGACACACGGCTTCCAGAATTATGGTGGCAGCACCCAGCAAACGTTGGGTGACAGTACGCGCGTTACGCTGGCAGGGGATTACACCTACACAAAAGGTTTTGACGTCGTTGCTGACGGTAATAACGGTGGCCTTGCCCAGACCGATCGCGACGGCTTTATGAATAAAACGCTCTATGGCGCACTGGAGCATGCTTTCTCTGAGCAATGGAGTGGTTTCGTACGCGGCTATGGTTACAGCAACCGTACCGCCTATGACGGCTATTACAGTTCATTTACCCCTGATGTACTGGTCGATACCCGCCAGCTCTATAGCCAGACCTGGGATGCCGGATTACGGTTTAGCCGGGATATTTTCCATTCACAGTTGCTCTCCAGCTACAGTCACAGCAAAGACTACAATTACGATCCGCACCTTGGACGCTATGACTCCACGGCTACCCTGGATGAAATCAAACAGTACAATGTTCAGTGGACCAACTCTGTTGACGTGGGGCATGGCAATATCGGCGCGGGCGTTGACTGGCAGAAACAGAGCACCGAGCCGGGTACCAACTACGTCACCAACGCCTATGACCTGCGTAACACCGGCGTCTACCTGACCGGGTTGCAGCAGTTTGGCGATTTCACTCTGGAGGCGGCAGCCCGCAGCGATGACAACTCTCAGTTTGGTCGCCATGGTACCTGGCAAAGTAGCGCAGCCTGGGAGTTCGTTGACGGTTACCGCTTCATAGCCTCTTATGGTACGGCCTATAAAGCGCCGAATCTGGGTCAGCTCTATGGCTTCTACGGCAATACCCATCTTGATCCTGAAGAGAGCAAGCAGTGGGAAGGGGCGTTTGAAGGCCTGACGGCAGGCGTGAGCTGGCGCGTATCCGGCTATCGTAATGACGTTGATAATCTCATCGACTTCAACAATAACCTTCAGCAATATTACAACGTCGGCAAAGCACGCATTAAAGGTGTGGAAGCAACAGCGTCGTTTGATACGGGTCCGTTGACGCATACTGTAGGCTACGACTATGTGGATGCCCGCAATGCGGCAACCAACCAACTTCTGGACCGTCGTGCTAAACAGCAGGTGAAGTATCAGCTCGATACGCAGATCGATGATTTCGACTGGAGCCTGACGTATCACTATCTCGGCACGCGCTACGACACCGACTTTGGAACCTATCCGTCAGAGAAAGTCAAAATGGGCGGCGTCAGCCTGTGGGACGTCGCGGTTTCATATCCTGTCACCTCTCATCTCACAGTTCGTGGTAAAATAGCCAACCTGTTCGATAAAGATTACGAGACAGTTTATGGCTACCAAACTGCAGGACGGGAATACACCTTGTCTGGCAGCTACACCTTCTGATCCGCGTCCCACCGTGCTGGTGTTTGATTCCGGCGTCGGTGGGCTTTCGGTCTATGATGAGATTCGGCAGCTCCTGCCGGATCTCCATTACATCTACGCCTTCGATAACGTCGCGTTCCCGTACGGGGAAAAGAGCGAAGACTTTATTGTTGAGCGTGTGGTTGAAATCGTCACCGCGGTACAAAAGCGTTATCCCCTGGCGCTGGCGGTCATTGCCTGTAATACGGCAAGCACGGTCTCTCTTCCTGCCCTGCGCGAAAAATTCCCGTTCCCGGTTGTGGGCGTTGTTCCGGCAATCAAACCCGCGGCGCGTCTGACGGCGAACGGCATTGTGGGGTTGCTGGCTACGCGCGGTACGGTAAAACGTCCTTATACGCGTGAGCTTATAGAGCGCTTTGCCAATGAATGCCAGATCGCCATGCTCGGCTCCGCGGAGCTGGTGGAAATGGCGGAAGCAAAACTGCACGGCGAGACGGTATCGCTTGAAGAGCTGCGCCGTATTCTGCGTCCATGGCTGCGGATGCAGGAACCACCGGATACGGTTGTTCTCGGCTGCACCCATTTCCCGCTATTACAGGAAGAGCTGTTAAAGGTTCTGCCTGAAGGGACCCGGCTGGTGGATTCCGGTGCTGCAATTGCGCGTCGGACGGCCTGGCTGCTGGAACACGAGGCGCCGGATGCGAAATCAGCGGATGCGAACATCGCTTTCTGTATGGCGATAACAAAAGAAACCGAACAACTTTTGCCCGTTTTACGTCGTTATGGCTTCGAAACGCTCGAAAAACTGGCGCTGTAGCACGGTTTTGAGCAAAAAAGAGACGGTTGAACGTTTTTTTTCAAAGAGGGGTTGTCAACGTCGGAGAACTCCCTATAATGCGCCTCCACTGACACGGAACAACGGCTTACAAGCCGCCGGGACAGCGGGGTTCAGAGATGAACGCCAACAGAGAAAAGTGAAAATAATTGCTTGACTCTGAATGAGGGAAACGTAATATACGGGACCTCGCAACGATGAGCTGAAAGCCGCGTTGCAACTGCTCTTTAACAATTTATCAGACAATCTGTGTGGGCACTCAAAGTGACATGGATTCTTAATGTCCT
>NZ_JBMKIP010000010.1:0-110972 GCF_049236825.1 Enterobacter cloacae complex sp. SHL001
TTCAACCGACCGGGTTATCTGTGAAGTGATTCACATCCGCCGTGTCGATGGAGGCGCATTATAGGGAGTTCCCGAGCGACCGCAACAGAAAAGTTGCAAAAAAATGACTGACTGCTGTATTCCCCAGCAAAACCCCGCCTTATACCTTTTTACGCACAGACTTATCCACAATCTATTGACGATCCCGGTGTGATCCAACGATTTGAACACTATACTAGCGGCAAATATTTCTCTCGCGGGCCAACCTCATGACGACACAACGACTTCAACGTGACTGGCGTATCCCAACTGCCGGGCTCGCCATGCTGGTGTTACTTATGGCAGGTTTTGCACTGCATACGCACTGGAATGCTTTTATTCAGTGGTGCCTCGCCACCCAGATCACCCTGCACCGATATCTGGTGATGTATCTGCTGCAACTTAATAATCATCAGTACAGCGGTGGGCTATGGTTGTTAACCGGTGCGTTTCTTTATGGTGTACTCCATGCCGTTGGACCTGGGCACGGCAAATTTATCGTTACCACGTATCTCACCACCAATAAAGAGAGCCAGCTCGCGGCGCGCGTCGTACCGTTTATCGGTAGCATGATGCAGGGCGTCAGCGCGATCGTCTTTGTCTTTATCCTGGCGGTTGGATTGAACCTCGCGTCAGGAGATATCAGCACCAGCCGTTGGTACGTCGAGAAAATCAGCGCCGTGCTGATTGCCGTCTTCGGTGCGTTTATCATTTATCAGGCGCTCAGCAGCCTGCGTCCGCGCAAAATGGCGATTAGCGCCATCAAGCCGCTTCACCAGCATAATGAACGCTGTGGCTGCGGCCATCACGGCGTAGGGGTGGATCTGACTAAAAGCGACTGGAAAACCCGTCTGGGCGTGGTGCTGGCCATTGGCGCACGCCCGTGCAGCGGGGCAATTATGATCCTGATGTTCTCGAATGCGCTCGGTATTATTAGCTGGGGGATTGCTGCTGTGATGACAATGTCGCTGGGCACGGCGCTGTCGATTATGGGGCTGTCGCTGGCAGTACGTTACGCGCGTGAACGCACAGTAGCCTGGTTTGGCGGCGGCACGTCCCTGAACTGGGTAATGCCGATGGTCAAAATTGCCGGAGGGATTGTTCTGATGCTGTTCGCGACGATCCTGTTCCTGACGGTGATCCCCGTCAGCGCCGGCGGCGACTATATTGCCGCAGGATGCTAATAAAAGAAAACCCGCCAGCGGCGGGTTTTTTTATCACTCGTTAATTCGCGGATGCTGATCGACAAGGCGAGAGCGTTTTGTCTGGAGCGCCTCAATCTCTGCGTCAATATCTTCAATCTTCTGCTCTACATTATCGTAGTGCTCACGCAGGATCTCTTTCGCTTCCTGAATATCAGACGCCGCAGGCGTTGCCCCTTTCAACGGACGATTCGCCGTCTCCTTCATGGTAATACCGGTAATCAGGCCGATCACCGCAATGACCATCAGATAGTAAGCAGGCATCATCAGGTTCTGCGTGCTCTCTACCAGTGAAGCAGCAAGCGTCGGCGTCAGGCCCGCAATCAGAACGGAGATATTAAAGGCTGCCGCCAGCGCACTGTAGCGAATATGCGTCGGGAACATTGCCGGCAGCGTAGAAGCCATCACCCCGATGAAGCAGTTGAGGATCACCGCCAGCATCAGCAGACCGGCGAAAATCAGCCCCAGCACATTGCTGTTAATCAGAATAAAGGCCGGGATTGCCAGTGCGAACAGGGCGACGCTGCCGAGAATAATGAATGGCTTACGGCCAAAGCGGTCGCTCAGCAGACCCATAATCGGCTGCACAAACAGCATACCCACCATGATGGCGATAATAATCAGCACACCGTGGTCTTCCGAGTAGTGCAGGTTATGCGACAGGTAGCTCGGCATGTAGGTCAACAGCATGTAATAGGTCACGTTGGTGGAAATCACCAGACCAATACAGGTCAGCAGGCTGCGCCAGTGTTTGGTCGCAATCTCCTTGAACGACACTTTCGGGCCATCCTGTAACCCTTCACGGTCACCCTGCTCCAGCTTTTCAACGTGCTGCTGGAACGCAGGCGTCTCTTCCAGGGCGTGACGCAGATAAAGCCCAATGATGCCCAGCGGCAGCGCCAGGAAGAACGGAATACGCCAGCCCCAGTCAAGGAAGTTCTCTTCACCCACTACAGTTGAGATCAGAACCACAACCCCCGCGCCCATGACAAAACCGGCAATCGAACCAAAGTCCAGCCAGCTGCCCATAAAGCCACGTTTACGGTCCGGAGAATATTCAGCGACAAAAATCGATGCGCCGGTATATTCGCCACCAACGGAGAAGCCCTGCGCCATCTTACAGATCAACAGCAGAATCGGCGCCCATATACCAATAGTTGCATACGACGGAATAAGGCCGATACAGAATGTACTTATCGACATGATGACAATGGTAATAGCCAGGATCTTCTGGCGACCATATTTATCACCCAGCATGCCGAAGAAAAGGCCACCGAGAGGACGAATCAGGAAGGGAACGGAGAACGTACCCAGCGCAGCAATCATCTGCAAGCTGGGATCGGCACCAGGGAAGAACACTTTACCAAGTGCATAGGCCACAAAGCCGTAAACACCAAAATCGAACCACTCCATCGCATTACCGAGCGAGGCCGCTGTAATCGCTTTGCGCAGTTTCGCGTCATCAATAATGGTGACATCGCGCAGCGTGATGGGTTTTACTTTTTTCCTTCTAAGCATAGCTTTCCTCGTAGACTCAGCCCTGTCCGTTTCACAGCGCATTTTGCAAGCTGTGAACCAGAGACCCGCTCCATGCGAATCTCCTTATTCAAGCGTAGCAGGTTTACTTACATTGACGTTTTACCTCAATACAACCGAACCTGTTGACGCCTGTCTGGGCAGTTAAAGACCTTTTTACCCTACCAGCGTTTATATATGTGATCAACTTCACACATATTTTTCCTGTTCGTAAGCTGCCTTCAGCTTTTGTCAATTCACGATAAATAAGGTCATTCTAAACCCCCTTATCAAACAGATCTTAACGCCCGTTATTATTCCTCCCCAAACAAAATGCAAGCACATTTCTTCACAGCGAATTTACACAAAATTCAATTATTAACAGTGGGCAACCCTGTTTACATTCAATATGTGACGAAGATAACTAAAACAGCGTTTTATTTTCGTTGAATCACAATTCCAAAGATCGCATGATAAATCCGAACACGATATCCCAGCAGCTTTCAAATGAAGGAATGCTGAACACCTGAATTTCGCTCTACAGCATAAATAACGAATCGATTGGCCCCAAAAAAGGCAATCGTTTGAATTTGTTGATCTATTTTTTGAGCTTTCCGCCAGCCATGCGGACGAGATGTGAGGGTTAATGATGAAGATTAAAGCAACAATAGAACGCATCCCGGGCGGGATGATGCTGGTCCCGCTGGTACTTGGCGCGATATTAAATACGCTAGCCCCGAATACCGGTGCTTATTTTGGCGGTTTTACAAAAGGTATGATTACCGGAACGGTACCGATTCTGGCAGTCTGGTTCTTTTGCATCGGCGCATCAATTAACTTGCGTGCAACAGGTACGGTATTACGTAAATCAGGGACGCTGGTCATTACTAAAATTGCGGTCGCCTGGGTTGTTGCCATGATCTGTGCAATGTTCATTCCGGAGAATGGAATTCAGACCGGCTTCTTCGCCGGATTATCCGTTCTGGCCATAGTCTCAGCAATGGATATGACCAACGGCGGTCTCTATGCCAGCCTGATGAATCAATATGGCACCAAAGAAGAATCGGGCGCGTTCGTGCTGATGTCCCTGGAGTCGGGTCCGCTGATGACGATGTTGATTCTGGGTTCTGCCGGCCTTGCCTCTTTTGAACCACACCATTTTGTCGGGGCGATCCTGCCGTTCCTGATTGGTTTTGCGCTGGGCAACCTCGATCACGATCTGCGTGATTTCTTCAGCAAAGCCACCCCGGTACTGATCCCGTTCTTCGGCTTCGCGTTGGGCAATACCATCAACCTGAACGTGATTCTGGAAACCGGCCTGCTGGGCATTGTGCTGGGTGTTGCCGTCATCGTCATCACGGGTATTCCACTGATTATTGCAGACCGCGTCATCGGGGGCGGCAACGGAACCGCGGGCGTGGCCGCCTCTTCGGCCGCAGGCGCTGCGGTAGCCAACCCGGTGATTATCGCCCAGATTAACCCGGCCTTTGAACCCGTGGCCGCTTCCGCCACGGCTCTGGTTGCCGCCAGCGTGATTGTGACGGCAATTCTGGTCCCTGTCATCACGGCACTGTATGCCAGACGCTTTGGGCATGTGCCTGAGTCCCAAACAGAACCTGAAGCGGTAGAAATGCACCACTAACCCTTTCGCCCCCTCCTTAAAAAGAGGGGGCAATCACGTACCAAATATCTCTTCCACCATGCCATCCACCAGCCGTTTTGCCGAACAGAGTCTCGGCATCCCCAGCGCGACCGTTTGCCAGCTCTGCGTCACTGACCAGCTCACCGGATGTTTATCCGCCTGACACCAGTCCCCCAGCCAGCCCAGCATATCTTTATAATCAATCAGACCGGGAGAAGCGGGCGTCGTCAGCCACTGATGGTAAAAATGCCGGGTGGTGGGAGAAGCATTAATTCCCTGTGCCAGATAGTTTGCGGCCATGCTGCGCAAATTATCTTTCAGCATGGCCGCCACATCGCTATTCGCCAGACGACAGGCATCGCCAAACGCCCCCCAGCGCAACTCTTCCAGCACGATAAAACAGCGGCCAGCCAGCGACCAGCCGTCATACTGCCCGGCTCGCCAGCGGGTAAAAATTTGCTCGCTGTGCTCACCCGCCTGAACCGTCAGGCCGCGCTGCGCGAGCGCTTTCTCTTTATAGGCGGCACGCTGGTTGAAATGTGCGGAGAGCTCCTCGTACTGTTGCAACAATCCGGGCGGTTGAGGGAGGCGTGGATTCACCTGCTGGCGCAGGGCTACCAGCCTGTCGGACATACGGGTCAGCGCAAGGTGTCCGGGGTCGAGCATACCGGCCAGTTTCTCCGCCAGACCCAGCCGCAGCGCTGCATTTTCGTTGAGCATTCCCGCCATTGCCCACGGCCGCAGCCGGGTCTGCGTAATGATCTCCTGCGTCAAACGCTCACGAAATTGCAGTTGCTGTGGCCCCAGGAGGGAGTGACGTGCAGCATCCGCCCCCTGGACCAAATCGACCATAAATTTTGGATGAATACACTCCAGCGTCCGCCCGGGACCGTCCAGTAGCTGTGTTGTCATGGTTGCTCTGCCGCGAATAAGGTTTGAATATCATCGCGTAACAGTCGGGTATCTTCCTGAATCCACGCCGCAGTAGTCATACTTTGCTTCAACAACTGGCTAAGCGCCCGGGTTGAATGTTCATTCTGCTGCCGCACGGCAAGGCTATCACGCAAGCTTTCCTGTAACCCGGTCAGGCACAACGAAAACTCTGCAAAGAACGTTGCCATACCTGCCGTAACAGAGACATCGACCTGCGCGGCCAAAGCTTTACGTATTTGATCGCAAAACTGATCGATATGTTGCGTAAATTTGCCATGAAGCTGAACGATGTCGATGACATAGCGTGTGCGCGTCACGACATACTCTTCCCAGCCCCAGCCGGGATTATTGAGCCAGCGCGAGACGGTATTACGTACGCTGCCTGCCCCTGCTGGCTGACTGGCGGGAGGGGTGTCCTGCACAATGGCATCATTAAATAAGCCGCGCGTATTGAAATTAAGCTGGTTTGCCTGAAACGCCGGGAAGCTAATCCGCGCCCGAAATCCGGCATGACTGAGCTGCTCCTTAATTCGCGTCTCGATGGGTCGCATCGCCTCATTCAACGATCGGGCGAGCGTAGACTCCAGCTGATCGAAGCGTAACGCCAGCTCCCGGCCAATT
The DNA here is from genome assembly GCF_049236825.1 of Enterobacter cloacae complex sp. SHL001. Lineage (NCBI taxonomy): Bacteria > Pseudomonadati > Pseudomonadota > Gammaproteobacteria > Enterobacterales > Enterobacteriaceae > Enterobacter > Enterobacter cloacae complex sp. SHL001. Next base: position 5,932 of record NZ_JBMKIP010000010.1, read on the forward strand.
CTGCTCTGCGCATTCAGCATAATCTGCTCGCATGACGCTCGGATTTTGCTCAGGACAATCTGCGCCTGCCCTTCATCGTCAAGCACCAGCTGCTGGATCGCATCCGCGTCGTCTGCACGCAAACTGGATGGCTCGCGCCCTGCTAAATCAAGAATAGACGGGCGGCTAAAAATGTCGCCCAGCGCCTGGTGAAGTTCCCCTTTCTGGCGAAGCAGGAATGCATCCGTTGCGTTAAGCGCCTCTTCAACTTCATGCTGGACCTCATCGCTCACCACGCTCTGCCGCTGACGCAGCATCGTCATATCCTCTTCCAGGCGCGCAATATTCAGCTCCAGCTCATCAAAAGCGACCGTCAGTCCCTGATGGCGAAAATCCAGGTATTCTCTGGCATTTTGCGCATAGTTCAGCAGCTTATGCGATGCCGACCGCAAAGCGAACAGCGAGGCGTTGGCGTAAGCCGCGTAAATCAGTTTGCGGATGGGCTGTTCGAACAGCGAATCCTCCCACAGCAGATCCGCCGCATGGCGAATATGGTCAATATCGTCCAGGTCGGCCGTTCGCCAGCGGCGGCCCAGCGCGGCCTCGGCAAAATCCTGTACCCAACGCTGATCCTGATGATCGGGAAGGCGCCCATGAACGTTCATCTCATAGCGGGCGCGGTTTGCCAGATAGGCCCACATGGAAGAGACCGGATAAATTTGCCCCGGAGAAATATTTCCTTTCATCAGCGTGCCGGAAATCATCGCCCGCACCTGCTCTTCATCGTCGCTGTTACGATCTTTCTGATCGAATTTGTTGACCAGGGCGTAAAGCGGCACGGATTTGCCGGCAGCCGAAATTGCCTGACGAACCTCCGCATCAGAAATAGATTTAAGCTGTGTATAGTCCATCACCGCCAGCACGGCGGAGGCGCGCGCCAGCTGCTCGCTGAGCATTTTTTGCAGGTGCGGCTGACCGGCCTCGTTCGGCCCCGGCGTGTCTAGCAGCGTCAGTTGCCCCAGGTGCGCATCCAGACCGGCGAGATGCACAAACTCCACCTCAATCACCGGAATATGTTCTATCGCGGCATACTCAGAGAACGGAAACTCCACGCCCAGCGCCTGAGACAGCCGCACCAGATCGTTCAGGCTTTTCAGACAATGAAAGATGGGCTCCGCGCCCAGGTGATGTTTTTCAAACGCCTCACCTCTTTCTATGCGCTCCAGCAGCGTATTCATGTCCTTGTCGATTTCCAGACGCCGCGCCAGCTTGCCGCGATCTTTATCGCACAGTTTTTTCTGCAACTGGGTAATCAGGGTATCGATGGGCGAAACGTGCAAAAAATGCAGCACCGGCTCCTTCTGGCCCGGCGTATGGCGGATCAGCGTGGGAAGTGCCGTCATCGGACGATTGCGGTTCGGCAGCACTTCCGTGCCCACAATCGCATTAATGGTGGTCGATTTTCCCGCTTTCATGGTACCCACAATCGCCAGCACCATTTCGAGGCGGGTTATTTTGCGTAATTCGTTATTCAGCATCGCCTGCTGAGCGTCGACACCCCGTGCGCTAAAATGTAACGGCAAAACGTTGTTATTAACGCCGCTCATCGTAGCGGCTGTGCTATCCAGCTTTGCAATCGGCATAGATTTTAATGAATCAAGATTGTTCAGAGCGAGCTGTAACAATCGTTCAGCTTCCTGGCTTAATTCAAATATGGTCTGTGTGTGCATGATAAAAGCCTTTCCTTAACGCAAATTTATTACTTTTATTAAGCCACGATGTTTTAATTATACTTTTCAGGCTTATATGATCACGTATGGAAAACATGTTCATTTAATACAACTAACTGAAGATAATGAGAATTTAAAAACCACCCTCGTAATACGTGTAAAACATCCCCTGGCCAGAAAGCCAAAAGTGAATAGACAAAACGCATTTTCAGGAAACATCAGGATATATCATCGTTATTTACCCACCAAAAAAGAGAGGTATTCCCTGGCGCCAAAAGATGTATGGCGTCAGAAGAGGATAGATAAATAACGGCTTGTTCCTTCACCTTATCCGAAATGGCACAGCGTAGCAATTTGCTGTAATAAAATATTCGATACATTTAGCATGATTACGATCTCTGCCGTTCAGGGCTTAAGCTTCCCTTAATTCACTGACAGTTCGTGTCATCGCTTGCGCATTTATGCGCTATTTTTATAAAACAATATCACCGACAAAAGTGGGGATTTGCGTTATACTCGCTGCCTTTTTCGGCACACTGCCGTCATTTAGCTGGCGTTTTCCAGCGTGTTAACACTTTTGAGGATACCAACATGCAACTTCCACACTGCCCGAAATGCAATTCTGAATACACCTATGAAGACAATGGCATGTTCGTTTGCCCGGAATGCGCCCATGAATGGAACGATGCGGAGCCTGCACAGGACAGCGATGCGCTGATCGTGAAAGACGCGAACGGCAACCTGCTGGCAGACGGCGACAGCGTTACCGTTGTGAAAGATCTGAAGGTAAAAGGCAGTTCCTCCATGCTGAAGATCGGCACTAAAGTCAAAAATATCCGTCTGGTTGAAGGCGATCATAATATCGACTGCAAAATTGACGGCTTCGGTCCGATGAAACTGAAATCTGAGTTCGTGAAAAAGAACTGATTGTCCCGCCCGGTGACGCTTCGCTTACCGGGCGTTCGGGAACTACACTTAACGGGCTTTTCTTACGTGAGGTAAAGATTATGCCGTTAAGTCCCTACATCTCTTTCGCCGGCAACTGTGCGGAGGCGACCGCCTTCTATCAGCAGGCCGTCGGCGCAGAACTCCTCTACAAAATCACCTTCGGCGAAATGCCCAAAGACGAAAACAGCGAAGAAGGCTGTCCGTCAGGCATGAACTTCCCGGATACCGCCATCGCCCACTCTAATGTCCGCATTGCCGGCAGCGATATCATGATGAGCGATGGTCTGCCACCCGGTAGCAGCACGCAGTACGCCGGATTTACGCTGGTGCTCGACACGCAGGACGTGGATGAAGGCAAACGCTGGTTCGACAACCTCTCTGATGGCGGCAATGTCGAAATGGCCTGGCAGGAGACTTTCTGGGCGCACGGATTCGGGAAAGTCACCGACAAATACGGCGTGCCGTGGATGATTAACGTCGTTAAGCAGCAGCACTAATTTTCGGGCGGTGGGCAGTCTGCCTCCGCCTGTCATCAAACTCCCCTCAACTCTTCAAACTCCCGCAACCAACACTTAACCTGAATGTCATATTGATGCGCCAGCATGAGGCCACATTTATCGTGAGGCCCGGCACATGCAAACTGTCATTCGCGTCGAGAAACTGAGCAAAACCTTCCATCACAACAAGGCGCTGCATGCCGTTGATCTGACCGTCCAGCAGGGCGAAATGGTGGCGCTGTTGGGGCCGTCTGGTTCAGGTAAATCAACCCTTCTTCGTCACTTGAGCGGCCTGATTACCTGTGACAAAACGCCGGAAAGCCGCGTCGAACTGTTGGGGAACACCGTGCAACATGCGGGGCGTCTGGCGAGCGATATTCGCAAAAGCCGCGCTCAGACGGGCTATATCTTTCAGCAGTTCAACCTGGTGAACCGCCTGACCGTGCTCGAGAACGTGCTGATTGGCGCGCTCGGCAGCACCCCGTTCTGGCGCACCTGCCTGCGCTGGTTCTCCCCATCCCAGAAGCAAGAAGCCTTACAGGCGCTGACCCGCGTCGGCATGGCGCATTTCGCCCACCAGCGCGTCTCCACGCTCTCCGGCGGACAGCAGCAGCGCGTCGCCATCGCCCGCGCCCTGATGCAGAAAGCCAAAATCATTCTGGCCGATGAACCTATCGCCTCGCTGGACCCGGAATCGGCCCGCATCGTGATGGAAACCCTGCGCGACATCAATCAGAACGACGGTATCACCGTGGTGGTGACGCTGCACCAGGTGGATTACGCCCTGCGCTACTGCGAGCGCATCGTCGCCCTGCGTCAGGGCCATGTGTTCTTCGATGGCGCAAGCCACCAGTTTGATAACGAACGTTTTGATCATCTCTACCGCAGCGTAAACCGCGTCGAAGAGCGCGCGCAGGCTGCTTAACGTCCCCATAACGAGGAATGGACATGAACTACAAAGCCGTTGCCGCGCTGGCCTTCACCAGCATGTTCAGCATCAGCACCCTGCTAAGCCCTGCTTACGCTGAGGAACAGGAAAAAGCGCTGAACTTTGGCATCATTTCAACGGAATCACAGCAAAACCTGAAGCCGCAGTGGGAACCGTTCCTGAAAGATATGGAAACCAAACTGGGGATCAAAGTAAACGCCTTCTTCGCCCCGGACTACGCGGGCATCATTCAGGGAATGCGCTTCAACAAAGTCGACATCGCCTGGTATGGCAACCTCTCTGCTATGGAAGCGGTAGATCGCGCGAACGGCCAGGTCTTCGCCCAGACCGTTGCGGCAGACGGCTCCCCGGGCTACTGGAGCGTGCTCATCGTTAACAAAGACAGCCCGATCAACAATCTCAACGACATGCTCGCCAAACGCAAAGAGCTGACCTTTGGTAACGGCGACCCGAACTCCACTTCCGGCTTCCTCGTCCCTGGCTACTACGTCTTCGCGAAAAACAACGTCTCCGCCAGCGACTTTAAGCGCACGGTCAACGCCAGCCACGAAACCAACGCCCTGGCCGTGGCGAATAAGCAGGTTGACGTCGCCACCAACAACACTGAAAACCTCGACAAGCTGAAGACCTCCGCGCCGGACAAGCTCAAGGAAATCAAGGTGATCTGGAAATCGCCGCTGATCCCGGGCGACCCGATCGTGTGGCGCAAAAACCTCTCCGAGAGCACCAAGGACAAGGTCTACGACTTCTTTATGAACTACGGCAAAACGCCGGAAGAGAAAGCGGTTCTGGCGCGTCTGGGCTGGGCGCCGTTCCGCGCGTCCAGCGATTTGCAGCTGGTGCCGATTCGCCAGCTGGCGCTGTTCAAGCAGATGCAGGGCGTGAAGGATAACAAGGGTCTGAAGGAAGAAGAGAAGACCAGCAAAGTGTCGGAAATTCAGGCGCAGCTGGACGATCTCGACCGCCTGACCGCCGCGCTCGGTGCCATGACCAGCGTGAATAAAGCGGTGCAGTAACGCCTTTCTCCCTCTCCCTGTGGGAGAGGGCCGGGGTGAGGGCATCAACACGCACATTCCCCCCTCACCCTAACCCTCTCCCTCAAGGGAGAGGGGACTAAACCCAAAGGAGCCAACATGCAAACCATCACCCTCCCGCCGCCAAAGCGCAGCTGGTTCTCGCTCATAAGCTGGGCCGTTCTGCTGGCGGTGCTCGTTATCTCCTGGAAGGGCGCGGAGATGGATCCGCTGCTGCTCTTCAGAGACTCGGGCAACATGGCGACCTTCGCCGCCGACTTCTTCCCGCCGGACTTCAGCCAGTGGCAGGACTACCTCGGTGAAATGGCGATCACCCTGCAAATTGCCGTCTGGGGCACCGCCCTCGCCGTGATCCTCTCCATTCCGTTTGGCCTGATGAGCGCCGAAAACATCGTGCCGTGGTGGGTTTACCAGCCGATGCGTCGCCTGATGGACGCCTGCCGCGCCATCAACGAAATGGTCTTTGCGATGCTGTTCGTGGTCGCCGTCGGCCTGGGTCCGTTCGCGGGCGTGATGGCGCTGTTCATCCACACCACCGGCGTGCTCTCCAAGCTGCTCTCCGAAGCGGTTGAAGCCATCGAGCCCGGCCCGGTGGAAGGCATCCGCGCAACCGGAGCGAACAAAATCGAAGAGATCCTGTACGGCGTCCTGCCGCAGGTGATGCCGCTGCTCATCTCCTACTCCCTGTACCGCTTCGAGTCCAACGTTCGCTCCGCCACCGTGGTCGGCATGGTGGGCGCAGGCGGCATTGGCGTCACCCTGTGGGAAGCCATTCGTGGTTTCCAGTTCCAGCAAACCTGCGCCCTGATGGTGCTCATCATCGTCACCGTCAGCCTGCTGGATTTCCTCTCTCAACGTTTGCGTAAGCACTTCATCTGAGAAGCGAGGCTTTGATTTGTATGCACTTATCCAGACATCCGACCAGTTACCCCACCCGCTGGCAAGAGATTGCGGCAAAGCTCGAAGTGGAGCTGCGCACGCACTACCGCTGCGGAGACTACCTGCCCGCCGAGCAGCAGCTTGCCGACCGCTACGAAGTGAATCGCCACACCCTGCGTCGCGCCATCGATCAACTGGTGGAGCGCGGCTGGGTCCAGCGCCGTCAGGGCGTCGGCGTGCTGGTGCTGATGCGTCCGTTCGACTACCCGCTCAATGCCCAGGCGCGTTTTAGCCAGAACCTGCTCGATCAGGGCAGCCACCCCACCAGCGAAAAGCTGCTGTCAGTCCTGCGCCCCGCCTCCCGCCACGTGGCGGACGCGCTGGGGATTCAGGAGGGCGACAACGTCGTTCACCTGCGCACGTTGCGCCGGGTGAACGGCGTGGCGGTCTGTCAGATCGACCACTACTTCGCGGACCTCACCCTCTGGCCCGTGCTGCAACATTTCGCCAGCGGTTCCCTGCATGATTTTCTTCAGGACGCGACGGGTATCGCGCTCAAACGCACCCAGACGCGCATCAGCGCCCGCCGCGCGCAGGCGAAAGAGAGCAAGGTGCTGGAGATCCCCAACATGGCCCCGCTGCTCTGCGTGCGCACCCTCAACCACCGTGACGGCGACGTCAACGCAACGGAATACTCCGTCAGCCTGACCCGCGCCGACATGATTGAATTTACCATGGAGCACTGAATGCACTTCGACACCTCCACTCGTCAGCGCTGGATGCGCGTGCTGGCCCACAGCCAGCCTGATGCGCTGGCTGCCCGCATGAGCGCGCTCGGCCTGACGCCGGACTACGACACGATCCGCGCGCCGGAGATCGGCCTGGTGCAGATCCAGGCACGCATGGGCGGCACCGGCGAGCGCTTCTTCGCCGGCGATGCCACCCTCACCCGCGCGGTGATCCGCCTGAAAAGCGGCACGCTGGGCTACGGCTACGTACTTGGGCGCGACAAAACGCACGCCGAGCGCTGCGCAGCGATCGACGCGCTTTTACAGGAACAGCCGCATTTTCAGACGTTAATGGAAACCCTTATTGCCCCGCTGGAAGCCGACCGCGCCGCACGCCTTGCCGCGCGTCAGGCCGAAGTGAATACCAGCCGGGTCGACTTCTTTACGCTCGTTCGCGGAGACAACGCATGACGCTTCAACCTGCTTTTACCCTGGCCGTCCAGGATGCCCAACAGAGTTTCCGTCGCCTGCTGAAAGCAATGAGCGAGCCGGGCGTCATTGTCTCGCTGCACCAGCTCTCCCAGGGCTGGCTGCCGCTGAACCTCGCCTCGACCAGCGTGCTGCTGACGCTGGCGGACAACGACACCCCGGTATGGCTGTCAGGCGCATTGCTGAACGATATCGCCAGCCAGAACCTGCGCTTTCACACCAACGCGCCGCTGGTCGAGCAGCCCCAGCAGGCGGTCTTCGCCGTGGCCGACGAGCAAATCAGCCACGAACAGCTTAACGCCCTGAGCGAAGGCAGCGCCGTCGCACCAGAAACCAGCGCTACGCTGATTTTGCAGGTCTCCAGCCTGAGCGGTGGCCGCATGCTGCGCCTGACGGGTGCAGGGATTGCCGATGAGCGGATGGTCGCCCCCCAGCTGCCGGAGTGCATCATTCATGAGCTGACCGAGCGCCCGCATCCGTTCCCGCTCGGTATCGACCTGATCCTGACCTGCGGCGAGCGCCTGCTGGCGATCCCGAGAACCACTCACGTGGAGGTGTGCTGATGTACGTTGCCGTCAAAGGGGGCGAGAAGGCGATCGCCGCCGCCCATGCCTTGCAGGCGCACAGACGCCGGGGGGATGACGCCCTTCCCGAGCTGAGCGTCGCCCAGATTGAACAGCAGTTAAACCTGGCCGTCGACCGCGTGATGACCGAAGGCGGCATCGCGGACCGCGAACTGGCGGCGCTGGCGCTGAAACAGGCCAGCGGCGATAACGTGGAAGCCATCTTCCTGCTGCGCGCTTACCGCACTACGCTTGCGAAGCTGGCGGTTAGCGAGCCGGTGAATACGGCGGAAATGCGATTAGAGCGCCGTATTTCTGCGGTGTACAAAGATATTCCTGGCGGCCAGCTGCTTGGTCCGACCTACGACTACACCCATCGCCTGCTGGACTTCACTCTGCTGGCGAACGGTGAAACACCGCAGCTCAGCGTCTCTGACGCTGAACAAGACGCCTCCCCGCACGTCTTTAGCCTGCTGGCAAACCAGGGGCTGGCGAAGGCGGAAGAGGACACCGGCAGCACACCGGATGACATCACCCGCACGCCGCCGGTCTATCCCTGTTCGCGCTCGTCCCGCCTGCAACAGCTGATGCGCGGTGACGAAGGGTATCTGCTGGCGCTGGCCTACTCCACGCAGCGCGGCTACGGGCGCAACCACCCGTTCGCGGCAGAGATCCGCAGCGGTTATATCGACATTGAAATCGTGCCGGAAGAGCTGGGTTTTGCGGTGAACATCGGCGAACTGCTGATGACCGAGTGCGAAATGGTCAACGGTTTTGTCGCGCCAGAGAATGAAGATCCGCACTTTACCCGCGGCTACGGGCTGGTGTATGGCCTGAGCGAGCGCAAGGCGATGGCGATGGCGCTGGTTGACCGTGCGCTCCAGGCGCCGGACTACGGCGAGCATATTGCAGGCCCGGCACAGGACGAAGAGTTCGTGCTGGCCCACGCGGATAACGTTGAGGCCGCCGGCTTTGTCTCGCACCTCAAGCTGCCGCACTACGTCGATTTCCAGGCCGAACTGGAACTGCTGAAACGCCTGCAACGGGAGCGCGCCAATGGCTAACTTAAGCGGCTACAACTTTGCCTATCTGGACGAACAAACTAAACGCATGATCCGCCGCGCCATCCTGAAGGCAGTGGCGATCCCCGGCTACCAGGTGCCATTCGGCGGCCGCGAAATGCCAATGCCCTACGGCTGGGGCACCGGCGGTATTCAGATCACCGCCAGCGTGATCGGCGAAGCGGACGTGCTTAAGGTCATTGACCAGGGGGCAGACGACACCACCAACGCCGTGTCGATCCGCAACTTCTTTAAGCGCGTAACGGGCGTTAATACTACCGAAAAAACCGAAGACGCGACGCTGATCCAGACCCGTCACCGCATTCCGGAGACCCCGCTGACTGAAGATCAGATTTTGATTTTCCAGGTGCCGATCCCGGAGCCGCTGCGTTTTATTGAGCCGCGGGAAACCGAAACCCGCACCATGCACGCCCTGGAAGAGTACGGGATCATGCAGGTCAAACTGTATGAGGACATCGCCCGCTTCGGCCATATCGCCACCACCTACGCCTACCCGGTGAAGGTGAACGGCCGCTACGTGATGGACCCGTCGCCGATCCCGAAATTCGATAACCCGAAGATGGACATGATGCCCGCCCTGCAACTTTTTGGCGCCGGACGTGAAAAACGCATCTACGCCGTACCGCCGTACACCCGTGTGGAGAGCCTGGATTTTGACGATCACCCGTTTACGGTGCAGGAGTGGGACGAGCCGTGCGCCATCTGCGGTTCGAAGCATAGCTATCTGGATGAAGTGGTGCTGGACGACACGGGCAAACGGATGTTTGTCTGCTCCGACACCGATTACTGCCGCCAACAGAGCGAGGCGAACAGCCAATGAAACCGCTGCTTTCGGTTAATAACCTGACTCACCTTTATGCGCCGGGCAAAGGCTTTAGCGACGTGTCGTTTGAGCTGTGGCCGGGCGAAGTGCTGGGCATTGTCGGCGAGTCCGGCTCCGGTAAAACCACCCTGCTGAAGTCCATCTCCGCGCGCCTGACGCCGCAGAATGGCGACATTTTGTATGAGGGCGTGTCGCTGTATGGCATGAGTGAAGCCGATCGCCGCCGCCTGCTGCGCACCGAGTGGGGCGTGGTGCACCAGCACCCGATGGATGGCCTGCGCCGCCAGGTGTCGGCGGGGGGCAACATCGGCGAACGGCTGATGGCCACCGGCGCGCGCCACTACGGCAACATCCGCGCCACGGCGCAGCACTGGCTGGAAGAGGTTGAAATTCCCGCCTCGCGCATCGACGACCTGCCGACCACCTTCTCCGGCGGCATGCAGCAGCGTTTACAGATTGCCCGCAATCTCGTCACCCATCCGAAGCTGGTGTTTATGGATGAACCGACCGGCGGGCTGGACGTCTCTGTGCAGGCTCGCCTGCTCGACCTGCTGCGCGGCCTGGTGGTGGAGCTAAACCTGGCGGTGGTGATTGTCACCCACGATTTAGGCGTCGCGCGCCTGCTGGCGGACCGCTTGCTGGTGATGAAGCAGGGTCAGGTGGTGGAAAGTGGGTTAACCGACCGCGTGCTCGACGATCCCCATCATCCGTATACCCAGCTGCTGGTGTCGTCCGTATTGCAGAACTGAGGGCGCGGTTGCCGGGTGGCGCTGCGCTTACCCGGCCTACGAACACCGCACCTTGTAGGCCGGGTAAGGCGAAGCCGCCACCCGGCAAAACGAATCGCGAGGCCAAAATGATCCACGTTGAAAATGTCAGTAAAACCTTTGTGCTCCACCAGCAAAACGGCGTCCGCCTGCCGGTACTGCAAAATGCCTCGTTAGAGGTCAGCAACGGCGAATGCGTGGTGCTGCATGGCCATTCCGGCAGCGGAAAATCCACCCTGCTGCGCTCCCTGTATGCCAACTACCTGCCGGACGAAGGCCATATTCATATTCGCCATAACAATGAATGGGTCGATCTGGTTCAGGCTCCCGCGCGCAAAGTGCTGGAAGTGCGCCGCTCGACGATCGGCTGGGTCAGCCAGTTCCTGCGAGTGATCCCGCGGATCTCCGCCCTGGACGTGGTCATGCAACCCCTGCTGGATCTCGGCGTGCCGCGCGAAACCTGCGCCGCTAAAGCCGCCAGCCTGCTGACGCGCCTCAACGTACCGGAGCGTCTGTGGCACCTCGCCCCGTCGACCTTTTCCGGCGGCGAGCAGCAGCGCGTCAACATCGCCCGCGGCTTTATCGTCGATTACCCGATTTTGCTCCTGGATGAACCCACCGCCTCGCTCGACAGTAAGAACAGCGCAGCGGTGATGGAACTGATCGAACAGGCCAAAGCGCGCGGCGCGGCGATCGTCGGGATCTTCCACGACGACGCCGTACGCCAACGCGTGGCGGACAGACTGCACCCGATGGGGACAAACGTATGATTATTAATAATGTCAGGCTGGTGCTGGAAAATGAGGTCGTGAACGGCTCGGTTGAGGTGCGGGACGGTGTCATCCGCGCCTTTGCCGAAACCCGGAGCCGCACTCCTGAAGCGATGGACGGCGAAGGCGGCTGGCTGCTGCCGGGGCTGATTGAGCTGCATACCGATAATCTCGATAAATTCTTCACCCCGCGCCCAAAGGTGGACTGGCCTGCTCATTCAGCGATGAGCAGCCACGACGCGCTGATGGTCGCCAGCGGCATCACCACGGTGCTGGACGCGGTGGCGATTGGCGACGTGCGCGACGGCGGCGATCGCCTGGAGAACCTGGAGAAGATGATCAACGCCGTGGAGGAGACGCAAAAGCGCGGCCTCAACCGCGCCGAGCACCGCCTGCACCTGCGCTGCGAGCTGCCGCACCACACCACCCTGCCGCTGTTTGAGAAGCTGGTGGGCCGCGAGCCGGTCTCGCTGGTTTCCCTGATGGATCACTCGCCGGGGCAGCGCCAGTTCGCCAACATTGAAAAGTATCGCGAATACTATCAGGGCAAATATTCGCTCAACGACGCGGAGATGGCGCGCTACGAAGAAGAGCAGCTCCAGCTTGCGGCCCAGTGGTCGCAGCCGAATCGCCTCTCCATTGCCGCGATGTGCCGGGACCGGAATATTGCCCTGGCCAGCCATGACGACGCCACGCACGATCACGTGCGCGAATCCCACCAGCTTGGCAGCGTGATAGCTGAATTTCCCACCACGTTTGAAGCGGCAGAGGCATCGCGTAAGCACGGCATGAACGTCCTGATGGGCGCGCCAAATATCGTGCGCGGCGGATCGCACTCCGGCAACGTGGCGGCAAGCAGGCTCGCCTCGCTCGGCCTGCTGGATATCCTCTCCTCTGACTATTACCCCGCCAGCCTGCTGGACGCGGCCTTCCGCGTCGCGGACGACGAGAACAACAGCTTCACGCTGCCACAGGCGATTCGCCTGGTGACGAAAAACCCGGCCAGCGCGCTTAATCTTCACGATCGCGGTGAAATTGCCGAGGGGAAACGGGCCGATCTGGTGCTCGCCCACCGTAAGGGCGAGCACATTCATATCGACCACGTCTGGCGTCAGGGAAAAAGGGTATTCTGATGGGAAGACTCATCTGGTTAATGGGCCCGTCCGGCTCCGGGAAGGACAGCCTGCTGTCGGCGTTACGGCAGCGGGAACATTCACAGCTGCTGGTGGCGCACCGCTATATCACGCGCGATGCCAACGCCGGAAGCGAGAACCATATCGCCCTGAGCGAGCAGGAGTTTTTTACCCGCGCCGGACAAAACCTGCTGGCGCTGAGCTGGCATGCCAACGGTTACTACTATGGCGTCGGTATTGAGATTGACCTCTGGCTGCATGCGGGGTTCGACGTGCTGGTTAACGGCTCGCGGGCGCATCTCCCGCAGGCTCGCGCCCGGTACGAAGCGGCGCTGCTCCCGGTCTGTTTGCAGGTTTCCCCGGACGTTCTGCGTAGCCGGCTGCAAAAGCGGGGGCGCGAAAACGCGCGCGAGATCGACCAGCGGCTGGAACGGGCGGCGCGCTACACCCCGTCGGGTTGCCATCTCCTCAATAACGACGGAAGTTTGCTACAGTCAGTCGAGACCTTGCTATCGCTTATTCGCCAGAAGGAGAAACAGCATGCCTGACTGCCAGCTTCGCCCCGCCACCGCCGACGATGCGCCGATCGTTTACGCGCTGATCTGCGAACTTAAGCAGGCCGAGTTCGATCATCAGACGTTTCACGCCGGGTATCTGGCCAACTTGCAGGATCACAATATGCGTTACCAGCTGGCCGAGCTGGACGGGCAGATCATCGGTATGATCGGCCTGCATATGCAGTTTCACCTGCATCACGCCCGCTGGATCGGCGAGATCCAGGAGCTGGTGGTGATGCCGCAGGCGCGCGGATTAAAAGTGGGCAGCCAGCTGCTGGCCTGGGCAGAGGACGTCGCGCGACAGGCAGGCGCCGAGCTGACCGAGCTTTCCACCAGCGTGAAGCGCGTGGACGCGCACCGTTTTTATGTTCGTGAAGGATATACGCAAAGCCATTTCCGCTTCACCAAACCGCTGTAGAGGTGCGTTATGAGTCTGACGATCACGCTGACAGGAACCGGAGGGGCGCAGCTGGTGCCGGTGTTTGGCTGCGACTGCGCGGCGTGCCGACGGGCGCGTTTACAGGAAAATTATCGCCGTCGCCCCTGTAGCGCGGCGGTGAAATTCAACGAATCGGTCACCTTGCTGGACGCGGGTATTCCACACCTGATGGACGACTGGCCCGCGGGGAGTTTCAGGCAGATTTTGCTTACCCATTATCATATGGATCACGTTCAGGGGCTTTTTCCTCTGCGCTGGGGCGTGGGAGCGACCATTCCGGTTTACGGTCCGCCGGACGACGCAGGCTGTGACGACCTGTTCAAGCATCCGGGCCTTCTCGATTTCAGCCACACGGTGGAGCCGTTTGTGATGTTTGAACTTCAGGGCTTGCGGGTCACGCCGCTGCCGCTCAACCATTCAAAACTCACGTTTGGCTATCTGCTGGAGTCCGCCCACAGCCGCGTGGCGTGGCTTTCTGATACCGCCGGGCTACCGGATAAAACGGTGACGTTTCTGCTAAACAATCAGCCGCAGGCGATGATTATCGACTGTAGCCATGAACCGCGCCCGGAAACGCCGCGCAACCATTGTGATTTGAATACGGTGATTGCGCTGAACGGGGTGATTGGCTGTCCGCAGGTGATCCTGACGCATATCAGCCATCAGTTTGACGTGTGGATGATGAATAACCCGCTGCCGTCCGGCATTGAAGCGGGGTATGACGGGATGGTGCTGGTACTGGATTAGGTTTTGCCGGGTGGCGGCTGCGCCTTACCCGGCCTGTGCGTTGCAATACCGGCGTTACCACCGATCGTAATCATCCTCTAACCGGCGCTCATCCTCTTCTAACCGACGCCGATCGTCATCCAGCTGCCGCTGACGCTCGTCTAAACGCTGGCGTCGATCTTCTAACTGTCGACGACGATCGTCGTACTGGCGGCTGTCGGTTTGACGGCTGCGATCGTAACGATCGTCGTCGTCATCATTACGGCTGCTGCCGGGGTTATAGGCGTCGTTGATCGCCTGCTGAATATTGCCAATGGCATCATCAATCACATCGGCATGCGCCAGTTGGCTGGTTAAAGTCAGCAGACCCAATAACAGAGCGGTAGAGTAACGTTTCATAAGGCCAGACTCGCAGGTGAACTGGCCTTACGGTAATGAATGGCAGGGAACCGGGGTAGCGGAGGAATCTCAATTCCTGGCCTGTTCAATCGCCCCTATCGCATCGACTCGCGCCTGATGTCGTCCCCCTTCAAACGGTGCATTTAGCCAGGCATCGACGATCATTTTTGCCAGCTCCAGTCCGACCACGCGCGAACCAAATGCCAGCACATTCGTGTTGTTATGCTGCCTTGAAAGCTGAGCTGAATAAGGTTCGCTACAGACCACTGCGCGGATGCCCGGGAACTTATTGGCCGTAATGGAGATCCCTACCCCCGTTCCGCAGATCAGGATGCCGCCATCCACCTCCTTATCGATAATAGCCTGTGCAACCGCGCTGGCATAATACGGGTAGTCAGTACGCTCCGGGGAACAGGTGCCTTTATCCACCACGTCGATGCCACGCGCGCGCAGATGGGCCAGAATATCCTCTTTCAGCATAAAACCTACGTGATCGCAGCCAAATGCAATCTTTTTCATAATAAACCTCATCGTGGGTTAACTTTACGAACTCGATGGAGTTGTGATTTAAGACCGGTCAGTTGTGCAATAAAACCTCAAAACCATCGAGTTCTGCGCGTGTTCTACACCCATGACTTTGACATTTCAACTCTCTCATGACGGTATATTTCTTACGGCATGCATTAAAATCCGTTAACGTGTCATAATTATATTATTGATTTTCAAGGGAATAATAAAGCAATCGCCCATCAAAACTTCACAGACAATAAAACTTTATGAATTTTTAAACATTGTGAAGTTACCAGCATATTTTCATGCCAGAGTGTGGTGATATAGTGTCGTCTTCATTTTTAAGGACAAAAGAGAGCGATGAGTCAGTCAGAATTTAAAAAAGAGCTGCCTAACGGCATTGGCCTTGCACCGTACCTGCGCATGAAGCAGGAAGGCATGACCGACAACGAAAGCCGTATCGTCGACTGGCTGCTCCAGCCGGGTAACCTGAGCGGCGCGCCTGCGATTAAAGACGTTGCCGAAACGCTGATGGTGTCGGAAGCGATGATCGTGAAAGTGGCCAAACTGCTCGGCTTTAGCGGTTTCCGTAACCTGCGTGCGGCGCTGGTCGACTACTTCTCGCAATCCGAACAAGTATTACCTGCGGAACTCGCTTTTGATGAAGCACCACAGGATGTGGTTAACAAAGTGTTCAATATTACGCTGCGCACCATTATGGAAGGCCAGTCGATAGTGAACGTGGATGAAATTCACCGCGCGGCACGTTTCTTCGCCCAGGCCAACCAGCGCGATCTGTACGGTGTGGGTGGTTCTAACGCTATTTGCGCCGACATCCAGCATAAGTTTCTACGCATCGGCGTGCGCTGCCAGTCGTATCAGGACGCGCACATTATGATGATGTCGGCATCGCTGCTGAAGGAAGGGGATGTGGTACTGGTGGTCTCCCATTCCGGCCGCACCAGTGATGTGAAAGCAGCAGTTGAGTTAGCAAAAAAGAACGGCGCCAAAATTATCTGTATTACCCATAGCTACCATTCGCCGATTGCTAAACTTGCTGATTATATTATTTGTTCGCCAGCACCAGAGACCCCGTTATTAGGGCGCAACGCCTCCGCGCGTATATTACAGCTTACATTATTAGATGCGTTATTTGTTTCCGTTGCACAACAAAATATCGAACAGGCCACACTTAATATGCAAAAAACCGGCGCTATTGTGGATTTCTTCTCTCCTGGCGCACTGAAGTAAATTAAAAGGTTAATCCTGCTCAGGCGGGATTAACAACAACATACCCTACATTGAGAACACTGCTATGAATAAATATCTGAAATATTTCAGCGGCGCCGCTATGGGCTTAATGTTATCCACCAGCGCGTTTGCTGCTGCGGAATATGCGGTGGTATTAAAAACGCTCTCCAATCCATTCTGGGTGGATATGAAGAAAGGGATTGAAGATGAAGCCAAAACCCTGGGAGTAAGCGTTGATATTTTTGCCTCGCCGTCAGAAGGGGATTTTCAGTCCCAGCTACAGCTGTTCGAAGATCTGAGTAATAAAAAATACAAGGGTATCGCTTTTGCCCCACTCTCCTCCGTGAATCTGGTCATGCCCGTCGCGCGCGCCTGGCAGAAAGGTCTCTATCTGGTGAATCTCGATGAAAAAATCGATATGGATAACCTGAAAAAAGCAGGTGGCAATGTAGAGGGGTTTGTCACAACGGACAACGTGGCCGTCGGCGCAAAAGGGGCCGATTTTATTATCAATAAACTTGGTGCGGAGGGGGGCGAAGTCGCAATCATTGAGGGTAAAGCCGGTAACGCATCGGGCGAGGCGCGCCGCAATGGCGCAACAGAAGCCTTCAAAAAAGCAAACCAAATTAAGCTGGTTGCCAGCCAGCCCGCTGACTGGGATCGCATTAAAGCTCTGGATGTGGCAACCAACGTGCTGCAACGAAACCCGAATCTGAAAGCCTTCTACTGCGCGAACGATACCATGGCGATGGGCGTGGCGCAGGCGGTGGCAAACGCCGGTAAAATTGGCAAAGTGCTGGTGGTCGGCACCGATGGTATTCCAGAGGCGCGTAAGATGGTCGAAGCCGGTCAGATGACGGCAACCGTCGCACAAAACCCGGCGGACATCGGGGCGACCGGCCTGAAATTAATGGTGGATGCCGCGAAAACCGGGAAAGTCATCCCGCTGGAAAAAACGCCTGAATTCAAGTTGGTGGATTCGATTCTGGTGACAAAATAACGCAGAACTGTGCGGCTTGATGCCCTCACTCCGGCCCTCTCCCACAGGGAGAGGGTGAACAGAGAAGGAAATAAACATGGTCACGCCATATATCTCGATGGCGGGGATC
This sequence comes from Enterobacter cloacae complex sp. SHL001, assembly GCF_049236825.1. NCBI lineage: Bacteria > Pseudomonadati > Pseudomonadota > Gammaproteobacteria > Enterobacterales > Enterobacteriaceae > Enterobacter > Enterobacter cloacae complex sp. SHL001. Next base: position 23,294 of record NZ_JBMKIP010000010.1, read on the forward strand.
GGCAAATCCTTTGGTCCGGTTCACGCATTAAAATCGGTTGATTTAACTATATACCCTCATGAGATCCACGCGTTATTAGGGGAGAATGGTGCCGGTAAATCAACCTTAATGAAAGTATTGTCGGGAATTCATGAGCCGACCAAAGGCTCCATTATTATTAATGAAAAGAATTACGACAAATTGGATCATAAACTGGCAGCACAACTGGGCATCGGCATTATATATCAGGAACTCAGCGTTATTGATGAATTAACCGTGCTGGAAAATCTATATATAGGCCGTCACCTGACTAAAAAGGTTTGTGGCATCAGGATTATTGACTGGAAAGAGATGCGCATTCGCGGTGCGATGATGCTCTTACGCGTCGGATTAAAAGTCGATTTAGATGAAAAAGTAGCGAATTTATCCATCAGCCATAAACAGATGCTGGAAATTGCGAAAACCTTAATGCTCGATGCCAAAGTGATCATTATGGATGAACCCACATCTTCATTAACCAATAAAGAGGTGGATTATCTTTTCTTGATCATGAATCAGCTGCGTAAAGAAGGCACCGCCATTGTCTATATCTCGCATAAGCTCGCGGAAATCCGCCGCATCTGCGACCGCTACACGGTAATGAAAGACGGTTCCAGCGTATGCAGTGGCCTGGTGAGTGACGTTTCAAACGACGACATTGTGCGCCTGATGGTCGGCCGCGAACTGCAAAACCGCTTTAACGCCATGAAAGAGAGCACCGGCAACATCGAACGCGACACGGTGTTTGAGGTGAACAACGTCACCAGCCGGGACAAGAAAAAAGTGCGAGATATTTCGTTCAGCGTGAACCGCGGCGAAATACTGGGTTTTGCGGGTCTGGTCGGCTCGGGACGTACCGAACTGATGGACTGTCTCTTCGGCGTGGATAAACGCGCGAGCGGTGAAATTCGCCTCAACGGCAAAACCATCTCCCCGCGTTCGCCTCTGGATGCGTTGAAAAAAGGGATGGCCTACATCACCGAAAGCCGCCGCGAAAATGGCTTTTTCCCTAATTTCTCTATCGCCCAAAACATGGCCGTCAGCCAGAGCCTGAAAAACGGTGGCTATAAAGGGGCCATGGGGCTCTTTCGCGAGCATGAAGAACGCAAGACCGCCGAAGCACAGCGCCAGTTGCTGGCGTTGAAGTGCCATAGCGTAGAGCAAAACATCACCGAACTCTCCGGCGGCAATCAGCAAAAGGTGCTGATTTCTAAATGGCTGTGTTGCAATCCGGACGTCATCATTTTTGATGAACCCACGCGAGGCATCGACGTCGGCGCAAAGGCCGAAATCTACAAGGTGATGCGCCAGCTGGCTGACGAAGGCAAGGTCATCCTGATGGTGTCGTCTGAATTACCTGAAATTATCGCCGTCTGCGACCGCATCGCCGTGTTCTGCGAAGGGCGGCTGACGCAAATCCTGACCAATCGCGACGACATGAGCGAAGAGGAGATCATGGCATGGGCATTACCACAAGAGTGAAAGGCGATATGGCGGAGAAAAAGCCATTTAACTTCGCGCTGTTCTGGGACAAGTACGGTACCTTTTTTATCCTCGCGATTATAGTCGCCATCTTTGGCACGCTGTCATCGGAGTACTTCCTCACCACCAACAACATCACGCAGATTTTTGTCCAGAGCTCGGTAACGGTGCTGATCGGGATGGGCGAATTCTTTGCCATCCTTGTCGCGGGTATTGATCTGTCCGTCGGAGCCATTCTGGCACTCTCCGGCATGGTGACTGCCAAACTGATGCTGGCTGGTGTCGACCCGTTTTTTGCAGCACTGATTGGCGGCGTACTGGTCGGCGGCGCGCTGGGGGCGATCAATGGCTGTCTGGTCAACTGGACCGGGCTACATCCGTTCATTATCACTCTCGGTACTAACGCCATTTTTCGCGGCATCACGCTGGTGATTTCCGATGCTAACTCCGTCTATGGCTTCTCGTTCGATTTTGTAAACTTCTTCGCTGCCAGCGTCCTCGGGATACCCGTACCGGTCATCTTCTCGCTGATCGTCGCGGTGATCCTCTGGTTCCTCACCACCCGTATGCGGCTGGGGCGCAATATCTACGCCCTGGGCGGTAACAAAAACTCGGCGTTCTACTCCGGCATCGACGTGAAGTTTCATATTCTGGTGGTGTTCATTATTTCTGGCGTATGCGCCGGGCTGGCGGGCGTGGTGTCGACCGCGCGTCTGGGCGCAGCGGAGCCGCTGGCCGGGATGGGATTTGAAACATACGCCATCGCCAGCGCCATCATCGGCGGAACCAGCTTCTTCGGCGGTAAAGGCCGCATCTTCTCGGTCGTGATTGGTGGTCTCATCATCGGCACCATCAATAACGGACTCAATATCTTACAGGTACAAACCTACTACCAGCTGGTGGTAATGGGCGGGTTGATTATCGCCGCTGTTGCCCTCGACAGATTGATCAGTAAGTAAGGAAATCACTATGAAAATTTCACCCTCCCTGATGTGTATGGATCTGCTGAAATTCAAAGAACAGATCGAATTTATTGACCAGCACGCGGACTACTTCCATATCGACATCATGGACGGCCACTTTGTGCCTAATCTGACGCTGTCTCCGTTCTTTGTCGGCCAGGTGAAGAAGCTCGCCACCAAACCACTGGACTGTCACCTGATGGTGACTCGCCCGCAGGACTACATAAGCCAGCTGGCGCAGGCCGGAGCAGACTTCATCACACTGCACCCGGAGACCATCAACGGTCAGGCTTTCCGCCTGATTGAAGAGATCCGTCGTCACGGTATGAAGGTGGGACTCATCCTCAACCCGGAAACCCCGGTTGAGGCGATGAAATACTATATTCATAAGGCGGACAAAATCACCGTGATGACCGTCGATCCAGGCTTTGCCGGGCAGCCGTTCATTCCGGAAATGCTGGAGAAAATTGCCGAGCTGAAAGCCTGGCGCGAACGCGAAGGGCTGAGCTATGAGATTGAGATCGATGGCTCATGCAATCAGGCCACCTATAAAAAACTGATGGCCGCCGGCGCAGATGTCTTTATCGTCGGAACGTCTGGTCTGTTCAACCATGCAGAGAATATCGGGGATGCATGGCAGCTTATGGCCGGGCAGATCCTGTCGGCACGAAACGAGGTTGTTCCTCATGCAAAAACAGCCTGATGTCGTCGCCGGAGTGGATATGGGGGCCACTCATATCCGTTTTTGCCTGCAAACGGCCGACGGTGCGGTGTTGCATTGTGAAAAACAGCGCACCGCGGAGGTTATCCGCTCTGGTGTGGTGTGCGGCGTGACGGAAATGATCACGGCTCAGCTGCGTCATTTACAGGTTCACTGTCGCGGTCTGGTCATGGGCTTTCCGGCACTGGTCGGCAAAGACAAACGCACCATTATTTCGACGCCAAATCTGCCTTTGCAGGCGAATGAGCTCCGCGATCTGGCGGGAAAACTTGAAGATGCGCTAGGCTGCCCGGTCGAATTTTCCCGCGACGTTAACCTTCAGCTTTCGTTTGACGTGGTGCAACACAATCTCCAGCAGCAAGAGGTTCTGGCGGCCTATCTTGGCACCGGCATGGGATTTGCCATCTGGCTAAACGGTGCTCCATGGACGGGCGCGCACGGCGTAGCGGGCGAGCTCGGGCATATTCCACAGGGGGATATGACGCGGCACTGTGGTTGTGGCAACCCGGGCTGTCTGGAAACAGTTTGTTCCGGTATCGCATTGAAACAGTGGTACGAACAGCAGCCCCGCGAGTATGCGATGGGAGATATCTTTTCAGCCGTACCCGATGACCCCTTCGTACAACAACTCCTGAATCATGCAGCCCGCGCCATTGCCACCAGTGTAAATCTGTTCGATCCGGATGCGGTGATCCTCGGTGGCGGCGTAATGGATATGCCTGGCTTTCCGCGCGAAGCGCTGATTGTCGGGATAAAGCAGCATTTGCGCCGCCCGCTGCCGCATGAGTCCGTGAAATTTATCCCTGCCTCGTCGTCGTCTTTTAACGGCGCTCAGGGGGCCGCTACCCTGGCTCGCTGCCGGTTCCTGCCATCACCTTGCGCAGCGCCTGCGCCAGCTGTGCGCGGGTGAACGGTTTTCGCAGTAACTGAACGTCCGGCAGCTGCGGGTTATGCGCCGGGCGCAAATCCTGCCCGCTGATCAGCAGCACCGGCAACTGCGGATAGTGGCTGCGTACATGGCCGATCACCTCCGCACCACTCAGGCCGCCCGGCAACATCAGGTCGCTGATAAACATGCCGATATCCGGTGATGCGTCCAGCATGTTCAGCGCCTGCTCGCCGTTTTCGGCTTCAAGCGTCAGGTAGCCAAGCTGGTGCAATTGCTCGCACAGGGTCTGCCGCACGCCCGCCTCATCTTCCAGGACCAGCACAAGCAGCTCACTCTCTGCCGGGGCCGTGGTCGCCAGCGCGGCATCATCAGAGAACGCGGGCAGCGTCGAGCGCGGCAGCTGGAGCCGCACGGTGGTTCCCTGCCCCGGCGCGCTTTCGATCTCAACGCGTCCCCCGGACTGACGCACAAAGCCGTACACCATCGACAGCCCTAACCCGCTGCCGCTGCCGGTCTGTTTGGTGGTGAAGAACGGTTCAAAGACCTGCGATTTCACCTCCTGCGACATCCCGCAGCCGTGGTCAATCACCTCCAGCGCGACCATATCCTGCCTGCGCCCGTCGCTGCGGGTCACACGCTGGTTCCAGGTGCGGATTTTGATCACACCATTTTGCCCCTCCATTGCATCACGGGCGTTCATCACCAGGTTGATAATGGCGTTTTCCAGCTGGCTGACGTCAATCCATGCGGGCCAGGCCGGGGTTTGCGCTTCAATATCCAGCGTCAGCGTGGCGGGAAGCGAGTGCCGCATCAGCTCGCTCAGGTTCTCCAGCAGCGGCTTCATCTCTACCGCATGGGGTTGCAGGGATTGCTTGCGCGAGAAGGCCAGCAGACGCTGGGTGAGCATGGCCCCGCGTTCCGCGGCTTTGAGCGCACGAGTGATGCGCGGCGCGTCCGGTGACGCTGAATCGGTCAGCTCCAGACTGCCGATAATCACCGCCAGCAGGTTATTAAAATCATGCGCCAGCCCGCCCGTCAGTTGCCCAACCGCCTTCATTTTCTGGCTGTGCAGCAGCGCCTCCTCCAGCCCCTGACGTTCGATGCGGTCAACCTCCATCTGCGAGGTCTTCTCCTTCAGCAGCCGCGTGGTGTGCTCCAGCGAAGCGGTATTGCGGGCAAAAACGTTAAACGCGCGCGCCAGTTCCCCCAGCTCATCACGCCGCTGTAGCGCGGGCACCGACACATCCTGCTCGCCGTGAGCGAGGCGCGACATTGCCCTTGAGATAGCCGTCAGGTTGGAGCCCAGATTGCGGTAAATATACCAGCAGGCGCAGCCGGTGATGATCAGCGCCAGCACCGCGAAGACGCTGATAAACACGCTGATGGAGCGCAGCTCCTGGTGGCTTTGGGCGGTACGCAGCCGGGAGGCCTGCGCCACCTGTTCAACGTACTGATTAATGTCGCGGTTTAATATCGCCACCAGCGCCTTGATGTGGAACATGTACCAGCTGATGGACAGATCGCTCTCTTCCAGCTGCTTCGACAGTGGCGCGAGCTTGCGCAGCTCATCATTAAAATCCGGGAGCACCAGGTTGACCACCGGTTGCAGGGCGCTCGCGGGTAACATCGCGGTTACTGCATCCAGCTGCTGCACCGTGGCGCGCGGTGAAGGGGTATCAATGGCGGCAACGATCAGCCTGTCCATCTCTGCAAGCTGCCGGGCGTCTGGCACATTGCTCGCGTAACGGCGGTTGATATCCTGCAAATGACGCAGGTAGCTTTGGCTTTGATACAGCGCGCTGAGCAGCGCGTTACGCTCCAGATGCCGTTTTTGCCCGCGCTCCAGCATTCCCGTCACGCTCTGCTGTAACTCATTGCTCCTGCGGATAATACGCGCCACCAGCGCCGGCTCCTGCTGCGCCAGCGGCGCATCGGCAAGCTGCTCCAGCGAGTGGCGCAGCGCCATCTGCGTCTGTTTCAGCCGTTCAGCTTCGCCTTTGTACTCCAGCGCACCGACTACCTGCGACAGCCGCACCGCCGCCGTCGCCACATTCGCGGTATCACGCGCGAGGTTCATGCTGCCAGTCATATCATCCAGCGTTTGCTGCTGCACCTGCTCCTGGATCTGGCTGGCATGACGAAAGCCGAGCACCGCCACGCCGCTGACCATCAGCGTTACCGCCACCACCAGCAGGTTAAATATCAGCAGGCGACCGCGGGCGCTGGTGAAGAACGGGGGGCGTGAAGACATGGGGTTTGGGCTCCTCTGCGGTTTGGTGCCCTCACCCTGGCCCTCTCCCACAGGGAGAGGGAAAAGGAAAATGTGATGGCGATTCGCTATTCATAACTATGACAAATATGAACAGCTTCTGACATTTTGCATTTACGCACCTGTGATGAAGTGCAGATATCGACATTCACAGGAGATCCGCCATGAGCAGAACCCCGGTTTTAGAGATGCGCCACATTGCCAAGACGTTTGGCAATTTCCACGCGCTCAAAGGTGTGGATTTGACGGTTTTCCCCGGAGAGATCCACGCGCTGATGGGGGAAAACGGCGCCGGAAAAAGCACGCTGATGAAGATCCTCGCAGGCGCATATACCGCCAGCAGCGGCGACATCCTCATCGACGGTCAGCCGTTTCACATCAAAGGTCCGAAGGATGCGCTGGCCGCAGGCATTACCCTGATTTATCAGGAGATGCAGCTTGCTCCTAACCTGACCGTGGCGGAAAACATTTTTCTCGGCAGCGAGCTGTCGCGCGGCGGGCTGGTCCAGCGCAAAGAGATGGCAGCCCAGGCGCAGGCGGTCATTGACCGTCTGGGCGCGCAGTTCAGTGCCACCGACCTGGTCATGAAGCTGACCATCGCCGAGCAACAGCAGGTGGAGATCGCCCGTGCGCTGCACCGCAACAGCCGTATTCTGGTGATGGATGAACCCACCGCCGCCCTCTCCTCGCGCGAAACCCACCGTCTGTTCGAACTGATTTTGCGCCTGCGCGATGAAGGGATGGCGATTATCTACATCAGCCACCGCATGGCGGAAGTGTATGAGCTTTCCGATCGCGTCAGCGTCCTGCGCGACGGGCAGTACGTCGGCAGCCTGACGCGCGACAAGCTGAATGCCTCCGAGCTGGTGCGCATGATGGTGGGCCGTCCGTTAAGCGACCTGTTCAACAAAGAGCGCGATATTCCGCTCGGCAGCCCGCGTCTGAACGTGCACCACCTGACAGATGGCAAAAAAGTGCTGCCGTGCAGTTTGCAGGTTCGCTCCGGTGAAATCGTCGGGCTGGCGGGGCTGGTCGGGGCCGGTCGCTCCGAGCTGGCGCAGCTGATCTTCGGCGTGCGCAAAGCCACCGGCGGCATGATCGAGGTCGACGGCGAACCGGTGGTGATCCACTCCCCGCGCGCGGCCATTGAAAACGGCATCGGTTTTCTTACCGAGAACCGCAAGGAGCAGGGGCTGTTTCTGGAGCTGGCGGCGCAGGAGAACATCACCATGGCGACGCTGGAGCGCGACGCCACCTTCGGCTGGCTGAACCGCAAAAAAGCGCAGTCTATTTCCGATGACGCCATCGCCCTGCTCAATATCCGCGTGCCGCATTCTCAGGTGCGCGCGGGCGGGCTCTCCGGCGGCAACCAGCAAAAGCTGCTGATCTCCCGCTGGGTGGCGATTGGCCCGCGCATTCTGATTCTGGACGAGCCCACGCGCGGGGTGGACGTCGGCGCGAAAAGCGAGATCTACCGCATCATGAACCAGATGGCGCGCAAAGGGGTGGCGATTCTGATGATCTCCAGCGAGCTGCCGGAAGTGGTGGGCATGAGCGACCGGGTGTACGTGATGCGGGAAGGCAGCATCGCGGGTGAACTCCACGGACGCGACATCTCTCAGGAAAACATTATGACGCTGGCAACCGGCGTGAACGACACACATCATCAGGCGGTGTAATTATGACAACTCCAACCCATCCGCAGCAGGTGGCGAAATCCGCCTCCGCCAAAAAAATGCTGATGAGCGATCTGATGCAAACGATCGGCATTTTGCCAATTTTAATCCTGATTGTGGCGGTATTTGGCTTTATCGCCCCGAACTTTTTCACCGAGAGCAACCTGCTGAATATTACCCGGCAGGCGTCGATCAACATCGTGCTGGCGGCGGGGATGACCTTCATCATCCTGACCGGCGGGATTGACCTCTCTGTGGGCTCGATTCTGGGCACTACGGCGGTAGCGGCGATGGTGGTCTCGCTTATCCCGGAATTTGCGATGCTCTCCATTCCGGCGGCGCTGATGCTCGGTATGGTGCTGGGGCTGTTCAACGGCGCGCTGGTGGCCTTTGCCGGGCTGCCGCCGTTCATCGTCACCCTCGGCACCTATACGGCACTGCGCGGCGCGGCGTATCTGCTGGCGGACGGCACGACGGTCATTAACTCCAACATTAACTTCGAGTGGATCGGCAACAACTACCTCGGCCCGATTCCGTGGCTGGTGGTGATCGCCCTGGCGGTGATTGTGGTGTGCTGGTTCATCCTGCGTCGCACAACCCTCGGCGTTCACATCTATGCGGTCGGCGGCAATATGCAGGCGGCACGCTTAACCGGCATCAAGGTCTGGCTGGTGCTGCTGTTTGTCTACGGCATGAGCGGCCTGCTCTCGGGATTAGGCGGCGTGATGAGCGCCTCGCGCCTCTACAGCGCCAACGGCAACCTCGGCACGGGGTACGAGCTGGATGCGATTGCGGCGGTGATCCTCGGCGGAACCAGCTTCGTCGGCGGGATCGGCACGATCACCGGCACGCTGGTCGGTGCATTGATCATCGCCACCCTCAACAACGGCATGACGCTGATGGGCGTCTCCTACTTCTGGCAGCTGGTGATCAAAGGGGCGGTGATCATCATAGCGGTGCTGATCGACAAATACCGTACCCGACACCATCAAAGTGCATAACAACAATACCCTACGTGAGGAATACAGCATGAGATTGAAGCCCTTAGTGACCGCGCTCTGTGCTGGCGCGCTGCTGGCCGCAACCCCGTTTGCGCAGGCAAAAGATCTGAAGTCCATCGGCGTGACGGTGGGCGACCTGGCTAACCCGTTCTTCGTGCAGATCACCAAAGGTGCCGAGCTGGAAGCGCGCAAGCTGGCGGGAGATAACGTCAAGGTGACGCTGGTCTCCAGCGGGTACGATCTGGGCCAGCAGGTGTCGCAGATCGATAACTTCATTGCGGCGAAAGTGGACATGATCATCCTCAACGCCGCGGATTCCAAAGGGATCGGCCCGGCGGTGAAGCGTGCGAAAGAGGCGGGGATCGTGGTCGTGGCGGTTGACGTGGCGGCGGAAGGGGCTGATGCGACCATCACCTCCGATAACACCCAGGCGGGGGAGATGGCCTGTAAGTACATAACCGACCGCCTGAAAGGTCAAGGCAACGTGGTGATCATCAACGGGCCGCCGGTTTCTGCGGTACAAAACCGCGTGGAGGGCTGCCAGACCGAGTTCAGGCGCCACCCGGATATCAAAGTGCTCTCGGATAATCAGAACGCCAAAGGCAGCCGCGAAGGCGGACTGGAGGTCATGACCTCCCTGCTGGCGGCCAATCCGAAGATCGACGGCGTATTCGCAATTAACGATCCGACGGCGATCGGCGCCGATCTGGCGGCGAAACAGGCTCAACGTAATGAGTTCTTTATCGTTGGCGTGGATGGCAGCCCGGACGGTGAAGAAGCCCTGAAGCGCGAAAACTCCCTGTTTGTGGCGACACCGGCGCAGGATCCGCAGGTGATGGCGGCGAAGGCGGTGGAGATTGGCTATGACATTCTCCAGGGCAAACCTGCGCCGAAAGAGCCTGTGCTGATCCCGGTGACGATGATCGATAAAAAGAACGTCGGCACGTATAAGGGGTGGACGGTTAAGTAAACCCGGTGCGGCCTGATGCCCTCACCCTAACCCTCTCCCACGGGGAGAGGGAACTTACTCCCCCTCTCCCTTGAGGGAGAGGGCCGGGGTGAGGGGGTGGCATAAAACTCAAGGAGTCCCCATGAAACGCTCCGACATCAATGAAATCCTCGGCCACACGCGGCAGTTCTTCTCCATGCACGACGTGCATCTCCCGCCGTTTGCCAGCTTTCCGCCAACAAAATGGCAGCAGCTTGACCAGGCCGCCTGGCAGGAGGTGTTCGACCTCAGGCTCGGCTGGGACGTGACGGCGTTTGGCGACAACCACTTTGCCGCACAGGGGCTGACGCTGTTTACCCTGCGCAACGGCTCCCCCAACGGCGTGCCTTATGAAAAGTGCTATGCCGAAAAAATCATGCACGTGCGCGACGGCCAGGTGACGCCGATGCATTTCCACTGGCGCAAGCGGGAGGACATCATCAACCGCGGCGGCGGGAATCTGATTATTGAGTTATGGAATGCGGGGGCGCATGAGGAGACCGAAAACACCGACGTGATCGTCACGATAGACGGCTGTCGGCAGACGCACGCGCCCGGCAGCCAGCTGCGCCTCACGCCTGGGGAAAGCATCTGCCTGACGCCCGGCCTGTACCACAGTTTCTGGGGTGAACGCGGCTTTGGCGACGTGCTGGTGGGCGAAGTGTCGTCGGTCAATGACGATGAACACGACAACCACTTTTTACAGCCCATCGATCGCTACAACACCATCGAAGAAGACGAACCGGCGGTGCTGGTGCTGTGCAACGAGTACAACCTGTTTCGGATATAAGGAGTGAATGATGCCATTGATTTCTCTTGCCGACGGTCTGGCACACGCCAGAGAACACCGCTACGCCCTGGGCGCGTTCAACGTTCTCGACTCCCATTTTCTGCGCGCGCTGTTTGCCGCCGCGAAGCAGGAACGCTCGCCGTTTATCATCAACATCGCCGAAGTGCATTTTAAGTACGTGTCTCTGGAGTCGCTTGTTGAAGCGGTGAAGTTCGAAGCCGCCCGTCACGATATTCCCGTGGTGCTTAACCTCGACCATGGGCTGCATTTTGAAGCCGTCGTACGCGCCCTGCGCTTAGGATTCAGCTCGGTTATGTTCGACGGCTCAACGCTAAGCTACGAGGAAAACATTCGCCAGACGCGGGAAGTGGTGAAGATGTGCCACGCGGTGGGCGTCTCGGTGGAGGCGGAGCTGGGTGCGGTCGGTGGTGACGAAGGCGGCGCGCTTTACGGGCACGCGGACGAAGCGTTCTTTACCGACCCGCAGCTGGCGCGCGAATTTGTCGATTCAACCGGCATTGACGCGCTGGCGGTTGCTATCGGCAACGCGCACGGCAAATACAAAGGCGAGCCGAAACTCGATTTCCCGCGCCTGGACGCCATTCGCCAGCAGACGGGGCTGCCGCTGGTTTTACACGGCGGCTCCGGGATTAGCGATGCCGACTTCCGCCGCGCTATCGAGCTGGGCATTCATAAAATCAATTTTTATACCGGCATGTCGCAGGCCGCGCTCGCCGCCGTTGAGCAGCGCATGGCGAACCGCCAGCCGCTGTACGATGAGTTTGCCGAACTGCTGCTGGGCATTGAAGAGGCCATTACCGATACGGTCGCGGAGCAGATGCGCATCTTCGGCAGCGCGGGGCAGGCATAATGGAACGCAAAGGGATTATCGCCGCAGGCAACATGCTGGTGGATCACGTCCACCAGATCGTACAGTGGCCGGAGCGCGGCTGGCTGGCGGAAATCACCCACAGCGAACGCTCAACCGGCGGTGCGCCGCTCAACGTTCTGCTGACGCTGGCGAAAATGCACGTCGGCCTGCCGTTACAGGCGGTGGGGCTGATTGGGGAAGACAGCGACGGAGACTATATTCTGGCGATGCTCGACCAGTATCACGTCAATCGCCAGCGCGTGCAGCGCACGACGTTCGCCCCAACGTCGATGTCGCAGGTGATGACCGACCCCAGCGGACAGCGCACCTTTTTCCACTCGCCGGGCGCCAACCGCCTGCTGGATCTTCCCGCCTTCGATCGTTTAGACGGATCGCTGAAGATCTTCCATCTCGGCTATCTGCTGCTGCTCGACAGCCTGGACATGCCGGACGAGGAGTTTGGCACCCGCAGCGCGCGGTTACTGGTACAGATGCGCGATCAGGGGTATGAAACCTCGCTCGATCTGGTCTCCCGCAAGGGCGATCCGCGCTATCAGCCGCTGGTGCTCCCTGCCCTGCGTCATCTTGATTATCTGGTGATTAACGAGCTGGAAGCCGGTGAGTTTAGCGGGCTTGAGATCCGCGACGGTCATGGTGCGCTGAACATGGTCCATATCGCCGACGCTGCCGCACAGCTGCTGGCGGCAGGCGTGCGGCAGCGGGTGGTGATCCACTGTCCGGAAGGGGCATGGGGTGAAGCGCCGGGTGAAAAAGGGCAATGGGTTCCGTCGTGGAAGCTGACGCAGGAGGAGATTATCGGCAGCGTCGGTGCGGGCGACGCGTTTTGCGCAGGCTTTTTATACGGTTGCCATGAATCGCTGTCGCTTACCGAGAGTATTTATCTGGCGCACGCCTGCGCGCGGGCCAGCCTGCTGGCGGCCAATGCGATTGACGGCGCGAAAACGCTGGCCGAGCTTCAGGCGTTTATTCAGGAGAACGGTCAGGCGGCTTTCTCATGATGGGAAACGTCCGTGGCAAAAACATAGCCCAGACCGCGAATGGTTTTGATCAGCAAAGGCTGGTGCGGATTGACCTCAATTTTTCGCCGTAGCCGCATGATCAACACGTCGATAGTGCGGTCAAAGACCTCGGCGCTTTCGCTGTGGGTCAGCTCCAGCAGCTGTTCACGACTCAGTACCCGGCGGGCGTTTTGCGTTAATGCCAGCAGCAGGCCGTATTCGCCCTGGGTTAACGGCACGGTATTACGCTGCGGATCGCTCAGCTCGCAGCGGGTGGTGTCCAGCGTCCAGCCGTTAAAGGTAATACCTTCAACGCGCGGCGCGGCAGGCTCCGCGTCCAGCGCGCCGGTTCGACGCAGCACCGCCTTAACGCGGGCGACCACCACGCGCGGATTGAACGGTTTTCCGATGTAATCATCGGCGCCCATTTCCAGCCCGACGACCACATCTGATTCACTTCCCAGCCCCGTCAGCATCACCACCGGTAGCGATGGTCGCTGCTTTTGCAGTTGCAGCAAAACCTGTAATCCGTTGATATCCGGCAGCATCATGTCCAGCAGAACCAGCGCAATGCCAGGGTCCTGCTGGACACGGTTCACCGCGTCCTGACCGGTGTGACACGTCAGCACGGTAAAGACGTGCTCGCTGAGCACATCCTGTAGCAGTTCGCAGACTGCGACATCATCATCAACCACCAGAATCGCCGGTTTCATCGCATGCTTCCGTCAGGGAATTATGTTAAGTCTGAACCATTCTGCCGCTGGCTCCAGCCGAATTGTTTTTTACGTGACGGAAATTCAATCCATGTCACATCCCCTGCCCTTTCGACACGTCAATTTTGACGATTGGCTGTTTTTCGTCAGGGTTTCGCCCCGCAAAGGGTCGTAAAGTCAGGAAATACCCATAGTAAAAACATGGCATAGAAGCTGCATATTGGGCAGGTAAGAACTGTTTAACTGGAGCAAAGTGATGAAAAAAGTCGTCACGGTTTGCCCTTATTGTGCCTCAGGTTGCAAGATCCACCTGGTGGTCGATAACGGCAAAATCGTTCGGGCGGAAGCGGCGCAGGGTAAAACCAATCAGGGCACGCTGTGCCTGAAAGGGTACTACGGCTGGGATTTTATTAACGATACCCAAATCCTCACGCCGCGCCTGAAAACCCCTATGATCCGCCGCGAGCGCGGCGGCAAGCTGGAAGCCGTCTCCTGGAATGAAGCGCTGGATTACGTCGCCACGCGCCTCAGCGCCATCAAGGCCAAGTATGGCCCGGATGCGATTCAGACCACCGGCTCCTCACGCGGGACGGGTAACGAAACTAACTATGTAATGCAAAAATTCGCGCGCGCCGTTATTGGTACCAATAACGTCGACTGCTGCGCTCGCGTCTGACACGGCCCATCGGTTGCAGGTCTGCACCAGTCGGTCGGTAACGGCGCAATGAGTAATGCCATCAATGAGATAGATAACACCGATCTGGTGTTCATCTTCGGCTATAACCCGGCGGATTCTCACCCTATCGTCGCGAATCACGTTATTCGCGCCAAACAGAACGGGGCGAAAATCATCGTCTGCGATCCGCGTAAAATTGAAACCGCGCGCATTGCGGATATGCACATCGCACTGAAAAACGGCTCGAACATCGCGCTGTTGAATGCGATGGGGCATGTCATTATTGAGGAGAACCTCTACGACCAGGCGTTTGTCGCGAGCCGTACGGAAGGGTTTGAAGAGTATCGCAAGATTGTCGAAGGCTATACGCCGGAGTCAGTAGAGGCGATAACCGGCGTCAGCGCGCAGGAGATCCGCCAGGCGGCGCGGATGTACGCCGGAGCGAAAACCGCCGCCATCCTGTGGGGCATGGGCGTGACCCAGTTCTACCAGGGTGTGGAAACCGTGCGCTCGCTCACCAGCCTCGCCATGCTGACCGGCAATCTGGGTAAAGCGCATGTGGGCGTGAACCCGGTGCGTGGTCAGAATAACGTGCAGGGTGCGTGTGATATGGGCGCGCTGCCGGACACCTATCCGGGCTACCAGTACGTGAAGTTCCCGGAAAACCGCGAGAAGTTTGCGAAGGCCTGGGGCGTGGAAAGTCTGCCGGCACACACCGGATACCGCATCAGCGAGCTGCCGCACCGCGCGGCGCACGGTGAAGTACGTGCGGCCTACATCATGGGTGAAGATCCGCTCCAGACCGACGCCGAACTGTCCGCGGTGCGCAAAGGCTTTGAGGATCTGGAGCTGGTGATTGTTCAGGATATCTTTATGACCAAAACCGCGGCAGCGGCGGATGTGATTCTGCCGTCGACCTCCTGGGGCGAGCATGAAGGTGTCTATACGGCAGCAGACCGCGGCTTCCAGCGCTTCTTCAAGGCCGTCGAGCCGAAGTGGGATCTGAAAACGGACTGGCAGATCATCAGCGAAATCGCCACCCGCATGGGCTACCCGATGCACTACAACAACACCCAGGAGATCTGGGACGAGTTGCGGCATCTGTGTCCGGACTTTTATGGGGCAACCTATGAAAAAATGGGTGAGCTGGGCTACATCCAGTGGCCGTGCCGGGATGAGTCAGAATCCGATCAGGGGACGTCATACCTCTTTAAAGAGAAGTTCGACACCCCGAACGGGCTGGCGCAGTTCTTCACCTGCGACTGGGTCGCGCCGATCGATAAGCTCACCGACGAGTATCCGATGGTGCTCTCCACCGTGCGTGAAGTGGGCCACTACTCCTGCCGCTCCATGACCGGCAACTGCGCCGCGCTGGCGGCGCTGGCGGATGAACCGGGCTACGCGCAGATCAACACCGCCGATGCCGAACGTCTCGGTATTGAAGATGAAGCGCTGGTGTGGGTGAACTCGCGTAAAGGCCGCATCATTACCCGCGCGCAGGTCAGCGACCGTCCAAACAAAGGGGCAGTCTATATGACCTACCAGTGGTGGATTGGCGCCTGTAACGAGCTGGTGACGGAGAACTTAAGCCCGATAACCAAAACGCCGGAGTATAAATACTGCGCCGTAAACGTGGAGCCAATAGCGGATCAACACGCTGCGGAACAGTATGTGATCGACGAATATAACAAGCTGAAAGCCCGCCTGCGTGAAAGCGCAATGGGTTGATGCCGTTAATTAATCGATGAATAAAGGGAGTGAGATATTCACTCCCTTTTTATTTCCGCTTAACACATTAAAAATATCAATTGTTATTCTGGAAAGCGGCTCGCAGAAATAATGTAATTCGTGCGAAAAAGAATTACATCTTTGCATTTTAATTCAGAGGGATAAGATGTGCGGCGGGTGCTTAAGACTTTCTGTCTTGAGCATTGTTGAGGGACAGAAAGTAGGAAGCCCCGGGAAATTTTCATTTACCCGAGGCTACTCCCTCAACTACCAACAGGTTGAGAGTAGCCTCTTATTCTTTTTTACACAAGGAGTAAAAGGCATGACGCCATTAAAAACTGCGTTAGGCATCGTCTTTATTATTTGCCTGACGATAGTGATCTTTAACTTTATTACTCGCGATAAGTTATGTGAGTTTTCAATAATGAGTGAACATCAGGAGGTGGCGGCGAAATTAGCCTGTAACGCAGGCTAACCTCTTCGGGCGGAACGCGTGTTCCGCCCGGCTTGTGGGATGCTGAGGTCTTAACGCACCCGTTTTTTTCTTCTGTCGCCGCGATTATACTGCGCGGCGTGTACCCAGATGATAAGAATCCATGAAAACCCTTTTTCTGATGTTGTTATTTTTAACCGCGTTTGCCCATGCCGATGAGATAGGCAGCCAGTATAAAAAGCAGGCTGAAGCGGGCGATGCGCGCGCGCAGTATTATCTTGCCGATACCTGGTTCAGTTCCGGCGACAGCGCGCAGGCGGCGCTGTGGGCGGAAAAAGCGGCAAAAGGCGGTGATGTCGACGCCATGGCGCTGCTGTCGCAAATCCACTTTTCGCAGGGCGACTATGCTCAGGCCAAAGCCCTGGCCCAGCAGGCAAACATTGCGGGCAGCAAACGCGGCGCGATCATGCTGGCGCGGGTGCTGGTGAACACGCAGGCGGGCAAAACCGACTACCCGCAGGCCATCGCACTGCTGCAATCGGCGACCGAAGACATCGATAGCGACTCGGCGGTAGACGCGCAACAGCTGCTGGGGCTGATCTATGCCAACGGCGTTGAAGTTCCTCAGGATGACGTGCAGGCCGCATCGTGGTTCAAGCGGAGTTCGGCTCTGTCCCGGACGGGCTATGCGGAGTACTGGGCAGGAATGCTGTTCAGGCAGGGTGAGAAAGGTTTTATCACACCGAATAAACAGAAAGCGCTTTACTGGTTAAACCTGAGCTGTACCGAAGGGTTTGATACCGGGTGTGAAGAGTTTGATGCGTTGAGCGGGGAGTAACGTGCCGGGTGGCGGCTTCGCCTTACCCGGCCTACAAAACCCGTAGGCCCGGTAAGCGCAGCGCCACCGGGCTTAGAATGTTACTGGTCAGCCGTTTTATCAAAACGACCCAGCACCTCGCGTTCATACGCCAGCGCTTTTTTACGGTCGAACTTGTGTTCCCACTTGGAGATTACCAGCACCGCCAGCGCATTACCCACCACGTTCAGCGCAGTACGCGCCATGTCGAGGATACGGTCCACACCGGCAATAAACGCCAGGCCTTCCAGCGGAATACCGACGCTGCCCAGCGTCGCCAGCAGCACCACGAAGGAGACGCCCGGCACGCCTGCGATGCCTTTTGAAGTCACCATCAGCGTCAGAACCAGCACGATCTCCTGCCACAGCGACAGGTCAATGCCGTACAGCTGCGCGATAAAGATTGCCGCAATACTCTGATACAGCGTCGAACCATCCAGGTTAAAGGAGTAACCCGTTGGCACCACGAAGCTGGTAATGGACGCCGGCGCACCGTAGGCCTCCATCTTCTCAATGATACGCGGCAGTACGCTCTCGGAGCTTGCCGTGGAGTAGGCCAGAATCAGCTCATCCTTCAGGATGCGGATCAGGATCCAGATGCTGAGCCCGCACAGGCGCGCCACAATGCCCAGCACTACCAGCGCGAAGAACAGAATCGCGAAGTGCACCAGAATCACCAGCTTCGCCAGCGGCCACAGGGAGGCAAAGCCGAAGTTCGCCACGGTCACTGCAATCAGCGCGAATACCCCGACCGGCGCATAGCGCATCACCATATGGGTGACTTTGAACATGGTTTCGGAGATAGATCGGAACACGGTGACCAGCGGTTCACGGTGCGTCGCGGGCAGAGAAGAAAGCCCCAGACCAAACAGCACCGAGAAGAAGATGATCGGCAGCATTTCGCCCTTCGCCATGGACGCGATAATGTTGGTCGGCACCAGCGACAGAATAGTCCCCATCAGCCCATGCGAATGGCTCTGCACATCGGCGGTTGTGCTTTGGTATTTCGAAATATCCACCGTCGCCAGCTGCGACATATCGATCCCGGCACCAGGCTGGAACACATTCGCAAGGGTGATGCCAAGAACGATGGCAACCGTGGTGATCACTTCGAAATAGAGAATAGTTTTAACGCCGATGCGGCCTAACTGTTTCGCATCACCGACACCCGCGATACCGACCACCAGCGTCGAGATCACAATCGGCACAACAATCATCTTGATCAGATGAATAAAGATATCGCCCGCAGGGGAGAGAAGGTTCGCAATCAGCCACTCGCGGCTGTCGCTATGATAATGGAGGTAACTGCCCAGCAAGATGCCCAGCACAAGGGCCAGCAGGATCTGCCAGGCCAGGCTGACTTTCAAATTTTTCATAGAAACTGACTTCCTCAATGAAATCTCCGTACCATCAAAACTGCATGAATATGGAGACATACTGAAAGGGTATGAATTGTGTTGCGTTGGTTTATGGGATTTTTTAACGCGCCGTATGAGTATCATTTGCACGGCATGCTGCGCAAGCCTTAAAGAACAAGGCATTTCACTGCAAAAAGTGTCATTGACGGCAATTTATAGCAATTCGCATAAATAACCATTTGTTATACAAAATATTTTCACTTCAAAAAAGTGAATAATTCTTCAGGTGAATTATTTCCCTTCAAAGTTTCATTCGCTCAATTTTCATACTCTTCAGACATTGCGTGATCTGTCGCCCAAATACTAAACAAAGCTTGTAAAGCCCCTACTATTAACGTTTTTGCGACATATTATTAACATCTTACAAGGAGAAAAAAAGCCATGAGCCAAATACACAAACACGACATTCCCGCAAACATTGCGGACCGTTGCCTGATAAGCCCGGAGCAATACCAGGAGAAATACCAGCAGTCCGTTTCCAGCCCTGACGCATTCTGGGGTGAGCAGGGCCACATCCTCGACTGGATCAAACCTTATCAGAAGGTAAAGAACACCTCTTTCGCGCCGGGCAACGTCTCCATTAAATGGTATGAAGACGGCACGCTGAACCTGGCGGCGAACTGCCTGGACCGCCATCTTGCTGAACGCGGCAACGAAACGGCCATCATCTGGGAAGGCGACGATGCCTCTCAGAGTAAACACATCTCGTATAAAGAACTTCATCGCGACGTGTGCCGCTTTGCCAACGTGCTGCTGGCCCAGGGCATTAAAAAAGGCGATGTGGTGGCGATCTACATGCCAATGGTGCCGGAAGCGGCGGTGGCTATGCTGGCCTGCGCACGCATCGGCGCGATCCACTCCGTGATCTTCGGCGGCTTCTCCCCTGAAGCGGTTGCCGGGCGCATTGTTGACTCGAACTCGAAGCTGGTGATCACCGCTGACGAGGGCGTGCGCGCCGGGCGCGGTATCCCGCTGAAGAAAAACGTTGATGAAGCGCTGAAAAACCCGAACGTAAAATCCATCAACAACGTCATTGTCTTCAAACGCACGGGCGGCAAAATCGACTGGCACGAGGGGCGCGACCTGTGGTGGAGCGATCTGATTGAAAACGCGAGCGACCAGCATCAGCCTGAAGAGATGAACGCGGAAGATCCGCTGTTTATCCTGTATACCTCCGGCTCCACCGGTAAGCCGAAAGGCGTGCTGCATACCACCGGCGGCTATCTGGTTTACGCGGCCACCACCTTTAAATACGTTTTCGACTACCATCCGGGCGACATCTACTGGTGTACCGCCGACGTGGGCTGGGTGACCGGTCATAGCTACCTGCTGTACGGCCCGCTGGCCTGCGGCGCAACGACGCTGATGTTTGAAGGCGTACCGAACTGGCCGACCCCGGCGCGTATGTGCCAGGTGGTTGATAAGCATCAGGTCAACATTCTCTACACCGCGCCAACGGCGATCCGCGCGCTGATGGCAGAAGGAGATAAAGCCATCGAAGGGACCGACCGCTCTTCCCTGCGTATCCTCGGCTCCGTGGGCGAGCCGATCAACCCCGAAGCCTGGGAGTGGTACTGGAAGAAGATCGGCAACGAGAAGTGTCCGGTGATGGATACCTGGTGGCAGACCGAAACCGGCGGCTTCATGATCACCCCGATGCCGGGTGCCACGCAGCTGAAAGCCGGTTCGGCCACCCGTCCGTTCTTCGGCGTGCAGCCTGCGCTGGTGGACAACGAAGGCAATCCGCAGGAAGGCGCTACCGAGGGCAACCTGGTGATCGTCGATTCCTGGCCTGGCCAGGCGCGTACCCTGTTCGGCGACCATGAGCGCTTCGAGCAGACCTACTTCTCGACCTTCAAAAACATGTACTTCAGCGGCGACGGCGCGCGCCGGGATGAAGACGGTTATTACTGGATCACCGGACGCGTGGACGACGTGCTGAACGTCTCCGGCCACCGTCTGGGCACGGCGGAAATTGAGTCTGCGCTGGTGTCGCATCCGAAAATTGCCGAAGCGGCGGTTGTCGGCATTCCTCACAACATCAAAGGCCAGGCGATCTACGCCTACGTCACTCTGAACCACGGCGAAGAGCCGTCGCCAGAGCTGTATACCGAGGTGCGCAACTGGGTGCGTAAAGAGATCGGCCCGCTTGCCACGCCGGACGTGCTGCACTGGACCGACTCGCTGCCGAAAACCCGTTCCGGCAAGATTATGCGCCGTATCCTGCGCAAAATCGCGGCGGGCGACACCAGTAACCTCGGTGATACCTCAACGCTGGCCGATCCTGGCGTGGTGGACAAACTGCTCGAAGAGAAGCAGGCCATCGCAATGCCTTCCTAGTGTTTTCTCCCTCTCCCCGTGGGAGAGGGCCGGGGTGAGGGCATCAGACCGCACCTTCCTCCCCTCACCCTCTCCCCACAGGGGAGAGGGGATAAAAACAAACCAACCTTACTTCTGGAGACTCTGTGATGAATAACGATATTTGTCAGCAGATAGAGAATAGTGCGCACTACAGGGAGCTCGTCGAAAAACGGCAACGGTTTGCCTTCATCCTTTCCATCATCATGCTGATTATCTACGTCGGCTTTATTCTGCTGATCGCCTTTGCGCCGCACTGGCTGGGCACCCCGCTGCATGAGGGTACCAGCGTCACGCGCGGTATTCCGATTGGGATTGGCGTGATCATCATTTCGTTTGTGCTCACGGGTGTGTACGTCTGGCGTGCGAACGGTGAATTCGATCGTCTTAACAGAGAAGTTCTGCGCGAGGTAAAAGCATCATGAAGCGAGTCCTGACGGCGCTAGCCGCCACACTTCCCTTTGCTGCCCATGCGGCAGATGCCCTTACCGGCGAGGTTCAGCGCCAGCCAACCAACTGGCAGGCGATTATCATGTTCCTGATTTTCGTGGTGCTGACGCTGTACATCACCTACTGGGCGTCGAAACGCGTACGCTCCCGTAACGATTACTACACCGCGGGCGGCAACATTACCGGCTTCCAGAACGGGCTGGCGATCGCGGGGGACTTTATGTCCGCCGCCTCGTTCCTTGGGATCTCCGCGCTGGTGTATACCTCAGGGTATGACGGCCTGATCTACTCCCTCGGGTTCCTGGTGGGCTGGCCAATCATTCTGTTCCTGATTGCCGAGCGCCTGCGCAACCTGGGACGCTATACCTTTGCTGACGTCGCCTCCTATCGCCTGAAGCAGGGGCCGATTCGTACCCTCTCCGCCTGCGGTTCGCTGGTGGTGGTGGCGCTCTATCTGATCGCCCAGATGGTGGGCGCGGGCAAACTGATCGAGCTGCTGTTCGGCCTGAACTACCACGTCGCGGTGGTGCTGGTAGGCGTGCTGATGGTGATGTACGTCCTGTTCGGCGGCATGCTGGCCACCACCTGGGTACAGATCATCAAAGCGGTACTGCTGCTGTTCGGCGCCAGCTTTATGGCCTTTATGGTGATGAAGCACGTCGGGTTCAGCTTCAATAATCTGTTTACCGAAGCGATGGCGGTCCACCCGAAAGGGGAAGCGATCATGAGCCCGGGCGGGCTGGTGAAAGATCCGATATCCGCGCTCTCGCTCGGTCTCGGCCTGATGTTCGGTACCGCTGGCCTGCCGCATATCCTGATGCGTTTCTTCACGGTGTCAGATGCGCGTGAAGCGCGTAAAAGCGTGTTCTACGCCACCGGGTTTATGGGCTACTTCTACATTCTGACCTTTATCATCGGCTTCGGCGCAATCATGCTGGTGGGGGCAAACCCGGCGTTTAAAGACGCGGCGGGCGCGCTTATCGGCGGTAACAACATGGCGGCGGTGCATCTGGCCGACGCGGTGGGCGGCAACCTGTTCCTCGGCTTTATCTCTGCCGTGGCCTTTGCCACCATCCTCGCGGTGGTTGCAGGGCTGACGCTGGCCGGCGCGTCGGCGGTTTCGCATGACCTCTACGCCAACGTCTTCCGCAAAGGCGCAAGCGAGCGCGATGAGCTGAAAGTCTCCAAAATCACCGTGCTGGTGCTGGGCGTCGTCGCCATCCTGCTGGGGATTTTGTTCGAGAAGCAGAACATCGCCTTTATGGTCGGGCTGGCCTTCTCGATTGCGGCAAGCTGTAACTTCCCGATCATTCTGCTCTCCATGTACTGGTCAAAACTGACCACCCGTGGGGCGATGATCGGCGGCTGGCTGGGCCTGCTGACGGCGGTGATTCTGATGATCCTCGGCCCGACCATCTGGGTGCAGATCCTCGGTCACGAAAGCGCTATCTTCCCGTATGAATACCCGGCGCTGTTCTCCATTGCCGTGGCGTTTATCGGGATCTGGATCTTCTCTGCCACCGATAATTCACCGGAGGGTAACCTGGAGCGTGAAAAATTCCGCGCCCAGTTTATCCGCTCGCAAACCGGCCTGGGCGTTGAGCAGGGCCGCGCGCACTAAGCCTTTTCTCCCCGGTCGCTCTGGCCGGGGAGCTTAAAACATCACCCACGCCACCAGCGGCGCAATCAGCACCATCGTGACGCCCGAAAGCATCATCACCAGGCTCGCGACAACGCCCTCCTGCTGTCCCAGCTCATACGAACGTGCCGTCCCCGCCCCGTGCGACGCCGCACCAAACCCCGCGCCTTTCGCCATCCCTTCGCGAATGGAAAGCCGCAGAAACAGCACATCCCCCACTGCCATGCCGAACACGCCCGTCACCACCACAAACAGCGCCACCAGATCCGGCTGGCCACCGAGCGGTTTGGCGGCTGCCAGCGCAAACGGCGTGGTCACCGAACGCACCGCCAGGCTGCGCTGGATTTCATCCGACAGGGTAAACAGCCGCGCCAGCCAGACCGAGCTGCACACCGCCACCACCGTCGCGGTGACGACGCCCGCGCCGAGCGACATCCAGTGGCGTCTGATAATGGCGAGGTTGTCATAAACGGGTACGGCGAAGGCGATGGTCGCCGGGCCGAGCAGCCACAGCAGCCAGTGGGATTCGCCAATGTAGTTCTGCCAGGAGATATGGCCGAAGACCAGCATCAGCACCAGCAGGATCGGCGTAAAGACCAGCGGCATCAGCGGCAGCGCGCGAAAGCGGCGATACAGGCGCTTGTTGGCAAAGTAGATGACGACTGTCGCAATCAGGCACAGCACGCTTATCTGAAAGTTAGTCATGCGTCTGCCTGCTGATTTCAAAGCGATACACTTTATCCACCACCCAGGCGGTGGCGCCCAGCACCATCAGCGTGCTCAGGGCGATAACCGCAAAGATGCGCCAGCCGTCGACCATCAGCAGCTGGGCATAGTTCACCACCGCCACCACGGCCGGCACAAAGAACAGCAGCATCTCCGCCAGCAGCCAGCGTGCGCCGGCCCGCACCCAGCTAAGGGGCAACGCGCGACAGAGGATCAGCGTCAGCAACAGCACCATCCCCACCAGGTTGGCGGGTAAAGGCAGATGCAGCCAGTCGACAAGATATTCCGCGAAAACAAACAGTCCCGCGTAAAGCAGTACCTGAACCGATACCTGGAGTCGTTGAACAACGGCAGGCGTAACACGGCTTAACGCCACGGCCATGGGGGTTTTCCTCAGAAATGAGACGAGGCGCCAGTATAGTGAGCGTACGGTATCGACTGAAATGAATTAAAATCATCGAAGGTATAGTTTCGAGGAATAATCATGGACATAAGAACGCTGCGCTATTTTGTCGAGGTGGTTCGCCAGCAAAGTTTTACCCGCGCAGCGGAGAAGTTATTCGTAACCCAGCCAACCATCAGCAAGATGCTGAAAAACCTCGAAGATGAGCTGAACTGTACCCTGCTGATCCGCGACGGGCGCAAGCTGCTGCTGACCGATACCGGTCGCGTGGTGTTCGAGCGCGGGCTGGCAATTCTGGCGGAGTTCCGCCAGCTGGAGGCCGAGCTTGGGGACATCAACCATCTGACAAAAGGGCTGCTGCGGCTCGGTATTCCGCCGATGGTCGGCATGATGATGGCCGGTCCGATAAGCCTGTTTCGTCAGCGCTATCCCGGCGTTGAGCTAAAAATTTCTGAATTTGGCGGCCTGACCGTGCAGCAGGCGGTGATGAACGGTGAACTGGACGTGGCCATGACGGCCCTTCCCGTGGAGGAGGAAAGCGGCCTGGCGACGCTGCCTCTGTTCAGCCATCCGCTGTGCGTGCTGGTGCCGCGCTCCGGCGACTGGCTGAAGATTGAGTCAGTAAACCCCGAGCTGCTCGGCGAACACCCGCTGCTGATTTACAAC
This sequence comes from Enterobacter cloacae complex sp. SHL001, assembly GCF_049236825.1. Taxonomy (NCBI): domain Bacteria; kingdom Pseudomonadati; phylum Pseudomonadota; class Gammaproteobacteria; order Enterobacterales; family Enterobacteriaceae; genus Enterobacter; species Enterobacter cloacae complex sp. SHL001. The sequence continues at coordinate 48,046 of NZ_JBMKIP010000010.1, forward strand.
GAAGATTTTGCCTTAAGCCGCCAGCTGATGGCGCTGTTTAACCAGCATAACGTGAAGCCGCGCATTGCGGTGCGCAGCGGCCAGTGGGATTTTCTGGCGGCGATGGTACAGGCGGGCGTGGGGATTGCCATTCTGCCGCAGCCGATCTGCGAGCGGCTGGATAAAAATACGCTGCGCTGGATCCCGCTGGAGAGCGACCTGCACTGGCAGCTGGGGATGATCTGGCGTGAAGGGGTCTATCTGTCGCACAGCGCCCAGGCGTGGTTGCAATGTTGTGAGGGGTTTTGGGTACCCTCACCCACAGGGAGAGGGTACCGATCGAGCACGTAGGCCAGGTAAGCGCAGCGCCACCGGGCAATTACAGCGCTACTGATTCTCTATCAACAACGCTTCCAGCAGATCCAGATCGTGCAGCAGCTTTTGCAGCGTCTCGTTACTGATCTGCCGCGTGGCGCGCAGGTGATACAGCTCGGCACGCTCGGAGCGCAGCGCCGCCAGGCGGAAACGGCGTTCGAGGTTCTCTTCCTGCAACGAACTTTCCACGTCGTTACGTCCGTCAGCACGGCGACGCAAATTACCGATCACGCGTGAACTGACTTCCTTCAGCAGCTGGTTATCAATGTTCTCTTCGGCATCGGCGGCCAGACGCTCCTCCATCTTCTCGATGGCGACAATCGCCACTTCCGCCGTCGCCGCACGGGCAATCCGCTCTTCTTTGTGCTGTTGCGAGGAGTCCCCCGCGTCAATATGTTGCAGCAGAATCGGCAGCATAATCACGCCGACAAACAGGGAGAAGAGGATCACCCCCGCCGCCAGGAACACCAGCTCGTAGCGCGCCGGGAAGACGTCACCCGTCGGCAGCAGCAGAGGAATGGAGAGGACACCAGCAAGGGTGATCGCCCCGCGCACGCCCGCGAAAGAGGCAATCAGCAGCTCGCGCGTGGTCCACGAGCCAAACTCCATCGGCTTTTTGGTCAGGAAGCGAACGCTGAATTTCTTCATCGTCCACAGCCAGCCGAAACGCACCAGCATCAGCGCAAGGTAGATGAGCACGATATCGGTAAACAGCATCCAGACTTCAACGTTTGGATCCGCTTCGGCCGCAATCAGCGAGGATTCCATAATGCCCGGCAGTTGCAGGCCCAACAGCAGGAACACCATGCCGTTAAACACAAACTCGAGCATAGCCCAGGTACTGTTCGCGCGCAGGCGCATCGCCAGCGGCGCGCGCCGCATAACGCCGGAGCGGGTGATGGTCATCCCCGCGGCTACCGCCGCCAGAATGCCCGACACGCCAATGTGTTCGGCAATCAGGTAAGAGGCAAACGGCAGCAGGAACAGCAGGACGATCTGCGTCGCCGGTTCATCACCACCCCAGCGGCTAAGGAAGCGCAGCGAGCGTCCGTACAGCCAGCTCACTACGAAGCCCGCGAGGATACCGCCAATCGCCACCTTGAAGAATTCCAGGGTCGCGCCGCCGACGGTAAAGACCATGGTGCCCATGGCAACCGCCACGGCAAACTTGAGGGCGACCAGGCCAGAAGCGTCGTTCATCAGCGCCTCGCCCTGCAAAATGCCCATGATTTTCTTTGGAATGCGCCCTTCGCCCACAATGCCGGACAGCGCCACGGCGTCGGTAGGCGACAGCACGGCGGCCAGCGCAAAGGCGGGTATGAGCGGGATCCCCGGTACGGCCCAGTAGATCAGAAAACCAATCCCGACCACGGTGACCACCACCAGCGCCAGCGCCAGGCCGAAGATCTCTCGCCCGTGCTCCAGAAATTCGCGCGTCGGCGTTTTCCAGCCATCGGCAAACAGCAGCGGCGGGATAAACAGCACGAGGAACAGTTCCGGATCGAACTCCACGTGCAGACCGAACGTCGGCCACGCCAGCAGCGCACCGATAGCTATTTGCATTAAAGGCAGGGGGACCTGGAAGGGCAGTACGCGTGTAACCACCCCGGATAATGAGACCACAAGGGTCATGATGAGTATTGTGAAGAAAATTTCCATGCGTTCCCTGTTTGCTGTGTTTCTTATATGCCAAACCTGAGGCGTCGTGCCTCTTATTCTATCCTCTCCAGAGTAACGTAAAAGGCAACAGGATGAGTCCTGAAAATAAAAACGGGCGGCCTGAGCCACCCGTTTTCGCATAAAAAGTCAATTCAGATGGCCCAGCCGCCCGCGTAGAACGCCACCAGCGCAACGGCGATGACCACGGTACCGATGTTCAGCTTACGCCACTCACCGGAGACCAGACGCCCAATCACCAGCGAGGCGAAGCCGATCATAATGCCGGTCACGATGTTACAGGTCAGCACGATGAATACCGCAGTGATCAGGCCTGACATGGCATCAACAAAATCCGCGAAGTCGATTTTCGCCACGTTGCTCAGCATCAGCAGGCCGACGTACATCAGCGCAGGTGCGGTCGCGTAAGCCGGCACCAGATAAGAGAGCGGAGAGAGGAACAGGATCAGCAGGAACAGCACGCCAACGGTGATGGCCGTCAGGCCGGTTTTACCGCCTGCCGCCGTACCCGCTGCGGACTCAATGTACACCGCCGCAGGCGCCGCACCTACCAGGCCAGAGAAAACGCTGCTCAGGGAGTCGGTGGTCAGCGCTTTGCCGCCGTCAATAATCTGTCCGTCTTTATCCAGCAGGTTAGCCTGACCGGCCACCGCGCGGATGGTGCCCGTGGCATCAAACACCGCGGTCATTACCAGCGCCAGCACGCTTGGCAGGATCACCGGGTTCAGCGCGCCCACAATATCCAGGCTGCCAATCAGGGAGTTGCCTTTGTCATCACTCAGCGACGGCATGGCGAAAATCCCGGAGAAATGAACGGTCGGGTCGAAGATCAGGCCGACGATGGACACGCCGATAATGGTCAGCAGAATGCCGCCCGGCACTTTCAGTTTTTCCAGGCCAATGATCACCGCCAGACCCACCAGCGACATGATCACCGGGAAGCTCGCGAAGTTACCCAGCGCAACCGGCAGGCCGTCCAGCGGGTTCTTGATGACCAGACCCACGCCGTTGGCAGCGATCAGCAGCAGGAACAGGCCAATACCGATGCCGGTGCCGTGCGCCACGCCCTGCGGCAGGTTGCGCAAAATCCAGCTACGAATGCCGGTTGCTGAAATTACGGTGAACAGCACGCCCATCAGGAACACGGCGCCGAGCGCTACCGGGACGCTGATATGCTGGCCCAGCACCAGGCTGAAGGCGGTAAACGCGGTCAGGGAGATGGCGCACCCGATCGCCAGCGGCAGGTTCGCCCACAGGCCCATCACAATCGAACCCACACCCGCAACCAGGCAGGTGGCAACGAAGACCGCCGCTGGCGGGAAGCCCGCTTTGCCGAGCATGCCTGGCACCACGATGACGGAGTACACCATCGCCAGAAACGTGGTCAGACCGGCAACAACTTCCTGGCGCACGGTGCTGCCGCGAGCAGAAATTTTAAACATGGCGTCAAGTGAACCGCCGGTACGCGCAGATGGCGTAGACATAGAAAACATCCCCTGAAAATTTTTATTGAAAGTCCGTAAGCGTGGTGGAGACTCCACTGCCAGCGAAACGTCAAATCCTTGTGCTGCGTTTGCGACGAAAGGGGCGTCACAAAAAAAGCAAACGTTTAGCTCCGCGCTTACAAAACGGGTGGTCAAATGTAGGCAAACGATTATCTAGCCTAATACCCGCCCTTTTCAACTGAACTTTCTCGTTTTTCGCTAAAATTGCCTCATGACGATGAAGAATTAAGCAGAGGATGCGCAAACGTTATCGTCCATGCGCAATTTCGTTACATTTCATCCCTCGCCGGGGATTGTCAGCGGGCCGCCTTTCGCAAGCGTTGTCTGCCAGCCCGGACGTGCCTCCACTCTCTGTTTCCACGCCGCTATGTGGTCGAGATTGTCGATGCCGCCTCTCGCCAGCAGGGCGAAGAGGGGAAAACTCATCTGGATATCAGCCATGGTCAGCGTGTCGCCGGCAAACCAGCTGTTTTCGGCAAGATGATCGTTAATAAAGCGCGCATGCGTTTCCAGCTGGCGGTTGAGATACGCTTTTTGCACCCCCTGCCCCAGCGCCTTACCCAGCGTGCGCAGGCCAAACGGGACGGGTGGTTTGCCGAGGCTGTTAAACACCAGCTTCATTAACAGGAGCGGCATCAAAGACCCTTCAGCGTAATGCAGCCAGAAGCGATACTGCACTTTATGGGCGGGATCTAACGGTTTGAATCGTGACGCCGAATCGTACGTTTCCTGAAGATATTCCAGAATCGCGCCTGATTCGGCCAGCACCAGTCCGTTATCTTCCAGTACCGGGGATTTCCCCAGCGGATGCACTTTTTTGAGCGAATCCGGTGCAAGCATGGATTTCTCGCGCTGGTAGCGCACAATCTCATACGTCAGACCCAGCTCTTCCAGCGCCCAGAGGACGCGATGTGAACGAGACTGATTAAGGTGGTGGACCGTTAGCATGATGTTCTCCGGTGATTCATACTTTTTAACTATAGAAAACTGAACAACTTCACGAAAAAAATTCGGCTAAAATCTCACCGTCTCCGGTGGCAAAAACGGCGGCCGGGCATAGAATTAAAGTGTCAATACAAACCGGAACCTCCTCCACAAGCTCGACACGAGGGGTACTGATGTCGGGGGAAACCCTCCCGTGAGCCAGCGGGATAGAGAGAAAGACAAAGACCGGAAAAAACTAAAGCGCCCTTAGTGGCGCTTTAGTTTTTTATGCTTATTGCCGGGTGGCGGCTGCGCCTTACCCGGCCTGCAAAACCGAGAGCGTAGGCCGGGTAAGCGAAGCGCCATCCGGCAAATACCTCTCAATCCTCCTCCAGCAACCGCGCCCCCGTTCCCTGCTCGCCCAGCCTGTCACCCGGGTTACGCAGCGGACAATCGCTGCGTGATAAACACCCGCAACCAATGCAGCCGTCCAGCTCATCGCGCAGGGCCACCAGCGTGTGAATACGACGATCCAGCTCTTCTCGCCACTGGGACGACAGCTGCTTCCACTCCTTCGCGCTCAGCGAGTGCCCTTCCGGCAATACGCCGAACGCGTCACCGATGGTGGCCAGAGGAATGCCGATACGTTGCGCAATTTTGATGATCGCCACGTAGCGGAGCACATCGCGGGTGTAGCGCCGCTGGTTTCCGGCGTTACGGATACTTTTTATTAACCCTTTGCTTTCATAGAAGTGGAGTGCCGACACCGCCACACCGCTTCGCTTAGCCACTTCACCGGGGGTTAACAGCGCTTTGATGCGCGGTAATCTCTTTTCCATAAAACCTCTTTACCTCAAGTTAACTTGAGGAATTATACTCCCCCGCAGAGAAAACGACGAATCAACCAGGACAGATGTCTCCACAGAGGGGTAACCTTATGTCGCATCAGCAAATTATTCAGACACTTATTGAATGGATTGATGAACATATCGACCAGCCGTTGAACATTGATGTGGTCGCTAAGAAGTCGGGCTATTCGAAATGGTATTTACAGAGAATGTTCCGCACCGTAATGCATCAAACGCTGGGTGATTACATTCGCCAGCGCAGGCTCCTGCTGGCGGCGCAGGCGTTACGCTCAACGCAGCGGCCCATTTTTGATATCGCAATGGATCTGGGCTATGTGTCGCAGCAGACCTTTTCCCGCGTCTTCCGCCGCGAGTTTGACCGTACGCCGAGCGACTACCGCCATCAGCTCAATTAATGCGTGTTAACGCAAGGGTTGCTGCTGCCAGGCCATAAATGCCTGGGGCGGCATCGCTTTCGCGAAGTGCCATCCCTGACAATACTGCACGCCACGCTTCAGCAACCAGCTCACCTGCTCCCCCGTCTCGACCCCTTCCGCAATGGTTTTCAGCCGCAGGCTTTGCGCCATCTCAATGATGTGCTCGGCAATCAGGTGGCTGGTGCTATTGGTGGTTAAGGTATCGATAAAGGATTTGTCGATTTTCAGGATATCGACGTTCAGCGAATAGAGGTTATGCAGGTTAGAGTAGCCGGTTCCGAAATCATCAATCGCCACTTCATACCCCGCCTGGCGAAACGCCTGAATGACCGGCGTGGTTTTCGGCACGTCAATAAACCCCCGCTCCGTCACCTCAATTTTGATTTGCTGCGCGCGAACCGAGTAAAAGCGGGCTTTGTCGGAGATCAGGGCGATAAGACGCGAAGAGTGAAAATCCGACGCCGACAGGTTAATCGAGACATACAGATCGAGATGAGCGGCAAGAAAATGGCCCAGATCGCTGAACACCTCCTCCACGACGTAATCCGTAATGCGCTCAATCATCCCCTCTTTTTCTGCCAGGGGAATAAATTCCGCCGGGCTCATAACCTGACCGTTGAATCCAGGCCAGCGCAACAACGCCTCTGCCCCCACGCACTGGTTATTTTTAATATCAATAATGGGCTGATAATGGACGCACAGCTGGCGTTTATTCAGCGCCCGGTGCAGAAGTCGGCCAGGCGAATTGAATTCACGGTGTGTACGCGACCACACCAGCAGAATAATAATGCTGCAAATTATCCCCAGCGGTAGCGTCAGGGTAGCCTGATGATAAAGCGTTTTATAAAAACGGGCGCTGGAGGTTGAAACGATGGCCGCAATCGGCCGCTGCCCGGATTTCACGATCGTATAAAAACGGTCACCTTTCTGAAAAGTCGTTTCCTGATGTCGAAGCATCGAATGCAATAAAGAAATATTGGCTTTCTGGCTTACAGAAAAGAATGCATTGCTGACGGTGTCATACACCCCCCACGACAGGGAACGATCGTCTGACATCACCTCACTGTACGAAAGCGGGTTGACCACTGCGACATAATTTCCGCGCTGCATATATATCATTTTATAACCATCAAAAAATGGCGTATCGCGAAAATAATAGATAGCAACGTCGGGTTTACGTGTGTAATTGGCAGCGGGAATGGTGTAAGGATGATCCGGCGTAAAAAGGGTCGAGCAGAGAAACGACTGGCCTTCAGCATAAATTAAATCGGCAACAAAAAGACGACCGCGGGAAACGTTCAACATATATTGACGATGCTCCGGCGTACACACTTTTCCCTGATATTTTTCCGCGTCTTCCCGGGCCAGATCAACCTGTTGAATAACCCGTTCAGTTTTGTTTAAAGCAAGTTCAGCAAACGTGCGCAGCTGGGCGCTGATTTCCGACACGGCTCTAAGCTGGGCAAACCATAGCGCAAGCATCACCGGCAGCATAACTACCATGATAATCCCGACCACTTTGAGCATGTTGCGCAGCGCGCTACGATTCATTTCCCGCTCTGTATCCCTGCATGTTGTACGCCTGTAGCAATGAAGACCGGCTGCTTTGATAAACAGGTGATTACGTTGCATGAATCATGGGAAGTTAGCAACTGACTTTTGGTATTAAAAATCCTAAAATTCGTGATGCCGATAATATTTTCCCGTAAGCCAAACTAAAAGTATTCATTTCGTTTCTGATAAGGAAAATAATTACCCGCGACAGGTGTGGAAAATTCGCTGGCTGAAATAGCCTGCTCTTTGTTCTTATGCTGATTTATAAATAATCAGACGCCAGGACCGTTTTTCCTCTTCCCGTACGCTTGGCGTCATATAATGCCTTATCGGCACGCATCAGTATGGCAGAAGTATCCCGTTGCCCCTGACAGACTTCAACCACCCCGGCGCTGAAAGAGAGTACCAGCGTTTTATCGCCCACACGCAGCGGTTTTGAGATCAGCGCGGCACGCAGCCGGGAAGAGAGCAACGTAGCGGCCATACCATCCGTGTGCGCCAGCAGAAGAACAAACTCTTCGCCCCCCACCCGTCCCAGCGCCGACCCGGCCGGGCTCACCTCGCGAATACGGTCGCAAAAGTGGATCAATGCCGCATCGCCAACCTGATGTCCCCACCGATCGTTGATCTGCTTGAAATAATCGAGATCGAACATCAGGAGACAGAAGTGGCTACTGACATCCTGCGGCGAACTGGCTGCCAGCGCTATTTTGAGACGCTGTAAGATTGTCGAGCGATTCAGACAGCCCGTCAGATCGTCCGTGGTGGCTTTGACGGTCAGCTGCTGTTCTGCTTTTTTACGTTCGGTGATATCCAGGCCAATGTTGAGAATGGAGTTATCCGGCAAAAGGATGTTTGACCAGAGAATGGTTAACTGCGTCCCGTCTTTACGCACCGGGTGCCATTCGTACATATCCTTAAGTGGTGCGAAACGAACCGACTCCTGCACGCGCTGCCGCTCCTCAGGATCCGGGTAAAACAGGGCCAGCGGATCGGGATGCTCGCCGATTTCAGTCATACTCCAGCCAAAGACTTTTTCGCATTCGGCATTCCACAAAACACACCGGTTATGCCTGTCAAAGGCGTTCATTAATACCGGAGCACGCTCAAATAAGGTTTTATATTGCGTGACGACGCGCTGCATTTCCTGCGCCGTTTTTTCCCGCACGATGATGTCATCAAAATAATCTTTTAGCTTCTCAACCAATACCACCACGATATTTTTCAATATCGGCAACGAGGTCAGTTTTTCATTAAAAGCCAAAAAGAAATAACCACTGCACTGTCTGCCATGCGCTGAGAATTTACACAGCACGCCGCTTTGCAGCCGCGCATAGCCTGGGTGCTGATGGGAAAATACCGCCCGGCCAATATGCTCTTTCCAGTAGATCACCCGCCAGGCGCGCTGATGCCGCTGCAACAGGGTGCTGGCAAGAAAATCCGCCACGTTAAAGGCGTGACACGTCACGTCGCCGGCACAAACCACGCGCGGCCCGTCTGCGGATTCGACACTGACCCATGAGAGATTTGCCCCCAGTGCGCTGTTGATAATTTCCAGCATTTCAACTGGCGAACACTGCGCGTTGAGTTGCGGCATCAGCTTCGCCAGGGCATGCAGCGCCTGCATGCTGTCGTTAATAATCTCGCGTCTTTTTTCTTTCATTATCTTTTCGCAGGTCATTAATCGAGAGAGCAACCGCAATAATTCATATCTGAATAAAAGAATAAGACCACGAAATCAAAGAGCATGCTGAGTGTAAAACAAAGAATACAAAATCCAAAAAAGTCAATTAATTCAATGCGATGAATTATTTTTGCGGGTACATTTATTGTTCCACACAAGCATAATCCATAGATATACTGCTGTAAACGCTATACAGCCGATGGCGTTTTGCAAAGGTTTTACTATCTGGATGAAATAAAAATAAAAATTCCGACCAGACGTCGCTCTGAGCGACGACGATATATTTTCCCCGGCAATAATCCCACTTTTACCTCACGCGGATACTGGCGAATAAAACAGCAAATGTGATATAGTTCACGCATCTTATGTAACGAGAAACATTGTTTCATTCCAGTTCGTCTGTTTTGTCGAGGATGGGTTTTATGGCAACCATTACCACCAGCATGGTGCTCCTGCGCTGGCCGTTGTTGAGCGCGGTTTTGATGTTCCTGGCCAGCACGTTAAACATTCAGTTTCGAAAGTCCGACTACGCAGGTCTTGCTGTGATTAGCACCCTGTTAGGGTTGGGCGCCGCATGCTGGTTCGCGACAGGTTTGCTTGGCATTACGCTGGTAGACATTGCCGCCGTCTGGGAAAACATTAAAGTGGTGATGGTTGAAGCCATGAGCCACACTCCGCCAGACTGGCCGATGGTGATTACCTGATAGCCTGTTATAAAAAACCCAGACACTGTCTGGGTTTTTTGTTTTTCACGCGTCTGGATATCAGAACGGGATATCGTCGTCGAAATCCATTGGCGGTTCGTTAGACGGTGCCGGAGCAGACTGCTGCTGCGGACGGGACTGCGCGCCGCCGCTGAACTGGTTGCCGCCCTGAGGCTGCTGAGGCTGACCCCAACCACCCTGCTGCTGATTCTGACCGCCACCTACCGGTGCGCCACCGCCCTGACGGCCACCCAGCATTTGCATGGTGCCGCCCACGTTCACCACCACTTCCGTGGTGTACTTCTCAGCGCCGGATTGGTCGGTCCATTTGCGGGTACGCAGCTGGCCTTCGATATAGACCTGAGAACCTTTACGCAGATACTCACCGGCCACTTCGGCCAGTTTGCCAAACAGCACAACGCGGTGCCATTCGGTCTGCTCTTTCATTTCTCCGGTCGCTTTATCACGCCAGGATTCGGAAGTAGCCAGCGTAATGTTGGCAACTGCGCCACCACTCGGCATGTAGCGTACTTCCGGGTCCTGGCCCAGATTACCGACGAGAATCACCTTGTTTACGCCTCTGCTGGCCATGTTCGTGTCTCCTGAATACGTTTCTTAATAGTGTAAACGCGCGAGTGTACCATTTCCATGCTGCACTTTGATAGTTGCGTAGCACGTTCCAGAGTTCTCCCGCGAACTCGACATTGTTACACAGTGAATCAGAAAATGCATTCCAATACTGTATATTCAAACAGGTCATTTTGTGTCATAATTAGCCGTTTCTGACAGCCGTTTGTCCTTCAAACAAATCAGGCAATCCGTGTTCCAACCGGGAAAGGTGAATGGATAAGATCGAAGTTCGGGGCGCCCGCACCCATAATCTCAAGAATATCAACCTCATAATCCCTCGCGACAAACTCATCGTCGTGACCGGGCTTTCGGGGTCTGGCAAATCCTCACTGGCTTTCGACACTTTGTATGCCGAAGGACAGCGTCGTTACGTTGAATCGCTCTCGGCGTACGCGCGTCAGTTCCTGTCGCTGATGGAAAAACCGGATGTCGACCACATTGAAGGGTTGTCCCCTGCTATCTCCATTGAGCAGAAATCCACATCGCATAACCCGCGCTCCACGGTCGGTACCATTACCGAAATCCATGACTACCTGCGTCTGCTGTATGCGCGCGTGGGCGAGCCGCGCTGCCCGGATCACGATGTCCCGCTGGCGGCACAAACCGTGAGCCAGATGGTGGATAACGTGCTGTCGCAGCCGGAAGGCAAACGCCTGATGCTGCTGGCGCCGATCATTAAAGAGCGTAAGGGCGAGCACACCAAAACGCTGGAGAACCTGGCAAGCCAGGGCTATATCCGCGCCCGTATCGACGGTGAAGTGTGTGACCTGTCGGATCCGCCAAGGCTGGAGCTGCAAAAGAAACACACCATCGAAGTGGTGATTGACCGCTTTAAGGTACGTGAAGATCTGGCGACGCGTCTGGCGGAGTCCTTTGAAACGGCGCTGGAACTGTCGGGCGGCACGGCCGTGGTCTCCGATATGGACGACCCGAAAGCGGAAGAGCTGCTCTTCTCCGCCAACTTCGCCTGTCCGATTTGCGGCTACAGCATGCGCGAGCTGGAACCGCGCCTGTTCTCGTTCAACAACCCGGCGGGCGCGTGCCCGACCTGTGACGGCCTGGGCGTTCAGCAGTATTTCGACCCGGACCGTGTGATCCAAAACCCGGAACTGTCGCTGGCGGGTGGCGCTATTCGCGGCTGGGATAAGCGTAATTTTTACTACTTCCAGATGCTGAAATCGCTGGCTGAGCACTATAAGTTCGACGTTGAAGCCCCGTGGGCCAGCCTGAGCGCGAACGTACATAAAGTGATCCTGTTCGGTTCCGGCAAAGAGAATATTGAGTTCAAGTACATGAACGATCGCGGTGACACTTCCGTGCGTCGCCACCCGTTCGAAGGGGTGTTGCACAACATGGAGCGCCGCTACAAAGAGACCGAATCCAGCGCGGTGCGTGAGGAGCTGGCGAAGTTCATCAGCAACCGCTCCTGCGCCACCTGCGAGGGTACACGTCTGCGTCGCGAAGCGCGTCACGTGTTTGTCGAAAACACGGCGCTGCCGACCATCTCAGACATGAGCATCGGCCACGCGATGGACTTCTTCAACAACCTGAAGCTCTCCGGACAGCGCGCGAAAATCGCTGAAAAAGTGCTGAAAGAGATCGGCGATCGCCTCAAGTTCCTCGTGAACGTCGGTCTGAACTACCTGACGCTTTCCCGCTCGGCTGAAACGCTGTCCGGCGGTGAAGCCCAGCGTATCCGTCTGGCGAGCCAGATTGGCGCGGGCTTAGTCGGCGTGATGTACGTGCTGGATGAGCCGTCTATCGGCCTGCACCAGCGCGACAACGAACGCCTGCTCGGCACGCTGGTTCACCTGCGTAACCTCGGCAACACGGTAATCGTGGTCGAGCACGACGAAGATGCGATCCGCGCCGCGGACCACGTGATCGACATCGGCCCGGGCGCTGGCGTGCACGGCGGACAGGTGGTGGCGGAAGGGACGCTGAAAGACATTATGGCGGTGCCCGAATCGCTGACCGGTCAGTACATGAGCGGCAAGCGCAAAATTGAAGTGCCGAAACAGCGCGTGGCGGCGAACCCGGAAAAAGTGCTGAAGCTGACCGGCGCGCGCGGCAACAACCTGAAGGACGTGACCCTGACACTGCCTGTCGGGCTGTTTACCTGCATCACCGGCGTGTCCGGTTCCGGTAAATCGACGCTGATCAACGATACGCTGTTCCCGATTGCGCAGACGGCGCTGAACGGCGCGACGCTGGCCGAGCCTGCGCCGTACCGCGACATTCAGGGGCTGGAGCATTTCGACAAGGTTATCGACATCGATCAGAGCCCGATTGGCCGTACGCCGCGTTCCAACCCGGCGACCTATACCGGCGTCTTTACGCCCGTACGTGAACTCTTTGCCGGCGTGCCGGAAGCGCGTTCACGCGGCTATACGCCAGGCCGTTTCAGCTTTAACGTGCGCGGCGGCCGCTGTGAAGCGTGCCAGGGCGACGGCGTAATCAAGGTTGAGATGCACTTCCTGCCGGATATCTACGTGCCGTGCGACCAGTGCAAAGGTAAGCGTTATAACCGTGAAACGCTGGAGATTAAGTACAAAGGCAAGACCATCCACGAAGTGCTGGATATGACCATCGAAGAGGCACGCGAGTTCTTTGACGCCGTCCCTGCGCTGGCGCGTAAGCTGCAAACCCTCATGGATGTGGGTCTGACCTATATTCGTCTGGGGCAGTCAGCGACAACGCTGTCCGGCGGTGAAGCGCAGCGCGTGAAGCTGGCGCGTGAGCTGTCCAAACGCGGTACCGGTCAGACGCTGTATATTCTGGATGAGCCGACCACCGGCCTGCACTTTGCGGATATCCAGCAGCTGCTGGACGTGCTGCACCAGCTGCGCGATCAGGGCAACACCATCGTGGTGATTGAGCACAACCTGGACGTGATTAAAACCGCTGACTGGATTGTCGATCTCGGCCCGGAAGGCGGCAGCGGCGGCGGTGAAATCCTCGTCTCCGGTACGCCAGAGACCGTTGCAGAGTGCGAAGCCTCGCACACCGCGCGCTTCCTCAAACCGTTGCTGTAATCGTCACACGGAGAGCTGCTGTCGGATCGTTTCCGGCAGCAGTTCTACCGCCTGTAGATACGACGCATCCACCAGGTAGTAAATTTGCGAATCTGGCAGCGAGCCGTCGAGAAACACCGTACTCCAGTGCGCTTTATTCAGATGCTTACTTGGCCTGACATCATCGTGCTGCTGGCGCAGTAAGTCCGCCAGTTCCGGACTGGTTTTCAGTGATGCCGCAGGCCGCGCATCCACCTCTTTCACCATCGCGAACAGCACATCCCCCACTTTGATCTGCGTGGCTTTCCAGTCGCTGTGAACGCTTTGTTCCGCACCCGGCTTGCTCATGCAGTACTGAAGTATCTCCGAAATTGTCATCTTTATTCCCCTTGTAGCGTTGCGATAATTTTACGCGAACCACCGTGAATGCGATGTTCTCCCAGCCAGATCCCCTGCCACGTTCCCAGCTGTAGCCGTCCGTTGTGGACCGGCAGCATCAGCGAGACGCCCAGCAAAGAGGATTTGATGTGCGAAGGCATATCGTCCGCCCCCTCATAGTCATGCTCATAAGGCGCGTTGTCCGGGACGCTCTTCAGAAAATGGTGCTCCATGTCGGACCGGACGGTGGGATCGCAATTTTCATTGAGCGTGAGAGAAGCAGACGTGTGCTGAAGCAGCAGATGCAGCAAACCCGTTTTGACGCGCGACAGGTCGCGGATTTGCCCGATGACTTCGTCCGTCACAAGGTGAAATCCGCGTGGTTTTGCGCTTAAGGTCAGGGTCTGTTGATACCACATGTGCTGCTCCATTATGAAAGGTGAATATTTCTAAGTGTGCAGCAAGAAAGCGAAAGGTAAAACCCGCGCAGCGAGATTTGCTTAAAAAAGCATTCACCCCGCCGTTAATACATCAGTATTCAGAGTTAACGATCACCTCTTCACCAAATTTTCCGGCCATCGGCAGCGGTCGGTAGGTGGAGTTCGAGGCGCGTAGCACCCTGATGCCTCTGGCCCCCACGTCTTGCGCCGCGGTGATGTCGTTATCTGAATCCCCGTAGAACACTTTGATATTTTTCTTTTCCAGCCACTGGGTTTTGGTGTTTTGCCCTTCCTGGTCCCCGGCAAAAATGACCGGGTTCATGCTGGCCGCCGGGATCAGGAAATCATCCTGTAGCGTTTTCGAGACGGTTTCGGTTTTGGTCTGGCTACGTCCGGTCACGAAGTAAATGCTGTCGCCGCGCTTTACGTGCATGGCGATCAGCGCGCGGGCAACCTCTTTCGGGATACTGAACTCATCCCAGCCGTTGTTCATCTTTTCCCAGAATTCCGGGTTTTTCAGATAGGCTTCGCTGTCCGGGGAGTACGTTTTTTTGCCGCGCCAGAAACCGGGGCTGGAGAAGAGAACGGTATCGTCAATATCGAAGCCCACGGCTATCGGCGGGCGACCCGTCAGGCTATTTTCGATTTGTGCCACTGAAACCCAGTGAATGGGGGCCTGTTCGGCAAGAATGGCGGCGGTAGTGCCGGTGTAAAGCGGCGTGGGTGCAGAAGCCCGTGCAACAACGGCGCTATTAAGCGAGAACAATAAGCAGGCGGCGCTGAGCGCCAGTGTGATCTTGCGCATATTTTCCCCTGAATATTCAGTTTGTTATCTTTTTATTTTGAGCGGATGGTCAAAAAACTATCCGACCATAACCCCAGCGGTAGGGGAAGGAAAGGAGTTTTTACTTATGGAGCTGAATAAAAAGAAGACGATCACAAAGCGCAGAAGAAACGTGTAGGTCCGGGAAGCGAAGCGCCACCGGGCAATGACTGGCACCGGCGCGAACAAAAAAGCCGGGTGGCGGCTACGCCTTGCCCGGCCTACATACAGTATGCAAGTAAGTGAATGCTTACATTACGGATGCAAACGCCTGCGCCACGCGCTGGACGTTGCTGGCATTCAGACCCGCCACGCACATACGGCCGCTGGCGATCAGGTAGACACCGAACTCTTCGCGCAGGCGATCGACCTGCGCTGCGCTCAGTCCGGTGTAGCTGAACATCCCGCGTTGCTTGAGAAGATAATCAAAGTTATGCCCAGGCACGGCCTCTTTCAGGACGTTAACCAGCTCCTGACGCATCGACAGGATGCGCTTACGCATCGCTTCCACTTCCGCAAGCCAGGACGCTTTCAGCGTTTCGTCACCGAGAACTGTCGCCACCACCTGCGCACCAAAGTTCGGCGGGCTGGAGTAGATCCGGCGGACCGTCGCTTTCAGCTGACCGAGTACGCGTCCCGCGGCTTCGGCGTCTTCACACACCACGGACAGGCCGCCAACGCGCTCGCCGTACAGGGAGAAGATTTTTGAGAACGAGTTGCTGACCAGAGCGGGAAGCCCCGCGCTGGCAATCGCGCGAATGGCGTAGGCGTCTTCCTCCATGCCCGCGCCAAAGCCCTGATAGGCGATGTCGAGGAACGGGATCAGGTTACGCGCCTTCAGTATCTCGATCACCGCATCCCACTGGGCATTGGTGAGGTCCGCACCGGTCGGGTTATGGCAGCACGGATGCAGCAATACGATACTGCGCTCCGGCAGGGTGTTCAGTTTTTCCAGCAGCGCATCAACGCGCACGCCGTTGGTTTCGCTGTCGAACCACGGATAGGTCGCCACCTTAAAGCCCGCGCCCTCGAAGATCGCAACGTGGTTTTCCCACGTCGGGTCGCTGACCCACACGCCGGAATCCGGGAAGTACTTTTTCAGGAAATCTGCGCCTACCTTCAGCGCACCCGAGCCACCCAGCGTCTGGATAGTCGCCACGCGCTTTTGCGCGAGCACCGCGTGGTCCGCACCAAACAGCAGCGGCGCGATAGTGTTGCGGTAGGTGTTTAATCCTTCCATCGGCAGATAAAGCGAAGCACCGTGCGGGGTTGCGTTCAGACGCGCTTCAGCTTCGGCAACGGCTTTCAACTGAGGAATGATGCCGTCTTCGTTGTAGTAAAGACCAATGCTGAGGTTCACTTTGTCGCTGCGAGGATCTTCTTTGAAACGCTCCATCAAGGAGAGGATAGGGTCGCCGGCGTAGGCGTCTACTTTCTGAAACACGCGATGTTCTCCGGATTATTATGAGGCAGGGCATTCAACAATAAACCGGAAGCGGAAGAAGATCGAGGGGATGTTAACAGAAGCGGGATGCATCGCATCCCGCTCATGCTTAGTCGACGTATTTCATTGCGACCCTTGAGGTAAGGCGCGTGATAAGTTCGTAAGCACTCACTTTTGTTATTTCAGCAATACGCTCTACCGGCAGGCCTTCACCCCACATCACCGCATCGTCCCCCGCTTTATCCTGCGCGTCGGGCCCAAGATCAACACAAATCATGTCCATCGCCACGCGACCGACAATCTTGACTTCGCGTCCATTGACCAGCACCGGCGTCCCCGTTGGCGCGGCGCGGGGATAGCCGTCGCCGTAGCCCATCGCCACCACGCCAAGACGCGTGTCGTGCTCGCTGGTCCAGGTGCCGCCGTAACCCACCGGCTCTCCCGCTTTGTGCTCACGCACGGCAATCAGCTTTGAAACCAGCGACATAACCGGCTTAAAGCCAAAGTCCGGCCCCCAGGGTTTGTTCTCCAGCGGCGAAACGCCATAAAGAATGATGCCCGGACGCGCCCAGTCGAAGTGCGACTGCGGCCATAGCAGGATCCCGCCGGACGCCGCAATGGAGCGCATCCCCGGTTTGCCTTCGCAGAAGGTGTTGAAGATATCAAGCTGCTGTTCCGTTGCGCCGCATTCAGGCTCATCGGCGCGGGCAAAGTGGCTGACGATATTCACTGGCTGACGCACATTTTTGCACTGACTCAGACGCTGATAAAACGCCTCCGCGCTTTCCGGCCGCACGCCCAGACGGTGCATGCCCGTGTCGAGCTTCATCCAGACGGTGACCGGCTCGCTCAGTTCAGCCGTTTCCAGCGCGGCCAGCTGTTCTTCGTTATGCACCGCCGTGTGCAGGTGCTGATCGGCAATGGTCGGCAGGTCCGAGGCTTCAAAAAAGCCTTCCAGGAGCAGTATCGGTTGTGTAATTCCACCTGCGCGCAGGCGGAGAGCTTCTTCGAGACGGGCGACGCCAAAAGCGTCGGCATCGGGGAGCGTTCGCGCGGTCTCAAGAAGACCGTGTCCGTAAGCGTTCGCTTTCACGACTGCAACGAGCTTACTGGCGGGCGCCAGTTCTCGCAGACGTTGCAGGTTGTGTCGCAGAGCGCGGCGGTTAATAACAACAGTTGCCGCTTGCATTTGAATTCCTTAGAAATTACTCATCATCATATTGAGGACCGGCATAGTTGTCGAAACGCGACCACTGGCCGTTAAAGGTCAGACGTACCGTACCGATGGGGCCGTTACGTTGCTTACCAATAATAATTTCGGCGATCCCTTTCAGATCGCTGTTCTCGTGATAAACCTCATCACGGTAGATGAACATGATTAAGTCGGCATCCTGCTCGATGGAGCCGGATTCACGCAGGTCGGAGTTGACCGGGCGCTTGTCTGCACGTTGTTCCAGAGAGCGGTTAAGCTGCGATAGCGCCACCACCGGCACGTGCAGCTCTTTGGCTAACGCCTTGAGCGAGCGGGAAATCTCGGCAATCTCCAGCGTACGATTGTCGGAAAGCGACGGAACGCGCATCAGCTGAAGGTAGTCGATCATGATGAGGCCGATACCACCGTGTTCACGGGCGATACGGCGCGCGCGGGAGCGCACTTCCGTCGGCGTCAGGCCGGAGGAGTCATCGATATAGATGTTCCGTTTTTCCAGCAAAATCCCCATGGTGCCCGAGATGCGCGCCCAGTCCTCATCGTCCAGCTGACCGGTACGGATGCGGGTCTGATCCACACGCGACAGGGACGCCAGAGAACGCATCATGATCTGTTCAGAGGGCATCTCAAGACTGAAGATAAGCACCGGCTTATCCTGCAACATCGCCGCGTTTTCGACGAGGTTCATCGCAAATGTCGTTTTACCCATCGACGGACGCGCCGCGACGATAATCAAATCCGATGGCTGAAGACCTGCCGTTTTCTTGTTGAGATCGTCATAACCGGTGTTCACCCCCGTCACGCCATCGTGCGGCTGCTGGAAAAGCTGCTCAATACGCGCAACCGTGGCGTCGAGCACATCGGCGATATTTTTCGGGCCTTCGTCTTTGTTCGCACGGCTTTCGGCGATTTTAAAGACGCGGGATTCCGCCAGGTCGAGCAGATCTTCGCTGGTACGCCCCTGGGGATCGAAACCAGCCTCGGCGATCTCATTCGCCACCGAGATCATCTCGCGGACAACGGCACGTTCACGAACGATATCAGCGTAAGCGCTGATGTTCGCGGCACTTGGCGTGTTTTTTGACAGTTCTGCCAGATAGGCAAATCCGCCGACGCTGTCGAGCTGTCCCAGACGCTCCAGCGATTCTGCGAGCGTAATCAGGTCGATAGGGCTGCCCGACTCCTGCAAACGCGCCATTTCCGTAAAGATGTGGCGGTGCGGGCGGGTATAGAAGTCTTCCGCGACAACGCGCTCGGCGACGTCGTCCCAGCGTTCGTTATCCAGCATTAAACCGCCCAACACCGACTGTTCCGCTTCAATCGAGTGCGGCGGGACTTTTAACCCGGCGACCTGATAATCACGCTCACGAGGTTCAGTCTGTTTGTTGAAGGGTTTGTTTCCTGCCATAGTGAATGGAGTTACCGAGATAAAGAGTGGGTCGAAAGATTACCACATTCTGGAGGAAGCATGGCAACACGTATTGAATTTCACAAGCATGGTGGCCCTGACGTACTCAAAGCGGTGGAATTTACCCCCGCTGCGCCTGGCGAGAACGAAATCCAGGTGGAAAACAAAGCGATCGGCATTAACTACATCGATACCTATATTCGCGGCGGCCTCTACCCGCCTCCGTCGATGCCGAGCGGACTGGGCACCGAGGCGGCCGGTATCGTCAGCAAAGTGGGCAGCGCGGTTAAGCACATTAAGGAAGGCGATCGCGTGGTGTACGCGCAGTCGGCGCTGGGCGCTTACAGCTCCATCCATAACGTTCCGGCCGAGAAAGCGGCGCTTCTGCCAAATGCGATCGGCTTCGAGCAGGCTGCCGCCTCATTCCTGAAAGGGCTGACGGTCTATTATCTGCTGCGCAAAACCTACGAAATTAAGCCTGACGAGCAATTCCTGTTTCACGCAGCCGCAGGTGGCGTGGGGCTGATTGCCTGCCAGTGGGCGAAAGCCCTGGGCGCGAAGCTGATCGGCACCACAGGCAGCGCGCAAAAAGCGCAGCGCGCGCTGGACGCGGGCGCATGGCAGGTGATCAACTACCGGGAAGAGAGCATCGTTGAGCGGCTGAAAGAGATCACTGGCGGCAAAAAGGTCCGCGTGGTGTATGACTCGGTGGGGAAAGACACCTGGGAATCTTCGCTGGACTGCCTGCAACGTCGCGGGCTGATGGTGAGCTTCGGTAACGCCTCCGGGGCAGTCACCGGCGTCAACCTGGGCATTCTGAATCAGAAAGGGTCACTGTACGTCACTCGCCCTTCCCTGCAAGGTTACATCACCAACCGGGAAGAACTTGAGGAAGCCAGCAACGAGCTGTTCTCGCTGATCGCCAGTGGGGTAATTAAAGTGGATGTGGCAGAGGCGCAGAAATATCCGCTGACCGATGCGCAGCGCGCGCATGAGGTGCTGGAGAGCCGGGCAACGCAGGGATCAAGTCTGTTAATTCCCTGAGCCATAAAAAGAAATTGGGCTTCCCGTGGGAAGCCCTTTCTTTTTTTAGTTCGGCTGTATGTAGGGTACAGCTCGATGAATTCTTTAGCGGCAGCCATAGTGACAGATTCGATAAGTAAATCCTATTCTGTTCTAAGGATTGCTGCCGGAAAAGTTGCAGGTATGTGACGTACCCCTCAATACCTTAGTAACGGAAGCGGTTATTACGCTGATAAGTGGGCAGTTTTGGTGATTTAATCGCCCGTATCGCCCATACCACCGCAATCGCCAGAAGTAACCACGGCAAGAGTTTAATCGTCAGGGCAAATAAACCGCCAACAAACATCACCACCGTGGCCACTACGAGCGCGGCCAGGATACCGAGCAGCGATACGCCCGTGACCATCAGCATGATAAAGAAGCCAATCACAAAAAGTAGTTCCAGCATGGTGCTTTCCCACGAGTTCCCGAATGATGCTGCGATCGTTACAAGAAACATGCCAAAAATAAGTCATTGTTCTGAAAGCAAAACGCCCCGCAATGTCTTGCAGGGCGTGGCGTATTTGACCATCTTTTAGCGAAATTTAACGTTTATCCGCAACCAGACGCAGCGCGTGTTCCAGGACCTCAATATCCGCACCGGCCTTATGCGCGTTCTCGCTGAGATAACGACGCCACTGGCGCGCGCCAGGAATGCCCTGGAACAGGCCAAGCATATGGCGGGTAATGTGGCCCAGATAGGTACCATTACTCAGCTCGCGCTCAATGTACGGATACATGGCGCGCACTACTGCCACGGGATCGGTGTCAGCACCGTCAACGCCAAAGATTTCCCGGTCAACCGTCGCCAGAATGCCCGGATTCTGATACGCCTCGCGTCCGACCATCACGCCATCCATATGTTCGAGATGCGCTTTGGCCTCGTCCAGCGACGTAATACCGCCGTTGATCGACATGGTCAGGTGCGGGAAGTCGCGTTTTAGCTGGTACACGCGCGGGTAGTCCAGCGGCGGGATCTCGCGGTTTTCTTTCGGGCTGAGGCCAGAGAGCCAGGCTTTACGGGCGTGGATGATAAACATCTCGCATTCACCCTTCCCTGATACGGTGTTGATGAAATCACACAGGAACTCGTAGCTGTCCTGGTCGTCTATGCCGATACGGGTTTTGACCGTGACCGGGATAGAGACGACGTCGCGCATCGCTTTGATACAGTCCGCCACCAGATGTGCATTACCCATCAGACACGCGCCGAACATACCGTTTTGCACACGGTCGGACGGGCAACCTACGTTGAGGTTAATCTCGTCATAGCCGCGTTCTTCAGCCAGCTTCGCGCACTGCGCCAGCGCAGCCGGATCGCTGCCACCCAGTTGCAGCGCAACCGGATGCTCCTCTTCGCTGTACGCCAGATAATCGCCCTTGCCGTGAATAATTGCGCCGGTAGTGACCATTTCGGTGTACAGCAGCGTATGGCGGGAGAGCTGGCGCAGGAAATAGCGGCAGTGTCTGTCCGTCCAGTCAAGCATTGGCGCAATGGAGAAACGGTGTGCAGGGAAAGCGGTCTGGAGTTCTGACGACATGGCGAAGTTTTAAGCATCTGGTGGAAAAGGGGCGCTACTATAGCACAAAGAAAAGCCGGAGGCGCAGCGCCTCCGGTGTACTTTAGAACGTCATGCTCAACTGTGCCCCTGCGCCCCAGGTCTCGTCTTCGCCATAAAGCCCCATCAGGTCAACGTGGACGGAGTTGAACGGCGCGAAACCGACACCGCCGGTAAAGACGTTGCTGTCGTTCCCTTTCATATCCGCACGATAACCGGCGCGTACTGCCAGCCAGCTCAGTGGCGTGACTTCGGCACCAACGCCAACGTACTGGGAGGTATCTTCGCTTTTAAAGCCCTTGGTTTCGGTCAGATCGCCATCTGCGGTCAGCGTGACCAGATCGTTGTGCCAGGCGGCCCCGGCAGTGACCAGCGGACGGATCTGATAAGTGTCTTTATAACTCACCACCTCTCCCGTACGCCCGTTGCGGATGCGGATATCTTTGGTATCGATATCGCGCGACATCAGGTTTTGCCCGCTCACGCCGACCGTCCAGTTTTCACCGAAATCAGCAGCAATACCGGCATCGACGTTGAAGCCAGTGTCGTCGGTACGGTAGCGGCTGTCGTTCCACTTATTACTGTCGTAATCGTAGATTGAAGTGGTGTAGTTATAGAGCCAGGTTTTTTGCAGCTTCGGCGTGACGCCAACGGAAACCGGAACGCCGCCAAGATCGAACTGACGGGCCACCGCAATACCGTAGTCGGACACAATCGCCGCCCGACCAGACGCCGTAGAGTTAAGGTTTTTGGTGATCTGATCGGTACCGTTTAGCGCGGCATCCAGCGCCACACCGGCAGCCACCGCATCGCTTCGTTGTATACCGCGCAGATAATCAATGTCCTGCTGATCGATTGAAGAGCTGACCCGGCCATGGGCATAGCCTTTTGCCATAAAGGCCACGGAAAGAATATCGTTAGGGATACTGACGGCAATCCCCGCCCCTGCGGTGGCGTGTGCGGTCTTGCCTTTCAGGTAGTCCAGTTCATCAGCGAGATCTTTCGCTGCGCCCTGGAACTGATTGATCGAACCTAATGGATTGGTGATAACTTCAATGGGGGTCAGACTATCAACCACATCCTTGTAATGATTGATTTTGTCGTTAATGGTATCAATCTCGTCCTGAAGATTGTCTTCATCGGTCACCTGCACGCCAACGGACGGCAAAATGACCGTCACATCATCCTCTGGCTTAGATTTTGCCAGTAACGCGGGGTTGATTAACGCCCCGCTGCCATAGCTCCCTGCCGCGACACCCGTTCCGCCCATTGCGTCGCTACGCGCTTCCGTCCAGGTATTGGCTGCTCCCGCCTGATTTGCCATAAAAAAGGAGACAGCGATGCTAACCATCGAAAATTTAAAATGTTTTTTCACAGTGTGCTCGTAAATAGTTTGTTATTAGTTAACCCTGTCTGTTATCACCCAAACAGGAACGAACTATTGCTGTGAATAAGTGCAAAAAGACCCGCTATTTCCTTAAGTTAAATTCCATCCCGGCCTGTTGTAATATGTGACGACCATCAATATTTATAGAAGAGGAAATTATTTTCGCCCAGGTTTTCCATCGTGCGGCCCAAAAAACTGAGGCGGATGGTCGACCCAGCGGTCTTCGCGCGTCGCGGCATACACCGGATTGAGCGGATAGTAGATGCGGTTATGTTTTTTATTGGCCTCACCCACCACCAGTAAGCGCACCTCTTCATCGGTATTGTTGATAAAGGTGTGACACACGCCCGTCCCGGCTGGAAATCCCACGCTGTCTCCGGGTTCGAGCTTCCATAAATAGCCATTGATCCAGGCCTCAGGGTAACCCTCCAGAACGTAAACAAACTCCTCTTCGTCGCTTTCCGCATGCGGATAAGACGTACGGCGTCCGGGTGGCAGCCGTTCATGGTGAATACCAATGCGGCCGAGACCCAGCCTGCGGGCCAGCGGCGCGCCAACAGAAAAACGTTCGTTACTGTCAGGATACGTTGCGTCATCAGCGCCTTCCACGTCCCGCCAGTGCCGAATACAGTCAGGTCTTTTCATTTTGCGATCTCCTGATTTGCGATGCGTCAGGTATAGCACAGCCTGGCGGATCTCGGTGTTTTTAGCAGAACATGATAAAGTGAATGTTTTCACCCCTTACCATATCCGAGGTGCCCGATGGACAAGTCCACAAAAGAGCTGTTAGCGCAAGCTGAAAAGCTGTGCGCGCAACGCAATGTGCGCCTGACCCCGCAGCGCCTTGAGGTACTGCGTCTGATGAGCCTTCAACAGGGCGCCATCAGCGCCTACGATCTGCTCGATCTGCTGCGTGAAAGCGAGCCGCAGGCAAAACCGCCGACCGTTTATCGGGCGCTGGATTTTCTGCTGGAGCAAGGGTTTGTGCATAAAGTGGAATCAACAAACAGCTATGTGCTGTGCCATCTTTTTGACCAGCCAACTCACACGTCCGCCATGTTTATCTGCGATCGCTGTGGTGTGGTGAAGGAAGAGTGTGCGGAAGGTGTGGAAGATATTATGCATACGCTGGCAGCCAGAATGGGCTTTGCGCTGCGCCATAACGTGATTGAAGCCCACGGCTTATGTTCTGCCTGCGTGGAGGTGGAGTCATGCCGCCATCAGGATGCCTGTCAGCACGATCACTCTATCCTGGTGAAGAAAAAGCCGCGTTAAAGCCAAAGAAAAAGGCGGCTCAGGGCCGCCCTTGGGGATAGTGCCGGTTACCAGCGGTAGTCGTTACGGGTTTCCCAGTCTTTGACTTCATTTTCCGCCTGATCTTTTTCGTAACCGTAGCGCTCCTGGATTTTACCTACCAGCTGATCGCGCTTACCTTCAATGACGGTCATATCGTCATCTGTCAGCTTACCCCACTGTTCTTTCGCTTTACCTTTGAATTGCTTCCAGTTGCCGCCGATTTCGTCTTTATTCATAATCGTGTCCTCGTGTTAAGCGTCTATGAGTATCGTCCGCTTCGTTCTTTTCTGCTGGACGTGATTATTATTGTAGTTAAGGATTCGGCAGTTGTTTTTATATTCGGAATCTTTAACCGTTACGATATATCGTGCGGGGCTGGAAACCAGGTATTGTTTCGCCAGTGACGATGCCAGATAACGGCCAGCGAAAGGCCACGCAGTGAGAGAAACACCGCCAGCGCCAGCCACAGACCATGATTGCCGAGATACGGCAGGGTTAGCAGCGTCAGGCCGAACCCCGCCGCCGCGACGGCCATGCTGTTGCGCATCTCCGCCCCTCGCGTCGCACCAATAAACATGCCGTCCAGCAAATAGCACCACACGCCCACCACCGGTAATACTACCTGCCAGAGGATGTAGCGATCGGCCAGCTCACGTAGCGCGGGCAACGAGGTGAGTAACGCGACAATATGCCCACCAAAACAGGCGTATACCAGAGCAAAGACCAGCGCCACCAGGCCCGCCTGACGACAGGCAGCACGCCAGACTTCGCGTAACTGGCCGCTTTCACGCGCGCCATAGGCCTGCCCTGAATGCGCCTCCACGGCGTAAGCAAAACCATCCAGCGCGTAAGCGGTAAAGGTCAGTAATGTCATAAGCACTGCGTTGACGGCAACGATCTCAGGCCCAAGACGCGCACCAAAAACGGTTAATGCACCAAAGCAGAGTTGCAGCAGAAGCGAACGGAGCATGATGTCGCGATTAAGCGCCAGCAGCTTACGAATGTTGCCGCGCCAGGCCGATTTCAGCAGATCCAGGGTGATACCGCGCATCGCCAGCACGCGCCAGACCATCCCCAAACCGATCAGCAGCGTACCGTACTCGGCAATCGCCGTGGCCAGCGCCGCGCCCCGGACGTTCATGTGCAGCCCCATCACCAGCCAGAGATCGAGCACAATGTTAAGCAGGTTGCCCACCACCAGCAGGATCACCGGCGCGCGGGCGTACTGCACGCCCAGCAGCCAGCCCAGCAGGACCAGGTTTGCCAGTGAAGCGGGCGCGCTGAGCCAGCGAATTTCGAGGAACCGCCGGGCCTGTTCCAGTACGGCATCGCTGCCACCTACAATATGGAGCGCAAGATCAATCAGCGGCGTACGCAACAGAACGATTAACGCGCCGGCACCGAATGCCAGAATGAGCGGCTGAACCAGCGCACGCGCCAGACGCAGAGGATCTTTTGCACCATACGCCTGGGCCGTCAGGCCTGTCGTACTCATGCGCAGAAAAAGCAGCAGCATAAAGAGGAAGCTGGTCGCCGTTGCGCCGATCGCGACGCCGCCGAGATAAATCGGCGAATCGAGATGCCCGATAACCGCCGTATCCACCAGCCCCAGCAGAGGAACGGTAATATTGGAAAAAATCATCGGTAGCGCAAGACGCCACAACGCCTTATCGGCAGAAGTTAGCAATGCCATGGAAATTACCGGAATCAGAAAACAGGCCAGGCTGTAGAGGAACTACAGCCTGTCAGGAAGAGATTACAGCCATTCACCGTTGCGGATAACGCCGACCGCCAGCCCTTCAATAGAGAAGCTCTGCTCGCGGAGATCCACCACAATCGGGGAGAATTCATTATTTTCAGGCAGAAGCTGCACGGTATTGCCTTGTTTTTTCAGGCGCTTAACCGTCACTTCATCATCAATGCGCGCCACCACGACTTGCCCGTTACGCACGTCCTGCGTTTTGTGTACCGCCAGCAGATCGCCATCCAGAATACCGATATCTTTCATGGACATTCCGCTAACGCGCAGCAGGAAATCGGCGCTCGGCTTGAACATGCCTGGGTCAACCTGATAGTGCCCTTCGATGTGCTGCTGCGCCAGCAGAGGTTCACCTGCGGCAACGCGGCCCACCAGCGGAATACCGCTCTCTTCTTCCACAAGCAGACGAATGCCGCGTGAGGCGCCGGAAACAATCTCAATCACGCCCTTACGCGCCAGCGCTTTAAGGTGCTCTTCGGCAGCATTAGGAGAACGGAAGCCCAGACGCTGCGCAATTTCTGCACGCGTGGGTGGCATACCCGTCTGGCCGATATGATCCCGAATGAGATCAAACACCTCTTGCTGCCTGGTCGTTAACGCTTTCATACCGCCCCCTGGGTGTATATACAGTTATGCTGTGAGTATATACAGTCAAAGGCGATTTTGGAACCAAAAACTGCACAAAAAACCAGGGACTTAATTATTCCTCGAGGCTCATCGGAAATGCGACCAAAGCAGCGTGACCCAGGTGATCGCCGCAGTGATAATCGCCAGCAGTACGGCAGCGGAACCCATGTCTTTCGCCCGGCCAGACAGTTCATGGAATTCCGACCCGATTCGGTCAACAACGGCCTCAATAGC
Organism: Enterobacter cloacae complex sp. SHL001; assembly: GCF_049236825.1. Taxonomy (NCBI): domain Bacteria; kingdom Pseudomonadati; phylum Pseudomonadota; class Gammaproteobacteria; order Enterobacterales; family Enterobacteriaceae; genus Enterobacter; species Enterobacter cloacae complex sp. SHL001. Next base: position 75,004 of record NZ_JBMKIP010000010.1, read on the forward strand.
GCTATTCAGAATTTCCACTATCATCACCAGAAGGACAGATCCGATGAGCAGTACGCGGGTGATAGCATCAACATCAAGGAAGCAGGCGATGACAACGGCAACGATTGCGGCAACCGCTTCCTGGCGGAAAGCGGCTTCATTAACCCATGCCGCGCGGAAACCTTTCCATGAATAACCGGCAGCTTTAATGATTCGAGTTAACCCAGTGGTATTATTGGCCATTAAAAGAACCTTTTATGATAAATAGCGTCTGTAACTAAAGCCGCAGCGCGTTTTGCTGCAACCTGAAGTATGACGGGTAACAACAGAAATTTTGCGCGCTTTCTGTTATCCTTGCGCCGCAATTGCATTATTAACCAGAGGCTTTACATCGTTTATGTCCGGCTGGCCACGAATTTACTACAAATTACTTAATTTACCATTAAGCGTCCTGGTAAAAAGTAAGTCTATCCCAGCAGAACCTGCGCTGGAATTAGGGCTCGATACGTCGCGCCCTATTATGTACGTTTTGCCTTATAACTCGAAGGCAGACCTGCTGACGCTTCGCGCTCAATGTCTGGCGCACGATTTACCTGACCCGCTTGAACCGCTGGAAGTCGACGGTACGCTGCTGCCGCGCTACGTGTTCATCCATGGCGGGCCGCGCGTGTTCACCTATTACACGCCGAAAGAAGAGTCCATTAAGCTGTTCCATGATTACCTCGATCTGCACCGCAGCAACCCCGATCTGGACGTGCAGATGGTGCCGGTGTCGGTGATGTTTGGCCGTCGTCCGGGGCGCGAAAAAGGGGAAGAGAACCCGCCGCTGCGTATGCTCAACGGCATTCAGAAGTTCTTCGCCGTCTCCTGGCTGGGACGCGACAGCTTTGTCCGCTTCTCACCTTCCGTTTCACTGCGCCGCATGGCGGATGAACACGGCACTGACAAAATCATTGCGCAAAAGCTGGCGCGCGTTGCGCGTATGCACTTTGCACGTCAGCGTCTGGCGGCCGTTGGACCACGTCTCCCGGCACGTCAGGATCTGTTCAACAAGCTGCTGGCTTCCAAAGCGATTGCCCGTGCCGTAGAAGACGAAGCGCGCAGCAAGAAAATTTCGCACGAGAAAGCGCAGCAGAACGCGATAGCGCTGATGGAAGAGATCGCCGCGAATTTCTCCTACGAGATGATTCGCCTCTCTGACCGTATCCTTGGCTTCACGTGGAACCGCCTCTATCAGGGGATTAACGTCCACAACGCCGAGCGCGTACGTCAGTTAGCGCACGACGGCCACGAGATTGTCTATGTGCCCTGCCACCGCAGCCACATGGACTACCTGTTGCTCTCTTACGTGCTCTATCACCAGGGGCTGGTGCCGCCGCATATTGCTGCCGGTATCAACCTGAACTTCTGGCCAGCAGGCCCGATTTTCCGCCGTCTGGGTGCGTTCTTTATTCGTCGTACCTTTAAGGGTAACAAGCTTTACTCCACCGTCTTCAGGGAGTATCTGGGCGAGCTGTTCAGCCGCGGTTATTCCGTGGAGTACTTTGTTGAAGGCGGTCGCTCGCGTACCGGTCGTCTGCTCGATCCGAAGACCGGCACGCTGTCGATGACCATTCAGGCCATGCTGCGTGGCGGTACGCGTCCTATCACGCTGGTGCCTATTTACATCGGTTATGAACACGTGATGGAAGTGGGCACCTACGCGAAAGAGCTGCGCGGTGCAACCAAAGAGAAAGAGAGTCTGCCGCAGATGCTGCGTGGGCTGAGTAAACTGCGCAACCTCGGCCAGGGCTACGTGAACTTTGGCGAGCCCCTGCCGCTGATGACATATCTGAACCATCATGTTCCGGAGTGGCGCGAGTCTATCGATCCTATCGAAGCGGTACGTCCGGCCTGGCTGACGCCAACGGTCAACGGCATTGCATCCGAGCTGATGGTACGCATCAACAATGCTGGTGCGGCAAACGCCATGAACCTGTGTTGTACTGCGCTTCTGGCCTCCCGCCAGCGTTCACTGACCCGCGAACAGCTGACCGAGCAGATTGACTGCTACCTGGATATCATGCGCAACGTGCCGTATTCCGTTGATTCGACCGTGCCGTCTGCCACCGCCAGCGAGCTGATCGATCACGCGTTGCAGATGAACAAATTCGAAGTCGAGAAAGATACGATTGGTGACATCATCATTCTGCCGCGCGAGCAGGCCGTGCTGATGACCTACTACCGCAATAACATCACGCACATGCTGATGCTGCCGTCGCTGATGGCGGCCATTATTACCCAGCACCGCCGTATTTCGCGTCAGGAGCTGCTGCGCCATATTCAGGCCATCTACCCAATGCTGAAAGCGGAGCTGTTCCTGCGCTGGAGTAAGGATGAACTGGCGGCAGAGCTCGATAAAATGACGGCAGAGATGCATCGGCAGGGGCTGATTACCATCAGTGATGACGAACTGCATATCAATCCGTCACGTTCTCGTACCTTGCAGCTTCTGGCTTCCGGTGCGCGTGAGACGTTGCAGCGCTACGCCATTACCTTCTGGTTGCTGAGTGCAAATCCGTCCATCAACCGCGGTACGCTGGAAAAAGAGAGCCGGACGCTGGCCCAGCGCCTTTCCGTTCTGCATGGCATTAACGCCCCGGAATTCTTCGACAAAGCGGTATTCAGCTCCCTGGTGCTGACGCTGCGCGACGAAGGGTACATTAGCGATACGGGCGATGCCGAGCCGGAAGAGACGATGAAGGTTTACCAGATGCTGGCAGAGCTGATTACCGCGGATGTGCGTTTGACGATTGAGAGTTCGACGCAGGGCGAGTGATGCTAAAGCCGGGTGGCGCTAACGCTTACCCGGCCTACATGTTCCGCTAAATCGTAGGCCGGGTAAGGCGAAGCCGCCACCCGGCTTTTTTATCACCAGTAACTCATCGCCAGGCCCAGAAACAGCACCAGCCCGACGTAGTTATTATTCAGAAACGCTTTAAAGCAGGCTTCACGCTCGCGTTTCGCGATCAGCTTCTGCTGATACGCAAACAGCAGCCCCGCCACCAGTACGGACCAGTAAAACTCCCAGTTCAGGCCGTTCAGGCGACCAATCGCCACCATCAGCGCCAGCACCGCCACCTGCAATATGCCGATGATAAGTTTGTCGTGACGACCAAACAGGATCGCCGTCGATTTGATGCCAATCTTGAGATCGTCATCGCGATCGACCATCGCGTATTGGGTATCGTACGCAACGGCCCAGAGAATATTCGCCAGGAACATCAGCCAGCAACTGAGCGGAACGGACTCGCTGACCGCGGCAAACGCCATGGGAATCGACCAGCCAAATGCCGCACCCAATACCACCTGCGGCAGATGGGTGTATCGCTTCATGAACGGGTAAACCCAGGCCAGCGCCAGAGCAGCAACTGACAGCAGAATGGTCATGGTGTTAAGGGTTAACACCAGCATGAATGAGAGCAGCACCAGCACCACGAACAGAATGCGCGCCTCTTTCCCGGTCACCTGACCGCTCGGCAGAGGACGATTCGCGGTGCGCTTAACATGTCCATCAAATTTCCGGTCAGCATAGTCGTTAACCACACAGCCCGCAGCGCGCATCAGCCAGACGCCCGCCACAAACACCGCCAGGATCCACAGCGGCGGCACGCCCGGCGTGGCAACCCACAGCGCCCATAAGGTCGGCCACAGCAGCAGCAGCGCGCCAATGGGTTTATCAGTACGCATCAGGCGGTGATAGGCCAGCAGCTTATTCTGCGTCAGACTCCACTCCATTTTTTCTCCCTCTTAGTACAACGGCGATGCAGGCAAAAAAAGTTCCGTCAGTATTAACGGCTTGCCACTCAAACGAAGGCGGGAACGGCGCCCCCACAAATCGGCATCGCAACCAATTTCAATAAAATCACGGGTCAGTTCAGACGAGGTGAACAGATAGCGCCCCAGGGGCGTTTTGCCGAGGCGTTGCAATGCCAGCTCCGGCCCGGAAAGTGTAGACTCAGGAACCACCGTCCGCCCGGCAAGCCACGGCTCGCCATCTGCACACAGTAAAATTTCACGCAGCCAGTAGCGTTCTTCTTGCGGCAGCAGCGGCAGCTCGCTGGCAATCTCCGCAGGCGAGACAAACCCTTCCTGAATCATCGTCACCGTGACCGTTTTACCCTGTTGCTCAAAACGTTTTGTCATGGAATCTTCCAGCAGCAGCCAGTCCAGTTGCTCCGGGTCAAGCGCGGGTATTTGGTCGAAATAGCGTAGCGCACGCAGCTGCGTTAGCGCGGGGTGTGACATGCCAGACTCTCCGATACATAACGTAAAGGCATTGTATCGCAGATTGGCAAAATGAGGACGGACAAACCAAATTTAGCGATCACTATCGCAACAATGGCGCAACTTAGCCAAAAAAAGTGCGCCCGTGAAGGCGCACTAAACGACTAACAAAATCAGCACTGTGGGGAGACGGTTACCCCTTGCCTTTTACACTGCTGATAAAGGTGGAACGGGCAGTGGTTGAACCTAAACGCTCGGCTTCATCAAGCAGTTTCAGCGCTTTATCGACATCGCCGTTTTTAACCGCCTGCTTGATGGCGTTGTTAAAGTAAGTTTCAGTATCGTTAAGCACGGGCTCGGCTTTTTTCGCCGGGGCCGGGGCTGCGGCCGGTGCTGCGGCTGGCGCGGCGTACACAGGCGCGGCAGTATTACCCACCGTTACCGGACCCGGGCCAGATGAGCCAAACAGCGGGCCTACGAGTACGCTGGAGGCGCTGTTGGTGGAGACTTTCAGCTTGATCAGACCATCGGTGGTATGACGGGCAAGCGGGTCCGGAATATCCGGGACAGAGTTCCCCGTGCCTTTCGCATAGGCTTTTGCCGGGTCAACAAGCTTCGTTGTCTGTTGCAGATCTTTTTCAGTCGTGAACACCAGGACATAAATCTTCTGCTGACCCAGGGCTGGCGTCAGGCGCATAACGCCTTCCAGCCGATCGGCACTCATGACGCCAGGCTCCTGATAGCTGAAATAGTCGCTTGGGAAGAACGCGGATGGCGTCATGTTCTGATCGAGGATCAGCACGTTCGGCGCGAAGACGCTGGTCTGTTTATTGACTTCACTGGTCAATGTCAGGGTCAGCTCGCCGATATTCGCCGGCACGCTGAAAGCCGCGACCGGACCGCTGATACCCGGCACGTTCAGTGACTGGCCCTCCGCTGAAAGCTGGGTAGTTTGTGTTTTCGATTGATCAACTGGCGTCCACACCAGTTGCTGTAGTGCCGCAGCCGGAATAGCTGGCGCAGCGCTAGTATTTTGAGGAACAAAATTCACATCTGCAAAGGTGACCGCAGGCGCACAGGCCAACAGCCCCGCAGAGAGGCACAGCGCGACGAGACTTTTCTTCATTTTCATTGTTATTACCTCTGATAGCGTGAGCACTGCGGTGGCCAGGCAATAGCGCGCAGCACCCTAAGGAGAGAGGGGCTTGCGCCCCTCTTTTCAGGTCATTACGTCAGGCTTGACGAATTACCACCAGATTTCCATCTGGGCGCCGAAGGTCCACTCATCGTTGTCGCCACGGCTGAAGGTTTTCGCGGAGGTGTCGCTATACGCTACGCCAGAGGTGTAACCTGCACCTGAGTCGTTGTTTGCATAGCCCCATTTCTCATCCCACTTCGCGTAGGTTGCGAAGACGCGGATAGCCGGACGGGACCAGATGCTGTCGCCTGCCTGCCATTGCTGTGCCAGGGTGATTTTGTACTGGCTGTTTTTGTCGTCAGTTTTCTGAGATTTGACGTTGTCGTAGCCCACTTCCAGCAAGGTGCTCATGATCGGCGTCCATTTGAACATTGGACGAACACCCACGGTCCACCACTCGGTACCGTTGTTGTTGTCACGATCGATGTTCTGGTACATACCGACGTACATCAGGTCCCAACGGTCTGCCAGGGTGATTGCACCGTGGTCCAGCACGCGCCACATAGAGCCGTCGTTATCGATGCTGCCGCCCTGTGGAATACCTTTACCGTTAGAGGTCATGGAATCCGTACCGTATTGCAGTACGAACTTGTTGAAGCCTTTCATCATGCTCTGGGTGTGTTCAGCGGTGAACAGCCAGCCATCTTTAGAGGCGCCAGGTTGCAGGTAGTAGTCGTCAGGAATGTTGGTATGACCGTAGTCAACGCCCAGCTCCAGCGTACCGCCCGGGTTGGTTTCCAGACCGGCTAAACGGACGTCGAAGACATCGTTTGGTACCACGTTGTCATAAATACGGTCGCCGTTCGCATCACGATCGGCGAAGGTTGCAGAACCGCCGGACTCAGAAGAACGGGTCGCTGCCAGAGAGAGTTTACCAAAGCCCAGATCGATGTTTTCAATACCGGCACCAGGACCAGAGATATCCCAGTAGTAGAAGTCGATCATGTGTACGTCATGACGCTGATAGAAGCGTTTACCGGCCCAGATGGTAGAGCCTGGCAGCCATTCAATCAGGTTTTTACCCTGCACGTTAGCTTCACGGAAGGCCGGGCTGGTGGATTCCCAGTCATTCTGTTGAGAAACGGAGTACGCTACGTTGGTGTCGAAATAGAAGCTCTTGTCGCCTTCTTTCCACACTTCCTGGCCCAGTTTCAGTTCGGCGTAGGTTTCACATTCGTTACCGAGACGGTATTTACTTTGTGCGCCTGTTGCCTGGAAACATTGTTGTTCACCGCCACTTCCGGTCCAGCCAATGCCGGAACGAGCATAACCTTTAAAGTCTACGGCGCCCGCCTGGGCAGACAGGATGCCTGCCGCAATGGCGACAGCCAGAGGGACTTTGCGCAGAGTAATCATTATTCTATCTCCTGAGATCATTGCTTTTCTTTGTAATTGGAATGCTTAAACGCCTGGCTCTTTGTGCAACCGACGACATGCAGTGCCATCCTCACGGAACAGATGGCAGCGCTCTGGCGGCAAACCGATAGCGAATGTGGCACCCTCTTCTACCAACACCACGTCATTCTGGCGGTAGACCAGGTTCTGACGGATGGCGGGGATCTGGATATGAATCTGTGTTTCGTGACCAAGCTGTTCGACGACCTGAACTTCACCTTCCAGCGTCACATCAGCGATGTGGCTCGGTAGTAAATGCTCAGGGCGGATACCGAGGGACATATTGGCCCCCACCTGTACGTTGGCGCTGTCGACCGGCAGCCAGACTTGCTGACGGTTTGGCAGCTCCACCTGTACCTGTTCGATTGCCGTCGCGGTCACTTTTACGGGCAGGAAGTTCATCTTTGGCGAGCCAATGAAGCCCGCAACAAAGCGGTCTGCCGGGTAGTGATACAGCTCCAGCGGTTTGCCCACCTGCGCCACGCGACCGGCGTCCAGCACCACGATTTTGTCGGCCAGCGTCATCGCTTCGACCTGATCGTGGGTGACGTAAATCATCGTGCGTCCAAGGCGTTTGTGCAGACGGGAGATTTCGATACGCATCTGGACGCGCAGGGCGGCATCCAGGTTAGAAAGCGGTTCATCGAGCAGGAACACGCGCGGCTCGGCCACCAGCGTACGGCCAATGGCCACACGCTGACGCTGACCACCGGAGAGCGCCTTCGGTTTACGCTCCAGCAGATGTGCCAGCTGGAGCACTTCCGCCACCTGGGTGACGCGCTGGTTAATGGTCTCTTTTTTCGCGCCGGCCAGCTTCAGGCCAAAGGACATGTTCTCGGCAACGGAAAGATGCGGATAAAGGGCATAAGACTGGAACACCATGCCCACGCCGCGTTCAGCTGGCGGGATGTCGTTCATTCGGGTATCACCAATAAATAAATCGCCACTGGTGATGGTTTCAAGACCGGCAATCATACGCAGCAGAGTCGATTTACCACAGCCTGATGGACCCACGAACACCACAAACTCACCTTCGTGGATGTCCAGATTGATGTCTTTTGACACCACTACGTCGCCCCAGGCTTTCGTTACATTACGCAGCTGTACGCTCGCCATGCCCTTCTCCCTTCGTTACAACCTGTCACCGACAGAAACATTCAAGATAAGTTCACTATGCGTGTTCCATTACTTTCGTGAATCCTCCACCCCCCGGCTTTTTTATGGGGGAGGAGGCGGGAGGATGAGAGAGCAGGCTCTGCGACCGCAGCGGAGGGGCTGAGGCGAAAATCGTGAAGCGGCCTGCAAAATTCAGTGGGTTTTTATGTGCGCCAGCACTCATAACTTAAATTTATGTTACAGGGATCACACAAACAGGGGGTGGGGCGTAGGGACTGGGAGGATGGAAAGAGGATGTCAAATAAGGAGACTGAGTCACGTTGAACCACCTTATGTATCCACGAGCACATCACCAATAAAGGATGGCAGATATGAAGATCAAGACTGGCGCACGCGTTTTCGCATTGTCCGCCCTCGCAGCAATGATGATTTCCGCACCGGCTCTCGCCAAAATTGAAGAAGGTAAGCTGGTTATCTGGATTAACGGCGACAAGGGCTATAACGGTCTGGCCGAAGTGGGCAAAAAATTCGAGAAAGACACCGGTATCAAAGTCACCGTAGAACACCCGGACAAACTGGAAGAGAAGTTCCCGCAGGTTGCGGCAACTGGCGATGGTCCGGACATTATCTTCTGGGCGCATGACCGTTTCGGGGGCTACGCGCAGTCTGGCCTGCTGGCAGAAGTTACGCCAGACAAAGCCTTCCAGGACAAACTGTTCCCGTTCACCTGGGACGCCGTTCGCTATAACGGCAAGCTGATCGCTTACCCAATCGCGGTTGAAGCCCTGTCACTGATTTACAACAAAGACCTGGTGCCAAACCCACCGAAAACCTGGGAAGAGATCCCTGCTCTGGATAAAGAGCTGAAGGCGAAAGGTAAATCCGCCCTGATGTTCAACCTGCAAGAGCCGTACTTCACCTGGCCGCTGATTGCTGCCGACGGCGGTTACGCGTTCAAGTTTGAAAACGGCAAATATGACGTGAAAGACGTGGGCGTGGACAATGCGGGCGCGAAAAAAGGCCTGACCTTCCTGGTTGACCTGATTAAGAACAAACACATGAATGCGGATACCGACTACTCCATCGCGGAAGCGGCGTTCAACAAAGGCGAAACCGCGATGACCATCAATGGTCCGTGGGCCTGGACCAACATCGACAAGAGCAAAATCAACTACGGCGTGACCCTGCTGCCAACCTTCAACGGCAAGCCGTCTAAACCGTTCGTGGGCGTGCTGAGCGCAGGCATCAACGCCGCCAGCCCGAACAAAGAGCTGGCGAAAGAGTTCCTCGAAAACTACCTGCTGACCGATCAGGGTCTGGATGAAGTGAACAAGGACAAGCCGCTGGGCGCCGTTGCGCTGAAATCCTTCCAGGATCAGCTGGCGAAAGATCCGCGTATTGCGGCCACCATGGATAACGCCCAGAAAGGCGAAATCATGCCGAACATCCCACAGATGGCTGCGTTTTGGTACGCCACCCGTACCGCGGTCATCAACGCTGCAAGCGGTCGCCAGACTGTCGATGCCGCACTGAAAGATGCTCAGGGCCGTATTACTAAGTAAGTCTGAAAAACGGCGGGTGGCGCGTGCGCTTACCCGCCCTACGACTACGGCACGATCCGTAGGTCAGGTAAGCGCAGCGCCACCTGACGATAAGTTTCCACCGTTGTAGAGGAAGAACCCCATGGATGTCATTAAAAAGAAACACTGGTGGCAAAGCGACGCACTGAAGTGGTCAGTGATAGGTCTGCTGTGTCTGCTGGTGGGTTACCTTGTTGTTTTAATGTACGTGCAAGGGGAATACCTGTTTGCCATCATGACGCTGATTTTAAGCTCGGTTGGCCTGTATATTTTCGCCAACCGTAAAGCGTACGCCTGGCGCTATGTCTACCCGGGCGTTGCCGGGATGGGGCTGTTTGTCCTCTTTCCGCTGATCTGCACCATCGCGATTGCCTTTACCAACTACAGCAGCACCAACCAGCTCGCGCAGGAGCGTGCCACCCAGGTGCTTCTGGATCGTTCTTACCAGGCGGGTAAAACCTTTAACTTCGGCCTGTATCCCACGGGTGACGAGTGGAAGTTAGCGCTCACTGACGGTGAGAGCGGCAAAACCTATCTTTCCGACGCGTTCAAATTTGGCGGCGAGCAGAAGCTGGCCTTAAAAGAGGCTGCGGCCCTGCCGGAAGGTGAACGTGCGAACCTGCGTATCATTACCCAGAATCGTCAGGCGCTGACCCAGCTCACCGCCGTGCTGCCAGACGAAAGCAAAGTGACCATGAGCTCGCTGCGTCAGTTCTCCGGCACGCAGCCGCTTTATACTCTGGCGGATGACGGCACGCTGACCAACAACCAGAGCGGCGTGAAGTACCGTCCGAACAACGATATCGGTTTCTATCAGTCGGTGAATGCCGACGGCAGCTGGGGCGACGACAAACTCAGCCCGGGCTATACCGTCACCATCGGCTGGGACAACTTCACCCGCGTATTTACCGACGAAGGCATCCAGAAACCCTTCTTCGCCATCTTCGTCTGGACGGTGGTATTCTCGGTGCTGACCGTGATCCTGACCGTGGCCGTGGGCATGGTGCTGGCCTGCCTCGTGCAGTGGGAGTCCCTGAAAGGCAAAGCGATTTACCGCGTGCTGCTGATTCTGCCCTACGCCGTGCCGTCGTTTATCTCGATTCTGATTTTCAAAGGGCTGTTTAACCAGAGCTTCGGTGAAATCAACATGATGCTGAGCGCGCTGTTCGGTATCAAACCGGCCTGGTTCAGCGACCCAACCACCGCCCGCTCGATGATTATCATCGTGAACACCTGGCTCGGTTATCCGTACATGATGATCCTGTGCATGGGGCTGCTGAAGGCTATCCCGGACGATCTGTACGAAGCCTCGGCGATGGACGGCGCGGGTCCGTTCCAGAACTTCTTCAAAATTACCCTGCCGCTGCTCATTAAGCCTCTGACGCCGCTGATGATCGCCAGCTTCGCCTTTAACTTTAACAACTTTGTGCTGATTCAGCTGTTGACCAACGGTGGCCCGGACCGTCTCGGCACCACCACGCCGGCAGGCTATACCGACCTGCTCGTGAGCTACACCTACCGCATCGCCTTCGAGGGCGGCGGCGGTCAGGACTTCGGCCTGGCGGCGGCGATTGCCACCCTGATCTTCCTGCTGGTGGGCGCCCTGGCGATTGTGAACCTGAAAGCCACACGTATGAAATTTGACTAAGGAGGGCACTGAACATGGCAATGGTACAACCCAAATCTCAGAAACTGCGCCTCCTCGCGACGCACTTAGGCCTGCTGATTTTCATCGCGGCGATCATGTTCCCGCTGCTGATGGTTATCGCCATCTCCCTGCGCTCGGGGAACTTCGCCACCGGGAGCCTGATCCCGGACGAAATCTCCTGGGAGCACTGGAAGCTCGCGCTGGGCTTCAGCGTGGAACATGCGGATGGCCGCGTCACGCCGCCGCCGTTCCCGGTGCTGCTGTGGCTATGGAACTCGGTGAAGGTGGCGACCATCACTGCGATCGGCATCGTGACGCTCTCCACCACCTGCGCTTACGCCTTCGCCCGTATGCGTTTCCCGGGCAAAGCGACGCTGCTGAAAGGGATGCTGATTTTCCAGATGTTCCCGGCCGTGCTGTCGCTGGTGGCGTTGTATGCCCTGTTTGACCGTCTTGGGCAGTATGTGCCGTTCATCGGCCTGAACACTCACGGCGGCGTGATCTTCGCCTATCTTGGCGGCATCGCCCTGCACGTGTGGACCATCAAAGGCTATTTCGAAACCATCGACGGTTCGCTGGAAGAAGCGGCGGCGCTGGATGGGGCGACACCGTGGCAGGCGTTCCGTCTGGTGCTGCTGCCGCTGTCGGTGCCGATTCTGGCGGTGGTGTTTATCCTGTCGTTTATCGCGGCCATCACCGAAGTCCCGGTCGCCTCACTGCTACTGCGCGATGTGAACAGCTACACCCTTGCCGTCGGTATGCAGCAGTACCTCAACCCGCAAAACTACCTGTGGGGCGACTTTGCCGCGGCGGCCGTCCTCTCTGCCATCCCGATTACCGTGGTGTTCCTGCTGGCCCAGCGCTGGCTGGTCAACGGCCTGACGGCGGGCGGTGTGAAAGGTTAAGTTTCATTTGTTATGCCACTGCAACCCTCAACTTTAGACGTATTGTATTGAACCAACTTGTGACTGTTATTCGGCGGCCTCCGGGCCGCCATTTTTTTTATTCGCGTTTCAGCCGCTTCGAGTTGCACAGCCAGAGGGTGATCACCAGCAGCAGGATCGCCGCCGAGTAGATCAGCACGTCGAGCGGGGATTTATGATCGACGATGATCAGCCGCACAATGGCGGTGATGCCAATGTAGACAAAATAGCGCAGCGGGAAGTGAAAGCCGGACTGAAAGTACTTCACAATCAGGGCGATAAATTCAAAGTAGAGAAAGTAGACCACCAGGCCTTCCACCAGCGCGTATTTGCTGGTTTGCTCAGGGGCGAACAGCACATCCGCCAGATGCACCGTCTCTTTACCCAGAAAAACGACCAGGATCAGGCCAAGGCTCAGCAGACCGAGGTTCAGCACGGTCTGGAGTATCGTTGAGATAAACTCAACGCGCGGACGAGTCAGGGATGTCATACAGCACCTCATTCTCCAGGGCGAGGTTCCTGTATAACGCAAAAATGTGACGGGGATCTATATTTTTTGTTTATGTTTTGTCCAGATGAACATTCTTGCCGGGCGGCACTGCGTTTGCCCGGCCTACAAAAACACTCTCGTAGGCCCGGTAAGCGCAGCGCCACCGGGCAAATAAGCATCAGCGGAAGTTAATGTTCTTATCGCTGGTCATATCATACAGCTGGAATTTACGTCCAAGCTGCTGACCGCCGTCGCGCGTCAGCGGCGTCCAGCCCACTGCCGCACGGCTGCGGGTTGGGCCTGATGAGAACAGATCCAGCGGAATCGACACGTACACCCCTTTGGTGAAGTCCCCTTCCCCGTACTCGTCTGGCGAAACGTTGGTGATGGTGGCATAGCCGCCCACCACCACGCCGCTGTCGAAGTGTTTGGAGATATCCAGCGTACCGCCCTTATCACCCGCCAGATACTGGCCGACGCTGGCTTTCACCAGCACGTCCTGCGCGAACGACGGCGTCCAGTAGGCGGTCAGGTGGCCGGTTTTGACGCTGTAGTCGGTGAACTTCATCATGTCCTGCGCGCTGCGCCAGTCACGCTGTTTCACGTAGTTGGCATCAACCCCAAACGCCCAGTTGCTGTCGACAGGACGATAAAGCACTTCTGCCCCGGCGCCGCCGAACATGGTTTCCAGATAGCCACCGTAAACCTGGCCGTAGAAGCCATTGCCGAAGTACTGGAAGTAGTTGGCCTGGAGGTTATTCACGTAGATATCGTTCTGCACATATTCGCGAACGCGGGTACGCACGCGCGGCAGTTTTGAATCGTTCGGCGGGTTGGTGTAGTTAAATTTGTCGTAGTTGTTAGCAATGTTGCCGAACAGACTACCGGTGGTCAACAGGTGGTCGGTCACCCACAGATCCGCCGTCGCCATCGCCCCCAGCTGATACATGTAGAAGTTTTCCGGCCCACCCACGGACTGGTTCAGCACCGGATCGATATGGAAATCGAAGCGGGATTTATCGATATACCAGCCCTGCTCGGTGCTCTCTGGCACCACCGGCTCAACGCGTTTTTGTACCAGCTCGGTTTCATGTCCCAGCGGTTCGCCTTCAAGATGACGCTTAAGGCTGGCAACATCGGTTTCGGTTGTGACCTGCGGCAGGTTGAGGCGGTTCTCCGTCACGCGGATCGTGCGGATCCCCTCCGGCAGATCGTTCATGACGATCCGGTTGGCGCGCTCGATCCCTTCGCGGGAGTCGCGGTATTTTACCTGCTCGCCGGTGACGTACAGCGTATCGCCTTTGGTCTGGATCTTTGGATCCGCCAGGCCCGCGTTATATTTCAGCAGCGTCAGCTGATTCGCTACCACGGAGTGCTGAATGATCGCATCCTGCGGCTCCGGCTGATATTTTGGCCGCGGGTTGTCATTGTAGTGCGGCCGCATGTCGTTAAAGTTAGTGCGCAGGGTAAAGCCAAACATCAGGGTATTACCGCGCTCATAGCTGAGGTTAACGTCGGCCCAGTCGGTGACGCGGTAAATGGCGCCGACGTTAAACTTGCTCTTTTGCTCAATTTTCCCGGAGAAGTCCTGCGAGTAGTCGTTTCCTTCGTACTCCAGCTTCAGACGTAACGGCTGCCACGGTGTTTGATACTCCACGCCGCCAAACAGCGAGGCCGGGCCGTGGAACATCTGGTCCCCGTTGATGGAGCCCGCTTTCTGGTAGCTGTTATCGCGGTAGCAGTATTTATCGCTGTAGGTACAGAACGGATTTTTGACGTTGCCGCTGGTGCCGAGATAGCCCCATCCCAGACCGAGTGAGAAATCAAACGGTCCCCAGGCTTTGCTGGCCACGATGTATTCCGCGTCAAACAGGCCGGTCCCGCCGATATCCTTCGCACCAACGGAGACCTGCGGCATCCAGTAGCTCTCTTCCCACAGGCGCAGCTTCACGTCGAAAGCTTTGTCTTTATAAGTCTGGTCGCCGGAGAAGGCATCCACGCTGCTGTACTGTTTTGTACGCACGTCGGTGTAGCGCAGCGTGGTCTCCAGCCAGGGGAACAGCTGCACGGACGCAGAGTAGTAACGGTACTGATCGTTATCGCGATAGTTAAGGCTGATTTCCCCCTCGCGGGCCATACGCGCGGTTGGGGTTTGCAGTAAGCCCACGCCGCCAAAATCGGACTGCGATGGGCCGATGGGTGCCGGATACGTTTCTGCATGACAGGCGGCACTCACGCACAGTGCAAGCATGCTGTAGAGATAGGTTTTTTTCATTATTCCGGTATCCGCTGTATCAGGGAGCGAAGGATATCGGCATTAAGCCCGTCATACGCTTTCGTCCAGAAATGGTCGGCAAAACCGACAAAAATGATGCTGCCTGGCATAGGTTCGATATGGCGTTTATTCCAGTAAGCCACCGGCGCTTTCTGCGTATGCCCGTCCGGATAGACCACCCAGGCATAGCTGTTATCCGCTCCGCTGAGCAGACTTTGCTCGTCGAGATAGCTCGCCACGTCCCGGCCCGGCGTAAACGGCTTTTTGCCAGGGCTGCTGAGAAGCCCCATCACGGTGACGGTGGAAGGTTGAGCCGGAAGCCACAGGGTATAGTCCCCTTCCAGCGACGGATTGCCGTTTTCCGCAACGCGCACCTCATCCGGATCCAGATTCACCTTCTGGCGCCCCGTCACCTTAACCGCCTGAAGCTGTTGACGCAGGCTAGTAATGGCCGCGGCATCGTCGGTATCTTCCTGTTGTGCCAGCCCGCTCAGTCGGGCGAGCAGCGCCTGATGTTTTTGTTCCGCTACGATCGTCGCCTGACGCTCGCTGATCACCGCCCCGGTCCACCAGCTTTTCGCCAGCCTCGGCTGCCCCACCAGATCGAGCAGATGCCCGGCATTGGTTAAGGTTTTAGGTTTTTCGCTGTCCGGGGTGTAGACCTGTACCGTTCCCGCAGACCACGCCAGCGGCGAGGTCAGGCTGGCGAGAAGCGCAATGTGGATGAACATTTTCATGATTTCGCCGCCTTGATCAGGGTGGCCTTCACCGGGAAGAAACCGGCACCGAGATACTGTAAGGACTGGCGGATTTGCCCCTCTTCGTCCACCCAGAAGCGGTTATGCCAGGTGGCCTGATCGGTTGTCACTTCTTCATCCAGCACGCGCACCTGCGTTTCGTCGCTGCCCACTTTGACACTGTCCGTACCGTCCCAGCGGAAGGTGGAGCGGGCCGTGGCGTAGCGCACCTGTTTATGCTCGGTCCAGCCCATCGTGCGCGTCCAGCTTGCGCCATCGACGATCTGATTCGGCTTGATGAGCGGATCTTCAGCCAGGTTGTTCACCTCAAGCAGGTTGTCGCCGCCGAGCAACGTTTTCACGATGCGGGAATGCTGCGTCACGATGGTGGCCTGATCCTGCGTCACCCATTTCTGCTGCCCGTTTTCATCGAAAGCGAGCACCACAAACAGTTGCGGACCATCGTTTAGCTGCATGTACTGGCTGGCATACGGCATGTTCTGAAGTTCGTCATCGGTCAGATGCACGCCCGGCGTGCCGAACATGCTGTCCCACAGTGAGTGGCCCAGCCCTTTGGTGGTAGCTGAGCACGCCTGCAACAGCAGGCAAATCAGGATGATTGCAGGTCGCTTCACGACTCTTCTCCGAAGGGGCGAAATAACCACACCGAAGTGTGGTTATGATTAAAACACCCGTTATTACTGGGTGCTGGTCGTCGTAGTGGTCGTGGTTCCGGTATTGGAGCCATCACCGCCACCGGTTGCCGCCAGCGCGACACCCACGGCTGAACTTACGGCGCTGGTGCTGGCTGCGGTAGAACTCCCCGCAGACGCAGACGTCGCTGCCGACCCTGCTGCTTCCCCGACCTGGACCGGAGCTGCATAGACAGACGTCGCCGCAAGCGCAGATATGGCAAAAATGCCATACAGTACTTTCTTCATAACAATTTCCCTTCAATGAATGAATGGAGATTTGCCCGAAAAGAAATTCAGGCGGATTCGAGTATACACAACTAAAGCAGTGGGTTTACCGTGGGGGTAAATAGGGATGAGGTTTTCAGACTAATGGTTAAAAATGGAAGGAAAAAAGAATCAAGGAAATATATAATCACTATAAATCAACAATTTATAATATAAGAACATTAAAATATCACTCCGTATTTTCTTAAAATAAACCTCAGCAATTAACGGGGTTACCGTCTTTTTCGGATTAAACTCAGATTCAGAATTTGAGATAACTAACAGACATCAGGAATTATCCGATAAAAAAATGCCGGCATATCGCCGGCATTGTTCATGACATATTTATTACGCACGCCAGGCTTTATAACGGTTAATCAGACCATTGGTGGAGCTGTCGTGGCTGTCGATCGCTTTATCGTCACCCAGCTCTGGCAGAATGCGGTTTGCCAGCTGTTTGCCCAGCTCAACGCCCCACTGGTCAAAGGTAAAGATGTTCAGAATAGCGCCCTGAGTGAAGATTTTGTGCTCGTAGAGGGCAATCAGCGCACCCAGGCTGAACGGCGTGATTTCGCGCAGCAGAATGGAGTTAGTTGGACGGTTGCCTTCGAACACTTTAAACGGCACAACGTGCTCCAGCGTAGCCGGATCTTTACCCTGGTCACGGTATTCCTGCTCAACCACCTCGCGGGATTTACCGAACGCCAGCGCTTCGGTCTGGGCGAAGAAGTTAGACAGCAGCTTCGGATGGTGGTCGGACAGTGGGTTGTGCGTAATCGCCGGGGCGATGAAATCGCACGGTACCATTTTGGTGCCCTGGTGGATCAGCTGGTAGAACGCGTGCTGGCCGTTGGTGCCCGGCTCGCCCCAGATGATTGGGCCAGTCTGGTAATCCACCGCGTTGCCGTTACGGTCAACGTACTTGCCGTTGGATTCCATGTTGCCCTGCTGGAAGTAGGCCGCAAAGCGGTGCATGTACTGGTCGTACGGCAGAATCGCTTCGGTTTCAGCGCCGAAGAAGTTGTTGTACCAGATCCCGATCAGCGCCAGCAGTACCGGCAGGTTTTTCTCAGGCGCGGTGGTGGAGAAGTGTTTGTCCATCGCGTGCGCGCCGGAGAGCAGTTCAACGAAGTTGTCGAAGCCCACGGACAGGATGATGGACAGACCGATCGCAGACCACAGTGAGTAGCGGCCGCCCACCCAGTCCCAGAACTCAAACATGTTCGCGGTATCAATACCGAACTCACCCACCGCTTTACCGTTGGTGGACAGCGCCGCAAAGTGTTTCGCCACGTGCTTTTCGTCGCCCGCGGTTTTCAGGAACCAGTCGCGCGCGCTGTGGGCGTTGGTCATGGTTTCCTGAGTGGTGAAGGTTTTAGACGCCACCAGGAACAGCGTGGTTTCCGGGTTCACCTTTTTCAGCACTTCAGCGATGTGAGTCCCATCGACGTTGGACACGAAGTGCATGTTGAGGTGGTTTTTGTACGGGCGCAGCGCCTCGGTCACCATGAACGGGCCGAGGTCAGAGCCGCCGATACCGATGTTTACGACGTCGGTGATCGCTTTGCCGGTGTAGCCTTTCCAGCTACCTGAGATGATCGCTTCAGAGAAGGTTTTCATCTTTTCCAGCACCGCGTTCACTTCCGGCATCACATCTTTGCCGTCTACGATAATTGGCGTATTGCTACGGTTACGCAGGGCCACGTGCAGGACGGCACGGTCTTCGGTGCGGTTGATTTTCTCACCGGAGAACATGGATTTGATGGCATCTGCCAGCTCAGTCTCTTTCGCCAGATCTTGCAGCTTCGCCAGCGTCTCTTCGGTGATACGGTTCTTGGAGAAATCCACCAGCATCAGGTCATCGAAGGTGGCGGAAAACTTGCTGAAACGATCGGCATCTTTCGCGAACAGATCCGCGATAGTGACGTCTTTCATTTCATCAAAATGTTTCTGTAGTGCCTGCCATGCAGCGGTCTGCGTTGGGTTGATGTTTTTCATAGCAATACTCTTCTGATTTGAGAATTGTGACTGCGGTCGATTGTAGCGCCTGCAAATAAAAATTGTGATGGTTTTTATGCCATTGCCCTGGTCTGCATCAAACGCAGGTGAAAAGACCCGAAAAGTATAGCTGCTGTCGCGCCCTTCCGGCGTGGCGAAATGTTGGTCAAAAAGGGGGAAAAAGGAGCATAAAATATGGGCCTGTTATAAGTCCTGTTTCTGAGGGGTACCCCCCCATGAAAAATCCGCATAATCCCAGCATTGACAGGACCTCCCCCGCATTTTATTTATAGGGCCGTATTTTGCGCCTGCACCTGTTCTCGCTTCATTCTTGTGCCAAGGTCGCTCTATTCATTCCCTGACACGAGGTTGTTATGACGAGTTTTGTGGTCGCCAAGTTTGGCGGCACCAGTGTGGCAGACTACGATGCCATGAACCGCAGCGCCGATGTGGTGCTGGCCGATCCGAATACCCGCCTGGTGGTGCTTTCCGCCTCAGCCGGCGTGACGAACCTGCTGGTTTCCCTGTCTGAAGGACTGGAAGCGACCGAGCGTTTCGTGAAGCTGGATGCACTGCGCAAAATTCAGTTCGACATTCTCGAGCGTCTGCAAAACCCGAACGTCATTCGTGAGGAAGTGGAACGCCTGCTGGAAAATATCACCACCCTGGCAGAAGCCGCGTCGCTGGCCACCTCCAGCGCACTGACCGATGAACTGGTCAGCCACGGCGAACTGATGTCCACACTGCTGTTCGTTGAGATCATGCGCGAGCGCAATATTCAGGCGCAGTGGTTCGACGTGCGTAAAGTGATGCGCACCAGCGACCGCTTTGGCCGCGCCGAGCCGGACGTGGAAGCCCTGGCTGAGCTGACTAACCAGCAGCTTGCCCCGCGCCTGGATGAAGGCATAGTGATCACCCAGGGCTTTATCGGCAGCGAAGCCAAAGGGCGCACAACCACGCTGGGCCGTGGCGGCAGCGACTACACCGCCGCCCTGCTGGGTGAAGCCCTGCACGCCACCCGCGTGGATATCTGGACGGACGTGCCGGGTATCTACACCACCGACCCACGCGTGGTCTCTGCGGCAAAACGTATTGACGTGATCGCCTTTGAAGAAGCGGCTGAAATGGCGACTTTCGGCGCGAAAGTGCTGCACCCGGCCACGCTGCTGCCCGCCGTGCGCAGCGACATTCCGGTCTTCGTTGGCTCCAGTAAAGATCCAAAGGCGGGCGGGACGCTGGTCTGCAAGAAAACCGAGAACCCACCGCTGTTCCGCGCGCTGGCCCTGCGTCGTAAGCAGACGCTGGTTACCCTGCACAGCCATAATATGCTGCACTCCCGTGGATTTCTGGCGGAAGTGTTTGGCATCCTGGCGCGCCACAATATCTCCGTGGACCTGATCACCACGTCAGAAGTCAGCATCGCGCTGACGCTCGACACCACCGGCTCCACCTCTACCGGCGACACCCTGCTGACGCAGTCGCTGCTGATTGAGCTTTCCGAGTTGTGCCGCGTGGAGGTGGAAGAAGATCTGGCGCTGGTTGCCATCATCGGTAATAAGCTGTCGCGCGCGTGCGGCGTGGGCAAAGAGGTGTTCGGCGTGCTCGACCCGTTCAATATCCGCATGATTTGCTACGGCGCGTCCAGCTACAACCTCTGCTTCCTGGTCCCTGCCGATCAGGCCGAGCAGGTCGTGCAGAAACTTCATCAGAATTTGTTTGAATAAAATTCGTTAGCACGATAAACAATATCAATAAGCCGGGCACAGACCCGGCTTTTTTATAACAAAACAACACGACAATACTGCAAGGAATTCACTATGCTCTCCGCTATCACCCGGCTGTTCCCGTTATGGGCGCTGCTGCTCTCTGTACTCGCGTATTACACTCCTGCCACGTTCACGGGCATTGGTCCGTGGGTCACCACGCTGCTGATGCTGATTATGTTCGGCATGGGCGTGCATCTGAAAATTGACGATTTCAAACGCGTGCTGTCTCGCCCGGCACCGGTTGCCGCAGGGATTTTCCTGCACTACCTGGTGATGCCGCTCGCGGCATGGCTGCTGGCGATGGCCTTTAAGATGCCGCCCGACCTTTCCGCCGGGATGGTGCTGGTGGGGAGCGTCGCCAGCGGTACGGCATCTAACGTCATGATCTATCTGGCGAAAGGCGACGTGGCGCTCTCCGTCACCATCTCGTCCGTTTCCACGCTGGTGGGCGTGATTGCCACGCCTCTGTTAACCCGCCTGTACGTCGACGCGCATATCCAGGTGGACGTGATGGGCATGCTGCTCAGCATCCTGCAAATCGTGGTGATCCCGATTGCGCTGGGGCTGGTGATCCACCATCTCTTCCCGCGGGTGGTGAAAGCGGTTGAGCCGTATCTGCCCGCGTTTTCGATGGTCTGCATTCTGGCCATTATCAGCGCCGTGGTAGCCGGTTCCGCATCGCACATTGCTTCGGTGGGCTTTGTGGTGATCGTCGCGGTTGTGCTGCATAACACTATTGGTCTGCTGGGCGGTTACTGGGGCGGAAAGCTGTTTGGCTTTGACGAATCCACCTGCCGCACGCTGGCGATCGAAGTGGGGATGCAGAACTCCGGCCTGGCGGCGGCGCTGGGTAAAATTTACTTCTCACCGCTGGCAGCGCTGCCGGGGGCGCTGTTCTCTGTCTGGCACAACCTGTCCGGTTCGCTGTTAGCAGGATACTGGTCCGGTAAGCCGATTGATGACCAACCGAAAAAAGATGCGGTGAAACAGGGTTAATTGACCCGGCTTGCTTTACACTGAAGCCTCCCCATCAGGAGGCTTCAGCAATGGCTACACCACGTTTGACCCAGAAAGACATGACCGAAGCCGAGCAGCGCGAACTGAAAACGCTTCTCGACCGCGCCCGCATCACGCATGGCCGCACGCTGACGAACGCCGAAACCAATCAGGTTAAAAAAGAGTACATCGATAAACTGATGGCGCAACGTGATGCTGCGGCGAAAAAAGCCCGCAAGCTGAAAAAAGAGCAGGCTTATAAACCTGATGCAGAGGCGACTTTTTCCTGGTCCGCCAGCACATCAACCCGTGGAAGGCGCTAATCAGCGCCCTTTCTTTTTGCGCCCCGGCTGGGTAAAGCGTTTTCCGTTGCCCGGCTTGCCCCGCCCTTTCTCTTCCGCCTGCGGTGCCTTCACCACCGGACGCTTAATCGCCTGCGTTTTCGGTTTGGCTTTAGCTTTCGGCTTCGCTTCGGACGAGGAGTTCTCGATAAGTTTGAACAGCTCGATCAGCTCGTCATCCGTTAAATCACGCCACTCGCCCAGCGGGATCCCGGACAGGCTGACGTTCATGATGCGCGTGCGTTCCAGCTTCGTCACTTCATAACCGAAGTACTCGCACATGCGGCGGATCTGGCGGTTCAGGCCCTGCACCAGCGTGATACGAAACGCAAACGGCGCCTCTTTTCTGACTTTACACTTCTTCGTCACGGTGCCCAGAATCGGCACACCTGCGCCCATTCCCCGGATGAACTCGTCCGTGACCGGCTTGTTCACCGTAACAATGTACTCTTTCTCGTGGTCGTTACCGGCACGCAGAATTTTGTTGACCAGGTCACCGTGGTTGGTAAGGAAAATCAGCCCCTGAGAGTCTTTATCCAGACGGCCAATCGGGAAAATACGGCTGCTGTGGTTCACGAAATCAACGATGTTGTCCCGCTCGCCATCTTCCGTAGTGCTGACAATCCCAACCGGCTTGTTCAACGCGATAAACACCAGGTCTTCGGCATCACGCGGTTCGATGACCTGACCATTCACTTTCACCACATCGCCAGGCACTACCTGATCGCCAATGGTGGCGCGTTTGCCGTTAAGAAACACGTTACCCTGTTCAATGTAACGGTCAGCCTCGCGACGTGAGCAGATCCCGCTCTCGCTAATGTATTTGTTTAATCGGGTTGATTGAGTTGGCAGCATAGTTTCTCCTGTGAAGGGCGAAATATACCTTAGGTTTGGGCTGGAAAAAAAGATTAGCCGACGGTTACTGAGACGGGTTTTTTAGTTTGCGAGACGCTTTCAGGATTTAGCGTCAGGCTATTTATCCTTGAGCTAACTCCTTTTAGCTTTACTCTCCAGAGACAATTGCTTGTAGTTTATAAATCACAGGGAGTAATATGAAGGAGATCGTTCAGACAGAATCCTTCCGACGCTGGGAGCAAAATTTAAAGGACAGGCGGGCAAAGACGATTATCGCTTCCCGCCTCTTTAGGCTGGCAAATGGCTTAGCGGGCGACATTAGACCCGTGGGGGAAGGAATCAGTGAACTGAGGATCCACTTTGGCCCGGGCTACAGAGTCTATTTTAAGGACCAGGGCAATTGCATCATCGTGCTGTTATGTGGTGGTGACAAAAGCAGCCAGGCCAGAGACATACTTATGGCAAAAATGCTGAGCAATGTATCCCAATGGCAGGAGTGAATGAGCATGCATAAATTAACACCCTACGATCCAGCCAACGCACTGGTGGATGACGAGGAAATCGCTGTGTTTATGGCTGATGCATTAGAGACGGGTGACTCAGCGTACATTGCTGAAGCGCTGGGCGTCATCGCCCGAGCGAAAGGGATGTCGACCATTTCCCAGCAAACGGGCCTGTCACGAGAACAACTGTATCGATCATTCAGTGATAAGGGGAACCCAACGCTCAAAACCACGCTGGCGGTCATGAAAGCATTGGGCCTTGGGTTAACAATCAAACCCTCTGGGGATTAATACTCATCCCGCTCATCGTCTTCATCCGGCTGCTCCATCACGCTGTACGCCACCGCACAGAACAACGAGTTCAGGCGCTTCATATCGCCCAGCAGTCCCAGGTGGAGTGAGCTGGTCTCGATACTCTGCACGTTCTGCTGGTGCAGACGCTCAACGTGGGCGTGTGAGTAGCGGCGATTAAGGATGCGGAAACGATGCTTATTGCGGCGCAGGCGGCGCGCGCTCGGCACGTCGCTGGAGAAGAAGACCGACATCGCCAGCTTCAGGTTGCTGACCAGCTGTTCGTGCAGCGCTTCCAGCTCTTTCAGCCCTTCAACAGAAAACGCCCGGCGTGCGGCCAGGGATTTGTCTGCGATTTCACTGCCCATACGCTCGACAATATCCGAAGCCTGCTCCAGGTTAAGCGACATCTCGATGATTTCCGCCCAGCGGCGCGACTCCTCTTCCGCCAGCTCGTCCTGGGGGATCCGCGCCAGATAGAGCTTGATGGCGGTATACAGCACGTTGATATCGTCCGCCAGCCTGCGCAGCTCTTTTTCTTCGCGCGGCTCGCCGTGCATCACCTTTTGCAGCCCTTCCAGCATGGTTTCCATCGCGTCGCCCATGCGCAGCGTTTCGCGGGCGGCATTGGCGATTGCCAGCGCAGGAGTATCCAGCACCGAGGTGTCCAGATGCTTCGGTTTAAGGCGCGCGTCCAGCTCCGGTTCATCACGAATAAGCCGCTCGCAGAAGCGGGCCATCGGCGCGGCAAACGGCACCATTGCCAGACAGCGCACCAGGTTGTAGAAGACGTGGAAGTAGATCACCAGCTCCGCTTTCGGCAGAGAGAGATTATCCATCAGGTTCGCCAGCGGGTGCACAAACGGCAGAATGATCAGGCTACCCACCAGCTTAAACAGTAAACTCCCCAGCGCCACCCGGCGGGCGGCAGCGTTGGCGGCGCTGTTGTTGAGCATCGCCAGCAGGCCAGAGCCGAGGTTGGCACCGATCACCAGGCACAGCGCCACCGGGAAGGAAATTACCCCTGCGGCGGTTAAGGTCGCCGTCAGCAGGACCGCTGCCAGGCTGGAGTAGCTGACGATGGCGAATACCGCGCCGATCAGCGCATCCAGCATAATATCGCCGGTTAACGAGGCGAAGATGACCTGCACACCGTTGGCCTGGGTGATCGGCGTGACAGCCTGCACAATCAGCTCCAGTGCCAGCAGGATCAGCCCGAGGCCAATACCGACGCGGCCAAGCTGCCCGGCACGGCTTTGCTTACGGCCGAGGAAAAAAATGACGCCGATAAAAATCAGTAGTGGCGACAGCCAGGAGAGATCGAATGTCAGGATACGCGCCATCAGCGCGGTACCGACGTCGGCGCCAAGGACAATCACCAGCGCCGGGGCGAGCGCCACCAGATCCTGCGCCACGAACGAGGTGACGAGCATGGTGGTGGCGTTGCTGCTTTGCACCAGCGCCGTGACGCCAATACCCGCGCAGAAGGCGAGCGGCTTCTTCTCAACGCTGCCGCTGAGAACGGTACGTAAACGTGCGCCAAACACACGCATCACGCCGGTACGAACGATATGGGTGCCCCATACCAGCAGTGCGACTGCGGAGAGCAGGTGTAACAACGTCAACACGGTAGGCATTCCTCCTTATCGTTATTCGTTTTCCTGAGGTTCAGTATAAGGGTTTAAACGTAAGAAAGAGACAAGGCACCATAGCGGTGCCCTGTTTGTTGTAAGGAAAAGTGACGTTAGTCTGCGTCGTAGCCCAAATTCGGCGCCAGCCAGCGTTCCACCTCTGACACGCTCATGCCTTTACGCAGGGCGTAATCCTCAATCTGATCGCGCTGAAGCTGTGCCACGGCGAAGTACTTGCTGTCCGGATGGCTGAAGTACCAGCCGGAAACGGACGCGCCCGGCCACATGGCGAACGACTCGGTGAGCTTCATGCCGGTATGCGCTTCGACGTCCAGCAACTTCCAGATAGTGCCCTTCTCGGTGTGTTCCGGGCAGGCCGGATACCCCGGCGCCGGACGAATGCCCCGGTAATTTTCGCGGATTAGCTCCTCGTTGCTGAGATTCTCATTCGCCGCGTAGCCCCAGTGCACCTTACGTACGCGTTCATGCAGATATTCAGCGAAGGCTTCCGCCAGACGGTCGGCGATCGCTTTCACCATGATTTTGTTGTAATCATCGTGCTGCGCGTCGTACGCATCCGCCAGCGCGTCTTCTTCCAGACCACCGGTTACGGCAAAGGCGCCGATATAGTCGGCTTTACCGGAGAGTTTCGGTGCGACGAAATCCGCCAGGCAGTAGTTGGCAAAGCCCACTTTCTCGGTTTGCTGGCGCAGGTGGTGGCTCACGGCCAGCACGTGGGTGCGGGTTTCATCGCGGTAGATTTCCACATCGTCGCCCACGCGGTTCGCCGGGAACAGCCCCACCACGCCGCGCGGGTTGAGGGCTTTCTCTGCGCTCAGCCTGTCGAGCATGTCGTTAGCATCTTTAAACAGGCGCTTCGCCTCTTCGCCCACCACCTCATCTTCAAGAATGCGCGGATATTTGCCCGCCAGCGACCAGGTCATGAAGAACGGCGTCCAGTCGATGTAGTTACGCAGCGTTTCGATGCTGGCCGTCACGTCCTGCACGCCCAGACGGTGTGCGACCGGCGGCGTATAGCTGGACCAGTCGAACGCCAGATCGTTATCGCGCGCCGCCTGAAGCGAAACCGGCGGCGTGCGCGGTTTCTTACGTCCATGCTGAATGCGGACGGTTTCATACTCTTTGCGGGTGCGGGCGACAAAGTCATCGCGCTGGGTGTCGGACAGCAGCGCGGAGACCACGCCCACGGTGCGCGAGGCGTTTTGGACATACACCGTCGGCCCACTGTAGTTCTGCTCGATTTTCACCGCCGTGTGGGCTTTCGAGGTGGTTGCCCCGCCAATCAGCAGCGGAATGGTAAAGCCCTGGCGCTCCATCTCTTTTGCCACGTTGACCATTTCGTCAAGCGAAGGCGTAATCAGCCCGGAAAGACCAATCAGATCCGCATTCACTTCGCGCGCGGTCCTGAGGATTTTATCCGCCGGGACCATTACGCCAAGATCGATAATTTCGTAGTTATTACACTGCAACACCACGCCAACGATGTTTTTGCCGATGTCGTGTACGTCGCCCTTCACGGTGGCGATGACCATTTTACCGTTACTGGAGCCCTTCTCTTTGCTGGCTTCGATAAAGGGTTCCAGATACGCCACCGCCTGCTTCATGACGCGGGCGGATTTCACCACCTGCGGCAGGAACATTTTGCCCTCGCCGAACAGATCGCCGACCACGTTCATACCGTCCATCAGCGGCCCTTCGATCACTTCAATCGGACGGGCGGCCTGCTGACGCGCTTCCTCGGTATCCTGCTCGATAAACTCGGTAATGCCTTTTACCAGCGAGTATTCCAGACGCTTATTCACATCCCAGGAGCGCCATTCGGCCTGTTGAACGTTGGCTGATTCGTCAGATTTACTGCCGCGGTATTTTTCCGCCAGATCCAGCATGCGTTCGGTGGCGTCGTCACGACGATTGAGGATCACGTCTTCTACGGCGTCGCGCAGCTCGGCTGGCAGATCGTCGTAAATTGCCAGCTGGCCGGCGTTGACGATCCCCATGTCCATCCCGTTGCGGATGGCGTAGTAGAGGAATACGGCGTGGATCGCCTCACGCACCGGGTCGTTGCCGCGGAACGAGAACGACACGTTTGACACGCCGCCGGAGATCAGCGCATGCGGTAGCTCGCGTTTAATGTCTTCACACGCGCCGATAAAGTCCTGGGCGTAGTTGTTGTGCTCTTCGATGCCGGTCGCGACGGCGAAGATGTTCGGGTCGAAGATGATGTCTTCCGGCGGGAAGCCCACCTCTTCGGTCAAAATTTTGTACGCGCGGCGGCAAATCTCAATCTTGCGCTCGCGGGTATCGGCCTGGCCCACTTCATCGAAGGCCATCACCACCACGGCGGCTCCGTAGCGACGGACCAGCTTCGCGTGGTGGATAAAGGTATCGACGCCCTCTTTCATCGAGATGGAGTTAACGATGCCTTTGCCCTGAATGCACTTCAGCCCTTTTTCGATGACTTCCCATTTGGAAGAGTCAATCATGATCGGCACGCGGGCGATATCCGGCTCACCGGCAATCAGGTTGAGGAAACGCACCATCGCCGCTTCGGCATCAAGCATCCCCTCGTCCATGTTGATATCGATGATCTGCGCGCCGCTTTCTACCTGCTGGCGGGCAACGTCCAGCGCTTCGCTGTACTTCTCTTCTTTGATCAGGCGCTTGAACTTCGCAGAACCGGTAACGTTAGTACGTTCACCCACGTTCACAAACAGGCTGTCGTCGCCGATGGTCAACGGCTCCAGGCCGGACAGACGACAGGCTACCGGAAGCTCGGGTAGCTTGCGCGGTGCAAGCCCGGCGACGGCGCGGCTCATGGCGGCGATATGCTCCGGCGTGGTGCCGCAGCAGCCGCCGACGACGTTGAGGAAGCCAGATTCGGCCCATTCGCGGATTTGCGCCGCCATGGTGTCGGCATCGAGATCGTACTCACCAAACGCGTTCGGCAGACCGGCGTTCGGGTGGGCGGTGACGTAGCACTCTGCGATGCGCGAAAGCTCCTGCACGTACTGGCGCAGCTCGTCCGGCCCCAGCGCGCAGTTCAGGCCGAAGGAGAGCGCTTCGGCGTGGCGCAGGGAGTTATAAAACGCTTCGGTTGTCTGGCCGGAAAGCGTGCGCCCCGAGGCGTCGGTGATGGTGCCGGAAATCATGATCGGCAGGTCGACGCCCAGCGCCTCGAACTCCTCTTTCACCGCGTAAATCGCGGCTTTAGCGTTGAGGGTGTCGAATACGGTTTCAATCAGGATCAGATCGGAACCGCCTTCCACCAGCGCTTTGGTCGACTCGCGGTAGGCGGTAACCAGCTGGTCAAAGGTGATGTTCCGAAACGCCGGGTCGTTGACGTCCGGAGAAATCGACGCGGTGCGGTTGGTTGGGCCCAGCACCCCGGCTACGTAGCGCGGCTTGTCCGGCGTACGGGCCGTCCATTCGTCGGCGCAGGCGCGCGCCAGCTTCGCCGCTTCAAAGTTGATCTCCGCCGACAGGGATTCCATCTGGTAATCCGCCATGGCGATGGTTGTCGAGTTGAAGGTGTTGGTTTCAACAATATCCGCACCCGCTTCGAAGTAAGCGTTGTGGATATCCCTGATAACAGACGGTTTGCTTAACACCAGCAGGTCATTGTTCCCTTTCAGGTCACAAGGCCAGTCGGCAAAGCGCTCGCCTCGGAAATCGTCTTCACTCAGACGATAGCCCTGGATCATGGTGCCCATGCCGCCGTCCAGCACCAGAATTCGTTCATTTAACTGCGCACGCAGTTGCTCTACTTTGCTGCTCACACTTGCTCCCGACAACGCTCAACATGGCCAAAAGGCTGCGTTCCATACTGGCATAATCTCGCAGGGTCGAAAAGTCACACAGCGGTAACATGAGACATGTTCACTATCACTCCTCCGATCAGTCAGGAAAGCGGTTGCAAAACCACCAAATAAAACGAAAATGATTTCCACGATACAGAAAAAGGAGTTCGTTATGGTTACGACCGTTCCCGCTAAACGCGGCAGAAAACCTGCTGCAACCACCGCTGCACAACCAGGCGGACAGGTTCAATCCCTGACGCGCGGCCTGAAGCTGCTGGAATGGATAGCCGAATCGCATGGTAGCGTGGCCCTGACGGAGCTGGCGCAGCAGGCTGGCCTGCCGAACTCCACCACGCACCGTCTGCTGACCACCATGCAGCAGCTGGGCTTCGTGCGTCAGGTGGGCGAGCTGGGACACTGGGCGGTGGGGGCGCATGCGTTTATTGTCGGCAGCAGCTTCCTGCAAAGCCGCAACCTGCTGGCAATTGTCCACCCGATTCTGCGCAAGCTGATGGAGGAGTCCGGCGAGACGGTAAACCTGGCCGTGCTGGATCAGAGCGACCACCAGGCGATTATTATCGACCAGGTGCAGTGTACGCAGCTGATGCGTATGTCCGCGCCGATTGGCGGCAAGCTGCCGATGCACGCCTCTGGCGCAGGGAAAGCGTTTCTCTCGCAGCTGAGCGAAGAGCAGGTGACGGGGCTGCTGCACCGTAAAGGACTGCACGCCTATACCCACGCCACGCTGGTGTCGCCCGTGCATCTGAAAGAAGATCTGGCTCTGACCCGCAAGCGCGGCTATTCGTTTGATGACGAAGAACATGCCCTCGGGCTGCGCTGCCTCGCGTCCTGCATTTTTGACGAGCACCGCGAGCCGTTTGCCGCCATCTCCATCTCCGGGCCGATTTCACGCATGACCGACGACCGCGTCACCGAGCTGGGCGCGATGGTGATTAAGGCCGCGAAAGAGGTGACGCTGGCGTATGGTGGGATTCGTTAAACGTGCATTGCCGCCTGATGCCCTCACCCCGGCCCTCTCCCACAGGGAGAGGGAGAAAAGCGGATGCAAAACCGCTGCTTGCGGCGGTAAGCATAGACATCTTCCACGTGCCCATTTTTGATCCGCGTTTGCAGCCCGCGCCAGTAGCTGGCGCGGAACAGATCGGCATGCATCTCTTCGAATAGCGGCCCGATGCGCGGGTCGGCACAAAGCCAGTGGCGAAACTCCTCCGGAAACACATCGCCCGGCGATACGCTGTACCACGGCTCGCTGGACAGTTCATCTTCCGGGTAGCGCGGCGGCGGGATATCGCGGAAGTTCACCTCGGTCATGTAGCAAATTTCATCGTAATCGTAGAACACCACCCGCCCGTGACGGGTGACGCCGAAGTTTTTAAACAGCATGTCGCCGGGGAAAATATTGGCGGCGGCGAGCTGGCGAATCGCATTGCCGTACTCTTCAATGGCGTCTCGTAAAGCCTGACCTTCGGACTGCTCCAGCCAGATATTTAGCGGCACCATCCGGCGTTCGATATAGAGATGGCTAATCGCAATCTTATCGCCAAGATCGGTAATTTTCGTCGGCGCTTCCTGCATTAGCAGCGACATCAGCGACGGATCGATCTGCTGCTTATCCAGCACAAAGTTTTCAAACTCCTGGGTATCCGCCATTCGCCCGACGCGATCGTGCTCTTTAACCAGCTGATAGCAGGCGCGGACGTGAGCGGCGGTCATCTCTTTCTGCGGGGCAAATTTATCCTTAATCACCTTAAACACGCGGTCGAAGCCCGGCAGTGTGAAAACCAGCATCACCATGCCGCGGATCCCCGGCGCTTCGATAAACTGCTCATCAGCCGTGGTGACATAACGCAGGTATTCCCGATAACTTTCCGTTTTGGCATGCTTCTGACAGCCAATCGCCATATACAACTCGGCGGTGGTTTTGCCCGGCAGGATCTCGCGCAGCCACTCCACCAGGGCGGCAGGCAGTGGGGCATAGACCATGAAATAGGAGCGGGCGAAGCCAAATACGATACTGGCCTCAGCGCTGGTGGTCAGGCAGGTATCGACAAACAGTTCGCCGTCGTCGGTACGGTGAATGGGTAGCAGAAACGGCACGATGGCTGTCGGCGTAACCAGTTTGCCCACCAGCCAGGCGGCCTTATTCCGGTAGAAAAGCTCGTTGGCAACCTGCAAATGGCTGCGGCTGAGCACCGCCTCGCCGAAGGTTTCACTGAGATATGCGTGGATATAGCCGATATCCCGGGGTTTATTCTCCCACGGCAGGCGCAGCGGCAAATCCGTTAAGACGCGGTGCAGGAGCTTTTCCCAGCCGCGATCGGGAAAGAAATCTTTCGCCAGCGGACGCGGAATGGTACGGAAGCGGCGCTCCGGCTGGGAGCTGAAGATAAATAACCGCTCAGGAGATAATGAGCGGTGGTCAAATAACCGGCAATAGACGGAGTTGAAAAAGCTCTCCGCAATCTCGAAGCGCGGGTAGTCGGGTAACAGATGGGTGTAATGCTCTTTCACGCGCAGTAAAAATTCCGCATCCGGGCTTTTACCGTCGGTGATACAGCGCAGTTGCTCCACCACCAGACCTACGTGGTGATCATAAAGATGGATACGCTGCTTCATGGCCTGCTGAACCGCATGCCAGTCGGCGTGCTCAAAACGCTGTTGCGCGCCGGAGGTGACTTCCAGAAAGCGGCCATACTGGGCATCGAAGCCCTGCAAAATAGTTTGGGCAATCAGTAATTCCAGACCACGCGACATATATTCCCCCTCACCCCAACCCTCTCCCCGAGGGGGGAGAGGGGGAAAAGATTAGAACTGTGCTTCTTCCGTCGAGCCCGTTAATGCCGTGACGGAGGAGGCCCCGCCCTGAATAATCGTGGTCACATTATCGAAGTAGCCGGTTCCCACTTCCTGCTGGTGCGAAACGAAGGTATATCCTTCTTTGCCCGCCGCAAATTCTGGCTGCTGCACCTTCTCAACATAGTGTTTCATGCCTTCGCCCTGCGCGTAGGCGTGCGCCAGGTCGAACATGTTGAACCACATGCTGTGGATACCCGCCAGGGTGATGAACTGGTACTTGTAGCCCATATCTGACAATTGCTGCTGGAAGCTGGCGATGGTCGTATCGTCCAGATTCTTTTGCCAGTTGAAGGACGGCGAACAGTTATAGGCCAGCAGCTTGCCCGGATACTTCGCATGAATCGCATCGGCAAAGCGCTTCGCCAGCGCCAGATCCGGCGTGGAGGTTTCACACCAGACCAGGTCGGCGTAAGGGGCATACGCCAGGCCGCGGCTGATCGCCTGTTCAATACCGGCATGTGTGCGATAGAACCCTTCGCTGGTACGTTCGCCGGTAATGAATTCGCTGTCATACGGGTCGCAGTCAGAGGTGATCAGGTCCGCCGCGTCCGCATCGGTACGGGCAATCACCAGCGTCGGCACGCCGAGCACGTCAGCAGCCAGACGCGCGGCAACCAGCTTCTGGATCGCTTCCTGGGTTGGCACCAGCACTTTCCCGCCCATATGCCCGCACTTCTTCACCGACGCCAGTTGATCTTCAAAGTGAACGGCCGCTGCACCGGCCTCAATCATGGATTTCATCAGCTCAAAGGCGTTCAGCACGCCGCCGAAACCGGCTTCCGCATCGGCGACGATCGGCAGGAAATAGTCGATAAAACGCGGATCGTGGGGTTCGATACCCGCGGCCCACTGGATCTGATCCGCACGGCGGAAGGTATTGTTGATCCGATCCACCACTGACGGCACCGAGTTCGCCGGATAAAGAGATTGATCCGGATACATGCTGGAGGCAAGGTTAGCATCCGCCGCGACCTGCCAGCCGGAAAGATAGATAGCCTCAATGCCGGCCTTCGCCTGCTGCAATGCCTGACCGCCGGTCAGCGCGCCGAGGCTGTTGATATAGCCTTTTTTAGACCCCCCATGCAGCAGATCCCACATTTTCGCCGCGCCGTTCTGCGCCAGCGTACATTCCGGGTTAACCGAGCCGCGTAACTTCACCACTTCCTCTGCGCTGTACGGACGGCGAATGCCTTCCCAGCGCGGTTGGGTCCACTCTTTTTGTAACTCTTCGATCTGTTGGGTACGGGTTTTCATGTGCAGATGCTCCATATTGTTATGTGGTGAATTACGCCAGGAAGCGGTAGCCCGGCAGGGTCAGGAAGTCGATTAAGTCATCAGAGGTGGTGATTTGCTCCATCAGGCGTGCGGCATCGTCAAAACGCCCGCTGCTGAAGCGGTGCTCGCCCAGTTCGTCCTGGATGACCCGCATCTCTTCGGCCAGCATCTGACGGAACAGGGCTTTGGTTACCGGTTTGCCGTTGCTGAGCGTTTTTTGATGATGGATCCACTGCCAGATGGAGGTACGTGAAATTTCCGCCGTGGCGGCATCTTCCATCAGGCCGTAGATAGGCACGCAGCCGTTGCCTGAGATCCATGCCTCGATGTACTGCACGGCGACGCGAATGTTGGCGCGCATCCCCTCTTCCGTGCGTTCGCCCGCACACGGCGCCAGCAACTGTTCTTCTGCGATTGGCGCATCGTCTTCACGGGTGACAAACAGCTGGTTTTTGTTGTCGCCGAGTACGCGGTTAAAGACTTCCATCGCCGTATCGGCCAGACCAGGATGGGCAATCCACGTCCCGTCGTGGCCATTACGGGCTTCCAGCTCTTTATCGGCTTTCACCTTGTTGAGCACCTGATTGTTACGCTCTGCATCTTTGCTCGGGATAAACGCCGCCATACCGCCCATCGCAAAGGCGCCGCGTTTGTGGCAGGTCTTAATCAGCAGGCGCGAGTAGGCGCTGAGGAACGGTTTATCCATGGTGACAACCTGACGATCCGGCAATACCCGGTCGGCATGGTTTTTCAGGGTTTTGATGTAGCTGAAGATGTAATCCCAACGGCCGCAGTTCAGGCCCACAATATGGTCACGCAGCGCATGGAGGATCTCATGCATCTGGAATACGGCAGGCAGGGTTTCAATCAGCAGCGTGGCCTTAATGGTGCCGCGCGGCAGGCCAAAGCGGTCTTCTGCGTAGCTGAAGACTTCACTCCACCACGCCGCTTCCTGCCAGGACTGGGTTTTCGGCAGATAGAAATAGGGGCCGCTGCCTTTCGCCAGCAGGTTTTTATAGTTGTGAAAGAAGTACAGCGCAAAGTCGAACAGGCTGCCCGGAATCGCTTCTCCGCGCCAGGTGACGTGTTTTTCTGGCAAATGCAGACCGCGTACGCGGCAGATCAGCACCGCCGGATTCGGTTTGAGCTGGTAAATTTTACCGGCTTCGTTGGTATAGCTGATGGTGCCGTTGACGGCGTCGCGCAGGTTGATCTGCCCGTCGATAACTTTCTGCCAGTCCGGCGCGAGGGAATCTTCGAAGTCCGCCATAAATACTTTGACGTTGGCATTCATGGCGTTGATCACCATTTTGCGCTCTACCGGACCGGTGATCTCTACGCGACGATCCTGTAAATCTTCAGGGATTCCGCGAATTTTCCATTCACCATGACGAATGGAAGCGGTTTCCGAAATAAACCCTGGCAACTTGCCGTTATCGATCTCCTGCTGTTGATGAATGCGCGCCGCCAGCAGTTTATTACGCTGTGGCGTAAAGCGAGTCACCAGTTCAGTCAGAAACTCTACCGCTTCTGCCGTCAAAACTTGCTGTTCTTGTTCACCATTCGGCTGGGTAAAGGTCAGTTCATCGACCGTTGTTGCCTGTTGAGTCATCGTTCTGCTCCTCATCAAAGATCCAAAATCACGCCCCCGACGCGAGCGAAAGATCGTTGTGTAGTTTTCGCTCAGCAGAATTAAGACTATCTATAATTTTTCCAAAATCAAAAACAATTTCCATTTTAATTTATATCTAATCGCAACTGCATGATTAATATGGAATTAAAGTTTTCTTCGATGTTGAGTTGGATTTCGGAAATAAAAAAGGCACCCGAAGGTGCCTGATCTGAATAGCTGAAACGCTTTAGGATCGTTTAATGCAGACGATTACTCCAGCGTCGGATTCATGTGGCGCAGATCGTACGGCGTAATCTGGTAGACGTAATAGTTGAGCCAGTTGGTAAACAGCAAATTTCCGTGGCTACGCCAGGTTGCCCGAGGCGTGTTTTGCGGATCATTTTTCGGGAAATAGTTATACGGGACATCCGGATTCAGACCCGCTTCAACGTCACGAAAATACTCTGAGGCGAGGGTATGCGGATCGTACTCAGGATGGCCGGTAACGAACGCGATGCGTTTGTCTTTACTGGCGAACAGGTAGGCATCGCCGTCTTCCGTTTCGGCCAGGATTTCCAGGTCGGTGTAATCGCGGATCAGCTGTGCCGGAAAATCGGCGTAGCGAGAATGCGGGGCCAGGAAAGTGTCATCGAAACCACGCGTCAGCAGCGCATGCGGGTGAAGAATGTGGTGTTCGTATACGCCAGAAAGTTTGTCGCTGCGGGTTTGCTTGGGAATGCCATAGAGGATATTCAGCGCGGCCTGTACCGCCCAACAGACAAACAAGGTGGACGTGACGTGATCTTTTGCCCACTCCAGCACCTGCCTGATCTGTGGCCAGTAGGCAACGTCATTAAATTCCACCAGACCCAGCGGTGCGCCGGTGACGATCAGTCCATCGAAATTCTCATTGCGAATATCTTCAAAATTACAGTAGAAGTTATTCAGATGCTCAGCAGGCGTGTTGCGTGACTCACGCGCGTCAATGCGCAGCAGCTGGATATCAACCTGAAGCGGAGAGTTGGAGAGCAAGCGCAGGAACTGGTTCTCCGTTTCGATCTTCTTTGGCATCAGATTAAGGATCAGCACCTTCAGCGGGCGAATTTCCTGACCAGAAGCACGCGAAGTTGTCATTACGAAGACATTCTCTTCACGCAAGAAATTGACGGCTGGTAGCTCGTCCTGCACCCGAATCGGCATAACCTTAAATCCTCAAAGCATACGTATAAACGTTTAGACATCCAGACAGCTAACGATACCCAGAAACAGGGTTAATGTCGAGTCTGCAAACGAAAGGTGAGAAAGTTTCAAGGAGGAAAAGCATGTAGGGCGGGTAAGGCTGGGCCACCACCCGACTTTTCAGAACGTGCAAAGCAAAAAACCCCGCACCTTACGGTACGGGGTTCTTCTTAATTGATGCCTGGCAGTTCCCTACTCTCA
>NZ_JBMKIP010000011.1:0-103122 GCF_049236825.1 Enterobacter cloacae complex sp. SHL001
GTCGGTTAGAATACCTGCCTGTCACGCAGGGGGTCGCGGGTTCGAGTCCCGTCCGTTCCGCCACTTATTAAAAGCCCTGAGCTAACGCTCAGGGCTTTTTTCTTATCTGTCGTTTGATTGTTGCGAAATTAGCAAAAATCCTCTGCGTTTCACGATCTTTTTCGTCATAACAACTACAGCGATAATTCTCCTCAGTTTATGAACATAACGATTGAGGAATCATATGACTATCCCTGCACTGGGTCTGGGCACTTTCCGCCTGAAAGACGATGTTGTTATTGCATCTGTTAAAACCGCACTCGAGTTGGGCTATCGTGCTATTGATACGGCGCAGATTTATGATAACGAAGCTGCCGTAGGCCAGGCCATCGAAGAGAGTGGCGTACCGCGCGACGAACTTTTCATCACCACTAAAATCTGGATTGAGAATCTCGGCCAAGACAAGCTGATCCCAAGCCTGAAGGAAAGTCTGAAAAAGCTGCGTACTGACTATGTTGATCTGACGCTGATCCACTGGCCATCACCTGACGATGCCGTCTCTGTGGAGGAGTTCATGCTGGCGCTGCTGGAAGCGAAAGAGCAGGGCTTAACGCGTAAAATTGGCATCTCTAACTTCACCATCCCGTTGATGGAAAGGGCCATTGCCGCAGTGGGTAAAGAAAATATTGCCACCAACCAGATTGAACTCTCTCCTTACCTGCAAAACCACAAAGTCGTGGACTGGGCGAAACAGCATGGTATTCACATCACCTCGTACATGACGCTGGCATATGGTAAGGCGCTGAAAGATGAAGTGATTGCACGCATCGCTGAAAAACACAATGCGACAGCCGCACAGGTGATCCTGGCATGGGCGATGGGTGAGGGCTATGCCGTGATCCCGTCTTCAACCAAACGTGAAAACCTGGCAAGTAACCTGTTAGCGCGGGATCTCCAGCTTGATGATGAAGATAAAAACGCGATCGCTGCACTGGAATGCAACGATCGTCTGGTCAGCCCGGAAGGGTTAGCACCAGACTGGGATTAATAAAAGCCCTTCCTCTGTACCCTTAAACCCTCACACAGCTCCTCCGGGAGCTGTTTTTATATGTTCGCTAAGGAAGTCGATAAAAGCGCGTATGCGCGTACTTACCGCTCTGTCACTGTAATACACTGCGCTAAAAGGCATCTCTACAGGTAAGCGTTTGTCAGCCATCAGTTCTACAAGCTGACCCGCAGCTATTTCCTTATCAATCATATAGTCTGATAAACAGGCGATCCCATTTCCTTCAAGACAAAGCTGTTTCAGCGTTTCTCCGCTATTAGACGAAAGTCCGCAAGTGATCTCATGAAGTTGTCCGTCATGACAGGCCACGGGCCAGGTGTTCAGCGAGACAGGTTCCGTAAAGCCTAGGCACAGGTGCTGCTTCAGCTCCTCAACGGTCTCCGGTTTGCCATGCTCTGCAATATATTGCGGTGACGCGATAATTTTGCGGTAGCTGGTGAACAGTGGGCGAGCGCGTAAACTTGAATCCGTCAGGGTTCCCGCGCGGATCGCCACATCAACTTTACGCTCAATCAGGTTAATAAACGTCTCTGAAGAGACCAGGGACAGAGTCATCTCCGGATAACGTTCCCGGAATGGCTTGATTAACGGCATCAGAAAATGAAGCACGACCGGCGTCGCCGCATCAATGCGTAGCAATCCACGCGGAGTGCTACGCGACTCCATTATTTCCGTCTCAGCTGCCGCCATCTCCTGCAAAACGGATTGTACGCGGCGAAAATAACGTTCACCTTCTTCCGTCAGGCTGAGCTGCCGCGTTGTTCTGTTGAGCAGACTTACCCCGAGCTTCATCTCCAGCTTTTTCACCGAGCGGCTGATGGCGGAGTTCGCCTGCCCGAGCTGTTCGGCCGCACGGCTGAAGCTGCCGCTTTCAACAACGGCAACAAAGATAGTCAGTTCTTCCGATGTGGCTTTCATTATTGCATCATCCGCAAAATTCTATTGAGATTCTAACCATTTTTGTTATTTAAACACTGGCGCATACTGCCTGTCATCTTAATCCTGAAGAGACGGAGTATTTATGCCACTGGCGCTTCTTGCCCTGACGATCAGTGCCTTCGCAATTGGCACGACCGAATTTGTTATTGTAGGACTTGTTCCCACTATTGCTGAACAACTCGCCATTTCGCTGCCTTCTGCCGGGCTGCTGGTATCTATTTACGCGTTAGGCGTCGCTGTTGGGGCGCCTGTGCTGACCGCACTGACTGGACGTTTTCCACGTAAACAACTGTTAGTTGCCCTGATGGTGCTCTTCACCGCCGGCAATATTCTGGCGTGGCAGGCTCCGGACTACACCACTCTGGTCATTGCCCGTTTGCTGACTGGCCTCGCGCACGGTGTCTTCTTCTCCATCGGCTCCACGATTGCAACCAGCCTGGTGCCAAAAGAGAAAGCGGCATCAGCCATTGCGATTATGTTTGGCGGCTTAACCGTCGCGCTGGTCACCGGCGTGCCGTTAGGAACGTTTATTGGGCAACATTTTGGCTGGCGAGAAACCTTCCTCGCGGTATCGCTGTTGGGCGTAATTGCTCTGGTAGCCAGCCTGCTACTGGTGCCCTCCAGTATTCCGGGGCGCGCGAGCGCCAGCCTGAGCGATCAGGTTAAGGTTCTGACACACCCGCGCCTGCTGCTGATCTATGCCGTTACGGCTCTGGGTTATGGAGGTGTGTTCACTGCGTTCACTTTCCTTGCACCGATGATGCAGGAACTGGCTGGTTTTTCTCCGGGCGCAGTGAGCTGGATTTTACTGGGCTACGGTATCTCCGTCGCAATCGGCAATATCTGGGGCGGCAAGCTTGCAGATAAGCATGGTGCGGTACCGGCGCTAAAATTTATCTTCGCCGCGCTGGTTGTCCTGCTGATGATTTTCCAGTTCACCGCGTCGATACAATACGCAGCGCTGGTAACTGTGTTGGTTATGGGAATATTCGCGTTTGGTAACGTACCGGGATTGCAGGTCTATGTTGTACAGAAAGCCGAACGCTTTACGCCCAATGCGGTGGATGTCGCATCCGGCCTGAATATCGCCGCATTCAATATCGGTATCGCACTCGGATCGGTTATCGGCGGGCAGACGGTTGAACACGTTGGATTAACCCAAACGCCATGGATTGGTGCGGTAATTGTGCTTGTCGCTTTCCTGCTTATTGGTCTGAGTGGACGGCTTGATAAATCCGCTCGTATCGCGCTTGGATAAGTATCAGTAAGTGCTTGCTTACAAAACTGGAAAGCGGTTTCTCAGTAATTGCGTTGAAAGTGTGACCTAAAATCCCTATAACATTAGAACCAGTCCGTTTTCCGGGCTGGTTCATGTTACAGAGGTCGTTTCCAAAAGTGCGAAAAAATACCTATGCCATGCGTTATGTTGCCGGAATGCCCGCGGAGAGGATCTTGCCTCCGGGGTCGTTTGCGAGCCTGGGTCAGGCATTACCAGCGGGCACGCCATTAAGCAGTGACGAAAAAATTCGCGTACTGGTGTGGAACATCTTTAAACAACAGCGTGCGGAGTGGTTATCCGTACTTAAAAATTTTGGTAAAGATGCGCATCTGGTTCTGTTACAGGAGGCGCAAACCACGCCTGAGCTGGTCAGGTTTGCAACGACAAACTATCTTGCAGCCGATCAGGTGCCTGCCTTTGTTCTGCCACAGCATCCTTCTGGGGTGATGACCCTTTCAGCCGCACATCCGGTCTATTGCTGCCCGCTGCGTGAACGTGAGCCAATCCTGCGTCTGGCAAAATCGGCGCTGGTCACGGTCTATCCGTTGCCCGACACCCGTCTGCTGATGGTGGTAAACATTCATGCGGTGAACTTCAGCCTGGGTGTTGATGTGTACAGTAAGCAGTTACTACCCATTGGCGATCAGATTGCTCATCACAGTGGGCCGATCATTATGGCCGGGGACTTCAATGCCTGGAGCCGTCCGCGTATGAACGCGTTGTACCGCTTCGCGCGTGAAATGTCGCTGCGTGAAGTTCGTTTTAACGATGACCAGCGCAAGAAAGCGTTTGGTCGTCCTCTCGATTTTGTCTTCTATCGGGGTTTAAGCGTGCACGAAGCCTCCGTTCTGGTGACGCGCGCCTCCGATCATAATCCTCTACTAGTTGAATTCAGTCCCGGCAAACCTGATAAATAATGGTGCGTCAGGTCTGCCGTGGGGCAGGCCTGTGCGGGTGCTGCCCTTTATTTTTTAACCCATAAAAGGACAGCAACATGACAACAACACACTCCCATCATGACAACGTCGAAAAACAGTTTGGTTCTCAGGCAAGTGCCTACCTGAGCAGCGCCGTGCACGCCTCTGGCCGCGATCTGGTACGTCTCGGCGAACGGCTCGCCGCGTTTCCTGACGCGCACGTGCTGGACTTAGGCTGCGGGGCTGGGCACGCCAGTTTTACCGCCGCACAGCAGGTTGCTCAGGTGACGGCATATGACTTATCGAGCCAGATGCTGGATGTGGTTGCTGAAGCGGCGAAAGCGAAAGGGCTGAATAACGTCACGACGCGCCAGGGCTACGCTGAATCTTTACCCTTTGAGGATGCGTCGTTTGAGGTTGTGATTAGCCGTTACTCTGCACACCACTGGCATGATGTGGGGCAGGCATTACGGGAAGTGAAACGCGTGCTCAAACCGGGCGGAATCTTCATCATCATGGACGTGATGTCTCCCGGACATCCAGTACGAAATATCTGGCTCCAGACGGTTGAAGCGCTGCGTGATACCTCGCACGTGCAAAACTACTCCAGTGGAGAGTGGCTTACGTTTATCACCGAAGCCGGCTTGATTTCACGCTCATTGATAACCGACCGTTTGCCGCTGGAGTTCACATCATGGATTGCACGGATGCGCACACCCGAGGCATTGACTCAGGCGATCCGATTGTATCAGGAGAGCGCCTCTGCTGACGTGAAGGCGTACTTTGAACTGCATGATGATGGTTCGTTTACCAGCGACACCATTATGGCTGAAGCGCAAAAAGCGGGATAAATAAAAAAGGCACCGAGGGGAATCGGTGCCTTTTTAACAAGCGATCGTACTATCAGGAATCTGGCGTAGCGCTGTTTTTCACAAACAACGTCAGCTGGTCGCCAGGTTGCAGGTTGTCAGTATCGTTGTTCCAGCGCATCACATCTTTGATGTTTACGCCGTGACGCTTAGCAATACTGGACAGCGAGTCGCCTTTACGTACGCGATAGGTAATGCTATCGCTGTTTTTAGCGAGACGCTGTGCACTGCTACCTGCACCTACGGTCAGCGTTTGACCCACTTTCAGACCAGATCCGCGCAGATTATTCCACTGCTGGAGATCTTTCGCATTCACGCCAAGACGTGATGCAATACCTGAAAGCGTATCACCTGAACGCACCTTATAGCTGCGGCTGCTTACAGGCGACGTATCAGCGATCAGCGTGGACTGAACGGCTGCAATTTCACCCGAAGCTAAAGACTCTCGTAACTGTTCCGCATGTTTCTGCGGAACCATCACATAGCCAGGGCCACTAGCGCCCAGCGTGGAGCCTTTAACACCTGCATTAAAGGTTTTAAGCTTACTTACCGACATACCCGTCATATCGGCAACCTGTTGAATATCAACCGGGCTGCTGAGGCGGACACGCGCCAGTGCACGACTTTCGTCTGGTGTTGGCAGTTGTACACCGTAACGTTTGCTGTTCTTGAGAATATCGCCCAGTGCCAGCATTTTCGGTACGTAAATCTTTGTTTCCTGTGGCAGTGAGAGCGACCAGAAGTCTGTGGATTTTCCACGCGCTTTATTCGCTTTCATTGCCTTCAGTACACGACCTTCACCACTGTTATACGCTGCGACGGTCAATAACCAGTCGCCGTCAAACATCTTGTTCAGACGTTGCATCATGTCGAGAGCGGCTGTCGTTGAAGCGACAACATCACGACGCGCATCGTAGTTGCGGGTCTGCTTTAAACCATAATTTCGCCCTGTGCTCGGAATGATCTGCCAGATGCCTGCTGCATTGGCGCCAGACGTCGCGTGCGGGTCAAAAGCGCTCTCCACTATGGGTAGTAGTACCAGTTCCATAGGCATGTTACGTTTCTTAACTTGCCCGGCTATCCAGTACATATACGGCTCTGCCCGTAATGTTACATCGTGGAGATAGCTCTTATTTCTCAAATACTTCTGTTTCTGTTCGCGAATCCGGCTGTTTTCCGGAATTCCCATCTTTAGCTCGTCGCCAATAGAGGCCCACAAGTCTTGTTCCTGCGCGAAGGATGTCCCATCGTCCAACCATCGCGCCTGACTCGTAAACTTCCCTGCTTCCCCTTGACCAGCCGCAGAAAGGCTCTGTGCGTGCTGTTGTACGTTGCTGCCGTTTTGTGACTGGCAACCTACAAGCAGGACAGAGGCGAGTAATATCGCTTTTGCCTTCATGTGTGTGTCAATAGTTGCTTAAAAGACGAGCGATGATAACGGCGAAATTTTGAAAAGGCAACCCGCAATTATCTGAAGTTATCTTTCTTTGACCTTAACCATGCAAATCGCGCTTCAGGTTGTAACAAATTTGTTTCTTGATTAATTTTATTAATTAAATCAACATCATCAGTTCTTAAAAATAAATTTATTTGTCGCTCTTTTTTCAGAATTACGGGGAGTGTTTTTTGGTTTTTTGCACGTAACTCCTTCACTTTCTGGTAATAATCCTGAATCGCCCGATCCTCAGGCAGCACGCTTGCAGCAAACTTCATATTCCCTAATGTATACTCATGTGCGCAACAAATTACGGTGTCGGCTGGCAGCGCATTAATTTTTTGTAAAGATTGATACATCTGTTCTGGCGTGCCTTCAAACAGCCTTCCACAGCCGCCAGAAAACAGCGTGTCGCCACAAAACAGATAAGGTTTGCTGTAGAAACAGAGATGCCCGGAAGTGTGACCTGGCGTAGCAAATACGGAAAACTCCCACCCGAGGATGAGGATACTTTCGCCTTCTTCGACAACTTGCGTCGTACCCTTATCCTGTGTCTCTGCTGGTCCGTAGACGGGTAGATGGGGATAGCGTGCAAGGAGATCGGGAACACCGCCGACATGATCGTGATGGTGATGGGTAAGGAGGATCGCCTCCGGCTGCCAGCCGTTTTCTTTAATCGCGTGCAGGATCGGTGCGGATTCGCCTGGATCAACAATAATGCATCTGCGATCGTCGTCGACTAAAACCCAGATGTAATTGTCCTGAAAGGCGGAAATACTGATAAGATTCATGCATTACCTCTTATAGCGTGGCGGGTGTTTTGATGAAACCGGCAAGGATACCTCAGACTGTCGCACCACCGGAACGTTGGGCAGAGTTGCCCTGGGGTGAATATTATCGCGAGGCCTTAGAACTTCAGCTTAAACCCTGGCTCGCGAAAATGTATGGTTTTCACCTGCTTAAGATTGGCAATCTGAGCGCAGAAATCAATACCGAAAGCTGCGCTATCTCGCATCAGGTTAGCGTATCGCTTAATGGCTCCCCGGTTCAGGTGAAAGCGGATCCGCTGCATTTGCCGTTTGCGGAAAAATCCATTGATGCCTGTCTGCTCGCCCACACGCTGCCCTGGTGCAGCGATCCCCATCGTCTGCTGCGGGAAGCCGACCGCGTTTTGATTGATGACGGCTGGCTGATCCTGAGCGGTTTTAATCCGCTGAGTCTGATGGGGCTACGTAAACTGACGCCTGTTCTGCGTCGCACGCCGCCTTATAACAGCAGGATGTTTACCATGATGCGCCAGCTGGACTGGCTTTCACTGTTAAATTTCGAAGTGCTAAGCTACGGGGGTTTTCAGGTCATCCCCTGGACGCGTAAAGGCGGGGTCTTATTAAGCACCCATTTACCCGCGCTGGGCTGCATGCAATTTATTGTCGCGCGTAAGAGGACGATCCCCCTTACGCTCAACCCGATGAAGCAAAGCAAATCAAAAACGCGGATCCGCCAGACCGTGGGGGCCACGCGGCAGTACAAAAAACCGTGATCAGGATTCAGGTTGATAACCTGCATCCTCATGGGTCGGGTTGGATGCCGCCGCGCGAGCCAGCTCGTCACAGCGTTCGTTTTCAGGATGACCGGCGTGCCCCTTTACCCACTCCCATTTGATTTCGTGCTGACCGAGGGCGGCATCAAGACGCTTCCAGAGATCGACATTCTTGACGGGTTTTTTCTCTGCCGTTTTCCAGCCCCGCTTTTTCCAGTTGTGGATCCATTGGGTAATGCCCTGGCGGACATACTGGCTGTCGGTACTCAGCACCACGTCACAATGTTCTTTTAACGCTTCCAGCGCCACGATGGCCGCCATCAACTCCATGCGGTTGTTGGTGGTCAGGAAATAGCCTTCACTAAATGTTTTTTCATGCTGGCGATAGCGCATAATGGCGCCATAGCCGCCGGGCCCTGGGTTACCGAGACAAGATCCATCGGTGAAAATTTCTACCTGTTTACGCATCTCTGGTAGACTTCCTGTATTTGAAACGTTCAGTAAAACGATAAGTCTGACATAAATGACCGCTATGAGCACTGCAATTACTCGCCAGATTGTTCTTGATACCGAAACCACCGGTATGAACCAGATTGGCGCCCACTACGAAGGGCACAAAATCATTGAGATTGGTGCCGTTGAAGTGGTGAACCGTCGCCTTACGGGCAACAACTTCCACGTTTACCTTAAACCCGATCGGCTGGTGGACCCGGAAGCGTTCGGCGTTCACGGAATTGCCGATGAGTTTTTGCTGGATAAGCCCACCTTTGCCGACGTCGCAGATGAATTTCTCGACTACATCAGAGGTGCGGAACTTGTCATTCATAACGCGTCGTTCGATATCGGCTTTATGGACTATGAGTTCAGCAAGCTCAACCGTGATATTCCGAAGACGAATACGTTCTGTAAA
This sequence comes from Enterobacter cloacae complex sp. SHL001, assembly GCF_049236825.1. NCBI lineage: Bacteria > Pseudomonadati > Pseudomonadota > Gammaproteobacteria > Enterobacterales > Enterobacteriaceae > Enterobacter > Enterobacter cloacae complex sp. SHL001. The sequence goes on from NZ_JBMKIP010000011.1 coordinate 8,935, forward strand.
GTCACGGATAGCCTGGCGCTGGCAAGGAAGATGTTCCCCGGCAAGCGTAACAGCCTTGATGCCCTGTGCTCTCGCTATGAGATAGACAACACCAAGCGAACGCTGCACGGCGCGTTGCTCGATGCCCAGATCCTGGCCGATGTCTACCTGACCATGACCGGCGGGCAAACGTCGATGAAATTCAGTATGGAAAATGAATCCCAGCAGACGCGGGATGAAGGGGGAATTCAGCGCATTGTGCGTCAGGCGAATCGCCTGCGGGTTGTTTTAGCCAGTGATGAAGAACTGATGAACCATGAATCTCGTCTCGATTTAGTGCAGAAGAAGGGCGGAAGCTGTCTGTGGCGCACGTGAAAATGTGCTGAAACGTTTGTTAAATCACCGTTTGGGTGAATTTTGCAGCAAACGATTCAAAACCTGAGAAAAAGCGTTGACGAGTTCAGAGGCAAACCGTAATATTCGCCTCGTTCCCCAAACGGGAACAGTGGAGCGGTAGTTCAGTCGGTTAGAATACCTGCCTGTCACGCAGGGGGTCGCGGGTTCGAGTCCCGTCCGTTCCGCCACTATTCAGAAAGCCTGAGTCAGAAATGATTCAGGCTTTCGTCGTTTTATAGTCCCTCGAATATTGTTTATTCCTCTTTTTATTTCCATTAACAAAAAGTTAATAAGTACGGTGCATTTTATTAACAAATGCATGATTTTAGTGCGTTATTTGCACTGTTTTTGTGCGTTTCTTGCCCATTCTCACCTTCGCGCCCATCTTCTTATGTAATAATTATGTAAAATAATTGGTAGGAAATCATTCGGTTACCGATCATTTTTCAGAAAATTAACGAACCATTACGCTATTGGTTCGTTAATTGCTTAATTACTAGCACGTTAAGTTCTGCGTCATATCAATAACTTATTATTAATAAAAATAAAGCAATGATGAAAGCGAGCGAACCAATATGGAAAAGCCTTCACGGTTTTTAGCTAATTCCAGTACCGCGCTTGAGCAGCTGCGCGGGCTTATCAACCAGCACGAGTCAACACCAGGCATTCCGCTGCCCACTGAACGTGAGCTGTCGGACACTCTCGGCGTAGGCCGACGTGAAGTGCGTCGCGCGCTGGACGTGCTGGAAGAGGAAGGGCGTATCTGGCGCAAGCAGGGCAAGGGTACCTTCATTGGTCCATCTGCCCCGGTTGAGCCGTTGGCGCTTCAGGGATTGGTTCAGCAAACCAACCTGCTGGAAGTCATGGAAGCTCGACTACAGCTCGAACCCGGCTTAGCCCGACTTGCGGCACTGCGTGCCACCAGGGAAAACCTCGCGCTCATGCAGCGTATGCTGGAACGCATTAATAAGGTCAGCCCGGATGACCGCGATCTCAACGAACTGTGGGATAGCGCCTTCCACCGCGCCATTGCGGAGGCAGCAGGTAACCGCCTGATGCTTGGGCTTTTTGATGCGATAGATGCCGTCCGCCGGGAGCCTGGCTGGCAGCATTTACGCGAACTTGCCCGCACCCCTGAACGTGTCGATAGCTACAACGACCACCATCACAAAATCATGTCAGCGATTATTCATCGCCAGCCTAATGAAGCAGCTGCCGCGATGCGCGAGCACCTGCTCAGCCTGCAAACCGCCCTGATTCAGGCGATCCACCTTGAGGACGATTTCACGCTATGACGACCATACCCTTTAAGGACGCCACGCCCGTATTGCGGCTGCAAAACCTCAACGTTAAATTCGCGGGCTCGCCGGTGAGCGTGCTCGACGATATCTCGCTGACGGTCAGGGCGGGAGAAACGCTGGCGCTGGTAGGCGAGTCCGGCTGCGGTAAAAGCATCACTTCCCTGGCGCTGATGGGGTTATTACCTGCCAGCGCCAGGATCGTCAGCGGGGAGATGAATTTCCGCCGCCAGGATCTGCGCAAGCTCTCGCCGCGGGAGTATGCCGATCTGCGCGGCAGCGAGCTGGCGATGATATTCCAGGAGCCCATGACCTCGCTCAACCCGGCCTTCACGCTTGGCGATCAGCTCAGTGAAGCGGTGATGCGCCATCAAACGATCTCCCGGGCTGAGGCGATGACGGTTGCGCTACAGATCCTGGAGAAGGTGCAGATCCCGGCCGCAGAGATGCGCCTTAAGGCTTACCCGCATCAGCTTTCCGGCGGTATGCGCCAGCGCGTGATGATAGCGATGGCGCTGATAAACCATCCCAAACTACTCATTGCTGACGAACCCACTACCGCTCTGGACGTGACCATTCAGGCGCAAATTCTCTCCCTGCTCAATACTTTAAAAGAAGAAACGGGCACGGCGGTGCTGATGATCACCCACGATTTAGGCGTGGTGGCCGAAGTCGCGCAGCAGGTGGCGGTGATGTATGCCGGACAGGTAGTGGAGCAGGGGAGTGTTGAAGCCCTGTTTGCCGATCCGCAGCACCCCTATACCATTGGCCTTATGGGTTCCCTTCCTTCTATGGGCGCGCGTAAAGGCCAGCTATCAACTATTCCCGGATCGGTCCCGCTGCCGGAATCCATGCCTCAAGGCTGCCGCTTTGCTACCCGATGTCCCTTCGCGCAGACGCGCTGTCATGCTGAAAAACCACCGCTCACTACGCTCGGTACGGGCCATCAGGTTGCCTGCTTCCGCGTGCCGCTCGAACATCACATTGCCCTGGGAGAGACCGCATGACCATGCCCATTCTTGAAGCCCGCGATCTGAGCAAGCTTTTCCCCGGCCCGAAAAAACTGTTTACGCCGGCCCGCTTTGTCACCGCTGTCGACCGAGTTTCGATGTCGGTGATGCCTGGCGAAACGCTGGCAATTGTCGGCGAGTCGGGGTCCGGGAAATCCACCCTTGGTCGTCTGCTGCTGCGCCTGCTGGGCGCCAGCGAAGGGCGGGTATTTTATCAGGGTGAGGAGATCACCCACGCCTCGGGCGCCCGTCTGAACCAGCTCCGGCGTGAGCTACAGATCATCTTTCAGGATCCCTTCGCCTCGCTGAACCCGCGCATGACGGTGGAGCAAATTGTCGGTGAGCCGCTGTGGCTGCACCAGAACATGAAAAAAACGGATCGCCAGTACCGCGTTTCCGAGCTACTCAGGACGGTCGGCTTGCCCGCGGCCTGGGCCGGGCGTTATCCACACGAATTTTCCGGCGGGCAGCGTCAGCGTATCGGCATTGCGCGCGCGCTGGCGTCAGGCCCAAAGCTGCTGCTGGGTGATGAGCCGGTTTCTGCGCTGGACGTTTCCGTGCAGGCACAGGTGGTTAATTTACTGGAAAGCCTGAAGCACCAGTTGGGGCTAACGATGGTGATCGTCGCCCACGGGCTGGCGGTTATCCGTCATATGAGCGACCGCGTGGCGGTAATGTATCTTGGGCAAATCGTCGAGCTGGCCACCGTCGACGACATCTTCGACGCACCGTTGCATCCTTATACCCAGGCGTTGATTGCCTCAGCGCCGCAAATGCAGCCAGGCGTAGCGCGGGATACGCCGCTGTTGCAGGGTGATTTACCGAACCCGGCTAACCCGCCGTCCGGCTGCCGTTTCCACACCCGTTGCCCCTACGTTACAGATGAATGCCGCCAGATCGAGCCGATTAATCAGGTGCTCGACGGCGGACGTCAGGTTGCCTGCCATCGCTGGCAGGAGATCAATCGCGATCGCAGCGTTATCCAGATCGCACCGCCATCCGCCGCTTTTCTGCGCCGCCGCGCGCTGTTTGAACACGCGGCCACTCACTCCTCCCTTCCTTCAAGGAACTCATGATAATGACAATGCGTAATTCTCTTTTGACCGTACTGGGAAGTGTTATGTTGCTTGGCGCGGCGCTGCCCGCCCATTCTGAAAGCGTGCTGCGAATCGGTCTGGGCGCTGACCCTGACATGCTCGACCCGCATCTGGCGCGCACCTACTATGGCCGTTTCGTGTTTGCCTCTCTCTGCGACAGGCTGGTGGACGTTGATGAGCATTTAAAGGTGGTGCCGGGGCTGGCAAAAGACTGGGCCTGGAGCGAAGACGGTAAAACCCTGACGCTCAACCTGCGTGAAGGCGTGACCTTCCACGACGGTGAAAAATTTGATGCGGCGGCGGCAAAGTACAACCTCGACCGCGCCCTGACTTTAAAAGGCTCCCTGCGTAAAAGTGAAATCTCGTCCGTAGAGTCCGTGGAAGTTACTGGCCCGATGCAGATCGCCCTGCACCTGAAGACCCCCGATGCCGCGTTGCTGATGCAGCTCACCGACCGCGCCGGGGCGATGATGGCTCCGGAAGCGGCGAAAAAGCCCGACTTTGCCGCCCATCCGGTCTGCTCTGGCCCCTATAAGTTCGACAGCCGCGTCTCGCAGGACCGCATCGTTCTGACCCGCTTCGACAACTACTGGAACAAAGACGCCTACCACTTCGACAAAATTATCTACCTGCCGATCCCGGATGCCTCCGTGCGCCTGGCGAACCTGCGCGCGGGCGATCTCGACCTGACCGAAGGCATTGCCGCCAGCGACGTCAAAACCGTCGAAGCCGACAGCAAGCTGGCGCTGGCGAAGGTCACCGGTCTGGGCTATCAGGGGATCACCTTCAATATTAACAATGGCAAGGTGCCGGCCAACGATCCGTTTAAAGATGCCCGCGTGCGCGAGGCGTTTTCTCAGGCAATCGATCGCGATGCGTTAAACCAGGTGGTCTTTGAAGGGCTCTACACCCCGGCAAATCAGGCGTTTTCACCGGTCAGCCCGTACCACGTTAACCTGCCGGTCCCGCCGCGCGACGTCGATAAAGCCAAAGCGCTGCTGAAAGCCGCCGGTGTGACCACGCCGCTGAGCGTCAATCTGCTGGTGCCGAACAACCCAACCTCGCAGCAGGTGGGACAGGTATTGCAGGCGATGGTGGCAGAGGCGGGCTTTAACCTGAACCTGCAAATGACCGAGTTCGCCACGCTGCTGGATCGCCAGCAGAGCGGTGACTACCAGTTGAGCTTCTCCGGCTGGTCGGGGCGCCCGGATCCGGACGGCAGCATTTACGGCTTTATCCACAGTAAAGGCACGCTGAACGACGGTCGCTACAGCAACGCGCAGGTTGATGAATGGCTGACCCAGGCGCGTCAGAGCACCGACCAGGCCGCACGCCAGCCGCTGTACGACAAGGTGGTGAAGCAGCTCCAGACCGACATGCCGATTGCCTACCTCTACTTCGAGCCGCGCATTTTTGGACTGAACAAGAACGTGCAGGGCTTTAAGCCGTACCCGGACGGCATCGTGCGTCTGGCCGGTTTGACGCTGGCAAAATAAACGTCCTGAGGAGAACCCATGCTGGAACTGATTTGCAAACGTCTGCTGCTGGCCGTCCCGACGCTATTGCTGGTGAGCATGATGGTGTTCGGGCTGCAAAAGCTGCTGCCCGGCGACCCGCTGATCGCCATGGCCGGGGAGGAGCGCGATCCGGCGGTCATTGCCCAACTGCGTGCTGAGCTTAATCTGGATGCGCCGATCCCCGTGCAGTATGTCCATTGGCTGACGCGCGCGCTGCAGGGCGATCTGGGCGTCTCCTTGCGCACGCATGAACCGGTTACGCAGCTGATTGCCAGCAAGCTGCCGGTCACGCTGGAGCTCTCTCTGCTGGCGATGATCATCGCGCTGGTGTTTGGCATCAGCATGGGGATCCTTGCGGCGGTGAATAAAAACAGCTGGGTCGATCACGGGGCGAACTTTGTGGCGATCTCGGGGATATCAATTCCGCACTTCTGGCTGGGGATCCTGCTGATTCTGGTCTTTTCGGTGAACTTGCAATGGTTACCTGCGTCCGGTTATGTGCCATTCAGTGAAGATCCGATCCAGAACCTGCGCACGCTGCTGCTGCCCGCGTCCGTGCTCGGAACCGGACTGGCGGCGACGCTGATGCGCCATACCCGTGCGTCGATGATTGCAGTGCTGAAAGCGGATTACATCCGCACCGCGCGCGCTAAGGGGCTGCTGCCGAAAGCAGTGATCCTGAAGCACGCCTTTCGCAACGCGCTGGTGCCTGTAATCACCCTCACTACGCTTCTGTTCGGCGAGCTACTGGGCGGCGCGGTGCTGACCGAGCAGGTCTTCACCATTCCGGGCTTTGGCAAAATGATCGTCGACTCGGTGTTCAATCGTGACTATGCGGTGGTGCAGGGCGTGGTGCTGATCGTGGCGATCGGCTTCCTGATGCTCAATCTGCTGGCCGACGTGCTCTACGTCCTTATCAACCCGAAAATGCGAGGTTAACCATGGCGGAACTGACGACGCAAACCGTTGCCCCCACGCTGCCGCGCGCGCAGAACCGGGTGCTGAAGAAATTCCTCGGCAATAAAAGCGCGGTGATTGGCGCGCTTGTGGTGGGCTTTTTTGTCCTGGTGGCGCTGCTGGCGCCGTGGATCGCCCCTTTCGACCCGGTCAAAGCCAACTTCCTGGCGGTGCGCAAAGCGCCGTCGGCGATGTACTGGTTCGGCACCGACGAGCTGGGGCGTGACATATTATCCCGCATTATTTGGGGGGCGCGCACCTCGCTGATGGCGGGCTGTATGTCGGTCATTATTGCCGTGGTCATCGGCGTGCCGCTGGGGCTGGTGGCGGGCTACTTCCAGAAGATGTGGGACGGCGTGATCTCGCGCTTTATTGAGGCCTTGCTGGCCTGTCCGTTCCTGATCATGGCGATCGCGCTGGGGGCATTTTTGGGCCCAAGCCTGACGAATGCGATGATCGCCATTGGTCTCTCGGCAATGCCGATTTTCGCCCGGCTGACGCGCGGCCAGGTGATCGCCATTCGCAACGAAGAGTATATCGACGGCGCGCGGGCGATTGGCCTGCCGGATCGCTGGATCATCATTAAATATGTCCTGCCAAACGTGATGTCGCCGATCCTCGTGCAGGCCACGCTGGCGATCGCCTCGGCGATTATCGCCGAAGCCAGCCTGTCGTTTTTGGGGCTGGGACAGCAGCCGCCAAATCCGTCCTGGGGCTCCATGCTCAACACCGCGAAAGGGTTTCTGGAGCAGGCTCCGTGGATGTCCATTTTCCCCGGCGTGGCGATTTTCCTTGCCGTGCAGGGCTTTAATCTACTCGGCGACGGGCTGCGCGATGCGCTCGATCCGCGCCACGACTAAGGAGTCATGATGACCAAAGCGCTTGATTTTACGTCCGGTTACGATTCACGCCGCCCGCCGATGCTGGGCCATAACGCGGTTGCCACGTCGCAGCCGCTGGCGGCGCAGGCGGGGATGAAGATGCTGCAACTGGGCGGCAATGCCGTCGATGCAGCCATTGCCACCGCGATGGCGCTGACGGTGGTTGAGCCGACCGGCAACGGGATCGGCAGCGACGCCTTTGCCATCGTCTGGGACGGTGAAAAGCTTCACGGCCTCAACGCATCAGGCCGCTCGCCGGCCAGCTGGCATGCGGATCTGTTTGCCGGAAAAAGCGCAGTGCCGGAAATTGGCTGGGACGCGGTGACCGTGCCGGGAGCGGTATCCGGCTGGGTCGCGCTGGCGGAGCGCTTCGGCACGCTGCCGCTGACCACGCTGGCGCAGCCTGCCATTGACTACGCGCGCAACGGCTTTCCCGTCTCGCCGCTGATTGGTCATCTCTGGCAGCGAGGCTATAGCAAGCTGAAAGATCAGCCGGGCTTCAGCGCCTGCTTCGCGCCGGAAGGCCGCGCCCCGCGCGTGGGGGAAATCTTCCGTAACCCGGCGCAGGCGAACTCGCTGGAGCTGATTGCGAAAACCAACGGCGACGCGTTTTACCGCGGCGAGCTGGCGCAGAAAATTGCCGCCTTTGCCAAAGAACACGGTGCGCATCTGACGGCAGAGGATCTGGCAAACCACCGCGTGGACTGGGTTGACCTGCTGTCGCGCGACTTCGCGGGCGGCTCGGTTCAGGAATTGCCGCCAAACGGTCAGGGGATCGCCACGCTGATTGCGCTCGGCATTCTTGAGCAGTGCGGCATTGAGAAGCACCACCCGGACTCCGTGCAGTCTCTTCATCTCTCCATTGAGGCGATGAAGCTGGCGCTGGCGGATCTCGATCGCTACGTGGCGGACGAAGAACACATGGCCTTCGCGGCGAAAGAACTGCTGAGCGACCATTACCTGAAGTCGCGCGCGGCGCTTATCAACCACGATAAAGCTTCTGATTTTGTGTACGGATCGCCGACGCAGAGCGGGACGGTTTACGTCAGCACCGCGGATGCGAGTGGGATGATGGTCTCGTTTATTCAGTCCAACTATATGGGATTCGGTTCAGGGATCGTGGTGCCGGATACCGGGATCAGCCTGCAAAACCGGGGCTGCGGCTTTGTGCTGGATCCTGCGCACCCGAACGCGCTGGCGGGCAGCAAGCGCCCGTTCCACACCATCATTCCGGGATTTGCGATGGACGGCAACGGCAAGCCGCTGATGTCCTTCGGCGTGATGGGCGGCCCGATGCAGGCGCAGGGGCACATGCAGATGGCGCTGCGCATTATGCTGCACGGGCAAAACCCGCAGGCGGCAATCGATGCACCGCGCTGGCGCGTGGTGCAGGGCAGGGAGGTGATCGTCGAATCAACGTTCGATCGCAATACTATCGCGGCGCTGCGCGAGCGCGGGCATCAGATCGTGGTGGAAGATCCGCTTCAGGATTATAACTTCGGCGGTGCGCAGGTGATTTACCGTATGCCGGAAGGGCACTACGTGGCCGCGACGGAAAGCCGCAAAGACGGGCAGGCGCTGGTGAGTTAATTAACGCCCGGTGGCGCTGCGCTTACCGTGCCTACGCTGTGCTTTTTGTAGGTCGGGTAAGGCGCAGCCGTCACCCGGCTTTTTTTCAACCAATGCTAAACGGATCTGCATCCTGCCAGGCCGGAAACTTCTCCCGATACTCCTTTAACGCCATTAACGAGATCTCAGCGTCAATTCGTGTTGCCTGATGCGGCTCGGCGGTGGCAATAATCTCACCCTGCGGACTTATCACCCGGCTGTCACCGCGATAGTGATGCCCGTTGCCGTCCGTTCCCACGCGGTTACAGCCAACGACATAAGCCTGATTTTCAATCGCGCGCGCGGTCAGTAAAGCCTGCCAGTGCAGGGAGCGTGGGGCGGGCCAGTTGGCGACGTACAACGCCAGGTCATAATCGTTGCGGTTGCGCGACCACACCGGGAAGCGCAGGTCATAGCAGACCAGCGGCAGAATACGCCAGCCGCGCCATTCAAATACCACGCGTTCGCTTCCGGCTTCATAATGTTGATGTTCATCCGCCATGCGGAACAGGTGGCGCTTATCGTAGAAATGGACTTTTCCTTCCGGCTCGACCAGCAGGAAGCGGTTGACCGGTCCGCGCCCGGTCTGGAGTGCGACGCTACCGGCAATCAGCGCATTTGTTTCCTGCGCCCTGGCGTGCATCCAGGCCACCACCTCGTCCTGCGGCATGGACTGTTTTGCTGCCTCCATCGCGAAACCTGTGGTAAACATCTCCGGCAGGACAATCACATCGCGTCCGGTAATCTCTTCCAGCTGGCGATCAAAATGGCGAAGGTTGGCGGGGCCGTCCATCCACACTAAAGGTTGCTGCAAAACAGAAATCTTTAAACCAGGCACGATACAGGCTCCTTAAAAAACACTTTTTGACACTGTAGCACGTCATTACCAGAAAATGTGGCAATAAAAAACCCCGCGCAGGGCGGGGTTTGTGGGAGCAAAAGGCCTTATGCCGCTTCAGGTTTGCGGTGCTTCTCTGGCAGCTTTACCGGCTGTGTCGCCAGCTCTTCAGGTTCGAAATCATCCACATTAATACTGCGCAGACGGCTCTCTTCGGCTTTCACCAGAATCGCAGCTTCGCTGTTGTCGATGATGCCACCCGCCAGCGCCTGTTTTGCCAGCTCATCCAGTCGTGTAAACGGCAGGTTTTTGCCCAGCTGTTTGCAGATCTTCTGGTGAATCGGGTCGGCGGCCATCACGTCAAGCAGCGCCTCTTCCAGCAAACCTACCGGGTTATGCGGGGTAGGTGCCAGATATTGACCCCGACCAATACGAGAGCGGGTTGCGCTTGGTACCTGGAGGATTTTTGCCACTTTGTGATCCAGCTTGTCGGACGGCGCCAGGTGATGACGACCGGTCGGGAAGATCACCGCGCGCAGGGCACCCGCTACGAAGCGGTTCGGGAAGTTCGCCAGCAGATCGTCAATCGCCTGTTCGGCCTGATACATCGCATCCTGCACGCCCCAGTGCACCAGCGGCAGATCCGCTTCCTGACGGCCTTCATCGTCGTAGCGTTTCAGCACCGCAGAGGCCAGGAAGATCTGGCTCAGCACATCACCCAGACGGGCGGAGATGCGTTCGCGACGCTTCAGGCTACCGCCCAGCACCGCCATGGAAACGTCAGACAGCAGAGCCAGGTTGGCGCTCAGACGGTTCAGGTGCTGGTAGTAACGTTTGGTCGCATCGCCGGTTGGCGTCGCGCTGGTCAGCCCGCGCGTCAGGCCCAGCCAGAAGCTGCGCACCTTGTTGCTGCCGACGTGACCGATATGTTTGAACAGCAGTTTGTCGAAGGCATCCACATCATTATTCTGCGCGGCAGCCATCTCTTCCAGCACGTAAGGATGGCAACGAATCGCACCCTGGCCGAAGATCATCATGCTGCGGGTCAGGATGTTTGCCCCTTCCACGGTGATGGCAATCGGCGCACCCTGATAGCCGCGCGCCAGGAAGTTGCCTTCGCCGAGCATGATACCTTTACCGCCTGCGATATCCATTGCATCAATAATTGACTGCTGTGCGCGGTGGGTACAGTGATACTTCACAATCGCTGACAGCACGGCGGGTTTTTCGCCCAGCATAATGCCGTAGGTAATCAGCGAGGCTGCGGCGTCCATCACGTAGGCATTGCCCGCAATACGCGCCAGCGGCTCTTCGATACCTTCCATCTTGCCGATGGAGATTTTGAACTGACGGCGGATATGCGCGTAAGCCCCAATCCCCATCGCCACCGATTTCAGACCGCCTGTTGAGTTCGACGGCAGGGTAATGCCGCGGCCCACAGACAGACATTCCACCAGCATACGCCAGCCCTGCCCGGCCATTTTCGGGCCACCGATGATGTAGTCAATCGGAACAAAGATATCCTGACCGCGGGTAGGACCGTTCTGGAACGGTACGTTCAGCGGGAAGTGACGGCGACCAATTTCAACGCCCGGAGTCGAGGTTGGGATCAGCGCACAGGTAATACCCAGCTCTTCTTCACCGCCCAGCAGTTTTTCCGGGTCAGAGAGTTTGAACGCCAGGCCCAGCACCGTGGCGATAGGTGCTAGGGTGATATAACGTTTGTTCCAGGTCAGGCGCATGCCCAGCACCTGCTGGCCCTGCCATTCGCCCATGCAAACCACGCCGGTATCAGGAATTGCGCCGGCATCGGAGCCTGCCTCCGGGCTGGTCAGCGCGAAGCACGGAATTTCCTGACCACGCGCCAGACGCGGCAGGTAGTGATCTTTCTGCTCTTCTGTACCGTAATGCTGTAACAGCTCGCCCGGGCCTAAGGAGTTTGGCACGCCAACGGTGATCGCCAGGATCCCGGAGACACCCGCCAGTTTTTGCAGTACGCGAGCCTGAGCGTAAGCGGAGAATTCCAGACCGCCGTACTCTTTCTTAATGATCATCGCGAAGAAGCGATGCTCTTTCAGGTATGCCCACAGCTCAGGCGGCAGGTCGGCCATTTCGTGAGTGATGGCAAAGTCGTTTGCCATGCGGCACGCTTCTTCTACCGGACCATCAATAAAGGCTTGTTCTTCGGCGGTCAGACGCGGCTGCGGATAGTTGTGAAGCTTTTTCCAGTCGGGGTTGCCCTGGAACAGATCGCCTTCCCACCAGGTCGTACCGGCGTCAATCGCTTCTTTCTCTGTACGCGACATCGGCGGCATCACTTTACGGAATCCCCTGAACACCGGCGCAGAGATCATTGACTTACGCATCGGCGTCAGGTTGAACGGCAGCAAAATGATGGCCAGGGGAACAAGGACCCAGATATTCCACAGGCCAGCGACGCCAAGTGCAGCCGTCCAGGCCAGAAGAATCAGGCTACTCAGGAATAAACTGACACGGTGATAGAACAACACACCGAGCAGCACAACGGTTGCGAAAATGCTCAAAATCATCATAAAGAAAAGCTCCCTTGCTTGTAGGAGGTCTGACCACTTGTGATGATATGGTTGTAGTTGATGTCATTTCCTTTAGCAATGTGTTTACAAAATAATTACAACCTGGTTCACATTGTTCGCGTTTTAGCCGGCACAAAAAATCAAAACGCCGGACGATTCGCATGGCTTTAGCTTCTCGCTTTTACTGCTATCCGGTACACTCCACTGTGTTATTTCATCAATACTGAAGGATTATCCTCATGTACCAGGATCTTATTCGTAACGAACTGAACGAAGCGGCGGAAACGCTGGCGAATTTTCTGAAAGATGATGCCAATATTCACGCTATTCAGCGCGCGGCGGTCCTGCTTGCCGACAGCTTCAAAGCCGGCGGTAAAGTGCTCTCCTGCGGTAACGGCGGTTCCCACTGTGACGCCATGCACTTCGCCGAAGAGCTGACCGGACGCTATCGCGAAAACCGTCCGGGCTACCCGGCGATTGCGATTTCCGACGTGAGCCACATCTCCTGTGTAGGCAACGACTTCGGTTACGACCATATCTTTTCCCGCTACGTTGAAGCCGTAGGCCGTGAAGGCGACGTGCTGCTGGGTATCTCCACGTCCGGTAACTCTGCTAACGTGATCAAAGCGATCGCCGCCGCGCGTGAGAAGGGCATGAAAGTGATCACCCTTACCGGGAAAGATGGCGGTAAGATGGACGGTACAGCGGACATTGAAATCCGTGTACCACACTTCGGTTATGCGGATCGCGTTCAGGAAATTCACATCAAAGTGATCCACATCCTGATCCAACTGATCGAAAAAGAGATGGTTAAGTAAGACTTCGCTGGGGGGCGCCGGTGCCCCCCGCTGTTGTGGAGGTGATCTATGTGCGAACTGCTCGGGATGAGCGCCAATGTGCCAACCGATATCTGCTTTAGTTTTACCGGGCTGGTTCAGCGCGGTGGAGGAACCGGGCCGCATAAAGACGGCTGGGGTATTACCTTCTACGAAGGCAAAGGATGTCGCACGTTTAAAGATCCACAACCCAGCTTTAACTCACCCATTGCCAGACTGGTGCAGGACTATCCTATTAAATCCTGTTCGGTGATCGCCCATATCCGCCAGGCCAATCGCGGCGAAGTGGCGCTGGAAAATACCCATCCGTTTACCCGTGAACTGTGGGGCCGTAACTGGACCTATGCGCACAACGGGCAGCTTTCGGGCTATAAGTCGCTGGAAACCGGCAATTTCCGTCCTGTCGGTGAAACGGACAGCGAAAAAGCATTTTGCTGGCTGCTGCACAAGCTGACCGAGCGCTACCCCCGTACGCCCGGCAACATGACCGCCGTTTTTAAGTACATAGCGTCACTGGCGTCTGAGTTACGCGAGAAGGGCGTCTTTAATATGCTGCTGTCTGACGGGCGCTACGTGATGGCGTTCTGCTCGACGAATCTGTTCTGGATCACCCGACGTGCGCCGTTTGGCGTCGCCACGCTGCTCGATCAGGATGTGGAAATTGATTTTCAGAAGGAGACCACACCGAACGATGTGGTCACTGTCATTGCAACGCAGCCGCTGACCGGCAACGAAACCTGGCAAAAGATCATGCCAGGCGAGTGGGCGCTATTTTGTCTCGGGGACCGCGTAATTTGACGCCAGCTGCGGCTGAACCACTTCATGGCTGAGCGGTTTACTCACCACGTAACGGCCATTGACGATGGACACCACCGGCGGCTTATGGGTCTGCTCGAAGTAGTCATAGCCCGGTTTTAGCTGTTTCCAGAAATCTGTGTAAACAGAGTACTTATGGCGCGCCATGTTCGCATCCGTCATACGGAACGGATAGATGCTGACCTGAACATTCGGCTGGCCGAAGACCAGTGCGCCCGTGACAAACTGGAAGATTTCATCAATGCCGGAATCCGTCATCGCATAACAACCGACTGACACGCAGGCACCGTGAATCATCAGGTATTTCCCTTCGTAACCGTGCGCACGGTCGAAGGCATTGGGGAAACCGATGTTAATCGCTTTATAGAACCGGCTGTCCGGTTTTAGCTGGTTACGCTGAACGTTGTAAAACCCTTCCGGACTTTTGAAGTCACCCTGGCGCTGTTTCGGCCCCAGCCCGCCAGAATAGTTACAGATTTTGTAGCTATCGAGCAGCTGATACGTCTCGCCCATTTTGACAAACAGATCGAGTGTGCGCTCTTCCTTGAAGATTTGAATATAAACCGGGGATCCCATCAACTGCTGTTTATACTCTTTGCTGACCGGCGTCGTTGAACTATTACTGCCAAGCAGCCCGGCAAACGACATGCACGGTATCAGAAGCATCGCAATGAACAATGCGATTTTACGCATACTACTGGTTCCTTGATAAAACAATGACCAACTTGCCAGAACGGCAAAAGACACCCGAAATCAGACTAATCTGGACAGGAGCGCTCACATTAGCACCGATGGAGATTTTCGCAAGAGCCAACCTTTGCGTTTACAAATTAGTTTTACTTTATAACCCATTCATAATGTCCTGACTCCAGGAACTTTGCGCAATAGCTCGCATTTCGGCGCGCCAGACGGCGGATTTGCTGCCCCTGGCAGGGCCGAAAATGGTACACTCCGGCCTCTCTGGATTGTTGTTCATGGATACCTGCTAACCACATGTTTAGAATCAGAAAAGGACTCGATCTACCAATCTCTGGCGTGCCTGAACAGCACGTCACCACCGGCGCCAGTATTCATCATGTCGCTATTGTAGGTGATGATTACGTGGGCATGCGTCCCGCGATGCTGGTAAAGGAAGGCGATCGCGTAATAAAAGGCCAGGCGCTCTTCGAGGATAAAAAAAATCCTGGCGTTATGTTTACAGCCCCAGCCAGCGGCACCGTTGTCGCCATCCATCGTGGTGAGCGTCGCGTCCTGCAATCGGTTGTTATTCAAATTGAAGGCGATGAGAAACGCGAATTTGCGCGTTTTGACGCCGCCGATCTTGCCACCCTCAGCCACGACGCGGTGCAGACGCAACTGCTGGAGTCGGGACTGTGGACGGCGCTTCGCACGCGCCCCTATAGCAAAACGCCCGTGCCTGGCACTGTGCCGGCCGCTATCTTCGTCACGGCCATCGACACCAACCCGCTCAGCGCAGATCCGCAGCCTCTTATCCTGGCGGAACGCAAAGCTTTCGATGCCGGCCTCACCGTGTTAACGCGCCTGACGCCGGGCAAAGTGCATGTCTGCCAGGCCAGCGGCGGTAAGCTGGGCGGTCATCCGCAAGGGCAGGTAGCCTTTAATGAATTTTCCGGCCCGCATCCTGCCGGGCTGGTGGGAACGCATATTCATTTCCTGGAGCCGGTAAGCCTGACGAAACAGGTCTGGCATCTTAATTATCAGGACGTGATCGCTATCGGTAAGCTGTTCACCACGGGTGAGCTGTGCGCAGAACGCATTATTGCCATCGGCGGCCCTCAGGCAACCCAACCGCGTCTGGTTCGCACGCTGCTTGGGGCGGACCTGACGGCGCTGTTGGCTGGCGAAACGAAAGAGGGTGAAAACCGTATTATTTCCGGTTCGGTGCTGAGCGGCAGGCACGCGACAGGCCCGATGGCCTGGCTGGGTCGTTTCCATCTTCAGGTGAGCGTTGTGCTTGAAGGACGCGAGAAAGAGCTGTTCGGCTGGGTACTGCCTGGCGCAGAAAAATACTCGGTAACACGCACCACGCTCGGCCACTTCCTGCGTCGTAAGCTGTTTAACTTCTCCACCAGCACCAACGGCGGTGAGCGCGCCATGGTTCCGATTGGCAACTACGAACGCGTGATGCCGCTGGATATTCTGCCCACCGTGCTGCTGCGCGATCTCCTGGCCGGCGATACCGACGGTGCCCAGGCTTTGGGCTGTCTGGAGCTGGACGAAGAAGATCTGGCGCTGTGTACCTACGTGTGTCCAGGTAAATACGAATATGGACCCGTATTGCGCGAGGTGTTAACCCGCATTGAGCAGGAAGGATAACCATGGGCTTAAAACACCTCTTTGAAAAAATTGAGCCGCACTTTACCGAAGGGAAGCTCAAAAAGTACTACCCGCTGTATGAAGCGACAACGACCATTTTCTACACGCCGGGTCTGGTGACGAAAGGCGCGGCGCACGTTCGCGACGCCATCGACCTCAAGCGAATGATGATTCTGGTCTGGTTTGCGGTCTTCCCGGCCATGTTCTGGGGGATGTATAACGTTGGGTTGCAAACTATTCCGGCGCTGCACCATATGTACGATGCAGAGCAGCTGGCGCAGGTGATTCAGTCTGACTGGCACTATCGTCTGGCGCAGTCGCTGGGGGTGAGCTTTGCGGCAGATGCCGGCTGGGTCAGCATGATGACGCTGGGCGCTGTCTTTTTCCTCCCTATCTATATGACTGTCTTTATCGTCGGCGGTTTCTGGGAGGTGCTGTTCGCTATTATTCGCAAACATGAGATCAACGAGGGCTTCTTTGTTACCTCTATTCTGTTCGCGCTGATTGTTCCGCCAACGCTGCCGCTCTGGCAGGCGGCGATGGGGATCAGCTTTGGCGTGGTGATTGCCAAGGAGATCTTCGGCGGGACCGGACGCAACTTCCTCAATCCGGCGCTGGCAGGGCGCGCGTTCCTGTTCTTTGCTTATCCGGCGCAAATCTCGGGCGACCTGGTGTGGACGGCAGCAGACGGATTCTCCGGCGCGACGCCACTTTCACAGTGGGCGGCTGGCGGCGGCGAAACGCTGATCAATAATGCAACCGGACAGCCTGTCACCTGGTTTGATGCGTTTATCGGCAATATTCCGGGCTCCATCGGTGAAGTGTCTACCCTGATGATTTTGATCGGCGGGGCCATCATCCTCTTTGGCCGCGTGGCGTCCTGGCGCATTGTCGCAGGCGTCATGCTCGGGATGGTACTCACCGCCACGCTTTTCAACTTCATTGGTTCAGACACAAACCCGATGTTCTCCATGCCGTGGTACTGGCACCTTGTGCTGGGAGGCTTTGCGTTTGGCATGATGTTCATGGCCACCGATCCGGTCTCGGCTTCGTTTACCGACAGAGGTAAATGGTGTTACGGCGCGCTCATTGGGGTGATGTGTGTACTGATTCGCGTGGTCAACCCGGCTTATCCGGAAGGGATGATGTTGGCCATTCTGTTTGCCAATCTGTTTGCGCCGCTGTTCGACTACCTGGTCGTGCGCGCCAACATTAAGCGGAGGAAGGCGCGTGGCTGAGATCAAAAATAACGACAGCATCAGCAAAACGCTGCTGGTGGTGCTGGTACTGTGTCTGGTCTGTTCCATCGTGGTAGCCGGTTCTGCCGTAGGGTTAAAGCCGCTACAGCAGGAGCAACGAGCGCTGGATAAACAGCGTAACATCCTGGCCGTGGCCGGGCTGATGCAGGAAGGCATGACGAAGGATGACGTCGCAGCGGTGTTTGCCGAACGTATTACCGCACGGCTGGTGGATTTAAAAACCGGGGAGTTAATGGATAAAGACCCGGCGAAATACAACCAGGCGCTGGCGCTAAAAGATCCGCAGATGAGCACCACGCTTGACGCCTCGCAGGATCCGGCAGGCATTAAGCGCCGCAGCAATGTCGCGGAGATTTACCTCGTCCGTGACGAGCAAAAGCGCATCCAGGAAATCGTGTTGCCCATCTATGGCAACGGTTTATGGTCAATGATGTACGCCTTTGTGGCGTTGGAAACCGATGGTCGTACGGTGAAAGGCATTACTTATTACGATCAGGGCGAAACACCAGGGCTGGGGGGCGAAGTTGAGAACCCTAACTGGCGGGCACAGTTTGTTGGTAAAAAAGTGCTCGACGACAACGGCCAGCCTGCGCTGAAGGTGGTGAAAGGGGGCGCGCGTCCCGGCGATGAATTTGCCGTTGATGGCCTTTCCGGTGCCACGCTCACCTCTAACGGTGTGCAGCACAGCTTTGATTTCTGGATGGGTGAACTGGGCTTTGGTCCCTTCCTGAAGAATGTACGTGAAGGAGCGCTGAATAATGGCTGATACGGGTGAACTGAAAGAAGTTAAAAAGGTGCTGATTGGCCCGCTGTTAGCCAATAACCCGATAACGCTACAGGTGCTGGGGGTGTGCTCGGCGCTGGCGGTGACCACCAAGCTGGAAACGGCGGTGGTCATGACGCTGGCGGTAACGCTGGTGACAGCGTTTTCCAGCATGTTTATCTCAATGATCCGCCACCACATACCCAACAGCGTGAGGATCATCGTGCAGATGGCGATTATCGCCTCGCTGGTGATCGTGGTCGATCAGCTCCTGCGCGCCTTCGCCTATGAAACCTCGAAGCAGCTTTCGGTGTTTGTCGGCCTGATAATCACCAACTGCATCGTGATGGGGCGTGCTGAAGCCTATGCGATGAAAATGCCACCGCTGGCGAGCTTTATGGACGGTATTGGCAACGGCCTGGGTTACGGCGTGATCCTGTTGACGGTTGGTTTCCTGCGCGAACTTATTGGCAGCGGCAAGCTGTTTGGCATTCCGGTGCTGGATACGGTACAGAACGGCGGCTGGTATCTGCCGAACGGCCTGTTCCTGCTGGCCCCAAGCGCATTTTTCATTATCGGTTTGCTGATCTGGCTGATTCGTACGTTGAAGCCTGAACAGCAGGAAAAGGAGTAACCGACAATGGCTCATTACCTGAGTTTATTTGTGCGCGCGGTGTTTGTTGAAAACATGGCGCTCGCTTTCTTCCTGGGCATGTGTACGTTCCTTGCCGTTTCTAAAAAGGTATCGACGGCATTTGGTCTGGGCGTGGCAGTTACCGTTGTGCTGGGGCTTTCCGTTCCGATTAACAACCTGGTATTCAACTTCGTGCTGCGCGATGGCGCGCTGGTGGAGGGGGTTGATCTTAGCTTCCTGAACTTCATCACCTTTATCGGAGTGATTGCAGCGCTTGTTCAGATCCTGGAGATGATCCTCGATAAATACTTCCCGTCGCTGTACAACGCGCTGGGGATCTTCCTGCCGCTGATCGCCGTGAACTGCGCCATCTTCGGTGGCGTCTCGTTTATGGTTCAGCGCGATTACAACTTCAGTGAATCGGTTGTGTATGGCTTCGGTTCCGGTATCGGCTGGATGCTGGCGATTGTCACCATGGCGGGGATCCGTGAAAAAATGAAATATGCCAACGTACCTGCGGGGCTTCGTGGCTTAGGGATCACCTTTATCACCACCGGCCTGATGGCGTTGGGCTTTATGTCCTTCTCCGGTGTGCAGCTATAAGGGCTAACAGATGGAAATTATTCTTGGCGTGGTGATGTTCACGCTGATAGTACTGGTGCTGTCAGGGCTGATCCTGGCGGCGCGTGCGAAGCTGGTCAATTCCGGGGATGTGATCATTGATATCAATGACGATCCGCAGAATCAGATCCGTACCCCGGCAGGGGATAAGCTGCTTAACACGCTCTCCGGCAACGGGATTTTTGTCTCGTCTGCCTGTGGCGGCGGTGGCTCCTGTGGCCAGTGCCGTGTGACGGTCAAAGAGGGCGGCGGTGATATTCTGCCAACGGAACTGTCGCATATCACGAAGCGTGAAGCGAAAGAGGGATGCCGTCTGGCGTGCCAGGTCGCTGTGCGCCAGAACATGAAGATTGAGCTGCCGGAGGAGATCTTCGGCGTGAAAAAATGGGAGTGCGAAGTTATCTCTAACGATAACAAAGCCACGTTCATCAAAGAGCTCAAGCTGCGTGTCCCTGAAGGGGAGAGCGTCCCGTTCCGTGCGGGTGGGTATATCCAGATTGATTGTCCGGCACACACCGTCGCGTATGCTGACTTCGATGTGCCTGAGGAGTACCGGGCAGACTGGGATAAATTTAACCTCTTCCGCTTTGTTTCCGAGGTAAAAGAGCCCGCGCTTCGCGCCTATTCAATGGCTAACTATCCGGAAGAGAAGGGCATTATTATGCTCAACGTGCGTATCGCCACGCCGCCACCGAATGTGCCTGATGCCCCTCCTGGCGTCATGTCGTCGTATATCTGGTCCCTCAAGCCTGGCGACAAAGTGACGATTTCCGGCCCGTTCGGCGAATTCTTTGCCAAAGATACTGACGCGGAGATGGTCTTTATCGGCGGCGGTGCGGGTATGGCGCCGATGCGTTCGCATATTTTTGACCAGCTCAAACGACTTGGCAGCAAGCGTAAGATCAGCTTCTGGTACGGGGCGCGTTCACTGCGCGAAATGTTCTATGACGATGAGTTTGAACAACTGGCGCGTGATAACCCTAACTTTACCTTCCATGTGGCGCTATCCGATCCGCAGCCGGAAGATAACTGGACAGGCTATACGGGCTTCATCCACAACGTGCTGTATGAAAATTACCTCAAACAGCACCCGGCACCGGAAGACTGCGAGTTCTATATGTGTGGTCCACCAATGATGAACGCCGCCGTGATTAAGATGCTAAAAGATCTTGGCGTGGAAGATGAGAACATCATGCTTGATGATTTCGGAGGCTGATTATGCTGACTTTTCTGGCGACCTTTGCGGTGTTTGTGCTGGTGATCTTCGGCATGTCCTTAGGCTGGATCATCAAGCGTAAAAGCATTCAGGGCAGTTGCGGAGGCATCTCTTCCATCGGAATGGAAAAAGTGTGCGATTGTCCGGAACCGTGCGATGCGCGGAAAAAGCGGATGGCTCGCGAGCAGCAACGCATTCTTTAGTCTTCCAGGTCGGGTAAGGCAACGCCGCCACCCGACAATTCCTGCGCGCACTTCTCAACCCTCATTTGTTTACTGTATACTTATCCAGTAATAAGTGAGGGCTTACTATGCGCAAAATAATCCATGTCGATATGGACTGCTTTTTTGCCGCAGTGGAGATGCGTGACAACCCGGCGCTGCGGGATATTCCGATCGCCATTGGCGGCAGCCGGGTTCAGCGCGGTGTCATCAGCACCGCCAACTATCCTGCTCGCAAATACGGTGTACGCAGCGCCATGCCGACAGCGATGGCGCTGAAACTGTGCCCGCATCTCACTCTTTTGCCCGGACGTTTTGATGCCTATAAAGAAGCATCGAGCCACATTCGGGAGATCTTCTCCCGCTACACCTCACTGATTGAACCGTTATCGCTGGATGAAGCCTATCTGGATGTCACCCACAGCGTGCACTGCCACGGCTCCGCCACCCTCATGGCGCAGGAGATCCGCCAGACTATTTTTAACGAGCTGAACCTGACGGCATCGGCAGGCGTCGCGCCGGTCAAATTTCTCGCCAAAATCGCCTCCGATTTAAATAAGCCCAACGGCCAGTACGTCATCACTCCGGAAGAGGTTCCGGCGTTTTTAAAGACGCTGCCGCTCAGCAAAATCCCCGGCGTGGGCAAAGTCTCCGCCGCGAAGCTGGAAAATATGGGGCTACGCACCTGCGAAGATGTTCAGCGCAGCGATCTGGCGCTGCTGCTTAAGCGTTTTGGCAAGTTTGGCCGCGTACTGTGGGAACGCAGTCAGGGCATTGATGACCGGGATGTGAACAACGAACGGCTGCGTAAATCGGTCGGCGTTGAACGCACACTGAGCGAAGACATCCATGACTGGACCGAGTGTGAATCCATTATTACGGAACAGCTTTATCCTGAGCTTGAACGACGCTTACTGAAGGTCAAACCGGATCTGCTTATTGCCCGACAGGGCATCAAACTGAAATTTAACGATTTTCAGCAGACGACGCAGGAGCACGTCTGGCCACGCCTCAACAAAGAGGATCTTATCGCGACGGCGAAAAAGGCGTGGGAAGAACGGCGGGGCGGACGAGGGGTGAGGCTGGTGGGGCTGCACGTCACCTTGCTGGATCCGCAGCTGGAGCGTCAACTGGTGTTGGGACTGTAGATTACGCTAATCGTAGGCCCGGCAAGCGTAGCGCCACCGGGCATCAAACGGCTAATTACTTAACAGGAATTGCTTTCAGCAGCTCAGTCAGCAGCGTCCAGTAGTGACCGACGCTTTCAATGTGAACCTGCTCATCCGGGGAGTGTGGCCCGGTGATGGTTGGCCCGATGGAGACCATGTCCATATCCGGATACGGTTTCTTGAACAGACCACACTCCAGACCCGCATGAATAACCTGAATATTCGGGGTGCTGTTGAACAGACGCTGATAAGTTTCACGCACCAGTGCCATGACCGGAGAACTTGCATCCGGCTGCCAGCCCGGGTAGCTGCCTTTTGCAGACGTTTTCGCACCGGCCAGGGTGCCCAGAGATTCCAGCATGCTCACAACGTACTCTTTGCCGCTGTCGATCAGGGAACGGATCAGGCAGATGATCTCTGCGCTGTCGTCACCCATGGTCACCACGCCCACGTTCAGGGAGGTTTCCACCACGCCTTTCGCCACGTCAGAGTTGCGAATAACGCCGTTTGGCGTTGCGTTCAGCAGCTGGACGAACGTGTCACGAGACTGTGCGGTCAGCGCGGCTTTATCCGTCGTAACGGACTCCAGCACCACCGTCAGGTTTTTCTCTTTTGCAGACAGTTCGTTTTTCAGGATCTCCAGATACACGCTGGAGAGGTTTTTCAGCTCGTCCGCTTTCGACGCAGGCACCGCCACGGTAGCGAAGGCTTCGCGAGGGATCGCGTTACGCAGAGTACCGCCGTTGAAGTCCACCAGACGCAGATCCAGTTCAGCGGCATGGCCCGCCAGAAAACGCGCCAGCAGTTTGTTGGCGTTGCCCAGGCCCAGGTGAATATCACCGCCGGAGTGACCGCCTTTCAGCCCTTTCAGCGTCAGCTTAAAGGTCTCGAATCCGGCAGGGATCGCTTCGCGGGACAGCGGCAGGGTAGAGATAAAATCGATCCCGCCCGCGCAGCCCATGTAGATCTCACCCTCTTCTTCGGAGTCGGTGTTGATCAGAATGTCCGCTTGCAGCCAGTTTGCCTGGAGACCGAACGCGCCATCCATGCCCGCTTCTTCAGTCATGGTCAGCAGCACTTCCAGCGGACCGTGTTCAACGCTGTCGTCAGCCAGCACGGCCAGCGCGGAAGCCATACCAATACCGTTATCTGCGCCCAGGGTCGTGCCGCGCGCCTTCACCCACTCGCCGTCGATGTACGGCTGAATCGGGTCTTTTGTGAAGTCGTGAACGGTGTCGTTGTTTTTCTGCGGAACCATATCCAGGTGCGCCTGCAATACCACTGGCTTACGGTTTTCCATACCTGCGGTGGCAGGTTTGCGGATAAGAATATTGCCAACCTGGTCGCGCTCAGCGTGCAGACCTTTTTCCTTCGCCCAACCCATAATATGTTCGGCAAGCTGTTCTTCGTGATAGGAAGGGTGCGGAATGGAGCAGATTTTGGCAAAAATATCCCACAGCGGCTGTGGAGATAATTGAGACAGTTCAGACACGATAGGTCTCCTTGTCGTTGCGCTGCAAAACAATGTTGCAGGTCACAGGGTTAGCAGGTTAATCGTTACCACAAGTCAGGCTTGCGAGATGCAACTGAGAATACCACTTTCTCCCGTGGCTGGTAGCATTAAGCATGTAAAAACTCAGGCTCATGGCGCGTAACACTGGTTTTTAGTGCGTCAGATCTCTATAATCTCGCGCAACCTGGTTCACCCTCATTTTTTTAAGCCATATATATACAGGCTGGGACACTTCACATGAGCGAAAAATACGTCGTCACCTGGGACATGTTGCAGATTCACGCACGCAAACTGGCTGCGCGTCTGATGCCTTCCGAACAGTGGAAAGGCATTATTGCCGTCAGCCGTGGCGGTCTGGTACCGGGGGCGCTGCTGGCTCGTGAGCTGGGTATTCGTCATGTCGATACCGTATGTATCTCCAGCTACGATCACGACAACCAGCGCGAACTGAAAGTGCTGAAACGCGCGGAAGGCGACGGTGAAGGCTTTATCGTTATCGACGATTTGGTGGACACCGGCGGTACCGCGGTGGCTATCCGCGAAATGTATCCAAAAGCGCACTTCGTCACGATCTTCGCGAAACCAGCGGGTCGCCCACTGGTTGATGATTACGTCATTGATATCCCGCAGGATACCTGGATTGAACAGCCATGGGATATGGGCGTGGTCTTCGTACCGCCTATCTCTGGCCGTTAATTTCAGTACGTAACTTTACACGCCCGGTTATGCCGGGCGTTGTTCTTTTTACCCTGCCACGCGTTACAATGGTCTTCATATGACGTATCCATGGAGGCAACGCAATGACGCAGGCGAATCTTACCGAAACTCTCTTCAAACCCCGTTTCAAGCACCCTGAAACGTCGACGCTGGTGCGTCGGTTTAATCCGGGGACAATGCCTGCCGTTCAGTCAGCGTTAGACGGTAAGAACGTGCCCCACTGGTATCGAATGATTAACCGCCTGATGTGGATCTGGCGCGGCATCGATCCGCGTGAAATCCTCGACGTGCAGGCGCGTATCGTGATGAGTGAGTCCGAGCGTACCGACGGCGATCTCTACGATACGGTGGTGGGCTACCGTGGTGGAAACTGGATCTACGAATGGTCAAAGCAGGCCATGCTCTGGCAGCAAAAAGCGAGCCAGGAAGAAGACGCCACTTTCAGCGGAAAGCACTGGCTGCATGCGGCAAATCTGTACAGCATCGCTGCATATCCGCATCTTAAAGGCGACGAACTGGCAGAGCAGGCCCAGGCGCTGGCAAACCGGGCTTATGAAGAGGCCGCGCAGCGGTTGCCTGGCCGGATGCGTGAAATTGAGTTCGCCATTCCCGGTGGCAGCCCGGTGACCGGATTTCTGCATATGCCGGAGGGGGAAGGGCCGTTCCCGACGGTTCTAATGTGCGGTGGACTGGACTCGTTACAAATTGACTATTACAGCCTGTATGAGCGCTACTTTGCCCCAAACGGAATCGCCATGCTGACGCTTGATATGCCTTCCATTGGTTTTTCATCCAAATGGAAACTTACGCAAGACTCCAGCCTGCTGCATCAGCATGCATTAAAAGCGCTGGAGAATATCCCTTGGGTTGACCACACCCGGGTTGGCGCGTTTGGCTTCCGCTTTGGCGCTAACGTCGCGGTACGGCTTGCCTACCTTGAATCTTCACGCCTGAAGGCCGTCGCCTGTCTTGGCCCGGTGGTGCATGCTCTGTTAAGCGATCCTGCGCGTCAGGGTAGCGTTCCTGAGATGTATCTGGACGTGCTGGCGAGCCGACTTGGCATGCATGATGCTTCAGACGAAGCGTTGCGCATTGAACTTAATCGTTATTCATTAAAAACGCAGGGCTTACTCGGCCGCCGCTGCCCAACCCCGATGATGTCCGGTTTCTGGAAGAACGATCCGTTTAGCCCGGAAGAAGAGTCACGCTTAATCACGTCGTCATCTTCTGACGGTAAATTGCTGGAGGTACCCTTCAGCCCGGTGTACCAGAATTTTGACAAAGCGCTGAAAGAGATCACACGCTGGATCACGCAGAGATTGTGTTAATAGTTTGCTAAATTTCGTTGGTTTGGTAAAACAGTGCTTCACAAAAGGAGATCGCAATGACGTTACCGAGTGGACACCCGAAAAGTAGACTGATTAAGAAGTTCATGGCTCTTGGCCCGTATATTCGAGAAGAGCAGTGTGAAGAGAATCGCTTTTTTTTCGACTGCCTGGCTGTTTGCGTCAACGTGAAGCCTGCACCCGAAAAACGTGAGTTCTGGGGCTGGTGGATGGAAATGGAAGCACAGGAAAACCGTTTTACCTATAGCTATCAGTTTGGCCTGTTTAATAAAGACGGGCACTGGCAGGCGACGAGCATCAAAGATCAGGAAGTGATCGATCGTCTGGAGCATACGCTAAAAGAATTTCACGGCAAAGCTCGCGACCTGCTGGCAACGCTGGATCTGAAGCTGGAGCCTGCGGACGATTTTTCCAGCGAAGCGGTGAAACTGAGAGCCTGATGATGTCACAGCGCCGGGTGGCGGCTACGCCTTACCCGGCATGAAAAATGTACTATCCCGTACGCCCGGTAAGCACAGCGTCACCGGGCACAAAAAAACCGGCTCAGCGCCGGTTTTTTATTACCACAACATCAGAACTGGTAGGTCATGCCCAGCGCAACGATATCATCGCTGCTTACGCCCAGTTTATTATCGTCATCGATCTGGTTGATCTTATAATCAACAAACGCAGACATATTTTTGTTGAAATAATATGTCGCACCTACGTCGATGTATTTCACGATATCTTCATCGCCGATACCTTCGATATCTTTGCCTTTAGACTGCACGTAACCCAGAGATGGACGCAGACCAAAGTCAAATTGATATTGTGCGACCACTTCGAAGTTTTGCGCTTTATTTGCAAAGCCACCGGAAATAGGGGCCATATTGCGGGTTTCGGAATAGATAGTGGCCAGATAAATATCGTTGGCATCATATTTCAAACCGGTTGCCCAGCCTTCTGCTTTTTTACCTTCGCCGCGTGCCTGAAGGTTTTGATCGTTAGTGCGATCGGAGCTGGCATAGGCACCAATCACAGAAAAATCGCTGCCGCCGAAGTCATAGCTCAGGGAGGTACCGAAGCCGTCACCGTTTTGCTTCTTCACGTCGCGGTTTTCATTTTTGCCCTGGTATTGCAGGGTCATATTCAGGCCGTCAACCAGGCCAAAGAAATCGGTATTACGGTATGTGGCCAGACCGGAGGCGCGTTTCGTCATGAAGTTATCGGTCTGTGCCAGGCCGTCACCGCCGAACTCCGGGAACATATCGGTGTATGCGGCGACGTCATACAGCGCGCCCAGGTTACGGCCGTAATCCAGTGAGCCGAAGTCTTTCAGTTTCAGCCCGGCAAATGCCAGACGTGTTTTTTGAGAAGAGTCGCTCTCAGCTTTGTTACCTGCGAACTCAGCTTCCCAACGTCCGTAGCCGGTCAGCTGATCGTTAATCTGCGTTTCACCCTTAAAGCCGAAACGAACGTAAGTCTGGTCACCATCCTTAGCGTCATCATCACTGATGTAGTGCATTGCTTTTACTTTGCCGTACACGTCCAGTTTATTCCCGTTTTTATTATAAACTTCTGCTGCCTGAACAGATGCGGAAGCAACTACGCCCATTACCACTAATGCCAGAGTGCTCTTTTTCATTTTCAATCCTGATTTTATAAAAACGCGCTAATATTCGCTGAGTAATAAGATTCGACTTATTACCCCGTGAAAAACAGGAAGGGTTTTATCGTTTGTGGGTGAAAGTTTTATGACAAAGTAAGAATATGTCTAAAAAAGTATGTTTTAATTTTTCGGTAATAAAATTGTCAAAATCTGCCGCTACGCTTCCTGATCCCGCGCAACAAAGTGACGGGTCATGCGCTAAGGCAGTTGGCAACGGAGCTGACACCTGTTAAAACGTCTGACTGACATCATTTTCCCTTATTGTTGAACGGCAGAGAATCATGAGTGACAGCCAGACGCTGGTGGTAAAACTCGGTACCAGTGTGTTAACAGGCGGATCGCGCCGCCTGAATCGTGCCCATATCGTTGAGCTTGTACGTCAGTGCGCTCAGTTGCATGCCGCAGGGCATCGTATTGTGATTGTGACTTCCGGGGCGATTGCCGCCGGGCGTGAACACCTGGGCTACCCCGAACTCCCCGCGACGATCGCCTCCAAACAGCTGCTGGCCGCCGTGGGACAAAGCCGACTTATACAGCTCTGGGAACAACTGTTCTCCATCTACGGCATTCACGTCGGGCAGATGCTGCTGACGCGTGCGGATATGGAAGACAGAGAACGTTTCCTGAACGCCCGCGATACGCTGCGTGCGCTGCTGGATAACCATATCGTTCCGGTCATTAACGAAAACGACGCTGTTGCCACAGCTGAAATCAAAGTAGGCGACAACGATAACCTCTCTGCGCTGGCGGCGATCCTGGCAGGGGCCGATAAGCTGCTGCTTCTGACCGATCAGCAGGGGCTGTTTACCGCTGACCCGCGCTCTAATCCACAGGCTGAACTGATCAAAGACGTTCACGGCATTGACGATGCGCTGCGTGCCATTGCGGGTGACAGCGTTTCTGGTCTGGGGACAGGCGGCATGGGCACCAAGCTCCAGGCCGCGGACGTGGCGTGCCGGGCCGGTATCGACACCATCATCGCCGCGGGCAGCCGTCCGGGTGTGATCGGTGATGTGATGGAAGGCATCTCTGTGGGCACTCGCTTCCACGCCCAGGCGTCCCCGCTGGAAAACCGAAAACGCTGGATCTTTGGTGCGCCCCCGGCTGGCGAATTGACCGTGGATGAAGGCGCGACCGCCGCTATTCTGGAAAGAGGAAGCTCGTTACTTCCAAAAGGAATTAAAAGCGTGACAGGCAACTTCTCGCGTGGTGAAGTGATCCGAATCCGTAACCTTGAAGGTCGCGACATCGCTCATGGCGTAAGTCGTTATAACAGCGACGCGCTGCGTCGGATTGCTGGTCACCATTCCCAGCAGATCGACGCCATCCTGGGCTATGAATATGGCCCGGTTGCCGTGCATCGTGACGACATGATTATTCGTTAAGGAGCCAGAACATGCTGGAACAAATGGGCGCAGCCGCGAAAGCCGCCTCTTATAAACTGGCGCTCCTTTCCAGCCGCGAGAAAAATCGCGTGCTGGAAAAAATCGCTGATTATCTGGAATCTCAGTCGCAGGAAATTTTGCTCGCCAACGAGCAGGATCTGCTGGAAGCGCGTCGCAACGGCTTGAGTGAAGCGATGCTCGATCGTCTGGCGCTGACCCCGGCGCGTCTGAAAGGTATTGCCGACGACGTCCGTCAGGTGTGCAACCTCGCCGACCCGGTAGGGCAGGTGATAGACGGTGGGGTGCTCGACAGCGGATTACGCCTTGAGCGTCGCCGCGTGCCGCTTGGCGTCATTGGGGTGATTTACGAAGCGCGTCCAAACGTGACGGTGGATGTCGCCTCCCTGTGCCTGAAGACCGGTAATGCCGCGATCCTGCGTGGCGGGAAGGAGACCTGGCGCACCAACGCCGCGACGGTAAACGTCATTCAGCAGGCGCTGGAGGAGTGTGGTTTACCGGCGGGTGCCGTGCAGGCGATTGAAAGCCCCGACCGTGCGCTGGTCAACGAGATGCTGCGCATGGACAAATACATCGACATGCTGATCCCACGCGGCGGCGCGGGCTTGCACAAGCTGTGCCGTGAGCAATCTACCATTCCGGTGATCACCGGTGGTATTGGCGTATGCCATATCGTAGTGGATGACACCGCGGAGGTAGAACCTGCGCTGAAGATTATCGTCAACGCTAAAACACAGCGTCCAAGCACCTGTAATACGGTAGAAACGCTGCTGGTGCATCAGGGCATCGCCAGTACCTTCCTGCCAGCGCTGAGCAAGCAGATGGCGGAAAGTGGCGTCACGCTGCATGCGGACGAGAAGTCTCTCGCCCTGCTGAAAGACGGTCCGGCGAAGGTCGTTCCGGTTAACGCGGAGCAGTACGACGATGAGTATTTGTCGCTGGATCTGAACGTGAAGGTGGTTGCGGATCTCGATGACGCTATTGCGCACATTCGTGAACACGGAACCCAGCATTCTGACGCGATCCTGACGCGCACCCTGCGCAATGCCGATCGGTTTGTGAATGAAGTGGATTCGTCTGCGGTTTACGTGAATGCCTCGACGCGCTTCACCGATGGCGGCCAGTTTGGTCTGGGCGCGGAGGTGGCTGTGAGCACTCAGAAGCTGCACGCCCGCGGTCCGATGGGGCTGGAAGCACTGACCACCTACAAGTGGATCGGCTACGGTGATGATACGATTCGTGGGTAAATAATCGCGGGTGATGCAAAAATAGCCGTTTGATTCAAAAGGGCATTGACGCATCACCCGGTTAGATCTACTCTTTTGCCCCGTGGTTACGCTCGTAACCGGCCTTTCAGGGCCGATATAGCTCAGTTGGTAGAGCAGCGCATTCGTAATGCGAAGGTCGTAGGTTCGACTCCTATTATCGGCACCATCTTTTCTCGTAAAATCATCAAGATACTATTGCAGTGTTTTGCTTTATTCAACACTAATGTGCAATTTTGCGCGTTGTAGGTGTGGCAAAATTGTGGCAAAAGAGATTAAAAATTTTGCATCCAACTGTTAAACAATGCACATTATAAATATAATAGATAACAGAGTTATCTGATTCCTTCCGTGGTGCATTTTTGCTTTGAATGAATGCAAAAATAATTCCATAAGCAATTATTCTATGTGGATTATTTTAGGAAGAAAACTATGAGTAAAGGTGATTTTACATGGCTGAGACTATCAATATAAGTGAGTTGGCCCATGAAGTGTCCAACGATATATTTTCGTGGTTTAAATGGAAGGAAATCAATCTCTACGATGAAAACTTTTCGTGCCGTAAATCTGAAGAGCATTTTCCCAAAAAAATAGCGAATAGCAGTGAAAGTGATAGTGAAGTAGAATCGGAACAGGCCAATGAAGTTGAGAGTGAAAAAAAGTGTACTCATCCGGTAGACATTGTATTTAAATACAATGATCCATATAGTGGCAAAGATGTGCTTTTTAATACTGATTTAAAAAGCTATGCTGCTAAAAGCATTAGACCAAGCGATGTAAGAGATATGCTCAAGTCAATAGCTAAAACTATTGACTGCGCTTCAATAAGTCCCGAATGGAAAAATAGGTATGGAATCGACTCTATTAAGTATGAAATACGAGGGATGCTTTTCATTTATAATCATGATGGAAAATATCATAGAGATTTCTACAAAGTTTTCAAAACAGAAAAAGTTAATGAAAGAAGAAAGTTAGGCATCAATTTGGCTTCTATAGGATTAAAAAGCAATCAACAAATTCATATCGTAGAGCCTTTGATGATTAGCTACATGACAACAATTATTGCTGATATTGATAGGCTTCATCGAGAAGGAACATTTCCACGCGAAGAATATTCATTCTACTATCCAGAGCTGATAAGAAATAAAACAATAAGTGGTGATAAATATTCAAGGCCGGCGACTATAGAGGCTATAACAGCACCTTATTTAATTATTGAACATGATATGGTGGAAACTAAAGATAGAAGTGGTCAACTAAAAACAACTCAGGCAGGATTCGTTATTTATTACAATCGTCCTGGGAATGATCCTTATGAGTTTGTTTATCTCTTTGATACATTATCCAGATATCAAATTTTAAATGGAGAACATAATATAAGGCTTCGTTTGGCACATTATGAACCCGACCCAGATGTGATCAGTCATTTTGAAAAAGCAAAAGATATTTATATAAGAAGTTGGGGGTATGATGATAATAAAAAGAATATTCTTGACAGAATTTCAATCAAAGAAATTACCCTAATGCAAACTTGTTATAAAACAAAAGAAGTGGCAAGGAGAACGAAATGAGTAATAAAGGAGATTATGGGAACAGAACTGGTGCTATCTATAGTGCAACAGATAAAGCCATGTTTGACGCGCTGCAGCAATATAAAGTAACAAGGGATGATATAAAAGAACTGTATTTTACGAGAGGTGTTATTATTTCCAATAAAACATCTAAAGAAATTTTGGCAGATAATTTTTCAAAATATATTCATGGCTATGAGGATTATGAGTTTCTCTCAAAGATATTAGGCGTTTCAACGCAACGAGAGCGAGTTAAATCCGTTGATTTAATTAGCACTGATATTACTAGTGAAGATATAGAAGAGGCATTAGATAAAGTTAAAGAACATTTATCGGTTACCAGCAATGATATTGTTGATTATAACATAGTTGGAAAAAGCTATAGTTTGAAAATTGAATATAGTGAACCTGATTTTACGAAGTCTGAGTTTAGACAAGTCGTTGATAAAGACGCCGAAATTATTATAGAGAAAAATGCGCAAGGATTTAGCTTGATTGGGCCACACAATAAAAAAATGGAAGTTGTTACATCATTGATATTTGATGCACTTGCAGAAAAACATTCGTCATTAATACGTGATGAAATAAACCTTGAAGATGTAATAGATAAAAGCTTGGTTAGTAAATTATTTGATAAACTAACTACATCAATGGAAGGGTACAGCCTGGTAAGTGTGACCGATGTTTATGTATATAATCCAGATAAGGATGATGGAACAGGTTCTCATATTAAAAAAGCATCTCTATCAGGAACTGGTGTAACTTTATCACAAGAATTGGGTTCATTATATAAAAAAGGTTTTTATATTTGGCGAATTGTTTGGACAGTTACAGATGATAGATATCTCGATTCAGATATCTATGAGATTGAAGCTTTATTTTCAGAACCTGAAACCTGTTCAGATTTTGCATTTTTGGTTAAAGGTTATTATCCTGTGAAAGTTGATAGTACAGACATCACTGATACGCACCATAAAAACCGAGTAAACCTCAGTAAAAGTGAAGAGATGAAGTTCAATAAACTAGTATTAAAAACTGCCAAAGATCTTTTGGAGGAGTTTTCAAAATTAGATGAAAACAGCAAGGATGATGAGGAGGGCGCTATATGATTTCTCGTTACAAATGGCTATTAGTTAACACACCATCTAGATTGGATGATGTTGTGGAAATTTTGCACAAACATAAATTTAGCAATAAAGAGAGTAAAGGTTATATCATTAATAATATTGATAATGAATCATTAAGTGCCACCTTTGTGGAGCGAGTAATTCAACATGAAAAAATTAATAGACCAGATGGTACAGAGGATGACATTAAAATTGAACGCTTTATCTATACGTCATTTAAGATGAAGATTTTTGATAATGATACATATCTCATGCGAGTGGAAAATGCACCGCGGGCTTTAAACGAATTCTTTAGTTTTTGGAAAAAGATTTTCAATGAAAATTTTTATATAGAACCAATCAAAATAGATGTAATGAATACAATATTTTCTATTCTAAATTCTGAATTTAGAAATGTGAAGATAAAGAAAGTAAAAGCTTCTGGTATTAGTATTAATATTACAACTTCTGCTAGCATTGAAGTTGTTTCTTCTCATAATGCTTTGGAAAATTTTCTTTCAGAGTTTGGTAAGCGAGAGTTTAAATTTGATTATGCGAAAGTACAAGCTATTTTCAATGGCTCACTCTGTTCGTTAGATATTAAAACTACAAGTATTTTATCTGATAGTGAGGATGCAATTGAATTTTTAGAAAGGAAATTAATAAGAAACGACGAGTGAGATAGGGCTGTTTAATTGTCTTTAATAATTGGCGGGCTATTACTGTGTAAAAATCACTCCTCCACTTATCTAACTTAAACTAGTTTGAGGATAATGTTTCGCTCGTGATATTTTGAAGGATTTGCTGAAATGATACGAAAAAGCATTTATTTTTTGTTGTTATCCTCTCAGCCATTTAAAATGTGCTCTTTGTAACCTGGTCCAAAAGTCATTATCTGTCTGAAAAATCTTCGCGAGTAATAGTCCTTCGCGTTTATTTATTTTTTTATAATCCATCAAAATATCTTCAATTCTTTTATCCGTGATCTTCATCAAATCTGCCAACTCACGTGAAGACATACCCATTGGTTTCAAAAACTCTTCTAAAAGCATTTCTCCCACGGTTGTTGGTTCCGCAGTTTCTGTCTTCATCCCGGTTACTCATTAGTTTGTTCACCACGTTTTATTCTATCACTCAGATGTGTTCAGTCCAGAAATCTCTGCCATGATTGTTTAGCTAAACATTCCTTTAGAACAGTTTTACTGAACAGTTCAGTAGCTGTTTATACGTCACAATTTCGATATATCCGTTGTGATAAATGATTAATCTTTAAGAGGGCGATCTATATTTAACGGTCGAATAGCGTTTATTTTTAGTCTATTTACAATTTGTTTCATTTTATTTGTTGCTATTTTGTTTAGCTAAACAATTATTATTTCTTACGTATATCCTGTGTATTTATCCACAAATTCTGTTAGTAAGTATGTTCATAACCTGTATTTAATTCTGTGTGTTTATGACATATAAGGGGCGATTTCATGACATATGAGGGGCAAACTATTGACATATGAGGTAGGGCATTTTTTTTAAATTAATTACAAAACAACGGATTAGCTATTGTTTTATTGTTCTCTAACCAGATCTTTAACCATATATATAACCAAAATACTAAAAGACTTATTAAAACCTTATTGCTGTGCAAAAAGTGAACAAAAAAATAGAGCTGGTCCAGTGGTTTTTTATTTCCTCTGGCTGTTGAGGTGTTGACAGAAATATTTCAGGTGATAATTTTTGGGTATTCTCAATTCTTAACGTTGGTTTGCAAAATTTAGCGGCTAAAATTTTAGCGGCTAAAATCCTGAAAATATTTTCTGAGAGATAGGTTCTGCTATGAAACCAGTTATGCCTGAACTTATAACCGTCGAAGAGTTAGCTTTTGCTTTGAAGAAAACAGTAAAAAGTATCCGTAGTGATGCAACTCGGAATCCTAAATGCCTCCCTCCCAGATGCCGTCTTCCTGGCAATAAGCGGCTTTTGTGGCGTAGAGAAGATGTTAAAGAGTGGATAGATAATTCTGTTGAATCAGAGTTGGAAAACCGCGTTTCAATGCAGGGTGCTGAAATGGTTCAAAAGAAACGAGGTAGGCCACCGAAGATAAAACCGAGAGAATAATTATCTTAAAGTTTGGTATTTAAATCAGTTTCCTTTCAGAAAACACATGCATTACACACTTAATATATGAATAAACCTGCAGTAATACATCAAGAAAACACACTGCTTACACCGAAATACACAATGGGTACACAGATATACAACGGCAACAGTGGGGCAGGACATGTAAAGTAGGCCCACCGTAAACGGTGCTTCTACTTTACCTTCCCTTATTCGCAGCTGAGCTGCTCAACGGAGTCCTGCTCTGCGAGGCTGATCGGCTACCGCCTGTATGGAGAATGATATGACCGTTTCTCAGACTAGAAAAAATAGTACACCAATTAAAGTTTATTGTTTGCCAGATGAAAAAGCGCAAATCCAGGAAAATGCAGAAGCATCTGGCTTAAGTGTAGCGAGTTTCATTCGTAAAGTAGCAATGGGTTATCAGGTTGAGTCTATGGTAGATATTGAACAGGTTGTAGAGCTTAGCCGAGTAAATGCTGATCTTGGTCGACTTGGTGGGTTACTTAAACTGTGGTTAGCTAACGATCCACGCACAGTTGATTTTTCACCCTCATTGATAAAAACGTTGCTTGCTAAAATAGAATCAACCAGACAAGAACTAAGAAATATTATGGATAGAATCTTGGATAAATAAATTTATGGTTTCCTAAATATCTGTATTTGTTAAAAGTACGAGTTTTCAATATTAATAATCAGTTAAATTTGAGGTGGGCAAATGAAGTTAATGCTCCGAGTATTTTCATCACTGAGAGGGATTTTAGCAGCTAAAAAATCATTAGCAGCTTCCTTCCTGGCGTCCATCATGGCATTACCGGCGACAGCCGGTATCCCTGTAATCGATGGTACTAATGTGGTGCAGACCACAATCAGCGCAGTCAACAACGTTCAGGCTGTGGCAAAACAGATCCAGCAGTACCAGACGCAGCTGCAGCAGTATGAAAACATGCTCAAAAATACAGTCGCACCTGCAGCCTATATCTGGGATCAGGCCAATTCGACCATCAACAAATTGTTGCAGGCGCAGGACACCCTTAATTACTACAAAAACCAGGCCGGGAGTCTTGATTCATATCTGAAACGTTATCAGGACGTGAATTACTACCGCTCATCACCGTGCTTTAACAGTCATGTTGAATGTACTGCGGATGAAATTAGCGCACTGCGCAAAGCTGAACAGAACAGCTCTGAGGCACGTAAAAAGGCCAATGACGCTGTATTTAAGGCTCTTGACGAACAGCAGGAAACACTGCAAAGCGATGCTGACAACCTTGCAGATTTGCAAACGCAGGCAACCGGCGCACAAGGGCAAATGGAAGCTATTCAGGCCGCTAACCAGCTTGCCAGTGCTCAAACGAACCAGTTGCTGCAAATCCGCTCGCTTCTGGTAGCTCAGCAAAACGCTGCAGCAACACTGGCACAGGCTGAGGCTGATAAAGAAGCCCAACAAATAGTCGCTGATGAAAAAGCGTTAGCTGGCGAGAACACACCAAGCCCGAAGCGAATTTGGTGAGGGAGAGCTGAATGAAAGATAAACTTTTGGTCATTTTTATTCTAATAATTTCATTAATTCTATGCTCTTGCGATAAAAAAGATGAAGATTGTTTATCGACGCCAGAGAATAAATTGAACGAACATAACTACGATAAATGTGCCCTGCGTGGCAATAACAATCCTAGCCCTAAGCGAGAATGGTAATTATGAGAATAGTAAGCAAGCTCACTTTTTTAGGAATGGTTTTTTTGTTTTCTGTAAATGCTTATGCTGGTCAATTAGATAGTAGCGGATTACTTGATACGTTATTAGATAAGTTTCAGCAAGTAGCCAGCACATGGTCATTAGTAATTGGTGATTATGCAAATTGGCTCTTCTGGGGGCTGGTATTAATAAGTATGGTTTGGACATTTGGTATGTTGGCGATGCAAGGGGAAGGTTTAATCAGTGCACTTGCAGAAATAGTTCGTTTTTTTGCCGTGATTGGTTTTTTTTATTATCTTTTAATCAACGGCCCAGCCATATCACAATCTATAATTAACTCAATGAGACAACTTGCAGCAAATGCTTTAGGAACAAGTACTGGTATTTCACCCTCCAGCATAGTGGATATGGCATTTGTGATATTAACAAAGGTCAGTTCAGCAGCATCAATTTGGTCTCCAATGATTTCGACCATTATGATAACCGTCGCGATAATAGTATTAGTAGTAATGGCGCTTATCGCGATAAATATGCTAATAATGTTAGTTTCTGCATGGGTGTTGTGTTATGCAGGAGTTATTGTGCTTGGGTTTGGTGGCTCGAAATGGACTTCTGATATAGCAATAAATTACTTACGCACAGTATTATCGATTGGTATTCAGTTATTTACGATGACATTAATCATTGGGATTGGGCAATCATTTATAGATCAGTATTTTTCTATTATTAAAAATGATATTCCTGATCTTAATAGTCTTATTGTTTTACTTCTGGCGTCAATTATTCTTTTAGTATTGACGAATAAATTACCGTTGTTGTTATCAGGCGTTGTTGGAGGAGCGTCCTTACAAGGGATCGGTGGTTTTGGAGCAGGTATGATTACTGGCGCTGCTACTACTGCAATCAGTGGCGCTGGGGCAATGGCAATGAGTGCTACAGCTCAAGTCAGTGGTGGTGCTTCCGCTCTAAAAGCAGCATTTGAATCTGCACAAGCGGCGATGGCCGAAGAATCTGGTTCTGGTGATAAAGGTGGTTCAGGTGGAGGATTTGGCGGAGGGGAAGATACCGGTTCCGTAGATACTTCTGGAGGACAACCATCAGGCGGTTCCGGTGGTTCTTCTGCAGGGAGTAATACAGGTAGCGTCAGCGGAGGAAGCCAGGGGTTTGCTTCATCATTCTCACGAGCTGGCCGCATGGCTTCTCACATGGCGAGCGGGCTGTCTAACGGAGCTTCGGAGTATCAGATGATGAAGGGAAGTACTAATACTATCCGAAGACAACAGACCGTTGGTGGGGAAATAGCGAATCAAATACGTAAACACACAGCCGATCGTCAGACTAACCACGAACAGGATGAGTTTGAGGGTGATAGTTTAACTGGCAGTAAAAAATCTTGATTTAGGCGCGTCAGTTAGCGCGGTAACGTTAACTGACGCTTCCACTAAACACCTGTAAGGAGGTGGATAATGGCTGATTATAATAGCTTTGTTTTGGAAGGAATAAAAATTATTTTTGCCGATAACAACAAGGAGTTTATTAAAGAGATTTGTGAACCATTGATAAATATTCTATGCATCGAAGAGTATTATTCTGCTACGGGAATTTATAATTATGATGATGCTGATGAGCAAACGGAGTTATTGAAAAAAGCAATTTTTAGTTATAGGAATAATCATTGAGAAGATAGGCTAACATAATGTTAGCCTTTTTCTTATTTTTTCGATTTCTCTATATGGTGATTTAAAATCTCTGCTTTTGCCTCTTCATAAGTTAGCTTACCTCTTATAACTTCATCCTTTATTTTCTGGTAAAATTCTGACCCGCGAGGATCTTTACCTGATAAATATAAGCTAGCCTCTGCTTTCCTAAATGCCTCAATCCTTTTTCTCTTCGAGGTCTCATCCATTTTCATTACTACCTATGTTTTAGTCAGCTGATGAGGTAAATGATATCATTTCGATAACTTCTATTCCTTTAGAATTAATTCTGTAGCATTCGTTTTTCGATTTCCTGATGTATGAAAATGAATCTTTTTTTGTATTGCAATCTGTCTTAGAAAAAGCATCAAGTAAAAGAAAAGACTTCTGATGCTCTGGTATTATCTTTATTGAAAAAACACCAATGAATAATAATGCAATTGCTGTCGATAATAGATCTGCAACTCTTAAGTAGCTATTCGAACACATAAGTATTTTTTTAAACCATATCATTAAAATTAGTTTTGCTCTATTAATATCTTGTGCCATTGTTTTTGCAATGTATAATAGATTCTTTTTATTGGATGAAGTTGATTCTTTATTTGTTTTTTGCATTGCTTTGAACATGGTTACGATACCGAAAGCTAACCCGAAAACTAACAACAAAATAACTTTGAAATCAACCTCTTGGTTTTTTTCAATCGTCTCTCTTAGCATTGCAGAAAAAGGGATGGTCAAAATTGCCGCGTAAAAGCATTGATAAGCAGTAATTCTTCCAAAGTATAAGTATATGAAAATGCTAAGGCCATAAATGGATAGAGATAGAGGAATGGCCATTGCGAAAGCATAACCATAAGATGAGTATATTAAGTATTCCGGTTGAATATCGTAATCAAAATTAATTTTATGTTTTGCATACCACATACAAATTGAAAAAATCAATACTGTTCCAATCCATTTAATGATGCTGTGCTCAATCATTTTATTGACGATTGTTTTTTTGTTGTTATAGGCACAAAAAATGAATGCTACCGAGAGGAATAATCCACAAACTAAGAAGGTTTTATCTTGAAGTAATAATGGGAACTTCATGATTACAATGCAAGCAATCAGCAAATATATAATGGATACAATATTGAAATCAAAATTTGCAATGTGTTTTCTAATGTAACGCATAAGATATCCTTTATTTCAACTTTAACGCTAAATCCTCAGCTTTTGGATGATAATACCGCATTAGCATTCTCGGGTCTTTATGCCCCGTGATTTTTGTCAGCTCGTGCATGGGGAAAATCTCAGCCAAGCGAGAGGTCGCTTCATGCCGGAGATCGTGAAATCTTAAATCTTTGAGGAAGGTGTCATCACATTGAGGTTTAGCTTGTTCATATCTTTCTCTGGCGCGCTTTACAGCTCGATCAAAAGCGCGGGTGATCGCATCGGCACGCATTCCAAAAACCTTGTCATCAGCTTGTTTAGAACGCTCCTTTAGATTGGATAGTACCATAACAGCCTTTGTGGATAAGGGGACATCGCGAGCATTACCATTCTTAGTATCTGGCAGATGTGCAACTCGCCTATCAAGATCGATAAAGCGCCATCGAAGTTCTGCAATTTCGCTACGGCGCATGGCTGTCTCTAACGCCAGAAGAATGATTGCTGGCAATACTAATGAATGTGTTGCGGCAATGATATGTTCGATCTCGTTGGCTAATTCCTTTCCTGACGTAACACCGGTTTGCTCAGAAACTAAAGGCAGCGCTTCCAGGCGTCTGGTCCTTGAGTTCTTGGGTTGGGGTTTGCGAATGGCCTCTACGGGGTTCAGCAGGCTCTCCATGCCCCATTCTTTCCGCGAAACATTGAATACATGAGAAAGTAAGGCCAAACGCCTTAAAACGGTTGCAGGAGCATAAATTTTCAACCATTCATCTCTTAGCTTGGCGACATCGGCACTCCTGATGCTGGCCATATAGTTTTTTGCCAGCTGAGTGCCTTTTAGTATCCGCACCAATGATCGGTCTTGCACTGCTCCTTTTTTGTCGGGAACAATCTCTTTTTCATAGCGCGTTAGGGCTTCATACAATGTCGTAGATTCCGCTTCGCTGCGGCTAAGCCAAACTCCTCTCGCCATTTCTGACTCGATCATTTTGGCCCAAGCATCTGCTTCTACTTTGGTGTTAAAGGTTTTGGTTTGAGAGGGAAAACCACGTTTACGGATTTGAGCTTCCCATTGGTAGTTACCACGTTTGCGTATAGTCGCCATTTCTGTCTGATTCCTAACGAACTGTGGCAATATTGTGGCAAAAAATCTATTTAAATTCGATAGATATTGATTTTACAGGACCAATTTACGCATTCGTAATGCGAAGGTCGTAGGTTCGACTCCTATTATCGGCACCATCTAAATCAAATAGTTACCCTGCATTCCAGTAAATCTCGTTTTGAGACCATGGCAGCAAATGTTGCTAATGGCTGCACATTTTCGCGTCATCGTTTTGTACCTCAAAGAAGTTGATCGGCGGCATAACCCTAAAGGCTATACCGCCAGCGCCATATTATCGCGCCATTAACGCAAACACTCCCCAGCCAAAGTACTCCCGCGTGTACGTCACATGACGTTCAGGCGCTATCGTCAGCTCCGCCCGAACCTCCTGCGCGAAGTCATCGTCTGGGTTTTCCTCCAGCCAGCGACGCATGGTCATCCATTTTGCGGCTTCGTACCTGTCCCAGCCTTCCTGGTCAGCCAGCACCATTTCAACCAGGTCATAGCCCTGTTGATCGAAAGACGCAACCAGACCGGGCAGAGTGAGAAAGTCTGCGATCGACGAGACGCCGCAGGCCTGGGCTGTCTCCTCCGTCGCGGGTACCTGACGCCAGTACGGTTCGCCGATGAGCATTATTCCCCCGGGCTTGAGGCTTTTTGCCAGCAGATCCATCGTCCCGGCTACGCCCCCCGCAATCCAGGTTGCGCCAACGCAGGCCGCCACGTCACATTTTTCATTCGCGACGTAGCCGGCCGCGTCGTTATGAATGAAATGGACGCGTTCGCTGACGCCGAGTTCCTCTGCGCGCCGCGTGGCCTGCGCGGTGAAGAGCGGGCTCATGTCGATGCCGGTACCGGTAATACCGTAATCACGTGCCCAGGTACAAAGCATCTCTCCCGAGCCGCTGCCGAGATCGAGAATGCGTGTGCCTGGCTTCATGCGTAACACGCGGCCCAGCGTCGCGTACTTCTCTGGTGTAAAGGGGTTATGAATGCGGTGTTCGCTTTCGCTAACAGTAAAAATACGTGGGATATCCATCATCCTCTCCTTAACGATTATCAGGCTGAGCGCGAACGTTATTCAGCCCGGTGGTGTTGATCCGATAGGGCTGACCGTTAACGGATTTGATCAGCTTTTTGGTTTTGAGCTTTTTGAAAACGGCGAGCGTGCAGTCAGCCAGCAGTAGCCCTTCGCGGCTATAGCATTCAACGGCGGTGACGCGGCCGGAGGTATCGCGGACGTGCACAATACGGCCACCTTTGGCGAGAACGTGTAAGGTACGTTGTTCCTGACGGGATAAATTCATACTGGAAAACCTGTTTAATCATCATGTGCAAAACGTGCAAACACACAGCGGTGTCCGCATACGATTTCGGCGCATTGATAATCAGTCCGGCCTGGAAAGGTCGGGAAGCTGATTATCGGATGATTACATTCTCCAGCATCAAAGCCTCGGATTGAGTTGATAGGTATTTACGGGGTGAATGATAACACCTGGTTATTGTCAGTGAATACCCAGGGGTGAAAAATGTGATCCCGGTTGGTATCGGGCTGAGGAGAGGGGATCATTCCTGGCCGCTCTTAATTTTGCTGTCGACCTGAGGCTGTGGTTTGCTGAAAAGATATCCCTGCACAAGCTCGCAACCCAGAGCCTGAAGCCGCTCAAGCTGCTCTTCGGTCTCAACGCCCTCGGCAATGACGCCCATATTAAGGCTTTTAGCCATACCGGTAATCAGCTTCACAATATTAAGCGCATCTTCCTGCGTAGATATCGGATTGACAAAAGATTTATCGATCTTGATTTTATCAAAATTCAGTTCGCTGAGTCTGGAGAGCGACGAATAACCCGTGCCAAAATCATCAATAGAAATTCTTACGCCCAGTGAGCGTAGTTTTTTGAGGATCGCAATGGGGTTATTTCTGTCACTGAAGAGGGAAGACTCTGTGACCTCTAACTCAAGACGGTTAGCCGGGAGCCCGGTCTCAGCCAGAACGGACTGCACCGTATTAATAAATGATTTGCTGCCTAACTGAACAGGCGAGACGTTCACGGAGATCCTGGCCGGAACAGCCCAGGAGACCGCTTCCCTACAGGCCAGTTTAAGTACAGTTTTACCTATCTCGTTGATCATGCCTGTTTTTTCAGCGGCGAAAATAAAGCTATCCGGGGAGAGCATCCCCTTGACGGGGTGCATCCAGCGAATAAGCGCTTCATAGCCGTAAATTTCCTTGCTGACGGAATTCACAATAGGCTGGTAATAAACAATAAACTCATCATTCTCTATTGCTCTTGCCATATCATTTTCAAGGGTTCTGCTTTCCTGCAACTTCTGTAGCATTCGCTGGCGGAAGACTTTGATTTGCTGAGAACCTTCTTTCTTGGCTTCATAGAGCGCCAGATCGGCAAATTTATAAAGGTAATCTGAACGTCGTTCATTATCCGATAAAACAATACCCACACAGGTGGCTATTTTGATGAGTTGATTATTAATTGTATAGGGCTTGCTGATGCTATCACTGATTTCTCGCGCGCGTGAAACGGCTGCGGCTTCGGTTAAGCCACTGGAGAGAAACGCAAATTCGTCGCCGCCCAAACGATAAAATGTCTCTGAAAAGCGGCTCAAAGCGTTAAGGCGCGTGGATACCTCACGTAACAGTAAATCGCCAGCATCATGACCGTAGGTATCATTCACCTCTTTGAACCGGTCTAAATCGAATAACATCACCGTGACCGAAATATGTTTTTCCTCAGCCTGTAGATTAAGTTTATTGAGATCATCCCAGAAGAAAAGACGGTTTTTCATGCCGGTAAGGGAGTCATGATAAACATCGTATTCCAGTTTTGTATTCTGGATTTGCAGGGTTTCTTTGGACAGCTGAAGTTCTTCAGCCAGCGTTTTAACCTGTGTATGTGCTTTGAGAATGTTTTTATTTTGATAGATAATCAAAAAGCCCAGTATGAAGCTTAAAATAACCAGTAACAGCGAAAGTGCTGAATAAATATAATACAGAACCTGTATTTTTAGGTTAGTTTCATTGATTGTATTAACATCTTTTGTTAAAGCCGTTGATGAAAGCTGGCTTAGCGGTGCATCCAGTAAATGCATATTTTTCAGATAGAGCTTTAACTCTGAACGGCTCATTTTCTCAAGGTGACCATCCAGATAGTTCAGTATATTTTCCAGGCGTAAGGCGAGCACCTGATGCGCTTTCGCGCTGTTTATATAACGACCCAGGCCGCCCTCTTTCAATAAATCATTCTGGCTCAGCATGATTTCCAGGCGCAT
Organism: Enterobacter cloacae complex sp. SHL001; assembly: GCF_049236825.1. Taxonomy (NCBI): domain Bacteria; kingdom Pseudomonadati; phylum Pseudomonadota; class Gammaproteobacteria; order Enterobacterales; family Enterobacteriaceae; genus Enterobacter; species Enterobacter cloacae complex sp. SHL001. The sequence continues at coordinate 52,564 of NZ_JBMKIP010000011.1, forward strand.
GCGAACCTGGTCTACCGTAACGTCATCAGTCTCGGTTGCGTACAGTCCAATCCATGATTCAAATCGGTAATATTCAGATACCAGTTGGGCTACAGACCAGGACTCAGTGTAGTGAGTCAATTTTTGCAACTCCTGCTGACGGTCGTAGACAAGAAAGGCTATATATCCCGTAGTGATAAAAAGAGAAAAAATGATACCAACCAGTATCCTGTTCATTATGTTCTCCTGAACTACTATTCAATCTTCATTTTGCTGACCTGCCAGGCCGATCGCGAGTAATAAATCTGATTATTGAGTTCAGGAAGACTGTCATAAGGGTAGACGATGAATGACGGACCTTTATCGCGGATGCGCATATATTCGCCATTGACCTTTAACGCCAGGATGGCGTTGTATTTCTGGAAGTCGCTGAGAGGGATGACGGTAGTATAATCATTGAGTGCAACCACATTCAGAACAGAACCCTTAGCACCCACATACTCCATGAGTTTGCGCATCGGGATACCCTCAAACTTCGTGCGGCCATTATACCAGGGAGAGGTCGTCTGGAAACTCACCATCCCCAGTTTTTCCAGGCTGGCAATATCAAAAACGGCTTTTCCATTTTCGTTCGTATTTTCTATATTACCGGTAATGGTTAAGATGGGTTTGCCCACAGGCTTTGGCAGTTCGCCAGCCCAGCTTAAACTTTGTACCAAAAAGCAGCACAGCATTAGGATTATTCGCATATTGGCCTCCTCTTTTTAACAGAAGTATAAGAATTATAAGTTATTTATCCTATAAGTTTGTCTATTTTGTTGAACGCCATGGCTTTTTGCAAACGATACTTCATTAAATGTATTAAAATCAAATGGATAATCGTTGTTTGCCCCGTGATTGCAGACCTCTGGCTGGAGCTTACGTTTTTTAAAACATAAAAACTCAGTGTAATTAGCCACCGGGTTTAAAAAATGATCGCTTTGATTATTGATATATTTACGCACCCCCATTTTTTATCAATGGTGGCATCGTTAAGATTGATTTATATGTACAAAGAATGATAACGCACCCTCAATGTGAGGGAATAAGAGAGTGCGCGTACCTCTGACGTCATTTGCACTGAGTTTCGGTTAACCCGTCTCCAGCATACTGAAACTGACGATCCGCGAGCGCCCCAGCTCTTTCGCCCGGTAAAGCGCCACGTCTGCCGCGCGCAGCAGGTCGTCGCTTTGGGCGTGCTGCGGGTAACTGGCTATCCCGATCGACACATCCACCGGGCCAATCTCAGCAAGCCCATAGCGCAGCGACAGCGTATGGACGCCGTTATAAATCTCAGTTGCGCAGGCGTGAGCCGCTTCCTCATCCGCACCCGTTAGCAGCACCAGAAACTCTTCGCCACCAAAGCGGAAGGCCAGGCCGGCATCGTGCACGGCACGCTGAACAATTGTCGCCACGCTCTTAATCACATGATCGCCAGCCTCATGGCCGAAGCGATCGTTAATGCTTTTAAAGTGATCGATGTCGATCATCATGCAGCTCACCGGCTCATCATTGCGCATTGCCTGAGCTATCTGAGTGCGCAGGGTATCTTCCAGGTGGTGACGGTTACGCAAGCCGGTGAGCGGGTCGAATAGCGCTTTTTCCAGCAGGGCATCGCGCAGACGCTGGTTGGCCAGCGCCAGACCCAGGGCTTCCGCCATTAATTCGAGATATGCGCGGGACGGTGCCGTTTCAGGCGTGATGTTTTGAAACGACAGCAAACCAATGGCTTCCCCCTGCGCAATGAGCGGCACGCACAGTGAGCTGTCTTTTTGTGATTCAGGCAGATGCTGGCAACCGATATCCGGCTCGCCGTTGACCGGTGGATGGCTCTGACCACGGCGTATGGCCCAGCATTGATCGGGGTGGAAAGCATTTTTTTCTCCCTGTGGAGATAACCATTCCGCCGCACAGCGCATCTCCCACGGGTTTCGATCCAGGATATACAGACGTCCGGCGATACCCGGCGCAATGTTGGGAGCAAACAGCTCTGCCACCTCAATCACGTCGCTGACGTTCTCGCACCCCTGCAAGCGCTGGGTCATTCGCGCGAGCAGCTCGCGGATGGCCCAGTCTGCGTCGCGTTCTTTTTCAAGCCGCTGCCTTGCCAGCCCGTTCTCGCGGAAAATGCGAATGGCCTGCGCCATATCGCCTATCTCATCGACCTGGTTGAAATTGGGCGTTTCGACGCCGTAATCCTGTGAGGCCAGGCGGTGAACCACATCGCTGAGGCGCACTACCGGGCGCAGCACGCGGTGCTTGAGAATAAAGCCCATCACGAATAAGAAGAGCAGGGCGGTCAGGCCGACCATCACCTCTGAGGCGGTACGCAGCGTTTTCGACGTGTTGGTCGCTGCCTGGACATCGGCAATAATGCGCTTATCCAGCAGCATACGAAAATGGTCAATCTTGCTCTGGGCGCGTTCCGTTTCAAGTTCGTAGATTTTGCCGAAGAGTAACGCAATGGCCTGTTGTTCCTCACCCCGGGCGACGCTGGCAATTGCTGCCTGCTGTTCATCCTGTAGGCCATCAACAATCTTCAGCCCTTCATACAGCAGCGCCAGCTCTTCGCCCGTTGCGCCCGTATCTTTTAACTGTCCCACTTTGTGTTCAATATTCTTCAGTTCACCTTCTTTCGCCTGGTACGCTTTCAGCACATCGGGCTCTTTTTTGATGGCGTAAAGGCGCGCTAAATCGGAGAGCATCCAGGTTTCTGCTTCAATCTCTTCCGTAAGCTGGTCAAAAATTTGTCGTTGCTTAACAGCCTGACGCTCTACGTTGTCGGCATGGGAAGCCATCAGCATGACGATACCGGAGGCAATGGTCAGGCACACCGTGACACCATAGGCCCAGTTTGTGATCGTGGCGATTCGCACCTGTTGGATCCTTCTACGACAAATGTGGAAGAGCGTTCATTTCAGATTATAGAAAACCCCTGATTTATCGCGAAAAAAAAGGCGGCACAGGGCCGCCTGACAAAACGCGTTTCGTTAGAGATCCGGAGGGTTTTTTCCCTCTTCGATAAAGTCTGCGTCCAGCTCCTCGGCGTTGCCTGCGTGGTCGCGGCCGGAGAAGAGGTTCCAGCAGGCGATAAACAGGGCGGCAATCAGCGGCCCAATCACAAAACCATTAATGCCGTACAGCTCCATACCGCCGAGCGTGGTGATCAGTATCAGGTAGTCCGGCATTTTGGTGTCTTTGCCCACCAGCAGCGGACGTAAAAGGTTGTCCACCAGCCCGACGATAATGACAAAAAAGCCCACAATGAACAGACCCTGCCACAGCTGGTGAGTGGCAAACAGGAAGATCGCGGCGGGAACCCAGACGATAGCCGACCCAACGGCGGGCACCAGGGAGAGGAACGCCATCAGCGCTCCCCACAGTACGCTACCGTCAATACCGACGATGGCAAAGGCGATACCGCCAAGCGTACCCTGAACCACCGCTACGACCGCCGTGCCTTTTACCGTGGCTCGCGAGACGCCGACAAACTTAGCGAACAGATGCTGTTTGGCGAAGTCAGACAGCGGCAGCGAGTCGAGGATCTGGCGCACCAGATAGGGCCCGTCTTTGAGCAGGAAAAACAGCAGGTACAGCATAATGCCGAAGCTAATAGCAAAGCCGAACGTCCCTTTACCAATCAGGAACGCGCTTCCCGCCAGATACTGTCCGCCCTGTAACGCGACATCGGAAAGCTTTTTCTGAATCTGCGCGGCGTTGGTCAGGTTGTGATCCGCCAGGAAGCCGCTGGCCCAGTCCGGCAGTCGGTTGAAAATACCGGCGATGACTTCCGGGAACTGCGTGTTGTTCTGTTGCAGCTTGGTGTAAACCATGTTCAGTTCCACCGCGAGCGAGGAAAGGATCACCATCAACGGAATAAACACGATCAGGCAGATAATGCCGAGTGTAAGGAGGGAAGCCAGCCCGTTGCGATCGCCCAGCGCGGTACGCAATTTGTTTTTCACCGGGTTGAAAATGATGGTCAGGATCGCGGCCCACAGAATCGCCGAGAAATAGGGTGACAGCACGTCAAAGAAAGCCCAGGTAACAAGGGCCAGGATGAGAATAAAGAAACCTTTGGTCAGTCCGTTAAATCGCATAGTGAGTCCTGGTGAAGAAGAAACTGTGTCGACTATAGAACTGATTTAAAGATTTACCAATAATTGCGCCGAAGTCGTGCCGGGTGGCTTTTTGTTAACAATCGCGGTATAACACCCTTCTTTGGATGTTTAGATGTCCATACGTTTAGAAGGTAATATGCAAACAGAACAACAAAACGGGCAGCTTAAGCGCACCATGAAAACCCGTCACCTGATTATGCTCTCGCTGGGGGGCGTTATCGGCACAGGGTTATTCTTCAATACCGGATACATCATTTCGACAACCGGCGCGGCGGGCACGCTGCTGGCGTATCTTATTGGTGCGCTGGTGGTTTGGCTGGTTATGCAGTGTCTGGGCGAGCTTTCCGTAGCAATGCCGGAAACCGGCGCGTTCCACGTCTACGCCGCTCGTTATCTCGGCCCGGCGACAGGGTATACCGTGGCGTGGCTCTACTGGCTTACGTGGACAGTGGCGCTGGGATCGAGCTTTACCGCAGCCGGGTTCTGTATGCAGTACTGGTTCCCGCAGGTTCCCGTCTGGACGTGGTGCGTCGTCTTTTGCGTGGTGATTTTTGCTCTTAACGTCATTTCCACGCGCTTCTTCGCCGAAGGGGAATTCTGGTTCTCGCTGGTGAAAGTCATCACCATCATCGCCTTCATTATTCTCGGCGGGGCGGCGATCTTCGGTTTTATCCCGATGCAGGACGGTTCACCGGCGCCGGGCTTAAGCAACATTACTGCCGAAAGCTGGTTCCCGCACGGCGGTCTGCCGATCCTGATGACCATGGTGGCGGTCAACTTTGCCTTCTCCGGAACGGAGCTTATCGGCATCGCGGCAGGAGAAACGGAAAACCCACACAAGGTTATTCCGGTTGCTATTCGCACCACCATCGCCCGGCTCATCATCTTCTTTATTGGCACCGTATTTGTGCTGGCGGCGCTGATCCCGATGCAGCAGGCTGGCGTGGAGAAAAGCCCGTTCGTGCTGGTGTTTGAAAAGGTCGGCATTCCGTATGCGGCGGATATCTTTAACTTCGTGATCCTGACGGCGATCCTCTCGGCGGCGAACTCGGGCCTGTACGCCTCTGGCCGTATGCTGTGGTCTCTGTCTAACGAGAAAACGCTGCCACGCTGCTTTGCCCGCGTCAACAAAAACGGCGTGCCGCTGACGGCGCTCTCCGTTTCCATGCTGGGTGGCGTGCTGGCGCTGTTCTCCAGCGTGGTTGCGCCGGATACGGTGTTTGTGGCCCTGTCAGCCATTTCCGGTTTTGCGGTGGTGGCGGTGTGGATCAGCATCTGCGCGTCACACTTCGTGTTTCGTCGCCGTCACGTGCAGTCCGGGCAGCCGCTTTCGGCGTTGCAGTATCGCGCGCCATGGTATCCGCTGGTGCCCGTGCTTGGCTTTATCCTCTGCCTGGTGGCCTGTGTCGGCCTGTGGTTTGACCCCAGCCAGCGTATTGCCCTTTATTGCGGGCTTCCGTTTGTCGCCCTGTGTTATGGTGCGTACTACCTGACCCGAAACCTGACCACGCAGGAGCCTGAACATGTCGCAGAATAATCCGCTTACCGCCCTCCTTGAAAACCAGCCGTTTGTCGTGCTGGATGGGGCGATGGCAACGGAGCTGGAAGCGCGCGGTTGTAACCTTGCCGACAGCCTCTGGTCGGCCAAAGTGCTGATGGAAAACCCGGAGCTGATCCGGGACGTGCACCTCGACTATTACCGCGCGGGGGCACAGGTGGCGATCACCGCCAGCTATCAGGCCACGCCTGCGGGCTTTGCCGCACGCGGGCTCGACGAGGCGCAATCCCGGGCGTTGATTGGCAAAAGCGTAGAGCTGGCACGCAAAGCGCGGGAAGCGTACCTGGCAGAGAATGCGCAGGCGGGCACGCTGCTGGTGGCGGGGTCGGTAGGGCCGTACGGCGCGTACCTTGCCGATGGATCTGAATATCGCGGCGATTATGTGCGTCGCGCTGAAGAGTTCACCGCGTTCCACCGTCCCCGCGTGGAGGCGCTGCTGGATGCGGGCGCGGATCTGCTGGCCTGTGAAACGCTGCCTTCTTTCCCGGAGATTAAGGCGCTGGCGGCGTTGCTGACGGCGTATCCTCGCGCCCGGGCATGGTTCTCATTTACCCTGCGTGACAGCGAGCACCTGAGTGACGGGACGCCGCTGCGGGATGTCGTTTCTGCGCTCGAAAGCTATCCACAGGTTGTCGCGCTGGGGATCAACTGTATCGCGCTGGAAAACACCACCGCTGCGCTGACGCATCTGCACAGCCTGACGTCGCTGCCGCTGGTGGTCTATCCGAATTCCGGCGAGCATTATGATGCGGTGAGCAAAACCTGGCATCACCATGGTGACGCCTGCGAGACGCTGGCGGGGTATTTACCGCAGTGGCTGGATGTCGGTGCGAAGCTGATTGGCGGCTGCTGTCGCACCACGCCGCAGGATATTGCGGAGCTGAACGCACAGCGGTAATCCTGACTCCCGGTCAGCGGTTACGCAGGCCGGGAATAATTCTCTTTATACACTTCCCGATATTTCTTTCTGGCCAAATAAGATGCCTGTCCCCAATGGATAACATCAGTTCGTGCACGAATGATATTATCCCCTGACCTCGTTTCTTTTTGAATAAATGTAATTACTTTTCATACTCCAGCAACAAATTCGCGTTGATAATTTCGTGTTTATGACTGTCATTGTGGGTTAAAAAGTTAAGTTTTAGATTGATAATCTATCACTCTTGGTTAATAAAGTATAAAAATCTAACTGCTGGTGGATTCATTTTTATTATTCTAATTAAACCTATTATTTAAGCATGTCTTTTGTTTTTGTTCTTGTAGGGTATTTTGCCTTTTGTTTTTTCATCGTCGGGTTACTATTTATTGCATCAGCGAAGCGCAGGGAGATATGCGTAAGTTCAACTGAATTTGCTGATGACGATGTTTAAGAGATTATTTGATTGCTGAGTAATTTAATTAAGCCCAATTTTCGGGCGGGGCGCATATTGCCCAAATTCAGCCATCAAAAATCTTCTGTGTGTGTCATTCACTTAATTTACAGGACGATTTTTATGAAAATGAACAAACTCTTTACTGCACTGGTTCTGGCTTCTGGTATGGCTGCTTTCGGTGCTCAGGCAGACCAGGGTAGCGGCGTTGTGACCTTCACTGGTTCCGTTATCGACGCGCCATGTTCAATCGCGGCAGGTGACGAAGATCAGACCATTAGCCTCGGCCAGGTTTCCAGTTCCGCAGTGGCGAACGGCGGCACCTCTACGCCGGTTCCGTTCTACATCCACCTGGAAAACTGCTCTGTTGAGACCGCTACCACTGTGACCACCACCTTCTCCGGCGCGGATTCCAGCGTTGACGGAGCGGTGCTGGGCGTGACCGGCAATGCAACCGATGTTGGCGTCGTGATGACCGACGGCGACAGCAACACCATCACCCTGGGTGAAGCCACGACTGGACAGAACGTGGTTAATGGCGACAACACCCTGACCTACTCCGCGTACATCATCGGTGGAGAAGCGCCAACCGAAGGTGATTTCACCGCTGTGACTAACTGGACGCTGGCCTACGAATAAGCCCTGACCTTATTTCGATGACCCGTCAGGCGGCCTTAGCTGGCCGTCTGATATTCGAAACCGACTGAATAAGTGAAAAGGGTTTGCTATGGGTTATATATTTTCGAATACAACAAAAATAGTCAAAACACTCCCTTTTCTCCTGTCTGGTTGTTGCCTGCCTTTATTCGCTGCAAATCAGGGGGAGGGTGCCGTCCTTATTCAGGGGGCGGTGCTCTATACACCCTGTGCAATTGATCTTGGTAGCCGCGATCAAACCATTGATATGGGCGATACGCCCGTGTCGGAGATTGCTACCAAAGGCTATGGCCCCACACGTGCGTTCACCGTTCGCTTAATTAATTGCCTGATGCTGCCGACACCCGGGAGCGGGAGATATGACTCCGAGTACTACCAGATAACGTTTGAACCAATGACGGGCGCAGACCGGTTTTCCGTGCGTGGAGACGCACAGGGAATTGAGCTGGCGATCCGCGATACCGACGGCAATATCGCCGCGCCCGGCGTGGCCTTTCCCGCCAGAGAGGTCACGGCGGGCAGCATGAACCTGAATTATTCGCTTCAGCTTGTCAGCAACGGACAGCCGCTCAAAGCCGGGGATTACCAGTCTCTGATCCGCTTCAGAATGGATTACAACTGAGATGAAAAAAACGATACGGACATTCCGACGCTCAACGCTCAGCGTGCTGATTTTGGCTCTAATCGTGCCGGTGGCGAAAAGCGGGGCCGACGATGACATTCAGTTCAATACTGACGTGCTGGACACGCAGGACAAGAGCAATATCGATCTTAGCCACTTTTCGCGTCGCGGCTACGTCATGCCCGGCGACTACACCTTCAGCATCATGGTGAACAAAGAGATCCTGCGCGAGGAGCGGATTGTGGTCTATCCCGAGGGTGAAAACGGCCGGGACAGCCTGATCTGCCTGACGCCAGAGCAGCTCTCTCGCTTTAACCTGAAGGCCAGCGTCATGGACGATCTTCGCTGGCTGCGCGACGGTGAGTGTCTGGACAAAGCCAGCCTCGAAGGACTGGATATGCGCGTCGACCTGGCAAAGGACACGCTTTATCTGGCGATCCCGCAGGCGTGGCTGGAGTACACCGCGCCAAACTGGGATCCGCCTTCGCGCTGGGATGAGGGTATCCCTGGTGTGATTGCCGACTACAACCTCAATCTTCAGGCGCAGCAGAATCAAACCGGTTCAGACAGCCAAAATATCAGCGGGAATGGGGTCCTGGGGGCCAATCTGGGACCATGGCGCGCCCGCGCCGACTGGCAGACCAGCTGGAACAAGCGTGACGGGAAGACGGACAAGGATTTCGCTTTTAGCCGTTACTATCTCTACCGCGCCATTCCTTCACTGAAAGCGAAGCTGACGGTGGGGGAAGATTACCTCAGCTCCGATATCTTCGATACCTTCCGCTTTAGCGGCGTTAGCCTGAATTCCGATCTCAGTATGTTGCCGCCGAGCCTGCGTGGCTACGCGCCCGAAGTGACGGGCATCTCCCGTTCGGGCGGCAAAGTGACCATCAGCCAGCAGGGACGCGTGATACACGAAACGCAGGTGGCCGCCGGGGCGTTTCGCATTCAGGAACTGAATGATGCCATCTCTGGCACGCTCGACGTAAGGGTGGAAGAGCTGGACGGCAGCGTGCAGGTCTTTCAGGTCACGACGGCTTCGGTTCCCTACCTGACGCGCCCGGGTGCGGTGCGCTACAAGCTGGCGGCGGGTAAACCCTCTGAGTGGGGGCATAGCATGACCGGGCCGATGTTCACCTCGGGCGAAATCTCCTGGGGCGTGGCCAACGGCTGGACGCTGTACGGCGGCTCGGTGATCGGTGGTGACTACAATGCCCTGTCGGTGGGGATCGGGCGCGATCTCTTCATCCTCGGCGCGCTGGCCTTCGACGTAACGCAGTCGCGGGCGGTATTGCCTTCTGAAGGCACGCTGTCCGGTACCTCTTACCGGGTGAGCTACTCAAAAACCTTCGACGAGTATGACAGCCAGGTCACCTTTGCCGGGTACCGTTTCTCCGAACGCGACTTTATGAGCATGTCGGAGTACCTCGATACCCGCTACGGCAGCGGCACGTCGCACAGCCCGAAAGAGAAATACACGGTGTCGTTTAACAAACGCTTCCGGGATGTCGGGCTGAGCGCTTACCTCAACTACAGCCATCAGACCTACTGGAACAGCGCGGATAACGATCGCGTAAGCCTGTCGCTGTCGCGCTATGTCGATCTTGGTCCGTTCAGGAACATGAGCGTATCGCTCACGGCCTACCGCAGCGAGTACTACTCCCTGAAGGATGACGGGGCCTACATTTCGGTGTCGCTACCGATAGGTAACGGCACCTCGCTCAGCTATGGCGCCACAATTAACCGCACCGATAACACCCATCGCGTGAGCTATTACGGCCGGGTGGATGAGCACAATAGCTTCCAGGTCAGCAGCGGCCTTTCCCGCAGCGGCCCGACGGCGTACGGCTACTACACCTGGCAGGGCGATAGCGCGCAGGTGCAGACCAACGCCAGCTATCAGTCCGGCAGCTATACCGCGCTGGGCATGAACGTGACCGGCGGTCTGACCCTGACCACCGAAGGGGGCGCAGCGCATCGCTCGAACGCGCGGGGCGGCAGCCGCGTGCTGGTGGATACCGCAGGCGTCAGCGGCGTGCCCGTTAAGGGATTCGGCGCCTCGGTGAAAACCAACCGATTCGGGAAGGCTGTGATTGGTGATGTGAACAGCTACTACCGCAATCCGATCCGCATTGACGTCGACAAACTTGATGAAAATGCTGACGTCACCCGATCCGTCTCGCAGGCTACGCTCACCGAAGGGGCGATCGGCTATCGGCAGTTTGACGTGATTGCGGGTGGTAAAGCGATGGCCTTTATCCGTAAGGCTGACGGGAGCTTCCCGCCGTTTGGGGCCTCGGTGATGAACGAGAAAAACCAGGAGACGGGGGTGGTGAATGACGAAGGAAGCGTCTGGCTAAGCGGCATTCAGCCAAACGGCAAAATGACCGTCAAATGGGATGGACAAGCCCGCTGCGTGGTAAACCTGCCGGCCACGCTGCCAGCCGTGCTGGAGAACCTGCTTTTAACCTGTTCGCCGGAATAACCGGCCTGAAAAACGAGATGAGTTAATCAAGATGACAATTGTGCGAATTTCCGCCCTGACGGGCCTGGCGCTGATGGTTTCAGGCGTGGCAACAGCCGCCGTATCGCTGGACAGAACCCGGGTTATTTTTGACGGCGCGGCAAAATCCGTGAGCCTGCGCCTGACCAATGAAAATAAAACGCTGCCGTATCTGGCGCAGGGGTGGGTAGAAGATGCTCAGGGTAAAAAAATTACCGATCCGCTGGTGCTGCTGCCGCCGGTTCAGCGCATTGAACCGGGTGAGCAGAGTCAGATCAAGGTGCAATCCACCGCGGGGATCCAGCGCCTGCCACAGGACAGGGAGTCGCTGTTCTATTTCAATCTGCGCGAGATCCCACCCAAAAGCAGCAAGCCTAATACGCTTCAGCTGGCGCTCCAGACCCGCATCAAGCTCTTTTATCGCCCGGCCGCTATTGAAGTGCAGCGTGCTGATTATTCCACGCCGTTTCAGGAACAGCTGACTCTGGCGCGGGAAGGGGATAAATACCGCGTGAATAACCCGACGCCGTATTACATCTCGCTGGTTAATGCGTCTTCGACGCTCACCGGCAAAGCGGCGGCAGGCTTCAAGCCGATTATGGTTGAGCCGAAAGGTCAGCTAGTGCTGGCACCGTCCGCTGCTGCGCTCGGCAGCGCGCCCGTGCTGACTTATGTCAACGACTTTGGTGGCCGCGCAAAGCTCATCTTCAGCTGTGGCGGCAGCGAGTGCAAAGCCGTGCCGCAGGAAAAGAAAAAGTAACCGCCGGGAGAGTGGCATGACTATCGCGTACTGGAAAAAGGGGAGCGGGCTCGCGCTGATGCTGCTGGCAGGATCGCTAAGTGCCGCGGACGAATTGATCGATGGGAGCTATGGGCTGCTGCACGTGCGCGGTGCGCTGACGGAAAGCGCCTGCCGTCTGGAGATGGACTCCGCGTGGCAGGAGGTGGACATGGGAACGACGGCAACGGGGGCGCTTAAAAAACCGGGCGACCAGGGTACGCCGGTGCGGGTGGAGATCCATCTGGAGGATTGTATGCCGTCACCTACCTCAGTACGCGATGCGTGGAGCGGCGATCTGCTCTGGAGCCGGGATCAGCCCTCGGTCACGGTCAGCTTTGTTGCACCGGGAGAGTTGTTTAATCCGGGGTTGGTCCGCGTGAGCGGAGCCAGCGGGGTGGGGCTACACCTGACCGACAGGCTGCATCGTTCGGTTCGTCTTAACGATGAGGGGCATCCGCTGCTGCTGGAGTCAGATGACAACACGCTTTTTTATTATCTCGCACCGGAACGTACCTCTGCACCGCTGGTGGCGGGGGCATGGCAGGCGCTGATCCACTTCAGGCTTAATTATGACTAGTTCACGTTTTGCTCTGCTTATCGCTTTGTTGCTGGCCAGTCCAGCGGCATGGTCATCCCTGACGGTAAACGTCACCGGCGTGGTCGTGGAGGGGGTGTGTGAAATCAACAACGGTGAAACTGTTCACGTGGATTTTGGCAGCAACCTGCAGGCGCGCCAGCTGGACGGTGAGAACTTTATGAAAACCATCGACTATTCGCTGGTTTGTGAAGATCTGACCTCTAACGATCTGGAGATGCAGTTTGAAGGCACGGCCACCTCGTTTAGCGACGACTATCTGGCCACCGACCGCGAAGGGCTGGGGATCAAATTGTATATGAACGGAGAATCGATGCCGCTAAATACCTGGATGCCGTTTACCTGGCCGGAGGTGCCTGTTTTGCAGGCCGCGCCGATAAAAGATGACGCATCTACCGTGGAAACGGGCGTGTTTAGCGCGTCAGCCACGCTGAAAATTCAGTATCAATAACAGGTTAACGGTGATGAATATAATGCTCCGAACGATCCTTGCTATGCTGGTTCTTGTTGCTACTCAGCCCGCTTCAGCCTCTGTCTGGAGCTGGATTGATTCCATTACGCAAAATAGCAGCATTAATTTTGACTATAACTTCACGCTTGCTGATTGGGATGAAAATGACTCAACGCCAAATCCTTGCTATGGGCTTAATGCCTGCACCATTTTTATCAGCCACAGGCATGATGCTTCAGGAACATCAGGCTGGGGGGTTGTTCAAGGATGGGGGGTTGCGGCTTATCCCTTTATAAGCAGTAGTGAAACACTCGGTGAGGTGGGCAAGGAGTTAAAAAAAGTATTTCCTCTGCCCTACAGTGGTACGACTAACCATAACGGTACCGTCAATTTTGAAGAGTGTGTCGGTTTTTTTTATGCGCCAGGCGTCAACATGGGGACAAGCGGCCCCGTGGTCGATCAGAAATATGCAGGATACAACATACTGCCAGGCAGCATTTGCGGTACTGCCCCACAGCCCAGTGGCTCCTGCGATTTCAATCAGGACGTACTGACCCTCGATCATGGCACGCTGACGCGTCAGGAGCTTGACGGGCATGAAGTCAGTGAAAACGTCAGTATTAACTGTACGACATCACAGACGCTCAAGCTGTATATCTACTCCGCAGACAACGTGCAGCTGCGTGACGACGGCAGTCTCTATTCCGAGCTTTATATGAATGACAACGTGCTCGGCACGTCGGGCTTCACTCTGGACGTCGCCGAACAGGAAAATGTCGTTGTGAAATCAGTTCTTCATACAAATGGCAGCGTGGCGGCAGGTGAGTTTGCGGGCTCCACTGTGATGCTGATTACGGTGGAGTGATGACAATGACTGCGTTGCCCTTGAACAATATCGATCTCTACTGCGCGCTTATGATGGGTGAGATCGTTCCCTATTATCAGCCGCTGATTAACAGCCGGACCCAGCGGTTGTACGGGCTGGAAATATTAATGCGTTGGTCACTCTCTGAGGAAAATGTCTCTCCCCTGGCGCTTATCCGCGCATTTGATGAGAACGGCTTGTTGCCAGAAATGACGCAACACCTGCTGCGCCAGGTTGCGGCAGATATTAACGAACTGGATGCATTGCTGCCTGACGGTCTTCATCTTTCGCTTAATGTGAGCCCTTCTCAGGTCGCGAAGCCCGGTTTTGTGTTTGATACGCTTTCGTTTCTGGCGGCTATTCCTCTGGAAAAATACTGTCTGGTGGTCGAGGTCACTGAAGAACAACCATTACCGCCTACGCCTGAGGTTACGGGCGCTTTTCTGAAGTTGCAGCTGGCGGGGGTCGAGATCTATCTGGATGATTTTGGTACCGGCTGCTCGAATCTGGCATACCTTGAGCAATTTAGCGTGGATGGGGTGAAGGTTGACCAGCTTTTCGTTAAGCATCTTTCCTCTGATAAAGCGACAACATCCATTGCAGCGAGGGTTGCGGACCTGGCGAAAGCGCGGGGTCTTGGCATCATTGCTGAAGGGGTGGAAACCCCTGAACAATCACAGCTGCTGCGCGATATGGGGATTGTTATTCAGCAGGGCTATCTTTTTTCCTGCGCATTAAGTCGATCGCAGTTACGGGAGTATCTTGCCGCCAGAAGGTTGCATTTCCAGATGAAAAATAGGGAATAAAAGCGTCGTTGGTTATTATTTGTCATGACGTAAGTAAAAATTTCCAGTCAGTAAGATACGCAATTGAATGGGTATTTTGTCACTTTATCCCAATACGCTAAACTAGCTATCGGCATTAAAGCCATGAAGAGTGTGGGTTAATATTGGAGCTGGTGGCAGTGTTATGCATTTCATAATAAACAACAATGTCTCTTTCAACGTTGCTGAAAGGACGGTGTCGGATGGAAACACGCAACATGTGCTTTCTAATCCGGCATGCAGACTTCTTCTCGTACTCCTGGAAAATAATAACCGGCTTATGACCAGAGAGGATCTTTTGCAGAAGGTGTGGGGCGATTTTGGATTAACCCCATCGAGTAATAGTTTGAACAATAATATCAGTATATTGCGTAAGATTTTTACAGAGTTTGAAATTCATGATGTGCTCAAAACTGTCCCTAAACAAGGCTTTGAGTTGGCGCTGAATAACCTTCAGTTCAACGAAAAATCCAGAGACTATTTGGTGATGCAGGCGATTTCAACACCTGATAAAGAGCCCAGTGTAAATAAGACCAGGTTGATTAAATGGACCGGCGTGTTGTTCATTATTATTGGGGTAGCAATCGCTTTATATCTCAATTTTTTCGACAAACGCGAGGATGTCACGCTTTTAAAACAAGTTCAGCAGTGCAAAATCTTTTATCACAGCAAAGTGAATGCAAAGAGAGTAGAACACTTTTTTTCTGAAGGCAAAGGGATGAAATTGCTGACGAAGTGTTCAACGCCTGCCTATATTTTTTACGATGACAGTAGAGTACATGAGAAAACCGAGCTTCTTGAAATCTTTGTCGCAAAATGTACGGTCGATAGTGAAGGGGAATTTAGTGAATGTAAAAACTTCGTCTCGACTAAAGTGGGCTAGCCTTGCTGTGCTGTTGATTCTGGTGTTTATTGGCGCGCTGCTGTACGTGCCCAAGGATACCCGCGCGCTGGATTGCATAACGGATATGAATCTTGAGCTGGGCAAAGATAATGACAAGATCGTTGCCAACATCCACCTTGTCGTTCACTTCGTTCCAGATGCGCTCAGCTACATTACCGAGTATGGGATCGTGACCTACAACAACCAGCGCTATATCGTCGATCGCTATGCCCGACTGCGTTATTCCGGAGATAACACTCACTCTTTTACTGAATTTAAAAGAGAAGGCATAGAGAAGAACAGTAGCGAAACACTACCTGAGTTTTTATCAGAAAAACTGACTTCAGCCCAAAAGGTCTTTTTATTTAAGGTGCGGAAGTTACAGGGTGAAGTATGGAGCATCAGCGATTTGCGGCGTACGGTATTAGTGTGCGCTAAATCAGACTGACGCCGTTATTTTTTAAATTATCTCTCCGCCTCTTAATGCTAAGAGGCCGGAATCTTTTTGCCGGTAAAACGCATTTGGGTGTAAATATCATGCCATTAAACGTTCTGATAACACAGGATAGTTATCTCTTTCAGGGGTTAAAGCAGTGTATTTCTCTTGTGCATATTCAGGATCTTACGCTGTTTGAAACCCCTCATCGTGAGTGTGTGGTCCTGGTAGACAGCAGAATGCCGATGAACGATCTTGAGCACGGGTGGCGTGTTGTCTCGGCTATGTTTGAGCAAACTAAGGCTATAATGCTTTGTATGAATCAACCCGCGAGCTTGCCCTTCAGCGTAAATCCCTGTGGGGACACTGTTGACATGAAAACCAGCCCAGAAAATATTACGCTAATGATCATCAATAAAATTCCTGTTTTAATGTCGGATAAACGGTCACAGCTGGTGAAAATAAAAATAGAAGAAAAAGAGATGGCATTAATTAACGCATTTCTGTGCGGAAAGGATATCGAAGAGATGGCAAAGATGTTTTGTTGTTCTCAAAAGCAGGTCTATAGACTCAGAGACAAAATTTGCCAGCGGCTTAACGTCAGACATTTTTATCTTGCCTGCCTGTATATTTTTCGCCATGGCTTACTGCAACAATCTTATACATTACCCGAAACCTGGTTACGGGATTAAAAGTGAAGACGCGAAACGGCAACCCGCGTTACCGTTTCGCATTTCATTAAGCCGCCTCCGCCAGTACAAACATCCCGTACGGGTGGATCTCAAGATAGTACGCATCGCCCACGTCCGGCTGCAGGCGCGTGGCGTTCACCTGTAGTAAAATCTCCTGTCCGTGCCAGTCGACAATCACCTCATACTGCGGACCCATATAGGCGACGTGGCGGATAGTGCAGTGCTGGCTCGCCTCGCCGTGCTGGCTGAGCGTAATCGCCTCCGGACGCACGCCGACGGTGCCTTCGCCCTGGGTAGCAAAGTGCAGCGGACGCGGCAGACGATAGCCGTGGATTTCCACGACATCCTCGCTGAAGCGGGCCGGGAAGAGGTTGGCATCACCCATAAAACTCGCCATAAAGCGAGACGCCGGCTGGCGATAGAGATCCTGAGGCGAGCCAATCTGCATAATGTTGCCCTTGTTCATCACCAGCACGGTGTCGGAGACCGCAAACGCCTCGCTTTGATCGTGCGTCACGTACAGCGAGGTGATGTTGAACTGCTTTTGCAGCTCGCGGATTTTGTCCCGCATGCTGCGCCTGAGGTTCGCATCGAGGTTGCTCAGCGGTTCATCGAACAGCAACACTTTGGGTTTGAGGATCAGAGCGCGGGCCAGCGCTACGCGCTGCTGCTGGCCGCCAGAAATCTGATCCACGTAACGATCTTCAAACCCCTCAAGATCAACCATCGCCAGGGCTTCTTTGACCCGCGTTTTTATCTCTGCGCGCGAAACGCCCAGCATCTTCAGACCGTAGCCCACGTTCTCGCCCAGCGACATATGCGGGAAGAGCGCGTAGGACTGGAACACCATACAGATATCACGCTGCTGAATGGAGCGGTGGGTCACATCCTCACCATCGATGTAAATCTGCCCTTCGGTCGGTTTTTCCAGCCCGGCAACCAGGCGCAGCACGGTGGTTTTACCGCAGCCGGACGGGCCGAGCAGCGTTACCATTTGTCCCTGCGGGATCGCCAGGTTGATGTTTTCAATTACCGTGTTTGCGCCAAAGCGTTTGGTCACGTTGCGCAGTTCAACAAAATGTTTCTCAGTCATAGTGTTACGCCTGGTTTTTGGCTTTTGAACGGGAGATACGCGCCTCGCCGATCAGCCAGTCAAAGAGGAAAATGATCGCCAGCATGACCACAATCAGGATCGAGCCGTAGGCAATCGCCACGCCGTATTCGCCGTCTTCCACGCGGTTCAGAATGTAGGCCGTTGCCACGCGGGTGTCCGGCGTGACGAGGAACACAATGGCGCTGACGGTGGTGATGGCGCGCACAAAGCTGTAAATCAGCGCTGATAAAATGGCCGGACGCAGCAGCGGCAGCAGGATGTGGGTGATGGTGCGCAGGCTTCCGGCACGCAGGCTCAGCGAGGCCTCGTCCAGTGACTTGTCGATCTGCCCTAATCCCGCGATCCCGGCGCGAATGCCCACCGGCACGTTACGCATCACCATGGAGATAATCACGATGGCGGCGGTGCCCGTGAGGTACACCGGCGCGCTGTTAAAGGCCAGAATGTAGGACACGCCCGCCACGGTACCCGGTACGGCAAAGCAGAGCATGGTGGTGAACTCGATGGTCTTTTTACCCCGGAACTGCTGGCGCACCACAACCCAGGCAATCAGCAGTCCGAAGGCGGCGGTGATCGGCGCGGCAATCCCGGCGTAGAGCAGAGTATCGAGCAGCGAAGGCCACGCGCCGTCGCTCATCCCCTGGCCGAACAGCTTGATAAAGTTATCCAGCGTCAGGGTGTAATCCACGCCCCAGTTGACGGTAAAGCTGCCATAGAAAATGCTGCCGTAGAGCAGGGCGTTAAAGGCGATCCACACCGCCAGCAGGGCGATCACGCTCCACACCAGCGTCACCGGCAGCGGCTGCACGTCGCCGCGGTACGATTTACCGGACACGGTGACGTAGGAGCGCTTGCCGATCCACATGTACTGGATGCAGAACACCAGCAGCGAGAACAGCAGCAGGAAGGCCCCAAGGGTACTCGCTGCCTGATAATCCAGCTGTGAGCCGGTAATGTAGAAGTAGATCTGCGTGGCCAGCACGTCGAAGTTCCCGCCCAGCACCAGCGGGTTACTGAAGTCGGCCAGCGACTGCACAATCACGATTAAGAACGCATTCGCCAGCGCCGGTTTCAGCAGCGGCACGAAGACGCCGTTAAAGGTCTGCCAGCGGCTGGCGCGCAGGGTGTACGAGGCCTCTTCCAGCGACGGGTGGATGGTTTTGATCGCGCCGTCGAGGATCATAAAGGCCATCGGCGTGAAGGCCAGCACCTGCGCCAGCCAGATGCCGGTGAAGCCGTACAGCCAGTTGGTATTGGTTAACCCAAACCAGTCCACCATCAGCTCCGTCATATAGCCAGAGCGTCCCATCATCAGCGTAACGCCCAACCCCACCACAAACGGCGGGGTCACGATGGGGAGAATCGAGAAGATACGTCCAATGATGGCGCTGCGTTTAGCGATGCGCGTGGTGTAGATCGCCAGCACCAGGCCAAAGAAGGTGCAGCCGACCCCGACGGCTATCGACAGCAGAATCGAGTTGATGATGACCTGGATAATGTGCGCCTGCGACAGCACGTTCATAAAGGCCAGCGGGGCGAATTCACCTGCGTCGTTGGTGAACATCGGAATGAAAATGGCGATGCTCGGCCAGACGATAAAAATGCCGATCAGCGCCACGATGGTAATCAGCGAGCCGATGACAAAGCGATCGCCGCCCAGCCACTCCAGGCGGGTGAGGGCCAGCGTCATGATGGCGCCCAGGGCAACAAACAGCACGATGGTGGCATAGCCTAAACCGCGTCCTTCCACGGTGGCGCTGATGACCACGAACGCCATGCACAGCAGCGCCCAGCCCGCGTCAAGGTAGTGGCGGCTGCGCTGCTCGCGCTTTGCTTCGTTAAACGGGCGCACCAGCAGCAGGCTCGGCATCAGATACCACAGCCAGCTGATGTTGAAGTGCGACCAGCTGTAGGCGTCGAGGATCTCATCCCCGGTAGATTCCAGCAGGCCGTAATCAAGGCTCCAGCTCGGCAGCAGGGCAAAGGCCAGCCAGCCAACGAAAACCCAAAGGAAGACCGCATCCCGTTTTTTCACGGGATGAAGAGCGAGTGTCTGTGACATAGCAATTCCGGGTGTTAAGGAAATTGTAGGCCGGGTAAGCGTAGCGCCACCCGGCAATTACCGCGGTAGTGAGCTTATTTACCCATCTTCACGTCGCTGACCCATTTATTGATTAGCGCTTTACGCACGTCCGTGGAGCCGTATTTGTCCATGTCATAGCTGATGAGCTTCAAATCATCGAGCTTGAGCGAGTTCGGCGAAGTTTCCGCCGTGGTGTTGGTCAGGATTTGGTAGGACTTGCCCTTCTTCCACGCCAGCTCCTGCGCTTCTTTCGAGAGCACCCAGTCCACGAACAGCTTCGCGTTCTCTTCGTTGCGCGCGCCCTTCAGAATGCTCACGCCGCCAATTTCATACCCGGTGCCTTCGCACGGAGAGATCAGCTCCAGCGGCGCACCCTGCTCTTTTTCCAGCGAGTAGTCGTGCAGGAAGCCGATGCCGATGGCGGTTTCACCGCGCGCGGCGTTACGCGCCGGGGCAATACCGGATTTGGTGTACTGAGATACGTTGCCGTTCAGCTGTTTCAGGTAGTCGAAGGCCTGGTCTTCCCCCCACAGCTGGACGAAGGTCGCCAGCGCGGTATAGGCGGTGCCGGAGCTTTGCGGATCGGCGATCTGGATCTCGCCCTTGTATTCCGGTTTGGTCAGATCCTTCCAGCATTTGGGGACCGGCAGGTTTTTCTCTTTCAGGCGCTGGGTGTTGACGCCAAAACCTAAGATCCCGACGTAGACCGCTGAGGAGAGGTTGCCCTTCACCTTGGCCGGATCGCGGAATTTCTCCATGATCTGTTCCAGGTTTTTCGATTTATAGGGCTGGAGTAACCCCATCTCACCGGCCTGGGACTGCGGATCCAGCGTGCCGCCGTACCAGACATCGGCCTGCGGGTTTTTCTTCTCGGCATCCACCTTCGCCAGCGTGCTGCCGGAGCCGTTGCGGATAAACGAGGTTTTAACATCGTATTTATCACCGAACGCTTTGGTTTCGGCTTCGCACATTTCGTTGGTGGCGCTGCAGTACACCACCAGACGGCCTTTGGCCTGTGCGGCACCGGTTAAGGTAGCCAGCGCGATCCCGGAAGCAATGAGGGTAGAGAGAAGCGTTGTTTTCATTATTCAGCCCTTTTTATGACGTTATGTGACTGCGAGAAGCGGTGATGCCCGCCATCAGCAAGGGCATCAGTAATAAACCCATCAGGACGGCGGCAATCGAGAGCAAACTGAACATCCCCGACCAGCCGTAGCGTTCAATCACCTGCGACAGCGGCCACCCGGCCAGCGATGCGCCCAGATAGGCAAATACGCCCAGAAAGCCGGTAATCGAGCCTGCCGCCTGTTTATGTCCACACTCAACGGCGGCAAGGCCAATGAGCATCTGCGGGCCGAAGACGAAAAATCCGACCGTAAAAAAGCACATCGCCAGCAGGGCGTAGTGGTGCACCGGTGCCAGCCACAGCGCGGCGACAGACACCATCAGCCCCAGCGTGAACAGTAAAATCATCGGTGCGCGCTGGCCGCTGAACAGCAGGTCTGATCCCCATCCAGCAAACAATGCACCCAGTAAGCCGCCCACTTCGAACAGCATCACCGTGGCGTTGGCGCTGAGCAGGTTCACGCCGTGGCTTTCTGCCAGCCAGATGTTGCCCCAGTCGTTCAGGGCGATGCGGATGAGATACACCAGCACATACGACGCCCCGAGCAGCCAGATCATCGGGTTTTGCAGCATGGTGGTGCGCAACATCTGCCATAGCCCCATTGGCGGGCTTTGCTGCTGCTGGCGCAGCTCCAGCGGATCGCTCCGCCACTCCCCGACCGTGGGCAGACCCTCTTCCTGCGGTGTGCCCCGCAGCTGTGTGGTCAGCCACAGGCCGAGCACGATACTGATGATCCCCGGTGTCAGCATCGCCGCCTGCCAGCCCCATCGGTGGGCGGCAACGGCGCAAATCAACGGAATAATCGCGCCACCGATATTGATGGAGGTATTCCAGCAGCCCCACCAGAAGCCGCGCTCGTTACGCGAATACCAGTGGGTCAGCAGCCTGGCGCAGGGCGGCCAGCCCCAGCCCTGAAAGAAGCCGTTCAGCGTCCAGATAAACAGCAGCAGCGGGAAAGCATCGCTAAAGCTGAACAGCACGTTCAGCACGCCCGTTGCCAGCAGCCCGATGCCCATAAAGGCGCGCTGTCCGTGGCTGTCGTGCCAGAGCCCCGCGGCGAATTTGGACAGCCCGTAGCTGAGATAAAACAGCGAGCCGATAAGCCCGATATCGCCCTTACTGAGCCCCAAATCCAGCTGTAGCGCGGGTAAAACAGTGTTCAGACTTTTTCGCGTCAGGTAAAACGCGGCGTAGCCAATCACCATACAAAGGAGCAGCCTGGGGCGCAGCGACCGGTAACGTTGTGAAACCTCTTCAGCAGACAGTGCGTGCATGGCGTTCTCCGTTTGAGATGACTGTAGGGAAGTGCGGCATAAATGGGATGAGACAAAGTCTGGAGTGACTAAGACTTTTTCCTGGTCAGCGCGGCGTTTGTTGCAAATTTGTGGGCAGGTTAACAATTACGCGCGTCCCGAGACGGGATTCCAGCGTCAGTTCGCCGCCGAGCGCCGAGACGCGTTCGCGCATGCCCTGAATGCCGAAGCCGGGCAGCTGCTGCGGGCTGATGCCTCTGCCGTTATCGTGCACCTCGAGGTAGAGCCGCGCGTGACGCTGGCAGAGCAGAATCGTGACTTCGCTGGCGTTGGCGTGTTTGCAGACGTTGTTGAGCAGCTCCTGGAGCAGGCGATACAGGGTAAAGACCAGCGTTTCGCTTTCCGGCGGCGTGGGAAGCCGGTAGTCAAAACGGCAGCGGATCCCGCGTTCAGCAAAGGCGAACTCGTTGACAAGGTGGTGCAGAGCCTCCTGGAGCGACAGCTCGTCCAGCACGGGTGGGCGGAGCTGGCGCAACAGCTGGCGCGTGGAGTGGTGAATACGCCGCGCGAGGTCGTTGATCTGTCCGGCGGCCTCAATGACGAGCGGCGTATCGCTCGCCCGCTTCACCAGCTGAGACTGGATCTGGATAGCGGTGATGTTCTGGCCGATTTCGTCGTGAAGCTCGCGCGCCAGCTGCTTGCGGGTGTCCTCTTCGGAATGGATCAGCTTTTCCGCCAGCGCCCGTCTGGCCTGAAGTTCACTCTCAAGCCGATGGCGATAGCGTTCGAGGTTCATCGCCAGATGCTGCTGGCGGCTGATGGCGATCCCCAGGCCAATCCCCAGCAGCGACTGGGTAGAAAGAAAAATTTCCAGTTCGAGAAGGTCGCTAAACCCGACGCCCACCTGGCGGGCAATGGTGATCATCATGCTGCCGAGCAGCCCGGAAAGGACACCGCCCTGCCAGCCGAATTTCCACGCCATCACCACGTTGGGCAGGAACACGACAATCAGCAGCAGCCGCTCCAGCGCCGGGGAGAGCACCATCTGCGTGCCAATGCCGATAATGAAAAACAGGCTGCACCAGATAATCAGCGAGGTGCGCAGCGGCGGATTGCTGGTGTCCAGCCCCAGCAGGTGGTAACGATGCTGCTGGCGTAAAAATTCGAAGACCAGATAGACGAACGGCGTAAGCAGTACGCCACCGGTAAAGGAGCCGAGCAAAAGCAGCGTGGCCGGGCTGTCCAGAAAGGGCGACAGGAGCAAGGTTTGCAACAGGGCATTCACCGTCACCGCCGCAATCAGCGTCGACAGCCGCTGCCAGTAGAGCGGGAAGCGATGCCAGTACTGCTGCGCCAGCCAGGCGCTGACGATGCCGATAAGCGGCACGGCCAGCATCAGATAACGCGTGAGGAGCTGCTCACCGTGCAGCCACAGAATGGCGGCAAGGGGGGGGAGAATTAATGCAGGCCAGTAGCGGCGTGAAAGTAAAATCATCAGCGCCAGCCACACGCCCTGCGGCAGAAACAGCACCGCCTGCTGGCCGTTGTGGGTAAGGTAGAAGCTCAGCGTCCACAGCATCAGCCAGCCGGTTCCCCAGGCCAGCATAATGAACAGGGACAGGATCAGATGCCGGACAGCGCGCCGCATCAGTGGCCCGTGAGCAGTTGGTTATCAAGCGCGAAGTGCACCAGGTCGATGGTGCTGCTGCACTGAAGCTTGCCCAGCACGTTGGCGCGATGGACATGAACGGTTTTATGGCTCAGCGAAAGCGTATAGGCAATCTCCTTCACGCTTTCGCCTTTCACCAGCAGCTCAAACACTTCGCGCTCGCGCGGAGTGAGCGCCTCAAGCACTTTTGGCATCGGCTCGCCGCCGCGCAGCGCTTTTACCGCATCAGCACACAGGTAATGCCCGCCCATGCCGACGGCGCGCACGGCCTGCACCAGCTCCTCCGGGCCGCAGCGCTTGGTCAGATAGCCGCTGGCGCCCGCGTCGAGGGCACTTTGCACAAAGGCGGGTGTGTCGTAGATGCTCAGGATGATGGCGCGAAACGTCGGCCGCTGCTGGCGCAGGCGCTTGAGCAGGCTAAGACCGTTTTCGTCCGGCATCGCGACGTCCATCACCGCCACGTCGATATCGTTGCGCGACAGGGCGGGCCACGCCTCCGCCGCGCTGCTAAACTGGCCCTCAACGATCACATCCTCTTCCAGATTTAACAGCTGGGCGAAACCGGAACGCACCACCACGTGATCGTCCACCAGCACCACTTTAATCATCTCGACACCTTTTGCTCATTCGTTGACCTATGATGCCCGTTGCCGGCGGGCTGGCAATCCTGCGGCTGCGGTTATGTAACCGATGTAACAAAATTGCAATAAAGCCACAGCCCACTTTTTAACTATCCTTTGCCGGTTTTTTTCTAAAAACGATTCGGAATGAGCGATGCCTTTTTATTCCTTTATCAAAATTCCCGCGCCGGAAATACTGCCCTCATAACAACAAGGGGAGCAGGCACTATGGCAATTTCATCGCGAATCACATTACTCGGCGCACTGGCGCTGTGGGCTTTTCAGGCGCAGGCGGTGGACGTCACCGTCGCGTATCAGACTTCCGCTGAGCCGGCGAAAGTCGCGCAGGCGGATAACACCTTTGCCAAAGCGAGCGGGGCGAATGTCGACTGGCGCAAGTTCGACAGCGGCGCGGCGATTGTGCGGGCGTTAGCCTCGGGCGACGTGCAGATTGGCAACCTGGGCTCCAGCCCGCTGGCGGTGGCCGCCAGCCAGCAGGTGCCGATTGAAGTCTTCCTGCTGGCGTCGCAGCTCGGAAATTCCGAAGCGCTGGTGGTGAAGAAAAGCATCACGAAACCCGAAGATTTGATCGGCAAACGCATCGCGGTGCCGTTTATCTCCACCACGCATTACAGCCTGCTGGCAGCGCTGAAACACTGGGGCATTAAGCCGGGCCAGGTGCAGATCATTAACCTGCAACCTCCGGCGATTATTGCCGCCTGGCAGCGTGGCGACATCGATGGAGCATACGTCTGGGCGCCCGCCGTCAACGAGCTGGAAAAAGAGGGCACCGTGCTGACCGACTCCGAAAAAGTGGGGCAGTGGGGCGCGCCAACCCTTGACGTCTGGGTCGTACGTAAGGACTTTGCCGAGAAACACCCTGAAGTGGTGAAAGCCTTCGCCAAAAGCGCCATCGACGCACAGCAGCCATACATCAGCAACCCGGATGAATGGCTGAAACAGCCCGCCAACCTGGAGAAACTCTCTCGTCTGAGCGGCGTGCCGGAAGCTGACGTGCCGGGGCTGGTAAAAGGCAACACCTATCTGACGCCTGCGCAGCAGGTCCAGCAGTTGAACGGGCCGGTGAGCAAAGCGATTGTCGACACTGCGACGTTCCTGAAAGAGCAGGGCAAAGTGCCTGCGGTGGCGACGGATTACAGCCAGTTCGTGACCGATCGCTTTGTGAAATAAGGGGGCTGCAATGCTGAACATTACAAACCTGTCTGCCGATTACGGCGGCAAACCCGCCCTGGAAGAGATCAACCTGACGCTGGACAGCGGTGAACTGCTGGTGGTGCTGGGGCCGTCCGGCTGCGGGAAAACGACGCTGCTGAACCTGATCGCCGGGTTTGTACCGTATCAGCACGGCACGATCCAGCTGGAAGGGAAACGGGTTACGGGGCCAGGCGCAGAGCGCGGCGTGGTCTTCCAGAATGAAGGATTACTCCCGTGGCGAAACGTTCAGGAAAACGTTGCGTTTGGTCTGCAACTGGCAGGTGTAGCGCGTGAACAGCGCCTGAATACGGCGCGCGATATGCTGAAAAAGGTCGGGCTGGAGGGAGCTGAAAAACGCTTTATCTGGCAGCTTTCAGGCGGGCAGCGTCAGCGCGTCGGGATCGCCCGCGCGCTGGCGGCTAACCCACAGCTGCTGTTGCTGGACGAACCTTTCGGGGCGCTGGATGCCTTCACCCGCGAGCAGATGCAAACCCTGCTGCTGCGCCTGTGGCACGAAACCGGCAAGCAGGTGCTGTTAATCACCCACGATATCGAAGAGGCCGTGTTTATGGCGACCGAGCTGGTGCTGCTCTCACCGGGGCCGGGACGCGTGCTGGAGCGCCTGCCGCTTGAGTTTGCCCGCCGCTATGTGGCGGGAGAGCCGGTACGCAGCATCAAATCCGATCCGCTGTTTATTGAACAGCGTGAATACGTCTTAAGCCGCGTGTTTGAGCAACGGGAGGCGTTCTCATGAGCATTGTTTTCAGTGAAAAAACGCGGCGGACGCGCCTTGCCTTACGCTGGCCGTTCTCTCGCCAGCTCACCTTAAGCCTCAGCACGCTGGTGGTGCTGCTGGCGGTATGGTGGGCGGTTGCCGCGCAGCAGTGGGTCAGCCCGCTGTTTCTGCCCCCGCCAGGCCAGGTTCTGGAAAAACTGATTACCATCGCCGGGCCGCAGGGCTTTATGGATGCCACGCTCTGGCAGCATTTAGGCGCCAGTCTGATGCGTATTCTGGTGGCGCTGCTGGCGGCGGTCATTATTGGCGTTCCGGTGGGGATCGCGATGGGACTGAGCCCGACGGTACGCGGCATTCTCGACCCGCTGATAGAGCTTTACCGTCCCGTCCCGCCGCTGGCTTACCTGCCCCTGATGGTGATCTGGTTTGGCATCGGCGAGACGTCAAAGATCTTACTGATATACCTGGCGATATTTGCGCCGGTAGCCATGTCGGCCCTGGCTGGCGTAAAAAGTGCGCAGCAGGTACGCATACGTGCGGCGCAGTCGCTCGGCGCCAGCCGCGCGCAGATACTGCTGTTCGTCATTTTACCAGGCGCGCTGCCGGAGATACTGACCGGGCTGCGCATCGGCCTTGGGGTGGGCTGGTCTACGCTGGTGGCGGCAGAGCTGATAGCCGCCACGCGCGGCCTTGGGTTTATGGTGCAGTCGGCGGGAGAGTTCCTGGCGACTGACGTGGTACTGGCAGGGATCGCGGTGATCGCCGCGATTGCCTTTGGATTAGAACTGGGACTGCGCGCGCTACAGCGTCGCCTGACGCCCTGGCATGGAGAAATACAATGAGTGAACGACTGACCATTACCCCGCTGGGGCCATATATTGGCGCGCAGGTGTCGGGCCTGGACGTAACCCGTCCGCTGAGCGATAACCAGTTTGAGCAGCTGTACCATGCGGTGCTGCGTCATCAGGTGGTGTTCCTGCGCGAACAGGCCATTACCCCACAGCAGCAGCGCGCGCTGGCCCTGCGTTTTGGCGACCTGCATATCCACCCGGTCTACCCGCATGCGGAAGGGGTGGAGGAAATTATCGTGCTGGACACCCATAACGATAACCCGCCCGATAATGACAACTGGCACACGGACGTTACCTTTATCGACACACCGCCAGCCGGGGCGATTCTGGCAGCAAAACAGCTGCCGGAGACGGGTGGGGATACGCTGTGGGCCAGCGGGATTGCCGCGTTTGAGGCGCTCTCCGCGCCGCTCCAGACTCTGCTGAGCGGCCTGCGGGCGGAGCATGACTTCAAAAAATCGTTCCCGGAGTACAAGTACCGCAAAAGCGAAGAGGAGCACCAGCGCTGGCTGGATGCGGTCGCAAAACATCCCCCGCTGCTGCACCCGGTGGTGCGTACCCATCCGGTGACCGGAAAGCAGGCGCTGTTTGTGAATGAAGGGTTCACCACGCGTATCGTGGACGTAGCGGAAAAAGAGAGTGAGGCGCTGCTCGGCTTCCTGTTCGCGCACATCACCAAACCGGAGTTCCAGGTGCGCTGGCGCTGGCAGGAGAACGATCTGGCGATCTGGGATAACCGCGTCACGCAGCATTACGCCAATGCGGATTACCTGCCGCAGCGAAGGATTATGCAGCGGGCGACGATCCTGGGGGATAAACCGTTTTACCGTGCGCCTTGATTGCCGGGTGGCGGCGTTGCCTTACCCGGCCTACGTTTAATTGTAGGCCCGGTAAGCGCAGCGCCACCGGGCAACGGAGCTAAAGGTGTGCTTCTATATACCGCTGATAGCGGTTTGCCTTCAGATAACACAGATCCACCAGCACCAGCCCGTCGATACAGTTATTGAACGCCGGATCGCTGCCGAAATCGATAAACTGCACGCCGCCGGGTTCGCATAGCTCGGAATACTGTTTGTAGAGCGGCGGGATGCCGCAACCCAGGTTGCCGAGCAGGGATTTCAGCTTTGTCAGGTCATCCACGTAATCCACTCCGCCAAACTGTGCCAGCACGTCCGGAAGTGAGGCCGGGTAGGGTTGACGCGAGGCGGCTAAGGGATGGCTGGCCGGAAACCAGAGACGATAAAACGCCACCAGCAGATCCCGTGCGGCAGGCGGTAAGCCGCCGGAGATGGACACCGGACCAAACAGGTAACGGTAATGGGGATAGCGTGCCAGATAGGCGCCAATGCCTGACCACAGATAGTCCAGACCGCGACGCCCCCAGTAGCGCGGCTGTATAAAGCTGCGCCCCAGCTCAATACCGTGCTCAAGTATGTCCTGCATTTTTTCGTCGTAGTGGAACAGGCTGTAGCTGTACAACCCCTCGACGCCGCGCTTTTCCACCTGCATGGCCGTTGGCATAAAGCGGTACGCGCCGACAATCTCCAGGTCATCGTCATCCCACAGAATAAGGTGCAGATAGTCATCATCGTAGCTGTCGGTATCCCGGCGCTTCCCGCTGCCTTCCTCCACGGCACGAAAGGCAATCTCGCGCAGCCGCCCCAGCTCGCGCAGCAGAGGCGCCTCTTCCTGCCCGTTGCGCTGCCAAAGATAGATGGCCTTACCATCGCTGGTTTTGCCCAGACACTCGGCCTGCGCCAGTTCGCGCTTGAGCGTCGCCCTGTCTTCCGGGCGGGCAATGGCGCACTGGGTTTTAAAGACGCCAGGCAATCCCTTGCCAAGACGTATCACGTGCTGACGACACTGCTCGGCCATCTCACGCGATGAAAGGGTAGAACTAAACCGGTCATTCCAGGCAATCTGCTGGCCGATTTTGATCGGCAGCTGACTGTGACGGCGGCGAAACATCTGTTGCATCAGCAGCAGCATGGATACCGTTGGCGAGACCAGGGTACTGGCATAAAACAGCAGGCTGTTGTGCGCCTGGATATGTACCGGGAGTAGCGGCACCCGTAGTTTGCCGGCCAGCTTGATAAAGCCCGGATGCCATTTTTTATCGCGGATGCCTTTGCGCGTTGGGCGGGAAACTTCGCCCGCCGGAAAGAAGATCAGCACGCCGGCGTTTTGCAGGTGCTGCTCCATCTGTATCAGCGAGGCTTTTGCGGTTCTGCCGCCCATATTATCTACGGGAATAAACAATGAACTGAGGGGCTCAAGGTGGGACAGCATCCTGTTGGTAACAACCCTCACGTCGCGTCGCACGCGGGAAACGGCATACAGCAGCGCCAGCCCATCCAGGGTGCCGGTGGGGTGGTTCGCTATCACAATGAGTGGGCCGTGTTCGGGGATTTGTTCGAGGTCGCGGGCGGAAACGGAGCAGTGAATATCAAGGTGTTCCAGAACCTGCTCCACCATATCCAGCCCTTTCAGGTGACGGTGGCTGGCGGCAAACTGCTGAAATTCGTCTTCGTGAAGCAGTCTTTTTAACAGACTTTTTTGCCAGGGTGCGGGCCTCGCCTGAGGCCAAAGGTCATCAAGAACGCTGTCGAGACTAAACATTGATCACTCCTCCTGCCGTCTTGCCCAGACAGTAGAAGGAGGAGATGTCGTTTGTATTGCAGTTTGGTGAAGATTAGTGCAGAGAGCAGGCCGGGTAAGGCGAAGTCGTTACCCGGCGCTAAAGCGGATTAACGCAGAATTTTCTTCTCAGCCAGATCCAGCGCGAAATAGCTGAAGATCAGATCCGCGCCCGCGCGTTTGATCGCCCCCAGGCTTTCGAGGATCACTTTCTCTTCGTCGATGGCACCCGCCTGCGCGGCGAATTTGATCATCGCGTACTCGCCGCTCACCTGGTAGGCGCCCAGCGGCAGTTCGGTGCGTTCGCGAATGTCGCGCAGGATATCCAGGTATGCGCCAGCAGGTTTCACCATCAGGCAGTCAGCGCCCTGGGCTTCATCCAGCAGAGACTCACGAATCGCTTCGCGGCGGTTCAGCGGGTTCATCTGATAGGTTTTACGATCGCCTTTCAGCGCCGTGCCGGCTGCTTCACGGAACGGGCCGTAGAAAGAGGAGGCAAATTTGGTGGAATAGGACATGATGGCGGTGTCGGTGAAGCCCGCAGCGTCCAGCGCCTGACGGATCGCCTGTACCTGCCCATCCATTGCCGCAGAAGGCGCAATGAAATCCGCACCCGCAGCGGCGGCAACTACCGCCTGCTTGCCCAGATTCAGCAGGGTCGCATCGTTGTCCACGCCGTGATCGCACAGCACACCACAGTGGCCATGAGAGGTGTATTCGCAGAAGCAGGTATCGGACATGACGATCATCTCCGGCACACTCTCTTTGCAGATGCGCGACATACGTGCGACGAGGCCGTCTTCTTTCCAGGCATCGCTGCCGGTCGCGTCAGTGTGGTGGGAGATACCGAACGTCATTACCGAGCGGATGCCCGCATTCGCAATGCGTTCGATCTCGCGGGCCAGATGCTTTTCAGGAATGCGCATCACGCCCGGCATCGCGTCGATGGCTTTGTAGTCATCGATCTCTTCTTCAACAAAAATCGGCAACACCAGATCGTTTAAGGTCAGTGTTGTCTCTTCAAACATGGCGCGCAGTGCGGGAGACTTGCGCAGGCGACGGGGACGTGCAATTAAATCGGTCATGGTATGCCTGATGTTTGTGGAACAAAGAGGTATAGTGTACCTGAAAGCAGGGAGCGGTGTTTTACTAAAGTTGTCTTTTAGATTTTCGAAATCGACTAATATTCGCTGTATGTATTTTGTCTATATTATAAAACTTATTCTGGTGTTCAGCGTGGTGTTTAATATTGGTGAGGTTTCTATATTGGTTCGGGATTATAAATATAAATGATTTATTGCTTTTTATTATATGTGCCGAAGCAACTAAAGTAGTTTGCAATCAGTTGAATTTATAATATTTATTCATAATGATTGATATTTCCATGGTTTTATAAGCTTATTTGTCTGAATACGGACTTAATGGAATCATTCATTGAACCTTTTCGAAGTGAAACTGCATAATTCCTTCCGCAATTTAATGTTGCTAAATGATTTGATGGACAAACTTGCTTACGTCCCTGAGGAGGGATGACCCAATGCAAACATGGAAAAAGAAACTGGTTGTATCACAACTTGCATTAGCCTGCACACTGGCTATCGCTTCTCAGGCCAATGCGAAAGATATATCCGGCACAACATATAATACTTTTGGCTATGACAATACCGCGTCCACGCCCTGGTATTATGGTTATGCTGACTGGGATTATTCAGATGCCACACATGATGGTGACATTTATCCAGTCATCAATAAATCAACCGTAAACGGAGTTATTTCGACATACTATCTTGATGATGGTGTCAATGGCCGTGCGAACGCGTTGAGTATTTCTAACAGCACCATTAACGGCATGATCACGTCAGAGTGTATGACCACGACGTGTGCAGATGGCGTGGATACTGACGGTACCACTCATACCCAGTATGATCGTTTTAGCCTGACTGTTGATAACTCCACCATCAACGATACCTACGAGCATTACGCCTACGATGTCGTCAATGGTGAAACCACTGAAACGCATTATCTGGACACCTATGGTCTGGGTAACGCGATCACGCTGGACGTTGAATCTGATATCGTTATTCAGAACAACTCCCATATCGCGGGCATCACGCTGACGCAGGGTTATCAGGAGCTGGATAACACGCCATACGACGGTGTTGAAGGCGTTGCTAATAGCAGCAATGTCTTTACCGATACGCTGGTGGTGAAAGATTCTGTTCTGACCTCTGGCGCGTACAGCGATCTGGGTACCAGTGGCTTCTACGGTCAAACGGCGAAGCCGAGCGACTACGGTGAAACCAACGCCACGGCTGCGGATGATGCGGCGCTGATCGTTGTTGCTGGCGCGTCTGATAACGCTATGCAGACCACCGCTACCTTCGATCACTCTACCATTACCGGCGATATCCTTTTCGCCAGCACCTTTGATAACAACTTCTACGAGAATGGCGATCCGGTAACGGATACCACCGATGACGGCGTCTATAACCCAACTACCAACGGCTGGGATGATACCGACAAGCTGGATGTCACGCTGACCAACGGCAGTAAATGGGTTGGCGCCGCGCAGTCCAGCGTTGAAGCCATCGGCACGGCGCAGATGTATGGTGAAGGCTACAGCGATGTAGACTGGCACACGCTTTCTCCAAACAGCATCTGGCCTGATTCTACCTTTGACAGCAACGGTCATGTTGCAGGTGAAGAAGTTTATCAGAGCGGCCTGTTCAACGTGGCGCTGGATAACGGTTCCGAGTGGGATACCCCTAAGATCTCCAACATCGACGCGCTGACGGTGAACAACCAGTCTCAGGTCAATGTTGAAAACTCCGGCCTGCTGGCAGATTCCATCACCCTGACCAATGCGTCTAGCCTGAATATTGGCGACAGCGGTGGTGTGGCTACCGACAGCCTGTATCTGGATAGCTACAGCCGTGCTGCACTCACTGAAGAGACAGCTGAGCTGTATGCCAACACCATTACCGTGGACAACGGTGCAGAGCTGGCGCTGGGTCTGGGTCAGGTTGATACGCACAATATGGTGCTGACCGATGGCGGTGTGCTTAACGTTGCCAGCCGTGATTATGTGCTGAACAGCGACCTGAACAACGCACGCTATATCACCAACGATCGCTCTAAAGCGGACTACGACTATGGTGTTGTCGCGCTGAACTCTGACGGCCATCTGGCGGTGAACGGTGACGTTGCCGGTAACTATAAAGTGCGCATCGACGATGCGACCGGCGCAGGCTCCGTAGCTGACTACGAAAACAAAGAGATCGTTCGCGTCTATGACAATAACGCGGATACCGCTGCCAGCTTTACTGCGGCAAACAAAGCTGATTTAGGTGCATACACCTATCAGGCGCAGCAGAAGGGCGACACCGTTGTTCTCCAGCAGGAAGAGCTGACTGACTACGCCAACATGGCGCTGAGCATTCCTTCTGCTAATACCAACATCTGGAATCTGCAACAGGATACCGTGGGTACCCGTCTGACCAACAGCCGTCATGGCCTGGCAGATAACGGCGGCGCATGGGTGAGCTATTTCGGCGGCAACTTTGACGCGGATAATGGCACCGTTAGCTACGATCAGGACGTAAGCGGCATTATGGTAGGTCTGGATACTCAGATCGACGGTAATAACGCGAAGTGGATGGTCGGTGGTGCGGCTGGTTTCGCGAAGGGTGATATCAGCGATCGTACTGGTCAGGTCGATCAGGACAGCCAGACTGCGATGATCTACGCGTCGGCGAAGTTCATGAACGACATCTTCCTCGACAGCTCCCTGAGCTACACCCGCTTCAACAACGACCTCTCTGCTACCATGAGCAACGGTCAGTATGTTGACGGTAATACCACGACTGACGCCGTTGGTTTCGGGATGAAACTGGGCTATGACTGGAAACCAAACCTGTCTGGCTACGTCACGCCTTACGCGGCGATCTCTGGCCTGTTCCAGTCCGGTGATGACTACCAGTTAAGCAACGACATGCGTATCGATGGTCAGTCTTACGACAGTATGCGTTATGAACTCGGCGTGGATGCAGGTTATACCTTCAACTACGGCGGCGAGCAGGCATTAACGCCTTACTTCAAACTGGCTTACGTGTATGACGATGCCGACAACAATGCTGATATCAACAATGACAGCATTGATAACGGCGTGGAAGGCTCTGCGGTTCGCGTGGGACTGGGCACTCAGTTCAGCTTCACGAAAAACTTCAGTGCTTACACTGATGCGACTTATCTGGGCGGCGGCGACGTTGACCAGAACTGGGGAGCAAACCTGGGTGTGAAATATACCTGGTAAGAGAAAAGCGCGGGGGATTTTTCCCCCGCTTTTTTATGTGCTTTAAAAATAATAAAGAACCGACAGATACAGATGACTTGAGGTATGCATGAACGTTAATGCGAAACCACTTTCTGAATTAAGCCGGCTCATAAAGTGTCTGGAAGTCGCCGGTACCCCATTTAAGATCGAACCACAACAATTAATAACGACCGGCAATAATGATGATGAACCATTGACCGTTGTCATACAATCCGGCCTGACGGCCGTCCACCGTAAATCAGACGAATTACTTATGGGTATTGCGCGGGCACCGTATATCCACGGTTTAAGCGCATGGATAAATGAAAACTATCTTGAATATTCTTTGATGGCACAGACGCCTTGTACCGGATTTTATTTACCGGCATCTGACGCGTACCAGCTTATTCAGGACGCGCAACTTTGGCAAGAGGCTTTCTGCTGGCTGTCATGGCTTAACCATTTATTGGGAAAACGTGACATGCAGTTGGTCGGAAATAATTCCTATAGCCAAATCCGGGCGATGCTGATCAATATGGCCGAGTGGGATGACACGCTACGTTCAAAAATTGGTGTTATGAATCATATTCAGCGTAGCACTCGTATTTCTCGTTCGGTCGTTGCTGAGGTTCTGGCGGCGCTGCGACAGGGGAACTACATCAATATGAGCCGGGGCAAACTGATCAGTATCAACCGTTTGCCCACGGACTATTGAGATCAGTTAGAGGCCGTAAGCACCTGCGCTTTATTGGCGCTCAGCTCGGCCACCAGGTTATTTATGCCATCACTCATATTCACGAAGCGTGTATTTGGCGACCGGGTGACCACCACAAAAGCGCCTACGTTTGATTGCGGAATCATCGCCATGTAGGTGATGAATCCGCCACCTCCACCGGTTTTTTGAATAATCCCAGGTCGGCCATCTTTTGGCGCCATATACACCCAGCCCATGCCGAGGGCATCGGCTTTACCTGGAACATCCATGCCAATGACGCGTCGTAGCTGAGCACGCTGGTAGATGAGCGTCTGCATTCGGTCGGCCTGATTGCTACGCGCGTAAAAATCCGATGAGAGGAACTGTTGCATCCAGCGCATCATGTCGCCAGGCGTAGAGTAAACGCCACCGCTGCCAATGGCGGCCAGCGTGTTATTGCACGGGCTGGCCCCTTTTTCCGCCACCATCAGACGCTTGCACTGGTCCGGGGAAGGGGTGTAAGTGGTATCTTTCATTCCGAGCGGACGCGTGATCTGCTCTTCAAACAGTTGAGGGTAAGGCTTACCCGACGCCGTCGCTAAAGCGTCGGCCAGCAGATCAAACGCCAGGTTAGAATAGCCGGCCTGCGAGCCCGGGGCCGATTTCAGGGTTGCTGTGCTCAGGTAGTTCCAGCGTTGCTCGCGGGTTGGCCAGACAAAGACAGGGCGATGCGCAGCGCCACCGGGCTGTTCTCGCGGCAGGGCGCTGGTATGGGTCGCCAGATTCACCAGTCTGATCGGCGTTCCCTGATATGTCGGAACGCGAGCGCCGGGCGGTGCATATTTGCTGAGCGGATCGTCGAGTTTCACCACGCCCTGATCGAGCAGTTTCACCAGCATTTCGCTGGTCATCAGCTTGGTTATCGATGCGACACGGATAACGGAATCCAGCTGCGGACGAATGTTATTTCCCGGTCGTGTTTCACCGAAGCTGCGAAACACCCGCTGGTTACCGTCGATCACGACCAGCGCCATTCCCGTCGCACCGCTGCCGTAATAAATAAGGTTGGCGTAGCGATCGGCAATGTCAGAGGCCAGAACCGGGGCCGTCAGAGGCTGTGCTGCCTGGGCGGTGGACAGGCTCACCGCACACAGCGCGGCGATAGATAGCAGACAACGTTTCAACGAAAAGCATCCATCAAGTGAATAAGGAAAGTTACGGGTAGTTATACTACTAATCGGCGTCGGGCAATGGCCCGATTTGCATAACGATAGCGAGAAAAACGTAACCGTGGGTAAATTTGAACAATTTACTTGCGGCGTGGCTCCCATTTTGTGACATCGACCGTATGATAGACGCTACGATCGCTGTTGCGAATGAAACGCACCGAAACAATTCCTGAAAACTGTGAAGCGAACTAATAATTCACCCGCAGGTCTCACTTTTTTGCCTGAGCCGGGAGTCTGGCACAGGCAAGGTTTCGTGTGGCGATATGTTGAACACAGCAACAGCCATAACAACAAGAAGGAAGCACAATGTTTAAGTCTTTTTTCCCAAAGCCGGGGCCCTTTTTCCTGTCGGCATTTATTTGGGCACTGCTGGCTGTCATTTTCTGGCAGGCCGGTGGCGGCGCGTGGCTGACCCGTCTTACGGGGGCAACGGGCGACATTCCCATTAGCGCAGCGCGCTTCTGGTCCATGAGCTATCTGCTTTTCTACGCTTATTACGTGCTCTGCGTAGGGCTTTTTGCCATGTTCTGGTTCGTCTATTCTCCTCACCGCTGGCAATACTGGTCGATTCTCGGCACGTCGTTAATCATCTTTGTCACCTGGTTCCTGGTGGAGGTGGGCGTAGCGGTCAACGCCTGGTATGCGCCGTTTTACGATCTGATCCAGACGGCGCTGAGTTCGCCGCATAAAGTGACCATTAACCAGTTCTACCATGAGGTGGGGATCTTCCTCGGCATCGCCCTTATCGCCGTGGTGATTGGCGTGATGAATAACTTTTTCGTCAGCCACTATGTGTTCCGCTGGCGTACCGCGATGAACGAACACTATATGGCGCACTGGCAGCACCTGCGGCATATCGAAGGTGCCGCACAGCGTGTGCAGGAAGACACCATGCGTTTTGCCTCTACTCTGGAAGATATGGGCGTGAGCTTTATCAACGCCATCATGACGCTGATCGCCTTCCTGCCGGTGCTGGTGACGCTCTCGTCGCACGTTCCGGAGCTGCCGATTGTCGGCCATCTGCCATACGGCCTGGTGATTGCTGCGATTGTCTGGTCGCTGATGGGAACGGGGCTGCTGGCGGTGGTGGGGATCAAGCTGCCGGGGCTGGAGTTTAAAAACCAGCGCGTGGAAGCGGCCTACCGTAAAGAACTGGTGTATGGCGAAGACGATGCCAACCGTGCGTCACCGCCTACCGTGCGTGAGCTGTTTGGCGCCGTACGTCGTAACTATTTCCGCCTCTATTTCCATTACATGTATTTCAATATCGCGCGCATTCTTTATCTTCAGGTTGATAACGTTTTCGGGTTGTTCCTGCTGTTCCCGTCCATCGTTGCGGGTACGATTACGCTCGGTCTGATGACCCAAATCACCAACGTCTTTGGTCAGGTTCGCGGTTCGTTCCAGTATCTGATCAGCTCCTGGACTACGCTGGTGGAGCTGATGTCCATCTACAAACGTTTACGCAGTTTCGAGCGTGAGCTGGACGATAAGGACGTGCAGGAAGTCACCCATACATTAGGTTAAAAAGGAATTGCTATGCCATTTGCCGTACCACGTGCATTACCGCTGACGTTACTCGCCGCTTTTGTGCTGGCGGGCTGTGCCGAAAAAGGGGCTGCCCCGCTCAAAGAAGGGGAGAAGCCCGTTGATGTGGCGAGCGTGGTGCGGCAAAAAATGCCCGCCAGCGTGAAGGATCGCAGTGAGTGGGCTGATGCGCTGGCCGCGACCTTCAAAAGCCAGAAGATCGCGCCTACCGAGGAGAATATCTGCTCGGTGCTCGCGGTGGCGCAGCAGGAATCGATGTATCAGTCAGATCCTGTAGTGCCTGGCCTGAACAAAATCGCCTGGAAGGAGATCGACCGCCGGGCCGAATCGATGCATATCCCGGTTTTCCTGGTGCATACCGCCCTTAAAATCACCTCGCCAAACGGTAAAAGCTACAGTGAACGGCTGGATACGGTGAAAACCGAGAAACAGCTTAGCGCCATTTTCGATGATTTCATCAATATGGTACCGATGGGGCAGAAGCTGTTTGGTTCGCTAAATCCGGTGCATACCGGCGGTCCGATGCAGGTCAGTATCGCATTTGCGGAAAAGCATACCGACGGCTATCCGTGGGATATCGACGGTACGGTACGTCAGGAGGTCTTCTCCCTGCGCGGTGGGCTGTGGTTTGGGACGTATCACCTGCTGAATTATCCGGCCAACTACGATAAACCGCTGTATCGCTTTGCCGACTTTAACGCGGGCTGGTATGCCAGCCGAAATGCAGCCTTCCAGAATGCGGTAAGCCGCGCCAGCGGTGTGAAGCTCGCTTTGGACGGCGATCTCATTGCTTACGGCAGCAGTGAGGCCGGGACCACCGAACGTGCGGTGCGAAAACTCTCGACGAAGCTGGAGATGAGCAACAGCGACATTCGCCGACAGCTGGAGAAGGGCGACAGCCTGGCGTTTGAGAAAACGGATCTGTATAAGCAGGTCTTTGCGCTGGCCGAGAAGAAAAGTGGAAAGGCTTTACCCAGAGCCATTCTGCCAGGCATTCAGCTGGAAAGCCCGAAGATCACGCGTAACCTGACGACCGCCTGGTTCGCGAAACGCGTTGACGATCGTCGGGCACGCTGTATGGGACTGTAATCAGTGGCGGTTGCGCCAGCGCAGGACAAGGGCAATCACGCCCAGAACCATGCTCCCCGCGAGGAAGGGAATGAGTCCAAATACGGTGCTCACGCCTAAACCGATTTCAACGCGCGGGCGGCCTGTATCCTGCACCTGCATCAGATGCTCATACACGCCAGGGGCATGCACCAGCATATTCAGCAGTTGGGTTCCTGCCCAGAAACAAAACAGAACAAACAGGGCATAGGCAATATTCCCCGCCGTGGAGGTTTTTGGTTGTTTTCCGCCAAAAATCGGTTTCGACAATGTAAAGTCTGCCATAAGACCTCCCGATAATATCACTCTGTTTTAATACGCGTCGTACAGGGTGAGTGTGACAGGTCATAGCATTTGTCAATATCAGAATCGTGGGAAATTCGGCTCAGGATTTCTCCTGGATTGTCGATTTCTGCATCACGTCACAAATTGATAACATAAGTGAAACTGCGCTGCATTTCAGAATTTACGTATCCGCCACAGACGCCATTATCAAACTGTGAGAGGATAGTTTTTTTTCTGCCGGAGTTGTCATGAAGCTCACTTCCAAATTACGCCGTGACTGGCATTACTACGCCTTTGCGATCGGGCTGATCTTTATTCTCAACGGTGTTGTCGGGCTGCTGGGATTTGAAGCGAAAGGCTGGCAAACCTATGCGGTTGGGCTGGTAACCTGGGTAATCAGTTTCTGGCTGGCGGGATTTATTATCCGCCGTCGTCCCGATGAGACGACGACGGCGGAGAAAGCTGACTAAGCGTTAGTTAACGGAACTTTTCAGGGCGCTGTCAGCGGCGTGGCGCTCCAGTGCCAGTTCAATCAGGCGGGTGATCAGTTCCGGATAGCTTATCCCGCTGGCCTGCCACAGCTTCGGGTACATGCTGATATTGGTAAAGCCCGGCAGAGTGTTGATTTCGTTAATCACCACCTCGTTATCCGGCGTCAGAAACACGTCGACGCGCGCCATCCCACAGCATCCCAGCGCCTGATAGGCTTCAACGGCGATCGCCCGGATCTTGTCGTTAACGTCGGGATCGAGCGCGGCGGGAACCACAACCTGGGCACCTTTGTCGTCAATATATTTGGTGTCGTAGGAATAGAAGTCACTGTTCAGTACCACTTCACCACAGGTACTCGCCTGCGGGAAGTCGTTGCCCAGTACGGCGCACTCAATTTCACGACCGTTAATTCCCTGCTCAACCACCACCTTATGGTCAAACTCAAAGGCCAGACGAACGGCATCGTTAAACTGCGCTTCGCTGGTGACTTTGCTGACGCCGACGGACGAGCCCTGATTCGCCGGTTTCACAAACAGCGGCAGGCCGAGTTGCGCCTGGATCTGCGCGAAGCTGTGTTTATCGCGGTTGGCGCGAGTGAGCGTCACGAACGGCGCAATATTCAGACCGGCGTCGCGCAGGAGACGTTTTGTGACGTCTTTATCCATGCAGGCGGCAGAGCCCAGCACATCGGAACCGACAAACGGCAGGTTCGCCATCCGCAACATGCCTT
The DNA here is from genome assembly GCF_049236825.1 of Enterobacter cloacae complex sp. SHL001. NCBI lineage: Bacteria > Pseudomonadati > Pseudomonadota > Gammaproteobacteria > Enterobacterales > Enterobacteriaceae > Enterobacter > Enterobacter cloacae complex sp. SHL001. Next base: position 92,641 of record NZ_JBMKIP010000011.1, read on the forward strand.
GCAGGGAGCCGTCTTCGCCCAGCGTGCCGTGAACGATAGGGAACACTACGTCAATCTGTGCCAGCGCCTGCGCGTTCCCGGCATCGATAAGCTGTCCCTGTTCCACGCCTGGAACCGTTGCGACGCTGATATCAGAAGGATTAAGGGCAATGTGCGCCGGATCGTCAGCGTGTAACAGATACTGGCTGGCATCGTTAACATGCCACTGGCCCTGTTTATCAATGCCCAGCAGCACTACGTCAAAACGGCTTTTATCAATCGCATCAACGATATTTTTAGCCGATTGCAATGACACCTCGTGCTCTGCCGATTTTCCCCCAAAGACAATACCTACGCGCTGCTTTGCCATCTCACTCTCTTCCAGTCTGACGAAAAGCCCATAACATACCACGATGCCCGGCGGGTTTCGCGGCCTTCTGCCATAATGTTTTGGGGATGCTGAAGGGGGGCGCGTGAAAGGAAAAGGTCTGCTTATTCTTATTGTTATTGCCGGGATCGCCACGGTGGGCTACCGCTGGTTGCCGCCGTATTACAATCCTTTCGTGCCGCTTACGCTTGACGATCCGCCCGGAAAAATAACCCAGTTTAAACTTCGGCGTTTAACACCGCAGGCATGCGAAAGCCTGTTAGCGCAGGCGAATCAACACCAGCTTATCCGTACCCAGGCTGTCGCTGACAGCGCCGGTGAGTGTCCGCTGAGTAACGTGGTGCGCGTGCGCGATTTTGGCCCGGTGAGCCTGAACAGCAGCTTTCTGGCCAGTTGTCCGCTGGCGTTAAGTTCTGCGCTGTTTGTCAGCCAGCAGGCCCGACCGCTCACCAAAACCTGGACCGGAAGCGAGCTTACGCGTATTGAACATCTGGGCAGCTTCGCCTGCCGCAATATCTACAGCCGCCCGGATGCGCGGCGCAGCGAACATGCCACGGCGGATGCGCTGGATATCAGCGCTTTCAGGCTGGCAAATGGACAGCGCGTTACCGTCCTGAACGGCTGGAAAGCGGAAAAGACGCAGCCCTGGCTACAGGCCCTGCTCTCGGCAAGCTGTGGCTATTACGGTAACGGTCTGGGGCCGGACTATAATGCCGCCCATGCCAACCATTTCCATCTGGGGATGCGCGGCTATGGATTATGTCGATGAAGCATAATCTTCCGCCAAAAAATGGATAAATTGTGACTTATTTCACAAATATGATGACTGGGAAGATAAAACACCAAAGTCTGCAAGGCCGCATCTCTGGCGCTATGTCATTGCGCGTAACTTGCTAATCTGTCGGCGAATTCGCCTAAAAATGAAGACTATTTCTGTTATGGAATCCTGGAAAGTTAATCTCATTTCAGTCTGGTTCGGCTGCTTCTTCACCGGACTGGCTATCAGCCAGATATTGCCCTTCCTGCCGCTGTATGTGTCGCAGCTGGGAGTGACTTCCCATGAAGCGCTCTCGATGTGGTCCGGCCTGACGTTCAGCGTGACGTTTCTGGTCTCCGCCATTGTGTCGCCGATGTGGGGCAGCCTGGCGGATCGCAAGGGGCGCAAGTTGATGCTGCTCCGCGCCTCGCTGGGGATGGCGATAGCCATTTTGCTCCAGGCCTTCGCCACCAACGTCTGGCAGCTGTTTATTCTGCGGGCGATAATGGGGCTGACCTCCGGTTACATTCCGAATGCCATGGCGCTGGTGGCCTCACAGGTACCGCGTGAGCGAAGCGGCTGGGCGCTCAGCACGCTTTCCACGGCCCAGATCAGCGGGGTCATTGGCGGCCCGCTGCTCGGCGGCTTCCTGGCGGACCATGTCGGGCTGCGTGCGGTCTTTATCATTACCGCGATCCTGCTAACGATCAGCTTTCTGGTCACCCTTTTTCTGATTAAAGAGGGCGGGCGGCCTGTTGTCAGTAAATCCGAACGCCTGAGCGGAAAAGCGGTTTTCGCCTCGCTGCCTTATCCTGGCCTGATGATTAGCCTCTTTGTGACGACGATGGTGATCCAGCTCTGTAACGGTTCGGTAGGGCCGATTCTGGCGCTGTTTATCAAGTCGATGGCGCCGGACAGCAGCAACATTGCTTTTCTGAGCGGGATGATTGCCGCGGTGCCGGGCGTGTCGGCGCTGATGTCTGCTCCGCGTCTGGGGAAACTGGGCGACAGGATCGGTACGGCACGTATTCTGATGGCAACGCTCATCATTGCGGTGATCCTTTTCTTTGCCATGTCATTCGTCACCACACCTCTTCAGCTCGGCATCCTGCGCTTCCTGCTTGGCTTCGCGGATGGCGCCATGCTGCCCGCTGTTCAGACGCTGCTGGTGAAATATTCCAGTGACCAGGTAACCGGCCGCATTTTTGGCTACAACCAGTCGTTCATGTATTTAGGCAACGTAGCAGGCCCGCTTATCGGCGCCTCGGTCTCGGCGATGGCGGGTTTCCGCTGGGTATTTGCCGCGACGGCGGTGGTGGTCCTGCTGAATATTATTCAACTGGCCTTTGCCTTGCGACGCCGCAGGCGAATCGCTGAGGCAAAGTCGGCCCGGTAAACACGATAATATATTATTTATTCTTATGAACGCCGCATTTTTATATAACGAAATGCGGCGCCTTTCTTTCAGGAAAACGTTTCGCTTTCGCGCTGAAATATCTTTTTTGGCAGCGATGTCACTTTTGCATAAGATAAAGCCAATCCATGCTTTTCATTATTCAGAGAGGGTGTTAATTTCAGGGGAAATCACATAAGGAAATAGCACCATGAAAAATCTCATTGCTGAGTTGTTGGTTAAGCTTGCCCAAAAGGAAGAAGAGTCGAAAGAGCTGGTTGCCCAGGTCGAGGCGCTGGAAATCGTTGTGACGGCGCTGCTGCGACAGATGGCAAAACCGGAGCAGGAGGCGTTGATCGACAACGTTGAAGGCGCGCTGGAAAAAGCGCGTCCTGATTCCCAGGTGCCTGCGGAAGATGCGGAGCTGCTTCAGCAATACGTAAAGAAGCTTTTAAGGCATCCTCGCAGCTAACCTGTCTGAGGTGAAATGACGTGTCACAGAATTGTCATGCAGGATGCCTGGCGTCGCTCTGTTTTTATTTTTACACATTTATGCAGGGAAAATTAAATTGAGACAGAGCACACCTTTCACCGCATAATTTCTGTTATTAATTACCGCCTCCCCCCCGGCGAAACCGGTTAATGAATATTGTGCCGATACAGGGCTGAAATAACCGCAGAGCCCGGCGAAAATCAGAGTCGCAGGGTGGTTTTTTTCCCGTAACGAGCCAGACTTAACGTGGAACTTCACATAAAGGATGGTGCAATGAAAACAACAATACTGGTTACCCTGCTCTCTGGCCTGTGTCTGATCGCCTCAGCACACGCGGAAGAGAAAACGTTAACGCCCCAGCAGCAGCGCATGACGACCTGTAACCAACAGGCGACATCGCAAAGCCTGAAAGGGGATGCCCGTAAAACGTACATGAGCGACTGCCTTAAAAATGGTGCGGCTAAACCCGGTGAAAAAAGCCTGACCCCACAGCAGCAAAAAATGCGTGAGTGTAACGCCCAGGCGACACAGCAGATGCTGAAAGGCGACGATCGCAGCAAGTTTATGAGCGCGTGCCTCAAAAAACAGGCGTAGTGCTAACGGGTGAGTCACGGCTGTGGCTCACCCAAAATTTCATACTTTCCCCGCTATCCCCCTCTCTATAATTTGGGAAAATGTTTCAGAATATTCCCAAAAATGATGAATGATGAGTTTTATGACAATCACGAGAACATTCGGGAAGCGTGGCACCAGCAGCTTTCTCAGGATGATTCATACCGTTCCGGTCTGCGATTTGCCCGGCGAATACGGCTGGCACGCATCGTTGGTCTGGCGGCGCTATTTGTTCCGCTTGCCAGCGTTCTGGTGAGCCAGTTTCTTTCCGGCGTCTGGTGGTTATTGCTGGTGGGCTGGGTCTTTGTCTGGCCCCATCTGGCCTGGCAGCTGGCTTTTCGTTCGGCTGAACCCCACAGCAGTGAAATTGTTAATCTGAAAATCGATGCCATTATTGCCGGTGTCTGGATGGGGCTAACAGGGTTCAATGCGCTACCAACGGCGGCGCTGATCGTGATGATCGGCATGAATATGATGGGATCGGGGGGATGCCGGTTATTTCTGACAGGACTCGCGCTACTTGCCCTGTCTGCCCTGTTGACCGTGCAATCCACGGGTACTCCTGTGGTATTGACCTCTGAACCGCTGGCGTTGTGGCTGACGCTCCCCGTGCTGGTGGTCTATCCCATACTGTTTGCCTGGCTCAGCCACCGCACGGCGATCCGTCTGGCAGAGCATAAGCGTCGGCTTGAGCTGATGAGTACCCGCGACGGAATGACCGGCGTGTTCAATCGCCGTCACTGGGAAACGCTGCTGCGTAACGAATTTGAGGCCTGCCGTCGCAGCCATCGACAGGCGACGATACTGCTCATCGATATCGATCACTTCAAGACGATCAACGACACCTGGGGGCATGACGTGGGGGATGAAGCGATTGTCGCCATCACGCGCCAGCTTCAGCTGACCCTGCGCTCAGGCGATTATATTGGCCGTTTTGGCGGGGATGAGTTCGCGGTGATCATGTCCGGCACGCCTGCCGACAGCGCGATTGCAGCGATGTCGCGCGTCCACGAACGGCTGGTCAACATGCCGCTGCACGGAGCACCTATGGCGAGGTTGTGTATCAGCGTTGGGGTTGCCCCCTGGGGGGCGCAGTTCACCCACTATCGTGAATGGCTAAAGGCGGCGGACGTGGCCCTCTATAAAGCCAAAAATGCCGGACGGGGCCGCACCGAAGTGGCCGCCTGACGCCCGGCGTAGCGCATCAGGACTTACTGAGCTTCTCTGATTTTTCCATGCATTTTTCCATCGCCTCGATCACGGCGGAGCGGAACCCGCGATCTTCCAGCACGCGCACGGCTTCAATGGTTGTGCCCCCCGGTGAGCACACCATATCTTTCAGTTCGCCCGGATGTTTACCCGTTTCCAGCACCATTTTGGCCGAACCCATCACCGCCTGCGCTGCAAATTTGTAGGCCTGCGCGCGCGGCATTCCACCCAGTACGGCGGCATCGGCCATGGCTTCGATAAACATAAAGACATACGCCGGGGCAGAGCCGCTCACGCCGACTACCGGGTGGATCATCGGTTCGGCAATCACTTCCGCTTCGCCGAAGCAGCGGAAAATATTCAGTACATCCGCCACGTCTTCAGATGTGACCAGCGCGTTCGGGGTAACGGATGTCATACCGGCATTCACCAGCGACGGGGTGTTTGGCATGGCGCGAACAATCTTACGGTCGTGGCCCAGCGCGCGGGCGAGCTGATCGAGGGTCACGCCTGCGGCAATCGATACCACCAGGGTCTCTTTGTTAAGGCTGGAGGTGATCTCGCTCAGGACTTTAATCATGATATTCGGCTTAACGGCGCCAAAGACAATATCCGCCACCTGAGCCACGTCCTGTGCGCTTTCGGCAGCGTTGACACCATACTCATCACGCAGCGCCGCGACTTTATCCGGGGATGGGGTATAGACCCAAATCTGCCCCGGCAGCACCTGCCCGCTGGCAATCAGTCCGCCGAGGATAGCTTTGCCCATATTTCCGCAGCCGATAAACCCGATTTTCTTATCCATCACGTCTCTCCGTTTTTATGCGTTGTTATCTCTCATTGATAGCTTAACAACGAAATGCAGGCGACAATAGTCACCAGAATCATAATGGGGAGAGACTATGGCGATTTGGGTTGATGCGGACGCGTGTCCGAATGTCATCAAAGAGATTTTATTTCGTGCTGCCGAGCGCGTGCAGATGCCGCTGACGCTGGTGGCGAACCAGAATATCCGCGTGCCGCCCTCCAGATACATCCGTTCTCTGCGCGTTCCGGCCGGGTTTGACGTGGCGGATAACGAGATAGTACGCCTGTGTGACGCAGGAGATCTGGTGATCACCGCGGATATCCCGCTGGCTGCCGATGTACTGGCGAAAGGGGCGGCGGCGCTGAACCCGCGCGGAGAACGCTATTCGCCGGCAACGATCCGGGAGAAGCTCACCATGCGTGATTTTATGGATACGCTTCGTTCCAGCGGCGTGCAAACCGGTGGGCCGGACAGCCTGTCGCAGCGCGATCGCCAGCAGTTTGCCGCCGAGCTGGATAAATGGCTGCTGGAAGTGAAGCGCCGCCCGGCGTAGCCCACCTCCGGGCGGTTTTGTGGTACAGTGTGGCTTCCACAGGCTTGTCATTCCGTACCGCTTTGCAGTAAAGTTAGCGCAACATCTACTGCAATCATTTCTTTACAGCCTTCAGTTATCCGGCAGCAAGGGGAACACCTGGTTATGAACCCACCCATCTTTTTAGTTGGCCCTCGCGGCTGTGGGAAAACCACCGTTGGTCTGGAGCTGGCGCGTCTGTGCCAGAGTCAGTTTGTCGATACTGACCATTGGCTCCAGGAGAATGCCGGTAAGACCATCGCCGATATCGTTGAGGATGAGGGTTGGGAGAGCTTTCGTGCGCGTGAAACAGCCACGCTGGAAGCGGTGACCGCGCCGTCAACCGTGATCGCGACCGGTGGGGGCATTATTCTGGCACCGTATAACCGCCAGTTTATGCGCGAAAAGGGTGTCGTGATCTACCTCTGTGCCCCGGTCTCTACGCTGGTGGGGCGGCTGGAGGCGTTTCCGGAAGAGGGACAGCGCCCGGCGCTGACCGCGAAACCGCTGAGTGAAGAGGTCAGCGACGTCCTCGCCGAACGCGATGCACTGTACCGCGAGGCGGCACACCACGTTGTAGATGCGTCGGCGTCACCCGAGAAAGTTGCGATTCAGATTATTACCGCCCTGCGTTTGGCTTGCGCCAGCTAACAGCCGTCTATACTCATAGCTCAGACATAAAAAAAGGATGAGCTATGCCAACCAGACCTCCCTATCCACGTGAAGCCCGCATCGTTACCGTTGAAAAAGGTAACGGCGATCAGACCGTAACCTGGTACCAGCTGCGTGCCGATCACCCTAAACCTGATTCGCTGATCAGCGAACATGAAACCGAACAGGAAGCGCTGGATGCAAAACGGCGCTATGAGGATCCTGAGAAGTCCTGACAGGAATCCGAATTCGTTACAACCGTGCCTGAATCACACTTTTAACATATCGCTGATGTTAAGCAGCAGTTAATATTTAGTTATTACAGGTGGATTCGGAAAGGCCAGTCGATCTTTACATTACGGTGTAGAGATCCCCTGCTACCCTTGGTGCTGTTTTGTTGAAAAAATGAACAGTGCAGCGTAGTGAGCCTGTACTTATGTGGCAGTTGTGGTAGTAACGGAAGGCGATCAAAATGAAGGCGACGTTGGCGATCCTCACGATTGGTGTGGTGCCTGTAAGCGAAGTATTACCGCTCTTAACCGAGCATGTCTCTGAACAACAAATTACGCATCTCAGTCTGTTAGGGAAGCTCAGTCGGGAAGAGGTCATGGAAGACTACGCGGTCGGAGAGGGGGAAGATCCCCTGGCAACGTTACTCAGTGACGGTAAACTGGCGCATGTGTCGCGCCAGAAAATCGAGCGCGCGCTACAGGGCGTGATCGAAGTGCTCGACAATCAGGACTATGACGTTATTTTGCTGATGAGCACGGCACCCGTTAAAGGGCTCAGCGCGCGTAATGCCATTCTGCTCGAACCGATGCGGATTATCCCTCCGCTGGTGGCCTCAATTGTTGATGGTCATCAGGTTGGGGTCATCGTTCCCGTTGAGGAACTGCTGGATAACCAGACGGTGAAGTGGGCCGCGCTGGAGCACACCCCGCTGTACGCACTGGCAAACCCGTTCTGGGACAGCGAAGCGAAGCTGATTGCGGCCGGGCAGGAGTTGATCGACAGAGGGGCGGATGTCCTGATGCTCGACTGCCTGGGCTTCCATCAGCGGCATCGTGATTTACTGCAAAAGGCGCTGGATGTTCCGGTGCTGCTCTCTAACGTCCTGATGGCGCGCCTGGCGTCAGAATTACTGGTGTAATGATTTTGCGTGACAGGTCATGAGCATGGCCCCTATAGTGGATTTTTCTCAATAAATATAAGGGCCAGTTCATGCTTCAAAGTAACGAATACTTTTCCGGTAAAGTGAAATCCATTGGTTTTACCAGCAGCAGCACTGGCCGCGCCAGTGTCGGCGTAATGGCGGAAGGGGAATACACCTTTGGCACCGCAGAAGCGGAAGAGATGACGGTGGTCAGCGGCGCGCTGAACGTCCTGCTGCCGGGTGAAACGGAGTGGAAAGTCTATAGTGCCGGGCAGGTCTTCAACGTGCCGGGCCACAGCGAGTTCCATTTGCAGGTTGCAGAGCCAACCTCTTATCTGTGCCGCTATCTGAAATAAAAGCATGCCGGGTGGCGCATTCGCTTACCCGGCCTGCGTTTTGCCTGTCAGCGCTGCGCTTCGCCGCCGAGACCTTCCACCAGGTTCTGAATTAACGCCGCCAGCTCGCCGGTCATCAGGATAAAGTCTGCGTCAAAGCGCTGAGCATAATCTTCGCGGTCGATATCTTCGTTCTGATCGCGCAGTTCATCGCAGAACTTAAGGCGCTTCACGGAGCCGTCATCACACATCACAAACTGAATGCGCTGCTGCCAGTCGAGTGCCAGTTTGGTCACCACTTTGCCCGCTTCAATGTGCACGGCGATTTCGTCGCTCACCAGATCCTGTTTCTTCGCGCGGATCACGCCGCCATCTTCCAGCAGCGCTTTCAGCTCTGCTTCATCAAGGATCTGGAAGCCCTGCGCGGCAGTCCCGCTGCGCACCCACTCGGTCAGGGTCAGCTCAATCGGCGTTTCCAGCGCCAGCGGTACTACCGGTAATGAGCCAAGGCTCTTACGCAGCAGCGCCAGCGTATCTTCCGCTTTTTTGGCGCTGGCGCAGTCCACCATGATCAGCCCGTTCACGGTGTCGATCCACATCATGGTCTGGCTAAAGCGGCTAAAAGCGCGCGGCAGCAGCGAGTGCAGCACTTCATCCTTCAGCGAATCTTTTTCGGTTTTTTTAAGCTTACGGCCCTGTTCAGCTTCCAGCTTGAAGATCTTCGCTTCGAGCGCCTGCTTAACCACGGGCGTCGGCAGGATCTTCTCTTCTTTACGGGCGCAAACGATGATTTGCCCCGTGCTGCTGGCGTGGGTCAGCGCATCGCTTTGAGAACCCATTGGCGGAACCCAGCCGGTTTTTGCCATATCCTGGCTACCGCAAGGGGTAAAGGAGTAAGCGGCTAACTGTTTTTCCATCTCTTCTGCACGCAGCGAAACGTCGCGGCTGAGACGGTAAACCATCAAATTTTTGAACCACAGCATGATAATTTCCACGGCCTTGTCGTTAAATCAGCGGGCATGATAACGAATTGTCGCATCGCTTGCATTGCTAATCGGGAAGCGGGCTTCTACTCTGTTGATAATCAAAATAATGAGGAGTGTCTTGTGCGTATTGGGATTGATTTGGGCGGCACCAAAACAGAAGTTATTGCGCTGAGCGAGCAGGGGGAGCAACTGTTTCGCCACCGTCTGCCTACGCCGCGCGATGATTATCACCAGACCATAGAGACGATTGCCCGCCTGGTCGATATGGCAGAGCAGGCAACGGGCGAGACGGGCACGGTCGGGATGGGGATCCCCGGCTCCATTTCGCCGTATACCGGCGTGGTGAAAAACGCCAACTCCACCTGGCTCAACGGTCAGCCGTTTGATAAAGACTTAAGCCAACGCCTGAACCGGGAGGTGCGTCTGGCGAATGATGCCAACTGCCTGGCGGTGTCTGAGGCCGTGGATGGCGCAGCGGCTGGCGCGCAGACCGTATTTGCGGTCATTATCGGCACCGGCTGCGGGGCGGGCGTGGCCTTCGGTGGGCGCTCGCATATTGGCAGCAACGGCACCGCGGGCGAGTGGGGACACAATCCGTTGCCGTGGATGGACGAAGATGAACTCAAATACCGCGCCGAAGTACCGTGCTACTGTGGCAAGCAGGGCTGTATTGAGACCTTTATTTCCGGCACGGGGTTTGCCACCGATTATCATCGTCTGAGCGGTCAGCCGCTGAAAGGTAACGAGATTATGCGTCTGGTTGAGGAGCAGGATCCGGTGGCTGAACTGGCGCTCAGCCGCTACGAAATGCGGCTGGCTAAGTCACTGGCGCATGTGATCAATATTCTTGATCCCGACGTGATTGTACTGGGCGGCGGCATGAGCAACGTCGACCGGCTGTACGCCACGGTGCCAACGCTGGTGAAACAGTGGGTATTTGGCGGCGAGTGCGAAACGCCGATCCGCAAAGCCGTCCACGGAGATTCCAGCGGAGTGCGCGGCGCGGCGTGGCTCTGGTCGGAATAAACGCAAAACCGTTTTTGATGTTTGTGCCCTCTCCCCGTGGGGAGAGGCTACCCCAGTAATTTGAAAGCAAAAGCTATAACGTTGCCTCAGAATAACTGAGGGCTTTCAGCGATGCCTCGGT
>NZ_JBMKIP010000012.1:0-51319 GCF_049236825.1 Enterobacter cloacae complex sp. SHL001
GTCGGTTAGAATACCTGCCTGTCACGCAGGGGGTCGCGGGTTCGAGTCCCGTCCGTTCCGCCACTTATTAAGACATTAAGCCTGCCCTTCCGGCAGGCTTAATGGCAAAAACTTTAGGGGCGTAGCTCAGTTGGTAGAGCACCGGTCTCCAAAACCGGGTGTCGCGAGTTCGAGTCTCTCCGCCCCTGCCATATAGAATCCTTTGCTTCGGCAAAGGATTTTTTTTGCCTGCAAAACAGCTCAACACCTTCCTGAAGAATAAGCAGCCTGCGTTTCCGCAGGCTGTTGCGTTAATCCAGTATGCTGGTTTTTAACAGATCTTTTATCTGCGACTGCTTATCGCTGTTTTGCAGCCAAATGGCATACAGCGGCCTGGAGAGCGTTGTCGAATCGGTGACAACATGGAGTGCGGGTTTATTATCCGCCCAGCGAACAGGTAACCAGGTACAGCCTTTCAATGCGGGAAGATGCTGGCATGCGATCTCCGCAGAGCTTGTCGTGAGCTGCGGGATATCATCGCTGGCAATTAACCCCGTCTCGTGTTGCTGAAAATCAGGCCCCCATTCCAGGCGTAAATAATTCAGGTCGGCCTTCATCATTGCAGGCTCCGATGCATAGAGCGCCAGGCTAAACTGTCCAACAATCTGGCTGCTAAATTCGTCCATCTTGGGGGCTTCTGTGGTGATCAGCAGATCAAGCTGCCGCTCGTGGAGTTGCTTAACCAGCGACTGACGTTGCGCAATCCTCGCCTCAAATTGCAGATGGTTGTGTGTGCGATATAGCCGCATAAGCCATTGGCTGAGCATGCATTCCCATAGCGATGCGCTGGCACCGATCGAGAATTCATTATGCCGGGAGGTGTGCGCAACCTCCTTTCGCGCTGCCTGCCAGGTATTCATCAGGGTTTCTGCATAAGGCAACAGCTTTTCACCAGCCGGAGTTAAACGAATATTGTTGCGATGGCGGGTAAAAAGGTTCACACCCAGTTGATTTTCCAGCTGTCGAATACGAAAACTGACTGCTGACTGCGTCAGGTAGAGGGCTTCAGCTGCTCGCCCAAAGTGTCGCGTTCTGCTCACTTCGAGGAAAGTTTTTAGCAATTCCGTATCCACATCTTTCTCCACAAAATTATTTGTCGTTATGATTTAAATGTTTTGTTTTACACTCTGTCAAGCGTAACTAATACTCCGCGCCATAAATAGCTCGGCCAAAGAATTAGGAGCGTGTAGGATGGCGGAAAGCTTTACGACGACTAATCGTTTTTTCGACAATAAACATTACCCGCGCGGGTTCTCTCGTCACGGCGATTTCACTATCAAAGAAGCTCAACTTCTTGAGCGCCATGGTTATGCCTTTAACGAGCTGGATCTGGGTAAACGTGAACCGGCAACCGAAGATGAAAAACAGTTTGTCTCTGTTTGCCGTGGTGAGCGTGAGCCGCAGTCTGATGCAGAACGTGTATGGATCAAGTATATGGCTCGCATTAAGCGTCCTAAGCGTTTCCATACGCTGTCTGGCGGTAAGCCGCAGATGGAAGGTGCAGAAGACTACACCGAGTCTGACGATTAAGAAGAGAAGGGGCTACGGCCCCTTTTTTTACGCCAGCATTTTTTGCAGATGCAACAGCAGCCGATCGATCGCACGGTAACTTAATGCCTCCTGCAAATGCCGCCTCTCTATTCCGGGGCAGCCCTCCACGTCGGCGACCGTGCGCGCTACTTTCAACAAACGCTGCCACGCGCGAATGGATAGCCCAAACCGCGTCAGTGTCTCTTCCAGCCAGCCTGCATCTTCAGCGTTGAGAGAACAAAACTGTCGGATCCCGCTGTTATCCAGCCGGGCATTCAGCCTGTTCTGACGAGCATACTGCCGCGCCTGCGCCGCAATAACCCGTTCACGCACAGTTGCTGAGCTTTCGCCCCTAATACCGGTTTGCCTCAGCAGACCGGGCGGGGGCAGGGGGATCTCGAGAGATAAATCAAAACGGTCGAGGAAGGGGCCAGACAGCTTACTCAGATAGCGCAGCGTCTGCTCCGGCGTACAGCGGTTATGATTGCCCTGATAATGACCCGTAGGGCTAGGGTTCATCGCCGCGACTAGCTGAAACTGCGCAGGGTAGCTTATTTTGGCCCGTGTACGAGACAAATGGATTTCGCCGGATTCAATCGGCTCCCGCAATGCATCCAGCACGCGGCGTTCAAACTCTGGCAATTCATCCAGAAACAAAATGCCGTTGTGCGCCAGTGAGATTTCACCCGGTCCGGGGATCGAACCCCCGCCCACCATCGCGGTAAGAGACGCACTGTGGTGTGGAGAGCGGAAAGGACGGCGGCGCCACTGTTTATGCAGCGAGGTAGAACTGACCAGGCTAAATATCGCGGCGCTTTCCAGTGCTTCATGATTATTGAGGGGTGGCAACAGGCCGCTCAATCTGCTCGCCAGCATCGTTTTCCCCGTGCCTGGCGGACCTATCAGTAACAGGTTATGCCCACCCGCGGCCGTTATCTCTAACGCCCGTTTACCCTGTTCCTGACCCATAATATCGCTGAGATCCTCGGGCGAAGCTGGCGCCACCTCGTCATTCTCCTGCGGCTCGGCAAGCTCGTGTCGGCCTTCCAGCCAGGCGCAAACCTCTTGCAAATGTCCCGCGACAAGACACCCCTTTTCGGCGATAAGGCTTACTTCAGAGGCATTTTCATTGGCCACAATGATTTGTCTTCCCGCGCGTATGGCTTCAAGCGCACCCGAGATTGCTCCGGGAACGCCTCTTAACGCGCCTGTAAGCGCTAATTCACCCACGAACTCACACGAGCTTAGCCCTGGCGTATTGAGCTGTTCAGAAGCCGCGAGAAGCGCTATAGCAATAGGTAAATCATATCGCCCTCCCTCCTTTGGCAAATCGGCGGGCGCAAGGTTAATGGTGATCTTCTTCGCCGGAAAAGCATAACCGCTATTAATAATTGCGCTGCGCACGCGATCCCTCGCCTCTTTAACGGTCGTTTCTGGTAAGCCGACCAGCGTCAGTCCGGGCAGTCCATTACTTAAATGAACCTCTACAGAAATAAGCGGTGCCTTCACACCGATGGCCGCGCGTGTATAAACAACTGACAATGACATAAGCCCTCCTTGGCGGTGACTATGCCAGCATCATTTTTTCCTGTTTAGCACTAATTCACTGAATTACGGCGCTCGTTCCAGCCTTTTAGCGGCAAAATGTAATCATTACATGTGGGTGGAATTGGCCTCGCAGAAAAGAAATCATGCGCGCCTTGCCTGATGAAACAGGACAAAAAAATGAAAAATCTTCATTTCTATTTTTTCCCTATATAAAACAACGATTTTGAAAGAAATAGTTCGCATGCTACAGATATAGGTCATAAAAAAATCTTGTGTCAGATGAAATATCTGTGGTAACTCTTTAGGTATTCCTTCGAACAAGATGCAAAAAGAACTGAAAATGACAGCCCTTCTACGAGTGATTAGCCTGGTCGTGATTAGCGTGGTGGTGATTATTATCCCACCGTGCGGGGCTGCACTTGGACGAGGAAAGGCTTAGAAATCAAGCCTTAACGAACTAAGACCCCCGCACCGAAAGGTCCGGGGGTTTTTTTATGACTAAAAAACTTAAATGAGGAGCAGAGAATGACGACTAGCACAAAATTCTGTTTCTCCAGATTTATGACGGGGAACTAACTATGAATGGGGCACAATGGGTAGTACATGCGTTGCGCGCGCAGGGAGTCGAAACCGTATTCGGTTATCCGGGTGGCGCAATTATGCCGATTTACGATGCACTGTATGACGGCGGCGTGGAACACCTGTTGTGCCGACACGAGCAGGGCGCAGCGATGGCCGCCATCGGTTATGCCCGTGCGACCGGTAAAACTGGCGTCTGTATGGCCACCTCAGGTCCCGGCGCAACGAACCTGATCACCGGCCTGGCTGACGCGCTGCTCGATTCCGTACCCGTGGTGGCGATCACCGGCCAGGTGGCCTCTCCATTCATCGGCACCGATGCTTTCCAGGAAGTGGATGTGCTCGGTTTATCGCTGGCCTGCACCAAACACAGCTTCCTCGTTCAGTCTCTCGAAGAGCTGCCGCGTGTGATGGCCGAAGCGTTCGAGGTTGCCAGCTCTGGCCGTCCTGGCCCGGTTCTGGTTGATATCCCGAAAGATATCCAGGTTGCACTCGGCGAACTGGAGCCGCATTTCTCTACCGTGGAAAGCGATAATGCGTTCCCGCATGCAGAGGTGGAAGAGGCGCGTCAGATGATGGCGCAGGCCAAACAACCGATGCTGTACGTAGGCGGCGGCGTGGGCATGGCGCAGGCTGTTCCGGCGCTTCGCGCGTTCATTGCGACCACGCAAATGCCCGCCACCTGCACGCTGAAAGGTCTCGGTGCGGTAGAGGCAGATTACCCGTACTACCTCGGCATGCTGGGGATGCATGGTACCAAAGCGGCAAACCTGGCGGTGCAGGATTGCGACTTGCTTATCGCCGTCGGCGCACGTTTTGACGACCGCGTTACCGGCAAGCTGAATACCTTCGCGCCGAACGCCAAAGTGATCCATATGGACATCGACCCGGCGGAGATGAGCAAACTGCGTCAGGCGCATGTCGCGTTGCAGGGCGATCTTAACGCGCTGTTACCGGCGCTGGAGCAGCCGCTGGATATCAACCCATGGCGTCAGCACACCGCTGATATGCGTACTGAACACGCGTGGCGTTACGATCACCCAGGCGACGCCATCTATGCGCCGCTGCTGTTGAAACAGCTGTCAGACCGTAAACCCGCAGACAGCGTGGTAACGACGGATGTCGGCCAGCATCAGATGTGGTCAGCCCAGCACATGACCTACACCCGCCCGGAGAACTTTATCACCTCGAGCGGGTTAGGGACGATGGGCTTCGGTCTGCCCGCTGCCGTGGGCGCACAGGTTGCCCGCCCGAACGATACCGTTATCTGTATCTCCGGTGACGGCTCCTTCATGATGAACGTCCAGGAGCTCGGCACCGTGAAGCGTAAGCAGTTACCGCTGAAGATCGTCTTGCTCGATAACCAGCGTTTAGGCATGGTTCGCCAGTGGCAGCAGCTGTTCTTCCAGGAGCGTTACAGCGAAACGACCCTGACCGATAACCCCGATTTCCTCACCCTGGCCAGCGCCTTTGGCATTCCTGGCCAGCACATCACCCGTAAAGACCAGGTTGAAGCGGCACTCGACACCATGCTGTCAAGCGAAGGGCCATACCTGCTTCATGTCTCAATCGACGAGCTTGAGAACGTCTGGCCGTTGGTACCGCCCGGTGCCAGTAACTCACAAATGCTGGAGAAATTATCATGATGCAACATCAGGTCGCCGTGCAGGCTCGCTTCAACCCGGAAACGTTAGAACGCGTATTGCGCGTGGTTCGCCACCGTGGCTTTCAGATTTGCTCTATGAATATGGAAACGGCCACCGACGCGCAGAACATCAGTATCGAATTAACCGTTGCCAGCCCGCGGCCGGTCGACTTACTGTTTAGTCAGTTATCAAAACTGGTAGACGTTGCCCATGTTGCCATCTGCCAGAGCACAACCACATCACAACAAATCCGCGCTTAAGCGTGACAGGACGAAAAAATGACGACAAAAAAAGCTGATTACATTTGGTTCAATGGTGAGATGGTTCGCTGGGAAGACGCGAAAGTTCACGTGATGTCCCACGCGCTGCACTACGGCACCTCCGTGTTTGAAGGGATCCGTTGCTACGATTCTCACAAAGGGCCAGTGGTGTTCCGCCATCGCGAACACATGCAGCGTCTGCATGACTCAGCCAAAATTTATCGTTTCCCGGTCTCCCAAAGCGTTGATGAGCTGATGGAAGCCTGCCGCGAGGTGATTCGCCAGAACAAACTGACCAGCGCCTATATTCGTCCGCTGGTGTTCGTGGGCGACGTTGGCATGGGCGTGAACCCGCCCGCCGGCTATAACACCGATGTGATCATTGCCGCGTTCCCGTGGGGCGCCTACCTGGGCGCGGAAGCGCTGGATCAGGGGATCGACGCAATGGTTTCTTCCTGGAACCGCGTGGCGCCAAACACTATCCCGACTGCGGCTAAAGCGGGCGGTAACTACCTTTCCTCACTGCTGGTCGGCAGCGAAGCGCGCCGTCACGGCTATCAGGAAGGTATCGCGCTGGATGTGAATGGCTACATCTCCGAAGGTGCGGGCGAAAACCTGTTTGAAGTGAAAGACGGCATTCTGTTCACCCCGCCGTTCACTTCGTCCGCGCTGCCGGGCATCACCCGCGACGCCATCATCAAGCTGGCAAAAGATCTGGGTATCGAAGTGCGCGAGCAGGTACTGTCCCGCGAATCCCTGTACCTGGCTGACGAAGTGTTCATGTCCGGTACCGCGGCTGAAATTACGCCGGTGCGTAGCGTAGACGGCATTCAGGTGGGCGAAGGCCGCTGTGGCCCGGTCACCAAACGCATTCAGCAAGCCTTCTTCGGCCTGTTCACCGGCGAAACAGAAGACAAATACGGCTGGTTGGATCAGGTTAATCACTAAATATAAATTTGGGACGGCACGCACCGTCCCATTAAATAGTCAGACGGGAGTAAATAAAGCATGCCTAAGTATCGTTCAGCCACCACCACCCACGGCCGTAATATGGCGGGTGCCCGCGCACTGTGGCGCGCCACCGGAATGACCGACGCCGATTTCGGCAAGCCAATTATCGCCGTGGTGAACTCCTTCACCCAGTTTGTACCGGGCCACGTGCACCTGCGCGATCTCGGCAAGCTGGTTGCCGAGCAAATCGAAGCCTCCGGCGGCGTGGCGAAAGAGTTCAACACCATTGCGGTGGATGACGGTATCGCAATGGGCCACGGGGGAATGCTCTATTCACTGCCGTCGCGCGAGCTGATCGCCGACTCGGTGGAGTACATGGTTAATGCCCACTGCGCCGATGCGATGGTCTGTATCTCCAACTGCGACAAAATCACCCCGGGGATGCTGATGGCTTCCCTGCGCCTGAACATTCCGGTGATCTTCGTTTCTGGTGGCCCAATGGAAGCGGGGAAAACCAAGCTCTCCGACAAAATCATCAAGCTCGACCTGGTCGATGCGATGATCCAGGGCGCGGATCCGAAAGTCACTGACGAGCAGAGCGACCAGGTGGAACGCTCCGCGTGCCCGACCTGCGGCTCCTGTTCCGGGATGTTCACCGCCAACTCCATGAACTGCCTGACCGAAGCGCTGGGTCTTTCTCAGCCGGGTAACGGCTCGCTGCTGGCGACCCACGCCGACCGTAAACAGCTGTTCCTTAACGCGGGCAAGCGCATCGTTGAGCTGACCAAACGCTACTACGAGCAGGACGACGCCAGCGCGCTGCCGCGTAACATCGCCAGCAAAGCGGCGTTCGAAAACGCCATGACGCTGGATATCGCCATGGGCGGTTCCACCAACACCGTTCTGCACCTGCTGGCCGCCGCGCAGGAAGCTGAAATCGACTTCACCATGAGCGACATCGACAAGCTCTCCCGCAAAGTGCCGCAGCTGTGTAAAGTCGCGCCGAGTACCCAGAAGTACCACATGGAAGATGTCCACCGTGCGGGTGGCGTGATTGGTATTCTCGGCGAGCTG
The DNA here is from genome assembly GCF_049236825.1 of Enterobacter cloacae complex sp. SHL001. Lineage (NCBI taxonomy): Bacteria > Pseudomonadati > Pseudomonadota > Gammaproteobacteria > Enterobacterales > Enterobacteriaceae > Enterobacter > Enterobacter cloacae complex sp. SHL001. The sequence goes on from NZ_JBMKIP010000012.1 coordinate 7,628, forward strand.
GATCGCGCCGGGCTGCTGAACCGCGACGTGAAAAACGTGCTCGGCCTGACGCTGCCGGAGTCGCTGGAGCAGTACGACGTGATGCTGACCAAAGACGACGCGGTGAAAAACATGTATCGCGCCGGTCCGGCGGGCATCCGTACCACCCAGGCGTTCTCGCAGGATTGCCGCTGGGACACGCTGGATGACGATCGCGCCGAAGGCTGCATTCGCTCGCTGGAACATGCCTACAGCAAAGACGGCGGTCTGGCCGTGCTGTACGGTAACTTCGCGGAAAATGGCTGCATTGTGAAAACCGCAGGCGTGGACGACAGCATCCTGAAATTTACCGGCCCGGCAAAAGTGTATGAAAGCCAGGACGAAGCGGTAGACGCTATCCTCGGCGGCAAAGTGGTGGAAGGCGACGTGGTGGTCATTCGCTACGAAGGGCCGAAAGGCGGTCCGGGCATGCAGGAGATGCTCTACCCGACCACCTTCCTGAAATCGATGGGCCTCGGCAAAGCCTGCGCGCTGATCACCGATGGTCGATTCTCTGGCGGCACGTCAGGCCTCTCCATTGGTCACGTCTCGCCAGAAGCGGCAAGCGGCGGCAATATCGCGATCATCGAAGATGGCGACCTGATCGAAATCGACATTCCGAACCGCGGCATTCAGCTGAAGCTGAGTGACCAGGAGATTGCGGCCCGTCGTGAGGCGCAGGAAGCCCGCGGCGACAAAGCCTGGACGCCGAAAGATCGTCAGCGTGAAGTCTCCTTCGCCCTGCGCGCTTACGCGAGTCTTGCCACCAGTGCAGATAAAGGCGCGGTGCGCGATAAATCTAAACTGGGGGGCTAATGATGGCCGAGTCACAACCCTTATCCGCCGCCCCGGAGGGGGCGGAATACCTGAGAGCGGTACTACGCGCGCCGGTCTATGAAGCGGTGCAGGTCACGCCCCTGCAAAAAATGGACAAAATCTCTTCGCGTCTCGACAACGTCATTCTGGTGAAGCGTGAAGACAGGCAGCCGGTGCACAGCTTCAAGCTGCGCGGCGCCTACGCGATGATGGCCGGGCTGACGGACGAGCAGAAAGCGCGCGGGGTGATTACCGCCTCGGCGGGCAATCACGCGCAGGGCGTGGCGTTCTCCTCGGCGCGTCTGGGGCTGAAGGCGCTGATCGTGATGCCGGTCGCCACCGCAGATATCAAGGTCGACGCGGTGCGCGGGTTCGGCGGAGAAGTGCTGCTTCACGGCGCTAACTTTGACGAAGCCAAAGCCAAAGCGATTGAGCTGGCGCAGCAGCAGGGCTTCACCTGGGTGCCGCCGTTCGATCACCCGATGGTGATTGCCGGGCAGGGTACGCTGGCGCTGGAACTGTTGCAGCAGGACGCCCATCTCGACCGCGTTTTCGTCCCGGTGGGCGGCGGTGGCTTAGCCGCAGGTGTGGCGGTGCTGATCAAACAGCTGATGCCGCAGATCAAAGTGATTGCGGTTGAAGCGGAAGACTCTGCCTGCCTGAAGGCGGCGCTGGACGCCGGACATCCGGTAGATCTGCCGCGCGTCGGGCTGTTCGCCGAGGGCGTGGCGGTGAAGCGCATTGGCGACGAAACGTTCCGCCTGTGCCAGGAGTATCTCGACGATATCGTCACCGTCGACAGCGACGCTATCTGCGCGGCGATGAAAGATCTCTTCGAGGATGTGCGTGCGGTGGCGGAACCATCCGGCGCGCTGGCGCTGGCGGGAATGAAAAAATACATCGCCCAGCACAATATTCGCGGCGAGCGTCTGGCGCACGTGCTTTCCGGTGCCAACGTGAACTTCCACGGTCTGCGCTACGTTTCCGAGCGCTGTGAGCTGGGTGAGCAGCGTGAAGCGCTGCTGGCGGTGACCATTCCGGAAGAGAAGGGCAGCTTCCTGAAGTTCTGTCAGCTGCTGGGCGGTCGTTCGGTAACGGAGTTCAACTACCGCTTTGCCGATGCCAAAGATGCGTGCATTTTTGTCGGCGTGCGTCTGAGCCGTGGCGTGGAGGAGCGCAAAGAGATCCTCAGCCTGCTGCATGACGGCGGTTACAGCGTGGTCGATCTCTCCGACGACGAGATGGCGAAGCTGCACGTGCGTTACATGGTCGGCGGCCGTCCATCCAAGCCGCTGAAGGAACGCCTGTTCAGCTTCGAGTTCCCGGAATCGCCGGGCGCGCTGCTCAAGTTCCTGCACACGTTGGGCACGCACTGGAACATCTCTCTGTTCCACTACCGCAGCCACGGCACCGACTATGGCCGCGTACTGGCGGCGTTCGAGCTGGGCGAGCACGAGCCGGATTTCGAAACGCGCCTGAACGAGCTGGGCTATGAGTGCCATGACGAAACCCACAACCCGGCGTTCCGTTTCTTCCTGGCGGGTTAGGTTGTTCGGGAAAATGCCTGATGGCGCTGCGCTTATCAGGCCTACGTTCTAAGGTTTGAACTGCGTGTAGGCCGTGTAAGCGCAGCTCCACCCGGCTTTAGTGGTTCGGCAATATCGTCCAGAACGCATCAATAAGCGGCTCATGCAGCCGCTTTTTTTGTGCGCACACGCCGAGCTCGAACGGCGTTTTCTCATCGCTGCGTTCTAAAATCATCACGCGATTGCGCACCGGCTCCGGGCTGTTTTCCAGCACCACTTCCGGCAGCAGCGCCACGCCGCAGCCGAGCGCCACCATCGATACCATCGCCTCATGGCCGCCGACCGTGGCGTAAATCGACGGGTTACTGATCTTCTGGCGGCGGAACCACAGCTCAATGCGGCGGCGCACCGGCCCCTGATCGGCCATGATAAACGGCACCGTGGACCAGTCCGGTTTCTCCACCGAAACCTGGTTGCGCACCGGGCAGGGCAGCGCCGGGGCAATCAGCACTACCGCCAGATTTTCCAGCATCGAGAACGCCACCGCCCCCGGCAGCGTTTCGGGTTTCCCGGCAATCGCCAGATCCGCTTCGCCCGTTACCACTTTTTCCATCGCGTCGGCGGCATCGCCGGTGGTGAGCTTAATTTCAACCGACGGATGTTCCGCACGGAAGCGGTCGAGAATGGGGGGAAGATGGCTGTAGGCAGCGGTCACGGAACAGAAAATATGCAGCTCGCCGGAAAGCGACGGCCCTTGCTGGTCGATGGTGTGCCGCAGCTGCTGATACTGTAATAACGTCTGCTGAGCAAAGATGCGCAGCTCTTCACCGGCTTCCGTGAGGGTGACGGTGCGGTTATCGCGCACGAACAGCGGCTGGCCGAGGTCTTCCTCAAGGCGCTGGATCTGGCGCGACAGCGTGGAGGGGCTGACGTGCATCGCCCGGGCGCTACGGCCAAAGTGACGGCTTTCCGCCAGGTGCAGGAACATTTTCAGATCGCGTAAATCCACCGATTCCACTCCCTCTTTTTACATTGCATAAATTGCAATGTGACGTTGTGAATATATCAATTTCCGCAATAAATTTCCTGTTGTAATGTGGGTACATTCTCGCTGAAACGCGAACCGAACAATAAGACACACAACATCACGAGGTATCACCCATGGCTAACTACTTTAATACACTGAACTTGCGCCAGCAGCTGGCGCAGCTGGGCAAATGCCGCTTCATGGCGCGCGATGAATTTGCTGATGGCGCGAGCTACCTTCAGGGTAAAAAAGTGGTCATTGTCGGCTGTGGCGCACAGGGTCTGAACCAGGGCCTGAACATGCGTGACTCCGGGCTGGATATCTCCTACGCCCTGCGCAAAGAAGCGATTGCTGAGAAGCGTGCTTCCTGGCGTAAAGCGACCGAAAACGGCTTCAAAGTGGGCACCTACGAAGAGCTGATCCCGCAGGCGGATCTGGTGGTTAACCTGACGCCGGACAAGCAGCACTCTGACGTTGTGCGTTCCGTACAGCCGCTGATGAAAGACGGCGCCGCGCTGGGTTACTCCCACGGCTTCAACATCGTTGAAGTGGGCGAGCAGATCCGTAAAGACATCACCGTGGTGATGGTGGCACCGAAGTGCCCGGGCACCGAAGTGCGCGAAGAGTACAAACGTGGCTTCGGCGTACCGACGCTGATCGCCGTTCACCCGGAAAACGATCCGAAAGGCGAAGGCATGGCGATTGCCAAAGCCTGGGCTGCGGCCACTGGCGGCCATCGTGCGGGCGTGCTGGAATCTTCCTTCGTTGCGGAAGTGAAATCTGACCTGATGGGCGAGCAGACCATCCTGTGCGGCATGCTCCAGGCCGGCTCTCTGCTGTGCTTCGACAAGCTGGTGGAAGAAGGCACCGATCCGGCATACGCGGAAAAACTGATTCAGTTCGGCTGGGAAACCATCACCGAAGCGCTGAAGCAGGGCGGCATTACGCTGATGATGGACCGACTGTCCAACCCGGCAAAACTGCGCGCGTTCGCACTCTCTGAACAGCTGAAAACCATCATGGCGCCGCTGTTCCAGAAACATATGGACGACATTATCTCCGGCGAGTTCTCTTCCGGCATGATGGCGGACTGGGCGAATGACGATAAGAAACTGCTGACCTGGCGCGAAGAGACCGGTAAAACCGCGTTCGAAACCGCACCACAGTATGACGGCAAGATCACCGAGCAGGAGTACTTCGATAAAGGCGTCCTTATGATCGCGATGGTGAAAGCGGGCGTTGAGCTGGCGTTCGAAACCATGGTGGATTCGGGCATCATTGAAGAATCTGCGTACTACGAATCGCTGCACGAGCTGCCGCTGATCGCAAACACCATCGCTCGTAAGCGCCTGTATGAGATGAACGTGGTGATCTCCGATACTGCCGAGTACGGTAACTACCTGTTCTCTTACGCCTGCGTACCGCTGCTGAAAGAGTTCATGACCACCCTGCAAGCGGGCGATCTGGGCCAGGCGATTGCGGAAGGAGCGGTTGATAACGCGCAGCTGCGTGACGTCAACGAAGCGATTCGCAGCCACGAAATCGAGAAAGTGGGCCAGAAACTGCGTGACTACATGACCGATATGAAACGTATCGCGGTAGCAGGCTAAACACGACGAATCGGGTGGCGTAAGCCACCCGAACTGTTTTAGCTACGCAATATCGCGCCGGGATAACCCAGCTGGCGCCACGCCTCATACACCACCACCGACACCGCATTCGACAGGTTCATGCTGCGGCTGTCCGGCATCATCGGAATACGAATTTTCTGCTCAGCGGGCAGGGCATCCAGAATGGTGGCCGGCAGGCCGCGGGTTTCCGGACCAAACATCAGATAATCCCCGTCCTGATAGCTTACGGCGCTGTGCGCTGGCGTACCTTTGGTGGTCAGGGCGAACATGCGCTGTGGTTTTTCGGATCCCAGAAACGCGGCGTAATCGTGATGACGAACGACGGCGGTAAACTCATGGTAGTCCAGCCCCGCGCGGCGCAGACGTTTGTCGTCCCACGTAAAGCCCATCGGCTCAATGATGTGCAGACGAAAACCGGTGTTGGCGCACAGGCGGATAATATTGCCGGTGTTCGGCGGAATTTCTGGTTCGAATAAGACGATGTTAAGCATGCTGCCCCCTTAATTGCGGGGGCAGAATAGCAGAAAAGAGAGGGACTAGGCGACGCCCGGCTCCTGCGCGCGGCTATACAGCATTTTGTAGACGGTTGCCGCCGCAGCCACGAGAGCAGGTACGCTGAGGATCATTAAAATACTGTCCGCCTGCCACTGCATGGAAAGAAGCTGGGCGCTGGTCATGGTGCCCGCCACGCCGCCGAAGCGGCCGATCCCCTGCATCCAGGCGATACCCGTCGCACGGCACTCGGTAGGGTAAAAGGTGGCGGCCAGGGTCTGCATGCCCGACTGCGCGCCGTTCATCGCGATCCCCATCAGGAAAATTAACCCGCCAAACAGGGCGATATGGTTATGCTCAATGCCGAGTAAAAGAATCAGGCCCATCGTCAGCACGAAACCACACGCGACCACCTTGTGCGCTTCCCAGCGATCCATCATCCAGCCCGCGAGCAAAATGCCAGCGGTGCCGCCGAAGGTGAACAGCGAGGTAAGCCAGGCGGATTCCGCCAGCGCATATCCCATCCCCTGCATCAGCGTTGGCATCCAGCTCAGCAGGACGTAATAAATCACCAGCCCCATAAAATAGGTGACCCACAGCATCAGGGTGCCGGGCAGCCAGGGCATGGAAAACAGCTGCGACACGCTGCCTTTTTTCGACGCGACTTTCTCCTCCGCGAGGAAAAAGCCCGTGACGCTATCCAGCGTGCTGCGGGCGAACCGGCTGGCGATGCGGCGAACCTGGGCGACGTCTTTCCCGCGCTGCACCAGAAACTTCACCGACTCCGGCAACAGCAGCGCCAGCAGCACCGTTAAAATCAGCGGCGCAATCGCGCCGGTCAGCAGCACGCTTCGCCAGCCATGGTGAGGGATAAGCCAGGACGAGATTGCTCCGCCGCCCGCCGCACCCAGAGGGAAGCCGCAGTACATGGTGTTAATTGCCATGGCGCGGCAGCGCTGGGGGGCAAACTCGGAGATCAGCGTGATGGCGTTAGGCATGGCAGCGCCGAGGCCGAGGCCTGTCAGAAATCGCCATAGCGTCAGGGTATTCAGACTTTGCGCCCAGGCCGTGCCCAGGCTCGCCAGGCCGAAGAACAGACACGAAAAGACCAGCACGCGCTTGCGTCCCATCCTGTCCGATACCGGACCTGCAATAAGGGCTCCCAGCGACAGCCCCAGCAGCGCCGCACTCAGCACCGGCCCCAGATCCTGTTTATGTATTCCCCACTCCGTCGACAGCGTAGGCGCAATGTAACCCATCGCTGCGGTATCAAACCCATCGATCGCCAGCACCAGAAAGCCCAGCACAATAAGAAGCCAGTGAAACCCTGAAAAAGGACTTTCATCGATCACCTGCTGAATATCCACCTTACCTGAATACGCCATACGCTCCACTCCGATCTGATGTTGTTTTTGTGTTCTTGTATTTGCTTGTCTATACAATTGCGGACGGCAGGTGGATGTCAAATTTTCTTATCCAGAATGTTACGCAGGTGTTATTTTCGACAAAAAAAGCGCCCGAGGGGGAAGTCGGGCGCGGAAGAAGGGGAGGCTAACCGGGGGAGATCAGGCCGCGTTTCCCTGAGAAAGAGGGGCCAGCGCCGCAGGCAGCTTACTGAGCTCCTGCACCAGCGAGTCTTTGCTGATTTCACCGATTGTTTTCGCACCGGTCAGCGTCATCGCCACCTTCATCTCTTTCTCGATCAGGTTCAGCAGATTCGCCACGCCCGCCTGGCCGCTGGTGGCCAGCGCGTACAGGTAAGCACGGCCCAGCAGCACGCTGTCCGCGCCCAGGGCGATCATGCGCACCACGTCCAGCCCGTTACGGATGCCGCTGTCGGCCAGGATCGCAATATCGCCCTTCACCGCATCGGCAATGGCCGGCAGGGCGCGGGCGGAGGAGAGCACCCCGTCAAGCTGGCGGCCACCGTGGTTAGAGACCACGATCCCATCGGCGCCAAAACGCACCGCGTCGCGGGCATCTTCCGGGTCGAGGATCCCTTTGATCACCATCGGGCCGTCCCAGAATTCGCGGATCCACTCCAGGTCTTTCCAGGAGATGGATGGATCGAAATTGTTCGCCAGCCAGCCGATGTAATCCTCCAGCCCGGTCGGTTTACCCAGGTAGGCCGAAATATTGCCCAGATCGTGCGGACGGCCGTTCAGCCCGACATCCCACGCCCACTGCGGGTGCGTCACCGCCTGCCAGTAACGGCGCAGGGCCGCGTTAGGGCCGCTCATGCCGGAGTGGGCGTCGCGGTAGCGCGCGCCGGGGGTCGGCATGTCGACGGTAAAGACCAGCGTTGAGCAGCCCGCCGCTTTGGCGCGCTCCAGCGCGTTGCGCATAAAACCGCGATCGCGCAGGACGTACAGCTGGAACCACATCGGGCGCTTGATGGTCGGGGCGACTTCTTCAATCGGGCAGACGGACACGGTGGAAAGGGTAAACGGAATGCCTTTGGCATCTGCGGCGGCGGCGGCCTGCACTTCACCGCGACGGGCATACATGCCGCATAAACCGACAGGTGCGAGCGCTACCGGCATGGAGAGCGTTTCGTTAAACAGCTTCGTCTCAAGGCTCAGGTCAGACATATTCTTCAGCACGCGCTGGCGCAGGGCCACCTCCGACAGGTCTTCCACGTTGCGGCGCAGGGTGTATTCGGCATACGCCCCGCCGTCAATGTAGTGGAACAGGAACGGGGGCAAAATGCGCTGCGCCGCGGCGCGATAATCACTGGCTGCTGAAATAATCATGCTTTGTTCTCCCTGGAAATATCACTCTCGCCAGGCAGACGGGTAATACGCGCCTGTCGGGCCTGATCTTCATCGAATCGTTTAATGGTGGTATGCACGAAGCCGAGATGCGCCATCATCGCCTTGCGCGCGGCCTCGGCATCACCGGCCAGAATGGCGTTGAGCACCGCCTCGTGCTGTTCGGTCAGCTGAGCAAACACCGGCGGGACCAGATACATGCGCTGGCGGCTCTGCTTCACGGAGGATTGCAGCAGGTCGAAGAACCCGCGCATGGTTTGCAGCAGTACCACGTTGTGCGAGGCCTCGGCAATCGCCAGATGGAACCGCACATCCGCCTGGGAGGCGATGTCCGGGTCGCTGCTTTGCGTGGCTTCAAAACAGGCTTTGAGCTTCTCTTTGTCGGCGTCGGTTGCCCGCATCGCCGCGTGCCACGCTGTACTGGTTTCGATGGCGTGACGCGCTTCGAGGATGTCGAAGCTGTAGTCCGGGTCGTTTTCCATCAGCGTCTTCAGCGGCTGCACGATGTTTTGTTCGGACCAGTCGTCATGCTGCCAGCGCACGAAGGTGCCGCCGCCGCGACGGCTCAGCAGCACCCCTTCGCTGACCAGCGTCGCCAGCGCTTCGCGCAGTGAATTGCGCGACACGCCAAGCTGAGCGGCAAGCTGACGCTCGGCGGGCAATCTCATGCCCGCTTCCAGCTGTTGTTCTTCTATCAGCGCCCGTACGCGAGTGGCAATCTCGTCGGACAGGCGTCTGGGCATCACTATCATGGAATCATCCAGGTTAAGACATAGGCCTGCAATGTGGTGATCACGCCCACCATGCAGGTAAATATCAGGCTGTGTTTAACGGTAAAGCGGAACAGATCCGACTCTTTGCCTACCAGCCCCACCGCGGCACAGGCAATGGCGATGGACTGCGGCGAGATCATCTTCCCGGTCACGCCGCCGGTGGTGTTCGCGGCGACCAGCAGCACGTCCGAGACGCCAATCTGCTGCGCAGCCGTGGCCTGTAGGGCGGCAAACAGGGCGTTAGATGACGTATCTGAACCGGTCAGGAACACCCCCAGCCAGCCGAGGAACGGCGAGAAGAAGGTAAACGCGTGGCCGGTATGCGCCAGCGCTAACGCCAGCGTCGACGACAGGCCGGAGTAGTTCGAAATAAACGCGAACGCCAGCACCATGCCGATGGAGTAAATCGGCAGCATCAGCTCTTTTATCGTCGCCGCAAAGGTCTGCACCGCGGCGGCAGGCTTCATGCGCAGCCACACTACGGAAAGGATAGCGGCAAACAGGATGGCCGTGCCGGTGGCTGAGAACCAGTCGAACTTAAACACTGCCGCATATGGCGTGGCGTCGTGCACCACCGGCGGCATACGGGCGACCATTTTGTCGAGGAACGGCACGGAGATATTAATCACCATGTCGTACAGCGCGCCGCCCGGGGCGAACAGTGCTTTAAACGGCGGAATGCTCCACAGCGTCACGGTGGCGGTCAGGAACAGGAACGGTGACCATGCGCGCACAATCTGTCCGGCGGTATAGCCGGTGCGCGCCAGCGTCTGATCCACATGTGAGGCACCCATATCGGCAAAGCGGAAGATGCGCACCGGCTGCCAGCGTTTCAGGAACAGCGTCAGACAGACCAGCGACACCAGGGAAGAGATGATGTCCGGCAGTTCCGGGCCGAGGAAGTTGGAGCTGAGATACTGGGCAATGGCGAACGAACCGCCCGCTACCATCACCGCAGGCCAGGTCTCCTTCACGCCGCGCCAGCCGTCCATAATCGCCATGATCCAGAACAGCACGATAATGGTCAGGAACGGCAGCTGGCGACCTACCATCTGGCCGATCTCGAAGCTGTCCAGCCCGGTCACCTGGCCCGCCACCAGAATCGGAATGCCCATCGCGCCAAACGCCACCGGGGCGGTGTTCACAATCAGGCACAGGCCAGCGGCATACAGCGGGTTAAAGCCCAGCCCGACCAGCAGAGCGGCGGTGATCGCCACCGGCGCGCCAAATCCTGCTGCCCCTTCAAGGAACGCCCCGAAGGAGAAACCGACAATCAGCATCTGTAAACGCTGGTCCGGTGTAATAGAGAGAATCGACGAGCGAATAATGTCGAACTGCCCGGTTTTGACCGAGATTTTGTAGACAAAGACGGCGGCGATGATGATCCACGCAATCGGCCACAGGCCGTAGAAGAAACCATACACCACGGAGGCCAGCGCGCGATCGACCGGCATTTTATAGAAGAACAGAGCCACCAGCAGGGCGATGGCAACGGTGTACGTTGCGGCAAGGTAGCCCTTCAGCTTGAGCTTAATTAGCGCAAAGAAGAAAAACAGGATCGGTAGCGATGCGATCAGGCTCGACAGCCAGATATTCCCGGCCGGATCGTAGTTTTGTTGCCAGAGGCTCATGCAGGTCTCCTGAGGACCACACAGGTGTTCGTCGGGTGAGTCTCTGCTCATCTCAGCGTCACACTTAGTGTAAAAGTGGTCCATCCAATATTGTGATGTAGGGTTAATGGCAATAAATGGTTAACCAGGTGTTGCTATTCAGCAATGGTTTTGTGAAGTGGAGCATCAAAACTGTGAACGATGGATAGCTTTGCGCATGATTGGTAGGACCAAACCCGCAAAATTAACTCACCGTGTGCGTTGGGAGCGGTAGTCAGGTGGAGAGCATTACATTCGTTTTTGAGCAGATACGGCGCGTAAAAGATGTTGAATAAAATGGGGAGGTGATAATATTACGTGAATTGAATGAGGTTTGTTTGCTTTATTTGTGTTTTTGAAAAGCTGTATATATGTGAGCAGAGTGATTTATTTCCTATAAATAAAATTTTTTTTGGTTAAAAATGCGAAATCTAAGCTGTAGCAAAAAATTTTAATTAAGGTAAATTTCACATATAGATTTTAACAGTGTATTACAAACGATCAATTGCTGATCGATAAAGAAATATCCTGTTTAACCGTGATTTTTCAGGATAAAGGGCAAGTATTTTTTGCTGAAGTGACATTTTTTGGCTAATAATATTCTGAAATAAATTGATCAAACAATGATCAGTTGGCTCTCTTGTAATTTAGTTACGGTATTAAAAGCAAATTAATAATTATCAGGGCAATCGAAAGGGGTTAAATTTGTTAGCTGAGTGTTAATTCCAGAGTGTTTACAGACGCGGCGTACTGCTTTTCAATACGTAGACGCTAAAAGGCATATGATTTACTATTTATTCAGAAGCAACGTTACAGAAGACATTAAATTTATTACTAACCACAACGTATTCAGTGTTATTTTCGGCCAGAAGTCATTTCCTCAGTTGCAGGATATCTGTGTATGGCCTTCTGAAAATATACGGATTATCACCATGGGATGGACCCTGCTTTATTCTATAAGGTCGCGTCACCCATTCTGCTAAAACCCTTTTGGTGGCGTTTTTAAATCCTTATAGCGGTTATTGTACCTGGTACAACAAGTCTATATCTGTTTAATTTACAGAGGGGAAAGTGTTCCAAATGAAAATCAAAAATGTGGCGCTGGCGATTGCCGCGGCGGGGCTGCTGTTATCTTCTCAATCAGTACTGGCAAGCAGTGATTCTGGCGTTAATGCTTCCCTGGATACAGGCGCTGGCTCGCAGAGCACAGGCGGCGTGATCAACTTTACCGGGAAAATCACCCTTATTTCCTGTGATATTACCCCTGCGTCAAAAAGCAAAACGGTAGACCTCGGCGCGTGGGCGAAAAGCTACTTTGACGATCACAGCGAAACGACGCCGCGTGAGTTCAAAATCAACGTAGAGAACTGCCCGGAGACGGTTGAATCGGTTGCGGTACTGTTTGACGGAACCAAAGATACGGTGAATGACACACTGCTACAGGTTACGCCAGGCGAAGGTATGGCGACGGGCGTCGGCGTGAAGCTTTATAACAGCGATCGCAGCACCGCGATTAAACCGGGTACGGTATCTGAAACAACCGCACCGGATGCTGAAGGCAATGCTGAATTAACGTTTTATGCCTCTCTCGACAAAGACGGGTCGGAAATTAACGCGGGCGACGTCAATGCCGTTTCTAACTTCCTGATGGTTTATAACTGATTTCACTCTCAGCCACCTCCAGAGATAATAATGATGAAACGTTTATCGTATATTATGCTCACTGCATTAATGGTTAGTTCTGCGTCAGTTTCCGCTGGCGTTGTAATGGGGGGAACACGGATCGTATACCCACAACACAGCAAGGAGGTGGCATTTTCTGTTTCTAATATGGAAAGTGCGGTTCCCTATCTTATTCAGTCGTGGGTTGAAGGTGATGGGCAGGATAAAAATAACGCTGCGCCATTTATTGTTACACCACCTCTGTTCAGACTTGATCCGGAGCAGACCAACACGCTGCGTATTCAATATACCGGCGCTCCGCTGCCCACAGATCGTGAATCTGTATTCTGGCTCGATATTAAAGCGATTGCGCCAAAGCCAAAAGAGAGCAGCAACGAATTACAAGTTAACGTTAAATCGAAATTTAAAATTTTCTACCGCCCGGACAACCTTAAAGGGGACGCTGCCACTGCCTGGCAGAAAATAACGTTTTCGCGGACGGGAAAAGGGCTTAAGGCCGCCAACCCGACGCCATACTACGTCTCTTTTTATCGACTGTCCGTTGGCGGGCATAAAATTGAGCAGCCGGGCATGATCGGTCCAGGGGAAATCCGCGAATGGCCTGTGTCCGCCTCCGGGGGCGTAAGCTGGTCGGCTATTAATGATTTTGGTGCCATCACCGCCACCCACACCCAGCCTCTTTAAGACCATGTCTTTTCGCCTGTTTCGTTACGCGCCGCTTTCGGTGTTGCTGCTTAGCTTCAGCCGCGCGGGGATGGCCGAGGATTACTTTGATCCCGCCGCGCTGGAGCTTTCCTCTACCGAACAGAAAACGGCGGATCTGCACTATTTCTCTGAAAAGGGCGGGCAGATGCCAGGCACCTGGCTCGTGACGCTGGAGATTAACGGACGCGAGGAGCGGCATCAGGAGATCACCTTCGTCAATGAGAAAGGCAGCCTGCAACCCGTTTTTAGCGTATCGCTGCTGGAAGCGCTTGGGGTGAATGTCAGGGCCATTCCTGCATTCTCACGGTTGCGGGAGGGAGAAACGTTCACGCACCTCGCGGATTTCATTCCGGCAGCGCGAACCTCCTATGATTTCAACCAGCAGCGTCTCTTTCTCAGCCTGCCGCAGGCGGCGATGAAACACCGCAGCCGTGGCTACGTGCCGCAGTCGCAGTGGGACGATGGTATCCCGGCGGCATTTACTGATTACAGTCTGTCGGGCGGCCAGGCACATCATCAGCGTGGCGTCACGACATCCAGCTATCTGAGCCTGCGTAACGGTATCAATCTGGGGGCGTGGCGGTTGCGCAACACCTCCGCCTGGAGCCACAGCGACGCGGGCGGCGACCATTTTCAGTCGCAAAGTAGCTGGCTGACCCGGGATATTCGCCGTCTTAACAGCCAGCTACGGATCGGCGATGCCTGGACCGCAGGTGACGTCTTCGATAGCGTGGCGTTTCGCGGGGTACAGCTCACATCAAGCGAAAGCATGTTGCCCGACAGCCAGCGCGGCTTCGCACCAACCATCCGCGGCGTCGCACACAGCTTCGCTAAAGTCTCCGTTTCGCAAAATGGCTATGTGATCTATGAAACCTGGGTGGCCGCCGGGCCATTTATCATTAACGATCTGTTCCCCGGCGCACAAAGTGGCGATCTACAGGTGACGGTCACGGAAAGTGACGGCTCAACGCGCGTCTTTACCCAACCCTATTCTGCGGTGCCGTTTATGCGACGCCTGGGCAGCCTGAAATACAGCCTCAACGCCGGACGATTTCACTCCGGCTCCGGCGATGCGCGTTCACCTGAGTTTGTTGAAGGCGCTTTCTTCTACGGCCTGCTCTCGAGGATGACGGTGTATGGCGGCTTTCGTACGGCGAGCAACTATCAGGCCGGTGCAATTGGCGTAGGCAGAGGGTTTGGCGCATTTGGCTCGCTGGGCATTGACGATACGCTGGCAAAAAGCCGTTTACCCAATGGCAAAAGCGCGATGGGGCAGGCGTGGCGCATTCAGTATCAGAAAGATTTCAGCGCTACCGGCACCGCCTTCAACCTGGCGAGTTATCGCTATGCCTCGCGCAATTACTATGAATTCAGTGAACTGAATCAGTCTGACAGCCAACAGCTGCAACTCAATAATCGCCGTAGCCGCTCGCAGGTCACCTTCTCACAGACGCTGGGTCAGTTCGGCAGCCTCAGCGTCTCGGCATGGATGCAGGATTACTGGCATACGTCCGGGCAGGATAAAACCATCCACATTGGCTGGTACACCAGCTGGCGAGGCATTACCTGGGGCGCGGGGTATGACTACACCGACTCAGCGCTTGAGCAGCATCCCGATCGTACCGTGTCGTTTAACGTCAATGTTCCGCTTGGTCACTGGTTACCGGACAGCTCGGTCAGTTACTTCATCAACCACAACAATCGTGGGATGACCACTCAGCAGGTGTCACTCAACGGCAGTGCGCTGGCGAATCGCAACCTTAATTACAGCGTTCAGCAGAGTAAGGCCAGCGAGGGACAAGCCGACAGTACCAGCCTGGCGCTGCAATACAACGGTGGCTACGGCAACGTCAGCCTCGGTTATGACCACAGCCGAAGCGGTAGCAACGCGAGCCTCGGACTCGCCGGAGGCGTTATCGCCACGCAGTATGGCGTCACGCTTAGCCAGCCGCTGGGCGATACCGTCGCCCTGCTACGCGTGCCCGGCGCGGCGAACGTTGAGCCGGAGGGCTACAACGGGATCCATACCGACAGCCGCGGCTATGCGGTCATGCCAACGCTCTCGGCGTATCGCAAAAATACCGTCAGCCTTGATACGGCGACGCTGGGTGAGAACGTCGACGTTGAGCAGAGCGGTCTGACGCTCATTCCCACCAGCGGCGCGGTGGTGCTGGCCAATTACAAAACCCACATTGGTTATCGCGTTCTGTTTTCCCTGCGCTACCACGGCGAACCGTTGCCGTTTGGTGCGCAGGCTGAAGTGGTGGAGCAGAACCGCCATTCTGCAAACCGAAGCATGGTCGCTGACGGCGGTCAGGCCTACCTGAGCGGGGTACCAGAGCGCGGCACCCTGCGCGTCAGCTGGTATCAGGACGGGGAGCAGCAGCAATGCCAGACACCTTTCAGACTGGGGAAAGCTCATATGGCCCCCGGTATCGCCACGCTATCCGTTGAGTGCCATTAGAGGAATATCATGCGTCGTTTTATTCACTGGTTTTTCTATCTGAGCCTTCTTTCGCTTTTTGGCATGCTGAGTTTTCATGCCCATGCTCAGACCTCATCTTGCCGCACCACGCGCGATCAGTGGGTCGTTCAGGTGCCCTACGCCATAGGGTATGCGCCCGGCACGGCGGACTGGACGCCGATATCTGCGCCGATACAGTCTACCGGGGCGGATTTCTACAGCTGTGATGGCGGGAATGACGCCTGGCGTAGTATCGGCTTTGTCGACATGGATAACCCCGTCGGCACCGTGGTTGGTGAAGACGGCGCGTCACGTCACGTCTACAAAACTCAGATCGATGGCATCGGCTATGCGCTGGGGTTCCGGGAACAGCAGTACTGCGGCGCCGATGCGGTACGCTATATTGACGGCACAAGTCAGGTGAATGGCAATGAGTCCCGGCGCATTTGCGACGCATCGCAAAACCCCGCCTTTGCCAGCGCCTCAATGTATAAAATGCAGTTCTGGGTGGTGTTTTACAAAATTCCAACGACCAGCGTCATGCCTGACGATAACGCCAATTCCCAGGAGCAAAATGTCGGATCGCTGATATTGCAGGCGGGAGAAAATCAAGCCAGCGCCACCAACGTGGCGACACCGGTACAGATCCATCTCGCCAGCTTCACCGTCAGGCGTACCAGCTGTTCAGTGGGCTCTCGCAGCATTCTTGTTCCCATGGGGAGCGTGAGCCAGCGTGAATTTCATGGCATAGGCTCCCGCGCCGGAGGCGGACGCTTCAGCATTCCGGTGACCTGCGAAAATAACACGGCGGTGAAGATGGGTTTCTTTGGCGATACCACGCCGGGCAACGATCGGGCGCTGGCGTTGACGAAGCAGGAGGATAGCGCCAGCGGTGTCGGGATCGAACTGCTTTACGGTGACAATACCGGTTCGGTTCAGGGGCAGGTGGTACCGTGGAACACCCCACAGGTGTCAGCATTTGAGCAAGTGGGGGATAACCAGACGCAAACCTTCTGGTTTGATGCGCATTACCTTCAGACGGAAGAGAACGTGACGGCGGGAAAAGCGGATGCGATGGCGACGTTTAACCTGATTTACAACTGAGTTTCCCCTGCCGCAGCGGCAGGGGAGGACGATCAGAACGCGGTCTTACAAAAACCCGTCATCTCTTTCAGGCCCATTTCGCGACCAAGCTCAGTCATCGGGTGCACCACTACCAGGCCACGGACGCTTTTCTTCAGCTTGCCCATGTCGGCCTGCTCTTTTTTGGTGATCGCGCGGCGATGCGGCATGTTCATCAGCTTCTGCGCTTCTTTACTCAGCTTCTGGCCTTTCACTTCGCGCAGGCGTTCAATTTCCGCCTCCAGCTTCACGGACTCTTTTTCCAGCTCGGCATATTTCTCGGCAGAATCGACCAGGGAGAGGCCAGCCATCTGATGGCGGATCAGATCCAGACGGTCGCTCAGGCGTTTAATTTCGTTCTTTTCGACTTCTTTCATGACAAATAACTCTGAAAACGGGGAATTTACAGGGAAGGATACACCAATGTGTGCGGGCTTACTTCTGAAACGCTTTTTTTAAGCTGATTTTAGAAATCAGCTCAGTCAGGGAAAGCACCATGGTGGAGCGCACAACCTGTTGATAACGCAGCTTTTGCATCGCGTACAGCTCAGGGTCGCTGTTATCAAACTGAGGTGCGGGAGGGAGCGCGGATACGCAGTGCAGTTCGCCGAAGGGCCCCAGTATCTCATCATCGGTAAAGGTGTACTCATTACCGTCATGATTGAGCTCTTCGCGCAGCGCCATTAACAGCTCGGCGTCTTCATACTCCTGGCGGTTCAGCACGCCAAGACCGTAAATCAGCTTCAGCCGTACCGATAAATCGCCCAGCGGTCCGTCTCCGTCCAGTAACGGTTCTACAGCATACTTTACCGCGTAGTCGTCTTTGCGAAACACCTGAAGCACCAGAATGTTCACCGCCTCGGTTAACAGCTCGACGGCGGCAATCAGGAAACTTCGTACGGTTTTGCCAGCATTCAGACGCTCAAGCACACGATTTTCAAAGGCCTGGGTTTGTTCCATTATTGCCTGCATATCTGACAATCTGTTATTCGGGCGCAGGCTAACCTGCGCCGGACTCTGCATCATTTGGTTGCGTTGTATGCGCTGACCGCCTCCGCAACTACGTCACTGTTGGCATCCAGACCGGAGATCTGCGCCAGCGCGGCCTGCGCGCCTTTGTCATCAATCAGCTGAGCCAGCTCAATCGCCTGCGGGTCCTGCTCGCTGCGGTAGTGCATGGCGGCAGCGATGCCCTTCACCAGGTTAGCGTGCGGCAGGCCGTATTCCAGCGTGCCCAGCAGCGGTTTAATCAGGCGGTCGCCCGCGCTCAGTTTACGCAGCGGCTGACGACCCACGCGCTCAACGTCATCTTTCAGATACGGGTTTTCAAAACGACCGAGGATTTTCTGGATGTATGCTGCGTGTTTATCAGCATCAAAACCGTAGCGTTTGATCAGCACCGCGCCGCTCTCTTCCATTGCCCCTTTGACCACCGCACGGATGTTCTCATCGAGGATCGCGTCACGAATCGTCTGATGACCGGCCAATTTTCCGAGGTACGCGGTTATAGCATGCCCGGTGTTCAGCGTGAAGAGTTTACGTTCGACAAATGCCATCAGGTTATCGGTTAATTCCATTCCCGGAATGGTCGGCAGCGCGCCCTTAAACTGGGTTTTATCAACGATCCACTCGCTGAAGGTTTCCACGGTCACTTCCAGCGGATCGTTGGTGGCGGATGCTGACGGCGGAACGATGCGATCCACGGCGGAATCCACAAAACCTACGTGCGCTTCAACCCAGGCTTTATCTTCGTCTGCGACGGCCGCAAGAACGTGGCCTTTCAGCTGCGTGGTGCCGCGCACCATGTTTTCACAGGCGATGATGTTCAGCGGCGTTTCAACGCCCTGTGCTTTACGCTTCGCCAGGCCTTTCGCGACCGCCGGGGCGATACGCTCAAGCACCACCGGACCCACGGCGGTGGTGACCAGATCAACGCTCGCGATAAGGTCAATCACGTCGTCGCCAATGCTGCTTACCGCGTTGACGCCAGAGACCGTTTCAACCTGTTCGTTTTCACCCACCACGTGAACCTGATAGCTATGACGGGCATTCAGGGCATCCAGAACCACCTGATTCACATCGGCGAATGTCAGGGTAATGCCCGCGTCTGCCAGCAGTTTACCGATAAAGCCACGACCAATATTACCTGCGCCAAAATGTAATGCTTTCATAGTGTTAACCTTCATCAATGTTTTTACCCGAGAGGGCTGGGGTGAGGAACGTTTTCCCCTCACCCTAGCCCTCTCCCCGGGGGGAGAGGGAAGAGGCGCTGTTACTTGTTCAGCAGGGCCAGAACTTCTTCAACGCTGGTGGTGTTGGCCAGACGCTCAATAACCGTTTCGTCATCCAGCGCATTGGTCAGGCTGGTAATCACCTGGATATGCTCGTTGTTGCGAGCGGCGATACCAATCACCAGACGGGCGATGTCGTCCTCTTCTTCACCGAAGCGCACGCCATCAGGATACTGACAGAACACCACGCCGGTTTTCAGCACGCGGTCTTTGGCTTCCACCGTACCGTGCGGAACCGCGATGGATTCACCCAGGTAGGTTGGGGTCAGCTTTTCGCGTTCCAGCATCGCCTCAACGTACTCAGGCTGAACGTAGCCGCCTTTCACCAGCTGCTCACCGGCGAAGCGAATGGCCTCTTCTTTATTGGTCGCCGTGCGGCCAAGGAAGATGTTTTCAGCGCCCAGTTTGAACAGATGCGCGTTGCTCTCGTCGAAGCTGTCTTGCAGGCTGGTACGCACTTTCACTTCGTTATCTTCATGGCGCTGCGCCGCCACCAGGCGTTCGGTCAGGCTGGCGTACAGGCCGCTGTCGAGGAAGTTGGTCAGGGAAATGTGCTGTGCCTGCGGTACCTGACGCATAGCGCGTTCGGTCAGATCGCGGTGCGTGATCACCAGGTCAACGTCCGGCGGCAGGCTGTTAATCGCGCTGTTGGTGACGGAGATGTTGGTCAGACCCGCATCCTGCACTTTCTTCCGCAGTACGCCCGCACCCATTGCGCTGGAGCCCATACCGGCATCACAAGCCACGATGATTTTACGCACGTGGCTCAGGTCGTTAGAGACATCACCCGCCGCCAGCGGCGTTGCGCCTTTGGATTCGGCTTTCATGTCATGCATACGACGGGTTGCCGCTTCGATATCGTCGTCTTCTTTCACCTTGCTGGTTTTCAGCAGGATAGCGGAGGCCACGAAGGAGACCGCCATGGCCGCACAGATCGCCGCGATGTTCGCGAAGTAGGCGCCTTTCGGGGTCATCGCCAGCACCGCCAGGATAGAGCCTGGAGAAGCAGGAGACACCAGACCACCGCCCAGTACGCTCAGGGTGAACACGCCGGTCATACCGCCAAGGATAACGGCCAGGATCAGACGTGGGTTCATCAGCACATATGGGAAGTAAATTTCGTGAATACCGCCCAGGAAGTGAATGATCGCCGCGCCGCCAGCAGACTGTTTCGCGCTGCCGCGACCAAAGAACATGTATGCCAGCAGAACGCCCATACCCGGACCCGGGTTCGCTTCAATCAGGAAGAAGATGGACTTGCCGAGATCGTGTGACTGCTGAATACCCAGCGGTGAGAAGATACCGTGGTTGATGGCGTTGTTCAGGAACAGGATTTTCGCTGGTTCAACGAAGATAGACGCCAGTGGCAGCATGTCGTGCGCCACCATGAAGTTAACGCCTGCGGCCAGCAGCTTGGACAGCACTTCAACCGCCGGGCCAATGCCGAGGAACGCCAGAATCGCGAGGATCATCCCGATGATGCCCGCAGAGAAGTTGTTCACCAGCATTTCGAAGCCGGATTTGATCTTGCCATCAACCCAGACGTCAAATTTCTTGATCGCCCAGCCGCCCAGAGGACCGGCAATCATCGCACCGAGGAACATCGGCATATCCGCACCGACGATCACCCCCATGGTTGTGATGGCCCCCACGACGCCACCGCGGTCACCGCCCACCAGACGACCACCGGTATAACCGATGAGCAGTGGCAGGAGATAGGTAATCATTGGGCCAACAAGTTTTGCCAGCGTTTCGTTAGGCAACCACCCTGTCGGAATAAATAATGCGGTGATAATACCCCACGCGATAAACGCGCCGATATTTGGCATCACCATGTTGCTGAGGAAACGACCAAAGCTTTGCACTTTGATCTTGAAATCGGATGACATAAAACACCCCTTCTTATGTTTACGCTTAGGCTTGTGGCCCGAGGTTTATCGTTAATGTGCGGCGGCAGAGGTAGCCGGGCCCTGTTCTGATGCTGTGAAATCTGGCACTGAATCGTTCAACTGTCCAGACAGTGAAATTTTGTGTGATCTGAATCACATGAATGTAGGGGGTGAGGATATTAATGAAGTGATCGCGATCACAAAATGAGTGTGTAAAAAAAATACATCGCTCAGAAATACGCCATAATGGGCGGCGTTTTGTGATTTGCATCACAATGTTAAGTTGGTTGTTTGTTTCCAGATTGTGATTTGATTCACAAAATATTTTTATGCAGATTTCTCCCGTATCCCCTCATGGCAGGAATGCGATACGCACACCTGCCTTTTTCCACGGCTTGATCCATACTGACCTCTTTGTGGGCATTAAGGATAAGCAATGAAACTCATCGGCAGTTATACCAGTCCTTTCGTGCGTAAGATTTCGATTCTCCTGCTGGAGAAAGGGATTGAATTTGAATTCGTGAATGAACAGCCCTACAACGCAGAGAACGGCGTTGCGCAGTACAACCCGCTGGGGAAAGTCCCGGCGCTGGTAACGGACGAGGGCGACTACTGGTTTGATTCCCCAATCATTGCGGAGTACATCGAGCTGCTTGGCGTTGCGCCAGCCATGCTGCCGGCGGATCCAAAAGCAGCGCTGGCGATGAAGCAAATTGAAGCCCTGGCGGATGGCATTATGGATGCGGCATTGACGTCCGTACGCGAGCAGGCAAGGCCCGCCGCCCAGCAGTCAGAAAATGAGCTGCTACGCCAGCGCGAAAAAATCAGCCGCAGCCTGGATATGTGCGAACAGCTGATCCGCGACGGGAAAATTCAGAGCGATAGCCTGAATCTGGCGACGATCGCCATCGCCTGCGCCATTGGCTACCTCAATTTCCGCCGCGTCTCGCCGGGCTGGTGCGTGGATCGTCCGCTGCTGGTCAAACTGGCGGAGACGCTCTTCCAGCGCGAAAGTTTTGCCCGGACTGAACCGCCAAAGGCTTGATGCGGGTTATAACACTTCCTGGCGGGAGGCGGTACAATCCCCCACATGTTAACTCCCTCTCCCGTCGGGAGGGGGGAAGATATTTACTCGCCAGGCGCATTCATGACTACTCATCATTCCCTCTACAGCCAGATCCCCGCTACCGATCGTCTGCTTCGTGACCCGCGCATCACTGCGGTGCTGGAGCAGTTTGGCCATACTGCAACGGTCGACATGCTACGCCAGCTTCAGGACGATGCGCGTCGCCATATTCAGGCTGAGAACGCGCTACCCGGCTGGTGCGAGGCGTGGGAGCAGGAAGTTGAACGCAGGCTGAGCAAGCACGGGCAAAGCGCGTTGCGCCCGGTTATTAACCTGACGGGCACGGTTCTGCACACCAATCTGGGCCGGGCACAGCAGGCAGAAGAGGCAACAGAGGCCGTCACCCGTGCCATGCGCTCGCCGGTGACGCTGGAGTACGATCTGGACGGCGCCGGGCGTGGGCATCGCGATCGCGCACTGGCGGATCTTCTCTGCCAGATCACCGGCGCGGAAGATGCCTGCATTGTGAATAACAACGCGGCGGCGGTGCTGTTAATGCTGGCGGCCACCGCGAGCGGAAAAGAGGTTGTCGTCTCTCGCGGCGAGCTGGTGGAGATCGGCGGGGCGTTTCGTATTCCGGACGTCATGCGCCAGGCGGGCTGCACGCTGCATGAAGTGGGCACAACTAACCGTACCCATGCAAAAGATTATCGCGCGGCGGTGAATGAAAACACCGCCCTGCTGATGAAAGTGCATACCAGCAATTACCACATTGAGGGTTTCACCAAAACGGTGGAAGAGGCCGAACTGGCCGCCATTGGGCGCGAGCTAAACGTGCCGGTGATTGCCGATCTCGGCAGCGGGTCGCTGGTGGATATGCGCCAGTACGGTCTGCCGAAAGAGCCCATGGTGCAGGAAATGGTTGCCGCGGGCGTAAGCCTGGTCAGTTTCTCCGGTGATAAATTGCTGGGCGGGCCGCAGGCGGGGATTATCGTCGGCAGGCGCGAGCTGATTGCGCAGCTACAGCAGCACCCGCTGAAGCGCGCCCTGCGTGCCGATAAAATGACGCTGGCCGCGCTGGAAGCCACGCTGCGGCTCTATCTCCACCCGGAGAAACTGGCTGACCGCCTGCCCACGTTGCGTTTGCTGAGCCGTGATGCGGCCTCCATTCGCGCGCAGGCGGAAGCGCTACTGCCGCAGGTTGCTCCTCATTACCCTGAGTTTGACGTTCGTATCGAGCCTTGCCTGTCGCAAATTGGCAGCGGCTCGCTGCCGGTGGACAGGTTACCGAGCGAAGCGCTGACGTTCACCCCGCGCGACGGACGCGGAAGCCAGCTTGAGGCGCTGTCGGCGCGCTGGCGCGCATTACCGACGCCGGTGATTGGCCGGATCGGTGAGGGTCGCATGTGGCTGGATTTACGCTGTCTGGAAGATGAAGTGCGGTTTCTGGAGATGATGTTGAAATGATTATTGCCACCGCCGGTCATGTTGACCACGGCAAAACCACGTTATTGCAGGCCATTACGGGCGTGAATGCCGATCGCCTGCCGGAAGAGAAAAAGCGCGGCATGACCATTGACCTGGGTTACGCCTACTGGCCGCAGCCCGACGGTCGCGTGCTGGGCTTTATCGACGTGCCCGGCCACGAGAAGTTTCTTTCCAATATGCTCGCGGGCGTGGGCGGGATCGATCACGCCCTGCTGGTGGTCGCGTGCGATGACGGGGTGATGGCGCAAACGCGCGAGCATCTGGCGATCCTCCAGCTGACGGGAAACCCGCAGTTGACCGTCGCCCTCACCAAAGCGGACCGTGTGGATGAGGCGCGTATCGACGAGGTGCGTGAAGAGGTGCTGGCGGCGCTGAGTGAATACGGTTTTAAGGATGCGTCACTGTTTGTCACCGTGGCGACAGAAGGCCGCGGTATCGACGCTCTTCGCGACCATTTGCAGCAGATCCCGTCTCGTGAACATGCCAGCCATCACCGCTTCCGTCTGGCGATCGACAGGGCATTTACCGTGAAAGGGGCTGGGCTGGTGGTGACCGGCACCGCGCTGA
Organism: Enterobacter cloacae complex sp. SHL001; assembly: GCF_049236825.1. Taxonomy (NCBI): domain Bacteria; kingdom Pseudomonadati; phylum Pseudomonadota; class Gammaproteobacteria; order Enterobacterales; family Enterobacteriaceae; genus Enterobacter; species Enterobacter cloacae complex sp. SHL001. The sequence goes on from NZ_JBMKIP010000012.1 coordinate 31,606, forward strand.
GCGGCGAAGTGAACGTGGGCGATACCCTGTGGCTGACGGGCGTGAACAAACCGATGCGCGTGCGCGGGCTTCACGCGCAAAACCAGCCGGTGGAACAGGCCCACGCCGGGCAGCGTATCGCGCTGAATATTGCCGGTGATGCCGAAAAAGACCAGCTTAACCGCGGCGACTGGCTGCTGGCCGACGCGCCGCCGGAGCCTTCTGAACGGATCATCGTTTCTCTCCAGACCCATACCCCGCTGACCCAGTGGCAGCCGCTGCATATCCACCACGCGGCCAGCCACATCACCGGACGCGTGTCGCTGCTGGAAAACGATCTCGCCGAACTGGTGTTCGACTCCCCGCTCTGGCTGGCGGATAACGACCGCCTGGTTCTGCGCGATATTTCGGCGCGGGAAACGCTGGCGGGCGCGTGCGTGGTCATGCTGGATCCGCCCCGTCGCGGCAAGCGTAAGCCCGAGTATTTACAGTGGCTGGCCGCACTGGCCCAGGCCCGCGATGATAAGTCTGCGTTAGATATCCACCTTGAGCGTGGTGCGGTGGATCTGGCGGCGTTCGCCTGGGCGCGCCAGCTCAGCAGCGAAGGATTGCGTCTTCTGACGCAGGAGCCAGGTTTTATTCAGGCCGGCAACAGCCTGCTGAACGCGCCGGTGGCGGCGCGCTGGCAGCGCAAAGTGCTGAGCACGCTGGCGACCTACCATGAACAGCATCAGGATGAGCCCGGCCCGGGCCGTGAACGTCTGCGGCGCATGGCGTTGCCCATGGAAGACGACGCGCTGGTGCTGTTGCTGATTGAAAACATGCGTGAAAGCGGCGTGATTGCAAGTCATCACGGCTGGCTGCACCTGCCGGAGCACAAGGCCGGTTTTACCGCTGAGCAGGACGCGGTCTGGCAAAAAGTGGCGGCGCTGTTTGGCGATGAACCGTGGTGGGTGCGCGATCTGGCGCGTGAAACCAATACCGATGAGCAGCTGATGCGTCAGGTACTGCGGCATGCGGCGCAGCAGGGGATGATTGTGGCGATCGTGAAAGATCGTTATTACCGCAACGATCGGATCGTGGCATTTGCGAACCTGATCCGGGAGCTGGATCAGGCGCGCGGATCAACCTGCGCCGCAGACTTCCGCGATCGGCTGAACGTAGGACGCAAACTGGCGATTCAGATCCTGGAGTATTTCAACCGCATCGGGTTTACGCGTCGTCGTGGCAATGACCATGTGCTACGCGACGCGCAGTTATTTCCCTAAGCGTTAAGCGCTGCGCGCCTGCTTCTGCTTAGCCAGCCAGACCGCGCCCAGCCTTCCCGCCTGGTTACCCAGCTCGCAGGGAAGGATGGGCACCCGGAGCGCTTCCCACTCCTCGAATCGCTGTAGGTATTTATCCAGCAGGAGATAGATTTTCTCCTGCTCGCTAATGCCGCCGCCAATCAGCACCGCCTGCGGATCAAACATGGAGATCACGCTGTAGATGCCCCGCGAGAGGAAATGCGCCCACTCTTCTATGGCCTCACGCAGATGCACGTCGCTGTCCATGCGTTTAAACAGCTCCTCACCGTCAGGCATCTCATCTTCCGACACGGCCAGCGCGCGGCGGCAGGCTTTCATCAGGCCGCTGGCGGACGCCACTTCGTGCATCGGCTCGCCGTTGTTGCCAACGGGCAGCACGCCAAACTCACCCGCCCGGTAGTGCGACCCACGGTAGAGATCGCCCTCCATGACGATACCGCCGCCGATGCCGGTGCCGATGGTGATGCAGACAAAATGCTCATAGTCCTTGCCGGCGCCCTGCCAGCGTTCGCCCAGCGCCGCGCAGTTGGCGTCATTTTCGGTTGTTACGGGGAGATCGGTCAGCTGTGCGAAAAGCTCGCACAGGTTTTCACCGTCAAGGTAATCCAGCGCCCCGGCCTTGGCCGCTTCGCCGGTATGGTGATTGATGTGGCCCGGAAAACTCACGCCGATGCCGACGATCTCATGCTCCTGGCGGTACTTATCCACCACCGCTTTCCACTTCTGTTTGAAGGTGCTTTCATCGTCAGGCGTATCATATTCATCGGATGTCAGTTCTTCGCCGTTTTCGTTGATCACGCCGTGTTTGATGTGGGTTCCGCCCACGTCAAAGCCGATAAATAGCTGCATTGCATTGTTCCTCATGAGCCCCTGAGCTATTAAGTATGGCTCCGGCGGCAGAAACGAAACGTAAAGTACGGTAATCCGTGATACGGCTCGTAAACCCGTTACCGACTGGCGAGAAAATCACCAGCCGGAACTACCCTTGTTGTACACCTACTGCAAGGAGACGGTCATGACAAACAATCCTCCCACATCGCGTATCCAGCCAGGCGAGTATGGTTTTCCTCTTAAGCTGAAGCCCCGCTATGACAACTTCATCGGCGGCGACTGGGTGGCGCCCGTCGACGGTGAGTACTATTCCAACCTGACGCCCGTTACCGGCCAGCCGCTGTGTGAAATTGCCAGTTCGGGCAAGCGGGATATCGATTTAGCGCTGGATGCGGCGCATAAGGCGAAAGATAAGTGGGGACAAACGTCCGTTCAGGACAGAGCGGCCATTTTGTTCAAAATCGCCGATCGGATGGAGCAGAATCTGGAGCTGCTGGCGACCGCGGAAACGTGGGACAACGGCAAGCCGATCCGGGAAACCATGGCGGCGGACGTGCCGCTGGCGATTGACCATTTCCGCTATTTTGCGTCCTGCATTCGTGCCCAGGAGGGGGGAATAAGTGAAGTTGACAAAGATACCGTGGCGTATCACTTCCACGAGCCGCTCGGCGTGGTGGGGCAAATTATTCCGTGGAACTTCCCGCTGCTGATGGCGAGCTGGAAAATGGCGCCCGCGCTGGCGGCGGGTAACTGCGTGGTGCTGAAACCTGCACGCTTAACGCCGCTTTCGGTACTGCTGCTGATGGAGGTGATTGGCGACCTGTTGCCGCCGGGGGTCATTAACGTGGTCAACGGGGCCGGGGGAGAGATCGGCGAATATCTGGCTACTTCAAAGCGTATTGCTAAAGTGGCGTTTACCGGCTCAACGGAAGTGGGTCAGCAGATCATGCAGTACGCGACCCAGAACATCATTCCGGTCACCCTGGAGCTGGGCGGGAAATCGCCGAACATCTTCTTTGCCGACGTGATGGATGAAGAGGACGCCTTCTTCGACAAAGCGCTGGAAGGGTTTGCCCTGTTCGCGTTCAACCAGGGTGAAGTCTGCACCTGTCCGAGCCGCGCGCTGGTGCAGGAATCCATTTATGAGCGCTTTATGGAGCGGGCGATCCGGCGCGTGGAGTCGATTCGCAGCGGTAATCCGCTGGATAACGTCACCCAGATGGGAGCGCAGGTATCGCATGGCCAGCTGGAAACCATCCTCAACTATATTGATATCGGTAAAAAAGAGGGGGCCGATGTGTTGACCGGCGGTCGTCGTAAGGTGCTGGGCGGCGATTTGCAGGAGGGTTACTACCTTGAGCCGACCATCCTGTTCGGTAAGAACAACATGCGCGTTTTCCAGGAGGAAATTTTTGGACCGGTGCTGGCCGTCACCACGTTTAAAACCATGGACGAGGCGCTGGAGCTCGCCAACGACACGCAGTATGGCCTGGGGGCGGGCGTCTGGAGTCGTAACGGTAATCTGGCCTATAAAATGGGCCGCGGCATTCAGGCCGGACGCGTATGGACAAACTGCTATCACGCCTATCCGGCTCATGCGGCGTTTGGCGGCTACAAGCAGTCGGGCATCGGGCGTGAAACCCATAAGATGATGCTGGAGCACTACCAGCAAACGAAATGTCTGTTAGTCAGCTACTCCGATAAACCGCTGGGGCTGTTTTAATCTCCGGGCTCAGGCCGTCCCGGGTAGGGTGACCTGAGCCGGGTTAAAGCCGGGTGGCGGCTTCGCCTTACCCGGCCTACGAGAGTGTCCGCATTTTTATCTGCAACATGACATGCCTCCTTCTTCTTTTCTCGACGCCTCTTCCTGTTTCGACAAAGCCTGGCTGCACTGCCTTTTTTAATGCGCTAATGTCATTCAATCCAGTAGTGGTGGTGTGTATCATGTGTATAATCAGGGAAGGGTTGGGATGTGAAAAGTGCGGATATCATTGCTGTTCTGGTTAGCCATGGCTGGAAATGTGTAAGAACGAAGGGAAGCCATCATCAGTTTCGCCATCCAGTGCAAAAAGGGTTGGTAACCGTTCCGCATCCTAAAAAGGACATTAAACCGGGCACTCTCGCACAGATCTGGCGACAGGCGGGCATTAAACACTGATATCAGGAGTAGTTATGTTTTATCCGGCTTACATTCATTCTGATTCCGACGGTAGCGCCAGCGGTTTCTTCCCCGACGTTCCGGGATGTTTTTTTGCGGGGGATTCACTTGATGACGCTTTTCAGGATGCACGTGATGCGCTCACGGCGCACTTCGAAGCGCTGTTTGAAATGGATGAAGCATTGCCTCTCCCGGGTAGTGTCGAAGTGCACCTTGAAAATCAACCTGACGACTTCACAGGCGGGCAATGGTTGCTGGTGGATATTAATATGAAGCAATTCGACGGCAGAGCCGAACGCATCAACATCACGATGCCTCGACGTTTGCTGGTGAAGATTGATTCCTTTGTCAGCGAGCATCCTCAATTCGGCAATCGAAGCGCATTTCTGGCCGAGGCAGCACGTCGCGTGCTGCCGTAGCATTAACCCTCTCCCGTGGGAGAGGGCTGGGGTGAGGGCAACAGGCCGCAGTTATTCAGCTTTCATCCACCCATATCCGCATTTCCCCTTCTCCCCGGTTTGCCCAGCTGAACCACGGAATAAAGGTCAGCGTCCGGGGCTGACGTTCTACCGGCGAGTGGTCGTACTGCCACAGGGCATCAGTGCCCTTCGCCTGACACCCGATCCCTTCCGCCTGTATCAGCATCTTGTGCGCGAAAATGCCTTTGCCTTCGAAAACCCGAAACGCGCTGTCCTGGGGCAAAGAAAGGTTATGCAGATTTGTGCCGTTATCGGCTTCTTCCAGGCAGTAAACCAGCGGTCCACGCTGCAATGCGACTTTCCCCGCCTGCTGGCGCACCTGCGGGTTGCCGTACACGCGGCGGACCGGCATCGGTAACGTCAGCGTCAGCGTGTCGCCTTCCTGCCAGCTTCGGTTGAGGTATAAGTATCCACGGGAGACCTCGCCTGTAATGGCCTGACCATTGAGCGAAACAGCCGGTTCCGCACACCAGTCCGGCAGCCTCAGGGCCAGCGTGTGAGTCACCGGAACTGGTGAGGTAATCTCGATTTTCACCTGCTCATGCCACGGATAGTTCCCGCTAATCCGCAGCTGGAGGATGTTATCCCCAACCGGAATGGCGACGTCGTTCCCCACGTACAGGTTGATCAACAGCGCGTCCGGGCGAACGGTATAAATGTAGTGCCCCAGCGAGGTCAGCACGCGCGCAATATTCGGCGGGCAACAGGCGCAGCCGAACCAGCGCTGGCGCACCGGTTTGACGTGGTCATAGATATGGTTAAAGGCCAGGGTTTTCGGGTGCACTTCCAGCGGATTCACATAAAAGAAATGCTTACCGTCCAGCGCCATGCCGCCCAGCACCGTGTTGTACAGCGCGCGCTCCATCACGTCGGCGTAGTGGCCGTCCGCCTCCATCTCCAGCATCCGGCGGGCAAACATCATCAGGCCGATGGAGGCGCAGCTTTCGGCGTAGACCGTATCGTTGGGCAGATCGTAATCGCTGCTGAACGCCTCGCCGCTGCTTTGGGAGCCAATCCCGCCGGTGATGTACAGCTGGCGCTGTGCCATGTTGTTCCACAGCCGCAGGCAATCCTGACGTTTCCCCTCGTCGCTGCTCAGGCGCGCCAGATGTGCCATGCCCGCCATCAGATAGACAAAACGCACGGCGTGGCCGATGGCCGTTTGTTGTTCCGCAAGGGGCAGATGCGCCTGGCTGTAGGCTTTGTCCTTGACCATCCACGCCGGGCCATAGGTGTTCCAGTATGACGTTCTGCCGCGCTTCTCGTATTCGATATCGTAGAAGTGAGGCTGCGCGCCGCGTTCCTCAATAAAGTATTTCACCAGATTGAGATAGCGTTGCTCCTGCGTGACGTCGTACAGCCGCATCAGCGCCAGCTCGATTTCCGGGTGGCCAGGGTAACCGTGCAGCTGGTTTTCGCCCGGGCCAAACACGCTGTCGATATGATCCGCCAGCATGCACACCACGTCCAGCAGGCGGCGCTTTCCGGTTCCCTGGAAATACGCCACGCCCGCTTCAATCATATGTCCGGCGCAGTACAGTTCGTGGCATTCGGCCAGATTGGTCCAGCGCTCGGCCGGTGCTTTCACCGTGAAATAGGTATTGAGATAGCCATCTTCGCACTGCGCCGCTGCGACCAGCTCGATCACCTCGTCGGCGGTTTTTTCCAGTTCAGCATCCGGCTTCTGGCACAGCGACCACGCCACGGCTTCGAGCCATTTCGCCACGTCGCTGTCCTGAAAGACCATCCCGTAGAACTCCCCCTGTTCCAGACCGGCCGCAATGCGGAAGTTGGCGATGGCGTGGCTGGGTTCGGCCTCCGCCACGCGATCGTTAAGCGCATCCCACTGGTAGGGGATCACCACATCGCGGACCAGCCGTTGGTACTGACCAAGAAACGGGTCGTTGATTTTCAGCTGATGCAGGTCGGCTTCCATTATGGTCATATCGTTCTCCTCAGGACTGTAAATGACGCTGGCGCAAATCGGTGGCAATGCGCGACATCACGGGATTGTTAAGCCTGCACCAGCGGATAGCGACCGCCAGCAGCAGGTGGAAAAGGGCAGGAAGCAGCGTCTCCATGGCGGTGATGCCCTGCAATGAGGCGGGTGTCTGGTTAGCTGCGCCTGGCTGATAGGCCACGGCAATAAACACCAGGCTGATGATCCCGGCGCTGGATGCCCACGCGAGCTTGATGAAAAACAGATTGAAGGCGAAGTTCATCCCCGATGAGCGCACGCCGTTTTTCCATTCGCCGTAGTCATCGGCAAAGGCCATCAGCGAGAAGTGCAGCGGCAGGGTGAAGCCCAGGATCACGCCGTTACTTAAAATCACGATCAGCCAGAGCGTCTGGTGCGCCGGGCCACCCGGCAGGAACCACATTCCCACCGCAAGCGCAGCGAGTATCAGGTTGGTGTAGTAGTAGAGTTTGACGGTATCAATCCGCCGCGACAGCGGACTGACGATCACCGCGCCCAGAATAGCGGCAAAGGTCACCATGGTGAAAAACAGCGAGGTGTACGCCGTGCTGCCCTGAAGCACGTAGGTGATGAAGTACATGTATCCGCCGCCGCGAATGTTGAAGACGTTGATCAGCAGAAACGACATCACCAGCATCAGCAGCAGCTGATCGTTTTTCCGCAGGCCCGCCAGGTGCTCGCGCAGGGTGAATTTACCCATCAGCGCAAGCGGGACGCGCTCGCGCACCCAGAAGAAGCAGCACAGGAACATCACCACGGCGATGGTGCACAGCACGCCGACGCCCAGCTGATAACCCCGGGCGGTATTGCCCTGTCCCAGCTCTGACACCAGCCACGGCAGGCCAACGGAGACCAGAAAGCCCGCCACGCCGCACAGTACGAAGCGCCAGGACTGGCAGGATATAACCTCGTTGTGGCGGGTGGTCATGGTGTTGATCAGCGCGCAATATGGCACGTTGATGGCGGTATAGCCCACTGAAAGCAACAGATAGGTGCCGAACGCCCAGGCGATTTTCACGCCCATGCTGGCGTCCGGGACGGTGAAGGTCAGCACGCCGACGATCCCGATGGGAAGCGCGACCCACAGCTGCCAGGGACGAAAACGCCCCCAGCGGCTCTGCGTGCGGTCGGCAATCACGCCCATCACCGGATCGGAAATCGCGTCAAATACCCGAAGGGCAATAAACAGCGTGCCCACCAGCGCGGGCGTCAGGCCAAATACATCGGTATAGAAAAAGGTCAGAAAGTTCATGATCAGGCAGGTAATTACCGTGCCGCCCGCGTCGCCCAGGCCGTAGCCAATTTTCTCGCGGACTGACAGCCGGTCATCGGCTGCCTGTTTTGCAACTTCTGCGTCTGTAATCGGTGTGGAAGTCATGGGGTAACTCCTCGATAAACGATTTTTTATCGTATTTGTGCAAGGTACCCCATTTATTCTGCATTCAACGGGCAGACCAACAAGGGAAGGGAAAAGTATAAAAAGGTGACAATTCCGACCTGATGGTAAAACTGTGAGTTTGATCGAGCCGTTCTGCTGATATTTATTAATAATCAAGGGATAAAGACAATATCAGCCATCATAAAAGCGGAAAAATGAATATCCATGCTTGAATTATCCATAGCACTTCCGATCAGGGTTCAAAATGGCGGGTTATTTATCTCCCGGGGCGTAGGCCGTCATCCCGCACGAAAATTATCTTCGTGGGAGATAATTTTTGTCGAAAAAGGGACATTAACGATCCAGGAGGAAAATACGCTGTTTGAGGTAAATGCTGGCGAGAGTTTATTACTTTGGCCGAAGCGGCGGCATGTCGGCGTGGAAGATTTTCCGGGCGATCTCAAATTTTACTGGCTGCATTTTGAGGTGGATGAACGCTTGCCGGTGTTGCCAGGCGCGACGCCGCTGTCGATTGAGCAACACTGTAGCGTGCGAGATCCGCAATATGTTATTGCGTTATTCCGTCAGTTTTTAAGCGAGCAGGAAAAATTACAGCGTAGCCAGGCGCTGGAGATAATTTTGCTGTTAATTTTGCAGCAGATATCGCTCTCGCCGGGATATGAAGATAAAGCGGATGATGCGGGCGCGGCAATGGCATGGAAGGCCAAGCAGCTTATCCGCACGCACTTTCATTTGCCCCTGTCCACTTCGCAGCTGGCAAAAGAGCTGCACTGCAACGCAGATTACCTGGGGCGAGTATTTCGTCGGACGTTTCATTTAACCCTGACGGAGGCAATTCACCGCCAGCGCGTCAGGGCCGCTGAAAAACTGCTGCTGAACGATGCGGCCTCATTAACTGAAGTGGCCGCCCGGTGCGGTTTTAATGACGTGGGTTATTTCCGGCAAATATTCTCAAAACATACCGGGTTAACGCCCGCCGTCTGGAAACGGCGGTACTGTAAAGAGCATATTAATTCCGGATGATCACTGGCCGTAATAGGCATTTGCGCCATGCTTGCGCAGGTAATGCTTATCCAGCAATTCCTGCTGCATAACCGGAAGCTGAGGTGCAAGCTGGCGCGAGAAAAGCCCCATATAGGCGCACTCTTCCAGCACCACGGCATTGTGTACCGCATCGGCAGCGTCTTTGCCCCAGGCAAACGGGCCGTGAGAATGAACCAGCACCGCCGGGACCTGCATCGGGCTTATGTCGCGCTCCTCGAAGGTTTTGATAATGACTTCCCCCGTCTGGTATTCATATTCACCCGCGATTTCAGCCGTGGTCATCAGCCGCGTGCAGGGGATCGCACCGTAAAAATAGTCCGCGTGCGTCGTTCCCCACGCGGGTAAATCCTGCCCCGCCTGCGACCAGATGGTGGCGTGGCGGGAATGGGTATGCACAATGCCGCCAATTTCCGGGTAACGACGATACAGCGCGAGATGGGTCGGGGTGTCGGAGGAGGGTTTTTTACTCCCCTCGACCACTTTACCCGTGGCGATATTTACCACCACCATATCTTCTGCGTTCATCACGTCGTACTCCACGCCGGATGGTTTGATCACCATCATGCCGCTGGCACGGTCAACCGCGCTGACGTTGCCCCAAGTGAACGTCACCAGCTGGTGGGCGGGCAGGGCGAGATTTGCCGCCAGCACCTCGGCTTTGAGTTGTTCTAACATGTCATGCCTCCTTCCTGCATTCGGGCTTCAATCCAGCGGCGCGCCTGGATGATCTCCAGCACCGGCTCTTTGGCTTTCTCGGTCCACATTTCAATCAGAAATGCGCCGCGATAATTAAGTTGATTCAGCGTGTTAAACACGCCAACGAAATCGACGCAGCCCTCGCCAAACGGCACGTCGCGGAACTGTCCGGGGCTTTGCTCGGTAACGGGCCGGGTATCTTTCAGGTGGATAGCGGCGATGCGGTCAATGCCCAGCGTCAGCTCGGCGGTGACGTCGTTGCCCCACGCGCTCAGGTTGCCGACGTCCGGGTAAACGCTGAACCACGGCGAGGCGAGCATGTCGTCCCACTTTTTCCACTTGCTGATGGAGTTCATAAACGCAGTGTCCATGATCTCTACCGCCAGCATTACCTGCGCGGCTGCAGCCTGCTCTACGGCCCACGCCAGCCCTTCGGCAAAGCGCTGTTGCGTGCCCTCGTCGTGCTCCTCGTAGTACACGTCATAACCCGCAAGCTGGATGGTGCGAATACCCAAATCACGGGCCAGCCGGATGGCTTTGGTCATGATCTCGCGGGCGCGTTCGCGCACGATTTCATCGCGGCTGCCAAACGGGAAGCGACGATGGGCAGATAAGCACATCGACGGGATGGCCACGCCGGTCTCCAGCATCGCTTCCACAAGAGAGGCGCGCTGCGTGGTACTCCATTCAAGGCGCGATAAACGCTCGTCGGTCTCATCCACCGACATCTCCACAAAATCGAAGCCGCAGCTTTTTGCCAGAACCAGGCGCTCCGGCCAGGAGAGATCTTTTGGCAGCGCTTTTTCGTAAATGCCTAACGGATGCTGACGCATGGTTACTCTCCCCAGATGTCGCGGATTTGCGAATGGAATGCCTGTGCCACCTGCGGCGGATTATCGGCGCCTGCCAGCGCGCGCCCGGCAATGAAGGCTTTGACGTTGATCTGCTTAAACAGCGACAGGTCAGCGGGGGTGATACCGCCAGTTATAGAAAGCTGCAAACCGATATCGGACAGCGCCTTCATTTTGCTGAGATCCGCCTCACCCCACTGCTGGCCGCTGGCCTGTGCGTCGCGCCCGCGGTGGTAAATCGCCTGCTTCACCCCGATGCGATGCCACGCGCGCGCGTCGTCCAGCGTCCAGTTGCCAAACAGCTCCATCTGGATCTCGCCGCCGCCGCGTAGTGCGACCTCGTGACCACGTTCAACGGTGGCCAGCGGGGCGGCACAGATGATGGTCATCCAGTTTGCGCCTGCGCCAAACGCCTGCTCAGCCAGCGTTTCTCCGGCATCGGCGACTTTCCAGTCCGCCACGATAATTTTATCCGGACACTGCGCACGCAGGGCGCGAACGGCGTTTAGCCCTTCGGTCAGGCATAGAATGGTGCCGGCTTCGACGATGTCGACGTGATCGGAAAGCGTCGCGACATCGCGCTGCGCGGCCTGAAGCGAGGTGTGGTCGAGCGCCAGCTGCAATAATGGTCGGCTCATAGGTCGTACTCCTTAACACGGGCGTGATAGCCCTGTAATGCTGAAATCAGTAGCTGGTAACGGTGATATTTGCGCTGGTAGGCGGCATGGGCACGCATGTCAGGTTCAATCATCCGGATGTCATGCCTGAGGGCGCGCTGAGCGGCGTAAAAATCGGGATAAAGGCCTGTACCGACGAGCGCGGCCAGCGCCGCACCGGAACAGCCGGTCTCTTCCACCTGCGGGAGTTCAATCGCCAGGCCGCTGACGTCCGCGAGCATCTGCATCCACACGTCCGAATGGGTTGGGCCGCCCGTCACGCGCAGGGCCTGCACGTGGGGAAAGCGTTCGAGCATACGGTTGAGGTGGGTCATATGGCTGAATACCACCCCTTCATAAACCGCCTGGAGGAGGTGCGCGCGGGTATGCAGCGCCTGCAAGCCATAGAAGCCGCTGGTCATCTCCAGCCCGGCGTTGCTGCCGTAGAGGAAAGGCAGGAAGAACACATCGCTTTCAGCTTTTGGCAGGCTGGCCACGGCGTGGTTAATCTCATCGAATGACATATCGCCCCATTGGGCCGTCAGCCATTCCAGGTTGCCGGACGACGTGGGGCTGGCTTCATGAACGATGAACTGCTGCGGATGGACGTAGCGGCCATAGACGTAGGGGAAAGGCTCGTTGTCGCGGATGCCGTGGGCAATCCCACTGGTTACGGCCCAGGTCCCCATTACGGCATTCAGCGTATGTTCGTCATGCAGCCCGGCGCAGATCGCGGTGGAAACCACATCAAACAGTCCACCAACGACGGGAGTACCCGCCGTGAGACCGGTCAGTGCGGCTGCCTGAGCGGTGATTTCCCCGCAAATTTCTGCTGAACCGATAATAGGCGGCAGGGCACCGTCAATGTCGCTGATGCCGAGCCAGCGCGTGAGCTGCGGATCGTACTGCCCGGTATTCATGTTGTAGAGATTGGATTCCGAGATGTTGCTCTCTTCGCAGCCTTTGACCCCGGTCAGACACCAGCGCAGGTAATCGTGCGCCATCATCACGCTGCCGATTTGCTGATACCGCTGCGGCTCGTTCTCTTTAACCCAGCGCAGGAGTGAGGCCGGATGCCCCGTCCACAGCGTCTGGCGAGTATGCGGATAGAGCTTTTCGGGTATACCGTCCTGCTGCCAGCGTTGCACGATCTCCAGCGCACGGCGATCGGAGGAGAGTATGGCGTTACCCAGGGGGCGATCCTGTTTATCGAGCAGAAACAGCCCCTTGCCCTGGGCTGAAATGCCAACGCCTTTGATCTGACCGCCGTCAGCGCCTGAATTTTTGAGCAGCAGGGCGACGGTTTTGTGGCAGTGCTGCCAGAGCTGGTGCATATCCCGCTCGGCGTAGCCGGCGCGGGGGCTGAGCGTGGCCACTGAGCGGCGTTCAATACAGACTTCTTTGCCCTGGCTGTTGTATAAACCGGCTTTCAGATAAGTACCGCCACAATCGATACCCAGCCAGAAGGGCTCTTTTTCACTCATCTTCTTCTCGCTTAATTGCCGGGTGGCGCTTCGCTTACCCGGCCTACGGTTTGGTTTAGTGGGTCAGGTGAGGGCCTCAGGCCGCACGCTTATGCGAGTTCACCGTGGGATTAGGCTCTGCTCCGGCATCGCATTTCGCCGGTAACAGCAGGGCCAGCAGCGATGCCAGCGCCAGCGAAACTGCCAGGCAGTAAACGCCTGCGTCTTTGCTGTACAGGGTGATCAGTACGCCTACCGCATAAGGACCGCAGAACCCGCCGAGGTTGCCCAGGGCATTGATCACGCCGCGAGCGCCGCCCGCCATCTCAGCGCTGAACAGACGCGCCGGGATGGTCCAGAACACGCCTGCTGCGGATTGCAGGAAGAAGCCACAGCCCACCAGCGCGGCATAGGCCAGCCAGGTGTGCTCTTTCAGCGCCACGGAGAGGAACATGCAGAGCGCAAAGCCAATCAATGGCAGGGAGACAAACAGCTTGCGCTTGCCGGTGCGGTCAGAGAGCGAAGAGAACAGGAACATACCGGCAATGGCGCCGATGTAAGGCAGAATGGCGAGCATTCCCACCTGGCCGATGCTGGTGTGCGTCAGTTCTTTCAGAATGGTGGGCAGCCAGAGGGTGTAACCGTAAATGCCGGTCTGGTAGAAGAAGTTGAGGGCGATCAGCTGCCACATGGTTTTGTCAGACAGCACCGCGCTGAGCGAGGCGTTTTTCACCTCTTTACCCGCAATGGCCTGCTGCTCTGCCGCCAGGGTTTGTACCAGGTAGTTTTTCTCGGCCTCTGAGATCCAGCGCGCTTCCTGCGGCCGGTCGTAGACGGTGAACGCCCACAGCACCAGCACAACAACGGACATCAGACCTTCAATAATGAACAGCCAGCGCCAGTCGAGAGCGGTAATAATCCAGCCCGACAGCGGGGCGGTGATGATCCCGGCGATGGGCACGAACATGATCACAATCGCGTTGGCGCGGCCGCGCTCGGCATCCGGGAACCAGTTACTGATCATCGTGAGCACAACGGGCAGCATCCCACCTTCCGCCACGCCGAGTAAGAAGCGCAGCACCAGCAGCTGATACTGGTTGGTCACAAGCCCGGTCAGAACCGAGATCACCGCCCAGGCAACCAGCGACCAGCCGATAAACTTCTTACCGCTGCCGTGCACGGCGATTTTGCCGCCGGGAACTTGCAGGAACAAATAGCCGATAAAAAAGATCCCCCCCGCCAGGCCCGCCATCGTGGCGGAAATGCCCAGCTCTTCATCCATACCGCCGGGCATCGCAAAGGCTATATTTACGCGGTCCATATAGGAAATAATGCAGGCGATAAGAATAGGGGGAATGATCCTTAGCCAGCGCTGGCGCGGAATGTCCGCGTGTAGAGCATTAGAAGAAATATTCATAGTTAATATCTCATTGAAGGTAACCGGAAAATGTATTCTTTATTTTTATTGTGACGCTTTATTCATAGCGCTAATGCCGTCGCGCAAAATAGCGATGCGATGGCTGACGTCAGCATTAGCATTTATTTCCAGTAATTTAATACCGGAGAATTTCAATGTTGCGGCGCTCGCCGCAGTAAACAGCGTTTTTACATGTTCAGTGGACATGAGACTGTCGGCGCAGAACGAAGAAAACGGCGCGTGCAGATCCTGCCATTCTCCATACTCACCGTGAGGGGTCGTGCCCGAAAACATCAGCGCCCCCAGCTTCCCGGCAGCGAGTGCCGCCTGAACATGTTCCAGTGGAAGGGTGGTATTGCGACCTTCGATAGCCGAACGTGCCCAGTTGATACAGACGCTGATATTGGTATCTTTCACAACCTCCAGCACCTGCTCTAAGGGCAAGAACCCTTTACGCGGCGCCGGACCGGTCATCGCATCACAGTGTTCCAGCACCAGATCGCAGCCCCAGTCCCAGCTCGCGATTTCCCGTACCGAGCGGGAGAATGCTTCTGTCGCTTGCTCGACAGAATCATTACCCGCCTGCGGTGCGGCCTGCATTTCCAGAGCGATCACTTTCCCGGGAAAGCGGGTGTTAACGGCATCAATCTTTTGATGCAGATGGCGGTAATATTCAATGCACGCTTTACGCTGTTCTTCGTCCGCGGACGCCAGGCCAAACGCGCCGTTGCTGCCGCGGCGGCGCATGGTTTCCATAACGGCTGTGACAACGATCTGCCAGTCGCCCGGCGTATGACAAAACAGCCATTCATCACCAAACGGATGGAGATTTTCAAGGCAAGGTTGTTCCAGCCCGCGAATATTTGGCGTGTCGGAAAGTTCCCGCCAGAAGGCGTATTCTTCCTGCTCCCCTTTCTGGTGAAATGAGGGTGCACAGGGGTACGCACCAATAATAAAACCGGTGTTGGTCATTTCGCATTCCTGTATTTATCAGAAAATTAATCTAATTCGCTGATGGCCACTTTCACCACAATTTTACGAATTGCGGATCCCTTGTTTTTAATACAGGCAGGACGATGAACATCCTGCGGGAAAAATATGGCGTAACTGCCAGGTATCATTTCGATAAATGACTCATGTTCGCTGTCGTGATAAAAAATAATATCCCGTTGCTCCAGCAATGATTCGCTGATTTTGTTATTCCCGGTATCAATAGCAATACCGATTTTTTCTTCGCCCCAGGCCAGAAACTGGATATCCAGATAGCGGCGATGGACTTCAGGGCGGTTCTCGTGCTGTTCCTTTGTGGTGAGGTCGAGAACCTGGGCAAAAATGTTGCGGCCTTCAATTTCGATCACGCCCGGCGCCAGGGTGGTGAAATCCGTGGTACGCAGAAAATTAAGCGCCTTTTCTATCGCCAGCGGCAGGCGACATGGATTTGGCTGTGCAATATGTCCGAATATCATGACCCACTCCTTACAGAGACTGGATTTTCGCCCACACGCTGTCGTCAACCGTGATGCCGTTGCGGCGATTCTCCTCCAGCAGGCGTGTGAACTCATGGCCTGGCAGACGGACGGCGACATTTTCATCAGCGCGTTCTGCGGTGGTGATGAAGTCCATGATGCGCTGTAGTTTGGCATCGCGGGTTGGACCGTCGATCAGGCGATCCACTTCGATGGCGATAAAGATCTGCGATACGCCGTATTCGTCGCTGTTGTCCTGGGTCACTTCCGCGACGGACGCGCCGTCAGAGAGCAGGGTGGCGATCATGTCGAGCACAATCGACAAGCCGGAACCTTTCCAGTAGCCCATGGGCAGAATGCGACGGTTTTTCTCAATCACGCCCGGCTCTCTGGTCAGATTGCCTTCATCGTCAAAGCCGCCGTCGACCGGTAATTCGCGTCCGGCCAGGCGATTCACCTCCAGCATGCCGTAGGAGAACATCGACATCGACATATCGACCATGGTGATTGGATTCGACGGGATAGCGACGATCAGCGGGTTTGTGCCGATGCAGCATTCTTTTGATCCCCACGCGGGCATCACGGCAATAGAGTTGGTCCAGCAGATGCCGATATAGCCTTTCTCCGCCGCCTGCCAGCCGTAGCTGCCGCCGCGCATCCAGTGGTTAGCGTTACGCAGCGCCACCAGGCCGATCCCGTGATCGGACGCCAGCTCGGTAGCACGGTCCATCATCTTCTTCGCCGTCAGGTTGCCGATGGAACGCTGGGCATCCCACTGTTCGATGGCGCCTAATGTCGTTACGCGTTTCGGCTGGGCGTCAGGGATGATGTCGCCTGCGTCAAGCTGCTGAATAAATCGCGGGAAGCGGTTGACGCCGTGTGAATAAACGCCGGACTCCGTGGTGCGGGCGAACATCTCGGCGCAGGCGTCTGCGGTATCCGCTTTTACACCGCGATCGAGCAGAACCCGATTGAACGCCGCTTTCAACTCTTCGAAGGTCACTTTCATCCCTGTTCTCCTGTTTTTTTAGGGGCAAGTGCGAGTGCTTTTTTATCGCTAAATTTCACTATACGAAATCTGATTTCAAATATAACGATCAAATTTTGTCAGATCAACGACATTCACGTTTTTCAAAATCGATTAAAATCAAATGGTTGTGTTTTTTCTGTTGAGATCGTGAACTAAACCACACTTTGCGCTACCATCAGGGCGCGATAAACAGGAGCCATTTGATGAGCATAAAAGAGAGCGAAATGACGCAAGAAAAAGAGAGGCCAGCAGGTAGCCAGAGCTTGTTTCGCGGCCTGATGCTGATTGAAATCCTCAGTAACTATCCGAACGGGTGTCCGCTTGCGCATTTATCAGAACTGGCGGGGCTGAATAAAAGCACCGT
Source organism: Enterobacter cloacae complex sp. SHL001 (assembly GCF_049236825.1). Classification (NCBI taxonomy): domain Bacteria; kingdom Pseudomonadati; phylum Pseudomonadota; class Gammaproteobacteria; order Enterobacterales; family Enterobacteriaceae; genus Enterobacter; species Enterobacter cloacae complex sp. SHL001. The sequence continues at coordinate 48,724 of NZ_JBMKIP010000012.1, forward strand.
GCACCGGTTATTGCAGGGGTTGCAGTCGTGCGGGTACGTGACGCCGGCGCCGGCGGCAGGGAGCTATCGTCTGACCACCAAATTTATCGCCGTCGGGCAAAAGGCGCTTTCATCGCTCAATATTATTCACGTGGCGGCGCCGCACCTCGAGGCGCTGAACATTGCCACCGGCGAAACGGTCAACTTCTCCAGCCGTGAAGATGATCACGCGATCCTGATTTATAAGCTTGAGCCGACAACCGGTATGCTGCGCACGCGCGCATATATCGGCCAGCATATGCCGCTCTATTGTTCTGCGATGGGCAAAATCTATATGGCGTTTGGCCATCAGGATTACGTGGCGAGCTACTGGGAAAGCCACCAGGAACAGATCCAACCTTTGACCCGCAACACCATCACCGAACTGAGCGCGATGTATGATGAGCTGGCGGAAATTCGCGATCACAGTATGGCGATGGATAAAGAAGAGAACGAGCTGGGGGTGTCATGTATCGCCGTGCCGGTCTTTGATATTCACGGGCGCGTGCCCTATGCCATCTCCATTTCGCTGTCGACGTCGCGCATGAAGCAGGTGGGTGAGAAAAACTTGCTAAAACCGCTGCGTGACACGGCGGAAGCTATCTCGAAAGAACTGGGGTTTAACGTGCGCGAGGCGTAACTGATGAACCGATTTATTCTGACGGATCCAGAAAAATGTATCGGGTGCCGCACCTGTGAGGTGGCGTGCATGATGTCGCATCAAAGCAGCGCCACGCCAGAAGCGCTTACGTCACGGATCCGCGTGGTTAAGGGGGGTACCTTCACTACGGCGGTGGGCTGCCACCAGTGTGAAGATGCGCCCTGCGCGAATGTCTGCCCGACGGGGGCCATTCACCGCGCTGCGGGAGCCTGGCTCGTTGAGCAGGCTCGCTGTATCGGCTGCAAAAGCTGTATGGTGGCGTGCCCGTTCGGGGCAATGCAGGTTCGGGTCGTGGAAGATCGCGTTCAGGCGCTGAAATGTGATTTGTGCGCGCATCGCGAGGGCGGTCCCGCCTGCGTCGAAGCCTGTCCCACCCACGCGCTGCGCTGCATAGACCCCGCCAGATTACGCGCGGAACGGCTGCGTAATCTGGCCTGAGGTTTTATTAACCGGCCTCGCGCCAGGCGTTCTCAATCTCCTCGGCGAGAATTTTCACACCCGCTTCGATTTTTTCCGGGTCCGGGACGTAGTTCATGCGCATGCACTGGTGCGTGTGCGGCCACGGCTTATCCAGCCCCGGGAAGAAGTAATCCCCTGGCACCATCAGTACGCCACGTTTTTTCAGACGCTGATAAAGCAGCTCTGTCGTAATGGGCAGATCCTTAAACCACAGCCACAGGAAAATTGCCCCTTCCGGTTTATGGATCAGGCAGCGTTCTTCCGGTAAGTAGCGGCGAAGGATGGCAATAGTTTCCTGAACGCGCTGAGAGTAAAACGGCTTAATCACCTCATTCGACAGGCGCAGCAGGTCGTTACGCCTGATCATCTCGCACATCATCGCCGGGCCGATGCCGCCAGGAGAAAGGCTAATAATGCCGTTCATGTTGGTAATGGCGGTGATGATTTTCTCGTTAGCAATGATAATGCCGCAGCGGCTGCCCGGCAGGCCCAGCTTGGAGAGGCTCATGCAGAGGATGATATTCGGGTTCCATAGCGGACGCGCTTCGCTGAAGATGATCCCCGGGAACGGTACGCCATAGGCGTTATCGATCACCAGCGGGATGCCGTGCTGATTCGCCAGCGCATCCAGCTTCATCAGCTCGTCGTCGGTGATCACGTTGCCCGTCGGGTTGGTGGGACGTGATACGCAGATCATGCCCGTCTCTTCACCGATATGCAGATGTTCAAAATCGACGTGATATTTGAACTGGCCCTCTGGCAGCAACTCGATATTCGGGCGTGCGGAAACAAACAGGTCTTCTTCGAGGCCGGCATCGGCATAGCCAATATACTCCGGTGCCAGCGGGAACAGCACTTTTTTCGTGGTGCCGTCGGCGCGGCGTCCGGCGAACAGATTGAATAAGTAGAAAAACGCGCTCTGACTGCCGTTTGTCAGTGCAATATTCTGTGGTTCGATATCCCAACCCAGCGCTTCCCGCAGCATTGCCGCCAGAAGCGTCAGTAGTTCTGTTTTACCCTGAGGGCCGTCGTAATTACATAGCGCATCGGTTGCTTTACCGTTTTCCAGCATCTCTGCCAGCAGCGTCTGGAAGTAGGTGTTCATCTCCGGAATTTGAGCCGGGTTTCCGCCACCAAGCATGATAGCGCCTGGGGTGCGCAGCCCGTCGTTGAGGTCCTCCATCAGGCGGGTAATGCCTGAATGGCGGGTAAATTTGTCGCCGAATAGTGAAAACGTCATAGCAGGTGATCTGTCGGGCTTAATATGAAAGGCAGTAACCATAACGCCAGCACCGTGTTGGTGCAAATCGGCGAATGTGGTCGGATTTGTTGTTTTATGTGGTAGGTTTGTATTTGTGTGGTGAATTGTTCTGGTGAATGCCCCTCACACCGGCCCTCTCCCCCTGGGGCTGAGAGTTCCCCACAAAATAATGCCTGCACAGACGGCCCCCTCTCCCT
>NZ_JBMKIP010000013.1:0-49663 GCF_049236825.1 Enterobacter cloacae complex sp. SHL001
TTTTCTTCTGGTGCGTTATCGATCTGGTCGAAAGCACGAGCAGCACCGCCGTAGGTTTTAGCCAGTACGGTAGTGATTGCAGCGGTCAGCGTTGTTTTACCATGGTCAACGTGGCCGATAGTACCGACGTTAACGTGCGGTTTTGTACGTTCAAACTTTTCTTTAGACATCGATTGTCCCTCTAAGACACGGATAAATCGGTGATATCACCACATCAACCAGGCGAAAATGCCTGAACTGTTGAATACATTTACATTGAAACAGAGAGAAAGGGAGGGAGAAGTGAAGTGGTGCTGATACCCAGAGTCGAACTGGGGACCTCACCCTTACCAAGGGTGCGCTCTACCAACTGAGCCATATCAGCACGTATTGGAGCGGGCAGCGGGAATCGAACCCGCATCATCAGCTTGGAAGGCTGAGGTAATAGCCATTATACGATGCCCGCATCCTGAAACTCGGCTACCCAGTTCTTTCTGTAACAAAAAAAGAGATTTCTCTCTTTTCTGTTCGAGCTGGTCAATTTTTCCAACCAGCTCCGGCGGCGTTGTCGCTGCCAGAAAGTGGTGGTGGGGGAAGGATTCGAACCTTCGAAGTCTGTGACGGCAGATTTACAGTCTGCTCCCTTTGGCCGCTCGGGAACCCCACCGGACTTGATGGTGCCGACTACCGGAATCGAACTGGTGACCTACTGATTACAAGTCAGTTGCTCTACCTACTGAGCTAAGTCGGCATCAAGTAGCGCGCATTCTATGGAGACCTGCGCAGTCATGCAACTAAAAAATTGCATAAAACGTTCTTTCGCTCACATTTTATTCGAAACCAGGGCTAACCGCTGTAAATTCATCCGCTCACGGTTAAAAATTCAACATGAACGCCTGATTTCGGCACGCTATAGCCCCAGGTGATGCCTGCCCGGTTAAGCATCGCTTTCCCATATTTTTTCTTATTATTCCTCTCATCTGGTGTTAACCTCCTGCCCATTGTCCAAAATTAACTATGTGATGAGCCCGCACCCGCCGTTTCGTGATGGTTCACAGAAGCATGCTTATGAGCAAAAAAGAGCAAACGTTAATGACGCCCTATCTTCAGTTTAACCGTAGCCAGTGGGCAGCCCTGCGTGACTCCGTCCCTATGACACTGACGGAAGGTGAAATCGCACGGCTAAAAGGGATAAACGAAGATCTCTCCCTGGAAGAGGTGGCAGAAATCTATCTCCCCCTCTCTCGCTTGCTTAACTTCTATATCAGCTCCAATTTGCGTCGTCAGGCCGTACTGGAACAGTTCCTCGGCACGAACGGTCAACGTATTCCTTATATCATCAGTATTGCGGGCAGCGTGGCAGTGGGTAAAAGTACCACCGCGCGCGTGCTACAGGCGCTGCTGAGCCGCTGGCCGGAACACCGCAGCGTGGAGCTGATCACCACCGACGGCTTCCTGCATCCCAACGAGGTGTTGAAAGAACGCGGCCTGATGAAAAAGAAGGGCTTCCCGCTCTCTTATGATATGCACCGCCTGGTAAAGTTTGTTTCAGATCTAAAATCGGGCGTACCTCACGTTACCGCGCCGGTTTACTCGCATCTGATCTACGACCGCATCCCGGATGGCGACAAAACGGTTGTGCAGCCCGACATCCTGATTCTGGAAGGCTTAAACGTCCTGCAAAGCGGGATGGATTATCCTCACGATCCGCATCATGTGTTTGTCTCTGACTTTGTCGATTTCTCAATTTATGTCGATGCGCCGGAAGATTTGCTGCAACGCTGGTATATCAACCGCTTCCTGAAGTTCCGCGAAGGCGCGTTCACCGACCCGGATTCCTACTTCCACAACTACGCCCAGCTCTCTGAAGAAGAGGCTATCAGCGTGGCGACCGGGCTGTGGAATGAGATCAACTACGTCAACCTCAAAGAGAACATCCTGCCGACGCGCGAACGCGCAAGCCTGATCCTCACCAAGAGTGAGAAACACGCCGTCGACCAGATTCGTTTACGGAAATAGATCTCAGACGTAAAAAAACCGGCTTAGCGCCGGTTTTTTTATTTATGCCTGCGGCTTTTCGCCGTTTTCATCCTGATCGACCGCGAAGCAGGCCACCAGCTGTCCGCCATAATCCTTCAGCTGTGGCTGCAACTGCGTGCACGGACCGAAGCGGCGACGGCAGCGGGCGTTGAATGCACATCCCGGCGGTGGGTTAAGCGGGCTTGGCAACTCGCCGGTCAGCTTAATGCGCTCCCGGCGGTCATCCGGGTTCAGTCTCGGCGTTGCAGACAGCAGCGCCTGCGTATACGGATGACGCGGGTTAGTAAAGATCTGATCTTTCGTCCCCTTCTCCACGCAGCGTCCCAGATACATCACCATCACCTCATCGGCAATGTGCTCAACCACGGACAGGTCATGGGAGATGAAGACGTACGACAGTCCCAGATCCTGCTGTAAATCCATCATCAGGTTAAGCACCTGCGCGCGAACGGACACGTCAAGCGCTGAGACCGGCTCATCGGCAATCACCACGTCCGGGTCAAGCATCAGCCCACGTGCGATGGCAATACGCTGACGCTGACCGCCAGAGAACATATGCGGGTAGCGATCGTAATGCTCGGTTTTAAGCCCCACCTTCGCCATCATCGCCAGCGCTTTTTCACGACGCTGCTCTTTGCTCAGATTGCTGTTAATCAGCAGCGGCTCTTCCAGAATCTGCCCCACTTTTTTACGCGGGTTTAAAGAACCGTACGGGTTCTGGAACACAATCTGGATTTTTTGACGACGCAGCTTCTGCGCCTGCGGATCGTGCTTGAGCAGATCCTGGCCCTGATAGTAAAGCTCGCCGCCGGTTGGCGTTTCGATCATCGTCAGCAGACGGCCCAGCGTGGATTTTCCACAGCCCGACTCCCCGACGACCGCCAGCGTTTTACCGCGTTCAAGGCTGAAGGAGACGCCGTCCAGCGCTTTTACCAGGCGCTCGGGGGCAAAAATCCCCTTCTTCACCGGGTAATGTTTTTTCAGGTCGATAGCCTGCAACAGCGGCTGTTGCGTGGTGGCCTCGTGCGTACTCATAGTGTTGGCCTCCCGGCATCATCGAGTGGGTAGTGGCATTTTGACTGCCGACCATCGGCCAGCAGATTCAGCTCTGGCTCCTCGGCGCGGCATTTATCCGTCGCATACGGGCAGCGCGGATTCAGCAGGCAGCCCTGCGGACGGTCATATTTACCCGGAACCACACCCGGCAGTGACGCCAGACGCGCTTTGTCCTGGGCAAACTCCGGCAGCGCGCGCAGTAACGCCTGCGTATACGGGTGACGCGGCGCGCGGAAGATATCGTGCGAACTTCCGGTCTCCACCACCTGACCCGCGTACATCACGATGATTTTGTGTGCCGCTTCCGCCACCAGCGCCAGGTCGTGCGTAATCAGCACCAGCGCCATATTCTCTTTCTGCTGCAACTCCAGCAGCAGCTCGATGATTTGCGCCTGGATGGTTACGTCCAGCGCGGTAGTTGGTTCATCCGCAATCAGCAGTTTTGGTCGACAGGCAATCGCCATGGCGATCATCACGCGCTGGCTCATGCCGCCGGAAAGCTGATGCGGGTAAACGTCCAGACGCGATGCTGGGTCAGGTATCCCCACCAGGTTCAGCAGATCGATAGCACGCTGGCGACGGGTTTTCTTGTTGCCGCCCTGATGCACCTTAATGGCTTCCATAATCTGGAAACCGACGGTGTAGCATGGGTTCAGGCTGGTCATGGGGTCCTGGAAGATCATCGCCACTTCCGCGCCCACCAGCTGGCGGCGCTGTTTTTCGGAAATGCGCTTCAGATCCTGACCGTTGAACTCCAGATTTTCCGCCATCACGCGGCCGGGGTAGTCAATCAGCCCCATAATCGCCAGCGAACTCACTGACTTACCGGAGCCCGACTCTCCTACAATCCCGACCACTTCGCCCTGATTAACGCTGTAGCTGATGCGGTCCACGGCGCGAAACGGTGTGCCTTCGTCGCCAAAGTGCACGGATAATTTATCTACATTTAATAACGCCATCTCGTGCCTCTTACTGCTTCAGTTTGGGATCAAGTGCATCACGCAGACCGTCACCCATCAGGTTAAATGCCAGCACCGTCAGCAGAATCGCCAGACCCGGGAAGGTGACGACCCACCAGGCGCTTTGCGCGAACTGCAACACGTCGGAGAGCATGGTGCCCCACTCCGGTGTTGGCGGCTGCGCACCCATGCCAAGGAAGCCAAGAGCGGCCATATCAAGAATGGCGTTAGAGAAACCGAGCGACGCCTGAACAATCAGCGGCGCAAGGCAGTTTGGGAAGATATTGATAAACATCTGACGCATAGCACCGGCACCCGCCACGCGAGAGGCGGTAACGTAGTCGCGGTTCACTTCCACCAGCACCGCCGCACGGGTCAGACGCACGTAATGCGGTAGCGCAACAAACGTCAGCGCAAGCGCGGCGTTACCAATCGACGGACCAAAGATCGCCACCAGCACCAGCGCCAGCAGCAGGCTTGGCAATGCCAGCATAATGTCGACGACGCGCATGATGATGTTATCAACAATGCCGCCGAAGTAGCCTGCCACCAGGCCGAGTACGATCCCCATGATCAGCGACAGTACGACAACGAGGCAGCCAACCAGCAGCGACAGGCGTGCGCCGTACATCAGGCGCGACAGCACATCGCGGCCCACGTCGTCGGTGCCCAGCAGGTGCGTCAGGCTTCCGCCGTCCTGCCATGCAGGAGGTGCCAGCAGCGCATCGCGGAACTGATCAGCCGGGTTATACGGCGCAAGGAAGTTCGCAAACACCGCAATCAGGATCATGATGGAAACATACACCAGCCCGACAACCGCGCCTTTGTTGCGCTTGAAGTAGTGCCAGAACTCCTGCATCGGCGTCATTGGCACCGGTGCGGTGACCACTTTATTTTGAGTAACTTGTGACATGATGGCCCCTTACTTCTTATGACGAATACGCGGGTTCACCACGCCGTACAGCAAATCGACCAGCAGGTTGACGAGGATAATCATCGTCGCGACCAGCAGTACACCGCCCTGCACAACCGGATAGTCACGGCGTTGCAGCGCATCAATCAGCCAGCGACCAAGACCCGGCCAGGAGAAGATGGTTTCGGTCAGGATCGCCCCCGCCAGCAGCGTACCGACCTGCAAACCGATAACGGTCACCACCGGCAGCATAGCGTTACGCAGGGCATGAATGATGATGACGCGCATACGGGTCAGGCCTTTAGCGCGGGCTGTACGAATATAATCCTCGCCCAGCACTTCCAGCATGGAGGAACGGGTCATACGCACGATCACCGCCAGAGGGATGGTGCCCAGCACCATTGCAGGCAGGATCATGTGCGCAACCGCATCAATGAAGTTGCCCTCTTCGCCCCAGATCGCCGTATCAATCAGCATAAAGCCGGTTAACGGGTTGGTGTCGTCAAGGAAAACCATATCGCTGACGCGTCCGGAGACCGGCGTCAGATTCCACTGCACCGAGACCAGCATGATCAGCATCATGCCCCACCAGAAGATAGGCATGGAGTAGCCGGTCAGTGCCAGGCCAACAGCGGTGTGGTCGAAAATAGAGCCACGCTTAACGGCAGCCAGTACGCCAACGGGGATCCCTACCGCGGTCGCGAAGATCATGGCGCAGATACCGAGTTCCAGCGTCGCTTTAAAGCGCGGTACGAACTCGTCCCACACCGGAAGACGGCTTTTCAGTGAAATCCCTAAATCGCCGTGCAACACACCCCAGATATAGTGGAGATACTGCTGCCACATCGGCTTATCAAGGCCGAGTTCAGCCAGCAGTTGCGCATGACGTTCAGGGGAGATACCACGCTCGCCTGCCATAATCATTACCGGGTCACCCGGGATCATATGGACGAAGGCAAAAGTGAGAAGGGTGATACCGATAAACGTCGGGATAACCAGTCCCAGACGTCGGAGGATGAACTGCAACATAACCCGGATTCTCTCTGATGACGCACGCCCAGTGGCGTGACGTCTGTATTGCTCACAAATGTAAATTCCCTCTCCCTGTGGGAGAGGGTTAGGATGAGGGGATGCATGCACGCCCCTCACCCCTGCCCTCTCCCACAGGGAGAGGGAGAACACCCTACTTATTATTCAACAGACACGTTTTCGAAGTGGTGTTTGCCCAGTGGATCGACCACGTAGCCCTTCACTTCTTTACGCACTGGCTCGTACACGGTGGAGTGAGCAACAATCAGCGCCGGAGCCTGATCGTGCATGACAACCTGAGCTTGCTTGTACAGTTCAATACGTTTGTTGTGATCGTCGGTCGCACGCGCCGGCTGGATCAGATCTTCAAACGGCTTGTAGCACCAGCGAGAATAGTTTGAACCGTCTTTCGCTGCCGCACAGCTGAACAGGGTCGCGAAGAAGTTGTCCGGATCCCCGTTGTCGCCGGTCCAGCCCATCATGACCGCCTGGTGTTCGCCCGCTTTAGCGCGCTTCAGGTACTCGCCCCACTCGTAGGTTACAATTTTGGCCTGTACGCCAATCTTCGCCCAGTCAGCCTGAACCATTTCCGCCATACGACGTGCGTTCGGGTTGTAAGGACGCTGTACCGGCATCGCCCACAGCTCGACGGTGAAGCCTTTGTCCTGGCCCGCTTCTTTCAGCAGCGCTTTCGCTTTCTCAGGATCGTAGGTGTAGTCCTTAATGTCGTCGTTATAACCCCACATGGTTGGTGGGATCAGGTTCTTGGCCGCAACGCCCGCGCCCTGGTAAACGGCTTTGATGATCGCTTCTTTGTTCACCGCGTAAGTCAGCGCCTGACGCACTTTCACGTCATCGAACGGTTTCTTCTCGGTGTTGAAGGAGAGATAACCCACGTTCAGGCCCGCCTGCTCCAGCAGGTTGATATTTTTGTCCTGCTTCATGCGCGCGATGTCAGCCGGGTTTGGATACGGCATCACCTGACATTCGTTTTTCTGCAATTTTGCGTAACGCACGGATGCGTCAGGCGTGATGGAGAAGACCAGACGGTCGATCTGCGGCTTGGTGCCCCAGTAGCCCGGGAAGGCTTTATACAGAATACGGGAATCTTTCTGGTACTGAAGCAGCTGGAACGGGCCGGTACCGATTGGGTTCAGGTCCACTTTTTCCGGCGTGCCGGCTTTCAGCATGTTGTCAGCGTACTCTTTAGAGAGAATCGAGGCGAAGTCCATCGCCAGGTCAGCCAGGAATGGCGCTTCCGGACGCGTCAGCACAAACTGAACGGTTTTATCGTCCACTTTTTTCACTTCAGCGATCAGGTCTGGCAGACCCATCCCTTCGAAGTATTCATAGCTGCCGCCAGACACTTTATGGTACGGATTCTGGGCATTTTTCTGACGGTCGAAGGAAAACACAACGTCGTCGGCGTTAAAGTCGCGCGTAGGTTTAAATTCTTTGCTGTCCTGCCACTTCACGCCCTGGCGCAGGTGGAAGGTATAGGTTTTACCGTCTTCGCTGATATCCCACTTTTCAGCCAGGCCAGGAATTACTTCCGTGGTGCCGGTTTTAAATTCAACCAGACGGTTATAGATCGGTACAGAGCTTGCGTCGTAAGTCGTACCAGAGGTAAAGAGCTGTGGGTTAAAGCCTTCCGGAGAGCCTTCAGAACAGTAAACCAGGGTTTTTGCCTGTACGCTTGCTGCAACAGTCATGGCCACCAGGCTCAGACCAAGCTTCAGCATCCCTGACTTCTTCAAGGAAATACTCATTATTGTGCTCCAATGTGATGTTTTGCTTTGTTGTGTTACGCCGCCTGACCTTTATTTATTTTTTACCCGGTCCGGTCGGTGATGCCCGAAGGCGTTAAAAGGGATAGAGAATCCTTTCAGAAGAGCGTTTGAGTTGCAGCGCAGATCCTCCCTGAAATGCCCCTCGTGCCCTACAATCTGTCAACAGAATGTGAAAACGTCAATACAGGTGGCGGGGATTTACGTGGAGTGTGAGAAACCGCAAACAAAGATTAAAAAAACCCTGACCGTGAGTTTTCAGCAGAGAAATTTATGCTACTCGCCATGATGCAGCACAATTATCTTCATATTTCGCAACACTCAGTGATTAAGTTTTATTCAGAATGGGTAAATTTTCTTACAGAATGGTGATTATCTGAGCACTAAATACCGCGAACGTTAAAACGCACAGCGAAAAATGCTGAGGTTATCCATAAGCAACGCGAAAAAAGATCAAACTATATATAAAAAAATACAATGGATTATGTCACAAAACCGCAAGCAGGCAGGGGGAAGCAGGGCTAAGGGGTATTTTGAGGACTCGTGCGGGGTAACGCGTTAATGCAAAAAGGGCTAACCTTGCGGTTAGCCCTTTTTAGAATGTGGTCGGCGAGAGAGGATTCGAACCTCCGACCCACTGGTCCCAAACCAGTTGCGCTACCAAGCTGCGCTACTCGCCGAATGCGGAGCGCATCTTACTGCTGAGGTGCGCCCCCGTCAATCCCTTATTTTCAAAAAGCCATTCAACTGGCGATATTCTCGCCAGACCAACTACTGCGCGGCTTTTGTGGTGTTATCAGGGAGTTTACACCAGTTGTTGTTTTCGTTAATCCCACCGTTCGGTGAGGTATAGCCGAGACAACCCATAATGGTGTCGTACAGCTCAACGTGACGGCGCGGTACCTTGATCTCTGCCTGCTGTTTCAGATGGGCAAACATTTTGGCTTTGTCCGGGTTTTCCAGGTACTTATCCGACATCCACATGATCATCGGCACGCGGAACTGCTCAGGCGGGGCCAGCTTACGCGGCGTGCCGTGTAAATGCTCTTTCTCGTTGATGGACTCGCCGTGGTCGGCCGCGTAAATCACAATCGCTTTCTTATCGCGAAGCTGGTCGATCACCCGGCTGAGGAAGGTATCCACATACAGAATCGAGTTATCATAGGCATTGATCAGCTCCTGCTTGCTACAGTTCTTGTTAATGCCGACGCACTCAGGCGTCCATTTGGCGAAATCGCGCGTGTAACGCTGATAGTAGCTGTAGTGTGAACCTTTGGTATGCAGAACAATAAGGTGCTTACCCTGCGGATGGTTTTTCAGCGACTGTTCCATCTCAGAGAGCAGCAGCATATCATCAACGTTCTTTCCGCGGTTACGCGGCTCGGCGCCAATCTGCTCGCGGTAGGCGATGTTATCCGCCATGGTGTTGGTGTAGAACCACATCTCACTTTGCATGGCGAACAGATCGGAGCTAAATCCAAGCTGCTTCAGAACAGCAAACACGTTTTGCTCTTTGAGAGTGCGCTGAGGATTATCACTCGCACCGCCCTCACGAACAAACATACAGCGCAACGAAAGCTTCGTGGCGGTATCGCAGGAGTAGCCGCGGTATGCCACCAGGTTCTTTTCCTGCGCCAGTTTCGGGGTGGTATCGCGGTCATAACCGAGAATACCCATATGATCCCAGCGCGTCGTTTCGCCGATAACGAAGACCACGTAAGTATCATCCAGCCCGTCAGCCGGAGCCTGGTAGGTGAACTTTTTGGTCGGGTTAATCAGCGATTTCACATCGCTGGATTCGTCCGCCTGGGCCCAGGCATAAAGACCTAACGCCGACAGCCAGTTAGACGGCAGATACGAGTTAGCCACCACGCCGCCGTAGCTTGGCATATCTACGCCTGTCGCTTTTTCGATCCGCTTTTGCTGTTTTTCCATCAGGCGAATAGGCGCCCATACCAGCAGACCCGCCAGAAGAACGACGGCGACGTTGCGGATGCGTTGCCCACGGGTACGCAGCTGGCGTAACAGGGTATAGCGACAGGTATTACTCCAGATAAAGAAGAGCGGGATCAGGCAGGTCAAAATCGTCCACATGATGAACCCTTGCCCCACCACCTCTTTCGAGAGGTCGATGTCCGTGGTCATCACCGAGGCCACAATACCGTAGCCAATGACCACATTCATGAATGTCATGTAATAGCTTGCGGCGGCAGAGATAATCACCACCAGCGAGGCCAGAACCTGCCATGTACGTCTGCCAAAAAGCGAGAGCAGACGTAGCAGGAAGAAGGTTGCCAGAATTGAGCCAAACACTTCAATCGCGGCGAAAATCCCGTTTCTTACGGTGAGGTGTTCAAAATAACCTTCCACTCTTCTGAACAGCACCGCGCCATTCAGAAACAAACCGATATAGACAGCCAGCATCAGACACAATCTTTGCTGGGTAAGAGACCTGATATATTTCATGCAAACAACCCTGGGGGAAGGGGTATAAAGACCCGCCGAATCTCATTGAGAAAGCAGACAGAGTAAGTAGGTGCGAGATAAACCGTTATCAGAAACGTCTACAAGCGCGATAAGTAGACCACAGCGAGGAAGAAAAGTGGCAGCAGAGAATGTGAATCGATGAAAATTTTTACAAAATAACAAGTCCGGAAGTGATATGGCGATAAAAAAAGAGGCCCTGCGGCCCCTTTTTATCGAATCATGCATGCGCTTCTTTATATACCTCGCGCTGCGGCTGACGAATCGTGGTGGACAGCGCCAGTGAAATAATCAGCAAGGCAAATATCACGCAGAATGTCACGTAGAAGCCACCAAACAGCGAGGCAATCAGCGATCCGCAAATACTGCCGATACCGAAGCCGAGATAAATCACACCGTAGTTTTTCGCCAGATTGTTCAGCCCGAAGAACTCGCTCACCAGCGACGGGAAGACGGTAATGGTGCCGCCAAAGTTAAAGGCTACGCAGGCTATCGCCGCAAAGAATGTCGCTTCGTTCAGCGGAGCGAACAGCAGCGCTGCCATCCCCACCAGGGATATCACCTGCCCCAGCGTAATCACGCGGATCCTGGCGATTTTGTCAGACAGGATACCCAGTACCAGACGACCCGAGAGGTTAGCGATGGAGATGACCGTTACCGCGTTCGCCGCCGTCGCCGCGTCCAGTTTTACCATTCCCTGCGCGATATCTTTCGCCACGCCGATGACATACAGACCGCTCATGCAGGCCGTCAGGAACATCACCGCCAGCATCCAGTACTGCGGTTTACGCATGGACTGTGCAAGGGTGAAATCATTCTCCACCACACCGTTAACGGTTTTCACTTCCTGCTGCGGCGCGTCTTTCATCAGCGTTGCGCCGAAGAGGATCATCACCAGCACAATCACGCCCCAGATCATAAAGGTTTTCTCAAGCCCCACCGAGGCCAGCAGATGCGCATCGATGAATTTGAAGCCAAGGCTGCCCAGGCCATATGAACCAATGGCAAACGCGGAGATAAGCCCTTTACGCTCCGGGAACCACTTCACGCAGTTAGACAGCGTCAGCAGGTAACCTGCGCCGTCCGCCAGCCCCACCAGCACCCCGGCGCTCAGCCACAGCATCATCAGGTTGTCGGAATATGCCGTCAGGAAGAAGCCCACGCCCAGCAAGATCCCGGAGGCCATGGTTACACGCTTCACGCCGAAGCGCTCCTGAAGTTTGCCCGCCACGGAAGAGGAAATTGCTAACCCAAGACTCAGCAAGCCGAAGGAGAACGCCACCTGGCTTATCGGCGCGCCGATCTTATCAGACAGGGCGCTGTTAAACAGACTCCAGGTATAGACCGATCCCAGTGCGAACTGGGTAACGATGGTGCCTAATAGCGTCAGCCAACGCGTGCGGTTATAAGTTGATGTGTTCATGGCAGTGTCCTGCAAGATAAATTAAGGAAATTCGCTGAGGACACGATAAACAAAACCCCATAACACCAGGGGTAAAACGGCATGAAATGCAGGAGAAACGGAATGAAATGCCTGGAAGCGGGAATGAATGACCTTGCCGGAGAAGAAAAAGGTCAAAGGTGAGCGATCACTATCGCTACAGTCCTCGCCGTTATTGTATTAAATATGTTACCGCAGCGTTTAAAAAAGTGACAACCCTTTAAAATTTGGCGCTCAATCCCAGCGTATATAAATATTCTTCTTCAGTTTGCTGGTTATAGCTGATCTTCGCCCAGGGGTGTAAATCACCATACTGCGTATCGACACGCCACCCCAATGAGTTCACGCTGGCATGCCAGAGTGGATCGGTAAGCGACTGCGTGGTGGTTGTATCCTCAAACGCATTCACTGGTGCGGAGGGAGCGTCATCAGTGCGCCACGCCATTACGGGCCCGGTGGTGAAATGTCCCGCCACGGGAAAATTCCAGCCAACGCTCAGAACGGTTTCCGCATCCGAACCGGAGGGATCGTTCAGGGTAAACCCCGCAGCATTCTGCGTGCGGTTAATACGCTCCGCGAGAATATCTTCATAACGAGGTTGGTGATCGGCGTCCCATGTATAGCGTTCCATCGTATTACTTTGAGCATCTGAAACGATATATTCCTGTTGCCACGCAAAAGCGGTGTTACAAAAAAGCAGGCAGACTGAAACACCCACCAGGCCAGAAGCAGCATGGCGACCACTGATTTTTTTTATCATCATCAAAGCGACTCCAGAAAGAGCCGAGTTCGGCGATATATGTCATTGTTCGAAGAGGTATTAGGGCGTATAGCCCTGTATTAACTATTGTCTCTTTAGCAGACACGTCAAGCCGGGCAGATTGAAATTTTTGCGTTTACCGTATCAGGAAGGGAGATGACCTATGCAACGTTGCGGCTGGGTAAGCCAGGATCAGCTTTATATCGATTATCACGACAAGGAATGGGGCGTACCGGAAACCGACGGTAAAAAACTGTTTGAAATGATTTGCCTTGAAGGCCAGCAGGCCGGACTGTCGTGGATCACCGTTCTGAAAAAGCGTGAGAACTACCGTAAAGCCTTCCACCAGTTCGATCCGGTAGCGGTTGCCGCCATGAACGACGAAGACGTGGAAAGGCTGGTTCTGGATACCGGTATCATCCGCCATCGCGGTAAAATTCAGGCCATTATTGGTAACGCGCGTGCTTATCTGGCGATGGAGCAAAACGGCGAACCCTTCTCAGCATTCGTCTGGTCGTTTGTGGATAACGAGCCGAAGGTGACGCAGGCCGCCACGCTTGCAGAGATCCCAACGTCGACCCCCGCCTCAGATGCCCTGTCGAAAGCGCTGAAAAAACGCGGCTTTAAGTTTGTGGGCACCACCATCTGTTACTCCTTTATGCAGGCCTGCGGGCTGGTCAATGACCACATTACGGGCTGCTTCTGCCATCCGGAGGGCCACCATGATCCGCAAATGGCAAAGTGAGGACACTGCTCCGCTTTTGAGTCTGTGGCTGGAGAGCACCACCGAGGCGCATCCGTTTATCGACGCAAGTTACTGGCAAGCGAATGAAGCGGTAGTGCGGGATGAATACCTTCCCGCCGCCGAGACCTGGGTCTGGGAAGAAAACGGTACCCTGTGCGGTTTTATCAGCGTCATGCAGTTCCAGTTCGTGGGGGCGTTGTTTATCGCCCCGGCGTTCATCGGAAAGGGGATCGGGCGTGCGCTGCTGAACCACGTTCAGCAGCACTATCCGTATTTAACTCTGGAGGTGTATCAGAAAAACGTGCGGGCGGTGAATTTCTATCATGCTCAGGGTTTTCGCATCGAAGACAGCGCCTGGCAGGATGATACCCAACACCCGACGTGGATCATGAGCTGGCAGGCGGATCAAACGCCGTAAGGGTAAGCGCCGGCCCCTGATATTTCTCCACCCATGCCAGCGCCGTATTCCCCGCGCAGCCATTCCCCAGCTTCGAGCTGGGGAGATCTTTGGTCAGCACGTTTACGGCGCCGTTCTTACAAATACCGCCCTCGTCCAGCGCCAGATCCGGCCATGCGCCCTGATGAATGCAGAAAACGCCAGGGCGGATCCCGTCACTCACCACGGCGCCTGCCAGCACCTGCCCGCGCGCGTTCCAGACCCGAACGAGGTCGCCGTGGTTAATCCCCCGCGCCTTCGCGTCATCGCTGTTCAGCGCAATCGGCTCACGACCCGCCACCGCATACTGCTCGCGCAAAGCCGAATAGTTGAGCTGGCTGTGCAGACGATGGGCGGGATGGGCAGACAGCAGCTGAAGCTGCCCCGGCTGCGCATTGCCATGCCATTCGTCCGGCTCCAGCCACGCCGGATGCGGCGGACAGTCCGCGTAGCCAAAGCTGGCGATGCGTTCGCTGTAGATCACAATCTTCCCGCTTTCGGTTTTTAACGGATGATTCTCCGGATCGCGACGGAAGTCAGCAAAGCGCACAAACCGCGCATTCTGCTCGCTTTCCGGCATTTCGAAGAGTTGATTCGCCTCCCAGAACTCAGCGAATGGCGGCAGCGTCACGCCCTGCGCAGCCCCGCGCTGGCTGGCAATCTGGTAAAACGTTTCCAGCCATTGCAGATCGGTTTTGCCCTCGGTGAAACGCTCCCGACCGCCCGCTTCCCACATTTCACTCAGGTCGGCAAAGACATCAAAATCATCCCGCGCTTCATCCCGGGGAGCCACGACGCGCTTCATCGGCACCATATGCTGATTACTGTAATCCCCCGTCATGGTGAGATCGTTACGCTCGAACGAGGTCGTGGCGGGCAAAACGATATCGGCATGTTTCGCTGACGCAGTCCAGAAGCACTCCGAGATCACCACCAGCTCCGGTTTCTGCCAGGCGCGGATCAGGCGGTTAGTATCCTGGTGATGGGTGAAGTTGGCCCCACCCGCCCACCAGACAAACTTAATATCCGGGAAATGCCGATCCTGGCCGTTGTGCTGATAAAACCCGCCTGGGTTCTCCAGGGCTTCAACAATGCGTGCCACCGGAATTTTATCTACCGCGTCCACGCCACCCTGCACCGAGCCCTGCATGGAGGCCAGCACCGCGGCTTTTCGCGTCGGGTTGCCGCCGTTAGCAAAGTGATAGGAAAGCCCAAAACCGCCGCCGGGTGTGCCAATCTGCCCGAGCATCGCGGCGAGCGTCACCAGCATCCAGTGCTTCTGCTCGCCAAACTGCTGGCGCTGCATCCCCCAGCCGGACATGAGCATCGTGACACGGCTATGGAATAACGTAGCCAGTTCGCGGATTTTAACGGCATCAACGCCGCAAATCGCCGCAGCCCACTCTGCGGTTTTGGCGATACCGTCGGTTTGTCCCGTCAGGTAGTCGGCAAATTTATCGAAGCCCGTGGTGCAGCGCGCCAGAAATTCCGTATCGTGCCAGCCGTTCTCCACCAAGGTGTGGGCGATGCCCAGCATCATCGCCACGTCGGTGCCCATATGCGGCGCGATCCACTCGGCGCTGTCGCCGAAGAAATCCAGCGTTTCAGAACGCATCGGATCGATACAGATGATGCGCTTGCCGCTTTTGCGCAGCGCATCAAAGTAGGAAACGCCCTGCTCGTCGGACGCATTCCAGGCAATTTTCAGGGTATTGAGCGGGTTGGCGCTCCAGAGCACCACTACCTCCGCATGCTCCAGCACCAGCGGCCAGCTGGTCTGCTGCTGATAAACCTCATTCCCGCCCACGACATACGGCATGATTGCCTGCGCCGCGCCGGTCGAGTAATCGCCCAGATGGCCGGTGTATCCTCCGGCCAGGCTCATATAGCGTTGCAGCAGGGTTGCGGCCTTATGCAGCACGCCGTTCGAGCGCCAGCCATAGGAGCCGGCAAAAATGGACGACGGGCCATAGCTGTCGCGAATGCGTTTATGCTGGGTATGGATCAGCGCCAGCGCGTCGTCCCAGCTCACGCGTACGAACTCATCCTGCCCACGAATACCCTGCGGCTTATCCGGTGACGCCAGAAAGCCTTTACGCACCATCGGCCAGCGGACGCGGGTTTTACTGTGTACCTGATCGCGAACGACGGTCTGTAAAGAGTTGAGATGGCGCGAAGGCAAAGCCCCGCGAGACGACAGCACAGTGTCGCCATCGGTTTCGACCAGCATCGGCCCCCAGTGGGCGGCGGTCAGAATGGTTTTTGTTGAGGTGCTCAAAGCGTGCGCTCCTGGTTGCGTGCAGGTGTTTCGGCCTTTCATTGAGGCAGTTTATCGTTTGTGACAAATTTCAGAGTTATACACTGAATTTTCTCCGTATCCGGACGTCATAATCCACTGCCACGTCCATCGTGGCAAAGAATAAAAAGGATTAAGGAAATAAGATGAAAAAACGCGTACTCGTTATTGCCGCTCTGGTGAGCGGCGCACTGGCTGTTTCTGGCTGCACAACCAACCCTTACACCGGTGAACGCGAAGCGGGCAAATCCGGCATTGGCGCGGGTATTGGTTCCCTGGTGGGCGCTGGCGTTGGCGCACTCTCCTCCTCCAAGAAAGATCGCGGCAAAGGTGCGCTGATTGGCGCAGCGGCAGGCGCAGCCCTGGGCGGCGGCGTGGGTTATTACATGGACGTGCAGGAAGCAAAACTGCGTGACAAAATGAAAGGTACGGGCGTGAGCGTGACGCGCAGCGGTGACAACATCATCCTGAACATGCCAAACAACGTGACCTTTGACAGCAGCAGCGCGACGCTGAAACCCGCCGGCGCAAACACCCTGACCGGCGTGGCCGCGGTGCTGAAAGAGTACAATAAAACTGCCGTGAACGTGATTGGCTACACCGACAGCACCGGCAGCCAGGATCTGAACATGCGTCTGTCCCAGCAGCGCGCCGATTCCGTGGCCAGCTCGCTGATCGCCCAGGGCGTAGAAGCGAACCGCATCCGCACCAGCGGCATGGGTCCGGCTAACCCGATCGCCAGCAACAGCACGGCGGAAGGCAAAGCGCAGAACCGCCGCGTTGAGATTACGTTAAGCCCGGTGCAGTAGGTAAAAGCAAAACGGCAACCCCGTTGCCGTTTTTAGTGTTTGCGCCCTCTCCCGTGGGAGAGGGTTGGGGTGAGGGCATCAGACCGCAACCTCCGGTAAGCGCAGCGCCACCCGGCAAATAGCTTGATTCGCCAGATTTTCCCGCTAAGGTATTCTCACTAAATTCAGGGAAATCAGCGATGATCAAACCAACCCGGGCCACCATCAGCGACGTGGCGAAAGCCGCCAAAACCGGTAAAACCAGCATTTCACGCTACCTCAACGGCGAGAAACACCTGCTTTCCGATGCGCTGCTGGCGCGAATCGAACAGGCCATTGCCGATCTCGACTACCGTCCCAGCCTGATGGCGCGCGGCCTCAAGCGGGGCCGCACCCGTCTGATTGGCCTCATCATCGCCGATATCACCAACCCCTACTCCGTAAACGTCCTCAGCGGCATCGAAGCGGCATGCCGTGAGAAAGGCTTTACCCCGCTGGTCTGTAACACCAATAACGAGGTTGATCAGGAGCTGCATTACCTCGATCTGCTGCGCAGCTATCAGGTGGAAGGGATTGTGGTGAATGCCGTCGGGATGCGAGAAGAGGGGCTAAATCGTCTGCAACAATCGTCTCTGCCAATGGTGCTTATTGACCGAAAAATCCCGGAATTTGCCTGCGATGTGGTCGGGCTGGATAACACCCAGGCGGCTACCACCGCCACTGAGCACCTGATTGAACAGGGCTTCGAAGCCATTTTATTCCTGAGCGAACCGCTGGGCATGGTTAACACCCGCCGCGACCGCCTGGCTGCATTTCGTGCCACGCTGGCGCGATATCCCGGCGTGATCGCCGAGAATGCCGAAATCACCCTGCATGAAGCCGGGCAGCTGGATAATACCCTGCGCCAGTTCCATACCCGCCATCGGGGTATGCGCAAGGCGGTGATCTCCGCGAACGGGGCGCTGACGCTTCAGGTTGCCCGCTCGCTTAAACGCATTGGCCTGCACTGGGGCAGCGACATCGGCTTACTCGGCTTTGATGAACTGGAGTGGGCAGAACTTGCTGGCGTAGGCATCACCACCCTCAAACAACCCACCTGGCAGATCGGCTATGCCGCGGTTGAACAAGTGGTCCGCCGCATTGAAGGCACCCGCGACGCCGTACGCGAGCAGGTTTTTTCCGGCGAACTGATCGTTCGCGGCTCTACTGCCCGTTAATTTCCCCTTCGTGACAGCGATCATAAATTCAGCATCCCGATCTTTTCTTTGGAACCGGTTCCATCTAGCGTAATACTATCGATTACGCTCTGGAGTCAGGAAATGAGCAGGAAAATTATGGTGGTCACCGCCGCGTATGGTGCGGATCAGGTGCGACAGGCAGGCGGTCAACGGGCAATGCTTCCCGTTATTGCCGGCGCAGGAGCTGATGGCGTTGAAATCCGCCGCGAGCTCTTCAGCAACGACGAGTTAATGGCCCTGCCTGCGCTCGGCGAGTCCATTGAACTGCTGGGTTTACT
This sequence comes from Enterobacter cloacae complex sp. SHL001, assembly GCF_049236825.1. NCBI lineage: Bacteria > Pseudomonadati > Pseudomonadota > Gammaproteobacteria > Enterobacterales > Enterobacteriaceae > Enterobacter > Enterobacter cloacae complex sp. SHL001. The sequence continues at coordinate 18,230 of NZ_JBMKIP010000013.1, forward strand.
GGCGTGCTACTCCGCCCCGGCCCCCCTGTTTATGCCCGATGGCACCCTCAACACGGATCTCCCGCGCTACCTTAGCGAAGCCAGCGCCCTGAACGCGCTGTGGCTTAAAGTCTCGCTGGGTCATTTCAGCGACAAACAGCCGCTTGAAGCCCTGCGCGCACTGCTGGATGAAAGCGGCATGACGCTGGTGGTGGAAAACGACCAGACCGACTGCGGGCAGCTCGCGCCGATGCAGCGCTTCAAAGCCGCCTGCCGGGTAATGGCGCTACCGGTCACGCTGACGTTCGATATGGGCAACTGGCTGTGGGTTGGCGACTCCCCGGAAGAGGCTGCACGTCAGCTGGCTCCCGCCGTGAGCTATATTCATGTCAAGTCCGCAGTCCCGCATAAGGCGCAGTTCCGCGCCGTCGCGCCGGATCAGACCGATTCTCGCTGGCGGGATCTGCTCAATCAACTCCCTGCCGATGCGCCACGCGGTATCGAATTTCCGCTGGAAGGGACGGATCTCACCGCCGTCACCCGCCATTACGTCAACCTGCTGCGCGAGGAGTAAACCATGCACAAGACGCTGGATGTCATCACCATTGGCGAGGCCATGGCGATGTTTGTCGCCACCGAAACGGGCGAGCTGAGCGCAGTGGAGTACTTCATTAAACGCGTGGCAGGTGCCGAGCTGAATGTTGCTACCGGCCTTGCGCGGCTGGGGCTGAATGTCGGCTGGGTAAGCCGCGTGGGAAATGACAGCTTTGGCCATTTTGTTCTCGACTCACTGAAAAAAGAGGGCATTGATGCCGCAGGCGTGACCCTCGACGGACGCTTTGCGACGGGCTTTCAGCTGAAATCTAAAGTTGAAAATGGAACCGATCCCATCGTGGAGTATTTTCGCAAAGGCTCAGCGGCAAGCCATCTCTCCGTGGATGATTATCACGCCGCGTATTTCTCCTCCGCGCGCCACCTGCACCTGAGCGGCGTGGCGGCGGCGCTCTCGGCCAGCTCGTACGATTTACTGGATCACGCGGCTTCGGCAATGAAAGTGCAGGGCAAAACGATCTCCTTTGATCCGAACCTGCGCCCGGTGCTGTGGAAAAGCGAAGCGGAGATGGCTGAGAAACTCAACCGACTGGCGTTTCAGGCGGACTGGGTTCTGCCGGGCATAAAAGAGGGAATGATCCTCACTGGCGAAAGCACGCCCGAAGGCATTGCTGATTTTTACCTCAACAGAGGGGTAAAAGCCGTGGTGCTGAAAACCGGTGCCGACGGCGCATGGTTCAAAACTGCCGACGGCGAGCAAGGCGCCGTCGCTGCGGTAAAAGTCGACAACGTGGTCGATACCGTGGGCGCGGGCGATGGGTTTGCCGTCGGGGTCATCAGCGCTCTGCTGGAGGGCAAACCGCTGTCGCAGGCCGTGGCGCGAGGCAACAAAATTGGTTCGCTGGCGATTCAGGTGCAGGGCGACAGCGAAGGATTACCAACACGAGCAGAGCTCGGCGTCTAAATTCCCTCTCCCTGTGGGAGAGGGCCTGGGTGAGGGCAGCAATCCGCACCAGATAATTAAGCCACCGTGTACCCTACAGACAACGGCGGCAACAACCTCAACAACAGAGGCAAGCCTATGAACAGTTCGACCAATGCAGTAAAACGCTGGTGGTACATCATGCCAATCGTGTTTATCACGTACAGCCTGGCGTACCTGGATCGTGCCAACTTCAGTTTCGCATCCGCCGCCGGGATCAACGAAGACCTCGGGATCACCAAAGGGGTCTCCTCCCTGCTGGGTGCCCTCTTCTTCCTGGGTTATTTCTTCTTCCAGATCCCCGGCGCGATTTACGCTGAACGCCGCAGCGTGCGAAAGCTCATTTTCATCTGCCTGATCTTATGGGGTGCCTGTGCGTCGCTTACTGGCGTGGTGAATAACATTCCTGCTCTGGCGGCTATTCGCTTTATTCTCGGCGTGGTTGAGGCGGCCGTCATGCCAGCAATGCTGATTTACATCAGCAACTGGTTCACAAAATCTGAGCGTTCACGTGCTAATACGTTCCTGATACTCGGTAACCCGGTCACCGTGTTGTGGATGTCGGTGGTTTCCGGCTACCTGATCCAGTCCTTCGGCTGGCGTGAGATGTTCATCATCGAAGGGGTTCCCGCGATTATCTGGGCCTTCTGCTGGTGGGTGCTGGTGAAAGATAAGCCAGCCCAGGCGAAATGGCTTTCTGAGGACGAAAAAGCCGCGCTCCAGGCGCAGCTGGATAAAGAGCAGCAGGGGCTGAAAGCGGTGCGTAACTATGGCGAAGCCTTCCGCTCCCGGAACGTTATTCTGCTGTGCGCACAGTATTTTACCTGGAGTATTGGCGTGTACGGCTTTGTGCTGTGGCTGCCGTCGATTATCCGCAGCGGCGGTGAAAACCTTGGCATGGTGGAAGTGGGCTGGCTGTCATCGGTGCCTTACCTGGCTGCGACCATCGCGATGATTATCGTCTCCTGGGCATCGGACAAGCTGCAAAACCGTAAGCTGTTCGTCTGGCCACTGCTGCTGATCGCTGCTTTTGCCTTCATTGGCTCCTGGGCCGTGGGCGCAAACCACTTCTGGGCTTCGTATACGCTGCTGGTGATTGCGGGTGCGGCCATGTATGCCCCGTATGGTCCGTTCTTTGCCATCATCCCGGAAATGCTGCCGCGTAACGTCGCAGGGGGCGCGATGGCGTTGATCAACAGTATGGGCGCGCTGGGTTCGTTCTTTGGCTCGTGGTTTGTGGGCTATCTGAACGGCGCCACCGGCAGCCCATCGGCCTCTTACATCTTTATGGGGGTGGCGCTTTTTGCCTCGGTATGGCTTACTCTGATTGTTAAGCCTGCTAATAATCAACAGCTACCCGTCGGCGCACGCCACGCCTGAATCCTTTTAAAATCAACGGAGATTAGCATGAAGCCGTCCGTCATTTTGTACAAAGCACTGCCTGAAGACCTGCAAAAACGCCTGGAAGAACACTTTACCGTTACCCGGGTCAAGAACCTCAGCCCGGAAACCGTGGCACAGCACGCCGACGCGTTTGCCAGCGCCGAGGGCCTGCTGGGTTCGAGCGAAAAGGTGGATGCAGCGCTGCTGGAGAAAATGCCGAAGCTTCGTGCTACCTCAACCGTTTCGGTGGGATACGACAATTTCGACGTGGATGCGCTAAACGCGCGCAGCATCCTGCTGATGCACACGCCGCATGCCCTGACGGAGACCGTCGCCGACACGCTGATGGCGCTGGTACTCAGCACCGCCCGTCGCGTGGTGGAAGTGGCCGAGCGCGTGAAAGCGGGCGAATGGACGAAAAGCATTGGCCCGGACTGGTTCGGCGTGGACGTTCATGGCAAAACGCTGGGGATTGTTGGGATGGGCCGCATCGGTCTGGCACTGGCACAGCGCGCGCATTTCGGCTTCAACATGCCCATCCTGTATAACGCACGCCGTCACCACACTGAAGCTGAAGAACGTTTCAATGCCCGCTACTGCGAGCTTGATACGCTGTTGCGGGAAGCCGACTTTGTCTGCCTGATCCTGCCGCTGACGGATGAAACGCGTCATCTCATCGGCAAAGCGGCGTTTGAAAAGATGAAGAAGTCGGCCATTTTCATCAACGCGGGTCGTGGTCCGGTGGTCGATGAGAAGGCGTTGATTGAGGCACTGCAAAACGGTGAAATCCACGCCGCTGGTCTGGACGTGTTTGAACAGGAGCCGCTGCCGGTGGATTCTCCGCTACTGACCATGCCGAACGTCGTCGCCCTGCCCCACATCGGCTCTGCCACTCATGAAACACGCTACAATATGGCGGCGACCGCCGTGGATAATCTGATTGCCGCGCTCGGCGGTAAAGTGGATAAGAACTGCGTTAACCCACAGATACAACAGTAGAAACGAAAAAACCCGCCAGAAGGCGGGTTTTTGAATTTTGTGCTACTGGGCTGGAAGCTTACAGGCTTACAACGTTACCAGCTGCTGGGCCTTTAGCGCCGCTTTCGATGGTGAAGGAAACTTTCTGACCTTCATCCAGAGATTTGTAGCCATCGTTCTGGATAGCAGAGAAGTGTACGAACACGTCTTTAGAGCCATCGTCAGGAGTGATGAAGCCGAAACCTTTATCAGCGTTGAACCATTTTACCAGACCAGTCATTTTAGCAGACATAGAAATTACCTTATTAACAAATATATTGTGCCTTCCGGCTTGATGGATTGCGTTACAGATTTTTAAGCGATGAAGGAAGGGTCACTACGAAGGGTATCTATGGATAACAATCTGGACTGCTTTACTAAACTGCTTTAGGTCTGTGTAACAAACCGACGAACATAGTTATACCGATGTGGTAGATGAATGACAAGCGTTATTTTCATCAAGCATAAAAAAAACCCCGCCGAAGCGGGGGTTTTTCTTATTCCGTAGCAGCGACCGCTGCGCTCCAGGCCTGGCTAAAGGCCTGATGCTGGGACGCGAGCGGCCCGATCAGCGCGTTGTACTGGCTCGCCTGCTGGGAGGTCGGGAACTGGATACCGTTAGAGACGAAGCTCACCTGCGTACCTTGTTCACTGATAAAGTCACCCACCTGAACCAGCTGCTGAGTAAAGACCTGCGCCGCCGGGATCAGCGGTTGCAAGGCGTTTGACGGCTTGGTCACGACTTTCTCATACACCTGGTCATAGACCGGTTTGAGATCCTCGCCCTGCTTCAACGCGGAACGCGACGCATCAGCCTGCATTTTGGCATTTTGCAGCTGCTGGCTCAGTACCCCAAGCGCGCCATTTGACTGGCGCAGCGGTTCGCGCTGGGTCATATAATCCTGTGGAACGCGAATAGCATTCACGCTATCCACTACCGGGCGAATACCGGAATCCATCGCCTGGCTTACCTGTTGTGAATAGCCATACAGAATGGCGTAATCCGACACGAATGGACCAAACTGTTTTTTCTGATCCGCAGTCAGCGTTGGTAAACGCTCGCCGCTACGCATCACTGTATTCTGTAGAAAATCGATAAACGCTTTGCGCTGATCGCCTTCTTTATCGAAACACCCACTCAGGCTAACAACCATCAACAACGCCGCAATAGGCGCAAACCAGCGAGAGCAGGACTTTCCTGTCGCCATTTTATTACTCCTTTCACCCAAAAAGCGCACATCGGCACACGCGTGCCCAACGCTGACAAGGATAGTCCAGGTCAGCCTTGCAAGATAGAGTTTTCATGCAAAACGGGTATTCCCGTTTTTGTACTGACTATTTACAAAAAAATACCTGTGCATCCCTACATATGACTAATCAGGTAATTAGCATAACTATCCATATAGCTGAAACGCGTAAAGCGATCGTTATCGCACAATTAATCACAGCCGTGACGATCCTGTGTCTGGTTTAGGGACTATTCTTAACAGGCTCTCTGATGTTCATGATCCCGATGTGTGATTTATGAGGAGTTCTCAATGGAATTAAAAGATCCTGAGTTTGAGCTGCTGAGCAGCCTGGAACAGATTATTTTTAAAGATGTACCGCCGACGGTTACCCTGAATCAAAAGTCCAATCCTTTTAGTGAATTTGAGCGTTTACGCAAAGGATCGGGCCTGAAAACAGATGAATTCGCAAGAGCGATGGGTGTCAGCGTAGCGATGGTGCTGGAGTGGGAGTCAAAACGTGAAAAACCAACCCCAGCCGAGCTAAAGCTGATGCGCCTGATCCAGGCAAACCCTGACCTTCGCAAGCAGTTAGCCTGATAAAGTTTGTTTGCCCCCGCCCTTGCGGGGGCTTGTGTTTACAGGCTTTCACATCGCCATCCCGTCTCTTCCCACACCAGTTCATGCGTCAACTTCAGCCCTGCCAGAAAGGCTTCATCATGCGACACCACCAGCAGCGCGCCGGGGTAATCGGCTAAGGCCGCTTCTATAGCCTGAACAGAGGCCAGATCAAGATGGTTGGTTGGCTCATCCAGAAGCAACAGCTGCGTTGCCGCTTCACGCCACAATACGCAGGCCAGCGCGGCCTTCAGGCGCTCGCCGCCACTCAGTTCGGCCAGTGGTAGTGTTACTTTCTCTGCGCCCAGCTGAAGCTGCGCTAAACGGGTACGCAGCGCCCCTTCTTCGAGCGGCGTATTGCCCAGGCTAAGGTGTGTCATCACCGACTGCGACAGATCCAGCCGGGAAAGATGCTGATCGAGATACGCACACCTGACAGAGACCTTACAGGTTCCCGTGACAGGGGCTGTTTCGCCCAACATCACTTTCAACAGCGTGGATTTTCCACAGCCGTTCGGCCCGCGTAGCGCCACGCGCAACGGGCCATCCATTCGCCAGTTTATCGGGGAGACAGGCACGTGCGGAACCACCAGTTCTTCCAGCACCAGCACCTGTTTTCCTTCCGGGATTTCACTGCCCGGCAGGGTAAACATCACCGCGTTCTCCTCTTCAACCCGCTCGCGTGCCTGGTTGACCGCAGCGTTCAGAGCATGATTTTGATCGCTATGCTGTTTTTTCCAGGAACCAATACGCTCTTTCGCCGCCCCTTTGTATTTGACCCGTTCAAACGAGGCGATGTTAAGGCTGTCGACCGTGCGAAGCGTTTTGGCTGAACGCCGCAGGCTGTCGTCATGCTCTTTATGCATACGGGCGCGGGTACGCTTGCGTTCGGTGGCAGCATGCTCCAGCGCGGCGCGGGCAGCCAGCTGCTCAGCATCACGCTGGGTTCGATAGCCAGCATAATTCCCACCGTAGCTGCGCAGGCCCAATGCGCTCAGTTCAAGGATACGCGATACCTGGGCCAGCAACTCACGGTCGTGGGAGGCCACCAGCACCCCGCCCTGATACCGGGAAAGCTGCTCGTAGAACCACACGCGGCCTTGCCTGTCGAGGTGGTTGGTCGGTTCGTCCAGCAGCAGGTAATCAGCATCTGCGGCGAATGCGCCGCACAGCAAGGCACGAATGCGCTCGCCGCCGCTCAGCTCTGCCGCGCGTTTATTCGGGTCAAAAGGGGGAAGTTTTGCAGTGATAAAAGCCTGGCTCAGCCGTTCAGCCAGATCCCAGTAACCATCGAGCGTGTCGAGATCGTCGGGTTCATAATGACCGCTGTCGATGCGCGTGCGCGCCGCAAAGATCGCGTCGTAACCAAGCAGTCCGGCAAGAGTCGTATCCGCAGAAATATCCTGCTGCTGCGCCACATAGACGTGTGTACCAAAGCGCTCAATATGACCGCTGGCGGGTTCATCAACCCCTGCCAGCAGCCGCAGAAGACGTGTTTTACCGCTGCCGTTGCGGCCAACCAGCGCGCACACTGACGCATCCAGAGAAAGATTCAGCGGACCAAAAAGGATATCGCCCGTCGCAAACTGACAGGTGACCTGATGCAAAATAAAAGAGGGGGACTGCGCAAAATGAGCCATAAGCACTCCTGAATGAAATCAAAACATCCCCTGCCGACGCGGTGCGTTGAGCAAGGATCGAAATTCATCAGTCGTGTTTGTTCATTTTTGGGGGGCGCTCCTGAGGGCGAAATTTAACGGGAACAAGAATAACGGCAATGCGCCGCCCATTTCAAGGTTAAATTTTCACCAGGCTAATGTCCGAGCGTAAAAAACCCGCCGAAGCGGGTCTCTCAATCAGATAAACGCAAACGCATCGCCAAACAGACGATCTTCCCGCGCGTCACGCTCGTTGCAGAACAGGTCGCGGGCAATTTTTGCCATTTCAAAGCGACCGGCAATATAGATATCGTGCCCGGCCAGCGTCCCATGATCCTGCAATACCGCAGTCAGCACCGTACCGCTGCGCCCGCGCCAGCCCTCTTCAGGCTGCTCGACAACCGGCTCGATGCGCAGGTTTGGATGATTTACGCTCAGCGCTTCCAGCTCAGACAGATCGTAAAGATGCTTCTCTTCACGGCCGCCCCAGTAGATGGTGATGTCGCGATTCGGGTTGCGCGCCAGCGCGGTCAGCAGAATAGAGCGGACATAAGAGAAGCCCGTGCCACCGGCAATCAGGATCAGCGGACGGTCTTCGTCTTCACGCAGCCAGGCCTCGCCATGAGGAATATCGACCACGATTTCACGCTCTTTCAGGATGCGGTCCATCACGGCCATCGCGTACAGGTTAAGCTCAGACGCACCAATATGCAGCTCAATAAATTCCTTCTCTGCTGGCGTTGAGGCCATAGAGAAAGGACGCTTATCACGCTCATCCATCACGACCATCAGGTACTGACCGGCACGGAATGAGAATGCCGCTTCAGGAACCAAACGGACGCGATATACGGTGTCGGTAATAGCATCTACCGACGTCACTTTACAGCTTAAGGTTGTCATTCGCTCTCTCTGTCGGGAAGTCTATAGGGCTAAACGGTCTTATTCTGCCTTACCGTTATTCATTATGGCCAGCTCGTCCCAGATCGCGTCAATTCGCGCGGTCACGGCAGGATCTTTTTCGATCGGGCGACCCCATTCACGGTCGGTTTCGCCAGGCCATTTGTTCGTGGCATCCAGTCCCATTTTTGAGCCAAGTCCGGAAACCGGCGAGGCAAAGTCCAGGTAATCAATCGGCGTGTTTTCCACTAACACCGTATCACGCGCCGGATCCATACGCGTGGTGATGGCCCAGATGACGTCATTCCAGTCGCGGGCATTGACGTCATCATCGCAGACAATCACAAACTTGGTATACATAAACTGGCGCAGGAAAGACCATACGCCCATCATCACGCGCTTAGCGTGACCGGCATACTGCTTCTTCATCGTCACCACCGCCAGGCGATACGAACACCCTTCCGGCGGCAGATAAAAATCAACGATTTCCGGGAACTGCTTTTGCAGGATCGGCACAAACACTTCGTTCAGCGCCACGCCAAGCACCGCCGGTTCGTCGGGTGGACGGCCGGTATAGGTGGAGTGATAGATGGCATCTTCACGCTGGGTAATGTGGGTGACGGTGAACACCGGGAAGTTATCCACTTCGTTGTAATAACCGGTGTGGTCGCCGTACGGCCCTTCGGGTGCCAGCTCGCCCTGTTCAATGTAACCTTCCAGCACGATCTCTGCGCTGGCCGGTACTTCCAGGTCATTGGAGATGCACTTCACCACTTCGGTTTTGGTGCCGCGCAGCAGCCCTGCAAAGGCATATTCAGACAGCGTATCAGGAACAGGCGTCACCGCGCCCAGAATGGTTGCCGGATCGGCACCCAGCGCGACTGAAACCGGGAAGCGTTCGCCCGGATGGGCCGCGCACCACTCCTGGAAATCCAGCGCCCCACCGCGATGGGACAACCAGCGCATGATGAGCTTGTTTTTGCCAATCAGCTGCTGGCGGTAAATGCCGAGGTTTTGACGCTCTTTATGCGGCCCACGCGTCACGGTGAGGCCCCAGGTGATCAGCGGTGCGGCATCGTCAGGCCAGCACTGCATGATGGGAATTTTGGTCAGATCCACCGCATCGCCTTCCAGCACTTTTTGCTGGCACGGCGCACCGCGCAGGCGTTTGGTGGGCATGTTCAGCACCTGCTTAAACTGCGGCAGCTTGTCGAACAGGTCGCGGAACCCTTTTGGCGGCTCCGGCTCTTTAAGAAAGGCCAGCAGTTTGCCCACTTCACGTAACGCCGTGACATCTTCCTGTCCCATCCCCAGCGCCACGCGGCGAGGTGTGCCAAACAGGTTGCACAGCACCGGCATGGCGTAGCTTTTTGGGTTTTCAAACAGCAACGCCGGGCCGCCCGCGCGCAGGGTGCGGTCAGCGATTTCTGTCATTTCCAGATACGGATCAACAGGAAGCGTAATGCGTTTGAGTTCGCCCTGCTTTTCCAGCAGCGCCAGGAAGTCGCGTAGATCGTGGTATTTCATGCAGTTAATCATGGCCTCTCTGTAAGCGCTTCATTATACGGCGTAAGACCGCGTGATGCTGTAATTTTGTTAAATTAGCGTGAACTTCCACGACTTACTCTCTTTTTCGCCATTATAATCACCTTAGCGATCCCGCCAGGGTTTTGGTATGCTTGCGCCCCGAACAATGGGAAGAGTGATTATGCAGGCCTGGTATTTACTGTATTGCAAACGCGGGCAACTTCAGCGCGCGCAGGAACATCTTGAACGTCAGTCTGTTAACTGCCTGACACCCGTGATCACGCTTGAAAAAATGCAGCGTGGAAGACGCACGACCGTCAGTGAGCCTCTGTTCCCGAACTATCTGTTCGTCGAGTTCGACCCCGAAGTGATCCACACCACGACGATCAGCGCCACGCGCGGCGTCAGCCATTTTGTGCGTTTTGGCGCCCATCCGGCAAGAGTACCGTCATCGGTTATTCATCAGCTTTCTGTCTACCAGCAGCCTGAAGATATTACCGATCCGGAAACCCCTTATGCCGGCGACAGCGTGGTGATCACCGAAGGCGCCTTTGAAGGGTTACAGGCCATCTTCGCTGAGCCGGACGGTGAAGCGCGCTCCATGCTGCTGCTCAACCTGCTGAACAAAGAGGTGTTGCAGAGCGTTAAAAACACCGATTTCCGCAAAGTTTAGAACTGCACGCCGAACAGACGACGCACGTTATCATCGGTTTGTGCTGCCAGCCACTGGGCATCTTCTCCGCGCCAGTGCGCCACTCGCTCAGCAATATGCCCCAGGTAGGCCGGTTCATTACGTCGTGATGGCGGTTTGGGCTGCATATCCCGGGGCAACAGATACGGCGCATCCGTTTCCAGCAGCAAACGATCGGCCGGGATAACGGGTAACAGCTCACGCAGTTCCAGCCCACGACGCTCATCGCAGACCCAGCCCGTGATACCCAAATACAGCCCGCGGTTCAGGCAATCCAGCGCTTCCTGACGGGAGCCCGTAAAGCAGTGCAACACCGCGCCCGGCAGTTTCTCCAGCCAGGGTTCCAGTAGCGCCATAAAACGTTCATGCGCATCGCGACAGTGCATAAACACCGGCATCTCCAGCTCTGCTGCCAGCGCGAGCTGGGCGGTAAATGCCTTCTCCTGCTCTTCAGGCGTCGAGAAGTTACGGTTGAAATCAAGCCCGCATTCGCCAATGGCAACCACTTCTGGCGTTTGTGCCAGACGATGAAGCGCCTCAGCGCTTTCATGCGTCCACTGGCTGCTGTCATGAGGATGCACGCCTGCGGTGGACCAGCAGTGTTGATAGCGTTGCGCCAGCTGCCGTGCCTGCTCACTCTCATGCAGATTCGTTCCCGTCAGTAGCAGCCCACCCACGCCGGCGGCAAAGGCGCGCGCCACCACCTCATCGTGGTCTTTCGCAAACTGGGCGCTGGTGAGGTTAAGCCCGATATCAAACATACGTATCCCCATATGACAACCGCCCTGACGGGCGGTTGGTTTTATTCTTTAGTAGTCTCTTCAGACGGCTCGTCTTCTTCGTCCCGGGTACGCCCCTTTCCGACGTAGAAACGAGCGAAGAACACGCCGACTTCAAACAGGCAGTACATGGGTATCGCCAGTAAGGTTTGCGAGAAGACGTCCGGTGGCGTTAACAGCATACCTACGACAAATGCCCCCACCAGGATGTACGGGCGCTTCTTACGCAGATCGTCAGGCGTGGTCACCCCCACCCAGCAGAGCAGGACAATTGCTACGGGCACCTCGAAGGCGACACCAAAGGCCATAAACAGCGCCATCACGAAGCTGAGGTAGCTGGCGATGTCCGTCGACACCTGTACCCCTTCCGGCGCGGTATGCGTCAGGAAGCCGAAGGCCAGCGGGAAGACAACGAAGTAGGCGAACGCCATGCCGATATAAAACAGCAGCGAACTGGACACCAGCAGCGGAATAACCAGCTTGCGTTCATGCTTGTACAGCGCGGGCGCCACAAATGCCCAGACCTGATACAGAATGACCGGCGCAGAGGCAATCAACGACACCCAGAAGGTCAGTTTGATCGGGGTAAAGAACGGTGAAGCAACGTCTGTTGCAATCATCGTCGCGCCCAGAGGCATCTGTTTAATCAGCGGCGCGGAAACCACCTGATAGATATCGTTGGCAAAATAGACCAGACATAAAAAAATGAGGAAAACCGCAATAATGCAGTTTAACAGGCGCTTACGCAGCTCAATGAGATGCGTAATAAGCGGTTGAGTATCATCTACTGCCATGTTTACGCTTTATCACTCGACGAGGGGGATGATTCGGAAACGGGCGCGGCGGGTTTTACCTCAGCCGTTTTGACCACGGGCTCTTCCGGCGGCACCTGCTTTTTCACTTCGGGCTCCTGCGGCGATTGCTCTGGCGAAGCAGCCTGATGCTCCGCGCTGGAAGGCGTTACACCCTCGCGCTGCTCTTCGCTACCCTTCACCACCGGATTGTGGATGGTGTTTGCTTCATCGCTCGCCTTCTCAGGATCGTTAATACTGTAAGAACGCTTCATGGATTCAGCCGCTTCGCGCAACTCATCCATTGATGCTTTCAGCTCCGGCGTCAGGTTGTCCATGCTCGCCTTTTCAACCTTTTTCAGGCTGTCCTGAAATTCCTGAAGCTTCAGCTCCTGCGCCAGTTCGTTCTGCACGGTAGTTGCCAGCGAGCGAAGCGCCCGCACCCAGCCCACGACGGTTTTCACCGCAACGGGTAAACGCTGCGGCCCCAACACAATCAGACCAATCACAAAGACCAGCAGTAACTCACCAAAACCAATGTCGAACACGAATTACACCTGCTCTTTATCGTGACGTTTAGCCTCTTCCTTTTTGGCTTCGTCCTGCTTATCGGCGATGGATTTAGCGGTAAAATCAGCATCCTGACTGGTTTTTTCCTGCTTATTCTCATCATCGCTCATGGCTTTCTTGAAGCCTTTGATTGACGCGCCCAGGTCGGAACCAATCGATCCGAGTTTTTTCGTGCCAAACAGCAGCACAACGATGACGGCAATGATCACTAACTGCCAGATACTGATACCACCCATGCGTGTTCCCCAGTGATAGATGATTAATTAGTCAGATCGCATTATACGTATGCAATCTCTCGATAGCGACGCTAATTCAGCGCGTTTTTCGCCAGCCAGCAAGCCAGACAACCACACCGGCAGCCATAATCCAGGCTGGCATCATTTCCCAGTCCGGACGATTGATCAACAGCAACGTGCCGCTTATCAGCAGCGTCGCGCCAATTCCGAAGAGATAGCGGGACTGCCCCTGACGCACGCGACTGGATTGAAGCTCGTGCGCGATTTTATCCATGCTGTGCTGAAGGTTCTTGCTCTGACGCAAACTGTCGTAAACCAGTTCAGGAATTTCAGGCATTTTTTCAATCCAGAACGGGCCTTTCTCTTTAAGCGAGCGAACCAGGGCTGGAATACCGACCTGATCCTTAATCCAGGATTCGAGGAACGGTTTCGCGGTTTTCCACAAGTCTAACTGAGGATAGAGCTGGCGGCCTACGCCCTCAACGTAAAGTAATGTTTTCTGAAGTAAAACTAATTGTGGCTGCACTTCCATATTGAAACGGCGTGCGGTGTTGAACAGGTTGAGCAGGACGTGTCCGAAAGAGATCTCCGAGAGCGGCTTTTCAAAAATCGGCTCACAGACGGTGCGGATCGCAAATTCAAACTCTTCCACGTTGGTATCTGGCGGAACCCAGCCTGAATCCACGTGCAGCTCGGCCACCTTACGGTAGTCGCGATTGAAGAAAGCGATAAAGTTCTCGGCGAGATAACGCTTATCCTCTTTATTCAGCGAGCCGACAATACCGCAGTCGATGCCGATGTATTTCGGATCTTCCGGGTGCTCATAGCTGACGAAAATGTTGCCCGGATGCATGTCTGCATGGAAGAAGCTGTCGCGGAAAACCTGAGTAAAGAAGACCTGCACGCCACGCTCGGCCAGCAGCTTCATGTTGGTGCCCTGTTTTTCCAGCGCCACCACGTCCGAGACCGGAATACCGTAGATACGTTCCATCACCATCATGTTCTGACTGCAATAGTCAGAATAGACTTCAGGAACATACAGCATCGGGCTGTCTTCAAAGTTTCGACGCAGCTGAATGGCGTTCGCCGATTCACGCAGCAGGTTAAGCTCGTCAATCAGCGTTTTTTCGTATTCCCGAACCACTTCCAGCGGACGCAGACGGCGACCATCCGGCAACAGACGCGGCACCCAGCGAGCCAGGCGATAAATCAGCTTCATGTCTGCTTTGATAACCGGCAGGATATCCGGACGAATCACTTTGATGACCACCTCTTTGCCATTTTCCTTCAGGCGCGCGGTGTGAACCTGCGCAATAGAGGCAGAGGCCAGGGGCTGAATATCGAAATCATCAAACCAGGTCTCGATGGGGATATTGCCCATCGCTTCTTCGATTTGTTTCTTCGCTCTCTCTCCGTCAAACGGAGCAACGCGGTCCTGCAATAGCGCGAGCTGATCGGCAATCTGCGGTGGGAAAAGGTCGCGACGTGTTGAGAGCATCTGCCCAAACTTGATCCAGACCGGGCCCAGCTCCTGTAACGCAAGACGCAGGCGTGCGCCCAGCTCCTGATCCTTATGGCGATTCGGCATCCAGAACAGCGTGCGACGCCAAAGCCGAAGCGGCAGGGTGATACGCATTCTGGGGATAAGCTCGTCGAGCCCGTAGCTCAAAAAGGTGCGAACGATAAAATAGAGGCGCCGAATTTCACCAGGCGTCATTTGCCCTCCAGTTTTTCCAGCCGTTTGGTTAACGCATCAACTGCGCGCTCAACTGCCGCGGTCTCTTCTGCAAACCAGGCGACTTCTAAAGGCCCCGGCGCCATACGCCACTCTTCGGTCAGCACCTCGGCAGCGTAGCGCTGTTGACGGAGCAGACCTTTACGAAGGAAAGCGGAACCCGTGCGCAGCGTTTTGCTTATACCTTCAGCCGCGATGTCGCCGATATAGGGCGCCAGCAGTTCCGCCGGGTCGAATTCAGCCTGATCGCTGAGTGCAACGAAGTTCTGTACCACCTGAATATCGCCCTCGACCTCCAGCTCACCGCTGCGAATAAGCGCCGTCATCTGCTGACGGTCACGCAGTTTTGGCAATACGCTCATGTGCGTAATCACCGAGCAGTCCGCCTCGCCTTCCCACTCCCCCAGAACGTCAAGCTGGCGTTCGCTGAAGACCAGCACAAGCGGCGTCGAGAACTCCTTTAAAACGATGCGCAGCACCTTTCCGTTAAGCCGCTGACGTGCGGTTTTCAGCGCCGGAGCGCGATACAGAAAGGCATTCAGCACATTCTCGATGCCAGCGGTGACTAAGGGTTTAATGGGCACGGGAAACCTCCACTCAGAACTTGTAACCACGATGCAGCGCGACGACACCCGCCGTCATATTGAAGTATTCCACGTTTTCAAACTCCGCATCCTGCATCATCGCTTTCAGCGTGTCCTGATCCGGGTGCATTCGGATGGACTCGGCCAGATAACGGTAACTTTCTGCATCGTTTGCCACCAGCTCGCCGATGCGCGGCAGAACGTGGAAGGAATAGGCATCGTAAGCTTTGCTCAGCGGGTCGATAATCGGTTTAGAAAACTCGAGTACCAGCAGTCGACCGCCCGGCTTAAGCACGCGGTACATGGAGCGCAGCGCTTTATCTTTATCGGTCACGTTACGCAGACCGAAAGAGATGGTGATGCAGTCGAACGTATTATCCGGGAACGGCAGCGCTTCGGCGTTGGCCTGAACATATTCAACGTTGCCTACCACGCCGATATTACGCAGCTTTTCGCGTCCCATTTTCAGCATGGAGTCGTTGATATCCGCCAGCACCACGCGGCCGGTTTCGCCAACCAGACGGGAGAATTTAGCGGTCAGATCCCCTGTGCCTCCGGCTAAATCCAGCACCGTTTGTCCACGGCGCACGCCGCTGCAATCAATAGTGAAGCGCTTCCACAAGCGATGAATGCCAAATGACATCAAATCATTCATCACATCGTACTTCGCCGCCACGGAATGAAATACGTGGGCCACCATGTCAGCTTTCTGCGCTTTGGCGACAGTCTGAAAGCCAAAGTGCGTTGTGTCTTGTGAATCGTCAACCATCTCAGAGCCTGCTAATCAGTCAAATGTTCGTGAAGTGTAACAGATTGGGCGCATTTGCCCTACGTTTCAACCACCGTGAAAGAAACGCGCCGGCTGCGCTTCGGGGGATAAACTCGCCGCTAAATCGTTGTCTTCATTGCGGCTATTTTGCTCACCGTCGCCTTCACGCAGACGAAACTCTTCGTCCTGAGCGGTAGCCTGCTCCACCAGTTCCGGATTAATCTCGCGTTTAACTTCCACCCCCAGGCTGCGAAACGCCTCCGCCTGCGCCAGCAAATTGGCACGCCCGGAGGAGAGTTTTTTCATCGCCTGGCGGTAGTTATCCTGCGCGCGATCCAGGCTTTGCCCCACCGAGGACATATCGTCCACAAACAGCCGCATTTTGTCGTACAGCTTGCTGGCGCGATCGGCAATCTGCTGCGCGTTACGGCTTTGGTGCTCATAGCGCCACAGGTTGGCAATGGTACGTAACGCCACCAGTAGCGTGGTGGGGCTGACCAGCATAATGTTATTTTTCAGCGCTTCGGTGATCAGTTCGGGCTGTCTGTCGAGCGCCAGCAGGAACGCAGGCTCGACCGGAATGAACATCAGCACATAATCCAGCGATCGCAGCCCCGGCAACTGCTGATAATCTTTTCTGCCCAACAGACGGATATGGTTACGCACGGAGGCGATGTGCTCCTGCAACGCTGTTTCGCGGGTGTAGTCATCCTCAGCGTTGAAGTAGCGCTCATAGGCCACCAGCGTCATTTTGGCGTCGATAACCACATCTTTGCCCTGTGGCAGACGAACAATGACATCCGGCTGCATCCGCGAGCGCGCATCGTTCTCAATGCTGACCTGCGTTTCGTATTCGTATCCTTCGCGCAGGCCAGAGGCCTCCAGCACGCGCGTCATGACCACTTCGCCCCAGTTTCCCTGCGCTTTGTTATCACCTTTCAGTGCGCGCGTCAGGTTAACCGCCTCCTGCGCCATCTGCGCATTCAGCTGCTGGAGATTACGAATTTCATGCGCCAGCGTGTGGCGTTCGCGGGCTTCCTGACCAAAGCTGTCCTGTACCTGACGGCGAAAGCCATCCAGCTGTTCACGCAGCGGCGTCAGCAGGCTGTTCAGGCTCTGGCGGTTCTGCTCATCCACGCGGCGATTGCTGTGCTCAAAAATGCGGTTCGCGAGGTTCTCAAACTGCTCGCTAAGACGCTGCTCGCTGTTGATCATCTGACGGATTTTGTCTTCCGCGTGCAGTTGGGTGGACTCAAGACGGGTGGTCACTTCACGGAGATCGGCCTCCAGCGAGGTATTGATATCACGCAGATTGCGCAGTTCGTTATTGAGCAGTTCGCATTCGTCGCGCCAGTGGTCACTCAGCGCAAGCTGTTGTTTCGTCGCGCTAAGTTCAGCGACGATCTCTTCGCGCTCTGCCAGCTGTTCGGCTTTCTGCTGCGCATGCTGGTAGCCGGAAATGAGCCAGCCAATCCCCACGCTCACCAGCGCAATCACTGCATAAATCAGGATTGAGATATCCACAATGCCCCCTGCATCAACGTATTACCGCACAAAATAGAATTGTGCTGTATGAACGTCCAGTTTGAAAGGGTTTTCCTGCGAGGCGTTACGCAAAAAGAAAAGGCCGAGCATGTCGGCCTTTCAGCACTGAAGAGAGAATTAGATCAGGCGGCGCGCCGCTTCAACCACGATTTTCACCGCATGGCTTTCAGTCTGCTTCATGGTTTCAGCGTTCGGGATCTCCTGCTGGGTACGGTTGACGATAACGCCCGCCACCATACCGGCACGCAGACCCTGGCTTGCGCACATGGTCAGCAGCGTCGCAGATTCCATTTCGTAGTTCATGACGCCCATCGACTGCCACTCTTCCATGGAGCCTTTGAAACGGCTCACCACGCGCCCAGAGAAGGTGTCGTAACGCTCCTGGCCCGGGTAGAAGGTATCGGAAGAGGCAGTTACGCCCACGTGGGTGGTGGCGCCCACGGACTTCGCGGCTTCAACCAGCGCGGTGGTGCATTCGAAATCGGCCACTGCCGGGAATTCCATCGGTGCAAAGTGCAGGCTTGCCCCGTCCAGACGCACGGATGCGGTGGTAACCAGCACGTCGCCCACGTTGATGTGCGGCTGAATGGCGCCTGTGGTGCCGATGCGCAGGAAAGTACGAATGCCCAGCTGCGCCAGCTCTTCAACGGCGATAGAGGTAGACGGGCCACCAATACCGGTAGAGCACACGATCACCGCTTTACCGTCCAGCTCTGCGCGCCAGGTGGTGAATTCGCGATGCGCTGCCAGCTTAACCGGCTTATCCATCAGCGCGGCGATCTTTTCCACACGCTCAGGATCGCCAGGGACGATAGCAAGCGTAGCCCCTTGTAAATCGTTTTTAGTGAGGCCGAGATGAAAAACATCAGACTTAGACATAGGTGACTCCTCTGTGGGTCGGTTTGTCAGAAGAAGTAAAACGGTACTTTACAGAAGCAATGTGCATTATTTCGTGACACACCTCACCATGAATGAAAATGATTGCAGTTAATTTCCATAAAATAGTGATTCACATCACATTAACAAGTTATATCGCCGGGTGCTGCACAAAAGATAGACGCTATAAGGCACTGTGGATTGTTAACCTGGTGTCTATATTTATCTTTGCGCTAATCCATTCATTGGTACGGAGAATGCCATGACTGAAAAAACCGGTTTTGCACCTGCTGCGGCCCCGCATGCTTCAACCATCGTCTCAACCCCTGAAGAGGCCATTACCGCAGGCGAGACCTCCATTCCCTCCCAGGGAGAGAACATGCCAGCGTACCACGCGCGGCCAAAATCTGCCGATGGCCCGCTGCCCATCGTGATCGTGGTGCAGGAAATATTTGGCGTTCATGAACATATTCGCGACCTCTGCCGCCGTCTGGCGCTGGAAGGTTACCTGGCCGTTGCGCCGGAACTCTATTTCCGTCAGGGCGATCCGAATGATTACAGCGACATCCCGACGCTGTTCAGCAACCTGGTCAGCAAAGTGCCGGACGCGCAGGTGCTGGCCGATCTCGACCACGTTGCCAGCTGGGCGGCGCGCAACGGTGGCGACCCGCACCGTCTGATGGTGACCGGCTTTTGCTGGGGCGGACGCATTAGCTGGCTGTATGCCGCGCACAATCCGCAGCTGAAAGCCGCTGTGGCCTGGTACGGTAAACTGGTGGGTGAAAAGACCCTGAACTCGCCGAAACATCCAGTTGATATCGCCACCGATTTAAATGCCCCGGTGCTAGGGCTGTATGGCGGCCAGGATACCGGCATTCCGCTTGATACCGTCGAGACCATGCGCCACGCGCTGCGGGCGGCAAACGCGAAGGCCGAAATCGTGGTGTACCCGGATGCGGGACACGCGTTTAATGCCGATTATCGTCCGAGCTATCACGCAGAATCGGCGAAAGATGGCTGGCAGAGAATGCTGGCGTGGTTCAGCCAGTACGGCGGGAAGAAAGCGTAATACAAAAAGCCCGGTGGCGGCTGCGCCAACCGGGCAATCCAGCCCCACTACGCCTGACGCAAATTCTGCGCCGCCTGCACCATGTTCGCCAGCGCCGCGCGGGTTTCAGGCCAGCCGCGAGTTTTCAGGCCGCAGTCCGGGTTTACCCACAGGCGTTCCGCCGGAATGCGCCGGGCGGCTTTTTGCAGCAGCGTTTCAATCCACTCCACGCTCGGCACGTTAGGGGAGTGAATGTCATACACACCCGGCCCGATTTCGTTCGGGTAGTCGAACTCTTCGAACGACTCCAGCAGCTCCATGTCTGAACGCGAGGTCTCGATGGTGATCACATCGGCGTCGAGCGCGGCAATGGAGTCCATGATGTCGTTAAATTCGCAGTAACACATGTGGGTGTGGATCTGCGTGTCGTCCTTCGCGACGGCCGCGTTGAGGCGGAACGCCTCCACGCCCCACGTCAGATAAGCATCCCAGTCGCTGCGACGCAGCGGCAAGCCTTCACGCAGCGCCGGTTCGTCGATCTGAATGATGCCAATCCCCGCCGCTTCCAGATCCGCCACTTCATCACGCAGCGCCAGGGCGATCTGTTTGGCGATGGTTTCCCGGGATACATCTTCACGCGGGAACGACCAGCAGAGAATGGTCACCGGCCCCGTCAGCATGCCTTTTACCGGTTTGTCGGTCAGAGACTGCGCATATTTCGCCCACTCCACGGTGATCGCTTCCGGGCGGCTGACGTCACCGATCACCACCGGCGGCTTCACGCAGCGGGAGCCGTAGCTTTGCACCCAGCCGTTCTGGGTAAAGACAAAGCCGTCCAGGTGTTCACCGAAGTATTCCACCATATCGTTACGCTCGGCCTCGCCGTGCACCAGCACGTCCAGACCCAGACGTTCCTGCTCGACGATCGCCTGTTTGATGTGCTCCGCAATGCCGGTGCGGTAGTGATTCGCATCCAGATTGCCCTTTTTGAAGTCCAGGCGCAGGCCGCGGATCTCGGTAGTCTGCGGGAAGGAGCCGATGGTTGTGGTCGGCCACGCGGGCAGGTTAAAGCGCGCACGCTGGGCTTCGGCGCGCACTTCATACGGGCTCTGGCGCTGGCTGTCCCGGGCAGTGATGGCCGCCAGACGTTTTTCCACCGCCGGGTTATGCACGCGCGTCGAGTGACGGCGCGCCTGGATCGGGGCGCTCCAGTCAGTAATCGCTGCTGTGTCGCCGCTGTTCAACGCGTCGCGCAGCAGAGCCAGCTCCTCACACTTTTGCAGGGCAAAGGCAAACCAGCTTTTCACCTCAGGGTCGAGTCGGGTCTCCACGCTCAGGTCGATCGGGCTGTGCAGCAGGGAACAGGAAGAGGCTACCCACAATTCACGTTTACCGACAATGTCCTTGATTTGTGCATATTTCCCGGTGAGATCGGCACGCCAGACGTTACGACCATTCACCAGACCGGCAGAGAGCAGCCACTCCGCAGGCAGACGCTTGTGCAACTCTGCCACATCGTCTTTGCCGTGAACGAGATCAACGTGCAGACCCTGAACCGGCAGCGCGGTAATGGTGTCGAGGTTCGGCGTTACGCCCTCGAAATAGGTGGTCAGCAGCAGCTTCACCTGGCCCGTGAGCGCGTCATACGCCGGTTTGAAGGCATCCAGCCACGCCTGCGGCAGCTCAAGCACCAGCGCCGGTTCATCGATTTGCACCCACTGAATACCGCGCTTACCCAGCTCAATCAGCACCTGCTTATAAACCGGCAGAATATCGTTCAGCAGGCTGAGGCGGTCGAACTGCTCACCTTTCACTTTGCCCAGCCACAGGTAGGTGACCGGCCCCAGCAGCACGGGTTTCACCTGGTGACCCAGCGCCAGCGCTTCGTCCACTTCATCCAGAAGCTGGGTCCAGGTCAGTTTGAACTGCTGGTCCTTAACGAACTCCGGCACCATATAGTGATAGTTAGTGTTAAACCACTTGGTCATTTCCGCCGCTGCCGCTGGCTCACCCGTTGGCGCGCGGCCACGGCCGATGCGGAACAGGGTATCGATATCCACCGATCCATCGTTGTTCTGATGACGAGCCGGCACGTTGCCAAGCAGCAGGCTGGTGGTCAGAACATGGTCGTACCAGGCGAAATCGCCCACCGGCAGCAGGTCTACGCCCGCCTGTTTTTGCTGATCCCAGTGACGCGCGCGCAGCTCGCGCCCCACCGCCAGCAGTTCTTCGCGGGTGGCGTTACCCGCCCAGTAGCTTTCTTGCGCTTTTTTCAGCTCGCGACGCAGACCAACGCGAGGGAAACCGAGAGTGTGAGTGCGGATTGTCATGGCATACCCCTTGTAGAAATTCGTTATTTAGACGTCCAGATGTTTACACTTCTATAATTGGCAGGTACTGTATATTCCTCAAGCGCAAAATGTTCATGGCGAAGTGAAGGACTTTCATGATCGAGATAAAACACCTGAAAACGCTACAAGCGTTGCGGAACTGCGGTTCTCTTGCGGCGGCAGCGGCCACGCTGCACCAGACTCAGTCTGCCCTTTCTCACCAGTTCAGCGATCTGGAACAACGCCTCGGCTTTCGTCTTTTTGTGCGTAAGAGCCAGCCTTTGCGCTTTACGCCGCAGGGCGAAATTTTGCTTCAGCTGGCGAACCAGGTGTTGCCGCAGATTGCCAGCGCGTTGCAGTCCTGCAACGAGCCGCAGCAGACCACCCTGCGCATCGCCATTGAGTGTCACAGCTGTATTCAGTGGCTGACCCCCGCGCTTGAGAACTTCCGCCAGAAGTGGCCGCAGGTGGAGATGGACTTCAAATCCGGCGTCACGTTTGATCCGCAGCCGTCGCTTCAGCAGGGTGAGCTGGATCTGGTGATGACCTCAGATATTCTGCCGCGCAGCGGTCTGCACTATTCGCCAATGTTTGATTTTGAGGTGCGTCTGGTGCTGGCCCCGGACCATCCGCTGGCCGCTAAAACGCGTATCACGCCGGAAGATCTGGCAACGGAGACGCTGCTGATTTACCCGGTACAGCGCAGTCGTCTGGATATCTGGCGCCATTTCCTGCAACCCGCGGGCATCAGCCCACAGCTGAAAAGCGTGGATAACACGCTGCTGTTAATTCAGATGGTGGCGGCCAGAATGGGGATTGCGGCGCTGCCGCACTGGGTGGTCGAGACGGTTGAACGCCAGGGTCTGGTGGTCACCAAAACTCTGGGTGAAGGACTGTGGAGCCGGCTGTACGCCGCCGTGCGTGACGGCGAGCAGCGTCAGCCGATTACGGAAGCGTTTATTCGCTCAGCGCGGAACCACGCGTGCGACCATCTTCCGTTTGTGCGGAGCGCGGAGCGACCCAGCGGCGATGTACCCACAGCGAAGCCAGGATCACCGTTCCCCCAATAAGGAAACTCGGCCAGTGCGGCTGCTCCTGCCAGATGGCGAGGTTCACCAGTAGCCCCGCCGGCACGTGCACATTGTTCATGATCCCCAGCGTCCCGGCGTCTACCTGCGTAGCGCCGTAGTTCCACATAAAATAGCCCAGCCCCGACGCCACCACGCCCAGCCAGACCAGAACGCTCCACTGCACGGAGGTGGTCGGCAGCTTTTGCGGATTGCCGAGCAGAAACCACGCCGCTACCGCGACAATCGCCGCGCCCATATAGAACCACGCAAACGCGTTATGCTGCGGCATCGGGCGGGTCTCCATCAGACGTTTGTAACCCACCATCCCGATGGCAAAGCTGATATTAGCGAGCTGGACGAACATCAGCCCGGTCCAGAAGTGATCGCTTACCTTGTCATAGCGAATAATCGCCGCGCCAATGACTGCCAGCGCAGCGCTCAGCAGATATCCCCAGCGCAAACGGCGCCTGCTGAGCAAGTCATAAATCAGCGTGATGTAGAGCGGCGTCAGCACGGTGAAGAGCAGAAATTCCGAGACGGACAGGTAAACGTAGGCCCGGAAGCTGAACAGGTACATGATGCCGAGCTGCATCGCGCCTACCAGCATGTACAGCAGTATCGTTTTTAGCGACTGCCCGCGGGTACGCAGGAACGGCAGGAACACCAGCGCCGCCAGCCCCACGCGCATCAGTACCGAGAAGTAGCTGTCGACCGATCCGGCAAGGTATTCGCCAATCAGACTAAAGGAGAAGGCCCACAGGATAGTGGTGATAATGAGTAGCGCCACAATGCTTGTCTCTCAGAAAGAAGGAGAGGCATTGTAGCGAACTCTTTAGTTGACATCTGAACAATAAACAATCAATTGAAGATTATTCAAGGAACAATTTGCGCAGATACTTAGGCACGGCGTTATCGCCGTTGGTGCCGATCACTTCCAGCTCCGGGTGCAGATCTTTCAGGCGCTGGTGCGCGTTCTGCATGATGCAGCCTTTACCCGCCATGGAGAGCATCTCGGCATCGTTCATGCCATCGCCAAAGGCGATACAGTCTTTCAGATCAAAGCCCAGCCGTTTCGCTACCGCTTCCAGCGCGTGACCTTTGGACACCCCGCCCGCCATCACTTCCAGACAGGTCAGCGTGGAGAAGCTCACGTTCACGCGGTCGCCCCAGCGGGCGTTGATCGCCTGCTCCAGCGGCAGTAACTCCTCATGATTTACACAGGTGAAGAATACCTTGCTGATCCCTTCCGGCTCCAGCAGACCCGGCTCGTACAGTGAGTACTGGAATACGGCTTCCTTGAAGAAGCGCATCTCTTCCGGGCGATGGCGGTTCATAAACCACTCGTCGTCGCGGTAAACGTTAGTCACGATATCCGGGTTGTTATGCACAATGCCGAACAAATCGGTGGCGATGTCACGATCGAGATTATGGGTAAAAATCAGGTTGCCGTCCGTGTCATGTACGCGCGCACCGTTAGAGGTGATCATGTACGACTTGATCTCCAGGTTATCGCGGATCTGTCCCACGTCCACGTGGTGGCGACCGGTGGCGAACACAAAGTTCACGCCACGGGCAGTCAGGAGTTTTAGGGTCTCTTTCGCATAAGGCGACAGGGTGTGGTCGGGGGAAAGCAGCGTGCCATCTAAATCAGATGCAACAACCTGGTACATAGGGATTTCAACCTCTGGTGGAAAACAATAATCAGTTATGCCTGTTGAAAAATTCAACAATGGCGTTGAGCGCGACTGAGCGCATAGCGTCCTTTTCAAAAAGGATCTCATGGTACGCACCGTTGATGACCAGCGGTTTACCCCCTTCACAGGGATGGCCCGCAGCGGCGCGAAGTTCACAATAGCGGTCATGCATGCGGTTATCCACCACACGCTCTTCTTCCGCCTGGATCAGGAGCGTCGGCGTGTCATCATCGCCTACGCCCGCCAGCACCTGCTCACCGGCATGAATACCTTCCCGCACCCAGTGCCAGGTGGGGCCGCCGACCCGCAGACGCGGTTCATCGGCATAAAAACGCAGGTTGCGGCGATAACGCTGCCGGCTGTGGGTTAACACGTTGATGGCAAATGGCAATGCCCGCCAGCGTCCTGTTCCGATGGCATAGCCTTCTCGAATGCGCTGATGGCCCTCAGCCCAGTCGAGAAGATGGCGCACCATCCAGTCAGGAAAACGTATCACAATGCCGTACATCGGCGCGGTCAGCGCAATGGCGTCACACTGGTGCTTATGGCGCTGCAAAAACAACGTCGAGATCGCCCCCCCCATGGAGTGGGCAAGAATATAACGCTTGCGCCACGGTCCGGGCTGCACTTCCTGCTGCCAGAACGCGGCCAGATCGTCGACGTAATCGCTGAAGTTATCCACGTGGCCGCGATGGGTATCCGGCAACATCCTGCCAGAAAGCCCCTGCCCGCGATGGTCGATAATTAACACATCAAAGCCCAGATGGAACAGGTCATACGCCAGCTCGGCATATTTGATATAGCTTTCGATGCGCCCGGGGCAGACCACAATCACCCGGTCATTTTTTTCATCACGGAAACGAACGAAGCGTACCGGGATTTCCCCGACGCCCATAAACTCATCTTCCTCACGCTGGCGCCAGAAATCGGTCAGCGGCCCCATGGAGAAAGCAGCAAATGCGTTTTCTCGTGTTTCCCAGTCCTTTTTCTGCTGAAACATTGGGTTTCCACCCCCCGTAATTCAGGGAATATCGTTTTTTTCGTCACCGGTCACAAAATGACTCAACAATAGCGTATTGTGGCATAAAAACAGACGATCCGGGAGTTTCAAATGACCTTCGAATGGTGGTTCGCCTACCTGCTGACATCCATCATCCTCAGCCTTTCACCTGGCTCGGGCGCAATCAACACCATGACCACCTCCATTAATCACGGCTATCGCGGCGCGGCGGCGTCAATCGCCGGTTTACAGACCGGGCTTGGCATTCATATTGTGCTGGTGGGGATTGGTCTGGGCACGCTGTTCTCCCGTTCGGTGCTGGCCTTCGAGGTGCTGAAATGGGCTGGCGCAGCGTATCTTATCTGGCTGGGTATTCAGCAGTGGCGCGCCGCAGGCTCGATTGATCTGCATACGCTCTCCCGGACGCAAACACGCGGCCACCTGTTTAAACGCGCGGTGTTCGTTAACCTGACCAACCCGAAAAGCATCGTGTTCCTCGCCGCCCTGTTCCCGCAGTTTATCGTGCCGCATCAGCCACAGGTGATGCAGTACGTGGTGCTGGGCGCGACCACCATTATTGTCGATATCATTGTGATGATTGGTTACGCGACGCTAGCGCAGCGAATTGCGGCGTGGATCAAAGGGCCTAAACAGATGAAGGCCCTGAACAAAGTCTTTGGTTCGCTGTTTATGCTGGTTGGCGCGCTGCTTGCGTCAGCGCGTCATGCTTAGCGAGAAATGATGAGATGAATGCCGAAGCCGGCGAACAGCGCGCCGGCAAAGCCGTCGATCCACTTCGCGATGCGCTGGTAGCCGCGACGCATCGCCGGTAAGGCAAACAGGCTTGCCACAACGGTAAACCAGGCGAACGTCTCAACAACGATCAGCAGAAAGATCCCCCAGCGCGCGCCCGCGCCGACGTTATCCCCTACAAACAGCGAGAACACAGAGCCGAAGTAGATAATCGCTTTCGGGTTCGCCAGGTTGGTCAGCAGCCCTTTCACAAAGCTACGGCCGCCCGTTGCCAGCTCAACCTTTGGCTCTTCCGGCTTTTTCTCTTCTTTCTTCAGCGCCCCGCGCAGCATCTGGTAGCCCATCCAGCACAGGTACAGACCGCCGCCGACCATGATGATGTTATGCAGCCACGCCATTTTCGCCAGGATCAGGTTCAGACCGAGCAGCGCAACCGCCGCCCAGACCATGACGCCCATGGTAATACCGAGCACACCCATCATTGCCTCTTTGCGGGAGCGGCTGACGGCCGTTTGTGACACGAAGAAAAAGTCAGGGCCAGGGCTCATCAGCGCAACGATGTGCACTAACGCCACGGTGAGAAATAGCATTAACATAATTAGCTCGCGGGGAAATAATACAGTGAGTCACCATCCTGGCACTTTTTCGCCCGGCTGACTACTCCTCATCATCACCATCAGCGTGGGAACGGATGAGCGCCATAAACTCTTTACCAAAGCGCTCCAGCTTACGCGTGCCGACGCCGTTGACGCTGAGCATCTCGCTGGCGCTGAGCGGCATTTGCTCGGCCATCTCGATAAGCGTCGCGTCGTTGAACACCACGTATGGCGGGATGTTCTCTTCATCCGCAATGGCTTTACGCAGCTTACGCAGCTTGGCGAACAGCTTGCGATCGTAGTTACCGCCGTAGGATTTCTGCATCACGCGCGGCTTCAGGGCGACAACGCGCGGAACGGCGAGCTTCAGTTCAACCTCGCCACGCAGGACCGGTCGCGCCGCTTCGGTCAGCTGAAGCGCAGAGTGCTGGGCAATGTTCTGCGTGGCAAAGCCGAGATGGATCAGCTGGCGGATGATACTCACCCAGTGCTCGTGGCTCTGGTCTTTCCCGATGCCATAAACCGGCAGTTTGTCGTGACCCATATCGCGGATACGCTGGTTGTTAGCCCCGCGCAGCACTTCAACGACGTAGCCCATCCCGAAGCGCTGGTTCACGCGTCCGATAGTCGAGAGCGCTTTGCGCGCGTCCATCAGGCCATCGTACTGCTTCGGCGGGTCGAGGCAGATATCGCAGTTGCCGCACGGTGCCTGACGCCCTTCACCAAAGTAGTTGAGCAGCACCAGACGGCGGCAGGTTTGCGCTTCGGCGAAGGCCCCCATCGCGTTAAGCTTGTGCCGTTCGATATCCTGCAACTGCCCCTGCGGTTTCTCCTCGAGACAGCGGCGCAGCCACGCCATATCCGCCGGATCGTAAAACAGCATCGCTTCCGCAGGCAGGCCGTCACGCCCGGCGCGGCCGGTTTCCTGATAGTAGGATTCGATATTGCGCGGAATGTCGAAATGCACCACAAAGCGCACGTTGGGCTTGTTGATCCCCATCCCGAACGCCACCGTTGCGACCACGATTTGCAGGTCGTCGCGCTGGAATTTCTCCTGCACGTCGGCGCGGATATGGTTCTCCAGCCCGGCGTGATAGGCCGCGGCGCTAAAGCCACGGTTTTGCAGACGCGCGGCGGTGTCTTCCACCTTCGCCCGGCTGTTGCAGTAGATGATGCCGGACTTTCCGCGCTGCTCCTGCACGTAGCGTAAGAGCTGATCCAGCGGCTTGAACTTCTCCATCAGCATATAGCGGATGTTCGGGCGGTCGAAGCTGCTGACCTGAATATACGGGTCGTTCAGCCCCAGCAGGCGAACGATGTCCTGACGCGTGGTGTCGTCCGCCGTGGCGGTAAGCGCCATAAACGGCAGCTCGGGGAAGCGCTGACGAAGCTGGCCAAGCGCGGCGTATTCCGGGCGGAAATCGTGCCCCCACTGGGAGATACAGTGCGCTTCATCCACTGCCAGCAGCACCGGATTCCAGTGCGCCAGATGATCGAGGAAGTTGTCCAGCATCAGGCGTTCTGGCGCGATATACAGCAGGCGGATCTGCCCGGTGCGGCACCCGGCCATTACCTCTTGCTGTTGCTCGCGGGTCTGCGTCGAGTTCAGGCAGGCCGCCGCCACGCCGTTGGCAAGCAGCTGGTCGACCTGGTCTTTCATCAGGGAAATAAGGGGCGATACCACGACCGTCAGGCCATTAAGCACCAGCGCGGGCACCTGATAGCAGAGCGATTTACCGCCGCCGGTCGGCATGACCACCAGGCAATCGCGGCCTTCCAGCACGGTTTCAATGATGGTTTCCTGGCCAGGACGGAACTGCTGGTAGCCAAAGGTTTCCTGCAAAACCTGTTTAGCCAGCGATTCCTGATTCAATACTTCCGCCTGCGCCACGTTAACCCCATATGCCAGAAATGAAACAGGCGCTATTTTCAGCGCCTGAGAGAGAAACTTCAACGTTTAACGCAAAAACATTCGAGCAGCTTAGAAAATATCGTTCAGCATGACGCCCACACCGACGCGGGTCTGATTGAAATTGTAGTCGATCAGCGATTCGCCATACCCGCTATACACCTGAGTATAAAGACGAACGTGTTTCGTTACCGGGTAGCTCAGGCCCAGCTCTGCACCGCCGTAGCCGGTATTCCAGTTGTACTGGCCTTTGGCGCTCAGCACCGCGTCACCCAGCTGATAGCCCACTTTAAGCTGATAGTAGCCCATATATTTGGTGATATCCGGGTTGTCATCGGTGCTGCCCACCACGTACCACGGCTTCACTTCCACCATGAAATTGCCGTTCTGCGCCATCAGACGCGTATAGATGCGGTTCCAGCTGCGTGAGGTTGGGTCGGAACGACCGTTAGAATCGTGGTTATAGCCCACCTCCACGTCTCGCAGCGTCCAGCCTGCAAACTCATAATCGGTGGCGAAACCGAGGAACAGCTGCGGTTCATAGTTGGTTTCGCGGAACGGTGAAGATTCCCCGCTGTTGGAGAGCTGCCACCATGACTTCTGCGTGTAAGACGCGCCAAGCACCGAGTTCGGCCCCAGGATGCCGCGCCAGAACGGGAAGGCGAGGCTGAGCTGGAACTTCACCTCATCTTTACGCGCATTATCAGACCAGTTATAGGAGCTTATCGCCTCTTTGTTGAGATCGCTGGTCTGGGTGTAGATCACGTAGTTTGTATCATAAGGGTACAGCGTGAACGGATTGTCATGCTCCTGAAGCATATTGGCGATGATGCTGCCCTTAACGGCAGGTTTATCATGCACCTCTTTGATCGTCGCTTCCTGCGCATATGCTGTGAGGGGCAGCGCAACCGCCGCCAGTAACCAACCCAGATACGTCCGCATCGGTGGTGTTCTCCTGAAATGGTGACATTTAATGAATAGTTTTGTCCGGGCATTCTACAGACTTCTGCGATAACTTCCGCTTCCTCGTTTCTTAAAGTGGCATTCCTTTATCCCGAAGCATAAAATCAACATTTTGTTAACAACAAGGATGCCACGTCAGATGTCAGCCACACTCACCGCCGAAGAAACCTTAAAGCTCGTGGGCGAGATTTTTGTGTACCACATGCCGTTCAACCGTGCACTGGGTCTTGAGCTGGAGCGATACGAAAAAGACTTCGCTCAGCTGAGTTTCAATAATCAGCCAATGATGGTCGGTAACTGGGCGCAAAGCATTTTGCACGGCGGGGTCATTGCCTCCGCGCTGGACGTGGCGGCCGGTCTGGTGTGCGTGGGCAGCACGCTGACGCGCCATGACACCATCAACGAAGATGAGTTACGCCAGCGCCTGTCGCGCATGGGCACCATCGATTTACGCGTCGACTACCTGCGTCCGGGACGCGGAAACCGCTTCACCTGCACCAGCAGCCTGCTGCGCGCCGGGAATAAAGTTGCCGTCGCCCGCGTTGAGCTGCATAACGAGGAGCAGGTTTATATCGCCAGCGCAACCGCCACTTATATGGTGGGTTGAGACGGCAAATTCGGGTAAAATTACTTCACTTTTTTGTAACGGATTTTACCGATGGATGCTAAACAGACGCGGCAGGGCGTTTTACTCGCCCTTGCCGCTTATTTTATTTGGGGTATCGCACCGGCGTACTTCAAACTTATCGCCTATGTCCCGGCGGACGAGATCCTCACTCACCGCGTCATCTGGTCCTTTTTCTTCATGATTGCGCTGATGAGTATCAGCCGTCAGTGGTCAGGCGTCAAAACGCTGCTGAAAACCCCGAAGAAGGTCTTCCTGCTCGCTCTCTCTGCGGTGCTGATTGGCGGAAACTGGCTGCTGTTTATCTGGGCGGTGAATAACCATCACATGCTCGAAGCCAGCCTGGGCTACTTTATTAACCCGCTGGTCAATATTTTGCTGGGGATGATTTTCCTTGGTGAGCGCTTTCGCCGGATGCAGTGGGTGGCGGTGATTCTGGCCTTCTGCGGCGTGCTGGTACAGCTGTGGACCTTCGGCTCACTGCCGGTTATCGCCCTGGGGCTGGCGTTCAGCTTTGCCTTCTACGGCCTGGTGCGTAAAAAAATTGCCGTGGAAGCGCAGACGGGAATGCTGTTTGAAACCCTGTGGCTGCTGCCTGTCGCCGCGATCTACCTGTTCGGTATTGCCGACAGCGCCACCAGCCACATGGGCAGCAATCCATGGTCGCTGAACCTGATGCTGATGGCCGCGGGCGTGGTCACGACGATCCCCCTGCTGTGCTTCACCGGCGCGGCAACGCGTCTGCGCCTCTCCACGCTGGGCTTCTTCCAGTACATTGGCCCGACGCTGATGTTCCTGCTGGCGGTGGTGTTTTACGGCGAGGTGCCGGGTGCGGATAAGATGGTGACGTTCGCCTTTATCTGGGTGGCGCTGGCCATCTTTGTTGCGGATGCGATTTATACCCAGCGCAGGGTGCGCAAAGGGCTGTGATGTTGCCCTCACCCTAACCCTCTCCCACAGGGGAGAGGGTTCCCCAGTAATTTGAAAGCAAAAGCTATAACGTTGCCTCAGAATAACTGAGGGCTTTCAGC
>NZ_JBMKIP010000014.1:0-29015 GCF_049236825.1 Enterobacter cloacae complex sp. SHL001
GACGACGGTCTGCGTTTCGCAATCCGTGAAGGCGGCCGTACCGTTGGCGCGGGCGTTGTTGCTAAAGTTCTCGGCTAATCGCTGATAACATTTGACGCAATGCGCAATAAAAGGGCATCATTTGATGCCCTTTTTGCACGCTTTCACATCAGAACCTGGCTCATCAGTGATTAATTTTGTCATAATCATTGCTGAGACAGGCTCTGCGGAGAGCGTATAATACGAAAAGCGAATAGCATTTCGATTGGTTTGCCTCGCACTCGCGGGGTGAAAATGTTTGTAGAATACTTCTGACAGGTTGGTTTATGAGTGCGAATACCGAAGCTCAAGGGAGCGGGCGCGGCCTGGAAGCGATGAAATGGGTAGTTGTAGCCGTGCTGCTGATTGTGGCGATTGTCGGCAACTATCTTTATCGTGACATGATGCTGCCGCTACGCGCGCTTGCAGTGGTAATTCTGATTGCTGCGGCGGGTGGTGTCGCGCTGTTGACGACGAAAGGCAAAGCGACCGTTGCGTTTGCCCGCGAAGCGCGTACCGAAGTCCGCAAGGTCATTTGGCCGACTCGCCAGGAAACATTGCACACCACGCTGATTGTAGCGGCGGTAACCGCTGTAATGTCACTGATCCTGTGGGGACTGGATGGTATTCTGGTTCGCCTGGTATCCTTTATCACTGGCCTGAGGTTCTGAGATGTCTGAAGCCCCTAAAAAGCGCTGGTACGTCGTTCAGGCGTTTTCCGGTTTTGAAGGCCGCGTAGCTACGTCGCTGCGTGAGCATATCAAATTACACAATATGGAAGAGTTATTTGGCGAAGTTATGGTTCCGACCGAAGAAGTGGTTGAGATCCGTGGCGGCCAACGTCGCAAAAGCGAGCGTAAATTCTTCCCGGGTTACGTGCTGGTTCAGATGGTGATGAACGACGCGAGCTGGCACCTGGTGCGCAGCGTACCACGCGTGATGGGCTTTATCGGCGGCACATCTGACCGTCCGGCGCCAATCAGCGACAAAGAAGTTGATGCGATTATGAACCGCCTCCAGCAGGTTGGTGATAAACCGCGTCCGAAAACGCTGTTTGAACCGGGTGAGATGGTTCGTGTTAACGACGGTCCGTTTGCTGACTTCAATGGCGTCGTCGAAGAAGTGGACTACGAGAAGTCCCGCCTGAAAGTTTCCGTTTCTATCTTTGGTCGTGCGACCCCGGTAGAGCTGGACTTTGCTCAGGTAGAAAAAGCCTAAGCAGCGATCAAAAAAGCGACGATTTAATCGTTGCACAGGGCGCGAGATTGGAATACAATTTCGCGCCTTTTGTTTTTATGGGTCCCGACCCGTAAAACGAATTTTATTCACGGGGAGCCTCTCCGAGGCGTTATTACCCAATCAGAGGATTTTAGAATGGCTAAGAAAGTACAAGCCTACGTCAAGCTGCAGGTTGCAGCAGGTATGGCGAACCCAAGTCCACCAGTTGGTCCAGCTCTGGGTCAGCAGGGTGTGAACATCATGGAATTCTGTAAAGCGTTCAACGCCAAAACTGAATCCATGGAAAAAGGTCTGCCAATCCCAGTTGTAATCACTGTTTACGCTGACCGTTCTTTCACTTTCGTTACCAAAACCCCTCCAGCAGCAGTTCTGCTGAAGAAAGCAGCGGGCATCAAGTCTGGTTCCGGTAAGCCGAACAAAGACAAAGTGGGTAAAATTTCCCGCGCTCAGTTGCAGGAAATCGCGCAGACCAAAGCTGCCGACATGACTGGTTCCGACATTGAAGCGATGACTCGCTCCATCGAAGGTACTGCACGTTCCATGGGCCTGGTAGTGGAGGACTAAGAAATGGCTAAACTGACCAAGCGCATGTCCGTGATCCGTGACAAAGTTGATGCGACCAAACAGTACGACATCAACGAAGCTATCGCTCTGCTGAAAGAACTGGCAACTGCTAAGTTCGTTGAAAGCGTTGACGTTGCCGTTAACCTGGGCATCGACGCTCGTAAATCCGATCAGAACGTTCGTGGCGCAACTGTACTGCCACACGGTACTGGCCGTTCCGTACGCGTAGCTGTATTTGCTCAGGGTGCAAACGCTGAAGCTGCTAAAGCTGCCGGCGCTGAACTGGTAGGTATGGAAGATCTGGCTGATCAGATCAAGAAAGGCGAAATGAACTTTGACGTTGTTATTGCTTCTCCAGATGCAATGCGCGTTGTTGGCCAGCTGGGCCAGGTTCTGGGTCCACGCGGCCTGATGCCAAACCCGAAAGTGGGTACTGTAACGCCTAACGTTGCTGAAGCGGTTAAGAACGCTAAAGCAGGTCAGGTTCGTTACCGTAACGACAAAAACGGCATCATCCACACCACCATCGGTAAAGTGGACTTTGACGCTGACAAACTGAAAGAAAACCTGGAAGCTCTGCTGGTTGCGCTGAAAAAAGCAAAACCAACTCAGGCGAAAGGCGTGTACATCAAGAAAGTTAGCATCTCCACCACCATGGGTGCAGGTGTTGCAGTTGACCAGGCTGGCCTGAGCGCTGCTGCAAACTAATGCCTTTACGTGGGCGGTGATTTTGTCTACAATCTTACCCCCACGTTTGCTAACAAAAGTTAGCGGCTAAAAGAATTGTTCGTTGGAGCCTGGCCTATCCAGGCCTCCGTCGAAGACCGCAGGTGTTTCGCAAGAAACTTAATCCCCTGCGTAGACGGTGACAGAACGCTAAGATTATTTTAAATACTCTGGCTTGTTTCTGCTCACCGTATTAAGACGCTCTTCCCGTTGGGTCGAGTGAAGTGAGTTCCGGAACATGAGTTCCGGCAAACATCCAGGAGCAAAGCTAATGGCTTTAAATCTTCAAGACAAACAAGCGATTGTTGCTGAAGTCAGCGAAGTAGCCAAAGGCGCGCTGTCTGCAGTAGTTGCGGATTCCCGTGGCGTTACTGTAGACAAAATGACTGAACTGCGTAAAGCAGGTCGTGAAGCTGGCGTATACATGCGTGTTGTTCGTAACACCCTGCTGCGTCGCGTAGTTGAAGGTACTCAGTTCGAGTGCCTGAAAGACACGTTTGTTGGTCCGACCCTGATTGCATACTCTATGGAACACCCGGGCGCTGCTGCTCGTCTGTTCAAAGAGTTCGCGAAAGCGAATGCAAAATTTGAGGTCAAAGCTGCAGCCTTTGAAGGTGAGTTGATCCCGGCATCGCAAATCGATCGCCTGGCAACCCTGCCGACCTACGAAGAAGCAATTGCACGCCTGATGGCAACCATGAAAGAAGCTGCGGCTGGCAAACTGGTTCGCACTCTGGCTGCTGTACGCGATGCGAAAGAAGCTGCTTAATCGCAGTTATCTTTATAAAGCATTTGCTTACGTATAAACTTATTCTGATTTTCAGGAACAATTTAAATGTCTATCACTAAAGATCAAATCATTGAAGCAGTAGCAGCTATGTCCGTAATGGACGTTGTAGAGCTGGTTTCTGCAATGGAAGAAAAATTCGGTGTTTCTGCTGCTGCTGCTGTAGCTGTAGCTGCGGGCCCGGCTGAAGCTGCTGAAGAAAAAACTGAATTCGACGTAATTCTGAAAGCTGCTGGCGCGAACAAAGTTGCTGTAATCAAAGCAGTACGTGGCGCAACTGGCCTGGGTCTGAAAGAAGCTAAAGACCTGGTAGAATCTGCTCCAGCTGCGCTGAAAGAAGGCGTGAGCAAAGACGACGCAGAAGCACTGAAAAAATCTCTGGAAGAAGCTGGCGCTGAAGTTGAAGTTAAATAAGCCAACTTTTCTGGTTGCAGCCTAAGCAATTAGGCTGATGGCTGGTGACTTTTTAGTCACCAGCCTTTTTGCGCTGTAAGGCATCAGCAGCATTTCACACTGTTTGACTGCTGGTTGTCCTGACAATGCTTGTTTCTATCGACGACTTAATATACTGCGACAGGGTGCTCGCTCTGTGTAAATCGCAATGAAATGGTTTAAGCGTGATAGCAACAGGTATTGCGGAAAGTATTCAATTTTCCGGTCCACAAAATGGTGTTGCACAAACTGTCCCTTCGTCGGACAGATGGGTCGACTTGTCAGCGAGCTGAGGAACCCTATGGTTTACTCCTATACCGAGAAAAAACGTATTCGTAAGGATTTTGGTAAACGTCCACAAGTTCTGGACATTCCATATCTCCTTTCTATCCAGCTTGACTCGTTCCAGAAGTTTATCGAGCAAGATCCTGAAGGGCAGTACGGCCTGGAAGCAGCCTTCCGTTCCGTGTTCCCGATTCAGAGCTACAGCGGTAATTCCGAGCTGCAGTACGTCAGCTACCGCCTTGGCGAACCGGTGTTTGACGTTCAGGAATGTCAGATCCGTGGCGTGACCTATTCCGCACCGCTGCGCGTAAAACTGCGTCTGGTGATCTACGAGCGCGAAGCGCCGGAAGGCACCGTAAAAGACATTAAAGAACAAGAAGTCTACATGGGTGAAATTCCACTCATGACGGACAACGGTACTTTCGTTATCAACGGTACTGAGCGTGTTATCGTTTCCCAGCTGCACCGTAGCCCGGGCGTCTTCTTCGACAGCGATAAAGGTAAAACGCACTCTTCCGGTAAAGTACTGTATAACGCACGCATCATTCCTTACCGTGGTTCATGGCTGGACTTCGAATTCGATCCAAAAGACAACCTGTTTGTCCGTATCGACCGTCGTCGTAAGCTGCCTGCAACCATCATTCTGCGTGCACTGAACTATACCACTGAGCAGATCCTGGACCTGTTCTTTGAGAAAGTGATCTTTGAAATCCGCGACAACAAGTTGCAGATGGAGTTGGTGCCGGAACGTCTGCGTGGTGAGACCGCGTCGTTCGACATCGAAGCCGACGGCAAAGTGTATGTGGAAAAAGGTCGCCGTATCACCGCGCGCCACATCCGCCAGCTGGAAAAAGATGATATCAAACACATCGAAGTTCCGGTTGAATACATTGCAGGAAAAGTAGCCGCGAAAGATTACGTTGATGAATCAACTGGCGAGCTGATCTGCCCGGCGAACATGGAGCTGAGCCTGGATCTGCTGGCTAAGCTGAGCCAGTCTGGCCACAAACGTATCGAAACGCTGTTCACCAACGATCTGGACCACGGTCCGTACATCTCTGAGACTGTACGCGTCGACCCAACCAACGATCGTCTGAGCGCGCTGGTCGAAATCTACCGCATGATGCGTCCTGGTGAGCCACCAACTCGCGAAGCGGCTGAAAGCCTGTTCGAGAACCTGTTCTTCTCCGAAGACCGCTACGATCTGTCCGCGGTTGGTCGTATGAAGTTCAACCGTTCTCTGCTGCGCGACGAGATCGAAGGTTCCGGTATCCTGAGCAAAGACGACATCATTGAAGTGATGAAGAAGCTCATCGATATCCGTAACGGTAAAGGCGAAGTGGACGATATCGACCACCTCGGCAACCGTCGTATCCGTTCCGTAGGCGAAATGGCGGAAAACCAGTTCCGCGTTGGCCTGGTACGTGTAGAGCGTGCGGTGAAAGAGCGTCTGTCTCTGGGCGATCTGGATACCCTGATGCCTCAGGATATGATTAACGCGAAGCCGATTTCTGCGGCAGTGAAAGAGTTCTTCGGTTCCAGCCAGCTGTCTCAGTTCATGGACCAGAACAACCCGCTGTCTGAGATCACGCACAAACGTCGTATCTCCGCACTCGGCCCAGGCGGTCTGACCCGTGAACGCGCAGGCTTTGAAGTTCGAGACGTACACCCGACTCACTACGGTCGCGTATGTCCAATCGAAACGCCTGAAGGTCCAAACATCGGTCTGATCAACTCCCTGTCCGTGTACGCACAGACGAACGAATACGGTTTCCTCGAGACCCCGTATCGTAAAGTGACCGACGGTGTTGTTACTGACGAAATTCATTACCTGTCTGCTATCGAAGAAGGCAACTACGTTATCGCTCAGGCGAACTCCAACCTGGATGACGAAGGCCACTTTGTAGAAGATCTGGTTACCTGCCGTAGCAAAGGCGAATCCAGCTTGTTCAGCCGCGACCAGGTTGACTACATGGACGTATCCACCCAGCAGGTGGTATCCGTCGGTGCGTCCCTGATCCCGTTCCTGGAACACGATGACGCCAACCGTGCATTGATGGGTGCGAACATGCAACGTCAGGCCGTTCCAACTCTGCGTGCTGATAAGCCGCTGGTTGGTACCGGTATGGAACGTGCTGTTGCCGTTGACTCTGGTGTTACAGCAGTTGCTAAGCGTGGCGGTACCGTTCAGTACGTTGACGCATCCCGTATCGTTATCAAAGTTAACGAAGACGAGATGTATCCGGGCGAAGCGGGTATCGACATCTACAACCTGACCAAATACACCCGTTCTAACCAGAACACCTGTATCAACCAGATGCCATGTGTGTCTCTGGGTGAGCCAGTTGAGCGCGGCGACGTGCTGGCAGACGGTCCGTCCACCGACCTCGGTGAACTGGCGCTCGGTCAGAACATGCGCGTAGCGTTCATGCCGTGGAACGGTTACAACTTCGAAGACTCCATCCTCGTCTCCGAGCGTGTGGTTCAGGAAGATCGTTTCACCACCATCCACATTCAGGAACTGGCATGTGTGTCCCGTGACACCAAGCTGGGGCCAGAAGAGATCACCGCTGACATCCCGAACGTGGGTGAAGCTGCGCTCTCTAAACTGGATGAATCCGGTATTGTTTACATCGGTGCGGAAGTGACCGGCGGTGACATTCTGGTTGGTAAGGTCACGCCGAAAGGCGAAACCCAGCTGACGCCAGAAGAGAAACTGCTGCGTGCTATCTTCGGTGAGAAAGCGTCTGACGTTAAAGACTCTTCTCTGCGCGTACCAAACGGTGTTTCCGGTACGGTTATCGACGTTCAGGTCTTCACCCGTGACGGCGTTGAGAAAGATAAGCGTGCGCTGGAAATCGAAGAGATGCAGCTCAAACAGGCTAAGAAAGACCTGTCTGAAGAACTGCAAATCCTCGAAGCAGGTCTGTTCAGCCGTATCTATGCGGTGCTGGTTGCCGGTGGCGTTGAAGCTGAGAAGCTCGACAAACTGCCACGCGATCGCTGGCTGGAACTGGGCCTGACCGACGAAGAGAAACAGAATCAGCTGGAACAGCTGGCTGAGCAGTATGACGAACTGAAACACGAGTTCGAGAAAAAACTCGAAGCGAAACGCCGCAAAATCACTCAGGGCGACGATCTGGCACCAGGCGTGCTGAAGATTGTTAAGGTGTATCTGGCTGTTAAACGTCAGATCCAGCCTGGTGATAAGATGGCAGGTCGTCACGGTAACAAGGGTGTTATCTCTAAGATCAACCCGATCGAAGATATGCCGCACGATGCTAACGGTACGCCGGTAGATATCGTACTGAACCCACTGGGCGTACCGTCTCGTATGAACATCGGTCAGATTCTGGAAACCCACCTGGGTATGGCTGCGAAAGGTATCGGCGATAAGATCAACGCCATGCTGAAACAGCAGCAGGAAGTCGCGAAACTGCGCGAGTTCATCCAGCGTGCCTACGATCTGGGTACCGACGTTCGTCAGAAAGTCGACCTGAACACCTTCAGCGATGAAGAAGTGCTGCGTCTGGCAGAGAACCTGCGCAAAGGTATGCCAATTGCAACGCCGGTATTCGACGGTGCAAAAGAAGCTGAAATTAAAGAGCTGCTGCAACTGGGTGGTCTGCCAACGTCTGGTCAGATTACGCTGTTTGACGGCCGTACCGGTGAACAGTTCGAGCGTCCGGTAACCGTAGGTTACATGTACATGCTGAAACTGAACCACCTGGTCGACGACAAGATGCACGCTCGTTCTACCGGTTCTTACAGCCTGGTTACTCAGCAGCCGCTGGGTGGTAAGGCTCAGTTCGGTGGTCAGCGCTTCGGGGAGATGGAAGTGTGGGCGCTGGAAGCATACGGCGCAGCATACACCTTGCAGGAAATGCTCACCGTTAAGTCTGATGACGTGAACGGTCGTACTAAGATGTATAAGAACATCGTAGACGGCAACCATCAGATGGAACCGGGCATGCCAGAATCCTTCAACGTACTGTTGAAAGAGATTCGTTCGCTGGGTATCAACATCGAACTGGAAGACGAGTAATTCTCGCTCAAACAGGTCACTGCTGTCGGGTTAACGCCCGACAGCAGAGTGTGCTAACTCCGACGGGAGCAAATCCGTGAAAGACTTATTAAAGTTTCTGAAAGCGCAAACTAAAACCGAAGAGTTTGATGCGATCAAAATTGCTCTGGCTTCGCCAGACATGATCCGTTCATGGTCTTTCGGTGAAGTTAAAAAGCCGGAAACCATTAACTACCGTACGTTCAAACCTGAGCGTGACGGCCTTTTCTGTGCGCGTATTTTCGGGCCAGTAAAAGATTACGAGTGCCTGTGCGGTAAGTACAAGCGCCTGAAACACCGTGGTGTGATCTGTGAGAAGTGCGGCGTTGAAGTGACCCAGACCAAAGTACGCCGTGAGCGTATGGGCCACATCGAGCTGGCGTCTCCGACCGCTCACATCTGGTTCCTGAAATCTCTGCCGTCCCGTATCGGTCTGCTGCTGGATATGCCGCTGCGCGATATCGAACGTGTTCTGTACTTCGAATCTTATGTGGTTATCGAAGGCGGGATGACCAATCTGGAACGTAACCAGATCCTGACCGAAGAACAGTATCTGGACGCGCTGGAAGAGTTCGGTGACGAATTCGACGCGAAGATGGGTGCGGAAGCTATCCAGGCCCTGCTGAAGAGCATGGATCTGGAGCAAGAGTGTGAAACTCTGCGCGAAGAGCTGAACGAAACCAACTCCGAAACCAAGCGTAAAAAGCTGACCAAGCGTATCAAACTGCTGGAAGCGTTCGTTCAGTCTGGTAACAAACCAGAGTGGATGATCCTGACCGTTCTGCCGGTTCTGCCGCCAGATCTGCGTCCGCTGGTTCCGCTGGATGGCGGTCGTTTCGCAACGTCGGATCTGAACGATCTGTACCGTCGCGTGATCAACCGTAACAACCGTCTGAAACGTCTGCTGGATCTGGCTGCGCCGGACATCATCGTACGCAACGAAAAACGTATGCTTCAGGAAGCAGTCGATGCCCTGTTGGATAACGGTCGTCGTGGTCGTGCGATCACCGGTTCTAACAAACGTCCTCTGAAATCTTTGGCCGACATGATCAAAGGTAAGCAGGGTCGTTTCCGTCAGAACCTGCTCGGTAAGCGTGTTGACTACTCCGGTCGTTCTGTAATCACCGTAGGTCCATACCTGCGTCTGCATCAGTGCGGTCTGCCGAAGAAAATGGCACTGGAGCTGTTCAAACCGTTCATCTACGGCAAGCTGGAACTGCGTGGCCTCGCCACCACCATCAAAGCCGCGAAGAAAATGGTTGAGCGTGAAGAAGCTGTCGTTTGGGATATCCTGGACGAAGTGATCCGCGAACACCCGGTACTGCTGAACCGTGCACCAACTCTGCACCGTCTGGGTATCCAGGCCTTTGAGCCAGTCCTGATCGAAGGTAAAGCGATCCAGCTGCACCCGCTGGTTTGTGCGGCCTATAACGCCGACTTCGATGGTGACCAGATGGCTGTTCACGTACCGCTGACGCTGGAAGCCCAGCTCGAAGCGCGTGCGCTGATGATGTCTACCAACAACATCCTGTCTCCAGCGAACGGTGAACCTATCATCGTTCCTTCTCAGGACGTTGTACTGGGTCTGTACTACATGACCCGTGACTGTGTTAACGCCAAAGGCGAAGGCATGGTGCTGACTGGCCCGAAAGAAGCTGAGCGTATTTATCGCGCTGGCCTGGCCTCTCTGCATGCGCGCGTTAAAGTGCGTATCACCGAATACGAAAAAGATGAAAACGGCGAGTTCGTTGCGCACACCAGCCTGAAAGACACGACCGTTGGCCGTGCCATTCTGTGGATGATCGTACCGAAAGGTCTGCCTTTCTCCATCGTCAACCAGGCGCTGGGCAAGAAAGCGATCTCCAAAATGCTGAACACCTGTTACCGCATTCTGGGTCTGAAGCCGACCGTTATCTTCGCTGACCAGACAATGTACACCGGCTTTGCTTATGCAGCGCGTTCAGGTGCATCTGTTGGTATCGATGACATGGTCATCCCAGAGAAGAAACACGAGATCATCTCTGAAGCGGAAGCTGAAGTTGCTGAGATCCAGGAGCAGTTCCAGTCTGGTCTGGTAACCGCAGGCGAACGTTACAACAAAGTTATCGATATCTGGGCTGCGGCGAACGATCGTGTATCTAAAGCGATGATGGATAACCTGCAAACCGAAACCGTGATTAACCGTGACGGCGTAGAAGAGCAGCAGGTCTCCTTCAACAGCATCTACATGATGGCCGACTCCGGTGCGCGTGGTTCTGCGGCACAGATTCGTCAGCTGGCAGGTATGCGTGGTCTGATGGCGAAGCCAGATGGCTCCATCATCGAAACGCCAATCACCGCGAACTTCCGTGAAGGTCTGAACGTACTCCAGTACTTCATCTCCACGCACGGTGCGCGTAAAGGTCTGGCGGATACCGCACTGAAAACGGCGAACTCCGGTTATCTGACGCGTCGTCTGGTTGACGTTGCGCAGGATCTGGTCGTCACCGAAGACGATTGTGGCACCCTCGAAGGTATCACCATGACCCCGGTTATCGAGGGTGGTGATGTTAAAGAGCCGCTGCGCGATCGCGTACTGGGTCGTGTGACCGCGGAAGACATTCTGAAGCCGGGCACCGCAGACATTCTGGTTCCACGCAACACCCTGCTGCACGAACAGTGGTGTGACCTGCTGGAAGCGAACTCTGTTGACTCCGTGAAAGTGCGTTCCGTTGTATCCTGTGACACCGACTTTGGTGTGTGTGCGCACTGCTACGGTCGTGACCTGGCGCGTGGCCACATCATCAACAAAGGTGAGGCTATCGGCGTTATCGCGGCACAGTCCATCGGTGAGCCGGGTACACAGCTGACGATGCGTACGTTCCACATCGGTGGTGCGGCATCTCGTGCGGCTGCTGAATCCAGCATCCAGGTGAAAAACAAAGGTAGCATCAAGCTCAGCAACGCGAAGTCGGTTGTGAACTCCAGCGGTAAACTGGTTATCACTTCCCGTAACACCGAGCTGAAGCTGATCGACGAATTCGGTCGTACCAAAGAGAGCTATAAAGTGCCTTACGGTGCGGTTATGGCGAAAGGTGATGGCGAGCAGGTTGCTGGCGGTGAAACCGTTGCAAACTGGGATCCACACACCATGCCGGTTATCACCGAAGTAAGTGGTTTCATCCGCTTCACTGACATGATCGACGGCCAGACCATTACTCGTCAGACCGACGAGCTGACCGGTCTGTCTTCTCTGGTGGTTCTGGATTCTGCTGAACGTACTACCGGCGGTAAAGATCTGCGTCCTGCACTGAAAATCGTTGATGCTCAGGGTAACGACGTTCTGATCCCTGGTACCGATATGCCTGCGCAGTACTTCCTGCCGGGTAAAGCGATTGTACAGCTGGAAGATGGCGTACAGATCAGCTCTGGTGACACCCTGGCGCGTATTCCTCAGGAATCCGGCGGTACCAAGGACATCACCGGTGGTCTGCCACGCGTTGCGGACCTGTTCGAAGCACGTCGTCCGAAAGAGCCTGCGATCCTGGCTGAAATCAGCGGTATCATCTCCTTCGGTAAAGAGACCAAAGGTAAGCGCCGCCTGGTTATTACGCCAGTAGATGGCAGCGAGCCGTACGAAGAGATGATTCCTAAGTGGCGTCAGCTCAACGTGTTCGAAGGTGAACGCGTAGAACGTGGTGACGTGGTTTCCGATGGTCCAGAAGCGCCGCACGACATCCTGCGTCTGCGTGGTGTGCATGCTGTTACCCGTTACATTGTTAACGAAGTACAGGACGTATACCGTCTGCAAGGCGTTAAGATTAACGATAAACACATTGAAGTTATCGTTCGTCAGATGCTGCGTAAAGCAACCATCGAAAACGCGGGCAGCTCCGACTTCCTGGAAGGCGAGCAGGTTGAATACTCACGCGTTAAGATCGCTAACCGCGATCTGGAAGCGAACGGCAAAATCGGTGCGACCTTCGCACGCGATCTGCTGGGTATCACCAAAGCGTCTCTGGCAACCGAGTCCTTCATCTCTGCTGCATCGTTCCAGGAAACCACTCGTGTCCTGACCGAAGCGGCTGTTGCAGGTAAACGTGATGAACTGCGCGGTCTGAAAGAGAACGTTATCGTGGGTCGTCTGATCCCGGCCGGTACCGGTTATGCGTACCACCAGGATCGTATGCGTCGTCGCGCAGCGGGCGAACTGCCAGCTGCACCGCAGGTGACTGCCGAAGATGCATCCGCGAGCCTTGCAGAACTGCTGAACGCAGGTCTGGGCGGTTCCGACAACGAGTAATCGTTGATGCCCGGTAGGTAAAATTACCGGGCATATGAATCACAGGTCGGGTAAGCGTAGCGCCACCCGACAATAAAAAACCCGCCTCGGCGGGTTTTTTTACATCTGTATGTCTTCAGTTCACTAACGGGATACGTCGATAAAGCTCAATCATATCGCCCGCCAGATCCTGAATAACCATCGCGTTCATCAGGTGATCCTGAGAGTGAACGGTGATCAGGTTAACCGGAAGTTTCCCGGTCCCTTCATCAAGACCGATAAGCTGCGTCTGGATCGTATGCGCATGTTTCACATATTCACGCGATTCTTCCATCGCTTTCTCGGCTTCATCAAAGTCGCCTTTTCGCGCCATCTGTAACGCCGTCAGGGCCGCGCTGCGCGCTGCGCCTGCGTTGACCAGCAGTTCCATAATCGTGGTTTCTAAGTCTTCCATTATGACTCCAGAAGTTTGAGCGCTTTTTCCAGTACGGCATCACCTTTCATCATGCCGTAATCCATCATGTCGATGACCGCAACCTTTTTTCCGAGCGGATCGGCCTGCGCCTGGAGTTTTGCCTGTTCGTATTTAACCTGTGGCCCCAGTAATACGATATCAGCCGTCGCGATGTTATCTTTAAACTCCGCGACCGGAACGGCTTTAATGGTTACTTCGACTCCTTTTTTCTGCGCGGCATCTTTCATACGTTGAACCAGCATGCTGGTTGACATTCCCGCTGCACAGCATAAAACGATGTTCTTCA
Organism: Enterobacter cloacae complex sp. SHL001; assembly: GCF_049236825.1. Classification (NCBI taxonomy): domain Bacteria; kingdom Pseudomonadati; phylum Pseudomonadota; class Gammaproteobacteria; order Enterobacterales; family Enterobacteriaceae; genus Enterobacter; species Enterobacter cloacae complex sp. SHL001. The sequence goes on from NZ_JBMKIP010000014.1 coordinate 13,137, forward strand.
TAGTCAGCCTCGATCTACATGTGTTTATTGATAATTATCCCGTGCAGACCGCTTCAACAACCGCTTTACCGCGATTGTGTGTCAGGCATCACAAAGAAATCGGCATTTTCCTGAAACCGGTTACAATTTTACAGCGGAGAGCATTCTGCCCGTCAGATCGGGCAGAATTTGAGGAAGGGTATTATCGGCTGGCCGTGCTTACGATGCGGTTTTTACCCTGTTGTTTAGCGGTATACAGCGCTTCATCTACGCTACCGATAAATTGTTCCAGCGGTTCGAAGTGCCACTCCCCCATCCCGGCGCTGAAGGTCACTCGCAGGTTCTCTTCCCGCCAGGTCCGCTTTTCAACGGCGGTGCGCCAGGCTTCCAGTAGCGCGTGCGCGGAGTTCATCAGCTCGGCCGGGAATATCACGCCGAACTCTTCTCCACCGTAGCGGTAAACGGAAACGTGGTGCGGCTGCATGATCTGAATACCTTCCCGCGCCACGTTGCGCAGCACAATATCCCCGCTCAGGTGGCCCCAGGTGTCGTTAATGGATTTGAAGTTATCGATGTCGATCAGCGCCAGAACGAAGGGTTGATGAGCGGTCAGCAGCTCATCCACATCGTTATCGAACGCACGGCGATTTTTGCAGCCTGTCAGCGCATCATGGGTGGCCTGACGGACATAGGCCAGCTCGCGTTCTTTATTGGTTCGAATGGTATGGCTGAGCATCGCCTCAAGGCGTGGCGCCTGGTTGACGTCGCCGGTTTTGATGGCGTTGATAATGTTCATCAGCACAGAACGCGAGGCATGACGAAGGTAAAGCCCGAACAGAATGATGATGATTGCCGCCAGCGCAAATCCCCAGCCGACGACGGTGGTTTCATGCCGGGTGATGACGGTAAGCGTGGCATCGGAGACCCGATAAATCACAAACCAGTCCGGATTGGTGAAAGAGTAGTAGTAATACCAGGTTTTACTTTTGGGGTCGAAAAGATGGCCTTCGCCGCTGGTCATTTTGTCCATCAGCGCTTCGCTTACATACTGCTTAAAGAGCGCCCCCGTGTCCGGATGCAGCACAACGGCGCCGTCACGCTCCACGACAAAAAACTCACCCTGAACCGGCGCCACCATCTGGCGCAGGGTATACCCCATGGACGTTAAATCAAGATGGAAAGCGAGCGTGCCCTTCAGACGGCCTTCCGGTGAAATGACCGGCTTATAGAGGGTGACAGTAGGATGTTGGGTGAAATAGTCCAGATAGGGGCGGGTGTAGTGAGGAAAGTTGCTGGCTTCCGCTTGCCCGACAAACCATGGGCGGGTTCTGGCGTCGAACGACTTACTTTTCTCCGTTGGCAGCACTTCCGGCGCGCGCAGATGGCGCCCTTCTGTGTCCGCCAGAGAGATAGACGACACCGTCGGCATCAGGTTCTGCAAATGCATCAACATCTGCAAACCGTGTGTCGGATCGATATTTATTGTCTGATTCACTCTGTCATTACGGGCGAAGTACATCGCAGCGCGACCAAGAATATAGTCATTTTCTCGCAGGATGGATTCGGTATAGTTCACCGCCAGATTATGGGTGAAATTACCATTAATTTTATGATAATCCTCAAGAAAATCCTTTCTCTGTGAAAGGACGACCAGGACGGCGATCAGCGCGAAACTGAACAGCATCCCCGCGAAGCTGACCATAATTGGCCGGGTAAAAGAGAGCTTTTTACTGTGGAGTGCCATGAGTTGTACATCAATCCAGATGGTAGACGCGTTGCGTCTGTCGATACCCTCAGCATAGTCGCTGTCCGGTTGCTGGTAGTAAATTATACAGAAGGCGATTACCGACGAGATGATTTATCTTAAGCGTAGATAAGAAACGACGTATTTATTGTATCAATTGAATTTTGTTTAAGAGGCGGAGGGCAGGGCGAAACGAGGAAGAAGCATTTTCACCCTGGTCAGCGTCCGTTGCTGACGTGGTTAAGCATAAGAAAACCGGGCAGATCGCCTCAATCGCCCGGTTATGATCTTACGAGCCGCCTCGTAACCTTTTCGCATTTTTGCAGACAGTTTCAGCGCTAATGCGAGGCTCTTCCCAGCCAGCTATCCCAGTCTTTCCACACCGGCTGTAGCCCCTGTGCAGTCAGGGCTTCCGCCACCGCTTCGGGCCGTCGGCCGTCGTGCGGTGCAAACTGTTCCAGTTCCGGGTGATCGTCCGCGTAACCGCCCGGCTGCGTTTTGGAAAAGGCGCTGACGTTATTGATCGCCAGCGGGATCGCGCGATCGCGAAACGCGGGGGATTCACGCGTGGAGAGCGACAATTCCACTTCCGGCGCGAACAGGCGAAATGCACACAGGGTTTGCACCAGCTGGCGCTCATCCATCAGCGAGGCGGGTTCAACGCCTCCCGTACAGGGACGCAGCCGCGGGAAAGAGATGGAATAGCGGCTTTGCCAGTACTGCTGCTGTAGCCACAGCAGATGCTCCGCCACCATATAGCAGTCCACCCGCCAGCTGTCGGACAGACCGATAAGCGCGCCCAGCCCAATTTTATCGATACCGGCGCGCCCCAGCCTGTCCGGCGTTTCCAGCCGGAAGATGAAATCCTGCTTCTTCCCTTTCAGGTGATGCCGGGCATAGGTCGCCTCATGGTAGGTTTCCTGATAAACCATTACGCCGTCCAGCCCGAGGGTTTTCAGCTCTGCATATTCCTCCTGCGACAGAGGCTGCACTTCCATTTGCAACGAGGCAAATTCGCGGCGGATGGCCGGAAGATGCTGGCGAAAATAGTCCATCCCCACTTTGCCCTGATGTTCACCCGTCACCAGCAGGAGATGTTCAAAACCCATCTCACGAATAGCCGCACACTCGCGGGCGATCTCATGCTCATCCAGCGTTTTACGCTTAATACGGTTGCTCATGGAGAAACCACAGTAGGTGCAATCGTTGGCGCACAGGTTAGAAAGATAGAGCGGCACGTAAAAGCTCACCGTGTTGCCAAAGCGCTGGCGGGTGAGGCGTTGCGCGCGCTGGGCCATCGGTTCAAGGTACGCGCAGGCTGCCGGAGAAAGCAGGGCCATCAAATCCTCGCGCGTCAAATGTTTGGCTGTTAATGCCCGCTCTACGTCCGCAGAGGTTTTACTGTTGATGCGTAAGGCAATATCGTCCCAGTTAAGCTGACGCCAGCGATCGGTAAAGGTAGCCATCAGAGCGCCTCCAGAAAATCGGTCAGCGGGCTGGTGGCCTGCGCCTGAACACTGCGCGAGCCGGGGCCGGACTGCCGAGCCAGCAGACCGGACTCCACGGCAAGGCGGAACGCACGCGCCATCATCACCGGGTCGTCGGCCACCGCAATCGCGGTATTGACCAGCACCGCATCGGCCCCCATCTCCAGCGCCTGCGCGGCGTGACTGGGTACGCCGATGCCCGCATCCACCACCACCGGCACGGTCGCCTGCTCAATAATGATTTCCAGCATCGCGCGGGTCTCCAGCCCCTGGTTGGAGCCAATGGGGGCGCCCAGCGGCATTACGGCCGCGCAGCCGACCTCTTCCAGACGCTTACAGAGCACGGGGTCGGCACCACAGTAGGGCAGAACGGTGAATCCCTGCTGCACCAGCTTCTCTGCCGCTTTCAGGGTTTCGATCGGATCGGGCAACAGCCAGCGGGCGTCCGGGTGAATTTCCAGCTTCAGCCAGCGGGTGCCGAGCGCTTCCCGCGCCAGTTGCGCAGCGAAAATTGCTTCCTCGGCCGTTTTCGCACCGGAGGTATTCGGTAAGAGCGTCACGCCTGCCTCCAGTAACGGCGCAAGTATGGCATCGTTGTGCTGACGCAAATCCACGCGCTTCATCGCCAGCGTCACCAGCTGGCTGCCGCTTTCACGAATGGCATCCACCATCAGTTGCGGGGAGGCGAATTTTCCGGTTCCGGTAAACAGATGTGAATCAAAGACTTTGTCGGCAATACGTAACATCTCAGCCCCCTGCGATAACCTGAAACAGCAGGATCTGGTCGCCCTCATTGACCTGCTGATGTTCCCACAGCTCGCGCGGCAGGATCTGTTGATTGAGCGCCAGCGCCGTTCCCGGCTTCAGCTGGCGCAGCATGTCGAGCAGGGCGGCAACGGTGAGATCGTCGTCGCACGTCATCGGCTCATCGTTAAACAGAATGCGCATTGCGGCCTCCGCATACCGGGCAGTGGCTGGCACGGTTTAACGCCAGATGACGCCAGCCGCTGGAGCGGGCGTCGAACAGCCGCAGCGTGTTGCGTTCTGTCTCCATGCCGCTGAGCAACTTGATGGCCTCCAGCGCCTGAAGAGTACCCATCACGCCCACCACCGGGCCCAGAATGCCTGCCGTGCGGCAGTTACGCTCCGGTTCAGCCTCGTCCGGCCACAGGCAGCGGTAGCAGCCCTGTGCCCACGGCGGCGTAAGCACCATTATTTGCCCACCGAAACCGACCGCGCTGGCGGTGATCAGCGGCGTGTTCTGCGCAACACAGGCCGCGTTGATGGCCTGACGTGTCGCCATATTGTCCGTACAGTCCAGCACCACGTCGGCAAGGGCCACTTCGCATTGCAGATCTTCCCCGCTCAGCCGCGTCTGGAGTGCGACCAGTTCGATATCGGGGTTAAGCTGGTTCAGCCGCTGGCTCGTAACGTGCGCTTTAGGCTGGTTGATATCTTCTGTCGTAAAGAGAATTTGCCGTTGCAGATTGCTGAGATGTACCTCGTCGTCATCGGCCAGCACCAGCGTGCCCACGCCCGCGCCGGCCAGATACAGCGCGGCGGGGGTGCCTAATCCGCCCAGACCGACAATCAGTACCCGGCTGGCGAGCAGCTTTTGCTGCCCCTCGATGGCGATATCCTCCAGCAGGATCTGGCGGCTGTAACGCATAAAATCACGATCTTTCATCACCTGCTCCTGCCAGTTGTAAAAGCTGCGCGGTGGCGGCCTGCCAGTCTGCCGCCTGGGTGATAGCGCTGACGACGGCGATACTGCCGACGCCGGTCTCCAGCACCGCGGGCGCACGTTCAAGGCTGATCCCGCCGATGGCAACGGTGGGGTAATCGGCAAGGCGCTTAACGTGGGCCGCCAGCTGCGTCAAACCCTGTGGAGCGGACGGCATCTGTTTGGTTTGCGTTGGGAAAACGTGCCCGAGCGCGATGTAAGAGGGGCGGGCCGCCAGCGCCACGTCGATCTCCATATCATCGTGGGTAGAAACGCCCAGCCGCAGACCGGCGTCACGGATCGCGTTGAGATCGGTCGTTTCCAGATCTTCCTGTCCCAGATGCACGCCGTACGCCTGGTGTTTAACCGCCAGCCGCCAGTAGTCGTTGATAAACAGGCGGGCGTGGTAGCGACGTCCCAGCGCGATAGCGGCGATCACCTCGACCTCCACCTCTTCATCGCGTTTATCCTTGATGCGTAGCTGGATCGTGCGAACGCCTGCCTCCAGCAGGCGAGCGATCCACGCCACGCTGTCCACCACCGGGTAAAGCCCTAAGCGGAAGGGCACGGAGGGGAAATCGGGCTGGTACATTACGCCTCCTCCTTTTTGAGGTAGATTTCGCCGCCTTTCGCGCGGAAGGTTTCCGACATGTCCGCCATGCCGACTTCAATGGTCTGCGCGGCGGCGTAATCGCGTACTTCCTGGCTGATCTTCATCGAGCAGAATTTAGGTCCGCACATGGAGCAGAAGTGCGCAACTTTGCCCGATTCCTGCGGCAGGGTTTCGTCGTGATAGGCGCGGGCGGTGAACGGATCGAGGGCCAGGTTAAACTGGTCTTCCCAGCGGAATTCAAAGCGCGCTTTGGACATGGCGTTGTCGCGAATTTGCGCGCCCGGATGGCCTTTCGCCAGATCCGCCGCGTGGGCGGCAATCTTGTAGGTGATCAGCCCCTGCTTCACGTCCTCTTTGTTTGGCAGCCCGAGGTGCTCTTTCGGCGTCACGTAGCAGAGCATGGCGCAGCCGAACCAGCCGATCATCGCCGCGCCAATGCCTGACGTGAAGTGGTCGTAGCCCGGCGCAATATCGGTGGTCAACGGCCCCAGGGTGTAGAACGGTGCTTCGTGGCAGTGCTCCAGCTCCTCGGTCATGTTGCGACGGATCATCTGCATCGGCACATGGCCCGGGCCTTCAATCATCACCTGCACGTCGTACTCCCAGGCGATTTTGGTCAGCTCGCCCAGCGTGTGCAGCTCGGCAAACTGCGCCTCGTCGTTAGCATCGCGGATGGAGCCAGGACGCAGGCCGTCGCCCAGCGACAGGGAGACGTCGTACGCGGCGCAAATTTCGCAGATTTCGCGGAAGTGTTCGTAGAGGAAGTTTTCCTGATGATGGGAAAGGCACCATTTAGCCATAATCGAACCGCCGCGTGAGACGATACCGGTCAGACGTTTCGCCGTCATCGGCACGTAGCGCAGCAGCACGCCCGCGTGGATGGTGAAGTAGTCCACGCCCTGCTCGGCCTGCTCCAGCAGCGTGTCGCGGAACGCTTCCCAGGTGAGGTTTTCGGCGATGCCGTTGACCTTCTCCAGCGCCTGATAAATCGGGACGGTGCCAATCGGCACCGGGCTGTTACGCAGGATCCACTCGCGGGTTTCGTGAATATAGCGGCCCGTGGAAAGGTCCATCACCGTGTCCGCGCCCCAGCGCGTCGACCAGACCAGCTTTTCCACCTCTTCTTCGATGGATGACGTCACCGCTGAGTTGCCGATGTTGGCGTTGACCTTCACCAGGAAGTTGCGGCCGATAATCATCGGCTCGGATTCCGGGTGGTTGATGTTGGCGGGGATAATGGCGCGCCCGGCGGCCACTTCGTCACGCACAAATTCCGGCGTGATGTTTTCCGGCAGGCGAGCGCCAAACCCTTCACCAGGATGCTGGTGGCGCAGCACTTCGCTGCGGATGCGCTCGCGGCCCATGTTTTCGCGGATGGCGATGAACTCCATCTCCGGCGTGACGATACCCTGGCGCGCGTAGTGCAGCTGGGTGACGCATTTGCCCGCTTTAGCGCGTTTCGGCGTCAGCAGGCCGGTAAAGCGCAGCTCGTCCAGACCGTCGTCGGCCAGGCGCGCGTTGGTATACGCCGAGCTGCGCACGCTCAGTTCTTCGCAGTCGTTACGGGCGTCAATCCACGGCTGGCGCAGTTTTGCCAGACCCTGCTGTACGTTGATAGCAACAGAAGGGTCGCCGTACGGGCCGGAGGTGTCGTATACCGGCACGGCTTCGTTGTCTTCAAACTGCGGGTTTTCTTTGCTGCCGCCGATAAGCGTCGGGCTGAGCTGGATTTCGCGCATCGGCACGCGGATATCAGCCTGTGAGCCGGAAATGTAGATGCGTTTCGAGTTCGGGAAAGCGGTGCCTTCCAGGGTGTCGATGAAGCGTTGGGCGTGTTCGCGCTGTTCGCGGCGGGTCAGTTTTGCAGTAGACATAGCTCATTCCAGATGTGAAGGACATGGCTTGTCAGACGACGGATGAAGCAAGAGAAGATCGCCTCAGGGGCGATACAACAGCAGTGTGACTCTTGTTCCCTTCGCAGGTATTAACCTGATCAGGTTCCGCGGATCCCGAATTAACGGTCTCAGCCCGTGCTTTCACACTGGGCACTCCGACAAGAAAAATCCCCCTCGTGAGAGGGGCGAATGGTTGTAAATTACTCGTTAACGATTAAGAACTCAAGCAGGACGCGCAACGTTATCGCTGGTGCTGATATTCAGGTTGTTGTCCAGCACGAGGGCGGTGAGCTTGTCTTCCAGCGTGAATCGCTCTTCCAGCGCTTCGCCAAGGTCGGAAAGCGCCTGCTGAAACTCAAGATAGTTATCGTGATCGATAGCGTTCTCTAGCGTGGAATCGTAGTAGTCCATGATCTGCTGGGTGTTGGCTTCCAGCAGCGGACAGAGTTTGCTGGCCGCTAAATACGGCGTTGTCCCTTCCATTTCGCGGATAATGCGTTCATAAAGGTTGAAATGGCCGTCGGAAAGGTAGTCGACCAGGCTCTGACAGAAGTCGTCCAGCGCTTTTTCATTCAGCCGCATAAAGGATTCTTTGCCAGGCTTAAGACCAACCAGATTGTAATACGCCACGAGTAGATGCTTGCGCACATGTAGCCAGCGATCCACCAGGGTGTTACTTCCTCCAACGCGCTCAGTCAGGCTTTCCAGCTGGTTTAACATGGTCGACTCCATAAGGTTTAGAATGGGATCTGCTTATCCAAAATGTAACCATAATGCTAACAACATGTCAGTGAAGCGAAGGTAGTGCAATAGATATGGATCGTATTATTGAAAAATCAGATCTGGGTTGGTGGATCGTCAGTCACGAACAAAAATTATGGCTGCCCGGTGGGGAGATACCCTACGGTGCGGCAGACATCTTCGATCTCGTCGGCCAACCGGCGCTGCGGATCGGCGAGTGGCAGGGCGATCCGGTATGGTTGATCCAACAGGCTCGTCGTCAGGATATGGGCTCCGTTCGTCAGGTGTTGGATCGGGATGTCGGCCTGTTCCAGCTGGCGGGGCGCGGCGTGCAGCTGGCGGAGTTTTACCGCTCGCACAAATACTGCGGCTACTGCGGCCATACCATGCACCCGAGCAAAACCGAGTGGGCAATGCTCTGCGGCCACTGCCGTGAACGCTACTACCCGCAAATCGCACCGTGCATCATTGTCGCCATCCGCCGTGATGATTCCATCCTGCTGGCGCAACATACCCGTCATCGCAACGGCATTCACACCGTCCTCGCCGGGTTCGTGGAAGTCGGCGAAACGCTGGAACAGGCGGTGGCGCGCGAGGTGATGGAGGAGAGCGGCATTAAGGTGAAAAACCTGCGCTATGTGACGTCGCAGCCGTGGCCGTTCCCGATGTCCCTGATGACCGCGTTTATGGCGGAATACGACAGCGGCGAGATTGTTATTGATCAGAAAGAGCTGCTGGAGGCGAACTGGTATCGCTACGACGATTTACCGCTGCTGCCCCCACCGGGAACGGTGGCGCGTCGCCTGATAGAAGATACCGTGGCAATGTGTCGGGCCGAGTATGAGTAGTGTTACACTGACGGACTGACGCAATAAGGAACTGCAAAATGACCGAACTGAAGAACGATCGTTATCTGCGTGCGCTGCTGCGCCAGCCCGTTGATGTCACCCCGGTGTGGATGATGCGCCAGGCGGGACGCTATCTGCCAGAGTACAAAGCCACGCGCGCGCAGGCAGGCGATTTTATGTCGCTGTGCAAAAACGCCGAGCTGGCCTGTGAAGTGACGCTCCAGCCGCTGCGCCGCTTCCCGCTCGATGCCGCCATTCTTTTTTCGGACATTCTCACCATTCCGGATGCGATGGGCCTTGGGCTCTATTTCGAAACCGGAGAAGGCCCGCGTTTTACCTCTCCGATCAAAAGCAAAGCTGACGTTGATAAGCTGCCGATCCCCGATCCTGAAGGCGAGCTGGGCTATGTGATGAACGCCGTGCGCACCATTCGCCGCGAACTGAAAGGCGACGTGCCGCTGATAGGCTTCTCCGGTAGTCCGTGGACGCTGGCCACCTACATGGTGGAAGGCGGCAGCAGCAAAGCCTTTACCGTCATCAAAAAGATGATGTACGCCGAGCCGCTGGCCCTGCATGCCCTGCTCGACAAGCTGGCGAAGAGCGTCACGCTCTATCTCAACGCGCAGATTAAAGCCGGCGCGCAGTCGGTGATGATTTTCGACACCTGGGGCGGCGTGCTGACCGGGCGTGATTATCAGCAGTTCTCCCTGTACTACATGCACAAAATCGTCGATGGCCTGCTCCGTGAAAACGACGGTCGCCGCGTGCCGGTAACGCTGTTCACGAAAGGCGGCGGCCAATGGCTGGAAGCGATGGCGGCCACCGGCTGCGACGCGCTGGGCCTCGACTGGACCACCGATATTGCCGATGCGCGCCGTCGCGTGGGCGACAAAGTGGCGCTACAGGGCAACATGGACCCGTCCATGCTCTATGCTCAGCCTGCCCGCATCGAAGAGGAAGTGTCGACTATACTGTCTGGTTTCGGCCAGGGTGAAGGCCACGTCTTTAACCTCGGCCACGGCATTCATCAGGATGTGCCGCCTGAACACGCAGGCGTATTTGTGGAGGCGGTGCATCGGCTTTCTGCCCAGTATCACAAGTAAGGAGTGGTTATGGATCTCGCGTCGCTACGCGCTCAGCAAATCGAACTGGCTTCATCGGTGATCCGCGAGGATCGTCTGGATAAGGATCCCCCGCAGTACATTGGCGGGGCGGACGTCGGGTTTGAGCAGGGCGGTGAAGTGACGCGGGCGGCGATGGTGGTGCTGAAATACCCGTCGCTGGAGCTGGTGGAGTACAAGGTGGCGCGTATCGCCACCACCATGCCCTATATTCCCGGCTTTCTCTCCTTCCGCGAATATCCCGCGCTGCTGGCCGCGTGGGAGCAACTCTCGCAAAAACCCGATCTGCTGTTTGTTGATGGGCATGGTATCTCCCATCCGCGTCGCTTAGGCGTCGCCAGCCACTTTGGTCTGCTGGTGGACGTGCCGACCATCGGCGTAGCGAAAAAACGCCTGTGCGGCGCGTTTGAGCCGCTCTCTGCCGAACCGGGCGCACTGGCGCCGCTTATCCATAAAGGCGAGCAGCTGGCGTGGGTCTGGCGCAGTAAAGCGCGCTGCAACCCGTTGTTTATCGCCACCGGGCATCGGGTCAGCATGGATAGCGCACTGGCGTGGGTGCAACGCTGTATGAAGGGCTACCGTTTACCGGAGCCAACCCGCTGGGCTGACGCCGTGGCCTCTTCACGTCCGGCATTCATTCGTTGGCAGGAAATTCAGCCGTGATTCAGGTAAACTGCGGCTAATTTTCGATTCGAGACATCATCATGTTACAAAACCCGATTCATCTGCGCCTTGAGAAGCTGGAAAGCTGGCAGCACGTGACGTTTATGGCTTGCCTGTGCGAGCGCATGTATCCCAACTATGCCGCGTTCTGCAAGCAGACGGCGTTTGGCGAAGGCCAGATTTATCGTCGTATCCTGGATTTAATCTGGGAGACGCTGACGGTCAAAGATGCGAAGGTAAATTTTGACTCTCAGCTCGAAAAGCTGGAAGAGGCTATTCCGGCTGCGGATGATTTCGACCTGTATGGCGTCTACCCGGCCATTGATGCCTGTGTGGCGTTGAGCGAGCTGATCCACTCCCGTCTGAGCGGTGAAACCCTGGAACACGCCATTGAAGTCAGCAAGGCATCCATTACCACCGTTGCGATGCTGGAAATGACCCAGGAAGGCCGTGAAATGACCGACGAGGAGCTGCGTGCTAACCCGGCGGTTGAACAGGAATGGGATATTCAGTGGGAAATTTTCCGTCTGCTGGCGGAGTGTGAAGAACGTGATATTGAGCTGATCAAAGGGCTTCGCGCGGACCTTCGCGAGGCCGGTGAGAGCAATATTGGTATAATTTTTAACCAATGAGACAACAAAACGTGATTTAACGCCTGTTTTGTCACTCCTCGACTCTTCCCTTTCGCCCCCCGTCTGGTCTACATTTGGGGGGCGAAAAAAAGTGGCTATCGGTGCGTGTATGCAGGAGAGTGCTTTTTTGGCATTTTCGTCGCACTCGATGCTTAGCAAGCGATAAACACATTGAAAGGATAACTTATGAACAAGACTCAACTGATTGATGTAATTGCGGACAAGGCTGATCTGTCTAAAGTGCAGGCTAAAGCTGCTCTGGAATCTACCCTGGCTGCTATTACTGAGTCTCTGAAAGAAGGCGATGCTGTACAACTGGTTGGTTTCGGTACCTTCAAAGTGAACCACCGCGCTGAGCGTACTGGCCGCAACCCGCAGACCGGTAAAGAAATCAAAATCGCCGCAGCTAACGTGCCGGCATTTGTTTCTGGTAAAGCACTGAAAGACGCAGTTAAGTAAGACGCGTGGCAGTGAACAGTTTTAACGAAGGGGCGGCAACGCCCCTTTTGTCATTCTGGCGTGGAACGCTCGCGCTGGCAGGCGTACTGTTGCTGTCTGCCTGTAGCCATGATTCCTCACTCCCCCCGTTTACCGCCAGCGGCTACGCTGACAACCAGGGTGCGGTCAGGATCTGGCGCAAAGATTCCAGCGATGAAGTCCATATGCTCACCGCATTCAGCCCGTGGCATAACGGCAACACCTCGACCGCAGAATACCGCTGGCAGGGCGATGCGCTGTCGCTCATTGAACTGAATATCTACAGTAAGACTCCCGAACACGTGAAGGTGCGTTTCGACGACCACGGCGAGCTGAGCTTTATGCAGCATGAGGTCAGTGGACTGAAACAGCAGCTTTCCAGCGATCAGGTCGCTCTCTACCGCTACCGTGCTGAACAACTCCGCCAGACCAGCGATGCGCTGCGTCAGGGCCGCGTGGTGCTGCGCCAGGGGCGCTGGCATGCCGACGGCACGGTGACCACCTGCGAAGGGCAGACGGTGAAGCCTGAGCTTGAATCCTGGGCAACCGAACACATTCAGCGTCGTCAGCGGCATTCATCTGTGGAGGTGAGTGTGGCATGGCTGGAAGCGCCGGAAGGCTCTCAGCTGTTGCTGGTGGCGAATGAAGATTTCTGCACCTGGCAGCCGACAGAGAAGAGTTTCTGACGTAAATCCCCTCTCCCTGTGGGAGAGGGTTAGGGTGAGGGGGAAATTACTCTCCCTGCTCCCGCGCAATGGCACGATAGCCGATATCCTGGCGGCTGAAGCTGCCATTCCAGTGAATATCCGCCATCAGCGCATAGGCGCGCTTCTGCGCCTCTGCCACGGTCTGGCCCAGCGCGGTCGCACACAGCACGCGACCGCCGTTGGTGAGCACGCGGTCGTCGTCAGAGAGCTTTGTACCGGCGTGGAACACCTTCGCACCGTCAATCTCTTCCAGCGGCAGGCCGTGGATCTCATCTCCGGTGTTGTAGCTACCCGGATAGCCACCCGCAGCAATCACCACACCTAAAGAGGCACGCTCGTCCCACTCGGAAGTTTTCTCGTACAGCTTGCCTTCGCACGCCGCCAGACACAGATCAACCAGATCGGACTTCATGCGCAGCATGATCGGCTGGGTTTCCGGATCGCCGAAGCGGCAGTTGAATTCAATCACCTTCGGGTTACCCTGCTTGTCGATCATCAGGCCTGCGTAAAGGAAACCGGTGTAGGTATTGCCTTCCGCAGCCATCCCCTTCACGGTTGGCCAGATGATGCGGTCCATGGTGCGCTGGTGTACTTCGTCAGTGACCACCGGAGCAGGGGAGTAAGCTCCCATCCCGCCGGTGTTTGGCCCCGTGTCGGCATTGCCTACGCGCTTGTGATCCTGGCTGGTCGCCATCGGCAGAACGTGCTCGCCGTCAACCATCACGATAAAGCTCGCTTCTTCGCCGTCGAGGAACTCTTCAATCACGATGCGGTGGCCCGCGTCGCCAAAGGCGTTACCCGCCAGCATATCCTGCACGGCGGCTTCCGCTTCTTCGAGGGTCATCGCCACGATAACGCCTTTCCCGGCAGCCAGGCCGTCGGCTTTGATCACAATCGGCGCGCCTTTTTCACGCAGGTAAGCCAGAGCAGGCTCTACCTCGGTGAAGTTCTGATATTCCGCCGTCGGGATGTTATGACGCGCGAGAAAATCTTTGGTGAAGGCTTTTGAGCCTTCCAGCTGCGCAGCCCCTTCCGTTGGGCCGAAAATTTTCAGGCCCGCGGCGCGGAAGGCATCTACAACGCCGATCACCAGCGGTGCTTCCGGGCCAACAATCGTCAGATCGATATTCTCGTTTTGGGCAAAGCTCAGCAGCGCCGGGATGTCGGTTACGCCGATGGCGACGTTCTGTAGTGCGGGCTCCAGCGCGGTCCCGGCGTTACCCGGTGCCACAAAGACGGTTTCAACCTGCGGAGACTGCGCTGCTTTCCACGCCAGGGCGTGCTCGCGCCCGCCGTTACCAATCACTAATACTTTCATTTTCTGCTCCGGGGATTAATGGCGGAAGTGGCGCATGTCGGTGAAGATCATTGCGATGCCATGCTCGTCGGCAGCGGCAATCACTTCGTCATCACGGATTGAACCGCCAGGCTGGATCACACAGGTGATGCCCACAGCAGCGGCCGCGTCGATACCGTCGCGGAACGGGAAGAAGGCGTCAGAGGCCATGGCGGAACCTTTGACTTCCAGACCTTCGTCACCTGCTTTAATACCCGCGATTTTCGCAGAGTAAACGCGGCTCATCTGGCCTGCGCCTATTCCGATGGTCATGTTCTCTTTGGCGTAGACGATGGCGTTGGATTTCACAAACTTCGCCACTTTCCAGCAGAACAGCGCGTCACGCAGTTCCTGCTCGGTTGGCTGACGTTTGGTGACGACACGCAGATCGGCTTCGCCCACCATACCCAGATCGCGGTCCTGAACCAGCAGCCCGCCGTTCACGCGCTTGAAGTCCAGGCCTGGAACGCGCTCTGCCCACTGGCCGCAAACCAGTACGCGCACGTTCTGTTTCGCCGCGGTGATTTTCAGCGCCTCTTCGGATGCTGATGGCGCGATGATCACTTCGACAAACTGACGGGAGATGATGGCCTGCGCGGTTTCCGCATCCAGCTCGCGGTTGAAGGCGATAATGCCGCCGAACGCGGAGGTCGGGTCGGTTTTGTAGGCGCGATCGTAAGCTTCCAGAATAGACGCACTTACCGCAACGCCGCATGGGTTGGCGTGCTTGACGATAACGCAGGCTGGCTCGCTGAACTCTTTCACGCATTCCAGCGCGGCGTCGGTATCGGCAATGTTGTTATAGGAGAGGGCTTTGCCCTGTACCTGCTGGGCAGTCGCTACAGAGGCTTCTTTTACCTCTTCTTCTATATAGAAGGCAGCCTGCTGGTGGCTGTTCTCGCCGTAACGCATATCCTGCTTCTTAATGAAGTTCAGGTTCAGCGTGCGCGGGAAGCGGCCAGATGGATCTTTGCTTTCACCGTGGTAGGCAGGTACCAGGCTACCGAAGTAGTTGGCGATCATGCTGTCGTAGGCGGCGGTATGCTCGAAGGCTTTGATGGCGAGATCGAAACGCGTTTCAAGCGTCAGGGACCCTTCGTTGGCATCCATCTCATTAATAATGGCGTTGTAGTCACTGCTCTTTACCACGATGGCCACATCTTTATGGTTCTTGGCTGCGGAGCGCACCATGGTCGGGCCGCCGATGTCGATATTCTCAACCGCGTCTTCCAGAGAACAGCCTTCGCGGGCAACGGTCTGGGCGAACGGGTAGAGGTTAACAACCACCATGTCGATGGGGGCAATATTGTGCTGCTCCATAATGCCGTCGTCCTGACCGCGACGGCCCAGAATACCGCCGTGCACTTTCGGGTGCAGGGTTTTGACGCGTCCATCCATCATTTCCGGGAAACCGGTGTAATCGGACACTTCGGTTACCGGCAGACCTTTATCTGCTAACAGGCGAGCGGTACCGCCTGTAGAAAGCAGCTCTACGCCACGTGCAGAAAGTGCCTGAGCGAATTCGACGATACCGGCTTTATCAGAAACACTGAGCAGAGCGCGGCGGACTGGACGACGTTGTTGCATGGTAAATCCCCTGGATTTCACGATTACAGAGAGCGTTAGATGAATTTTCCTGTAAAAAACTCATCTAACACACCTGACGAGGCATCCTTGTGAAGCGCGAGCATTTTAACGAAAACGTTTGCGCAACGCTCGCACATTTTTACTTTTTCGTATCATTGTGGATAAGTCTGTGCGTAAAAAGGTATAAGGCGGGGTTTTGCTGTGGAATGCAGCAGTCAGTCATTTTTCTGTCATTTAGCGGTTGCGGCCTGCGGAGAACTCCCTATAATGCGCCTCCATCGACACGGCGGATGTGAATCACTTCACAGATAACCCGGTCGGTTGAA
>NZ_JBMKIP010000015.1:0-26132 GCF_049236825.1 Enterobacter cloacae complex sp. SHL001
TCTCTTCAACCGACCGGGTTATCTGTGAAGTGATTCACATCCGCCGTGTCGATGGAGGCGCATTATAGGGATCCCAGTTTTTAGCACAAGTATTTTTTAGATCTTTTTTTCCAACTGATGATTTTCCGTTCTTTTCGCTGAAAACCCACCCGATCCGCTTAAAAATTGACGCATTTTGCCTTGCCTCGATCCAGGAATACGATCAAAGTCTTCTTTAATAGCGCTCATCTGTATCGAGGTAGATATGTTTGCAGTATTACGTCCTTATAAAGATCTGTTCCCCCAAATAGGCGATCGCGTGATGATCGATGCCAGCAGCGTGGTCATTGGTGATGTTCGCATGGCCGATGATGTCAGCATCTGGCCACTCGTCGCGATCCGGGGCGATGTTAACTACGTTGCAATCGGTGCACGCACCAATATTCAGGACGGCAGCGTGCTGCATGTGACTCATAAATCATCTTATAACCCTGAGGGCAATCCGCTCATCATTGGGGAAGATGTCACCGTCGGTCATAAAGTGATGCTCCACGGTTGCACAATCGGTAACAGGGTTCTCGTTGGGATGGGATCGATTTTGCTGGATGGCGTCATAGTAGAAGATGACGTAATGATTGGCGCAGGAAGCCTTGTTCCGCAAAACAAACGTCTGGAAAGTGGCTATCTCTATTTAGGCAGTCCGGTTAAACAGATCCGCCCCCTAAAAGAGGCGGAGATCGAAGGATTGAAATACTCAGCGAACAATTACGTTAAATGGAAGAATGACTATCTGGATCAGGATAACCAGACCCAACCCTGATCGTCTTCCTGCTGATCGCGGATCAAATCGCTGGCTTCCTCTTCCAGATCCCAGCGATTTTCGCAAAAGACCGCTAACGGATCTGAACCACCAAAGCGCTGATGCAACGTCTCCCCTTTAATCGCACAGGTGAGCTGCATTCCATGCACCAGCACCGGGAAACAAACCGCTTGCTTATTTTCATCCCAGATTTCTCTGTCGGGAAAATGAATCGCCTGATTCATGCCATCAGTTCCTGTTTCAGCTTTTCGATCACCGGTTCTACAGCAGGTAACACGCCATGCCAGAGTAGCACCGCATGAGCCGCCTGCCCCACCAGCATGCCCAGACCATCAGCCACGTGTTTTGCCCCCTGTTGTTCACACCAGGTCAGAAATGGCGTTTTCCCTTTTTGATAAAACATGTCATAGGCGTAGATGTGGGAATGAACCAGGGATGCAGGAATCGCCGGGATCTCTCCATTAATACCGCTTGAGGTGGCATTAATCACAAGATCAAATTCGTGACTCGCGAGATCGTCAAGTGCTACCGCAGTTACGCTGCCTGTGTGTGCGAACAACGCCGCCAGCTCTTCTGCTCTGGAGAAGGTACGGTTGGTGATTGTCACCGCACAATCCAGCGAAAGAAGAGGAAGCAATACGCCGCGCGACGCGCCACCCGCGCCGATCAGCAGGATCCGAAAGCCTGGTTTAATAAACGACAGTCGTTCCAGATCGCTGAGTAAACCTATGCCATCGGTGTTATCGCCCAGAAGGCTACCATCTTCGAGCCGCTTAAGGGTATTGACGGCACCAGCGAGCGAGGCACGCTCGGTCAGCTCATCCGCACGCCCGAAAGCCTCTTCTTTAAAAGGCACCGTGACGTTCGCACCTTTACCACCCGCATCAAAAAAGCTATTCAGCGTCGGTATAAATGCATCAACAGGCGCAAGAACCCGACCATACGGGTGATCTATCTGCAATTGCTCTGCAAACAGCTGATGGATCAGAGGCGACTTGCTGTGCGCGATCGGGTTACCAAAAACAGCATAGGTTTCCATAACATTATCCCTGGCGAAAACGTTCGCCGGTCAAGGCATCGCGAATTTCTGACGGGTTAAGACGCCCCCCGGTTTCACCCACGGCTACAGGGAAATCATTCCCGAACTGCGCCAGAACTTCTTCTGTTGTCCGACAGGGGGGAAGCCCGGTCAGGTTGGCGCTGGTTGAAACCAGGGGTTTACCAAATGCCTGGCATAACTCCACCACCAAGGGATGGTCGGTAACGCGTACCGCGAGTGAATCGAAACGCCCGGTTAGCCAGCGCGGCGTTGTCGGTTGTGCAGGGAAAACAAACGTCACGGGACCAGGCCACGCAGAGAAAATGGTTTCCCGCTGTGCAGGTGTCAGCATGGAATCATCAATATAAGGCTTAAGCTGCTCGTAGTTCGCAGCGATCAAAATCAATCCTTTTTCGACAGGCCGCTGTTTTAGCGCCAGCAGACGGTTAACGGCGACTTCGCTGTCAGGATCGCACCCGACCCCGAAAACGGCTTCTGTTGGATAGGCGATGACTTCTTCTTTTTTCAGGATGTGCACCGCCTGCGCGATGGAGCCTGATGGCAGGTTATTATTCACTGATTTGATCCGCCGAAACCGGCTTTCCACATTGTTTACTGGCGCAAAAGCGTTTCAAACCTTGCGCGGTTTTCTTTTCTATAAGTAACGGATAATCGCAATGAGGGCAGACGCCCGCTACTGGTTTGAAATTGATAACGAACTGGCATTCAGGATAGCGATCGCACGAATGGAAGGTCTTGCCATAACGAGAGCGGCGCTGCACCAATTGACCACGCTGGCACTGAGGGCAGGCAATTGCCGTTTCATCTGGTTTATCAATTTGTTCCGTATGTTCACATTCCGGATAGCGGCTGCATCCAATAAACATCCCGAACCGCCCCTGCCGCAGCGCCAGTTCGCCGCCACAGAGTGGACAAAGCTGTCCCTCCAGAATTTTGACGATATGTCCGTCCGCCTGGCTTTTCAGGGGACGGACATAATCACATTCCGGATAGTGTGAACAACCGAGAAACGGACCGTGTTTCCCGGACCGAATAACAAGTTCAGCCCCACACTGTGGGCAGGGCTCGTTTTTATGCACCGTGAAGAGTGCTGATTTGGCCATAACAACTCTTGTTGCTGCACATAGAATTAATGCAGCATACCTTCATTCACTTCAAAGAGTAATTCTTCCATTTGCTGATAGGCATTTTCACAGCCTGGGATGTTGAACAGAACCATCAGGATCACCCATTTGAGATCTTCCAGTTCAAATTCAGCAGTATCCAGCGCCATGACGCGCTCTATCACCATCTCTCTCGTTTCGAGGTTTAGCACCTGAATCTGCTCGAGGAATAAAATGAATCCCCGGCAGCTGGCATCCAGCCTTTCACACTCTTCAGCTGTATAGATGCGCACAGACAATGGGTCAGAAGCAAGCTGCATCGGTTCGACGAGGCCGTCCTGATAATCAGCCAACTTATCCAGCCACATCAACGCATTATAAATATCTTCCCGCTCAAAACCTGCGTCGGTCAGATCCCGTGTTAATTTGTCCTGATCCACCTGCATTTCTGCTTCGTTGTGGATGTAAGTCTCAAACAAATACATCAGTACGTCGAACATGGCATGCCCTCCTTAATCGGACATAGCCGCCGGGTACAGCTGCGATCCACCCTGCTAACTCCAGTTCGAGTAGCTGTGCTACCGTTACTGGCACAGGTTGGCCGGCACGTTCAGCGACAACGTCAACAGGTGTTACCTCATCTCCTACGTTAGCCAGGAGCTTGGGAAATGGCAATGCTACTGCCTCCTGATCCGATGAAATATGTCGCTTTTGGAGATCATCCTGCAACCAATGCAAACCATATTGCAAATTTTCCAGGATATCCTCTTTACAGGTCACCAGCGTCGCCCCCTGTTTTATCAGCCAGTGAGGGCCTTCGCAGCCAGGGTTCCCCAACGGGCCGGGTAGCGCAAAAACTTCACGCCCCTGCTCCAGTGCGCACCTTGCGGTAACCAGCGATCCACTCCGAATCGCAGCTTCGACCACCAGCACGCCCTGGCTTAACCCACTGATGATCCGGTTACGCCGTGGAAAGTTACCCGGTCTGGGCGATGTCGAAAGTGAAAACTCAGATACTATCGCCCCCTCTGAAGCGATAAGTTGCTCAGCCAGAATGTGATGACGACGCGGATAGAGACTAAAAAGACCATTGCCAAGCACGGCGACACTTCGCCCTTTTGCTGACAACGCCGCATGATGTGCCACACCATCGATGCCGCAAGCCAGGCCACTGGTGATCGTAAAGCCACATTGGGATAGCTGTTCACTCAGCATTTTCCCCCACCGCTCGCCATACCACGAGGGCGCACGGCTGCCCACAACCGCAAGCTGCATGCTATTAAGCACGTCAACGCGGCCTCGCACAAATAGCGCCCCGGGAAAATCAGGTATAGAACGTAACAATGGCGGAAAGCGAGGATCATCCGCTGTGAGAAGGTGGTTGTCGGTGTGTTCCAGCCATTCCAGACTACGTTCAAGCTCACTCTCACTGAACGAAAAAAACTTTACGGCATGTTTGGGCGAAAGCCCTGACGCGTTGACAGCTTCAGCATCGACGGTTGCCTGGCGAAGCAGCCTCTGCGCAATCTCCAGCATCGCGTCACCGTATAACGACCCGATGTTTATAAGCCGTAACCATATCTCTGTGGACGTCATCCTTTTCCCTGCCATAAGCAGCCTCAGCAATCTTTGCGATTGGTCACTGATGCTGTCAATCGACCGGGGATTTGTCTAGAATAGAAGTAATATTCTTATCAACTCCTGAACACGACTCTGGAAATTTATGGCAGTTTTGCAAGTGTTACATATTCCTGACGAGCGCCTTCGCATCGTCGCGGAACCGGTTAAAGAAGTGAATGCAGAAATTCAGCGTATCGTCGATGATATGTTCGATACCATGTACGCTGAAGAAGGCATTGGCCTTGCCGCAACCCAGGTAGACATTCACAAACGTATTATTGTGATCGACGTTTCTGAAAATCGTGATGAGCGCCTGGTGCTGATCAACCCTGAGATGCTGGAAAAAAGCGGCGAAACAGGTATTGAGGAAGGCTGTCTGTCTATCCCTGAACAGCGCGCTTTGGTGCCACGTGCCGAAAAAGTTAAAATCCGCGCACTGGATCGTGACGGCAATCCGTTTGAGCTGGAAGCCGACGATCTGCTGGCGATTTGCATTCAGCATGAGATGGATCACCTGGTCGGTAAGCTGTTTATCGATTACCTCTCACCGCTGAAGCAACAGCGTATTCGTCAGAAAGTTGAGAAACTGGATCGTTTACGTTCTCGCGCTTAACGCCCCCCGGATACAAGGAATAACGTGTCTACATCACTACGTATAATCTTCGCGGGTACCCCTGATTTTGCGGCGCGTCATCTCGACGCGCTGCTATCGTCTGGTCATCAGATTGTTGGCGTATTTACTCAGCCTGATCGTCCGGCTGGCCGCGGTAAAAAATTGATGCCTGGCCCGGTTAAAGTGCTGGCAGAAACGCATGGTTTGCCGCTTTTCCAGCCTGCATCATTACGACCTCAGGAAAACCAGCAGTTAGTGGCAGACCTGAACGCTGACGTGATGGTAGTTGTGGCTTACGGCCTCATTCTGCCGAAAGCGGTACTCGATATGCCCCGCCTGGGCTGTGTTAACGTTCATGGTTCCTTGCTCCCACGCTGGCGTGGTGCAGCCCCTATTCAGCGCGCTCTGTGGGCAGGCGATGCTGAAACTGGCGTGACAATCATGAAGATGGACGTAGGTTTAGACACGGGCGACATGCTGTATAAACTGGCGTGTCCCATTACCGCAGAAGATACCAGCGCCACGCTGTATGACAAGCTGGCGGATCTCGGTCCGCAGGGGCTGATTGAGACGTTGCAACAGCTTGCTGACAATACAGCGATACCTGAAGTGCAGGATGAAGCACAGGTGACCTATGCTGAAAAACTGAGTAAAGAAGAAGCCCGGATCGACTGGTCCCTGTCAGCAGCTCAACTCGAACGCTGTATCCGCGCCTTTAATCCATGGCCGATGAGCTGGTTGATGATTGATGAGCAGCCAGTGAAAGTCTGGAAAGCTTCAGTTATTAACGGCAATACTTCGGCAGAGCCCGGTATGATTATCGACGCCAGCAAAAACGGTATCCAGGTTGCGACCGGAGAAGGGATCCTGAATCTTGAATCGCTGCAACCGGCCGGTAAAAAGGCAATGAGCGCGCAGGATCTATTAAATTCCCGTCGTGAATGGTTCATCCCTGGCAATCGCCTTGCCTGAACAAATTTACTCTTAAGGCCCGGTGTTTCCGGGCATTTTTATTTTTACGGTTATGAAAAGACAAAATCTACGCACTATGGCGGCTCAGGCCGTTGAGCAGGTTATCGAGCAGGGCCAGTCACTGAGTAATGTCCTGCCTCCACTGCAACAAAAGGTTTCCGATAAAGACAAAGCACTGCTTCAGGAGCTGTGCTTTGGCGTGCTGCGCACCCTCTCTCAGCTTGAATGGTTAATTAATAAGCTGATGTCACGCCCGATGAGCGGCAAGCAGCGTACCGTGCATTATTTGATCATGGTCGGTTTCTACCAGCTTCTTCATACCCGCATTCCACCTCATGCTGCGCTGGCTGAGACAGTGGAGGGTGCCGTTTCGATTAAACGTCCCCAGCTGAAAGGATTGATTAACGGCGTGCTGCGTCAGTTCCAGCGTCAGCAGGACGAACTGCTGGCAGAATTTGCGCAAAGCGAATCGCGCTTCCTGCACCCTGAATGGCTGCTGAATCGCCTTAAAAAAGCCTACCCACAGCAATGGCAAGACATTGTGGATGCCAATAACCAACGTCCGCCGATGTGGTTACGCGTCAATCGTAACCATCATACCCGCGACGCATGGCTGGCCCTGCTGGAAGAGGCCGGAATGAGCGGCTTCACACACGCTGCTTATCCTGATGCGGTTCGTTTAGCCTCCCCTGCACCGGTACATGCATTACCCGGTTTTGAAGAGGGCTGGGTAACGGTACAGGACGCATCCGCTCAGGGCTGCATGACCTGGCTTGAACCGAAAGACGGGGAGCAGATCCTTGATCTCTGTGCAGCGCCAGGGGGGAAAACAACGCATATTCTGGAAGTGGCGCCGCAGGCCAGCGTGATGGCCGTGGATGTTGATGAGCAGCGTCTTTCACGCGTCTATGACAACCTCAAGCGTCTGGGTATGAAAGCACAGGTTAAGCAAGGCGATGGACGTAAACCCGCAGACTGGTGTGGTGATACCAGGTTCAATCGTATTTTGCTGGACGCCCCTTGCTCAGCAACTGGCGTGATTCGTCGTCATCCCGATATCAAATGGCTGCGTCGCGATCGTGATATCAAGGAGCTTGCCCAGTTGCAATCCGAAATTCTGGATGCCATCTGGCCGCATCTCAAACCCGGCGGAACCCTGGTGTATGCAACCTGCTCTGTTCTTCCGGAAGAGAACAGTCAGCAAATTGCGGCTTTCCTGAAACGCACCCCGGACGCTACGCTGCATGATACGGGAACACCTGAGCACCCGGGTCTGCAAAACCTGCCGGGCGCAGAAGAGGGTGATGGTTTCTTTTACGCTAAGCTAATCAAAGAGTGATGTTGAGAACAGGTCACGAAAGATGAAAATTATCATTCTGGGCGCAGGGCAAGTTGGCGGAACGCTGGCGGAAAATCTCGTGGGCGAAAACAACGATATCACCATTGTGGATACCAATGGCGATCGCCTGCGCGTTTTGCAGGACAAGTTTGATCTTCGTGTTGTACAGGGGCACGGCTCTCACCCACGAGTGCTTCGGGAGGCGGGCGCAGACGATGCCGACATGCTGGTTGCAGTAACCAGTTCAGATGAAACCAACATGGTTGCATGTCAGGTGGCCTACTCGCTTTTCAACACACCGAACCGCATCGCCCGCATTCGCTCCCCGGACTATGTCCGGGATGCGGAAAAGCTGTTTAATTCCGAAGCAGTACCTATCGACCATCTTATTGCCCCTGAACAGCTGGTTATCGACAGTATTTATCGTCTGATTGAGTACCCGGGCGCGTTGCAGGTTGTGAACTTTGCGGAAGGAAAAGTAAGCCTGGCGGTCGTGAAGGCGTACTACGGCGGCCCGCTGATTGGTAATGCCCTGTCGACAATGCGCGAGCATATGCCACATATCGATACGCGTGTTGCGGCGATTTTCCGTCACGACAGACCTATTCGTCCGCAAGGGTCCACCATTGTCGAAGCCGGGGATGAAGTCTTCTTTATTGCGGCTTCTCAGCATATCCGTGCGGTGATGAGTGAACTTCAGCGTCTCGAAAAACCGTATAAACGTATTATGCTGGTTGGCGGCGGTAATATTGGCGCAGGTCTGGCGAGACGGCTGGAAAAAGACTACAGCGTGAAGCTGATCGAACGAGATCAACAGCGCGCGTCGGAGCTGGCTGAAAAGCTTCAGAATACTATCGTGTTTTATGGCGATGCTTCGGATCAGGAATTGCTGGCCGAAGAGCATATCGATCAGGTTGATCTTTTTATTGCCGTCACCAACGACGACGAAGCGAATATTATGTCCGCCATGCTCGCTAAACGTATGGGGGCGAAAAAAGTAATGGTGCTTATCCAGCGTAAGGCTTATGTCGACCTGGTACAGGGTAGCGTAATTGATATTGCTATTTCACCTCAGCAAGCCACCATTTCTGCCCTGCTAAGCCATGTACGTAAAGCGGATATTGTCGGCGTGTCGTCTCTTCGTCGTGGTGTTGCTGAAGCCATTGAAGCCGTCGCTCATGGGGATGAAACGACGTCGCGCGTTGTTGGTCGCGCGATCGACGAAATTAAACTTCCACCAGGCACCATTATCGGCGCTGTAGTACGAGGTAACGATGTCATGATCGCCAATGATAATTTACGTATTGAGCAGGGTGACCACGTTATTATGTTCCTGACCGATAAAAAATTTATTACCGACGTCGAGCGTTTATTCCAGCCAAGCCCGTTCTTCCTGTAATGATTTGGGTGCTCAGACGAGAGCACCCAAATATTAACCTTCTAATTTTCATGCCTTTTATTTTTCATAACGATTATTTATCCCCAATGGCAATTAGCTAATCATTTGTTAAACTTATAGGCGTCAGCTGGCACAAGGAGAACATAATGAGTTTTATTAAAGAGTTTCGCGAATTTGCGATGCGCGGGAATGTGGTGGATTTGGCTGTGGGTGTCATTATTGGTGCGGCGTTCGGTAAGATCGTTTCATCATTAGTCGCCGACATTATTATGCCGCCGTTAGGACTGTTGATTGGAGGCATTGATTTCAAACAGTTCGCCTTCACCCTTCGGGAGGCTCAGGGCGATATCCCTGCGGTTGTAATGCACTATGGCGTATTCATTCAGAACGTATTTGATTTCGTGATCGTGGCATTTGCCATTTTCATGGCGATCAAACTTATCAACAGACTTAACCGTAAAAAAGAAGAACCGGCTGCTGCCCCGCCAGCACCAACTAAAGAAGAAGTCTTACTGACTGAAATTCGCGATCTGTTAAAAGAGCAGAACAACCGCGTTTAATCAGGCGACAGAAACAGAAAGGCCAGTGGTAAAAAAGCGATTAGCTTGCTTGCCACTGGCCTCCCAGTTACCCCGTTGTGCATGTTTACCTTTACGTAAATAACTCCCTTTTCCTTTCTTGTTCTTCTCAACACGCTGTCTGAAAAGCGGGTCGTGAAGCAATGCCTCAATGGCGTTATCCTTAATTTGTCCCTTAGTATGCTGATAGCGGCTCATCATTTCTCCTGAGCATAGTTAATGTCGGCGGGAGTCTAGTCCCTGGCTGATAAAAAATCAACAACCCTGAGTTTCACTACTGGCGCCCTGTTCAAGAGCTTCCAGTATTGAGCAATAAACACTGCTATGAGCGGTACCGCAGCACGCGTCATTTAACCTTTGCAGAGATCGCTGCATAGCTTGCAGCTCCTGAATGCGTCCTTCAACTTCATCCAGCCGGGCCTGAACGATGCTTTTAGATTCCTGACACGTATGATGTTCAGGATCGATACGGATCGACAGCAGTTCACGGATCGACTCCAGCGTGAAGCCGAGTTGCCGTGCATAGCGGATAAAACGAAGGCGTTGCAGGTCGTTATCCGTATAAAGGCGAAATCCACCTTCCGTTCTGACCTCATGATCGATCATCTGCTGCTTTTCGTAGTAGCGGATAGTATCCGGCGTTACGTTAGCAAGCTTCGCAAGTTCACCTATGCGGTACATGGCTACTCCTCGTTTATTTTTTGCATTAACCTTTCACTGTACTCACCATGCAAAAAGTCAGTATTCATTCCCGTCTGGCGCAGTTTTAGCTCGATGAGCGCCAACCGACGACTGATTTCGGAGTACCGCGGGTCATTCTTATGAATGCCTTTAAGCAGATCGGCAAGCTCGACGGCTTCATTGCGTTGCTGAAGTTCAGGCGGTAAACAACCTGCGTTTTTCAGTAAGCGATAACCGGCCCGTAATTCAGGGGGAATATGTGAATCATCGTCCAGAATCAGCGGCTCACCGCTGCCGGGAAGATTTTCGAACTCGCCTTTGTTTTGGGCATCGCAAATATGGCGTTCAGCCCACTGATCGAGCAACCACATAATGAACTCCAGGGGGTGAGCAGAAAAGATACAGACATTGTAGATAAGTGGAGATTCTGCGGATATAAAAAAACCCGCCGAGGCGGGTTTTTTTACGTTACTACAGATTACTCTGCAGCAGCTTCTGCTTTCTCTGAACGATCAACCAGCTCGATGTAAGCCATCGGCGCGTTGTCGCCTGCACGGAAGCCACACTTCAGAATGCGAGTGTAACCACCGGCACGGCTCGCGAAACGCGGGCCCAGTTCGTTAAACAGTTTTGCCACGATCTCGTTATCACGAGTACGGGCGAATGCCAGACGACGATTAGCAACGCTGTCAGTCTTGGCAAGAGTAATCAGCGGCTCAACTACGCGACGCAGCTCTTTCGCTTTAGGCAGGGTCGTCTTGATGATTTCATGACGAACCAGTGAACCTGCCATGTTGCGGAACATAGCCTGGCGATGGCTGCTGTTGCGGTTCAGTTGACGACCACTCTTACGATGGCGCATGACCTTATCCTTCTCAGTAAAACCTTAACCTGTGATCCGGTTACTCGTCAGCAATGCTTGCCGGTGGCCAGTTTTCCAGGCGCATGCCCAGAGACAGACCACGTGAAGCCAGCACGTCTTTAATCTCGGTAAGAGATTTTTTACCCAGGTTCGGCGTTTTCAGCAACTCAACCTCGGTACGCTGTACCAGATCACCGATATAGTGGATAGCTTCTGCCTTGAGGCAGTTAGCAGAGCGGACAGTCAATTCCAGATCGTCAACAGGGCGCAGCAGGATCGGATCGAATTCTGGTTTCTCTTCTTTCACTTCCGGCTGACGTACATCACGTAAGTCAACGAAAGCTTCCAGTTGTTCTGCCAGGATGGTTGCCGCACGACGAATCGCCTCTTCAGGATCGATTGTGCCATTGGTTTCCATTTCGATGACCAGCTTGTCCAGGTCGGTACGCTGTTCTACACGCGCTGCTTCAACATTGTAGGCAATACGCTCTACAGGGCTGTAACATGCGTCGACCAGCAGACGGCCGATTGGGCGCTCATCTTCTTCCGAATGAATTCGGGCAGAAGCCGGCACATAACCACGACCGCGCTGAACTTTGATACGCATGCTAATAGCTGCGTTCTCATCGGTCAGGTGGCAGATCACGTGCTGCGGCTTGACGATTTCAACATCACCGTCGTGGGTGATGTCGGCTGCAGTCACAGGGCCAATGCCAGATTTATTCAGAGTAAGAATAACTTCATCTTTACCCTGAACTCTCACCGCCAGCCCTTTCAGGTTGAGCAGGATTTCAAGGATATCTTCCTGAACGCCTTCTTTGGTGCTGTACTCATGAAGTACACCATCAATCTCAACCTCGGTCACCGCGCAACCCGGCATCGATGAGAGCAGAATACGGCGCAGTGCGTTACCCAGAGTATGGCCAAAGCCACGCTCTAAAGGCTCAAGGGTCACCTTGGCGTGCGTCGAACTCACTTGCTCGATATCTACCAGGCGCGGTTTTAGAAACTCTGTCACAGAACCCTGCATTGTGTCCTCTCTTTGGTACTAAGCTTTACTTGGAGTAAAGCTCGACGATCAGGTGTTCGTTAATGTCCGCAGACAGATCAGAACGTTCTGGCTGACGCTTGAACGTACCTTCCATCTTGCCAGCATCAACTTCCAGCCAGGTTGGCTTTTCACGCTGCTCAGCCAGCTCCAGAGCGGCTTTCACGCGAGATTGCTTTTTCGCTTTCTCACGAATGCTAACAACGTCATTCGCTTTAACCTGATAAGAAGCGATGTTAACAACACGACCGTTTACCATGATTGCTTTATGGCTAACCAGCTGGCGTGATTCAGCACGAGTCGCGCCGAAGCCCATACGGTATACAACGTTGTCCAGACGACCTTCCAGCAGAGCCAGCAGGTTTTCACCTGTGTTGCCTTTCAGACGTGCTGCTTCTTTATAGTAGTTACGGAACTGACGCTCCAGCACACCGTAGATACGGCGAACTTTTTGCTTTTCACGCAACTGCACACCATAGTCAGACAGACGCGGTTTACGCGCACCGTGCTGGCCAGGAGCTTGTTCAATTTTACACTTGGTATCGATCGCGCGAACGCCAGACTTAAGGAATAAGTCGGTGCCCTCACGACGGCTCAGCTTGAGCTTAGGACCCAAATATCTTGCCATTTTCTATCTCCAACTAACCTAAAAAACGAGCGTTATACGCGACGTTTTTTCGGCGGACGACAACCGTTATGAGGGATCGGAGTCACATCAGTAATATTCGTGATGCGGAAACCAGCGGCGTTCAGAGCGCGAACAGTAGATTCACGACCCGGACCCGGACCTTTAACCATAACTTCCAGATTCTTGATGCCGTATTCTTTTACGGCTTCAGCGCAACGCTCTGCTGCAACCTGAGCTGCGAACGGAGTGGATTTGCGAGAACCACGGAAACCGGAACCACCGGCTGTTGCCCAACCCAATGCGTTACCCTGACGATCAGTAATAGTAACGATGGTGTTGTTGAAAGAAGCATGGATATGAGCCACGCCGTCAGAGACTTGTTTTCTTACACGTTTACGTGCACGAACTGGTGCCTTTGCCATTATTCAATCACCCCGATTATTTCTTGATCGGTTTGCGCGGACCCTTACGGGTACGTGCGTTGGTCTTAGTACGCTGACCGCGCACTGGCAGACCACGACGATGACGCAAACCGCGATAGCAACCAAGATCCATCAGGCGCTTGATGCTCATGCTGATTTCACGGCGCAGATCACCTTCAACGACAAATTTGGCAACTTCGTCACGCAGCGTGTCGATTTGTTCTTCAGACAGCTCACTGATCTTAACATCTTCAGCGATACCCGCTGCAGCCAGAATGGCTTTAGAACGGGTCTTGCCGACGCCATAGATCGAAGTTAATGCGATCACAGCATGTTTCTGATCAGGAATGTTAATGCCTGCTATACGGGCCACTATGCACTCCTACTATTTAATATGTACGCACCATGCTGAAAAGCCCGTTTTCAGGATACTCAAATGGAAACGTACAGACATACAAAAGATTGGCTGGCTAATCTAGCCAGCTCAACCCAACTTTGCAAGAAAAATATGCGAAATAATCAGCCTTGGCGCTGTTTATGCTTCGGCTCGGCACTGCAAATCACACGGATGACACCATCACGCTTAACGATTTTGCAGTTACGGCATAATTTCTTGACGGAAGCACGAACTTTCATTTTTACTCTCCGTAACTTCTCAGGCGACCAGTTAGCGGCCGTAGCCTTTCAGGTTCGCCTTCTTCAATGCAGACTCATACTGACTGGACATCATCAGAGTTTGCACTTGAGCCATAAAGTCCATAATCACGACCACAACGATAAGCAGTGAGGTCCCACCGAAGTAGAACGGTACTTTCATTGCATCACGCATGAACTCCGGGATCAGGCAGATAAAAGTAATATAAAGCGCACCAACCAAAGTCAGGCGAGTCATTACTTTATCGATATACTTCGCCGTTTGCTCTCCCGGACGAATTCCTGGTACAAATGCACCGGACTTCTTCAGGTTATCTGCTGTTTCACGCGGGTTGAAGACCAACGCCGTGTAGAAGAAACAGAAGAAGATGATCGCAGACGCATAGAGTAACACATAAAGTGGTTGCCCAGGCTGCAAATACAGCGAAATTGTTGTCAGCCAGTTCCAACCAGTACCGCCCCCGAACCATGACGCGATGGTTGCCGGGAACAGAATAATACTGGAAGCGAAGATAGCCGGGATAACCCCCGCCATATTCACTTTCAGCGGTAAATGTGTGCTCTGTGCAGCATAGACACGACGACCCTGCTGACGTTTAGCGTAGTTCACCACAATGCGGCGTTGACCACGTTCAACGAAGACAACAAAGAACGTCACTGCAAATACTAATACTGCAACCAACAGCAACAGGAGGAAGTGCAGGTCGCCTTGACGCGCTTGCTCGATAGTATGGGCGATGGCCGGCGGGAGACCCGCAACGATACCGGCGAAGATAATGATTGAGATACCGTTACCGATACCTCGTTCAGTAATCTGTTCGCCGAGCCACATCAGGAACATGGTCCCTGTGACCAGACTTACAACAGCGGTGAAATAGAATGCAAAGCCTGGGTTTAATACCAGGCCCTGCATACCAGGCATATTCGGAAGACCGGTAGCAATACCGATCGACTGGAATATTGCCAGCACCAGAGTGCCGTAACGGGTGTACTGGCTAATCTTACGACGTCCAGACTCCCCTTCTTTCTTCAACTCTGCCAGGGCCGGATGAACGACCGTCAGCAGCTGGATAATAATCGATGCCGAAATATACGGCATAATACCCAGTGCGAAAATAGAAGCACGGCTGAGAGCACCACCAGAGAACATGTTGAACATTTCAATGATGGTGCCTCGCTGTTGCTCAAGCAGTTTGGCAAGTACAGCGGCATCAATACCAGGGATCGGAATAAAAGAGCCAATACGGAACACAATCAGCGCGCCGATTACAAACAGCAGTCTGCGTTTCAGCTCGCCAAATCCACCTTTGGCACTTTGAAAATCTAATCCCGGTTGCTTAGCCATCTGCTACTTATTCCTCAATTTTACCGCCAGCAGCTTCGATAGCAGCACGAGCACCTTTAGTAACACGCAGGCCACGAACAGTTACCGGAGTAGAAACTTCACCAGCCAGGATCACTTTCGCGAACTCGATCTGGATACCGATAATGTTAGCCGCTTTCAGCGTGTTCAGGTCTACAACGCCGCCTTCAACTTTCGCCAGGTCAGACAGACGGATTTCCGCTGTGATCGCTGCTTTGCGAGAGGTGAAGCCGAACTTCGGCAGACGACGGTACAGTGGCATCTGGCCACCCTCGAAACCGCGACGTACGCCACCGCCAGAACGAGAGTTCTGACCTTTGTGACCACGACCACCGGTTTTGCCGAGGCCAGAACCGATACCACGACCCAGGCGTTTACCCGCCTTTTTAGAGCCTTCGGCCGGAGACAGAGTATTTAAACGCATCTCTTACTCCTCAACTTTAACCATGAAGTAAACCGCGTTGACCATACCACGAACAGCAGGAGTATCCTCGCGCTCAACGGTATGACCAATACGACGCAGACCCAGGCCAAGCAGCGTTGCCTTGTGTTTCGGCAGACGACCGATTGCACTGCGGGTTTGAGTGATTTTAATAGTCTTTGCCATGGTCAATTACCCCAGAATTTCTTCAACGGATTTACCACGCTTGGCAGCGACCATTTCTGGAGAATTCATATTTTCCAGGCCATCAATAGTTGCACGAACCACGTTGATCGGGTTGGTGGAACCATATGCTTTAGCCAGAACGTTATGAACTCCAGCAACTTCCAGAACGGCGCGCATTGCACCACCGGCGATGATACCGGTACCTTCGGAAGCTGGCTGCATGAATACACGAGAACCCGTGTGAACACCTTTAACTGGGTGTTGCAGGGTACCGTTGTTCAGCGCGACGTTAATCATATTGCGACGGGCTTTTTCCATCGCTTTCTGGATCGCTGCTGGAACTTCACGCGCTTTACCGTAACCAAAACCAACGCGACCGTTACCATCACCCACTACAGTCAGAGCTGTGAAGGAGAAAATACGACCACCTTTAACGGTTTTAGATACGCGGTTTACCGCGATCAGCTTTTCCTGCAGTTCGCCAGCCTGTTTTTCGATGTGAGCCATCTTACACCTCTACCTTAGAACTGAAGGCCAGCTTCACGGGCAGCATCTGCCAGTGCCTGGACACGACCATGATATTGGAACCCGGAACGGTCAAAGGAAACATTGCTGATGCCTTTTTCCAGAGCGCGTTCAGCGACAGCTTTACCTACAGCTGCTGCGGCGTCTTTGTTACCGGTATACTTCAATTGTTCTGAGATAGCTTTTTCTACAGTAGAAGCAGCTACCAGAACTTCAGAACCGTTCGGTGCAATTACCTGTGCGTAAATATGACGCGGGGTACGATGTACCACCAGGCGAGTTGCACCCAGCTCTTTGAGCTTGCGGCGTGCGCGGGTCGCACGACGGATACGAGCAGATTTCTTATCCATAGTGTTACCTTACTTCTTCTTAGCCTCTTTGGTACGCACGACTTCGTCGGCGTAACGAACACCCTTGCCTTTATAAGGCTCAGGACGACGGTAGGCGCGCAGATCTGCTGCAACCTGACCGATCAGCTGTTTATCAGCGCCTTTCAGCACGATTTCAGTCTGAGTCGGGCATTCTGCAGTGATACCGGCCGGCAGCGGATGCTCAACAGGGTGTGAGAAGCCCAG
The DNA here is from genome assembly GCF_049236825.1 of Enterobacter cloacae complex sp. SHL001. Lineage (NCBI taxonomy): Bacteria > Pseudomonadati > Pseudomonadota > Gammaproteobacteria > Enterobacterales > Enterobacteriaceae > Enterobacter > Enterobacter cloacae complex sp. SHL001. The sequence continues at coordinate 16,849 of NZ_JBMKIP010000015.1, forward strand.
AGACAGGCCTACTGCATTCCCTTTGATAGCTGCACGATAACCTACACCAACCAGCTGAAGCTTTTTAGTGAAGCCTTCGGTAACACCAACAACCATTGAGTTCAGCAGGGCACGCGCGGTACCAGCCTGAGCCCATCCATCCACGAAACCATCACGTGGACCGAAGGTCAGAGCGTTATCTGCATGTTTAACTTCAACAGCATTGTTGAGGGTACGAGTCAGCTCGCCGTTTTTACCTTTGATCGTAATAACCTGACCGTCGATTTTTACATCAACGCCGGCAGGAATAACGACCGGTGCTTTAGCAACACGAGACATTCTTTCCTCCGATTAGGCTACGTAGCAGATAATTTCGCCACCAAGACCAGCCTGGCGCGCTGCACGATCAGTCATAACACCTTTAGAGGTAGAAACAACTGCGATACCAAGACCAGCCATTACTTTTGGCAGCTCATCTTTTTTCTTATAGATGCGCAGGCCTGGGCGGCTGACACGCTGAATGCTTTCTACAACAGCTTTACCCTGGAAATACTTGAGAGTAAGTTCCAGTTCCGGCTTGGTGTCGCCTTCAACTTTAAAATCTTCGATAAAACCTTCTTCCTTCAGCACGTTGGCAATTGCCACTTTCAGCTTGGCGGAAGGCATGGTGACCGCAACTTTGTTCGCGGCCTGACCGTTACGGATACGGGTCAGCATATCCGCGATCGGATCTTGCATGCTCATCTGTCTTTACTCCCGTGATTCAATTGGTAATTACCAGCTAGCCTTTTTCAAGCCTGGCACTTCACCGCGCATGGCGGCTTCACGCAGTTTGATACGGCTCAACCCAAACTTGCCCACATAACCATGTGGACGACCTGTTTGACGACAGCGGTTACGCTGACGAGACGGGCTGGAATCACGCGGCAGAGACTGCAGCTTGAGAACCGCATTCCAACGATCTTCGTCGGAAGCGTTCACATCAGAAATGATCGCTTTCAGTTCAGCGCGTTTAGCGAAGAATTTATCAGCTAAAGCTACGCGCTTTACTTCGCGTGCTTTCATTGATTGCTTAGCCATTCAGTAACCCTACCTTACTTGCGGAACGGGAAGTCAAAGGCAGCCAGCAGAGCACGGCCTTCTTCATCAGATTTCGCAGTAGTGGTAATGGTAATATCCAAACCACGCACGCGGTCGACTTTATCGTAGTCGATTTCTGGGAAGATGATCTGCTCACGGACACCCATGCTGTAGTTACCACGACCGTCGAAAGACTTAGCGGACAAGCCACGGAAGTCACGGATACGTGGAACAGCAATAGTGATCAGGCGCTCAAGGAACTCCCACATGCGTTCGCCACGCAGAGTTACTTTACAGCCGATCGGATAGCCCTGACGGATTTTGAAGCCTGCAACAGATTTGCGTGCTTTGGTGATCAGCGGTTTTTGACCGGAGATTGCTGTCAGGTCAGCTGCTGCGTTATCCAGCAGTTTCTTGTCAGCGATCGCTTCACCAACACCCATGTTCAGGGTGATCTTCTCGACCCGAGGGACTTGCATGACAGAATTGTAGTTAAACTCAGTCATGAGTTTGTTAACTACTTCGTCTTTGTAGTAATCATGCAGTTTCGCCATCGTACTACTCCAAATTACTTGATAGTTTCGCTGTTAGATTTGAAGAAACGGACTTTTTTACCGTCTTCGAATCTAAAGCCTACACGGTCAGCCTTGCCGGTAGCCGCATTGAAGATTGCAACGTTAGAAACCTGAATAGCAGCTTCTTTTTCAACGATGCCGCCTGGTTGGTTCAGGGCCGGAACCGGCTTCTGATGTTTCTTAACCAGGTTGATACCTTCAACGACAAGTTTGCCGGAAGACAGAACATTTTTTACTTTACCGCGTTTACCTTTATCTTTACCGGTTAACACGATAACTTCGTCATCACGACGGATTTTCGCTGCCATGATTCGCTCCTTAGAGTACTTCTGGTGCCAGAGAGATAATTTTCATGAACTTCTCAGTACGAAGTTCACGAGTTACCGGCCCAAAGATACGCGTGCCGATAGGCTGCTCGCTGTTATTGTTTAAAATAACGCATGCATTACCATCGAAGCGAATGACAGAACCGTCAGGGCGACGAACACCCTTCTTGGTGCGCACCACTACCGCCTTCAGCACATCACCTTTTTTGACCTTACCACGTGGAATTGCTTCCTTGATGGTGATCTTGATGATGTCGCCTACGCCTGCGTAGCGACGGTGCGAGCCACCCAGAACCTTGATACACATTACGCGACGTGCACCGGAGTTGTCGGCGACGTTCAGCATAGTCTGTTCTTGGATCATTTTAGTGCTCCGCTAATGTCAACTACTACCTGAGACTCTAAAATCAGAGCCGTTAAAAAGCCCCATATCGAGGGCGCGGCATTATAACACCGCTACTGCAATATGGGTAGAAAAAATAAACGGCTCATCGCTGAGCCGTTTATTCGTATTGAGAATGCGTACTCTATTACAGAACCGCTTTCTCTACAACGCGAACCAGCGTCCAGGACTTAGTCTTGGACAGTGGACGGCATTCACGGATTTCAACCTTGTCGCCGATACCACATTCGTTGTTCTCGTCATGTACGTGCAGTTTGGTCGTACGCTTGATGAATTTACCGTAGATCGGGTGTTTCACAAAACGTTCGATAGCTACAACAATGGATTTCTCCATTTTATCGCTAACAACACGACCTTGCAGAGTACGGATTTTATCGGTCATTACGCACCCGCCTTCTGAGTCAGTAAAGTCTTAACGCGCGCAACATTGCGACGCACTTGCTTCAGCAGGTGAGTCTGTTGCAGCTGGCCACTTGCAGCCTGCATACGCAGGTTGAACTGCTCACGCAGCAGGTTCAGCAGCTCAGCGTTCAGCTCTTCAACGCTTTTTTCACGCAGCTCTTTTGCTTTCATTACATCACCGTCTTAGTTACAAAGGTGGTTTTGATAGGCAGTTTCGCTGCTGCCAGGCCGAAGGCTTCACGGGCCAGCTCTTCCGGAACACCGTCCATTTCATAAAGGACTTTGCCCGGTTGGATCAAGGCAACCCAGTACTCCACGTTACCTTTACCTTTACCCATACGAACTTCCAGTGGCTTCTCGGTGATCGGTTTGTCCGGGAATACACGGATCCAGATCTTACCTTGACGCTTAACTGCACGGGTCATTGCACGACGTGCTGCTTCGATCTGACGTGCAGTCAGACGACCACGGCCAACAGCTTTCAGACCGAAAGTGCCGAAGCTAACATCCGTACCCTGCGCCAGACCACGGTTGCGGCCTTTGTGCACTTTACGGAATTTTGTACGCTTTGGTTGTAACATCAGCGACGCTCCTTATTTACGGCCTTTACGCTGCTGCTTTTTAGGTTGAGCAGCCGGTTTTTCCGGTTGTTCAACAGCAGCCATACCACCCAGGATCTCACCTTTGAAGATCCATACCTTAACGCCGATTACACCGTAAGTGGTGTGCGCTTCAGAGGTGTTGTAGTCGATGTCAGCACGCAGAGTGTGCAGCGGTACGCGACCTTCGCGGTACCATTCGGTACGTGCGATTTCCGCGCCGCCCAGACGGCCGCTAACTTCAACTTTGATACCTTTAGCGCCCAGACGCATTGCGTTCTGTACAGCACGCTTCATAGCACGACGGAACATAACGCGACGTTCCAGCTGAGAAGTGATGCTGTCAGCAACCAATTTAGCGTCCAGTTCAGGCTTACGAACTTCAGCGATATTGATCTGTGCAGGAACGCCAGCGATATCCGCTACGACCTTGCGCAGTTTTTCTACGTCTTCGCCTTTCTTACCGATAACGATGCCAGGGCGAGCAGTGTGAATAGTCACACGGATGCTCTTAGCTGGACGCTCGATAACGATACGAGATACAGACGCTTTAGCCAGTTCCTTAGTCAGGTACTGACGTACTTTAAAATCGCTGTCCAGGTTGTCAGCGAATTCTTTGGTGTTCGCAAACCAGGTAGAGTTCCATGGTTTTACAATACCCAGGCGAATACCATTAGGATGTACTTTCTGACCCATTGCTAGTCTCCAGAGTCTCAGCGATCGGACACAACCACAGTAATGTGGCTGGTGCGCTTCAGGATGCGATCTGCACGACCTTTCGCACGCGGCATAATGCGCTTCATGCTTGGGCCTTCATCTACGAAAATTTTCGCGACTTTCAGATCGTCGATGTCAGCGCCATCGTTGTGTTCAGCGTTAGCAATGGCAGATTCCAGTACTTTCTTGACCAATACCGCAGCTTTCTTGTTGGTATAGGTCAGGATGTCCAGGGCCTGCGACACTTTCTTACCGCGAATCAGGTCAGCAACAAGGCGAACCTTCTGTGCAGAAGAACGAGCATGGCGATGTTGAGCTAAAGTTTCCATCTCTTCCTCCTACCTTATTTCTTCTTCGCTTTTTTATCAGCAGCGTGGCCGCGATAAGTACGAGTCGGTGCGAATTCACCCAGTTTGTGACCAACCATTTCGTCGGTAACAAAGACTGGAACGTGCTGACGACCATTATGGACAGCGATGGTCAAACCGATCATGTTAGGAAAGATCGTTGAACGACGGGACCAAGTGCGCAGGGGCTTCTTGTCTCCGCTTTCCACCGCTTTCTCTACCTTCTTCAGCAAGTGCAGGTCAATAAAAGGACCTTTCTTGAGAGAACGTGGCATGGCTTATCCTCTAAAATTATTTGCTACGGCGACGTACGATAAATTTATCAGTACGCTTGTTGCTGCGGGTCTTCTTACCTTTGGTCTGAACGCCCCACGGAGTTACCGGGTGCTTACCAAAGTTACGACCTTCACCACCACCATGTGGGTGGTCGACTGGGTTCATCGCAGTACCGCGAACGGTAGGACGAACACCACGCCAGCGTGCAGCACCAGCTTTACCCAGAACGCGCAGCATATGCTCAGCATTGCCAACTTCGCCCAGAGTAGCGCGGCAGTCTGCTTCGACTTTACGCATTTCACCAGAACGCAGACGCAGGGTGACATAAGCACCGTCACGCGCAACGATCTGAACGTAAGTACCCGCGGAACGCGCCAGCTGACCGCCTTTACCTGGTTTCATTTCTACGTTATGAACGGTAGAACCAACCGGGATATTGCGCATCGGCAGGGTGTTGCCTGCTTTGATTGCAGCATCAACGCCAGACTGAATCTGGTCGCCAGCTTTCAGGCCTTTAGGGGCCAGGATGTAACGGCGTTCGCCATCTTTGTACAGAACCAGCGCGATGTTCGCGGAACGGTTCGGATCGTACTCAAGACGCTCAACAACTGCTGGGATACCGTCTTTGTTGCGTTTGAAGTCAACAATACGATAAGCCTGCTTGTGGCCACCACCGATGTGACGAGTGGTGATACGGCCATTGTTGTTACGACCACCGGATTTGCTGTTTTTTTCCAGCAACGGAGCAAAAGGTTTGCCCTTGTGCAGCTCAGGGTTAACCACTTTAACTACGTGGCGACGACCCGGAGATGTCGGTTTACATTTAACAACTGCCATTGTATTACTCCTCCGACTTACTCAGCGCCGCCAACGAAGTCCAGGTTCTGGCCTTCTTTCAGGGTGACGTAAGCTTTTTTCCAGTCGCTACGACGACCGATACGCTGTCCGTGACGTTTAACTTTCCCTTTAACTACCAGGGTGTTAACGACTTCGACTTCGACTTCAAACAGTTTCTGCACAGCAGCTTTGATCTCTGCTTTGGTCGCGTCTTTAGCAACTTTGAGAACGATGGTGTTTGTTTTTTCCATCGCAGTAGACGCTTTTTCAGAAACGTGCGGTGCGCGCAGCACCTTCAGCAGACGTTCTTCACGAATCATGCCAGCATCTCCTCAACTTGCTTAACAGCATCAGCAGTCATTACGACTTTGTCGAAGGCGATCAGGCTAACCGGGTCGATACCAGTCGCGTCGCGTACGTCAACCTTGTGCAGGTTACGCGCGGCCAGGAACAGGTTCTCGTCCAGCTCACCGGTGATGATCAGCACATCTTCCAGAGCCATGTCTTTCAGTTTCTGTGCCAGCAGCTTAGTTTTAGGCGCTTCAACAGAGAACTTCTCGACAACGATCAGACGATCCTGACGTACCAGTTCGGACAGAATGCTTTTCAGCGCGCCGCGGTACATCTTTTTGTTAACTTTTTGACTGTGGTCCTGTGGACGCGCAGCGAAGGTCACGCCACCTGAACGCCAGATCGGGCTCTTGATAGAACCTGAACGCGCACGGCCGGTACCTTTCTGGCGCCATGGCTTTTTGCCTGAACCAGTTACTTCAGCACGAGTCTTCTGAGCACGAGTACCCTGACGAGCACCAGCTGCATAAGCAACAACAACCTGGTGAACCAGCGCTTCGTTGAAATCACGACCGAAGGTAGTTTCGGAAACAGTCAGCGCGCTCTGCGCGTCTTTCAATACTAATTCCATTGCTATCCCCTTACGCCTTCACAGCTGGTTTAACGATCAGGTCGCTACCGGTTGCACCCGGGACCGCACCTTTAACCAGCAGCAGGTTGCGCTCAGCGTCAACACGTACTACGTCCAGGCTCTGAACGGTTACACGTTCGTTGCCCAGCTGACCTGCCATTTTCTTGCCTTTGAACACTTTGCCCGGAGTCTGGTTCTGACCGATAGAACCCGGAACGCGGTGAGACAAGGAGTTACCGTGAGTAGCGTCCTGGGTACGGAAGTTCCAGCGCTTAACGGTACCAGCAAAACCTTTACCTTTAGAGGTACCGGTTACGTCAACTTTTTTAACGTCAGCAAACAGCTCAACGCTAATGTCCTGACCTACGGTGAACTCTTCGCCTTCAGCAAGACGGAATTCCCACAGACCACGGCCAGCTTCAACGCCAGCTTTAGCGAAGTGACCCGCTTCTGGTTTGGTTACACGGTTAGCTTTTTTAGCACCAGTGGTAACCTGAATAGCGCGGTAGCCATCGTTAGCCAGATCTTTAACCTGAGTAACGCGGTTTGCTTCAACTTCGATTACGGTTACTGGGATAGAAACGCCATCTTCAGTGAAGATGCGGGTCATACCCACTTTTTTACCGACTAAACCAATCATTGTTTCAACCTCTCAATCGCTCGATGACCTGATTAACCCAGGCTGATCTGCACGTCTACACCGGCAGCCAGATCCAGACGCATCAGAGCATCAACGGTTTTCTCAGTTGGCTCAACGATGTCAACCAGACGCTTGTGAGTGCGGATTTCGTACTGATCACGCGCATCTTTGTTAACGTGCGGAGAGATCAGAACGGTAAAGCGCTCTTTGCGGGTCGGCAGCGGGATCGGACCACGGACTTGCGCACCAGTGCGCTTAGCAGTCTCGACGATTTCCGCGGTTGATTGATCGATCAGACGATGATCAAACGCTTTAAGGCGGATACGGATTCTTTGGTTCTGCATGAGACCAGAGCTCCAATTATTTTATAAACGAAAATGATTACTCCTCAAACCCATTACGATTGATGGGAGAGTGTAACCGTTCTTACGTAGCTCCCCAATTGGGAGCATTGTTGAGTAACAAAGTGAGCTACTCTGGTTCAGATTGAACCCGCCGTCAATTACGACAAGCCCGCGCATTATACGTAAATCAGAGAAAGACGCAAGTGCCGTTTAGAAATTAAGCGCCAAAGACGTACTATACGTAAGGCCGCGCAATTTTTTATGCAAAGTATCCCTTCTCAACTCTATGTCTGAAGCCGCTACGCATTTGCTGTTTTTACACATTGCCGGGCATGCAGATTATTACGAGTATGCGCTCAAACCATTTTGAGGCTCTCGCTATGCTACTGTCCCTCCCCTTTCTGCTGATCTATTTTGCGTTATCGGCCTTGCTTGTTCGCACCGATATTCGCACGGGGCTTCTTCCCGATAAATTTCTTTGCCCGCTGCTGTGGACGGGCCTGCTCTACCAGCTTTGTCTCCATCCTGATTTTTTGCCGAGCGCGGTAGTGGGTGCGATGACAGGATACGCCGGATTCGCCATTATCTATTGGGGATACCGGCTCATCTGCCGACGTGAAGGGATGGGATATGGCGACATAAAATATTTGGCGGCGCTGGGGGCATGGCATGGCTGGTGTGTACTACCAATACTGGCATTAGTGGCCGCGTTAATGGCTCTGCTGTATCTGGTTGCTTTCTCGTTGTTTACCCCTGATAAGCAGGCATTAAAAAACCCACTGCCTTTTGGGCCATTTCTGGCGGCAGCGGGTTTATGCGTTGGCTGGGAAAGCCTGATTAACTTTCCACTTTGATCTGAGACTGAAGGTAGTTCTGTAGGCCAATTTTGCTAATGAGATCCAGTTCGGTCTCAAGCCAGTCGATGTGCCCTTCTTCATCGGCCAGGATCTGGATCATCATATCGCGGCTGACGTAGTCATGTACGCTGTCCGCATAGGCAATGGCTTCACGCAGATCTTTTGCACCCTCCAGCTCCAGCCGGAGATCAGAACGCAGCATCTCTTCGACATCTTCTCCGATGCCCAGTTTTCCGAGATCCTGTAGGTTAGGAATGCCTTCGAGGAATAAAATACGCTCAATGTATTTATCGGCGTGTTTCATTTCATCAATGGACTCATGGTATTCAACATCGTTGAGGCGAGTCAGTCCCCAGTTTTTAAACATTCTTGCATGGAGAAAATACTGATTGATTGCGACAAGCTCATTTCCCAATAATTTATTGAGATAACTTATGATTTTAACATCACCTTTCATTATATAGTCCCTCCGCTTCCACTCATTGAAGCGTAGATCGGGCTACGGGGATGTCAAAAAAAAGATAGAGGCTTACGCGATCTCTTTGAATTCCGGGATCTGCATCAGTTCGTCCTGCATGATCTCCCGCGCTGCGCGAACGCATTTACCGCATTGATTTCCCACCGGAACAAACTTGCGAAGCTGCTGGAAAGATTGTGGTTGAAACTGGCGAACGGCCTGACGAATTTTTTTGTCGCTTACACCATTACATAAACAAACGTACATAAAGACTCCCGTTCAAAATATGCGCAAAGTGTAAGTGAGAATGGTTATGATTACAATAGCGCGGGCGTCGGAATACGTGGCGGGAGAAAGCAAAAAATGCGAATTTTTATGACAATGCCCCAACGGCAGAAAACAAAAAAGGACGCCGGAGCGTCCTTTTTATTTCAGGGATAATTAATTAGCCCAGAACTTTAGCAACAACGCCCGCGCCAACGGTACGGCCGCCTTCACGGATTGCGAAACGCAGACCGTCGTC
>NZ_JBMKIP010000016.1:0-25894 GCF_049236825.1 Enterobacter cloacae complex sp. SHL001
GGACCGAGGCATCGCTGAAAGCCCTCAGTTATTCTGAGGCAACGTTATAGCTTTTGCTTTCAAATTACTGGAGCCCCCTCTCCCCACAGGGAGAGGGAGAAACGGGACTACTTCTTCATCTGCGACAAAATCGTCCGACACTGATTCGCTTCGCCTTCTGACGGCGAAATCAACGCCAGCAGCGCCGCCGCAGGGGTGACCAGCGTAGCGAGCGCGGCGGCGACCGCACCACGCGCAATCAACGGCCCGGCCTTCACGCCCGCCTGAGGATCTTTGAAGGTCCCGCGAACGTACAGCGGCGAGCGCAGGGTGATGATACGAATGCCTTTACTTTCCGGATCGATGGTTAAATCCAGCTGCTCGGACGCCATGCTGGCGGTACCGGTGACGTTGATAACCGCGTTTTCCGTGTCGAAAGCGAAGATCTGCGGACGCGCCACGCCGTTGACCAGATCCAGATTTGCCGCCGCGCAGTTAACGCGTACTTCGTCGTCACCGAAGATTTGCCCGATGATAAAGTTCCCGACGTTCAGCCCCAGGATCTCCATCAGGTTACGGCTCACCAGCCCGTCGTTCATCAGCAGCTTCAGGTTGCCGTTTCCGCTACCCAGCAGCGCCGCTACCGAGTTACCCGTGCCGCGAATATCCGCGTCGCCGTTCATCTCACCGAGGGTTTTCTGCATCAGCTCCACGTCCGGCATCAGCTCTTTCAGCTTCAGCCGACGCGCCTGGATCTCCGCCCTTCCCTGCATTGGCTTTTTATCCCCCTCCAGGTGGATATTCGATGAGATGGTTCCCCCGGCCATGCCAAACTTCAGCGGTTGCAGGCGCAGGTCGGCGTTTTTCAGGATGATATGGGTCGAGAGGTTGCTCAGCGGCAGCGTGCTGCCATGCTCAATTTTACGTCCTTTGAAGCGCACATCCGCATCCATCATGTCCCATTTGTCGGTTTCGAAGCGGTCATAGGGCAGCACTTTACCCGCAGGCTGAACGTCCTTTTTAACCTCTTTAGACTTCGTGCCTTTGCCCGAATCTACGCCAATCAGCGGACCAAGATCGGCCAGACGCAGCTGGCGGGATTCAACGTCCCCCTCCAGTTTCGGGCGCGGTTTACCGGTGGTGTAGGTCAGCGTGCCGTGGATATCGCTGTCGCCGATGCGCCCGTTAAAATTCCGGTAGTCAAAGACGGACGATTTTTCGGTGTTGATTTTGGCAACCAGGCGCCCGTCCGTTTCAAACGGCGGGGTATCTGGCAGCAGTACGCCGGTCAAATCGTACAGTTCACCCAGCGAATCCCCGGCAAACTTAAGCTGGAGGTCGACGCCGCCCATGTTCATCGGGTCGTTAACCGTGCCCACGAACGCCACGCGGGTGTTGCCCGAGCGGAAATCCGCCTGCACCGGGAACGGCGTACCCTCACTCCTGAGCGCCAGCATGCCGCCGATTTTGCCTTTACCGGTCAGCGGCTGGCCGTTGTAGCGCCCTTTCGCCGTCAGGCCGAAGACGTAATCGCCCGCTTTGCTGTCATCGCCTTTGGCTTTACTGCCCGTCACTTCGCTAAACGGCAGAGGCTTACCCAGCGGATCGACGAGGATCTCCACGTCAGCCTTACTCACCTTATCGTCAATGGCGATCCTCCCCCGATCGAACAGAATATTGTCGAGGCGGAAAGACCACGAAGAGGGCTGCGCATTCTGATCTTTATCGCCGCTGCTGGCGAGATCGAACGTCCAGTTGTTGTTTTTCTCTGACAGGCGAATTAGCCGCGCGTCGGGCTGCTGAAGTTTGATCCACGGCAGATACACCGTTTTGGTTAACAGGGCTAACGGCGCCAGCGTGGCTTCCACGCGCGGCAGGTGGATCATGGTCACTTGGGGGATGTCCGGCGGGTTGCCGAGAATGATGTCGTCGGCGTGAACGTGCGGCCATGGCACCCAGCTTCGCCAGCCGGTTTCCTCTTTCTGGCGCTCCCACACGACACCCAAATCGCCACGTATTGCGAAGGGGCGGTTTAGCTCGGTTGAGACTTTCTGGTTGATGGTCGGTTTGAGCCGGTTCCAGTCAAACGTGGCGATAATGATGATTAAGACCACGATCAGCAACAAGAAAATCCCTGCTGTCCAGGAAATCACCCTGGTTGTTTTTGTCATTGTTGTCCCCTTTCCTGATGAACTTGCCTCTAAAACTATAGTTCAGACAAAGGGAAGCGGGCAGATCAGAGGGTGGTTATCACCTTTTCCAGGGTATCCATGGGGACAGGACGAGAGAGGAAATAACCCTGTGCCGCCGCTGCCGGGGAATTTTGCACGTCGCGCCACTCCTCCAGCGTCTCTACGCCTTCCACAATGACGCCCTGGCAATAGCGGTTCATCAGTTGCAGGAGCATCGTAAACAGGTTCCGTCCCTCCGGCGTCTGGCGCAGCATGATAAACAGATCGCGGGCCACTTTGATGTAGTCATAACGCACTTCGCTCAGGGCGGAGAAGTTGGCCATACCGGTACCGAAATCATCCAGCCACAGCGGGCCAAACTCACACATCGAGGCAAACGAGGAGTCCTGTGGCAGCTGAACATGTTCCACCAGCTCGAAGCGCATCCACGGCAAGGTGGCAATCAGCGCCTGCAATGTCGCGTTCTGACGTAACGCCATCAGGGTTGGGCCATCCACGTTCACCGACGCCAGAATACCGTGCTGCTCGAAGAACGCCTGCTTCGTCGCCAGCATTCTCAGCTGCTCTTCCAGCACGTCGATACGCTGACGCACGGCAACCTCCGCAAAATAGCGGTCCGGTGCAATACGCTGTGAAGGATTCGATGGATGAGTGACGACCGTTAACACCTCAATCGCCATTAATCGACCGTCGGTACGGTAGATGGGCTGATAGGTGTACGCTCGCTCACATTGCAGCCAGTAGCGATGCTCCTGCAAGTTCTCAATACTTGCCTCAGGCGTAGTGCTCAGCCGCTGGATAACCTGCTCTGACTTCATTTCGGATGTCCTGTTGTATGGGATAGCCTTTCTGGACTCGTCACTGAGTTATCGGCCCGCCAGGTGAGAACTTTATGTTCAATTCACCGGGAAAATGAAATTAAGATGACAGAAATATGCCGGAATACGCGCTGGCTCAAAAAAAATAATGGAACGTCGTTTTAATATAGTTGACCATAAAAAACACACAGCGCACACTACCCTTAATTACTTTGTTCAGGTTCACGACTATGTCTAAAAAAATTGCCGTGATTGGCGAATGCATGATTGAGCTGTCCCAGAAAGGCGCGGAAGTCAGCCGCGGTTTTGGTGGCGATACATTGAACACCTCCGTTTACATTGCCCGTCAGGTCGCCCCCGACGCGCTGAGCGTGAGCTACGTTACCGCGCTGGGAACGGACAGCTTCAGCCAGCAGATGCTGGAAGCCTGGCAGGGTGAAAACGTTGGGACCTCGCTGATCCAGCGAATGGAAAACCGCCTGCCGGGTTTGTACTACATCGAAACCGACAGCACCGGCGAGCGCACCTTCTATTACTGGCGTAATGAAGCGGCCGCCAAATTCTGGCTGGAAAGCGAGGCCGCCGCTGCCATTTGCGAAGAACTGGCGACCTTCGATTATCTCTACCTGAGCGGGATCAGCCTGGCGATCCTGAGCCAGGAGAGCCGTGAAAAGCTGCTGTCACTGCTGCGCGAATGCCGGGCCAATGGCGGTAAGGTGATTTTCGATAACAACTACCGTCCGCGTTTGTGGGCCAGCCGCGAAGAGACGCAGCAGGTCTACCAGCAGATGCTCGAATGCACCGATATCGCCTTCCTGACGCTGGATGATGAAGATGCTCTGTGGGGCGAAAAACCGGTTGATGAGGTCATTGCCCGGACGCAGGCTGCCGGGGTCAGCGAAGTGGTGATCAAGCGCGGGGCGGAGTCTTGCCTGGTGGCGGTTGCAGGTGAAGCCGTGACAGAGGTGCCGGCGGTGAAGCTGGCGAAAGAGAAGGTAATCGATACCACGGCGGCGGGAGATTCTTTCAGCGCGGGGTATCTGGCGGTACGTCTGACGGGGGGAACGCCGGAAGCGGCGGCGCAGCGCGGTCACTTGACGGCCAGCACGGTGATTCAGTATCGCGGAGCGATTATTCCGCGCGAGGCGATGCCTGCTTAAGGACTGTGCGGGCTGATGCCCGCACCCTAACCCTCTCCCTCAGGGCTGAGGGAACGCAGAGCTTACTGGCCCTGCGGAATATCGCTCGCATCCTGGTGTAAATCATCGGCTGCCGTTTGCGCTGGCTGCGGCGGCGTCGCCATGATGGCGCTCCAGGTGGCCTTCAACTCTTTCATGTCATATTCCGGCTCACCTTTCGGCTGCAACAGAATCAACGCCATATCCTGCGACAGCTGCTGACGCAGATCCTGATTCAGCATCTCCACGGTCAGACCGTTCAGGAAGTCCTGACGCAGTTTCTGATACTGCTCCGGCGCGATATCCACCACCTGATTCTGCAAGGAGCGAATGCGCTGGCTGATTAAGATATCGGTATCGGCGCGGGCATAGGTGGCGAACAGTTTCTGCAATTCGAGGGATTTCTGCGCCACCAGCGCGTTAAACTCCTCTTCAGACAGGCCCTCTTTCCGCACTTTAGCCAGCTCTTTCGCCACCACGCCGAGATTGGCATTCAGCTTATCGCCCGGCGATTCCACGTTAATGGCGCACTGGGCGCGCTGGAACAGCACTCGGCAGTCAAAGCCCAGGCCAATATCTTTCACGTTGTTCTTGCTGAGCGTCTGCTGAACGTGCCAGAACAGCGCTTCACGCGCGAGATCCGCACGCCAGTAACGCAACAGCGCAGAAGACTCGCGGATCGGCTGCCAGGCCGTATCCCACATCATTGAAAGACGATCCTGACGCACGGTATCCGTCATGATGCTGACCGTCTCAGGACGCAGCGGGGACAAGGTAGGAACAGGGGCGGGCGTTTCACGCTTCCCTTTCAGATCGCCAAATGCTTTGTTGATCTGTTCTATCACCGCACGGCTGTCCACGTTGCCCACCACAATCAGGGTCATGGCATCCGGGGTGTACCACTGCTGGTAGAAAGATTTCACCTGCGCGGCATCAACCGGCTGTTTCAGCGGCTCTGCCGGGTCGTGGCCAAGCAGCGTTGACCCTTTCAGGCGGTAGCGCCACCAGCCTTCTTTGGTATCCGTCGGCCAGGTCGCCACCATGTCGCTGTTGCTCAACGCATAGTTAACGGTCTCAGGCGTAATCGCCAGTTTGCCGGTGGCATCCGAAAGATAGGTCAGCGCTTCTTTAAGCAGATCGTTACGGTTGTTGGGCAGGCTCAGGTTAAACATGGTGTAGTCATAGGAGACCACAGCCGGGGGCAGCGGGCGTTTCGGATCGATGGCCTGTTGCCATAAAGAACGCACCTGAACCGCCTGCAAACTGCCGCTCTGGGTGAGCGCCAGTCGAGGAATAAAGTGGCTTAAGCCGGTCTGCTGGGTGCTTTCAGTGAGGGAGCCGGTATTCACAGAAAGACGGATTTCAATGCGATCGCTCGGACGTTGCGGAGTGGATAATACCTGCCACTGGAAACCATTCGCCAGTGTTCCCTGTTGCCAGGCCGGGTCTGGCTGGAGCGCATCTGCCTGCACATAACTGGCTGCTGCCATCATCAGCAAACCGCCGGTTAAGAGTCGAATTTTTGTGCCCTGCATGTGAACCCCTGATCAACATTCCTGGTTAAAGAGAGTGTCTCGCGACGTGAGCACTCAAAGATGACGATGAAAACCTTCCGATTAGACAGCGTGTTCGGCTAAACGTCACGGGCGGAAGTGAAATATACCCAAAAAAAATCTTGTCGAATTATGACAGGTATGAACGGTTATTATGCGCAGGTACCCGCATCCCCACAAGGGAATACGGGCATTTATGAGGGATTAAGAGGATAAACCGGGGGTTTTGTCCTCAGATGTGCGGTTATTCAGCGTATCGTTAAGCTTCTTGTGATCCAGCTCTTTCACCCACTTCGCCACCACAATCGTCGCCACGCCATTGCCGACCAGGTTGGTTAACGCACGGGCTTCAGACATAAAGCGGTCAATACCGAGGATCAGGGCCAGGCCCGCCACCGGCAGATGGCCCACCGCCGAAATGGTGGCCGCCAGCACGATAAATCCGCTGCCCGTTACGCCCGCCGCCCCTTTTGAAGAGAGCAGAAGCACCACCAGCAGCGTAATCTGATGGAAGATATCCATGTGGCTGTTAGTGGCCTGGGCAATAAAGACCGCCGCCATCGTCAGGTATATCGAGGTGCCGTCCAGGTTAAAGGAGTAGCCCGTAGGAATAACCAGCCCCACCACTGACTTACGGCAGCCCAGCTTTTCCATTTTATCGAGCATACGCGGCAGCGCGGACTCCGAAGAGGATGTGCCGAGGACAATCAGCAGCTCTTCACGAATGTAACGGATAAATTTGAAGATGCTGAAGCCGGTCGCACGGGCGATGGAGCCGAGCACCACCACCACAAACAGAATACAGGTGATGTAGAAACAGACGATCAGCTGGCCAAGCTGTACCAGCGTGCCGACGCCATATTTCCCGATGGTGAAGGCCATCGCGCCAAAGGCGCCAATCGGGGCCAGACGCATGATCATGTTGATGATGCCGAAGATCACCTGCGAGAAGCTTTCAATGACGTTAAAAATCAGCTGGCCTTTGCTGCCAAGACGGTGCAGGGCAAAGCCAAAAAGCACGGCAAACAGCAGCACCTGGAGGATGTTTCCGCTGGCGAACGCGCCAATCACGCTGCTCGGGATCACGTCCAGCAGGAAGGCAACAATCCCCTGATCTTTCGCCTGTTCAGCGTAAACCGCCACCGCTTTCGCATCCAGCGTGGCCGGGTCGACGTTCATGCCCGCGCCAGGCTGTACCACGTTGACAATTATCAGACCGATAATCAGCGCGATGGTACTGACAATCTCGAAGTACAGCAGGGCAACCGCCCCCGTACGCCCGACCGCCTTCATGCTTTCCATGCCAGCGATACCGGTCACCACGGTACAGAAAATGACCGGCGCGATGATCATTTTGATGAGCTTAACGAACGCGTCGCCAAGCGGTTTCATCTGCGCGCCCAGCTCCGGATAGTAGTGACCGAGCAGAATACCGATGGCGATGGCTGTCAGGACCTGGAAGTAAAGACTTTTGAAGAGTGAGGTTTTCATAGGGTGTCCCTGGAAAGAAAAACTACAGGCTTTGTAAGGTTATGGTTAACCTGCGGCTTTAAAATAACACCCACATAACAGGACAGAAATAAACGGGGTTCAAATTTGAAACACAAATGTTAAGAACTTTGAGCTGGCTCGCACAAGCCAGCAACAAAATTACACTTTTGCGTTATTGCCAGCGTCAGCGAGATAGCGTTTCTCAAAGAGATCCGTCGGTACGGCGCGGTCAAACAGGAAGCCCTGTCCGCTCTCCACGCCCGCCGCAGCCAGCCACTCACGCTGGGCGTCGGTTTCAATACCCTCGGCAATTACGTGCAGATTCAGGCTGTGCGCCATCTGAATAATGGCCTGTACCAGGCTGCAATCCTCCGGCAGCCCTTCCACAAAGGTTTTGTCGATTTTCAGGACGTCCACCGGCAACGTTTTCATGTGCTGGAGCTGACGCAGGCCGGAATACCCCATACCAAAATCGTCCAGCGCAATGCGGATCCCGGCATTACGCAGCGGTTTCAGAATGGCGACAGCATCGTCAGGATTGTCGATACAACGGCTCTCGGTGACTTCCAGGATCAACGTGTGGGGCTGAATGCGGTAGCGGTGGATCAACTCGAGCATCTCCGGCACCATGGTCGGGTGCATCAGCTGTAGCGCAGAGAGATTCACCGACAGCGGCAGCGTGATGCCCCGTTGTTGCCAGGCCGCAAGCTGGCGGCAGGACTCTTCCAGCACCCAGTAGCCGACGGTGACCATCAGGCCGCAGGACTCGATACGTTCGATCATCCCCTCAGGCAGCTCCCACGTGCCGTCCGGCTGTTGCATACGCAGCAACGCTTCGGCGCTGGTCACTTCACCCGTGCGCAAATTGACCTGCGGCTGTAGCCAGAGCGCAAACTGGCGATTGTCCATCGCCGTCAGAATGTCGCTCTCTTCCGTCAGGCGCTGCTGGGCTTTTTCCATCTGCTCCGGATCAAAGAACTGGATCTGGTTTTTGCCTTTCCGGCGCGCGGTGAACGCGGCCGAGAAGGCCCGACGATAAAGCTGCTCGGCGGTCAGCCCCCCGTAGTACATCGCAATACCGATGCTGGCGCTCGGGCGAAGCTGGATACCCTGAATGGGCAGCCGCTCATTAATGACAGTGAGTACTTGCTGACCTAGCGTAATGGCGTGCCACGGCTCTTTAACACCGTGCGCGATCACCACCAGGTCATAACCGCTGACCTGGGTGAGCACCATGCGCGGCGCCAGAACGGATTTCACCTTTTCCACCAGCGTCAGCAACAGCATCTCGCGCTGGCTCTCTTTCAGCACGCCCGCCGTGTCCTGCAAGGTTTCGCAGGCAATCACCATCAGCGCGGTGGTCTGCTGGCGGGCGACGGTCTGCTCCAGTAAGGCCATTAAAAACGCTTTGTTTGGCAGATCGGATACCGGAAAACGGGTGGCGTTGCTACTGAGCTCTTCCTGCTGACGCAGGACACGCTGCTGGTTGATATTGTAACTCCGGACCAGCATGCCAATTTCATCGTCGTGATGCAGGCGCGGCAAGGGAAGCTGATGCCCCATGTGCTCCTGTGGAGAGAGGTCGTTCAGCTCCCGGGCTATGCGGCGCAACGGATGCACAATTAACCGGTTGATACACCACGTCAGCGCCACGCTCAGCATTAGTGTCAAAAGTAAGTAAGTAGTCACTAACGTAGCAACCCAACTCATGACGAATTTATACATGCGGTACGAGTCGGCCTGTAGCACCAGGTAGGCCAGCGGCTGCGGGTTAGCCGGTCTTTCCAGGGAATAGAGAGGCAGGGAAATTTGCACCGGCAGTTCAAACAGGCGCATCACCATCATCGGGACGGGACGCTCCGGGATAAAACTCATCCGCAGCGCCTGGAACTGGTTCGGCAGCACGACATCCGCGCGGCTCACGATACCGGCGGGCTGAATGCGCTTCAGGATGGATTCCGCCTCGGGGATATCCCCTTTCAGGATCGAGGCTGACAGGGGTTCCCGCACCGAGCGAGCAATACTTTCCAGTTGCGAAGCCGTGTTATAGCGATTCTGCTGTACGGAGTGAAACAGCAAAATGACGCAGAAGATGAAGACAAACAGCATTGTGACGGCAGACACCATCGCCATCTGTTTGATCGTTAAGGAACGGCTGACACGCAAAATGACTCTCCACAAAACTCGAAGCGCAGGGCGCACCAGGGTGTAAACCTGGTGCGCCCGAGTATACCCGATAGCTGCACTTTTAAGAGAGACTTACAATTAGATTAAGAAAAAATCCGATCACCAGTCTGCATAAGGCACCAGCGGTTCCGGTGGTAAGTCCATATCACCCTGCCAGCCCGCGGCAGAATACCGAACGTAGAGCAGCGCATGGCTCGGGGTATAGTCTTTTGCTTCCTGAATATCGACGCCCAGACCGACAAACCAGTTGGACGTCACGCGGCGTTCAACAATCGCCCTTGCGGTATAACCCGTCCCTGACGAGCTACTTCCGGTTTCCATCACACCTTTATCGGTATAACGGCCTGGCTCATTGTCCGGGATCAGCCCCTGTAACGGATAACGCATCACATCTTTTGTTTTTGAATGAGACCAGGAGACGGAGCCGCCCAGCTCCCATGACCAGTTCTCTGTGCGTTTACGCCAGTTCACCGGTAAGGCGAACGACACATACTCCTGGGGACTGTAGTAACCGCCCTGGCCCAGCGAATAGCCACTTAAATCCTTATCGTAATGCCAGAGCATGTTGGACACGCCCACCGTCAGGCGTTCGTTGTTCTGATTGATGAGCTTGTAGTAATAGCCGGTCATCCAGCGGACGCGCCAGTTATCTTCGACATTCTTCCCGGTGAGGCTGTCGGCACTCAGGCTTGACCAGATCCCGTTAGCTTCGCCTTTGTCGTAGCTCATGCTCACGCCGCCACCGGTGGCACGCACGCCGCCCCAGGTGGTGTCGGTATTGGGATCTTTTTGCCCGGCGAAGGCCAGCACCGAGCTGGAAATCGGACGGCGATGGGCGTTCAGGGTGTAGCCAATCGGCCCTAAATCGTTGCTATAGCTCAGGCTGCCCACCACATCGACCACGTCGAAGCCCATCGGCGTTGTACCGATATCCCACGCCCAGGTTTTGTTCTGCCAGCCGACGGCCACGCTGGCGCCGTTGGCCGACTGGTTTGTGCTACCGCGACATGGCGTTTCGGCGCAGGTACCCCATGTCGGATCGTAGGTTCCGTTATCGGTGGCAAAGGAACCGGCGTTCATATTGACCAGATCGCTACGGAAGAACATACGTCCGTCCGACAGCGGCGCATCAACCTGGAGCATGGTGGTGTGCGCTTTCAGGTCGGAATAGCCTCCCGTGCCGCTGGACCCCCAGTAGTCGTGTTGCAGCGTGACGTTCAGATCCTGCTGACGATAAAGATCGCCTGCATCGCTGCGCACGCCGCGCTTCAGCCAGTCATCTTTCTCATCGTTACGCGTGAGCCGCGTAAAGCTGTCGTTATCGGTCGGACGGGTCGTTGTGATGCCCGATGAGACCATCGCATCTTTCCAGGTGTCCAGCGCCTGCTGAGGCTGACCATTTTGTGCCTGGAAACGGGCGGCATCGCGCATCACCAGCGCACTTTCCATCGAAGGCGGCTGCGATTTGGCCTGCGGAAGAATGGCGTTGAAGGTCTTTTCTGCCGCGGCATGATCACCCAGGCCAGCCTGCGCCATGGCAAGCCGGCGCTGCATATTGATGGAGAGCGGTTCGCCGTTCTGTGCCGCGGGCAGTTTCGCCAGCGCCGCGCGCGCCGCGTCCTTGTTGTCCTGGGCAAGATAGACCTCGGTCAGGCCGAGGATCGCGTCTTCGTTCTGCGGTTCGCGTTGCAGGACGGTGTTGTAGGCGGTTTTCGCGGCCTCATGATCGCCACGCTGTTCAGCCCAGTCCGCCAGCGTCAGGTCGATACGGGTGGACGGAGGCTGCTGGCGAAGCAACGTTTCCGCCTCCTGCTCTTTTCCACTGTCGCGCAGGCGGTTGGCGGTTTCCAGCACCTGGTTACTTTGCAGGCGGTCCGCCAGCGCCTGAATGTTGCCGTTCCACTTGTCGCGCGGCAGCGTGTTCAGATGCGCCAGCGCCGCCCGGTCCTGATCGTTACCGGACAGGTACAGCCCGCTGGCGTAAACCTGATCCGGATCGCCCGGTTTCTGGCTTGCCAGCTGACGCATCAGGTTATCCGCCTGGCTGCGTTGACCCGCGCTATACAGATCGCGTGACAGTCGGTAGGTGATCCACACGTCGCCCGGGGAAAGCGCAAGGCGTCGGCGCTGAATTTCTGCGGCCTGCGCATATTTCCCCTCGCTTTCCAGCTGTTCGGCCTGGGCTGACAACTGCTCGTTCGTCAGGCTACGTTCAATATCATCAATGCTGCTGCGCTGACTGGCAGAGAGCGACTGAATAAACTGCGTCGCCTTCTCCGGAGACTGCGCGCGATAAATATTGGCGAGACCGCGTACCGCGTTGCTGTTGCCGCTGTCCATCCGCAACGCCTGGCGGTAATAGCGCTCGGCCGCGTCGTTATCTTTGCGCGCCGCCGCCGCATCACCGAGGCCCAGAACCGCGTAGCTGTCGGTATTGTCGATATTGCGCGCCTGCTGGTAATAGCGTTCGGCCTGGGCCGTATTGTTGGCTTTCAGGGCGTTATCCCCCTGCTGGATCAGCAGCCAGTATCGGTTGACCTTCAGCAGGCTGTCCCATTTGCCCCGGTTATCGCTCTGCGGATCGAGGGCGATCGCCTTTTCAAACTGCGCAACCGCACGCGCGCGATCGCCTTTCTGAGAATAGGCCTGCCCCAGCGCGCCTACGGCTTCACTGTCGGCGTGGTTGGCGCTGACTGCTTTTTGCAACTCCGTTACCGCTTTACTGCCCTGCCCGGCATCCACTGCGGCTAACCCTTCGGCTTTGGCGCGGAACGCCGGATCGGCAAGCTGTTTTTGCTGCGCTTCAAGCTGGGCGCGCGCCGCCGTCACGTTATCGCCATCGCTGAACACGCTCAGGTATTGTTGCAGCGCGGTAACGCTGGCGCTGCTGGCCGGCTGATCTTTGATCTGCTGGTACCACATGTCCGACGCCTGACTGCGGCCATTGTTCGATTTGGCCATCTCCTGTAACACCGCAAACCCTTCATCACGCCGTCCGCTCTGGAACAAAAGCTGTGCCAGCGAGGACTGTAGCGGGACGTTGCCCGGACTGCTGGCGTTTATTTTCTTAAGCTGATTAATGGCCAGGTTGCGGCGGGCTGGCTCTTTCGCCACCACGTTCCAGTACTCCGTCGCGATGTCGCCACTGGGCGGCTTACCGTCAAACAGTTTGTCATACGCGGCAATGGCTTCCTGGGTGTGCCCGGTGGTGGCAAGCAGGCGAGCCTGCTGGAGGGCCTGGCGACCATCCGGCGTGGAGAGCAGCATGGTAGTACGGGAGGACTGATAGGCACTGGAATCGGGCGCCATTCCTTTCAGGCGATCCAGCTCTTTTTGCGCGCCCGCCGTATCGCCCTGTCGTAACAGGTAGCGGAAGCGCGCGGCAATCACGTCCGGGTTGTTGGGGTCGATCAGCTCAAGGCGATAGAGCGACTGGCGCACTAAATCCTCACGCTGGGTGGATTCCCCCAGACGGACCTGTTCCAGCAGCTGTCTCTGCTGCGGGGAGTTGGCGGCCTGGGCCAGGGGCATTAGCGCCAGGCCAAGCGATAAGGTGAGTAGATTCAGTGTGAACGTGCGCATTCCTGGCCCCAGTCCGGTAGTAATTCACCTTGCACGGTGAAACGAAAACGATGCTGATCCCACCCTTGTCCAAAGAGGGTCAGAACGTAGCTGTAATAAGCATTGTTATCGGGAAAACGATCGGCGACGTGCTGGCGTTGCACCGCTTGCGCGTCCCGGTTTTGTAAAAACGGAAGGAGGGAGGCAGAAAACCCTACCGGCCCATCTCCGGTGCGTTTCCCGGTCACGACGTCCACTTTCTCCGGCGGCAAGCCTTGTTTGATTGTGGTGGTCGCCATGGGCTTGAAACGCGCCAGTAGCCGGGCTTTCTGCGGATCGTTATCGTTCATCATCCCTACCCACAGATAGACGCGAATCGCATCGTAGCTGCCGATCAGGGATGCATCCTGCGACAGCTGCCAGCCGCCCTTTTTCTGGTATTTCACCCAGTTCGGGGAAAATCCTTTAGGCGCGGTCTCCAGCAGCAGACGCAGGTTGGTTTCACGGAGCGTCGTCCACGGCGCGCCAAAACGGGTGAAATAGCTCGCAAGCTGCGGCGGCAGGTAGCTGGGGTTGAAGCGCCAGACACTCTCTTCGGCAAAACCGACTTTACCCGGCAGCAGCATAGAACCCAGCCCCGGCACCTTCACCACTTCCTCACTGGCAATGCGCGTCAACAGCGCCTTACCCGTGCGCGTGTAATCGGGATTTTTCCACAGCCGCCCGGCTTCCAGCAGCGACCAGGCAATCCAGATATCGGCATCAGACGCGGAGTTAGGGTCGATAACCGCCCAGGTTTCGTCGTCCTTTTTCCCCCACAGCCAGGCCGGGAGATGTTGGGTTAAATCTCCCTCGGCAAGGTTATCGCGCGTCCATGCCAGCAGCAGATCGAACGCCTTGCGATCGTTTACCGCGAGGGCAAAGAACAGTCCGTAGCTTTGCCCTTCGGAGGTGGTGATTTTGCGCGCGTCACTGGGATCAATGACGCGTCCACTTTCGCTCATATAATCCTGCTTGAACGTCTCCCAGGCAGGCCAGCGACAGGCGGCGTGAAGATTCGCCGCCGCCAGCATCAACGCTGCGACTACACACCCGCGAAAGATTTTCATCACCGCTTACTCATGGTCCGGGTTAAGACGACGACGGCTGATGATTCGCAGCAGACGCCACAGTACCCACGCCAGCAGTACAACGCTGAGCGCAGCCAGCACGGCCAGCAGCACCGGGTGGTTAGACAGGGCGTACCACAGGCGTTCGAACCACGGCAGATGACCGACGTAGTAGACATCCCCCACGCGCAGGCTGTTTACCCCCGACTCACGGATCACCGAGACGGAACCGAACATTGCCGCCCGTTTACCGCTGTCGTTCATGGCCGTGTTGAGTAGCTCATACCCGCGCGGGCTGTCCGCCAGCAGGGCGATAACGCTGCGCTGGTCGTTATACGGCGACTGGAAGCCGACAATCGCGGCCATCGGACCCGTTGAGCTTACGGTCGTCCTGATATTGGCCTGACGATCGCCGCTGTCCGGCATGATGCTCGGGAACTCGGTCTGACGCAGCGGCGTGTTAACCCACGACTGAGCCGCCTGCACCAGCAGATCGACGCGCTTCTCGTCTTTCAGCTTGTCCGGAATGTTGCCGATGACCATGATATCGGCATCTTTGTTCTGGATCTGGCTCCCGTCATCCGTCACCGTCACGTTGATCGCCGGCAAGCCGGTTTGCGCCCCGACGGTGCCCATGGTGTCCAGCAGCGTGGTAACCTGGCCTTCGTTGGCCGCTTTTGGCATCACGACAATCGATTCAGAGAGGTCTGCCATGCGGCTGAACGGGAAGCTGGCGTTAGCAAAGGCACGCAGATCCGGCATCGCAATAAAGTGGTAATACTTCGAGAAGTCGATCGTGGAATCATCGCCAATCACCACGTGGTTTTGCACCGGCTGGAAGGTAATACAGTTTTCCACCGATCCACCCGGCATGGGGTTCATATACTGGAAGTTAAACCGCAGCTGGTTCACCGCACCGAGCTTCAGCGCCGGGATCGACACATCGGTTTTGCCATCCAGCAGCCCCTGTAATACAGGCAGACGAAGCATCAACCGGTTTGTCTCCTGGCTGCTGGTCAGGCTGAACGATTGCAGGAACTGATTGTTGAGGCTGATATCCATGCGCGAGCTGTCTTTGGTCGCCGGCGCGGTGTAACGGTAGTTCAGATTGATATCAATGCCGTTGGTGCGCAGCAGATAGAGATCCGGCGGCAGGTTCAGCGACAGGCTGACAGGAGAAGGTTCAAGCCCGGTTGACTGCAATTGCTCTTCATAGGTTTTCAGTTCGCCAAAGGTGATGGCCCGGTCGGTACGTACCCAGTTCGGCGCATCATAAGGCTTACGTGCCAGCAGCGGTTTCACCTCGTCCACCACAACGCTGTTACCGCGGAACAGGATATTCCCCTGCGCAATGCCTTTCGCCGCCTGCACCAGATCTTTGTCATCACGGCCGAAGATCACCAACAGCTTCACGTACGGATTGTCCGGATGGCTGATCATCTCGATGGTGGGCGCTTTCACCTCCGGATGGTCACGCAGGAAAGCTGGACGTTTGGCGTTGGTGGCAAACACGATCGCGTTTTTGTCCGGCATTTTGTCGTACATGACCGGGAAACTTTGACCACGCCAGCCGGAGCGGGAACCAAACCAGGATGCCACGATAGAGGCCGCCAGCTGTTCGGTCACATCGGGAGAGCCGGCAAAGACCATCGGCAGGTTCAGCGGACGGTTATCACGCGGGTCGAAGAACGGCACCGGGAAGGCGGAGAGATCGTTTTTCAACGCCAGCGGCTGATAGGTCATCTGAAGCGAAGAGTTACGCCCGACATCCAGCCACAGGGTGCTGCTGGCCGGGTTTTCACAGACATCGCGGTAGTGGCCGACAAACTCCAGACGTACGCGGTTAAAGTCGGTGATAAACAGCGGATTAATCGGCACCTGAGCCAGGGTTTTCTTACCCAGTTGCTCTTTGGTGACGGGCAGGACGTCCATCAGCTCGTCATTCAGATAGACCTTAAGCTGGGACTGCACCGGCAGCAGCGACGGCGATGGGGTGTATTCCAGGTTGAGCATCGCTTTCGACACGACTTCATCGCTGCGCATACCGAATTCGATACCGCCATTTGGGTTGATGCCGCGCAGAACCATGCTGCCCGGAGGAGGCGCGATCTGGGCAAACGTCAGCTTAACGTCACGCGACGGCGTATTTTCGGCAACCACCGGCGCACTGGCTCCCGGCACGCCAGGCATGACCTGCCCAACCACCGGGTTGTCGGCGGGCAGCGTATTCCCCGTCGTCGGCTGATTCGGGACGACGTTTTCCGTCTGCCCCGGCGCGGCCGTCACAACCGGATCGGTCGCTTGCGCGACGACAGGCACCGTTGGCGCGGGCGTGGCCGCTGCGTTATCAGGCGCTGCGTTAGCCACTGTTGCAGGGAGCGCACTCATCCCCATTGCCACTGCACATAACCAGGAAAGTTTTGTTTTCATCGCGTTATCATCATTGTTGAGCCATAACCGGGTCCGCCTGCTTCGCTTCATCTCGCTCAGGTCGACGCGGAATGAACGACACGACCCAGGAAACCAGTGAAGTAAGTGACCGGAAAATTAATTTCACCGACGACGGGGCAAATTCTGCAAGGTGACGATAGCCACGGAACCCCAGCTTAAGAATATCCAGCAGGCTTTCCAGAGGCTTATCCTCAGGGAAGCTGTCCTGCCAGAGAGCCCACGTATCCGCGCGGGCAAACGTACACTGCACAAAATCAATGTGTTGCTTTTTGGTCAGCGGCATCAGTTGCAGACCCACTTCATTTCCTCTCACACGCACCACCTGCGTCGGGAAGACATACTCCTGCTGGCCGCGCTTAAGCAGTAGGTTGACCTTCTGCCCCTCCAGCACCTTCGCCTGACCGTTGATCTTGATACCCAGACCGCCATCCGAAAAGTCATGTACGGTACAGGAGAAGAGATGTCCATCGTCGCGGGCAATGGCCGCTGGCATGCTGATTTCGACGCGATGCGCGCGGCGAACCTGTTTGCTCTCCACCGATACCGCCACCGCGCCACCGAGGATAATCAGGTTATAAAACACCCACGCCATACTCACGAAGACCGTCAGAATTTCGTTTTCCGGGCCGTAGAAGTAGCGCCAGATCCCAACAATCACGCCCACAATATTCAGCAGCACCAGGAAGATATAGGGCCGGGAGATCACCCAGTCGACATACTCCTCTTCCACCAGCCCGCCCTTCGCGGTGACGTTGAATTTCCCTTTATGCGGGTTAATCAGCGCCACCATGGTTGGCGGCGCGATGTACCAGGCCAGCACCGTTTCGTAAATTTCACTCCAGAAGGAGTGGCGATATTTCCCCTGAATCTTCGAGTTCGTCAGGCTGGCGTGGATCATGTGCGGCAGAACGAACAGGGCAATCATCAGCGCAGGCGCATAGATGATGTAAGCGTGAAGAAGCAGGAACGCCAGCGGCGCAGTGAGGAAGATAAGCCGTGGAATACCGGACAGGAAGTGGAACATGGCGTTGACGTAGCACAGCCGTTGCGCCAGCTTCAGCCCTTTACCCATCAGCGGGTTATCGAGCCTGAAAATTTGCACCATGCCGCGGGCCCAGCGAATACGCTGGCCGATGTGCGCCGACAGGGATTCCGTAGCCAGCCCCGCCGCCTGAGGAATACGCATGTAGGCGGAGGTATAGCCAAGACGGTGCAGACGCAGCGAGGTGTGCGCATCTTCCGTGACCGTCTCGACGGCGATCCCGCCAATTTCATCCAGCGGTTTCCGGCGGATCACCGCACAGGAGCCGCAGAAGAACGTTGCGTCCCACATGTCGTTCCCGTCCTGCACGAGTCCATAGAACAGCGTGCCCTCGTTCGGGGTTTTACGAAAACGGCCGAGGTTACGTTCAAACGGGTCCGGCGAGAAGAAGTGGTGCGGCGTCTGCATCATCGCCAGCTCTTTCTCCTTCAGGAACCAGCCCATGGTCATTTGCAGGAACGAGCGCGTTGGCACGTGGTCGCAGTCGAAAATAGAGACGAACTCCCCTTTGGCATATTTCAGCGCATTGTTGATGTTACCGGCTTTCGCGTGTTCATGCGTGGTACGGGCGATGTACTCTACCCCCACTTCGTCCGCGAACTGGCGGAACTCGGCACGGCCACCGTCATCGAGGATCCAGATTTTGATTTTATCCTTCGGCCAGTCGATACCCAGCGCGGCGTAAATGGTGTTTTTTACCACCGACAGATCTTCGTTGTAGGTCGGCACGAAGAGGTCAACCGTAGGCCACTGGGTCGTGTCTTTTGGCAGCGGCACCGGCTGTCGATTCAGCGGCCAGATAACCTGGAAGTAACCCAGCACCAGCACGATCCAGGCGTAAGTCTCAGCAAACAGCAGCACTAAGCCGCACACCAGGCTGACCGGATCGTCCCAGTTCAGCGTTGAGGTATATCGCCACCAGATGTAGCGGCAGGAAACGGTCAGCGATAGCACAATCAGCATCAGGGCAGAAAAACGCCCTGGTATGCGCCGCACCAGCAGCGCCACGCCCCACAGCAGGATCAGGAAGGTGAACTGCGCCAGCGGGTTGAAGGGCTGGGTAATACAGACCAGCGCAAGAATCAGCGAGAACACAACAACCACGCCGAGAATAAAACGCCGCAAGCCCGGGTGTAGGTGCCCGAGCTCTTTGTGGTTATCTAAATGACCCGTTTTGTCGCCCACCCGGTCAGGTAGCCGGTCAAGCCACTGGTGGTAGTGTTCACGCAGGTTCTGCACACGATCGAAGCTGCGCCAGCGGGACGTTTTTTTCTCCGCGCCCGTTGAGGTCGTTAGTAGCCAGATGGACTGAATAGCGTAGCGCGCGGGATCCAGCGGACGCGGCTTGTCAGGGTTGATATGCGGATAGAGTTCACCGTGGCGCGCACGAATGCGTTGCCAGCGGGGATGTTCGAGGGGGATGAACATCCACGCCAGAATCATCCACAAACAGCCCAGCGCAGCGCTCAGCGACGAGGCGCCGTGATGACGGTAATGGCGGTAGCGTTCACTTAAGCGCGAACTGACCGGCGGAATGAGCAGCCAGTTAGTCAGGCGGCTCATACTGAACTCCCGGCAGGCTCCGGCCGTTTAGCAAAGTGCAGCAGACACCAGTTGGCCAGCGTCAGGATCTCTTCCGCCGCCAGTGAATCGCTACGGTACTCCCCGAGAGGTTGTTTGGACGCGAGGCACTCCGCCATCGCTTCGTCACGATGGATCACCATCGGCAACAGGCGGCGCTGACTCTGGAGCCAGACCTGGTAGAGATCGTCCTGGATCTGGCTGCCAATGCGCAGATCGTTGATCAGAATATGGGCATTGGCAGGCATCGGCTGCTGATGCAGACGGATATGACAATTCGCATCTACGTTCGCGATGGAGAGCACATGGTCGCACTGCGCCAGCAGCTGGCGGGTCAGCGACGCGGCACCGTGCGGCAGGTCCAGCAGGATCCACTGATAGTGCCCGCTCTCTTTCAGGCTCTGCAATGCGGTGATGAAGCGAGAGAACAGGCGCTGGTACGCGGCTTCATTCCCGCGCTCGGTTTCGGTCAATTGACCAAAGGGAAGCAAATCGAGCTGGGAGGTATAACGCAAACCCGCATCCCGCCAGTCTTTATCGTCCAGAAGCGCGCGTCCCCAGCCGTTTGCATGCGTAAAGTCGACATTGAATGACATGCGCAGCAAATTATCGGAACAGGCATCAATGACCAGTACCGATTCACCTAATACCTGCAATGACCACGCCAGCGCCGCGGTAACGGAAGTTGTACCCACCCCACCACGGACGCCCTGTAATCCTAGTACAGCCATCAATGGCTTCCTTATTGTTGTTGGGCAAACTCAGCTAATAACGGCCAACGTTTAATAGCCGCCGCCAACTGTTCACGCTGGGAAATATCGGTGTAATCTATTTCAGGCAAAGAAAAAGCCTGCGTGAGTGCCAAAAAATCGTTCTGGAATGTGTAACCCAGACTTGAGTCGACTGGGGTTGCGGGTTCGTTATTTTGCATTCTTTTTTCATCCCTTTGAGTAAAATCATAAGATTCAGATGCAGCGAGGCGTCCTGCCATTAAATTTCATTTACATGCTAAATCTGATGTTCTTTAATTTCAATGTTAGGTTTATTTCTACGCTTTCGCTAGTAAACTGAGAGACATAGAAATTCGACGAAAAGAGGGACACCGTGGACTCCATATTTTCTATTGGCATCCAGTCATTATGGGACGAATTGCGCCACATGCCAGTCGGAGGAGTCTGGTGGGTTAATACGGATCGTAATGAAGATGCCATCAGTCTGGTAAACCAGACGATAGCGGCGCAGGGGAAGGATTCCCGCGTGGCCGTCATTACGATGGGCGAAGAGCCGAAGTCAATCATCAGGCTCGACAGTGACCGTGGGCCCCAGACAGTACGATTATTTTCCATGCCTGCGGAGGCTGACAGTCTATACTTTTTACCCCGCGATATTCAGTGTTCTATTGTTCCTGAGCACTATTTACTGATTCTAAAATGCTCTAATGATGGCCTGCAAAATATACCGTCTGAAAAGCTGCTGAAATGGCTGGGAAGAATCAACAGATGGGCAAAAAATCAAAATTGCACCTTATTGGTTGTTAACCCAGGCAGTAATAATGACAAGCTTTTTTCACTTTTAATGAGTGAATACCGTTCTCTCTATGGCCTGGCCAGTATTCGTGTCCAGACCGACAGCCATCTTTACGACGTGGCTTTCTGGTGCAATGAAAAAGGGGTGAGCTCCCGACAACAACTTACACTCAAACAAGTCGGGGATGAGTGGCATCTTGCTCAACAGGAAGAGACGGTAGTTCAGCCACGCAGTGATGAAAAACGTGTTCTGAGCCATATTGCGGTACTGGAAGGTGCGCCTGCACTGTCTGAGCACTGGTCACTGTTCGATACCAATGAAGCCTTATTTGATGAGGCGCGCACCACGCAGGCGGCGACTATTATCTTCTCGTTGATCCAGAATAACCAAATCGAAACGCTGGCAAGGCACATTCACACATTACGTCGCCAGCGCGGCAGCGCGTTAAAAATTGTAGTGCGTGAAAATAATACCAGCCTGCGCGCCACCGATGAGCGCTTATTACTGGGCTGCGGCGCGAATATGGTCATTCCGTGGAATGCTCCCCTGTCGCGCTGTCTGACGCTGATCGAAAGCATCCAGGGCCAGCAGTTTAATCGACATGTTCCGGAAGATATCAGCACCCTGCTTTCAATGACGCAGCCGATGAAACTGCGCGGCTACCAGAAATGGGACACCTTCTGCGATGCGGTGGGCAACATGATGAGCAATACGCTGTTACCGGCAGACGGAAAAGGGGTGATGGTTGCCCTGCGCCCCGTGCCGGGTATTCGCGTTGAGCAGGCGCTCACTCTGTGCCGCCCTAACCGTATCGGGGACATCATGACCATTGGCGATAACCGCCTGGTGCTGTTCCTCTCCTTCTGCCGGGTGAACGATCTGGATACTGCACTTAACCATATCTTCCCGCTTCCTACCGCGGATATCTTCTCGAACCGTATGGTCTGGTTTGAAGATAACCTGATCGCGGCTGAGCTTGTCCAGATGCGTGCCCTGCCACCTGAAAAGTGGGCCAAACCGTTGCCTGTCACAAGCGGCGCCAAACCGGTTCTGAACGCGAAACATGACGGGCATGTCTGGCGACGGGTACCCGAGCCGCTACGCTTACTGGATGAGAACAAGGAGAGCGCGCCATTATGAATATCAGCGATATCATCCAACTGGTTGTTCTGTGCGCGCTGATTTTTTTGCCGCTTGGCTACTATGCACGCCATTCCCTGCGCCGTATTCGCGATACGATCAGATTACTGTTCGTCAAACCTCGCTATATTAAACCCGCCGGAACACTGACTCGCGCTCCGAACGTCAAGGCAAACCGAAAACATGACTAATTCTACCTATACCTCTTCGGCGCCCTCGCCACTCTGGCAATACTGGCGCGGCCTGTCCGGCTGGAATTTCTACTTTCTGGTGAAGTTTGGTCTGCTGTGGGCAGGCTATCTTAATTTCCACCCTCTGCTTAACCTGGTGTTTATGGCATTCCTGCTGATGCCAATCCCGAACCTCAGGCTGCACCGTATACGTCACTGGGTCGCTATCCCCATCGGTTTCGCCCTGTTCTGGCATGATACCTGGCTGCCCGGCCCTGAAAGCATCATGAGCCAAGGCTCCCAGGTCGCAGGTTTCAGTGCGGACTATATGCTCGATCTGGTTGAGCGCTTTATTAACTGGCAGATGATTGGCGCGGTATTTGTCCTGCTGGTCGCCTGGCTGTTCCTGTCTCAGTGGATCCGGGTGACGGTGTTTGTCGTCGCGATTATGATCTGGCTTAACGTCCTGACGCTGACGGGCCCGAGCTTCTCGCTGTGGCCAGCCGGTCAGCCGACGACAACCGTGACCACCACGGGCGGTTCCGCCGCCGCGACCGTTGCGACAGCAGGGGATACGCCTGTGGTTGGGGATATTCCTGCGCAGACTGCACCGCCGACATCCACTAACCTGAACGCGTGGCTCTCCAGTTTTTACGCTGCGGAAGATAAGCGTCAGACGAAATTCCCGGACGCGCTGCCTGCCGATGCTCAGCCGTTTGAGCTGCTGGTCATTAACATCTGTTCTCTGTCCTGGGCTGACGTTGACGCGGCTGGTTTGATGTCGCACCCGCTGTGGTCGCATTTCGATATTCAGTTTAAGGACTTCAACTCGGCCACGTCGTACAGCGGCCCGGCGGCTATCCGCCTGCTGCGCGCCAGCTGCGGACAGCCTTCGCATAAGAACCTCTACCAGCCGGCAGCTAACCAGTGTTATCTGTTTGATAACCTCGCAAAACTGGGCTTTACCCAGCACCTGATGATGGGCCATAACGGTCAGTTCGGTAACTTCCTGAAAGAAGTGCGTGAACAGGGTGGCATGCAGGCCCCGCTGATGGACCAGAAAGGGCTGCCGGTAACGTTGCTGGGCTTTGATGGCTCGCCGGTGTATGACGATACCGCCGTGCTTCAGCGCTGGTTAGATACCGTCGGCAAAGAGGAAGGGACACGTAGTGCGACGTTCTATAACACGCTGCCGCTGCACGACGGGAACCATTATCCCGGCGTGAGTAAAACGGCCGATTATAAGGCCCGTGCTCAGAAGTTCTTTGACGAGCTGAACGCGTTCTTCAACGAGCTGGAAAAATCAGGTCGCAAAGTGATGGTGGTGGTGGTACCAGAACACGGAGGGGCGCTGAAAGGCGACAGGATGCAGGTGTCTGGTCTGCGCGATATCCCAAGCCCGTCCATCACTAACGTTCCGGCCGGGATTAAGTTCTTTGGCATGAAGGCGCCGCATCAGGGAGCGCCCATTGAAATCACCCAGCCAAGCAGCTATCTGGCTATCTCGGAACTGGTTGCTCGCGCTGTAGACGGTAAGCTGTTTGTGGAAGATAGCGTGAACTGGGATCAGCTCACCAGCGGGCTGCCGCAGACGGCGGAGGTATCGGAAAACGCCAATGCGGTGGTGATCCAGTATCAGAATAAGCCTTATGTCCGACTGAATGCCGGGGATTGGGTGCCGTATCCGCAGTGATGACCTGCTACACCCTCTCCCCTGTGGGGAGAGGGTTACTCCGCACTTCGTAACGAAATTTCACCGCCCACCCAGGGCTTAATCACGCCATCCTGTTCAAGAAGCAACGCGCCCTGCGCGTCAATGCCGCGTGATGTGCCGTAAATCTCTTTATCCCCAATCAGCAGCTTCACCGGTCGGTTAATAAAGTTATCCAGTTTTTCCCAGCGGGACAGGAATGGCGCTAACCCCTCTTGTTCAAAGAGCGTAAGCGAACTACGCAACTCATTGATCATGCGGACGGCAAGCGTATTGCGATCGATGGTGATCCCCGCTTCCTGCAAGTTGGTCCAGGCCTGGTTCACGACATCGTTCTGCACGTTTCGCATCACCATGTTCAGTCCCGCCCCAATGACGATCTGTGCGGCATCGCCTGTTTTTCCCGTCAGTTCGACCAGGATGCCCGCCAGCTTTCGATCGTTGAGATACAGATCGTTGGGCCATTTTACCCGCACCTGATCGGCACCCAGATCGTGCAGCACCTCTGCCATCACAATGCCGATGACCAGGCTCAGCCCGATGGCCGCAGCTGGCCCCTGTTCAAGCCGCCAGTACATGGAAAGGTAGAGGTTGGCGCCAAATGGTGAGAACCACTTACGCCCCCGGCGGCCACGTCCTGCCTGTTGGTACTCGGCAACGCAGGCATCACCGGATTTCAGCTCGCTCAGGCGATCCAGCAGATACTGGTTCGTCGAATCAATGACCGGCAATACCGCGACGTTACCGTGCCCAATCTGGCTGCGGATAATCTCTTCATTCAGTAACTGGATCGGTTCCGGCAGGCTGTAGCCTTTTCCCGGCACCGTAAACACATCCACGCCCCAGTCGCGGAGCGTTTGAATATGCTTATTGATCGCAGCACGGCTCATGCCCAGCTGTTCGCCCAGTTGCTCGCCAGAATGAAACTCGCCATCAGCAAGGATACCGATGAGAGTTAACGGAATAGTATTGTCCTTCACGCAATGGTCTCCACGGCATTCACTTCGCCCGTTCGGCCAATAAAGCGAACTTCAGGCTCCAGCCAGACATTGAATTTTTCGCCCACGCGCTGGCGAACATGATGCGCCAGGTTGACGACATCCTCACTTGTCGCGTTGGACTGGTTGATCAGTACCAGCGCCTGCTGACGATGAACAGCAGCGCCACCAAGAGTAGTACCTTTCAATTCACACTGATCGATAAGCCAGCCTGCGGCCAGCTTCACGCTGCCATCCGCCTGAGGATAATGCGGGGCCGTTGGCCAGCCGGCGAGAAACGCTTTTGCATTTTCGCTGCTGATCACCGGGTTTTTGAAGAAACTGCCCGCATTTCCGTTAACTTTCGGGTCCGGGAGCTTGGTCATTCGCATATGGCAAACGGAATCAAATACCTCACGCGGTGTGACGGTTGCCGGGTCAAGACGGGTCAGATCGCCGTATGTCAGAACGGGTTTCCAGGCTTTCGCCAGGCGCAGACCAACGGCCACAATGACGAAACGATCCTGATAGTCGTGCTTGAAAATGCTGTCGCGATAGCCAAAGCGGCACTGCTCTGCGGTCAGGCGCTTCGCCGTTCCGGTCGCGAGTTCAATGCAGTCGACATATTCGCAGACGTGTTTCAGTTCGATGCCGTAGGCACCGATATTTTGAATAGGAGATGATCCTGCACAGCCCGGGATCAGGGCCAGGTTTTCCAGTCCGGGCATCCCTTTTTCAAGGGTATATTGCACCAGATGATGCCAGTTCTCGCCAGCACCCACGTGTAAATGCCAGCTGTCAGCGCTCTCTTTACGCTCAATCCCCATGATGCGATTGACGATTACCGTCCCCGCAAAATCATCGAGAAACAGGACATTACTTCCTTCGCCCAGAATAAGTACGGGTTCACCGTTTTCTGTTGCGTTTTGCCATGCATTCAGCAACTGCTGAGTACTGTCGGCACGTACAATTTGATTAGCATTCCGTTGAATACCAAAGGTATTCCAGGGCTTAAGGGAGTGATTCATAGACGCTATCCTGATGCAAAAACCGGGATAGTTTACCGTATATATGGGGGGATAGGTGATTTGTTTATGGAAAGGAAGCAGGTGCAGAAACGCAAAGAGGCCATCCTTGCGGATGGCCTCTTCACTTGATTGATGCCTGGCAGTTCCCTACTCTCACATGGGGAGACCCCACACTACCATCGGCGCTACGGCGTTTCAC
>NZ_JBMKIP010000017.1:0-23947 GCF_049236825.1 Enterobacter cloacae complex sp. SHL001
ATAGCTTTTGCTTTCAAATTACTGGGGATCCCTCAGCCCCTGGGGAGAGGGTTAGGATGAGGGGGTCTATTGATTACCCGCCCACACCACCATCACCTTATCGCCCTTGTGCTCGCGCACAAAGCCGTAGCCCTCTTTCATTGACAGCGTTGTTTGCTTGCCTTCACCCACCGCCGGATGACGGGCGCGGAACTGCCCCAGAAGCTGCCAGTGGGCGACAGTTAACGCCTGTTTACCCGTGACGTCCTGCCAGTTCATATCCGAACGGGTTCCCTGTAGCGGATCGGAGCCCGTCGGGCCGAATGGACGCTCTGATTCATCGCCGTAATAGATCTGGACGCTTCCCGGTGCCAGCAGCAGTAACTCAGCGGCGCGCTGGCCCCCTTCACGGAACAGACGCGTATCATGGGAGGAGAGATAGCTCAGCACATTAAAACTTTGCAGCTTTTCTGCCATTTGCTGCCAGGTCAAATCCATATCGGCCAGACAGTCCACCGCTTTCGCCGCCTGCTCCTGATAGTCAAAGTTGATCATCGCATCGAAACCGTGGCGGTAATAATCGCTCTGCATCACGCCGTGGCCCCAGGATTCACCGGTCATCCAGAATGGCGCATTGTCGAGTTTTTTGTCCGGGTTGGCGGCTTTCCACGCGGCCAGCGCCTGGCTGGCCTGGTTTTTCAGTTGCTGCCAGGCTTCAGGCTCAACGTGCTTAGCGGTATCGACCCGGAAGCCGTCGATGCCGTAGTCACGTACCCACTGGCTGAGCCAGTGGGTCAGGTAATCTCGCGGCGTGAAATTCGTCATCACTTTCGCGTTGGTGTCGGGCTTGTGTTGATAAAAGTTCGGCAAACCTGACGGGATCTTAGATTCCGTTTTCAGATCCGGCAGGAAGGCCAGCGACATGGTCAGATCGTCAAAGCCCGGGTTGTCATAATCACCGATATCGGTACGGATCCATTTTTTACCCCACCATTTTTCCCATGCGGCTTTGTCACTGAAGTTGATGTAATCGTTGAAGCTGTGCCAGCTTTGACCGGCGCCTGGCTTCCAGTCAGTCCAGCGCTCGCCGAGGGTTTTTTTCAGCTCATCGCCCTGCAAATAGAGCGCGCCAAACTGATACTCCTGCATATCTGCAAGCGTCGCATAACCCGCGTGGTTCATGACAATATCAAACAGGACGCGGATACCGCGCCTGTGCGCGTCGTCGACAAGCTGGCGTAAATCATCTTCGCTGCCCATGTTGGCGTCGAGTTTCGTCCAGTCCTGAGTGTAATAGCCGTGATAGGCGTAGTGGGGGAAATCCCCTTTGGTGCCGCCGCCAACCCAGCCGTGGATTTGCTCCAGCGGTGAGCTTATCCAGAGCGCATTCACGCCCAGTTGCTGAAGGTAATCCAGTTTGCTGGTAAGCCCTTTCAGATCGCCGCCGTGGAAAGTACCAATCTCCTGCATACCGTCTTTATGGCGGCCATAGCTGTTGTCGTTGGTGGGGTCGCCATTTACGAAGCGATCGGTCAGCACGAAATAGACGGTGGCGTTTTGCCAGCTGAATGGCGCGGGTTTGTCCGTCTCGGCGCGCTCAAGCAGCAGCAGGCCATTGCTGTTGGCGGCTGGCTGAAGAATTACTTTGCCGTTTTGAACGGTCGCGGTCTGTTTGCTGTAAAAATCACGCACCACCGTGCCTTCCGGAAAGGTGTTAACGACATCGATCGTGAGCGGTTTGCCGTCCCACTTCGGGCACTGGCGGGTAACGTTTGCGACAGGCTGTGGCGCCGCACTTTGTACCGTCAACATCAGCGTCGGCGTTCCCGAGCGCGTATCAATACGCATCTGATAAACGCCGTCACGGAATAACCGCCACTGCGGTGGGGTCCCTTCGCAGGGTTTGAGCGACAGCATCTCGTTGAGTTTAATGGCACCTGTCGGCTGCCAGCACGCGTTATCAAGACTCAACGTCAGCGGGCGGGTACCCTTCGCAAGCGTTGCCTGGCTGGTAAAGACGCCGGTACCTTCAGCGCTAAACGCGTTAAATTCCGGCGATGACCAGTCGGCATGCGCGAATGCGGGTAACATCAGAACAGCTAATGCAGTGCGTTTCATTCCATTTTCCTGTCGCGGCATTTTTGACCAGTGTGCCACTCGGCTCAGGGGAAAAACTCCTCCTCTGAGGCTTTCTGCCAGGAGGACGCGAAGGGATGAGTGATCCCGCGCAAAATTAGGCAGTTATCTGCGATATCGCGCACATTTTTCCAGTGCTGGTGATTTAATGAGCATGTTCCGGATGACATAGTTTCGGAATTGGACTATTTGTATACGTGCTCTTGAGGACTATTTTTGGTATGATTTGAGATTCCGCTCTCAAATTTTTGAAGAAAATAAGGTGTTGGAATGTTTATATCCGACCAGGAGACCTAATGATATCGACTCCCATTCGACGATATGGGGCCGCGATACTCATGTTACTCACCATGGCATTTTCAGGTGAGGTGCTTGCAAAGACGCACGCGGATACAACGAGTAAGAAAGCCCACGTAATAAAGACGACAAGCAGTAAGGTTAGCAGTAAACAAGAGTATTCTCGCAATAGTGCAAAGAGTAGTTCACTTCCTGATTTGCGAAAATACCCTTCCGGGACACCAAGGAAAAAAGCGTTTCTCCGGACGGTAATGCCTTACATTAAAAGTCAAAATGCCGCGATTACTGCGGATCGTAACTGGCTGATCTCCAAACAGTACGATAGCCGCTGGTCGCCGTCTGAGCGCACTCGCCTGAAAGACATCGCCAAACGCTATAAAGTGAAGTGGAGCGGGAACACGCGTCGTGTGCCGTGGAACACTCTGTTAGAGCGTGTGGACATTATTCCAGGCAGTATGGTCGCGACAATGGCCGCCGCCGAAAGCGGTTGGGGCACCTCGAAGCTGGCGCGCAACAACAACAATCTGTTTGGCATGAAATGCGCAAAAGGTCGTTGTACTAATGCACCCGGCAAGGTGAAAGGCTATTCACAGTTTGAATCGGTGAAAGATTCCGTGAATGCCTATGTGGTGAACCTGAACACCCACCCGGCCTACTCCTCGTTCCGTAAGTCACGCGCTCAGCTGCGTAAGGCGGATCAGGAAGTAACGGCTACGGCGATGATCCACAAGCTGAAAGGTTATTCCACTCAGGGACAGCGTTATAACAATTACCTGTTCTCCATGTACCAGGATAACCAGCGACTGATTGCCGCACATATGTAATGAAAAACGCCTTCCACTGGAAGGCGTTCTTTTTTCTAGAGCAGGACTTCACTGTACCGTTCCCGGTACTCCTTCGGCGTGGTGTCATACTCTTTTCTGAACACCGAATAGAAATACTGAAGCGACGGATAGCCGCACATCTGTGAAATCTCGTTGATCGACAGCGAGGTGGAGATCAGCAGACTGCGCGCTTTCTCCAGCTTTTCCGCATGGATCACGGCGTGAATCGTCTCACCGACTTCCTCTTTGAACCGCTTCTCCAGATTCGAACGTGAAATGCCGACCGAATCGAGCACCTGATCGACCTTAATCCCTTTGCAGGCATGATTGCGAATGTAGTGCATCGCCTGAATCACGGCCGGATCGTTTAAGGAGCGGTAGTCAGTTGAGCGACGCTCGACCACGCGAACGGGCGGAACCAGCAGACGCTGGAGCGGCAGGGATTCGTTGTCTAACAGTCTGTGCAGCAGCTTTGCGGCCTGATAGCCCATCTGACGGGTACCCTGAGCCACGGATGAGAGCGCCACGCGCGACAGATAGCGCGTAAGCTCTTCGTTATCAATACCAATCACGCACAGCTTTTCAGGCACCGGAATATGCAAATGTTCGCACACCTGTAATACGTGGCGGGCGCGGGCGTCCGTCACGGCGATAATCCCTGTCTGGGGCGGCAGCGTTTGCAGCCAGTCAGCCAGGCGATTTTGTGCGTGCTGCCAGTTTTCTGGCGCGGTTTCCAGCCCCTGATAAACGACGCCGCGATATTTCTCCTGGGCAACCAGCTGGCAGAAGGCATATTCACGCTCCATCGCCCAGCGCTTTCCGCTGGTGGCGGGCAATCCGTAAAACGCAAAACGATGTACGCCTTTCTCCTTTAAATGGAGGAAGGCGGTCTCGACCAGAGCATGGTTATCCGTGGCGATGTAGTGAACGGGGGGGTAATGTTCCGGTGTATGGTAAGAGCCGCCAACGCCCACGATAGGCACGTCGACGCCACTCAGCAACTGTTCAATCACGGGGTCGTCAAAGTCAGCGATGACCCCATCTCCCAGCCAGTCTTTGATGTTCTCCAGACGGGTACGAAAATCTTCTTCGATGAAAATATCCCATTCGGATTGCGACGCCTGCAAATATTCGCCAACCCCTTCAACCACCTGCCGGTCATAGGCTTTGTTGGCATTGAATAACAACGTAATGCGGTGACGCTTTTCAAACATGGCTCATTTCCCAAATTAGTCACGATAGTGT
Organism: Enterobacter cloacae complex sp. SHL001; assembly: GCF_049236825.1. Lineage (NCBI taxonomy): Bacteria > Pseudomonadati > Pseudomonadota > Gammaproteobacteria > Enterobacterales > Enterobacteriaceae > Enterobacter > Enterobacter cloacae complex sp. SHL001. The sequence goes on from NZ_JBMKIP010000017.1 coordinate 4,482, forward strand.
TATCAGGCGCGCCGCTTGGTGGCAGAGTCCATCCAGACTGCCAGCAAAAGAATGGCACCCTTGACGATATACTGCCAAAACGTCGGCACGTCCATCATACTCATCCCGTTATCCAGCGAAGCCATAATAAATGCGCCCATCACCGCCCCCGCCACGCTGCCAATGCCCCCGGCGAGGCTGGTCCCGCCAATCACGCAGGCGGCAATGGCGTCCAGCTCGGCAATGTTACCCGCAGACGGGGAGCCCGCCCCCAGTCGCGAACTGAGGATCAGCCCCGCGATGGCCACCATCAGGCCGTTGATGGCAAAAACGGCGAGTTTGGTGCGTTCTACGTTGATACCAGATAAACGCGCGGCTTCCAGATTGCCGCCGATGGCATAAATACGGCGACCAAATGCGGTACGTGTGGCCATAAACATCCCACCTAACAGCAACAGCGCCAGCAGCAGAACGGGCGTTGGGACGCCGCGATAATCGTTTAACAGCCAGATGGCCCCCAGCACAATCACCGCAGTAAGCGCCTGACGGCCGACAACCGAGGTTGAGGCAGGCGAGGCCAGCCCCAGCGCCTGGCGACGCATGCGTCCTCGCCATTGCCACGCGACAAACGCCATCAGCCCAACCACGCCGATCGTAAAACCGACGCCATCAGAGAGGTAGCTTTGGCCAATCTGGGACATCGAGGCGCTGGTCGGGGAGACGGTGGTGCCGTTGGTGATCCCAATCAGAATGCCGCGGAAGGCCAGCATCCCCGCTAAGGTGACGATAAACGACGGGACTTTACGGTAGGCCACCCACCAGCCATTCCACGCCCCCAGCAGCAGACCCAGCACCAGCGTGACCGCAATCGTCAGCGGCAGCGGCCAGCCGAGCCAGACGTCAAAAATTGCCGCCACGCCGCCGAGCAGACCCATCATCGACCCTACCGACAGGTCAATTTCCGCTGAGATAATCACAAAGACCATCCCCACCGCCAGGATCCCGGTGATGGCGGTTTGACGCAGCAGGTTAGAGACGTTACGTGCGCTCAAATAGGAGCCATCGGTCATCCAGGTAAAGAACAACATGATCACGATAATGGCGGCAATCATTACAAAAACTTGCAGATTCAGCGATTTAAGTCCTGCGAACGCACCGGGCGTCGGAACAGCGACTTTGATATCAGACGGGTTGCTTTTCGACATGGCGTTCGCTCCTTAAGGCAGCTTCCATCACCTGCTCTTGCGTCAGGTTCTGGTTGTTCAGGTTGGCTTTGAGTTTCCCTTCATGCATGACCAGCACGCGGTCGCTCAGCCCCAGCACTTCAGGCAATTCGGACGAGATAACAATGACGGCAATCCCTTGCTGCACAAGCTGGTTGATCAGCTTGTAGATTTCATACTTCGCGCCGATATCGATCCCGCGGGTGGGTTCGTCCAGAATTAAAATGCGCGGATTAAGCAGCAGGCAGCGCGCCAGAATCGCTTTCTGCTGGTTGCCGCCGCTCAGGCGTCCTATCGCCAGCTCCGGCGAGGAGGTTTTCACCTTAAGCCGGGCAAGCGACTGGAGAATACACTGCTGTTCTGCGGCATCATCCAGGCTGCTCAGCGCGCCGGAAAACTGGCTGAGCGCCGCCAGCGTGATATTTTTTCCCACCGCCATTACCGGCACGATGCCGTCTTTTTTGCGATCTTCTGGCACCATGGCAATGCCCTTAGCAATAGCCTGCTGGCAGTTGTCGATTTTTACCGGCTGACCGTCGATATAAATTTTGCCTTCCCAGCGCCCCGGCCAGATGCCAAAGAGACACTGCACGGCCTCGGTTCTTCCGGCACCCACTAAACCCGCAATGCCGAGAATTTCGCCGCGGTGCAGCGAGAAGGAGAGGTTATCCACGCGCTTGATATGGCGGTTAACGGGATGCCACGCCGTCAGGTTTTCCACGCGCAGGAGCTCTTCGCCGATGGTGTGCGGTTCGTTGGGATACAGCGCGGTGAGTTCGCGACCCACCATCATGGTGATGATGTCATCCTCGCTCATGCCTTCTGCTTCACGCGTGCCGATGTGCTGCCCGTCGCGGATGACGCAGATGGTGTCGGAAATGGCTTTCACCTCACTGAGCTTGTGCGAAATATAGATGCAGGCGATACCGTGGTTTTGCAGATCGCGGATGATATTGAGCAGTACGGCGGTTTCCTGTTCGGTGAGTGAGGCGGTTGGTTCGTCGAGGATCAGCAGGCGCACCTGTTTGTTCAGCGCCTTGGCGATCTCGACCAGCTGCTGCTGGCCTAAACCTAAGTCGCCCACGCGCGTATCCGGTGAGATAGCCAGGCTCACCTGAGCCAGCAGTTTTTCGCAGCGCAGCGTCATGGTGTCGTAATCCAGTACGCCGTGGCGTGAGAGTTCGGCACCGAGAAAGATATTTTCCAGCACGGTAAGGTGCTTCACCACCGCCAGCTCCTGGTGAATGATAGCGATGCCTTTACGTTCGGTATCGCGAATGTGCGTGGCCTGGAGCACCTCACCGGCAAAAACGATTTCGCCCTCGTAGCTGCCGTGCGGGTAGATCCCGCACAACACTTTCATCAGCGTGGATTTTCCCGAGCCATTTTCGCCGCACAGCGACATCACTTCGCCGGGATTCAGCCGCAGGCTTACGTTATCGACTGCTTTCACCGCCCCGAAGGCTTTGGTGATGCTTTTCATTTCAAGTAAATAAGACATAACTGCTCCGCATAGCCCAACAGATGAACAGGGCAGGTCAATGCGCCCCTGCCGGGCAGGGGCTGCGCTGGATTACAGTTCACTCTTCTTATGGAAACCGTCTTTCACCACGGTGGCGTCAATATTCTCTTTGTTGACTTCGATAGGGGTAAGCAGGCGAGCAGGTACGTCTTTCAGGCCGTTATTTAACGTCGCGTCTGCTTTAGGTTGCTGGCCATTGCCCAGCTCAACGGCAATTTCGGCGGCCGTATTGGCAAGCTCGGTAATGGGCTTATACACCGTCATGGTCTGGGTACCCGCGATGATGCGTTTTACACCCGCAAGGTCGGCGTCCTGTCCGGAAATAGCGACTTTCCCGGCCAGTCCCTGCGCGCTCAGCGCCTGAATGGCGCCACCCGCAGTGGCATCGTTAGAGGCCACCACCGCATCGATTTTGTTGTTATTTGCGGTCAACGCGTTTTCCATAATTTTCAGCGCGTTTTCCGGTAACCAGCCGTCAGCCCACTGGTCGCCGACGACTTTAATTTTGCCCTCGTCGATATACGGCTTCAGCACTTTCATTTGTCCCTGGCGGAACAGTTTGGCGTTGTTATCCACGGGCGAGCCGCCCATCAGGAAATAATTCCCTTGTGGCACTTTTGCGACCAGGCTTTTAGCCTGTAATTCGCCCACCTTTTCATTGTCGAACGAAATATAATAATCAATATCGGCATTATTAATCATGCGGTCATAAGCCAGGACTTTTATCCCTTCCTGTTTCGCTTCTTTCACCACGTTGCTTAATACCTGGCCGTTATACGGGATAATGACCAGCACATCGACGCCACGGTTGATCATATTCTCGATTTGCGACATTTGCGTCTCTTCGTTGCCGTTAGCGGACTGAACGAACACCTCCGCGCCGAGAGATTCCGCTTTTTTAACAAAGATATCGCGATCTTTTTGCCAGCGCTCCAGGCGTAAGTCATCAATCGCCATGCCGATTTTGACCTCTTTGGCGTGTCCGGCAAAGCTTGCAAGCAGGAGAGTAGTGCAGAGCGTTAGGGTCAGGTTCTTTATCTTCATAATTATTAGGCCTTTTTGTAGGGGTATGTGTAGCTGAGATAAAAGAAACGTTCACTGCTGAGACGCAGCAAATTTTTAACGTGGAAAGGCCTGCTGGCAATTACAGATTTTTATCTTCTCATTACGATATTTGGTTTATTTCTGAATTTATGACCGCGATCGGATTTTAAAAAGCGTAACCTATTAATTACATTTGATTCTGGAATGCGCGCCGAAAAATAGTTTGTCTGCGCATTATTTTGCGAGCCAGCGCACAATTGCGCATTATCTCAATAGCAGTGTGAAATAACGTAATTGAGCAACCTCCAATGTCTATTCACTATTACTCCAGAAGCAAGACCACGCCGCATACCCTGATTATGGAGCTCAATATGCAAGCTTATTTCGACCAACTCGATCGCGTTCGTTTCGAAGGCACGAAAACGACCAATCCTTTAGCATTTCGTCACTACAACCCGGATGAGCTGGTGCTGGGTAAGCGCATGGAAGATCACTTGCGCTTTGCCGCCTGCTACTGGCACACCTTCTGCTGGAACGGTGCCGATATGTTCGGCGTGGGCTCTTTTGACCGTCCATGGCAACAGCCGGGCGAGGCCATTGAGCTGGCGAAGCGTAAAGCCGACGTCGCGTTCGAGTTCTTCCATAAGCTGAACGTGCCGTACTACTGTTTCCACGATGTGGACGTGTCGCCGGAAGGGGCATCGCTGAAAGAGTATCTGAACAATTTCGCGCAGATGGTCGACGTACTGGCTGAAAAACAGCAGCAAAGCGGCGTCAAGCTGCTCTGGGGTACGGCTAACTGCTTTACCAATCCTCGCTATGGCGCGGGTGCGGCAACCAACCCGGACCCGGAAGTCTTCAGCTGGGCGGCAACCCAGGTCGTGACCGCGATGAACGCCACGCATCAGCTGGGCGGTGAGAACTATGTACTCTGGGGTGGTCGTGAAGGCTATGAAACGCTGCTGAATACCGACCTGCGACAGGAGCGTGAGCAGATTGGTCGCTTTATGCAGATGGTTGTGGACCACAAACACAAAATCGGTTTCCGCGGCACGCTGCTGATTGAGCCAAAACCACAGGAGCCAACCAAGCATCAGTATGATTATGATGTCGCCACCGTGTATGGCTTCCTGAAGCAGTTTGGTCTGGAAAAAGAGATCAAAGTGAATATTGAGGCTAACCACGCTACCCTGGCGGGCCACTCGTTCCATCACGAAATTGCCTCTGCGATTGCGCTGGGCATCTTCGGCTCTGTCGATGCTAACCGTGGTGATCCACAGCTGGGCTGGGATACCGACCAGTTCCCGAACAGCGTGGAAGAGAATGCGCTGGTGATGTACGAGATCATCAAAGCGGGCGGTTTCACCACCGGCGGCCTGAACTTCGACGCCAAAGTGCGTCGCCAGAGCACCGACAAATACGATCTGTTCTACGGGCATATTGGCGCGATGGACACCATGGCGCTGGCGCTGAAAGTGGCGGCCCGTATGATTGAAGACGGTGAGCTGGATAAGCGCGTGGCGAAGCGCTACAGCGGCTGGAACAGTGAGCTGGGCCAGCAAATTTTGAAAGGTCAGTTATCGCTTGCGGAGATCGCGAAGTACGCTGAACAGCATCAGCTTGCGCCGCAGCATCAGAGTGGCCATCAGGAGCTGCTGGAAAACCTGGTCAATCACTACCTGTTCGATAAATAACAGCATCCAGGCCCGGTAAGCGCAGCGCCACCGGGCATTTTCGTCAAAGGAGCCACCACATGTATATCGGGATCGATCTTGGCACGTCGGGGGTGAAAGCCATCCTGTTAAGCGAGCAGGGCGATGTATTAGCCACGCAGACTGAAAAGTTGCAGGTTTCACGTCCGTATCCGCTTTGGTCGGAACAAGATCCGGAGCAGTGGTGGCAGGCGACAGAGCGTGCGATGAAAGCCTTAGGCGAGCAGCATAGCCTGCGCGACGTGAAAGCGCTGGGCATTGCCGGGCAAATGCATGGCGCAACGTTGCTGGATAGTCAGCATCGCGTTCTGCGCCCGGCTATTCTCTGGAACGATGGCCGCTGTGCGGAAGAGTGCGCGATCCTTGAGGAGCGTGTGCCTGCATCCCGTGAAATTACGGGCAACCTGATGATGCCCGGTTTTACCGCGCCAAAACTCCTGTGGGTGCAGCGCCATGAGCCTGAGATTTTTCGTCAGGTGGCGAAGGTTCTGTTGCCGAAAGACTACCTGCGTTTTCGCATGACGGGGGATTTTGCCAGCGACATGTCTGACGCCGCGGGCACGATGTGGCTCGACGTGGCGAAACGGGACTGGAGCGAGGCGATGCTGGATGCCTGCCAGCTGACGCGCGACCATATGCCTGCGCTGTTTGAAGGCAGTGAAATCACGGGGGCTTTACAGCCTTCTGTTGCTGAACGCTGGAACATGCCAGCCGTACCTGTCGTTGCCGGCGGCGGCGATAATGCGGCGGGTGCGGTCGGCGTGGGGATGGTCGAGGCAGGGCAGGCCATGCTCTCACTCGGTACCTCCGGCGTCTATTTTGCCGTCAGTGACGGGTATCGTAGCAACCCTGGAAGCGCCGTACACAGCTTCTGCCACGCGTTGCCGGGTAAATGGCATTTGATGTCGGTGATGCTGAGCGCGGCTTCCTGCCTCGACTGGGCGGCAAAGCTAACCGGAATGGCGGACGTCCCGGCGCTTATCACAGCGGCACAGCAGGCAGATGATAATGCCGGTGCGGTCTGGTTTTTACCGTACCTTTCCGGCGAGCGGACGCCGCATAACAACCCGGAAGCGAAAGGGGTGTTCTTCGGTCTTACCCATCAGCACGGCCCGGCAGAGCTTGCGCGCGCGGTGCTTGAAGGCGTTGGCTATGCTCTGGCGGACGGAATGGATGTCGTGCATGACTGTGGACTGACGCCATCCAGCATTACGTTAATTGGCGGCGGTGCACGAAGCAGCTACTGGCGGCAAATGCTTTCCGATATCAGCGGGTTGCAGCTGGACTATCGTACGGGAGGCGATGTCGGCCCGGCGCTCGGTGCGGCACGGCTGGCGCAAATTGCGCTGAACCCGGATAAACCACTGCACCAGCTTTTGCCCCAGCTGCCGCTTGAACGGCAGCATCGTCCTGATGCGAAAAATCATGCTCGCTATGCTGATAGACGAGACGTGTTCCGCAAAATCTATCAGCAGCTTTTGCCGCTAATGTCATAAACAGGAGCCGGGTGGCGCTAACGCTTACCCGGCCTACCAGCCTTCAACCGGGTTAGCTTACAAACCTGCGCGTATCGATTCTTTGCAGCAACATTGACAGCAGCAGGCTGACAACCAGCGTAACGGTAAATATCCAGACAATATCCAGCACCGGCCAGCTTTTAAGCTCAACGCCGCGGGTGCGCAGGGCGTGGATCACCAGCGCGTGAAAACCGTAAATGCCCAGCGAGTGGCGAGAGATAAACCCCAGCACCGGAAGCGGGCGGGCATTCAGGGTGTTTTTAACCAGCGTCAGCAGAGAGATCGCGCAGATAAAGACCATCGGCCCGCAGTAGAGATACCAGGTATCGGCAAAGTTGCCGCGCCATTGCAGCTCATGCAGCGTCCCGCGAGAGATAATAAACACACCGACGAGAAACGCGGCCGCGCATAGCCAGTTTATTCCTCGCTTTTGCGTCTCCATCATGCCAATGGCGCGCCCCAGCATGCCGTACAGCACGTAATAAAACGTATCCCCGGTGATATAAAGGTTAACGGGCAGCCATTCAAAGCCATCAATTTTCTGTGAAACGGTATTCGGGTTGGCCACGATCCCGATTATTACCATCAAGGCCAGCAGCATTTTACCGCTGACGTTTTTTACCTGAATTAACGGTGACACCAGATAGATAACGATTATCGCGAAGAAAAACCACAGATGATAGAACACCGGTTTTTGCAACAAATTGAGCAGGGAACGTTCAGCGTTAATTGAAGTGAACAGGATGATATAGAGCAGCGAAATGGCGCTGTAAAACAGCAGACAGGAGACAATACGGATGAAATGTCTTGGCTGCGCGCTACGCTCGCCAAAAAAGAGAAAACCGGAAATCATAAAGAACAGCGGGACGCTCACGCGGGAGGCCGAGTTCAGAATATTGGCGACATCCCAGTTAACAGGGCTGATACTGTGCGCGTTCGTGACATACCAGGTCGTTGTGTGGATCATCACCACCATCAGACAGGCTATTCCCCGCAGGTTATCAATCCAGTTAATTTTTGACTGCATCAGTTCCTCTGTATTCCTGATAAAAAAAGTGTGACTGCGATTGTGTAAAACTTTTCCCTTGGAAAATTCTGAGTTTAGCCAGGCTAACTTGTAGGGAGCTGGCGAGATTCGCAGAATGACGGACTTTAATCTATAAACGTGTTGCTACTAAAAATAACAGCCACTGACCAGGGCGGTAATAAAAATGATGATGAAGCGTGGGGTGTCACTCTTTCTGCTGCTCTTATTAACAGGATGCAGTGCTTCTGAGGAGATACCTGTCCAAAAAGCGCAGCAGGGGAAAATGAGCCCGGAGCGTTCCCTGAATATGGAACAGCTGTGCAGGGATCAGGCGGCTCACCGCTATAATTCCGAAGCACAGAAAATTCATATAAACGGCTTCGAGCGCTTTCAGGGCAGCTATGAACTGAAAGGCTATACGGCGCGTAAAGAGGGCTTTGTCTGCTCTTTTGATGCAGACGGCCAGTTTTTACATCTCTCAATGCGTTAAATTGCTCGTATAAGCAGCAACCAGAGCCTTCGCAGGTTCTGGCTGTAGGGCTTATTCCCCAATTTTCCCTAAACAACCCCGTTTCGTACTGTATATCTTGCAGCCAGCGGGTATACTGATCCCTTCCATTTAAAACCACACGTATCCAGCACGAAATACTATGCAAAAGTTTGATACCAAGACCTTCCAGGGCCTGATCCTGACCTTACAGGATTACTGGGCTCGTCAGGGCTGCACCATTGTTCAACCTTTGGACATGGAAGTTGGCGCAGGCACCTCACACCCGATGACCAGCCTGCGCGCGTTAGGGCCAGAGCCAATGGCGACCGCCTATGTGCAGCCATCCCGTCGTCCGACCGATGGCCGTTACGGCGAAAACCCGAACCGTTTGCAGCACTACTATCAGTTCCAGGTGGTGATTAAGCCATCACCCGACAACATTCAGGAACTGTACCTCGGGTCACTGAAAGAGCTGGGTATGGATCCAACCATTCACGACATTCGTTTCGTGGAAGATAACTGGGAAAACCCAACGCTGGGTGCCTGGGGTCTGGGTTGGGAAGTGTGGCTGAACGGCATGGAAGTGACCCAGTTCACTTACTTCCAGCAGGTTGGCGGTCTGGAATGTAAACCGATTACCGGCGAAATCACCTATGGTCTGGAACGTCTGGCCATGTACATTCAGGGCGTAGACAGCGTTTACGACCTGGTCTGGAGCGACGGCCCGCTGGGTAAAACCACCTACGGCGACGTGTTCCATCAGAACGAAGTGGAGCAATCCACCTATAACTTCGAATACGCGGACGTGGACTTCCTGTTCACCTGCTTCGAGCAGTACGAGAAAGAAGCCCAGCAGCTGCTGGCGCTGGAGACTCCGCTGCCGCTGCCTGCCTACGAGCGTATTCTGAAGGCTGCCCACAGCTTCAACCTGCTGGATGCCCGCAAAGCGATCTCCGTGACTGAACGTCAGCGCTACATTCTGCGTATTCGTACCCTGACCAAAGCCGTTGCAGAAGCTTACTACGCGTCCCGTGAAGCCCTTGGCTTCCCGATGTGCAACCGAAACAAATAAGAGGCGGCCATGTCTGAGAAAACTTTCCTGGTGGAAATCGGCACTGAAGAGCTGCCACCAAAAGCCCTGCGCAGCCTGGCTGAATCTTTCGCTGCGAACGTCACTGCTGAGCTGGATAACGCTGGCCTGGCGCACGGTAAAATTGAGTGGTTTGCTGCGCCGCGTCGTCTGGCGCTGAAAGTGGCAAACCTGGCGGCGTCCCAGCCGGATCGCGAAGTTGAAAAACGTGGCCCGGCCATTGCTCAGGCGTTCGACGCGGAAGGCAAGCCGAGCAAAGCGGCAGAAGGCTGGGCGCGCGGCTGCGGCATCACCGTTGATCAGGCCGAGCGTCTGACCACCGACAAAGGTGAATGGCTGCTGTATCGTGCCCATGTGAAAGGCGAAAGCGCCGAAGCGCTGCTGCCTGACATGATCGCGACCTCGCTGGCAAAATTGCCGATTCCTAAGCTGATGCGCTGGGGCGCGTCCGACGTACACTTTGTGCGTCCGGTTCACACCGTGACCCTGCTGCTGGGCGATACCGTTATCCCGGCGACCATTCTGGGCGTGGCGTCCGATCGCGTGATCCGCGGCCATCGCTTTATGGGCGAGCCGGAGTTCACCATCGACAATGCTGACCAGTACCCGCAGATCCTGCTGGAGCGCGGCAAGGTCATTGCTGACTACGAACAGCGTAAAGCCAAAATCAAAGCGGACGCAGAAGACGCGGCGCGCAAAATTGGCGGTAATGCCGATCTGAGCGACAGCCTGCTGGAAGAGGTGACTTCGCTGGTCGAATGGCCGGTTGTACTGACCGCGAAATTCGAAGAGAAATTCCTGGCCGTTCCGGCAGAAGCGCTGGTTTACACCATGAAGGGTGACCAGAAGTACTTCCCGGTTTACGCCAACGACGGCAAGCTGCTGCCAAACTTCATCTTCGTGGCGAACATCGAATCGAAAGATCCGAGCCAGATTATCTCCGGTAACGAGAAAGTGGTGCGTCCGCGTCTGGCGGATGCCGAGTTCTTCTTCAATACCGACCGTAAAAAACGTCTGGAAGACAACCTGCCGCGTCTGCAAACCGTACTGTTCCAGCAGCAGCTGGGTACGCTACGCGACAAGACCGACCGTATCGCGGAGCTGTCCGGCTGGATTGCCCGTGAAATTGGCGCCGACGTTAACCACGCTACCCGTGCGGGCCTGCTCTCCAAGTGCGACCTGATGACCAACATGGTGTTCGAATTTACCGACACTCAGGGCGTGATGGGTATGCACTACGCGCGTCACGATGGCGAAGCGGAAGACGTGGCGGTAGCCCTGAACGAGCAGTATCAGCCGCGCTTTGCCGGTGACGATCTGCCGTCTAACCCGGTTGCCTGCGCCGTGGCGATTGCCGATAAGATGGACACCCTGGCGGGTATCTTCGGTATCGGTCAGCATCCGAAAGGCGATAAAGACCCGTTTGCGCTGCGTCGCGCTGCGCTGGGCGTGCTGCGAATCATCGTAGAGAAGAACCTCAACCTCGATCTGCAAACGCTGACCGAAGAAGCGGTACGTCTGTACGGCGATAAGCTGACCAACGCGAAGGTTGTGGATGATGTTATCGACTTTATGCTCGGTCGTTTCCGCGCGTGGTATCAGGACGAAGGTTACTCCGTTGATACCATTCAGGCGGTGCTGGCGCGTCGTCCGACCCGTCCGGCAGATTTCGATGCGCGTATGAAAGCGGTATCCCACTTCCGTACGCTGGAAGCGGCGTCTGCGCTGGCCGCGGCCAACAAGCGTGTATCCAACATCCTCGCGAAATCCGACGAAACGCTGAACGAGCGCGTCAACGCTGCAACCCTGAAAGAGCCGGAAGAGATTTCTCTGGCGATGCAGGTTGTGGTGCTGCGCGACAAGCTGGAGCCGTATTTCGCGGAAGGTCGCTACCAGGAAGCACTGGTGGAGCTGGCGGAGCTGCGTGACGTCATCGACGCCTTCTTCGAGAAGGTGATGGTGAACGTGGAAGATAAAGAGCTGCGGATTAACCGTCTCTCGATGCTTGAGAAACTGCGTGAGCTGTTCCTGCGCGTGGCGGATATTTCGCTGCTGCAATAACGTAAAAAACCCGCCCCTGACAGGCGGGAAGAACGGCAACTAAACTTTTTCTCTTCGTAGGCCGGGAAAGCGTAGCGCCTCCCGGCAAAAGCCCGATGGCGCGATGCTTATCGGGCCTACGTTACTTTGAGATACTACACCCTCTCAAACACCGTCGCGATACCCTGACCCAACCCAATACACATCGTTGCCAGTCCGAACTGGGCATCTTTGCGTTCCATCAGGTTAATCAGCGTGGTACTGATACGCGCCCCGGAGCAGCCCAGCGGGTGACCGAGGGCGATCGCGCCGCCGTTGAGGTTAATCTTCTCGTCGATCTGATCCATCAGCCCCAGATCTTTAATGCACGGCAGGATCTGCGCGGCGAACGCTTCGTTCATCTCAAAGAGGTCGATATCACTTGCGCTCAGCCCCGCTTTTTTCAGCGCCAGTTTTGACGCCGGAACCGGACCGTAACCCATGATGGAAGGATCGCAGCCCACGACTGCCATCGAACGCACGCGGGCGCGTGGCGTCAGGCCTAATTCGCGGGCGCGGCTCTCGCTCATCACCAGCATCGCGGCGGCACCGTCGGACAGGGCAGACGAGGTGCCCGCCGTTACCGTACCGGTGACCGGATCAAACGCCGGACGCAGGGTAGAAAGCGCTTCGACCGTGGTTTCCGGGCGGATAACTTCGTCGTAGCTGAACTGCTTCAGTACGCCGTCTGCGTCGTGACCGCCGGTTGGGATGATCTCATTCTTAAAGGCACCAGACTGCGTGGCGGCCCAGGCGCGGGCATGCGAGCGCGCGGCAAACGCATCCTGCATCTCACGGCTGATGCCGTGCAGACGGGAGAGCATCTCGGCGGTCAGGCCCATCATACCGGCGGCTTTCGCCACGTTGCGGCTCATGCCTGGATGGAAATCGACCCCGTGGCTCATCGGCACGTGGCCCATGTGCTCCACGCCGCCCACCAGACAGGCCTGCGCATCGCCGGTCATGATCATCCGTGCCGCGTCGTGCAGCGCCTGCATCGACGAACCGCAAAGACGGTTGACGGTGACGGCCGGAACCGAATGCGGGATCTCCGCCAGCAGGGACGCGTTACGGGCGATGTTAAAGCCCTGCTCCAGCGTCTGCTGCACGCAGCCCCAGTAAATATCGTCCAGCGCTGCTGGGTCCAGCGCCGGGTTACGCGCCAGCAGGCTACGCATCAGGTGCGCGGAGAGATCTTCCGCGCGCACGTTACGGAACGCACCGCCTTTTGAACGGCCCATCGGGGTGCGAATCGCATCAACAATGACAACCTTTTCCATTGTGACTCCTTAAGCCGTTTTCAGTTCGCCAACCGGACGGGCTGGCTCAACTGCTGGGTAGTAGGGTTCGTTATGGCGCGCTTTGTTACGCAGCCCTTCCGGCACCTCATAAAGCGGGCCGAGGTGCTGGTACTGCTGAGCCATATCGAGATAGCGGGCGCTGCCGAGCGTATCCAGCCAGCGGAACGCGCCTCCGTGGAACGGAGGGAAGCCGAGGCCGTACACCAGCGCCATATCCGCTTCTGCCGGGCTGGCGATAATGCCTTCTTCGAGGCAGCGCACCACTTCGTTGACCATTGGGATCATCATCCGTGCGATGATCTCATCGTCGGTGAAGTCGCGTTTTGGCTGACTGACGTCGGCCAGCAGGCCATCCACCGCCGGATCTTCTTCTTTCTTCGGTTTGCCTTTGCTGTCTTCTTTATAGCGCCAGAAGCCCAGACCGTTTTTCTGCCCGAAGCGGTTGGCGTCGAACAGGGCATCAATGGCGTCGCGATAATCTTTCTGCATGCGCTGCGGGAAGCCCGCCGCCATCACCGCCTGCGCGTGATGGGCAGTGTCGATGCCGACAACGTCCAGCAGATACGCCGGGCCCATCGGCCAGCCGAACTGTTTTTCCATCACTTTGTCGATTTTGCGGAAGTCTGCGCCGTCGCGCAGCAGCTGGCTGAAACCGGCGAAGTACGGGAACAGCACGCGGTTAACGAAGAAGCCCGGGCAGTCGTTAACCACGATCGGCGTTTTGCCCATCTTGCTCGCCCACGCCACCACTTTGGCGATGGTTTCGTCGGAGGTTTTTTCCCCTCGGATCACTTCGACCAGCGGCATGCGGTGCACCGGGTTAAAGAAGTGCATCCCGCAGAAGTTTTCCGGACGCTTCAGCACGCTCGCCAGTTCGCTGATAGGAATGGTGGAGGTGTTAGAGGCCAGCACGGTTTCCGGACGCACCTTGTCTTCGGTTTCGGCCAGCACCGCTTTTTTCACTTTCGGGTTCTCGACGACCGCTTCAACCACCACGTCCACACGGTCGAAACCGCTGTATTCCAGCACTGGCTGGATGGTGGAGATCACGCCTGCAAGCTTCAGACCATCAATTTTGCCGCGCTCAAGCTGTTTATTCAGCAGCTTGGCCGCTTCGGTCATGCCCAGCGTCAGGGATTTCTCGTTGATGTCCTTCATCACCACCGGCACGCCTTTCCAGGCAGACTGGTAGGCGATGCCGCCCCCCATAATGCCCGCGCCGAGTACCGCCGCGTGTTTTGGCGTTTCAACGTTTTTGGTGAGTTGTTTGGCTTTGCCTTTCACGAACTGATCGTTAAGGAAGATACCAACCAGCGCGCGGGCTTCGTTGGTGTGCGCCAGCGGGACAAAGCTCTGGTTTTCAAGCTTCAGAGCGTCATCACGGCCCAGACGGGCTGCCGCTTCAATGGTTTTCACCGCCGTGATCGGCGCCGGGTAGTGTTTACCCGCCGTCTGCATCACCATGCCTTTGGCGATGGTGAAGCTCATGGTGGCTTCAATTTTGCTGAGCTTTAATGGCTCCAGCTTTGGCTGACGTTTGGCTTTCCAGTCGAGATCGCCGTTAATCGCCTGACGCAGAATGGCGACAGCGCCTTCAATCAGTTTTTCAGGCTTAACCACGCCGTCCACCAGGCCGATTTTCTGCGCCTGTTCTGCGCCGACATCTTTACCCGCGGCAATGATCTCCAGCGCGCTGTCGGCACCCAGCATGCGCGGCATACGCACGGAACCGCCAAAGCCCGGCATGATGCCCAGCTTGGTTTCCGGCAGGCCGATGCGCAGGTCCGGCGTCGCCAGACGGTAGTCGGTCGCCAGCACGCACTCGCAGCCACCGCCCAGCGCGTAGCCGTTAACGGCGGAAAGGGTCGGGACAGGCAGATCTTCCAGACGATTAAAAACGCTGTTGGCAAAGTGCAGCCACTGGCTCAGCTGTTCTTCGGGCACCAGGAACAGCGACAGGAATTCGGTGATATCCGCGCCAACGATAAAGGCCGCTTTGTTGGAGCGCAGCAGCAGCCCTTTCAAATCTGATTGCTTTTCAAGTACATCCAGCGCCTGGCCAAGACTGGCCACCGTCGCGGTATCAAGCTTGTTCACTGAGCCGGGGGCATCGAACACCAGTTCGGCAATGCCATCTTCCAGCCAGTCTACGTACAGGGTGTCGCCTTTGTAGAGCATGTCGGTCTCCTGAATCCAGCAATTGGATCTGGTCATACCAGATGAAACGGAGTGTGGAATTTATGTTAATAAAATGCAAATTAGACATTAAGAAATTGCTGCGCTGATCACGGTCGGTGGAAATCACGCAGCCGCAGTGAGGTGTGCTAAGATGCGATGACTTGAGGTCAAAAAAACGAAAGGAAGAATGATGGACTCACTGGCTTCGCTTTATAAAAATCATATCGTTACCCTACAGGAACGTACCCGCGATGTACTGGCCCGCTTCAAGCTGGATGCCCTGCTGATCCACTCCGGCGAGCTGATGAATACTTTTCTTGATGACCATGCTTATCCCTTCAAGGTTAACCCGCAGTTTAAAGCCTGGGTGCCTGTCACGCAGGTTCCAAATTGCTGGCTGCTGGTGGATGGCGTGAACAAGCCGAAACTGTGGTTCTACCTGCCGGTCGATTACTGGCACAACGTGGAGCCGCTGCCGACCTCATTCTGGACCGAAGAAATTGACGTGATTGCGCTGCCAAAAGCAGACGGCATTGGCAGCCAGCTGCCAGCGGCGCGCGGCAACATCGGCTACATTGGTCCGGTTCCTGAGCGTGCGCTGGGTCTGGATATTCCGGCAGATAAACTCAACCCGAAAGGCGTGCTGGATTATCTGCACTACTATCGCGCCTACAAGACCGACTACGAACTTTACTGCATGCGTGAAGCGCAAAAAACGGCGGTGAATGGCCACCGTGCGGCGCACGAAGCGTTCCAGTCCGGTATGAGCGAGTTCGATATTAATCAGGCCTACCTGACGGCGACCGGCCACCGCGATACCGACGTGCCGTACAGCAACATCGTGGCGCTGAATGAACATGCCTCGGTTCTGCACTACACCAAACTGGATCATCAGGTTCCGGCTGAGATGCGCAGCTTCCTGCTGGACGCGGGGGCTGAGTACAATGGTTATGCGGCAGACCTGACCCGTACCTGGGCGGCGAATGCGGACACCGATTTTGCTCAATTGATCAAAGACGTGAACGACGAACAGCTGGCGCTGATTGGCACCATGAAAGCCGGAACCAGCTACGTGGATTATCACATCCAGTTCCATCAGCGCATCGCTAAACTGCTGCGTAAGCATCAGATTGTCAAAGACATGAGCGAAGAGGCGATGGTTGAGAACGATCTGACCGGGCCATTTATGCCGCATGGTATCGGTCACCCGCTGGGTTTGCAGGTTCATGACGTCGCGGGCTTTATGCAGGATGATACCGGTACGCACCTGGCGGCACCGTCTAAATATCCTTATCTTCGCTGCACCCGCGTTCTGGCGCCGCGTATGGTATTGACCATCGAGCCGGGCATCTACTTTATTGAATCCCTGCTGGCGCCGTGGCGCGAAGGGCAATTCAGCAAGCACTTCAACTGGGAGAAAATTGAAGCGCTGAAGCCGTATGGCGGCATTCGTATCGAGGATAACGTGGTTATTCACGAGAACAGCATTGAGAACATGACGCGAGATCTGAAGCTGGCCTGATGGAAAGCTGGCTGATACCGGCCGAGCCGGTCACCTTTGTTGAGGAAATCAAGAAAAGCCGCTTTATCACGCTGCTGGCGCATACCGACGGCGTGGAGGCGGCGAAGGCGTTCGTCGAGTCCGTCCGCGCGCAGCACCCCGATGCCCGCCATCACTGTGTGGCGTGGGTCGCAGGGCCGCCAGACGACTCACAGCAGCTCGGGTTTTCTGACGACGGTGAACCGGCGGGTACGGCCGGAAAACCGATGCTATCCCAGTTAATGGGCAGCGGCGTGGGTGAAATCACCGCCGTTGTTGTCCGCTACTACGGGGGCATTTTGTTAGGCACCGGAGGGCTGGTTAAAGCCTACGGAGGTGGTGTCCAGCAGGCGCTTAATCTGCTGATAACAACCCGCAAAACGCCACTTACGGAATATACTTTGTTATGCGATTACGCCCAGCTATCGGGTATCGAAGCACTGCTTAAACAGTTTAACGGTGTCATCGCACACAGTGATTATCAGGCAATGGTGCAATTACGCGTGGCGCTTCCTCAGGCGGAACTGGCTGCTTTTTCAGCAAAACTCGCTGATTTTAGTCGCGGTTCATTGCAATTACTGCCGATTGAAGAATAATCCCCACCTCACAATTTTGAATACCTAAGGAAGCGGCAGAGATGCATTTTCGTGCCATTACCCGAATCGTTGGATTGCTGGTCATACTTTTCTCCGGGACAATGATCATTCCCGGACTGGTGGCGCTCATCTACCGGGACGGCGCGGGGCGTGCATTTACGCAAACCTTTTTTGTCGCGCTGACGATTGGCTCCCTGCTGTGGTGGCCAAACCGCCGTGAGAAAGGTGAACTGAAATCCCGGGAGGGGTTTCTGATTGTGGTCCTGTTCTGGACGGTACTGGGAAGCGTGGGTGCGCTGCCGTTTATCTTCTCCGAACAACCGAATCTCACCGTCACGGATGCGTTTTTTGAATCGTTCTCCGGATTAACGACCACCGGCGCCACCACGCTTGTGGGGCTGGATTCGCTCCCGCATGCGATTCTCTTTTACCGGCAGATGCTCCAGTGGTTCGGCGGTATGGGGATCATCGTCCTGGCGGTGGCTATCCTGCCCATTCTGGGCGTCGGGGGGATGCAGCTTTACCGGGCGGAGATGCCCGGCCCGCTGAAAGATAACAAGATGCGCCCGCGTATTGCGGAGACGGCGAAAACCCTGTGGCTTATCTATGTCCTGCTGACGGTGGCCTGCGCGCTGGCGCTGTGGTTTGCCGGGATGCCTGCGTTTGATGCCATTGGGCATAGCTTTGCGACTATTGCTATCGGCGGGTTCTCCACCCACGATGCCAGCGTCGGCTACTTCGACAGCCCGACAATCAATACCATCATTGCCATCTTTTTGCTGATCTCAGGCTGTAACTACGGTCTACACTTCTCGTTGCTTAGCGGACGGAGCCTGAAGGTGTACTGGCGCGACCCGGAATTCCGGATGTTTATTGGCGTCCAGCTGACCCTGGTGGTTATCTGTACCCTGGTACTGTGGTTCCACGATGTTTATAACTCGGCGGTCACGACCCTGAACCAGGCCTTCTTCCAGGTGGTATCGATGGCGACAACCGCTGGTTTCACCACGGACAGTATTGCGCGTTGGCCACTGTTCCTGCCGGTGCTGCTGTTGTGCTCTGCGTTTATCGGCGGTTGCGCCGGGTCAACGGGCGGCGGTCTGAAGGTGATCCGCATTCTGCTGCTGTTCAAGCAGGGGAACCGTGAGTTGAAACGTCTGGTCCACCCGAATGCGGTTTACAGTATTAAGCTGGGGAACCGCGCGCTGCCGGAGCGCATCCTCGAAGCGGTGTGGGGATTCTTCTCCGCTTATGCGCTGGTCTTTATTGTCAGTATGCTGGCGATTATCGCCACGGGCGTGGATGATTTCTCTGCCTTCGCCTCTGTGGTGGCAACGTTAAATAACCTGGGGCCGGGGCTGGGCGTCGTGGCGGATAACTTCGCCAGTATGAACCCGGTGGCGAAGTGGATCTTAATCGCCAATATGCTGTTTGGGCGTCTTGAGGTCTTTACGCTGCTGGTGCTGTTTACCCCAACATTCTGGCGTGAGTAAGGAGACATTGGTGAAAACGTTAATTCTTTTCTCAACGCGTGACGGACAAACGCGTGAGATTGCTTCATATCTGGCTTCTGAACTCAAAGAGCTGGGCATTTATTCTGATGTGGTGAACCTGAATCGCACAGAGCAGATTGCCTGGCAAGATTACGACCGCGTGGTCATTGGCGCTTCAATTCGTTACGGCCATTTCCATCCGGCGCTGGATCGCTTTGTGAAAAAGCATACGGCGGAGCTCTCTCAGCTGCCTGGCGCGTTTTACTCGGTCAACCTGGTTGCCCGTAAAGCGGAGAAGCGTACGCCGCAGACCAACAGCTATACGCGCAAGTTTTTGCTAAGTTCGCCATGGCAGCCCGATATCTGTTCTGTCTTTGCTGGCGCGCTGCGTTACCCGCGTTACCGCTGGTATGACCGCTTTATGATCCGCCTGATCATGAAAATGACGGGCGGGGAAACGGATACGCGTAAAGAAGTGGTTTATACCGACTGGGCCCAGGTCGCCAGTTTTGCCCGTGAAATTGCGCGTTTAACGGACGATGCGCGGGATAAATAAGCGTTGAGTTTGAAAAGTGAGCGAACGGAAAGTTTTTTGTATTTAGTGCTTGTCACTTCAGAAGAACTCCCTATAATGCGCCTCCACTGACACGGAACAACGGCACGCAAGCCGCCGGG
>NZ_JBMKIP010000018.1:0-618 GCF_049236825.1 Enterobacter cloacae complex sp. SHL001
AGAACTTTAGCAACAACGCCCGCGCCAACGGTACGGCCGCCTTCACGGATTGCGAAACGCAGACCGTCGTCCATCGCGATTGGGTGGATCAGCGTCACAACCATCTTGATGTTGTCGCCTGGCATTACCATCTCTACGCCTTCTGGCAGTTCGATGGTACCGGTCACGTCAGTTGTACGGAAGTAGAACTGTGGACGGTAGCCTTTGAAGAACGGAGTATGACGGCCGCCTTCGTCTTTGGACAGAATGTACACTTCAGATTCGAACTTGGTGTGTGGCTTGATTGAGCCTGGCTTCGCCAGAACCTGACCACGTTCGATTTCTTCACGTTTGATACCACGCAGCAGAACACCAACGTTCTCACCAGCACGGCCTTCGTCCAGCAGTTTGCGGAACATTTCAACGCCAGTACAGGTAGACTTCGCAGTCTCTTTGATACCAACGATTTCAACTTCTTCACCCACTTTGATGATACCGCGCTCTACACGACCGGTAACAACGGTACCACGACCGGAGATGGAGAATACGTCTTCGATTGGCAGCAGGAATGGCTTGTCAATCGCACGCTCTGGTTCTGGGATGTAAGAATCCAGGTAGCCAGCCAGTTCGATGATTTTC